>NZ_JAKWFI010000009.1:0-174780 GCF_029522175.1 Paenibacillus sp. P2(2022) | reverse complement strand
AAATTCATGTTTGGTGGCGATAGCGGAGGGGTTCCACACGTACCCATCCCGAACACGACCGTTAAGCCCTCCAGCGCCGATGGTACTTGGACCGCAGGGTCCTGGGAGAGTAGGACGCCGCCAAGCAAGAAAAAAAGGCACATCCCATTAAGGGGTGTGTCTTTCTTTTTGGAATTAAGCCGATCTTAGAAATGCGATTTCATTTACGCACTTTTTTATGAAAAAACAGTAAGATATTCATGTGCCACTACTCCTGTGCTTACTTAACCATTTACTTCTACTTTTACAGTAAGTATAGAAGTGTAAACCAGCAATTACATGCGTGCTTTATAAGAAAAACGACCAAGGGAGGTACCTTCCTGGTCGTTTTTCTATACTTGTTATTTCCTTGTGTTATCAACCATTCTCTGAAGCACACTCTCAAAGATATGAAGATCGTCCTGAGAGATCCCAGCAATGGTGTCTTGCTTAAACTTCTCAGCAATCGGCAGAAGCTTAAGGCAAACCTGCGTACCAAGATCGGATAATTGAATTTGTTTCATTCGTTTGTCTGCATCATCAATACTACGAAGTAAATATCCTTCGGCTTCTAGTTTTTGTAGCAGCCGCACTACACTTGGCTCCTTAATCGACAATTCTTCTGCGAGTTCCCGTTGAGTCATGGATTTGTGTGTATTGATATAATACATCGCAATCCATTGACTCCTAGTAATGTTATAAGGTCGAAATTCTTTCTCCAAGGCTTCCGAAAAGATTTTTCCACTACGATTGGTAATAAAAGCAAGACAATCCTCTAAGTTAAACATGGCCACACCAACCCATTCAACTGAACTATATTTCTTATACATCAACTTAAGTATAACAGACCTTTGTACTTTTCATCATATCAGATACTAACAACTAAAAAAATTACTTAGCTAACTATTGATTTTCGAAACTAAGAGTGCTACAATTTCCCTGAATAAAGTTACTTATTTCACAAAGTAAACGGGAGGTTATATTTATGTTAACTACATTTAAAGCTACTGCAAAAAAATTACCTGAAGGGTTGCAAGTGGAAGCTCAATCCAGAGGGTTCAAAATTGTGATGGATGAGCCTGAAGATTTTGGTGGAACCGACAAAGCGATGAATCCGGTTGAAGCACTTCTGTGTGCGCTTGGTGCATGTCAGTCGATCGTTGTTGCTGCTTTTGCCGAAGGCTTTGGGTTCTCATATGAAGAATTCCATGTAGAGCTGGAAGGAGATTTGGACCCGGATGGGTTCATGGGGTTAGCGGATGTTCGATGTGGATTTCAGGAAATACGTTTTGCCATGCACTTTAAAACGACAGAGAGCCAAGAAAAAGCAGAAGCTTTTGCAGCGTTTGTCGAAAAGACTTGTCCGGTTGGGGATTGTTTGGCTAATGGGGTTAAATTGGTACAAGCAGGCGTAGTCAGACATTAAATTTTTCGCTAAAAGGGCTCAATGAATTCTCTTTTGGTCGTGAAGGGGTTTGAAAAAATTATGGAAGTTAAAATGTCAATGATCCCTGGAGGAAAAAAAGGGAAAGCTAGCAAAAATCACGTCCAGCTCGGACAGAACGTTTCCTTTGGGGATGTACTTCTTGAGGTTGAGACAGGCAAAGGTGTTCGAGAAATTACAGCAAATGTCGAAGGAAGTATTAGTAAAATCCACTTTGAAGAAGGCGACGAAGTATCCTCTAATCAGGCCTTATTTACAATTGAAGCTGCTACCGAAGAGGGGACGTCTACAGTAGAATCACAGGCTATCAAGGTGGAACAACCTATAGTGGATAAGAACGTGGATTTGCTAATTATTGGAGCCGGACCTGGAGGGTATGTGGCAGCGATTTATGCCGCTAAAAAAGGAATAAAGGTGGCCTTGGTGGAAAAAGAGGAATTGGGTGGCACCTGTCTTAATGTAGGTTGTATTCCAACTAAATCCCTGGTGAAGTCTTCTGAGATTTGTCACCACATCAAGGAATCGTCTTTGTTTGGTATTCATGCGGGAACAGATCTTCAAGTCGATATGAAACAAGTCATTCGTCGTAAAGATGAGATCAAAGGAAAGTTGATTTCGGGTATTGATTATTTAATGGAAAAAAATAATATTGAAATTATTCGCGGTCAAGCTGCCTTTTTATCTGCCACACAAGTAAGCGTCAAAGGACAACGACATTACCAGGTTACAGCAAAAGATATCATTATTGCGACAGGCTCCAAAATTACCAAAGTGAATATTCCCGGCATCAATCTTCCTTTTGTAATGAATAGCACCGATGCCCTTGCCTCTACTGAACTACCAAAAAGTATTACGATTATTGGCGGTGGTGTGATTGGTATGGAGTTTGCCTTCATTTATCGTAATTTCGGCGTAGAGGTTCACGTGGTAGAATTTATGGATCGTTTGTTGACCATGGTTGACAGTGATATTTCAGAAGAAATTAAACATTCGGCAGAAAATGCTGGGATTCATATCCATACCCAATCCAAGGTATCTAAAATCCAACAGGCGGACGATGGACAGGCTATTGTCACCTATGAAAACAAACAAGGTGAGCATTTGTTAGTTAGCGAGAAAGTGCTTGTTGCGATCGGACGTGAGCCCAATTTGGACGGACTGGATATTGAACAAGCGGGTATCCAGCGCAATGAGCGTGGGCAAGGCATTGCTGTTAACGAATATATGCGTACAAACGTCGAACATATCTATGCCATTGGTGATGTGACGGATATTATGCAGCTTGCCCATGTCGCCTCCCATCAGGGGATCACGGCTATTGATGCCATCATGGGTGGATCGGAAGGTATGCACTATGCTGCCATTCCCAATGTCATCTTCACTTCACCCGAAATCGCAAGTGTTGGTATATTAGAGGATCAATGCAAGCAAGAGGGAATGGATTTCAGTGTAAGCAAAGTTTCGTTCTCCAGCAATGGGAAAGCATTAACGATGAATGAATCGGAAGGCTTTATTAAATTGATAAAGGATAATGTGTCACAAAAAATTGTGGGTGGATCGATCATTGGTCCAGATGCATCATCTTTAATCAGTAGCCTGACATTGGCGATTGCCAATGAACTGACGGAGCAGCAAATCATGCAAACCGTTTTTGCTCATCCAACGACAGGAGAAGTGATTCACGAAGCCGCGTTTGGCCTTAGCATTGGAGCGCTCCATCAAGCGTAATATCAAAAATAAAAGGAATACTTCTAGTCTGAGTAAGCGGACAAGGAAGCATTCCTTTTTTATTATTGGATGTTCATGTAAGGTACATATACGAAACTGGCCCTGGGGGATGGAGAAAAAGCTTATAATGATGAAGCACTAAAAACTGGAGGCCGCTGCCCTCAGCTTATCATACTGCCCAGGTATTTTTGACAAAAAAGTGCTGGATGCGATCAGAATAATATATTATAATACTACTTATTAAAAGATTTATAAAAAGTCTCGCTAAGGAGCTCATCGATGACAGGAGAACCCTCCATGAATCCTAGGATAGTTCGTAATATTTTATTTTTGTTATTCGCTTTACCGGGTGTAGCTTTTGCTTCCTGGGTGTCCCGCACGCCTGTCATACGGGATATTTTGCATGTCTCGACTGCCGAAATGGGGATTATTATTTTTGGATTAGCCGCGGGTTCCTTATTGGGATTACTTAGTGCGGGCAATGTTATTTCTCGTATAGGTGGACGGTCGGTCATTCTGGGAAGTGCGCTTTTGATTGTGATTGGTTTTGTCATTGTAGGGTTGGGAACTGCATTTTCGCTCACGAGCATCGTGTTTGTTGGTTTGGTCATCTTTGGTGGTGGCTATGGCACAGCAGAAGTAGCTCTTAACGTCGAAGGTTCTGCGGTAGAAAATCAGTTGAATAAAACGCTCTTGCCCGCCTTTCACGGTTCGTTTAGTTTAGGGACCCTTGTAGGGGCTGTCATCGGTTCTGGAGCAGCTGCACTACACATACCTGTTGTGATTCATTTTGGAGCTATGGCTGCCATGATTGCCACGGTAACTTTGTATTTGTATCGTTATTTGCCCCACGATACAGGTAAAGAAAAGGTTATTTCTACGTACAAGGTTGGATCTAATATCAAGGTTCAGCTTGCTGTCTGGAAAGAAAGGCGAATCCTACTGATTGGTATCATCGTGCTCGGGATGGCGTTTGCAGAAGGGGCCGCGAATGACTGGCTGCCGCTAACGATGGTAGATGGTTATGGCGTGGACTCCTTAACAGGCTCCTATATGTATGGGCTATTTGTGGCAGCGATGACCATTGGACGTTTCACGGGTGGATTTATACTGGATAAATACGGCCGCGTCCCTGTGTTGAAAGGAAGTGCTGTCCTGACTGCTGTGGGTATTACTCTAGTGATCTGGGGGCAGCATGATCTCTTAGCCGGATTGGGTATCTTGCTGTGGGGGCTTGGAGCTTCACTTGGTTTTCCTGTAGGATTGTCAGCTGCAGGAGATGACCCTCATGGTGCAGCTATCCGGGTAGGAGCCGTAGCCACAATTGGTTATATTGCCTTTCTAGTGGGTCCTCCGGGATTAGGGCTTTTAGGTGAACAGGTGGGTCTCCTGCATGCCTTAATTGTAGTGCTTATTGGCGTTATGGTGGCTGGTTTGATATCGGGTGCTGCCCAGCCTGTGGGGATGAAAGAAAAGAAATGAATTAAAATATAAAGGAGATTGTTACATGTCTATGAAAACGGAAAAACAAAAGATGCTGGATGGGGAGCTGTATGTAGCTGCTGATCCTCAATTAACAAGTGAAAGAGAGTATGCGAGAAGATGTGTACGTCTCTTTAATCAGACGACGGAGGCGGATAGCGATTATCGTGAAAAGTTACTTAAGGAGCTTTTCGGATCAACGGGTGAAAATATAAACATGGAACCCAACATACGCTGTGACTATGGATACAACATCCATGTTGGGGAAAATTTCTATGCCAACTTCGACTGTACTATTTTGGATGTTTGTGAGGTGCGTATTGGAGATAATTGTTTTTTGGCCCCAGGAGTGCATATTTACACAGCGACTCATCCCATTGATCCATTTGAAAGAATCGCTGGGGCAGAGTATGGAAAGCCTGTAACGATTGGTAACAATGTATGGATCGGCGGTAGAGCTGTTATTAATCCCGGTATTACGATAGGCGATAATGTCGTAGTGGCATCAGGAGCAATAGTAACCAAGGATGTTCCAGATAATGTAGTTGTAGCTGGAAATCCAGCACGAATAATTAAGCAAATTGAAATCTCCTAAACACTATACAGGTCTAATCATTTAATATTTGTACCGATGATCCTATTAAAAGAGCTCCTTATTTTAATAGGATCATTTAATTTAAGGGCTTTTACATGTATGCTCTTTAAGAATTGAACTATACAGAGTAATAAATGATCATATTCATCCGTACCAGTGTTTCTCCCGAATTATAGTATATATGTGGACGGTCTGCTTTAAAGCGGATCGAATCTCCAGCTTTCACCGTGTACATTTCTTCGCTAACTTTTACCACCATTTCACCCTCAAATACGGTAATAAATTCTTCAGTACCCTCACGGTGTGGGGCAGAACTCAGTTCCCCGCCTGGTTCAATCTCTACGGTATAGACCTCAAAATTTCTATTTCCTTCATAGGGGAAAAACGGATACAAGCGATAGTGATTGCTTTCTTCAAGCACTTGTACTTTGCTTTTAGGAACGACTATGGCATCGGCAGGCGGCTCGCTAATCAGGGCAGTGAATGATATTTTCAGACCGTTCGCAATTTTCCATACCGTTGTAATCGAAGGATTAGATTCTCCGCGTTCAATCTGGCCGAGCATCGTTTTACTGATCCCCGTCAGGTCAGCTAATTTATCTAAACTCAATTTTCTTTCATTTCTTAGATGCTTTAGATTTTTACTTAAAATCAAATTAATATTCTCCATCATTTTTCCGCTCCCTATTGTGCTATATAAAGAACATGATGTACAATCATGAAGTACAAATGTGCGTTTCAACGCACATTTTATTCAATTATAACACACTGGAGTTGATTGTTGCATGCCGTTTATTCCATTTTTATCTTATGTACTGGTTACTAGCTTTACGCCAGGCCCCAACAATATTATGTCATTGGACAGTGCCAGGCGGTTAGGTTTGAAGAGAGCTTTTCCATTCTTACTGGGAATAACAGCAGGCTGTTTCGCTATTATGCTGTTAGCCTGCTATTTTAATCTAGCTTTATATCATTTCTTGCCTCGGGTTAAAATCTGGATGAATGTTCTTGGTAGTCTGTACATGCTTTACCTGGCAGTAAAAATAGCAAAGAGCAAATCTACTTCGGAGGATAATGACCACAATGAAGGATATTCCTTCAAATCGGGACTGCTGCTGCAATTTATCAATTTAAAAATCATTTTGTATGGTATTACGGTCATTTCAACGTTTGTAATGCCGTATGATGTGTCATATATGACAATGATAACGATCTCGTTAATCCTGACCTGTATTGGTTTTGTAGCTGTCATGTGCTGGGCGATTTTCGGCGCCATGTTTCAACGCTTTTTGAATAAGTATGAGCGCTCCTTCAATATCATAATGGCCTTATTGCTCCTTTATAGCGCACTATCTATATGGATTTAAATAAATACCGTATTCACGATTTAAAAGATGGGTTCCTGACTTATAAGCAGGAGCCTTTTTCGTGTGAAATAGAGTTTATTGAAAGAGTCATGAAATACAATCGGACAGAATGGATGAGTTTCCTGGTCATTTAGCTGTAAAACGGGTATTACCTTAATACATAAAGTATATTGACAACTTGTATATACATGATTTAATCTTGTATATACAAGAAGTTGAAAGCGTTATATTAAATTCTTTTACGCTACTTCATTTCGTAAGAAAGGAATGAGCATGAATGGAAGCAATGAACAAGGCTTTAATTCCTCAAGATCAAGACTGGTGGCGCAAATCGGTCGTCTATCAGGTTTATCCCAAAAGCTTTAACGATACGACGGGGAAAGGAACCGGTGATATAAGAGGTCTGACACAAAAGCTGGATTATCTGCAAGGACTGGGTGTTGATATTATCTGGTTGCAGCCTGTATATGTCTCGCCACAGCGCGATAACGGGTATGATGTAGCCGATTATTGCCGGATTAATCCTGATTATGGAACAATGCAGGATTTTGAAGAATTGAGCCAGGAAATTCGGGCGCGTGGGATGCACTTGATGATCGACATCGTGGTTAACCATTCTTCCACAGAACATGTCTGGTTTCAGCAGGCGCGGCTTTCTAAGGATAATGAGTACAGGGATTATTATATCTGGCGTGACCCAGCACCCGATGGAGGACCTCCGAACAACTGGATTTCCAAGTTTGGTGGACCAGCTTGGCAGTATGACGAGGCGACAAACCAATACTTCTTGACACTGTTTGATAAGACGCAGGCGGATTTAAACTGGGAAAATCCCAAAGTTCGCCAAGAAGTTATTAATGTGCTGGAGTTTTGGGCTGAGAAGGGAGTTAGTGGCTTCCGACTTGATGTCATTAATTTGATCTCCAAGGATCGGCAATTCTCGGACGATGATGGAAGCACGGCTCCTGGGGACGGGCGTAAGTATTATACGGATGGTCCGCATGTGCATGAATACCTTCATGAATTACATGAGAAAGTATTCTCAACATATAATAGCGTCACTGTAGGGGAGATGTCCTCCACCTCACTGGATCATTGTATCCGTTATTCCAATCCAGAGAGAAAAGAATTATCTATGACCTTTAATTTTCATCATTTGAAGGTGGATTATCCTAATGGGCAAAAGTGGGAACTCATGCCTTATGATTTTGAAATGCTGAAAAGGCTATTTTCGGATTGGCAGATTGGCATGCAACAGGGTGGCGGCTGGAGTGCATTGTTTTTTAACAATCATGATCAGCCAAGAGCGATCTCTCGCTTTTTGGATGATGGTGAATACCATGTGGAAAGCGCCAAGCTACTGGCCACCACGCTACATGGACTTCAGGGAACACCTTATATATTTCAAGGTGAAGAGATTGGAATGCCCAATCCGCAGTGGTCAGATATTGAAGAATTCCGTGATGTTGAATCGCTGAATATGTATCGTATCTTACAGGAGCAAGGCAAAAGTGCAGAGGAAGCATTGAATATCATTCGAGAGCGGTCCCGTGATAATTCGAGGACACCGATGCAGTGGGATAACACCCGCAATGCAGGTTTCACTACAGGCACGCCTTGGATTAAGGTAGATGAACGATATCCACATATCAACGTTCAGTCCCAGTTAGAGGACCCGGACTCGATCTACAATCATTATCGTAAGCTGATTCATCTGCGTAAGAAGGTACAGGTCATCACCGATGGGGATTATCAACGCTTGGATGAAGCCCATCCTCAGGTCTATGCCTATCAACGCAGCAATGAACAGGAGACTTTGGTCGTCATCTCTAATTTTAGTGGGCAGGATGTACAGTTCCGTATACCGGATTCATTTTATTCATCATTAGATAATCAAGCAGGGGTTGCGGCTGAGCTTTTAATCGGTAATACCCAGCACGCTCCGCAGCTAAATCAGGTGGTCTCTTTGACTCCGTATGCTTCCTATATGTGGATTGTTCGTTAACCTTAGTGAATAGTATGGAAACATCTAGTAGTACCCCGGTAGTACATTTATTTTTAAGCCGGGGTGCTGCTTTAAAAATGAGCAAACGTCGAGGGAGTGGACTAGATGGCGATTGAAAGAGCACAGGTGGAAGACATTATAAAAGCCGTTGGTGGTAAAGACAACATAGAGGCCTCTACGCATTGCGTAACTCGTCTGCGATTTGCCCTTTATGATGATAAGCTGGTCGATAAAGAAGCACTCGAACAAAATGATCTGGTCAAAGGCCAATTTTCTTCACAAGGACAGTATCAGGTCGTGATAGGTCCAGGTCTGGTGGATAAGGTATATGACGAAATGATCTCCATTACAGGAGGCAGTCGGGCTTCTAAGGACGATGTTAAAAACGCCGCTAGTAAAAAACAAAACCCGATTCAGCGTGCCATCAAGACGCTGGCAGATATCTTTATTCCGATTTTGCCCGCGATCGTGACTGCAGGTTTATTACTTGGGATCAATAATATTTTGACAGGCAATGGAATCTTTTTCGAAGGAATGTCTCTGGTTCAGGTCTACCCTCAATGGACCGACTTTGCAGCAATCATTAATACCATTGCCAGCACTGCTTTTACATTTCTACCTGCTTTGATTGGATGGTCGGCTGTTGTCCGGTTTGGCGGTAGTCCTTTACTCGGGATTGTACTAGGCTTGATTCTGGTTCATCCGGATCTGCTAAGTGCATACAGTTATGCGGATGCCGTTACCAAAGGAAGCGTTCCGGTATGGGATTTGTTTGGCTGGCACGTGAACAAGATTGGTTATCAGGGACAGGTTCTACCCGTTTTGGTATCCGCTTACGTGCTCGCACAAATTGAGAAATTCCTCAATAAGAAGATAGCGGATTCATTTAAGCTGTTGCTCGTAGCTCCGATTACATTGTTAATTACAGGATTTCTTGCTTTTACAGTGATCGGTCCGGTTACTTTTATGCTTGGTAATGCAATTACGTCTGGTCTTGTATACGTTTTCGATTTGGCTCCTGCGCTGGGTGGCTTGATTTATGGAGGCTTTTACTCCTTGCTGGTCATTACGGGAATGCACCATACTTTCCTGGCGGTGGACGTGCAATTAATTGGTACGCAGGGTGGCACGTTCCTATGGCCGATGCTGGCACTGTCCAATATCGCTCAGGGGGCCGGAGCACTGGCCATGATGCTGGTATTGAAGGAGCAAAAGGGAAAAGGATTGGCTCTTACCTCCTCCGTATCTGCGTTTCTGGGTGTGACCGAACCTGCCATATTCGGAGTGAATATCCGGTATAAATATCCGTTTGTATTTGGAATGATCGGTTCCGGTATCGCAGGTATACTGCTCACCGTAAATCATGTGTTGGCTTCTTCCATTGGTGTAGGAGGGATTCCAGGCTTCCTATCCATTTTCCCAAACAACTGGGGCGTATTCTTCATCGGGATGGCAATTGTATTGATTGTACCGTTCGCTTTAACCTTCATGTATGGGAAACTGCTAAGTAAACGCCGTCAGACTCCAGCTACACCAGCTAATGACTCCATACGGAAAAATTCGGACCAACAAAATTCTGCACTGGATGTGCTTGAAGTAAAGACTCCGGTACTAGGACATGTTGTGCCATTGGAGCAGGTTCCTGATCCGGCTTTTGCCGAACGGCAGATGGGGCAAGGTATTGCCGTGGAACCGAGGGATGGTCGGATTCTTGCCCCTTTCAGTGGAAAAGTCATTCACATCATGGTGAAAAGCAAGCATGCCTTGATTTTGGAGCATCCAACAGGTGTACAGATACTGGTACATGTAGGAATCAACACGGTGTCATTGAAGGGAGAAGGATTCACCATGCATGTGGAGACAGGTCAAACCGTGGAGCAGGGCCAGCTACTGATGGAATTTGACCGTGAGCTGATTCAGAAATCAGGGTATCCTATGATTACACCGGTCATTGTTCCCGAAGGGCAGAGTATGATTGAATCGATTGAGGAATTGCCAGGTGAGGCGAACGATTTGCAATATGTCTTAATGAGAATTCATTTGAATTCTTCATCAGACAAAACGAATTAAGTCAGATTCATCCCTGCTAGCCTAATTTAGTAACTTGGTCAGTGAAAGAATGCTACAATAAACGTGGTGATGAAAATTGACTAAGAATATATTTTTGCAAATTTATCAAGAGTACTCGGGGCGAATCCAGACAGGCGAATTGGCTCCTGGTTCGAAAATGCCCTCTGAAAATGAATTGGCCCGGGAGTATAACACTTCTCGTGAGACTGTGCGTAAGGCACTTCACTTGCTTGCACAAAATGGGTATATCCATAAAATAAAGGCTAAAGGATCTTTTGTTCTGGATATCGGACGGATGGATTTTCCTATAGGGGGATTGGTCAGTTTCAAAGAAATGTCTGAGCGGATTGGGCGTAAATCACAAACGATTGTTCATAAAAATCAGTTGATTCCCGTCCCAGATGACATAGCTACTCATCTTGAGATTGACAAAGACAAGTATTTGGTCTGGGAAGTCATTCGTGCGCGTGAAATTGAAGGTGAATGTGTCATACTGGATAAAGACTACTTTCGATCAGACATTGTCCCTGTGCTTACCGAGGAAATTAGTCGTGAATCTATCTACGAATATCTGGAGGGGGAACTCCATCTTCCAATCAGTTATGCTAAAAAAGTCGTTTCTGTAGAAGATGCAGATGAAGAAGACCGGAAGCTGATGGACCTCCAGAACTATACTCATGTGGTTGTAGTCCGTAACTATGTTTATCTGGAAGACACCACATTGTTCCAGTATACCGAATCAAGGCATCGACTGGACAAATTCCAATTCGTCGATTTTGCCAGACGTTCCCACGGTGAAGAGAGGAAATCTGAGTTTTTAAGCTGACCCATTAGAGTTGACCCAAGAACGAGTGATTAAATTGGAATAGTCCACTGTGGTGGAAAACCCCTCTTCTAAAGAAGAGGGGTTCTTTTTTGACTCCAGGACAAATTTTGAGTAGATGTTGACTATTCGGCTGAGGAACCTAAATCCGTAATGGTTAGCTTAACATCGAAGGTTACAGGGATTTTACTGAATTTATAATCCCAATCATCTTTTACTTTTTTCCACACCTGTGGTTTTTCAATTTTCAAGTGATCACCAAAACCAGCAACATCGACTTTATATTCGGATTGTAATTTGTGCATAAGAGATTTAACCCTTCTAGTCACTTGTTTTTCAAACTCTAGCTCAGCTTCTTTCATGTTTCGCGTCTCAGTTGGGTCTACCTTCTCATCCCAGTTTTCGATTAAACGTCCTTTGGATTCAATTTTTACGTGAAAAGATATGTCATCGCCATCATCCACTTTAGTTGTTATTTTGCTCTTTACCGATTTGATTTCATAAGTTATGGCTTCATTTCGCTTGTCATACGTTTTGACAGCTCCGCCCTCAACATCACCCTTAATCCATCCAATACTTTCCACGTCTTGTTGTCCCAAAGTACCGATCCAGTGGCCGGTTTCTCCTTTAATAATACCAGCCCCTGAAAATTCTAATTCCCCATCGGATTCAATGATGTTTTGCAGTATATAGCTTTTTTTGGAGTGCATCATCCCATCCAATTCAGACAAATTGACCCCCCTCATTACCTTGCTGGTTCTGAAATGGTTACGAAGCATATACAGAATATGAATGGATGGGACTTCTTCCTTATATTTGGTAACTAAAGTATTAGCTGCTCTTCCCTTGCTTAAGAAGACCAAACAACTCGGGCGAATATCATTATCACGAAGCACAAAATCCATCAATTGCTGCATCGTCTGTTGTTTTGCCAGTTCGGTGGAAACCACCATGACCTTTAGATGGTGACCAATAACGGGGCGATCCAAACGGAGAGAGAGTTGGCGGAAGATTTCAAGCAAAGAATCTCCTGTGCCAGTTATGTTGTTATAGTTTGGCTCTTGTCCCCCTCCTCCGCCTTGCTGGCTTGGGCCTCCAGATGATTTTTTGGGAACGATTTGTACACTGGCCGTAATTTTATTTTTCTTGAAGTAGCGGCTGCCTTTCTTCTCCAGATCCTGTTCCAATGGACTTAGCTCCCCCTTATCCAGAGAAAGTCCTGTATATATGCTTAGTTCTTCTACTTCTTTGCTGCTCCAGCAGCCGACTTGAGTAACCAGCAGAATGAAGGCAAGCAGCACGGATAGGATAGATCGTCTAGACATTTTGCTTCATTCCCTTCTTCCTGATCATGAACACGATGGAGAGAAATACCGGAATCAGAAGAAATAATATGATTCCCATGTATCCGATCGCATCGCCAAGGCGAAACACTTCCATCATACGAACAGGAGTCATCGTGGAGATAAAGATAAGCGGAATTAAACCGAAAATCGCATAACGATATTTAAGACCAAACACCTGTGAGACACCTAAGGTTGCATTGAAGAAAAAACTGCAGAAATTACAAAACATTTGCATCACCCAGATCACCAGCAGTGGAAACTCCAGACGTTCAAAAAGAAATCCGGGGATCTCAAAACTGCGCATCAAATTAATAGTAGGCCAAGTACTTGTCACAGTAGAATCTACCGATAGCCCGCCGATCACCATAACTACGGTCAAAAAATACAAAACTAAAGGGATACCGATACCCACTGCCATGGCCTTAAATGCTTTTTCGGGGTGCTGCATAAAAGCGACCAGTGTCATGACGACTTCACATCCAGAGAAGACAAGAATAGTCGATTTCAGCCCCTTGATGACGGGTAAAATTCCGTCACTCAATACGGGACGAAGATGATCAATTTGGAAGATTCTTAAGCTAAAGACAAAACAGAGAAGCAGAAAGAAGAGACTGATCGGAAGTATAATCTGGTATAGCCGCGCGATGGAATTAATGCCTCCAAACACCAAATAACTCCCTACCCAGATGAATGGAATCACAATCGCCCAGATGGGTGTGCCTTCAAGTAGAAAAAACATGGTTACTTCAGCCAACACACGGATCTCGAATCCAGCTATGATTATAAAGTATATAATTAATAGCACACTTAAGAATCCTCCCGGAACAGTACCTACAATTCTTCTGGAGTATTGATATATAGTGTTTCCGGGAAACTGTTGACTTAATTTCACCATAACCCAGACGACGAAGATGACAATAGCTCCACCGATGAGGACAGAAAGCCATGCATCAGGAGTTTGTACTTGTTCAGTTACACCTCTCGGCAGTGTCAATATCCCTGCGCCCAATACGGTATTGGTCAGGAATACAGCCCCTTGCTTCGTTGTGATTTTATCATCAGAGCGTCTAAACACAGTGGCTCCTCCTTCGTATTTGGCATCATGATCTACGCTTGCGTTGTTGTGTTTTCATCATGACAGGTCTTCGTTTCATCAGAGAAATAGGGGCTCGGATGTACAGATCCTTCCAGTCACTTGGACGCATAGGGGAAAAGGGAGTTACATATGGTACACCAAAGCTTTTCAACTTCGTCAGATGGATACAAATTAACAGAAAGAACAATATGGTTCCAAACATGCCCAGCATTGCTGCAAAGAACATTCCGACAAAACGCAAAAGGCGTAAGGTAATGCCCGCACTGTATGTCGGTATCGAAAACGATGAAATGGCAGTAACCGCAACCACAATCACTAGGAATGGGCTAACGATGCCCGCATTTACAGCAGCGTCGCCGATAACCAAGCCTCCCACAATGCCCATCGCAGGGCCAATGGGTTTGGGCAGGCGAATGCCGGCCTCTCGCAGAATTTCGATAGAGATTTCCAAAATCATAACTTCTATAACGGATGGGAAAGGGACGCCTTGACGGGTTCCGATAATGCTAATGACCAGCTTGGTCGGAATTAAACCGGGATGAAACGATATAAAAGAAATGTACAGAGCAGGCCCCATAAGCGCTATAAAAGCCCCGCTAAACCGTAGCAGACGTAATAGTGTCCCCGGAATCCATCGCTCATAATAGTCCTCGGGAGATTGAAGCAGCATACTGAAGGTCACCGGGACAATAAGTGCAAAGGGAGTACCATCCAGTAAGATCGCTATTCTTCCCTCCAACAAAGCATTAATGACACGGTCAGGACGCTCTGTATTATGAGCCTGTTGGAACGGACTTAAATAATTGTCTTCGATGAGTTGTTCCACATACCCGGATTCAGGTAAAAAATCCATGTCTATTTTTGATATTCTGCGGCTTACTTCTTCAAGAAGGTCCGGATTCACAATATCCTTTATATACGCGATAACCAGATCTTTTTTGATTCTGCTGCCCACTTGAAATTTCTTCATTTCCAGACTTTTATTTAAACCCTGGCGTCGAAGCATCGAAGTGTTTTCACTCAATACTTCCGTAAAACCGATTCTGGGACCCCGAAGCAATGCTTCAGAGGTTGGTTCATTGACGGAGCGAATAGCGCCATTAGGAGGGCCCACCAGTAGCGCTTCCTTCATTCCTTCAATTAATAGGGCGGTATGACCTAAAAGGATGAACTCGTACAGTTCCTCCATACGGGTAACTTCACTAATTTGCGTAAGTGGCATCAGGCTTTCTTTTATAAAAGAGTTACTTAACCCTTCCGGTTGTTCCTGTTGATCCTGACCCTGCTGGCCCCCAAACATCAAGACCTCTAATACCTGCTCGCTCATAAGCTTTTCATCCTGCATACCATCTATGAAGACTAACATGGACCGAGCATGAAATTTCTTCACCATAAACTCACGAAAATGCACATCACTATTTTCGCCTATAGCTTCACGAATTGCCTGTAAGTCGGAATCATAATTTCCTGTAATTTTAGAGCTCGGTTCATGCTGCTGATCCATGGGACCTTCGTTATGTTTGGATTTGGCTCCTTTACTGCCGACAAACGAATAAATCGAGGTGTTAATATAATAAATTCCTAAAGGAATAATCAACGCGAGACCGGCTTGAAAGAGTGTACTCCAGCTAGGAAAATAAGAAATGATTTTAGACCACATGATGATTACCTCCAAGCAATTCAATTCATTCTCCCTTAAGATACAAGTTGTTCATAAAGTATTCCTTATAACGGTTGTATTTACGCATGAATTGGAAAGATTCATTCGATGACGCTGCTATGATTTCCGGTCCTTACCTTAATCCCTTGAAATAGAATAGGGAAATCCCTGAATATTCATAATTTTAACTACATTGTGATTGAAATCACATATAGACCTATCTGCTGTATTAAAATAGAAGCATAAACAGAATTTCATAGGAACGTTGGAGATGTCGTCGGATAGGGAGTATCGTCGAATGAATGGAGGAACCGGTATATGATAAACAGTAAAAAGAAGCTTGTGGTTATAGGGAACGGGATGGCTGGTATCAATACGGTCGAACAAATTTTAAAATTAACAGATAAATATGAAATTACAGTCCTGGGAAGTGAGCCGCATCCGAACTATAACAGGATCATGCTCTCTTATGTGTTGGAAGGTAGTAAAACAATAGATGATATTATACTGAACGATTTGCAATGGTATGCGGATCAAGGAATTACTTTATATACAGGAAAAATGGTTAAAAGCATCGACGGTAAGCACAAGAAGATTCGCACCGAAGACGGACTGGAAATTGACTACGACGTGGCTTTGGTAGCTACCGGCTCACAATCGTTTATTCTGCCTATTCCGGGTAAAGAACTACCGGGAGTTATTGGTTTCCGGGATATCGCCGATTGCTCGGCCATGCTGGAAGCGGCAAAGACCTATAAAAAGGCTGCTGTCATTGGCGGAGGTCTATTGGGGCTGGAGGCAGCTAAAGGCTTGGTCAACCTAGGAATGGATGTTACGGTCGTTCACTTAATGGAAGATTTGATGGAACGTCAGCTGGACCGGGAAGCGTCTGCGATGTTGAAAGCAGAACTGGAACGCCAGGGAATCAAGTTTGCTATGCAAATGCAAACTGCGGAGGTGTACGGTCAAGATCGGGTACAAGGACTGCGCTTCTCGGATGGAAGTGAGCTGGAAGCGGATTTGGTGGTAATGGCCGTCGGAATCAAGCCTAATATCCAGGTAGCTGTGGAAAGTGGTATGGAAACGAACCGTGGGATTGTGGTCGATGATTTGATGAAAACATCCTTGCCGGATGTATATGCCGTAGGGGAATGTGTTGAACACCGTGGGGTCTGCTACGGTCTGGTAGCTCCGCTGTTTGAACAGGGAAGTGTAATTGCCAAACATTTGGCAGGCGCGGATACCGAAGGTTATGCAGGATCGGTAGTTTCAACCAAGCTCAAAATTTCAGGGGTGGATGTTTTCTCAGCTGGCGAATTCATAACCCAGCCTGAACATACGGTGATTGTAGCAAAGGATGAGTGGAAGCGCACATACAAAAAAGTGCTGCTTCGTGATAATAAAATTGTGGGGACTGTACTGTTCGGCGATGTGAGCGAATCTGCTAGTCTTCAAAAGTATGTGCGTCAGCAAACGCCAATGACAGATGAGATATATGGACAGCTGATGGGTACTGGATGCAGCAATCACGGGGCGAAAACATCATCCGCTGAAACGATGGCCGATGACGAAATTGTGTGTGGCTGTAACGGTGTAACTAAAAAGGCAATTGTGGATGCAATTAATGAAAATGGACTAACCACAGTCGATGAAATTAAGGCATGTACCGGAGCTACGCGTTCCTGTGGTGGATGTAAGCCAGTTGTTGAGCAAATTTTGCAATATGTTCTTGGAGACGGCTTCAAGACGTCAGCCAAGCAAGGAATATGTGGTTGTACAACATTGAGCCGGGATGAAATTGTGGAAGCGATCAAAACCAAAGGGCTGACAACTACGCGTGAAGTGATGAATGTACTGGGTTGGCATAATGATGAAGGATGCTCCAAATGCCGTCCGGCGCTGAATTATTATTTAGGGATGATTAACCCAGATACCTATGAAAATGAGGGAGATTCCCGCTTTGTAAATGAGCGATTGCATGCGAACATTCAAAAAGACGGAACGTATACAGTGGTGCCAAGAATGTACGGCGGTGTAACGACTCCAGAGGATCTGAAGAAAATAGCTGATGTTTCTCTTAAATACAACGTTAAAGTCGTTAAAGTAACTGGGGGACAGCGGCTGGATTTGATTGGTGTCCGTAAAGAAGATCTGCCTAAAGTGTGGGAAGAACTCGATATGCCTTCAGGATATGCCTACGCGAAATCACTTCGTACGGTTAAAACCTGTGTTGGATCGCAATTTTGCCGTTTTGGTACACAGGATTCGATGGGAATGGGAGAAGTGCTGGAACGGAAATTTGAACGACTGGATTTCCCAGCAAAATTCAAATTAGCAGTTAATGGCTGTCCACGCAACTGTGCGGAATCATGTACAAAAGATATCGGAATCGTAGGCAATGACGGGGGCTGGGAGATCTTTATCGGTGGAAACGGCGGTATTAAAGCACGGTTGGCTGATTCACTCTGTAAAGTAAAAACGGACGCTGAACTGATTGATATTGTAGGAGCCGTGATGCAGTTCTATCGGGAAACAGGGCAATATCTGGAACGTACTTCGGAGTGGGTGGAACGGATCGGTTTGGAAGAGATTCAGAAGGTTGTCGTTCACGATACCGCTAATCGACAAGCTTTAGTAGAACGTATTGAATTTGCACTACAACAGGTCGAAGACCCGTGGAAAAAGATCATCAATGATGAGGATACACGTAAAAATCTATTTGAAGTTGTCACTCCATCTATTGTGTAATTGTATCTAAAATGCCTGAGGAAGGGAGCAATCAAGCAAATGATCAAGAATGCCGAATGGCTTGTCGTCGGTGACAGTAAGGATTTTCCGACTAGAATAGGACGTACCATCCACATCAAAGGGACTGAAATTGCTGTTTTCCGCACTTCGGAGAATGAGCTCTATGCTGTTGAAAATATCAACCCTCATCCCAAAGGAGGTCCTCTTACAGAGGCGATAGTATCGGGACATTATATTTATGATCCTTTGTATGACTGGAAAATTGATTTGCGGACGGGTACCGTTCAAGAGCCCGATCACGGGCAAATTAAAACGTTCGCCGTCTGTGAAGAGGGAGAAGAAGTGAAAATATCACTCGAAACGCTTTAATTCATTTGAGGGAATGGAAATAAAAAGGGCTCGACAGGAATAATCCTGTGGGCCCTTTTCGTTTTGGATTAGGTAATGGTAACGCCTGCACTTGCGTAGCCCACCACGGTATTAACGAGAGAAATTCCTGTAGCTGTGGCAGAGAAAACCATAAGCAGACGGGTTTGTGCGGTTACGGGTATTGCCAACCCAGTAGCAATACCACTAGAAGTCGTTCCTAAAGCGACGATGTCAGTTAGCGGGGGGGTCAATGTAACGGTAGCTCCGGGAATGGCTATAAAGGTGTTATTAGGTGTTGGGGAACTAAACAACTGGGCAGTAATGCTAACGGATGATCCCAAGAGGGTTAGAGCAGCAGTTGTACTGAAATATCCGGCAATGGATGTGATTACACCACCCCGTGGAATAGAGAAAGCAAAGTTAATGACTGGTCCTACAAGCGTACCTGTGAGATCAATGATACCGCCTACGAGACTAATACCTGTTGCTGAGCTTCCAAAGCCGATTAAACTTGTGGTTCCAACCAGTCCGCCGGCAATGGTTGTCAAAATTGCTGGTCCACCCGAAGCAAATGGGATGATTGCGCCCGAACCGGTGGCTCCAGTAACGCCTGTAACCCCTGTGGCTCCGGCGAGTCCGGCCGTGCCCACCGTGCCCGGCAGGCCATCGGCCCCGGTCGGTCCAGTGGGTCCAGCGGGTCCGACCGCGCCAACTGCGCCCGGCAGCCCATCGGCGCCAGTCGGTCCCGTAGCTCCAGCAGGACCGACCGCGCCCACCGCGCCCGGCAGGCCATCGGCGCCAGTCGGTCCCGTGACTCCAGCAGGCCCGACCGCGCCCACCGCGCCCGGCAGCCCATCGGCCCCGGTCGGTCCAGTGGGTCCAGCAGGACCGGCCGCACCCACCGCGCCCGGCAGGCCATCGGCGCCAGTCGGTCCCGTGGCTCCAGCAGGCCCGACCGCGCCCACCGCGCCCGGCAGCCCATCAGCGCCGGTAGGTCCCGTAGCGCCTGTTACACCTCCGGGAGGTCCAGCAGGCCCTTCAGGTCCGGCGGCCCCGATAGGCCCAGCGGCTCCGACAGGCCCGGCAGGCCCGGCAGGTCCAGCGGCACCTACAGGTCCAGCAGCTCCCGGAGGCCCAGCAGGTCCAGCAGGTCCCTCAGCTCCGACAGGCCCAGCGGCACCTACAGGTCCTGGAGGGCCCGGCACACCTGCTGGACCAGGCGCACCACCAGGCCCCACAGGTCCCGGAGGCCCTTGTGGGCCAGGCTCCCCTGACAAATACGGTTCACTTAGTGCGTTGCTAACCGTCGTTCCCGCAGTTCTGATTGCACGGATTAAACTGTCTTTAAGAGTTGGACTGAGGGATTCCTGTAGAACGATGGACAATAGGGCATCCAACAGTTGCTGTAATGTAGTACCTACGCTGATCGGAGAGAAAGGCGTGGCTTCTAACGCTACTATAGCAAGCTCCAACGCCGCCAGTAAATCTGCCCTAGCCCCGCCTCTAAGTCTTAAACTTTTCGCCAGAGACAGCAATTGTCTTAAAATCTGTTGCAATAAAGATACATTAGCCGTAGAAGGGTTTGCGAATACAAGTGGGATGATCGAGGTCAATTCATTAATAAGTTTGAGAAGCGTTTCGATACTTCTAATATCTCTTGATGGTTTGCAGTCCTCATCTTTTTTTGAAGCACCACTGAACTTGAACGGTCTTTTATGTTTCATGCTCAAGTATCTCCTCCTCATTCTGCCTACTGTAGAGGTGACAGATGGTTAATCGCCCCGTTTTACAGATATTCATAATATATTTATTTGAAGTGAAAAGGGTGAATACACAAGCAAAGCTTAATAAAATATTGATAACAAAAGCGCGGTTCCCAAATGCCTGGGGCCGCGCTTTAGTGTGTAGTCTATTTAGATTATATGTCTTCGGCAGATTTATTTGAAAGTTCGTACCAGCAGTTCAGCCATCTCGCCTCTGCTAATGGCGGCTTTCGGTTTGAGCGTTCCATCAGGATACCCGCTAATCCAACCCGAGCCTATAGCTTTCTCGAATGCTGTGGAAGCCCAGGAAGCAATCTGCTGATCATCCTTATAGGATTGCAGTCCAGTAGGGCTGGAAACGGATGTCTGATTCTGTATCGCGTGTGACAGGATCACCATCGCCTGTTCACGGGTAAGGCCCTCATTAGGTCCGAACGTCTGAGCAGTTAGCCCTTGAATCCATCCCTGACGGTAAGCGGCATCCACGGCCGATCCAGCCCAGTGCCCCTTCATATCTGTAAATGAGGTAGACAGGCTCTCGTCTCCAGTAGTTCCTAAAGCCCTGATCAATGTGGCTACAAATTCTGCACGGCTCACCGCACGCTCAGGGCGCATGTTGCCGTCTTTATAGCCCTGCATCCAGCCTTTGGCTGCAAGAGATTGTAGGGACTTCGCTGCCCAGTGACCTTGTAGGTCCGGCCATACCTGAGCTGGTTCTTGCGAATCTGACGAATGGATGGGGTCATTTTGTACACGGGTCTGATCAACCTGAGACGCGTTCGTAGAGACGGCAGCGGCAAAGGTACCTAATCGAGACGTATTCAGACTCACACCCGACAAAATCCCTTGTGAATTCACCACAGCAGTACCTTTTAGAATCTCACGTTCACCATTTTCATACATCACAAGAATGGAGAATTGAGGTTCAACATTTTGCAATTCACTTGAGGATACGCTATCCAGCGGCAGAACGATGGACGAATTCCCTGTCACGTTAGCTTTAATTTCTACAGCCGGTCCTATCAGCTTCAGGTTGGGTTGCTGCTCGGCCCAATCGCGAAATTGCTGATCTGCCTGCTGGAATGACATGGTGACGTCCTGCTGACCTGAGGCGGCCATGCTGGTTAGTGTGTCACTGGATACCATCAGCGTCCCATATTGGGATATCACTGAAGCTCCGAGCTGATCCCATTTATTTAGTACAGAATGAGTGAGGAGAACACGACTCATTTGCTTTTCCTGCTCCAAACGAATGTCAGCGTATGCCTTGCCTTCACGAAGTGCTTGTTGGATCTGTTCATCCAGGAATGCCGCAGGAGGAACAAAGAGGGAGACTGTTTTCCCTTGCTCTAAAAATCCTATCTGTTGTATGCCAGCAGATAGATCCTGATCCTCATTTTTATCTTTATTAGACTTGCCTGTGTCCACACTTACTTTGGCAGGGACGATGACTTCTATGGCCTGCGTCAAAGCATGAGAACCATCACTTACCTTCATGACATTCAGCATGACAGTGACAACGGAAGGGGTGTCTGCTTGAACAATAGTTCCGTCTGTACGCACAATGTCTGGCTGACTGCTGCTGCTGATGGTCACACGGAAGCCATTAGGTACGGCAGGCAACCTAAGCAGTGTATCACTTGTTGTAGGGGCAGGTATGCTTGTGATGGAATCCGCGACACGCTGCGCGGTTAATCCTTGCGGATACACTAGCCCTGAGGGAGCGCTCTTCATGCCATTTACGTTCTGCAGCACATAGAAGCTGGCTCCTTCGGGTACAGGTGTAAATGTATATTTTCCCTCACTCGAAGCGATTCCTTCCGCTATAAGCTCCTGCTGGGCATTATACAGCTCAAGCCGTGCGCTCGGTAAAGCGCCTGTGACAATCACAGAGGCAATATCCTCGTCGCCTGCTGCGGCTGCAACAGCACGGGGCAACACGTTTATACGGCGTTCTGCCGGTTCTGCGGTCCAACTTCCATTGTCGCTATAAGCATAGTTCAATACGTATACACCAGGTACATTCGTATCGACATTGCCGATCCCTGAAAGATCGGGGACCAGGATATTGCCGTATACACTGTCCAATACACTGGCTCCCGGATCCGTGAAGCTGTCGCCGGTTTCCAAAACAATTGGATTATTGCCGTTCAGTCGTACATAAGGTGTATTCGGCAATGCTTTCAGCACGGTGATCGTGAATGTTCTTTGGACAGAAGCTATGCCTTTAGAAATCATAGCAATTAACTGTACATTCATATCACCGTCTGTATATTTAGGCCGATTTACCTGACCACTATCACTGAGGATATCCGGTTGATCCGAGGACCAGTCGATCTGGGTATCAAATGCCCCTGTACGAGGCAGGGCGATGGAATCCTTAATCCCTTGCGGGTAATCCAGATTCAGTGTATTTGCCGCCAAATTCACTGCTTCATCAGCGCTTACGGGCAATGCAGGTACGAGCAGACTGAAGGTTTTTCGAAGCTCAACCCCACCTCTTGACACAACCGCCTCCAGCGTGATGGTCTGATCGCCCTGTACATAGGTTGGGAAGGTTACATGTCCAGTATGATCCAGGAACTCAGGTTGACTCGACGACCATGACACCTGAACGCCATTCAGCGCATCCTTTGCCAAATATACGTCTCCGGTTACTGTCGTTAGCGGTAGTTCCAGTGCTCTGTATGCTGCGTCCACGGCTTCAGTGTCGCTCATCGGCAGACGGAGTACGTGTGCAGTAAAGTCCTTTGTTTTCGTTAAGCCTGCAAGTTGCAGGGTAGCCGTTAGGGTAACGTCCGTATCTCCACTACTATAAGGAGGTCTGGTGAGTGTTCCATCTGCTGCAATGACAAGAGGTTTGGACGAGGACCATTCGATCTGCACTCCACCATAACCGGAGAGAGGGAGTGATACATTTTCTTGTACCGCAGACAAATCACCAAGCGATAGGGCATCTGCTGCTTGATTTAATGTATCTTGAGCAGTCATCTTTGAAACGGTAACTTCGAAAGTTTGGGTATCCGAGGCGGTTCCTTTCGCAATCGTTGCTGTCAGTTTTACTTTTTGGTCACCCAAATCGTATCGCGGACGTATTACAGCGCCTTCGTTCGTAATGACGTCAGGAGTATCCGAACTCCAGCTCACCGTCGTATCATTTAACCCAGTGAGTGGCAGTGTCAGCTTTTGGGATACCGAATCCACTGTATCTCCAGGAGAGAAGCCTAAAGTAAGGGCGGCTTTTGCCTGTGCAACTCTCTCGGCATCGGTAAGTATGGTCACTTTGACCTCTGAAGGAGTGCTCTCCCCTTTAGCATTCACGGCCTGAACCGTGTAAACTGCTTCACCTGGCGGCAATGCTGAAGTGTCTATGAATTGGGTTAAGCTGCCTGTATAGAGCGTTACGCTATCTCGCATGACTTTGTATGAGGCTGCATAAGGAACGGCATCCCAGCTTAACTCCACGGTATTTCCATTTTTAGTACCTGTAAAATGACCCGGAGCTTGTGGAATGGGGAGTCGTTCCCCATAAGCTGCGAATTCCATGATGGAGGCCCATTGATTGTTTCTTGCATTTCCTTGATCAATATATAATCGAAGGTATCGTGTAGTTACAGGAGTAATGCTCTTTTGAAAATTAGAGCTCACATTATTCTGCACAGTATCCACAGTCGCCCAATTAAATCCGTTGCTACTCGTCTGCAATCGGAAACTGTATGGATCACGTTCATCGTTCCATCCATAATGGACACCCATACCTGTAACAACGTATCGATCTACGATATACCAGTCTCTCAGATCTACCTCGATCCATTTTTCACCGTTGCTGGCTTGATACCAGCGGCTTGTCGGTTCGATTGACCCATCCACAGCCTTGGAGGGATCATAGGGCTGGGTGTAGCCACTTGATGTTGTTGGTTTGTTAAACACTACATTTTCCCAGCCGGCAGCATTGGTTTCATTCGTCCCTATGAGCAAAGCCGCACCGCTGATAAATGGCAGCAGTGGAATCAGCACACGGTAGGGTTTTAACTTGTTGCGTGTGAAGTTATTTCCTTCGAGCACGCTATCACCTCTTCTTTATTAAATAGCACACCACTTGAGCGTGTTCATATTATGGGCGGGACGGGTAATCCCCTTCGATTGCGATGTAGTAGTTTACATTCGGCAACGGGGAAGCTCCACGCAAGTCAGGCAATGCAAATGTACGCACTCCATCACCGCCAAAATTAGTGCCCAGCAGACTGTATAATGCTGAATACTGAGCAATGGGCAACAGCTGGCCTTCGCATTTTAGCCAGCCCTTAGGAGCGAACGTGTATGGGTACATCGTAATTTCCCCCATATAAGGCTCATAACCTGCGTGTGCCTGTTTGGGGCTAATCGCTGTTCCTCCTAACAAAATGACCGCCAACAGACTCAATACGGCGGCTTTCTTCCAAAAATGATTCTTCATACCTACAACTCCTTTAGATTCGAATAATGGACCACGAATTCAACAAATTTGTGACATTAGTCATAGAATGAATAGATATTATCATGGATTTCCATTTTTGCAATACAGCTCATCTATCAAATTCACCTTTTTATTCCTTTTATGAGCAAAGAAATTTGTTCCATCTGCCTCATCTTTCATGCATCTTTTTTCTAATCCAGGTAAATCTATATACAAATCCTATGGAAGTGAAGGAGGAGACAGCGTGTGGCAGGTCATTGGAACTCATGCGCCCAAATGGAATATATGGGTGGAAGCCTTCTTTTTGTTCATCATACCTTTGATTATTTTTCTGACAGTACGACAACTTAAAGCGCTGGATGGTCGAGAGAGCAGACGTATGGAACGATTAAAGCTTATGGAAGAAGAAGATCGTTCGGAGCAGGCAGATCATAATCCATCTGTCAGTGAGGCAGAGAAGGAAAAGGGGACCTTTACCGAAGATTATGAAGCCAACATAGCAAAAATCAGACAAGCAGTTGCAGATATGGCAGACGTAAACGAACGCTCGATTTTTCTGGAAAATCTGAACGCTGTAAGCACACTTTTTTTTGTGGATGGATTAACGGACAAGGTTGGCATGGATCAGAATATATTAAAACCGCTGATGGATTGGGGCAGCTCCGGGCAAGAGAAGGGAGAGCTTCCGCGAGGAAAAGAGCTTCGGGATATGATTGTTCACCAGGTCATGCTGGTATCGGAGACGGAGTATACGTTAGAGGTGCAGTTCTCCTTGCAAAAGGTGCTGTTTGGTTCAGTCATACTCGTGATTCAGGGCATACCGGGTGCTTTTGTGCTGGGTACACCCAAGGGAAATACACGAGGAGTGGAGGATCCCATATCGGAATCGGTGCTGCGCGGACCGAGAATTGGTTTTACAGAGACACTCAGCGACAATACAGCGATGCTGCGCAGGCATGGAGAAAGTACAGAACTGGCCATGTCATCCTTCAAAGTCGGCAAAAGAGTGGAAAAACAGCTCATGGTAGTGTATTTCAGAGACATTGCCGACCCGGAGCTTGTAGATGAGGTGAAGCGGCGGGTCCAAACCATTGATATGGATGAGGTACTGGAGTCGGGCTATGTAGAGCAGCTTATTGAAGATAATTTTCTTAGCCCATTTCTGCAAATTCAAAATACGGAGAGACCGGATCGGGTCATGGCTGCATTGCTGGAGGGACGTGTCGCGATTCTGCTGGACGGTACACCTTTTGCGCTTCTTATGCCTGTAACGTATGGGATGATGCTCCAGTCTCCCGAAGATTATTATGAGCGATGGCTACCGGGGTCGCTGATTCGATTTCTTCGGTTTATGGCTACTTTCATATCGTTATTTGCTCCAGCGCTTTATATCTCCTTTATCTCGTTTCATCCCGGACTGATTCCAACCAAGCTGGTCATTTCCATTATCAGTGCTAGACAGGGAGTGCCGTTTTCGACGTTGATTGAGGCCCTGATTATGGAGATTTCCATTGAAATTTTACGCGAGGCAGGACTTCGGCTCCCCAAACCCATCGGTCCAGCGATGGGTATCGTCGGCGGTTTGATTATTGGACAGGCGGCTGTTGACGCCGGGATTGTAAGCCCGATCCTCGTCATTGTGGTGGCAGTCACAGCGATTTCTTCCTTTTCCGCCCCTGTATACAGCGCTGGCATATCCATGCGTGTTCTTCGTTTCGGTGCCATGTTCACGGCGTCCATCTTTGGCTTGTATGGCGTGATCATGTTTTTTCTGATGCTGAGTATTCATATGGTTAAATTACACAGCTTTGGTGTTCCGTTTCTTAGTCTAACGACCCCCCGTTCGTTCAAAGACTGGAAAGATTACTTCGTACGAGCACCGTTGCAATTTATGAAAAACAGACCCATTCTTTTGAAGCATAAAGACCCTAAGCGACAAGGATGAGTTCAACACAGGAGGGAGCAAGATGGCCCGTGGGAAAAAAGCGGATAAGATTACAACGTTACAGACAACGGCAATTGTGGTTTGCTTTATGCTGGCTGCCGGGTTGCTTACCCTTCCAAGAGTAGCAACTGAAGCTGCAAAAACACCGGATGCGTGGATATCTGTCATTTTAGCAGGGGTGGGCACTTTTCTGTTCGGATGGGTTATAGTCAAACTAAGCTCACGGTTTCCAGAAAGTACCTTTTACCAGTATGTTCAGCAAATAACAGGCAAATTCATTGGCAAAGGGATTGGCATGCTGATTGTTATTTATTTTGTTTGTATAGCCGCATTTGAAATCCGATCTGTGGAGGAAGTAACGTCGTTCTTTCTGCTTGAAGGCACTCCGGCGTGGGCGATTTCAGCACCTTTTATGTGGCTCTCTCTGTACCTATGCATGGGGGGAGTGGGTTCATTAGGAAAGATATGTCAACTGATATTTCCGGTTTCGGCGGCTATCTTTTTGCTGATCTGCTTGCTGAGTTTAAATATTTTTGAATTGAATAACTTGCGTCCTGTCTTGTCGGAGGGGGGAATGCCAGTGCTTAGAACGCTCAAGACTACAATCCTGACATTAACGGGGACAGAGTCCTTGCTGATTATTCTTTGTCGGATGGAAAAACCTGAGAAAGCAACCAAGGCAATCGGACTGGCGATTGGGATCGCGGTCGTTTTTTATACAGCTACGTTGATCCTGTGCATTGGCGCCTTTTCAATGGAAGGGGTGTTGAGCAGAACCTGGCCATTTTTAGATTTGGCCCGCAGCTTTGAAGTGGAGTATCTGTTGTTGGAACGGTTCGAGTCCTTATTGCTGACCATTTGGATCATGCAGATTTTTGCCACATTCAGTATTGCTTTTTATTGTGCTTCGCTCGGAGTATCTCAAATTTTGAATAACTCTTATTCCAAGATGTTGTTCATTTTGCTTCCGTTTATCTACCTCTTGTCCCAAATTCCGAAAAACTTGAATGAGCTATTTTCTTTTGGAACGGTTATCGGAAATGTAGCGTTCGCTTTATTCGCGCTACTTCCACTGCCCCTGCTGCTTATTTCTCGCTGGAGAGGGGTGGGGTCATGAAGAGAGTCCAGTCAGGATTACTCGGATTGATGGCTCTCCTGATGTGCTGTACACTTTCAGGTTGCTGGAGCAGTTCCCCAGTGGAGGATCTAAATCTGGAGACAGGTATTGCTTTGGATATAGCGGAAGAATCCTCGCAAGAAAAGGAAATTAATCAGGAAGGGGGAGATTATCCAAAAAAGGAGTTAATTACAGGAACCTTTCAATTTGTCATTCCAGAGGAAAGCGGCGGCTCCAACACCTCCTCTCCACAAGCCAAAAAATTTTTTAATATTACGGAAACAGGAGATTCTGTTTTCGAAATGATAAGAGAAATTTCTTTACGGACCAATCGCCCTCCCATTGGGCAACATTTGAAAACCGTTATTATCAGCTCCAGTCTGCTTCGCAAGATTCCGTTGTATGAGCTGCTGGACTTTTTCTTGGGGGATAATGACATTCGGCCGAGTGTACTGCTGCTGATTAGTACAGAAAAGGCGGGGAATACACTCCAGGAGAAGATCCCTGGTCAGATTCCTGCCTATATTCTAAAGGATATTTTCCAAAACCGAAAACGGAACGCACGGTTGATAAAACCCATGGCTTTGGTTAAAGTGATCGGGCCCATGAAGGGCGAAAGAAGCTTTATATTACCTAATGTCATTACGGCGGAGAATGAAATCAAGCTCGCAGGTGCGGGAATCATCAAGGGAAAGACACAAACATACGGTGGTTATCTGAATGAGTCAGAGGTTGAGGGGCTTATGTGGATCAAAGGCGATCTGAAGGGAGGCGTGCTGAAAAGCAGCGATCCGAAGACTGGAAAAAATATAGCATATGAGATCAAAGCGGTGAAAAGCAAGATCAAGGCCATCGTTAAGGGGGATGACATTTTCTTTCAGGTAAAAATGACCTCAGAGGGACGTGTCTCGGAGGTGCATATAAAGAATGAAAATTTGCGTAACAACAATGTGCTTGGACAAGAAGAGAGTCTTTTTCAGGAGAAAGTGAATTCATTAGCTGAACAAACCGTAGCTAAGATGCAAAAGCTGAAGGTTGATGTCGGAGGTTTCGGAGAAGCCTTGAGAATTCAACATCCTAAAGTTTGGCGTAAGGTCAAAAAGGATTGGGATACCACTTTCAGCACCATTCCCGTAAGGTTTAGCACAGATATCCATATTGAAGATTATGGCTCTTCGATTACGACGGCAGACTGAGGAATTTTGTTTGCACCTGTTATGGACAAACCTTCAATACCACGAATCTAGGTGGCATTGAAGGTTTTTTAAGTCTATTTAAATAGAGATAGTGTCTCTTTCAGCCATGTAATATAGCTTTCTTCCCGATTAATGGCACGGCTCAGCACCAAATAATGACCGAATTGACTAGAGCCGGGCACTTGAAGGTTTTCGTCCAGCCGTTGAAGAGATTTTTTACTTTCGTACAGATATTCCAGCTTTTCTTCACGTTTGGCAATCTGATCCTCGAACAAGCGCTTGCTTTCTTCCTTGGGGATGGCTGCTGAGAAATACAGCATGAGCATAAACTCATCCTTTTCTGTTTCCGGTAACTCTTTGGGGCTTAGCAGCCATTCGGTTAGCTCTTGGGTTCCTTTGGGGGTTATACAGTACAACTTCTTTTCCAGCTTGGCTCCTGTAATGGAGGTGCGATATTCAATGAGTCCCTCTTCGGTCAGCCTTTTGAGCTCGGGATAAATCTGACTATGCTTGGCACTCCAAAATTGCCCGATTTCCTGCTTGAATTGGCTCGTAATATCGTAGCCGCTCATTTCCTCTTTGTGAACCAGGCCCAAAATGGCATATTTTAATGTGCGTTTCAACGTTGTTCTCCTCGCAATGGGTATTTGACAACAGTATATCACAGCGCTACAATTTATATGTATCATAAAACATGTTGATATTTACATGTTTGAATGATTGTTTATTATTTTGGTGTCTTGTTCAATTCATAAACTCATAATAAGGAAAGAAGGATGCAAGATGGACAAGTTTATCGGCAGTCACATGATTTACACCTATGAGAATGGTTGGGAGTACGAAATATATATTAAAAATGAGGATACGATTGATTATCGCATTCATAGTGGTATGGTAGGCGGACGCTGGGTACGTGATCAGAAGGTCAATCTGGTGAAGCTGGTAGAGAATGTGTATAAAGTATCGTGGACCGAACCGACAGGGACAGACGTTTCCCTGAACTTTATGCCTGAGGAAAAACGGATGCATGGCATTATTTTCTTCCCTAAATGGGTTCATGAGCATCCGGAAATCACAGTACGCTACCAAAACGATTTTATTCCGCTGATGGAAGAATCGCGTGAAAAGTATGAAACCTATCCGAAGTATGTGGTTCCTGAGTTTGCGGATATTACATTCATCGAAAATGCAGGTGTGAACAACGAACAATTAATCTCCCAAGCGCCTTACGCTGGAATGACAGACGACATTCGCGCGGGGAAGCTACAAGCATAATCCAACATGGTTAATAGAAGTTGTGCAGCCTGAGCCTGTGGTAAGCAGTCTCAGGCTTTTTTACGTAAACTGGAGAGTGGATTGCTTAATGGGAGTGGTGGACGATATCTAGAATGAATAGTAGACCAGTCCATGCTCGATAAGATATGAACGACTAATCCGAGGGGGGAGGATGGTCGCTGTTGGGGAGAGAATGTACGAATTCGCATGGGCAGTCAGATCGGATAGGGCAGATAGTGCCAGCTCTGTTTTAACAGGTCCCCAGTGATCAGCGCGGTGCTTAATATATTGTTCAGCCTCGGTCAAGGAGAGACCTTTGAGCAAAGTAAATACGGAAGCCCAGCGGACGAGGTCAAAAGTGCCTTTAATTTCAGGCAGCTTATATTCCGCCAGGCCTTGAGCGCCGTTACACGACATAGTAAGCAAGCCGCAGCAATGGTGTTGATACTGTTCAGGATCAGGAAATTGACGATGGTCGTATTGGATAATTGCTATGGAACCAATGCATAATTGCGTCGTTTGCAGCGTTGAGGGCTGGGCAAGCGTCAGGCTCATACTGGAACGGCCTCCTTCTTGGATTCACTGTAATAGGGATGAAAGAATCATACGTCACAGCGGATGTAATGTAAATCATGAATACAAGCGTAAAACAAGAATATGTAGCGGAAAACGGATTTTAATGGCAATGGAAACGGATACTTGTATCCGTCTCTTTTATTATCTTGACGATGGTCTTTATATTACAAAAAAACAACCCCAAGTCACCCCAGGGTCGTTTTTACGAGAAATATATATCTGCATTGCAAAATGCTTGTTTAGCTGAATCACACGGGTGTTACATCCTGAATGGCTTCTTCTTTTTCCTCTTTCCAGATCACGTTCTCGCGATAGTTAGATCCCCAATCGTACATCGCTCGCAGTACCGGGATCAGGCTTTCGCCATGCTCCGTCAGTGAATATTCCACATGTGGAGGGACGACAGGATAGACTTTACGCAGAATGAGTTGATCTTCTTCCAGCTCGCGCAATTGGTTGGTCAGCATTTTTTGCGTAATGTGGGGGATCAGCTTCTTCAATTCACCGAACCGCTTGGTGCCTTCCATACCAAGATGCCACAAAATAATCAGCTTCCATTTGCCACCGATGACCGCGAGAGTCAATTCTTTATCACAATTAATCAGCTTCAAATCAATCCGGTCTTTTACAGTTGTGATGTTCATCGACCTCCTGTCCGTAGTTATTCCAAGTATACTATGCATAACTACAGTACGCAAAAGGAGATACATCCATTTTGGAAACTATGCATACGATGGGATACGAATAGACTGAAATCACAATCTGATGATGTGCGCCAGGCTGGAAGCTTCCAGAAATCTACGACGTTTAAGAAGGAATAACGATGGTGTTAAAGGACTCCGGCTCCAGCCCCAAACGGTGTGTTATTTCTCCGACAGACAGGTTCAGCACGCGAGATTCCTTGAACGGGTTGGCGATGACCAAAGCCCTTTGTCCGTCTGTATTTTGAAAAGCAACCGCATTTCCAGCCCATGAACCTTGAATTCCAATGCGTCTGGCCCCTGGCAATACAAAATGAGAAAAGTGCTTCATAACGTAATATTCCGGGTTCAGCATAGGTTTTCGATCTGCTGGATCAACGGTGATCATCGAATTTTGCTCCCAGCCCCATGTGCTCTTGCCTCGTGGTTCCAAAACCATATTCCAGTAAATATATGCATTCACGCCATTGGTGAAGTAGTGTTGGTACAGGTTATATACATATTTGGCGTAGTCCCATGAGTTTTCTCCGTTTCCGCATTCATTTTCGGTCTGCATATAACGAAGCTCAGGATAGCTGGCTACGGTACGCTGAATGGCATTTTTACCTGCCCACTGATAACCTACACCTTTAATATATTTATAGGCCTCGGGGTCACTCAATACGGTATGGGCATACTCATCGAAGCCAGTTGAAGTTTTCTTCATTAATTCCTCCCACGGATCGGGAGCGTTAATAGTACCCAGCCAAATTTCCGTATCCAGTCCGTGTTCTTCAAAAGCAGGCCCCAAATAGTCGCGAATAAATTCACGTAGTTGTTCTCCGGTCCATACGCAGGAAGGGAATTTCTGATCAGCAATGACTTCATTTTGAACATGAACCTGATGAATCGTAATGCCTGCCTCGCGGTATGCCTGAACAAATTTGACAAAGTACAATGCATACGCTTTCAAGATATCCTTTTCCCAGCGCAACGTTCCGTAATTGTAGGCTTTCGGTGATTTCATCCATGTCGGCGGACTCCAGGGTGAGGCGAACAGCTTCAAGTCTGGATTGAGTTGTAACGCTTCCCGAATAAAAGGAATGAGATATTGCTGATCGCGCTCAATGGAAAAGTGCTTCATCTCTATGTCGCCGTCCGTTTCATTATGGCTGTACCATTCCAGCGCGTAGTCACTCGCTCCAATAGGAAGTCGGCATATCGTGAATTTGTGCTCGCCCTCCGGGTGAAAGAGAGCATGAAGCACCTGATCCCGCTCTTCGCTGTCCAAATGATTCAGGGCCACATAACCCAATTCATTAAAACAGCCGCCAAAGCCTTCTACAAGCTGATATGTTTCTCCTGTAAAGGTTAGGTTGGCACTCTCTTGGGTTTGGGTCAAATGATGAGCTTGGGATTGCCAAGCATTAGCTTTGGAAGTGGAAAACCACTGAATGGTTTGATTGCTCATGTGTACCCCTCCTGTTCAATCTTTTTGTATCTCTACTCATTATAGGGTAGGATCGTAGGGGAAGAGATGGTCTGAGCGAAGACAAATTTGCCCTTATCCAAGGTGAAATTTGCGGATGAGAAGTTTCCGTAAATAAGAAGTGGCGAGAACACATAAAGTACACATCTCTTTGATATGCTGTTGTCCTAGAATGACCGAAAGAGGGAAGTCGATTTGAATAAAAGAGTTCTTCTCGTGGAGGATGAAATACGTATTCGTGAAGTGATTGCGGATTATTTTAAACAAAATAATTGGGAAGTCTATGAAGCAGGCAATGGAAAAGATGCACTCCTCTGGTTTGATTCGGTGCAGCCGGAACTCATTATACTCGATATTATGATGCCTGAGCTGGATGGTTGGGAAGTATGCCGTCAGGTACGCAGCCATTCAGGTGTACCGATTATTTTGCTGACGGCCAAATCCGGTGATGATGATAAAATATTGGGCTTTGAGCTGGGGGCAGATGACTACGTGACCAAGCCTTTCAGCCCCAAGGTGCTGATTGCTCGCGCGAACGCGCTGATGAAACGGGTAGAGGGACATGTGCAGCCGGAGTCGCATATTTTGCGGTTCGGCAGTGCTATGCTCAACACGATGGCTCATCGGCTTGAAGTGGATCAGGCGGAAGTTGAGCTGACGCCCAAGGAGTATGAGCTGCTGCGGCTGCTTATACATAACAAAGGCATAGTTGTTTCACGAGAGGCGATACTGAACCGGGTGTGGGGTATCGACTTTGAAGGGGACACACGAGTTGTTGATACGCATATCAAAAAGCTGAGAAGTAAGCTGGGCCGTGAATCACGCCATATCCGCACGGTTTTTGGTACAGGCTACAGGTTCGAGGAGGAAGAATGAACAAACGGGGAGTTACCTTTAAGTTGTTCATTATGACGGTTGTGTTTTTCCTGTGTTTTTACGGAATGGTGATTTTAAGTCAATTGCTGTTTTTTGAAAATTTTTATCAGAAACAGAAGATTGGGCGTGTGGAAAGTCGTTTGCAAAGCTTCGGTCAAAGTTATGTCCAGGAAGCTTGGGGGTCTGGCAGGGTTTCGCGTGAGGCAGCTCGTTTTATGCTTCAGAATAAAAACCAGTTGGCGATTGTAACGCTGGACGGCAAAGTAAAGCTGGATGATGCGTTTCATATCAATCTCAGAAAAGCAGATGGTAAAATCGTTAAAATATCGTTGTCTCTGTTTATGAGCGAATACGGAGATGAACTGAGAGCTGCGCGGATTCAGCCTGGTGACACGGTGACCGTTGAAGGTGAGATGTTGGGAACTGACGGCATCTCCTCTGCCTATTTAATTTATCCATCAGGCATACAGAAGCTTGGTTTCAAAAATATAGGATCAATTTCAGATGAGACAAGCACAGATGACAGTGTAAGACTGTCCGGTACGGTGACAGAGATTGTGCTGCCGGATCTGAAAACATGGAGTCAGCGCCAAGGTCTGCTGTATAGTGCGCTGGAGGAATGGTTTCCTTTATCCCAAGAGCATCTGGGGAAGCTTAAAAATTTCGAGGTGTTGGAGGAAGAGTGGACGGAACCTTGGACAGGGGTACGAAATGCCATTATCGTCCATCCTGTTCGTCAGAGCACAGGCGAGATCGACCTCTTGTTCACTGTGACATCGTTGCAGGAAATCAGTGAGACGAATGAGGCTCTACGCTGGTTTTATCTGTATCTGGGGATCGGCGGATTTGCACTCATTCTGATTTTGTCCCTGTTCTATTCCCGAATGGTAACCCGTCCGCTCATTACTTTGAATAATACCGCCAAGCGGATGGCCAAGCTCGATTTTACAGCCCATACGCCAATCCGGCAGAATGATGAGCTGGGTAGCCTGTCCTACAGCATGTATACCCTGTCCCAGAACCTGGACACAGCTTTGCGTGAGCTTCAGGAGGCCAATCAGCAATTGGTCGAGGACATGGAACAGAAGCAGAGAATGGAGGCTGTACAACAAGACTTTTTTGCCAATGCTTCTCATGAGCTGAAAACCCCGCTAAGTATTATCAAAGGGTTTGCAGAAGGACTGCAAGATGGAGTCAGCGCCGGGAAGCAGGACCATTATATGAAAGTCATTGTAGAGGAAGCGGACAAAATGGAGCGATTGGTCAAGGATATGCTGGACCTTGCCAAATTGGAATCTGGAACCCTCAAGCTTCGCAAAACGACCTTTATTTTGAGCGAGCTGGTGGAGGAGGTTGTGGATAAGCTATTCCATCTGTTGAAGGAGAAGCAGCTGGAAGTGGTCATTATTCCTGCCAATGAGCTGCCGATTCATGCCGATATAGGATGGATGGAACAGGTGATTATCAACTTTGTTGTCAACGCCATACGGCATGCTGAGGAAGGAAGCTCGATCACGATTCGTATCGAAGGCTCTGGGGAAGTCAATACGTTTTCCATTGAAAATAAGGGGGAGACCATCCCAGACGATCAGTTGGAGCTGATATGGAATCGTTTTTACCGGGCCGAGCTCTCCCGCAGCCGCCAGACAGGTGGGACAGGACTCGGGCTATCGATCGTTAAACGAATTCTGGATTTACACGAATTCCGCTATATGGCGGAGAATACCAAGGACGGCGTCCGTTTTGTCGTTATATTCGGAGGCTAAGCTATGGCAAAGGAGTTAACAAGTATGAAATGGAATTGGTTGCCCTCACTTTGCACACTTGCAAACCTGGGGGCAGGGGTCCTATCCCTATACTTCACGATTCATGAGCAATATATGACCGCCTTTACCCTCGTGGTAGTGGCTGCTTTATGGGATGTACTGGACGGTTTGCTGGCAAGGCTGCTGCATTGCTCCAGTGATTTTGGCAAGCAACTTGATTCACTGGCGGATGTGGTCTCATTTGGTGTTGCTCCTGCTTTTCTAATCTTGCAGTACAAGCTGGGAGATACCCACTGGATAGGACCGCTTGTAGCCGTGTTGTTTGTGATATGCGGTGCGGTGAGGTTGGCGAGATTCAACCTGATGGCTTTTAGCAAAGGCTTTGTGGGTATGCCCATTACAGCTGCGGGCGTGATTTTGTCCTTTATGTTTTTATGGAGTGAGCATTTGAAGCCGGGATTGTTGCTGGCACTCATGGTAGTGCTGTCGTTCCTGATGGTTAGCCGTATTCCCTTCCCGTCCTTCAAAAAATAATCGGTCAGGAGGTGGCGCCTCTATGGAATGGGCCATCAGCATGATTACACAATACGGATATATTGCTATTTTTGCACTGCTTGCCCTTGGAATTATAGGGCTACCCGTTCCTGATGAAATTATTATGGTGTTTGTCGGCTACCTATCCTATATCATGGTACTGAATTATTCCGTGTCTATATTAGTCAGTTTCATTGGGGCGATGACAGGGATGATGATCAGCTACACGCTAGGCAAAAAGCTGGGTCAGCCGCTGGTAGATAAGCACGGCAAGTGGGTGGGACTGACACCAAAGCGGTTTGCAAAGGTAAAAGGGTGGTTTGCGCGCTTTGGGTTGTGGACCATTTTGTTCGGTTATTTTATTCCAGGAGTCAGACATGCGACAAGCTATTTGTCGGGGATTAGCGCGATGCCTGTACGAAAATATATGCTGGTGGCCAGCGCCGGTTCTCTGGTATGGACACTGATCTTTATCTCCATTGGTTACATTGCCGGGGCCAATATAAACTTTCATTAAGGTGACCGCAAAAGTAATGTAGCATTTTTCACGTATTGCACCGATAATATAAATAAAAGAACCTGTACAACCAGTGAGGGGATCTGTATTGAATGCATTAATGAAGTATATTGAAAAGTTACCTGGTTTTCTGCAAATGATCTTGAATATCTCGCTGTTTCTGGTCGGGCTGATTTTAAGCTTCTTACTTCTAAAAGAAACATGGGCCATATTTTCATATGTGTTCTTGTCTACAGAAGACGACAAAAATTACTATGAATTCACGGAAGAACTGCTTGTATTCTTTTTGTATTTTGAATTCATTGCATTAATCGTTAAGTACTTTAAAACCAATTTTCATTTTCCATTACGTTATTTCATCTATATTGGGATTACGGCCGTCATCAGGCTCATTATTGTGGACCATGATGATGCTAAAAATACATTCTGGTGGTCCATTGCTATCCTAGTCATGGTAGGTTCTCTATTGATTGCTAACAGTAAGTTGTTAAAGAGAGAAAGTTGATGCCGAGGAAGATTGCAAGGGTGACAGTCAAGTGGGAGAGAGGGAATAAAGACGAATGGTAAGAAACTGGATGAATCATGCGGGCGTCAGGCGGGCAGCCGTCCTTGCGATAATCGTTTTACTGCTCTTCATGTTAAGAAGCATGATGAATATTATTTTGTTAACACTGCTGCTTACGATTTTGATTGGCAGCATATATAACGGTGTGAATAAGCTGATCAAGCGGTTCGCCAATGTGCCGCCTATGATTGTGCTGCTACTGGTATACGGGTTGCTGATTCTGATTATCGTGTGGGGAGTTTACCGAATGGTGCCGCTAATCAGCGTACAGGTCAAGCAGGTGTATCTCATGATACAGCAAGCTTACATGTATCCTGATCGTAACCAATGGAACGAAACGATTATTGAATTTATGGACACGCTCAATGTTCAGCGGTTATTTGAGCCTGGCTGGAATGCGGTAATGAAAATTAGCCAACTGGGAACACAACTGCTGGTATCAATTATTCTGAGCTTGTTCTTCCTGATGGAAAAGTCCTATATTACACGCTTTACAGCTACGTTTGTGGATAGTAAGCTGGGTTGGTTCTTCAAGGAAGTGGGCCATTTTGGACGCATGTTTCTGGGTACATTCGGGAAGGTGCTGGAAGCTCAGCTATTGATTTCACTCATCAACTGTATATTGACGACGACGGCTCTTTGGATTATGGGTTTTCCCAATCTGCTCGGCCTCGCGCTCATTATATTCTTGTTGGGGTTGGTGCCAGTGGCGGGTGTATTCATTTCCCTGATCCCGCTCGGTCTGATTGCTTTTAGCGTCGGGGGAATCAATTATGTGATTTACTTGGTTATTCTGATCGTAGTTATTCATGCGATTGAAGCCTATTTCCTGAACCCGAAGCTGATGTCATCCAAAACTAATTTACCGATCTTCTTTACCTTTGTTGTATTGATCTTCTCTGAGCATCTGATTGGGGTGTGGGGCTTGATTGTAGGTATTCCGTTGTTTGTTTTCTTCCTTGACCTGATCGGGGTACAACGCAAGCAAGAGAAGGATACCTAATCTATTTACGACAGATACGAACATAGTAGTGACCATTGATTTTTCATGACGAATGCCTGCGAAGCCGCAGGCATTTTTTGATTTCCTGGTATTCCTCATTTTATTCATGGAAAAGCTGGCTGACGCTCATCATCGTTCAGGAGGAGTCCAACGGTACGTTTTACTTCCTTTAAATTTTCACATCCATATTACAACTATGATTCCGATTATAGCTATGATTACACCGCACATTTCCGTTCTACTCATTGATTCTTTCAGATAGAAACGAGCATATAGCAATACTACAACAACACTCAAGGCGATAATTGCAGAAACAACCCCGGTAACCCCATTATTAAAAGCAGCAAGTTTAAGTACCATGGCTAAAACATTTACAAGACCAACTCCTATTCCTAAGCATAAGGTTTTAGAAAGGGTCCAACGGTTCACAATTTCTCTTTGTTTATTAATTCCTACTTGAATTGAAAAAGGTCTTTGTCCACTAAAATTAATTAGGAAAGCTCCAGAAAATAATATACTGCTTGTTGCAAACATCAATGTTAGGAGTGGTAGGATAGAAACACCATTTAGTAAAGCTTGTTTTGATGATAAGTCCGTAAAGCTATAAAAAATGATCGCCAATAAACCAAACTGCCAGCCTTGATACGTACCTTCCTGTAGATCTCTTTTATATCTGATGATGAGCAGAGAAAGGATTATGATACAGAATCCAACCAATTGCACGGGACTCAGCTTTTCTGCCCAAAGTAATGCAGCTAAAAGGACAACAATTACAGGCGTCAATCCAGAAAAAAATGCAATGACTGAAGCCCTCCCCACAGCATATCCCTTATACAGAAATGTGTTGGCCAAAAAAGAGAAGACGCCCATTAAAACACCAAACCAAACTTCGTTACTCCATATTTGATTAACAAATAAGTTTATGATTAAAGCTAAAATTGCACTAGAGATATATACACCAATAAACATTAGATCTCGATTAATTGTTCGTTGAGAAGTCCATTGGTAAAGAATGCCTCGTAAGCCAAAGAAAAAAGCAGCCCCTACTGCGTATGCAAACCACATTGCTTGTCCCTCCAAATACACTCAATAAAAATGTATGACTGAAATGAAACGTAATGAATTGTTAACTTCATAAATTATAAATATCCATTGGACTTTCCTAAAGGACCAATCCCGACACAAATAACCAGTCCAATTTATTTAAATCGAATTTAATAGTTTATTTACTAGATATTTGTCCGACACTTTTTCGCGGTCGCTTTCGATAAAAGACGGAGTAATCACAACACACTTGTTTGCGGCAGTATATCTATTGTTTTACCCGTTATCTCATCTTACTGGCCAACTTTTGTAGTACACTGAGTATCAAGATTAGATCAAGTGAAAAGAAACGAGATGAGATGGATGGAACAAAAGATTAAGGTATTGGCTATATCGGGGAGCCTTCGTCAAAAGTCTTCCAATACCGCGCTTATGAAGGCTACTATTGGATTGGCTTCTGAAAATATATCATTCATAGTTTATGATGGATTGGGGGATCTGCCCCATTTTAATCCTGACTTGGATGTAGAGGAGGGGCCAGCTTCCGTAAGAGAGCTACGGGAGCAATTGAAACAAGCCGATGGAGTGCTGATCTGTACGCCGGAATATGGGAATGGTGTGCCGGGTGCTTTGAAAAATGCCTTGGACTGGCTCGTATCTTCAGGTGAATTTGTAAATAAGCCTACAGCGGTCATTAGCGCTTCGCCGTCCCCTATGGGCGGTAACCTGGCTCATGCTTCGCTGTTGCTCACATTGCAAATGATCAATGCAGAGATTGTGGAAAATGGAAAGGTCATTATTCCGCATATCACATTGAAGTTGAATCAAGAGGGCACCATAACAAATGCTGAAACTAGACAGGAGCTGGAAGCATTACTTCAAGGGCTTGAGCAAGCATGCAGAGGACAGGCATAGAAAAATTCAAAGCAGATCCTTCATCATAGAAGGATCTGCTTTTTCGGATGGCCACCTACTACGTATTCAACGGCAGGTATTCATCAGTTATCTAAATGTTAGAAGTGTTCAATAAGCTCTCATAGACCTTTAAACGGGCATACACCGTTTCAAGTATCGGATATGAGACATTACTGCCAGAAGCCAATGCCAGAAGTGCACCATGCAGATGGCTTGCTTCAACCGGTAGATTTTTCTGCATATCACGTTGCATGGAAGACATCATCTCAGGCTTTAAGGAATCCATCGTTTTTAGCGTATGAGCTTCCATTTCTGAATGAATAGGCATATCGGCGTTGCGTGCGAGTGTGACGATCTCATGCAGTAGCTTTTCATAGATTGCACGCGATTCGGGTGTGGCGAGTATAGCTCCGACGGAGCTACCCATGAGGGTTGTGATTCCGCTCATGCTGGCAATAAATATATACTTCTGCCAAATTTCACGCTGAATGTCATGACTGTGTGTGACGGTGAAGCCTGCATGATCAAGATGGCTACATAATAGTTGCGTACGCTCTGAATTTGCTCCATCCCATTCCCCAAAAACAATGCGATGGAACGGGCTTGTCTGAACGATAGTGCCTTTGTGATTTAACGTCGTTTCGATATAACAAAGCCCACCCAGCACTTTTTCAGCTCCGAAATATTCGCGCAAAGATTCAAAATGTTCATAACCGTTAAGTAAAGGAAGAATCATGGTATCTTTGCCGATATAAGCCGCAAGGTCGGGCTGCAATAGAGGCAGATGGTACGCTTTGACCGCGAGAATAATACAGTCAAATGGCTCAGCAGCTTCACCGTAGGTAATAGCCTGGATCGGTGTCTGAAAATCTCCGTGCACACTTTGAATCGTCAGACCGTTTTCTGCCAAATGAAGCTTTTTGGAAGGGCGCACGAGAAAGGTTACATCTTCTCCCTTTTGAACCAGGCGTCCCCCAAAATAGCCTCCAATAGCTCCTGCACCCACAACTAGAAACCGCATCCTAGGGTACCTGCCTTTACTTTTTGTTTCATTTCCTTTAGTTGCAAAACATTAAGCGCCTTCGAGTTTGTCATGATACATTCAAATCCTTTCCTACCTTGGTTTTGGAAAACAAAAAAACCTTCCAGCACATTGCTGAAAAGGTCCGAAAGGCAAAAAAAGAGTCAATTTGCGACCGTTCTTTTGTCTCGGTCCTTTCGGATCAGAGCAAAATCCAACGAGTTCACCTCCATAGGCTCACGCTTATACTTATTAAATTACACCTTACCAGAGTACCGTTCGAATATATCGATACAGCCTCTCAGGGAAGTATACCAGAATATCAGGTTCCTGTCCCATATAAAGCCAATCCGAACAGTGTGTGACGGTATCCATAATGATTTACCTTTAGCACAGTTCCCCTAAATGTAGCACGGACTTAGTGTATATGTAGCGTAATGAAGGTGATATAATAGGGCGCAAATAGGTAGGTTCATAGAACAAAAACTGGAGCAGAGGAGAGAAGGCTGGTGTTTGAGCAAATTGTAGCGTATGGTCTGAGCCAAAAAGAGGCCGTTAAGGATTATCCATTTGGAGCTGATCCCCTGGTACTAAAGGTAGGGGGCAAGATGTTTGCTCTCCTGACTGAAAAAGATGGCGTTAGCCACGTATCCCTGAAATGTGATCCGGTCATTGCAGAAAACCTGCGTCAGCAGAACAAGGCAATTAAGCCAGGCTATCATTTGAATAAAAAGCATTGGAATACGGTAGAGGTTGATAATGGCTTTCCGTTGGAGGATTTGTACAGCATGATCGACCATTCGTATGAGCTGGTCTTCAAAAGCTTAACCAAAGCGCAACGCGAAGCGATTACGATGAGGATACGGGCTACGGATCTATAAAGGGCTGGTGAAGCCCTTAGTAACACTTTTATAGTTTTACTTGACAGAAAACCACTAAAGATATATTCTTAATTTAAAGATAATTTATTTGAAAATAATATCAAGGAGTGGAACTGAATATGAGCGAACTGGTGAATGTTATTCAAGAGAGAAGATCGGCTTCTAAATTTATTCCTGATGTTACTATAGATGCAAAAGAACTGGAAGAGATATTTCAGCTGGTGAAGTTTGCTCCATCGGCTTTTAATTTACAGCATGCGCGTTATATCGTAGTGCAGGATGCAGAGATCAAACAAAGGCTGCATGATGAGGCAAGTAAGCAGTATAAAATATTAACCGCTTCGGCCACTATTGTAGTGCTGGGTGATACAGAGGCTTATACCAAGGTAGCTGACCTCAACGAAGGGTTCCTGAATTTGGGTGTTCTGAGCAAGCAGGAATATGATAGCACCGTAGAATCGGTAACTCAGTTTTATCGCGAGCGGGGACCTGTCTTCCAGAGAGAAGAAGCGATTCGTAATGCCAGCCTGTCGGCTATGCAATTTATGTTGATTGCCAAGGACAAAGGCTGGGATACTTGCCCAATGATCGGTTTTGACCCGGCGAAGGTGCAGGAAGTATTGAATATCCCCGAGCAATTTGTGCCTGTAATGATGATCACCTTGGGGAAAGAGGACGAATCGGGGCAACGGGCAAGAGGATATCGCAAGCCGGTTGGACAGTTTGTTAGCTACAATGGATTTTGAAATTTGTAAATCATCATGTTCATTAAGGAGTGATTGAGATGTCTTTGAAAACCGCTGGAATTCACCATATTACGTCCTTTGCAGGCGATCCACAGGGCAATGTTGATTTTTACGCAGGTGTGCTTGGTTTGAGATTGATCAAAAAGACAATTAACTTTGACGCTCCAGAAGTATATCACTTGTATTTTGGGAATGAAAAAGGCAGCCCGGGCACGATCATTACCTTTTTTCCGGCTCCGGGTACACGCAAGGGTAAAATTGGAGGCGGACAGGTCGGGATTACGACGTATGTTGTGCCGCCGGGCTCAATGGATTACTGGGAAAACCGTCTGCACAGCTTAAAGGTATCCTTCACGAAGGCTACTCGTTTTGGCGAGTCATTCATCCAGTTCCGAGACAATGAGGGCTTGCATCTGGAACTGGTGGAGCGCGAGGAAGGCCCGGTGAATACGTGGACAGCCGGAGGCGTGCCTACAGATAAAGCGATCAAGGGCTTTGGAGGAGCAGTGCTCTACAGTGCGGATTCCAAGCACACCCACGGCGTGCTGGAGAATGTTCTGGGCATGACTCCCATCGGAGAAGACGCAGATGCAGGCTATATCCGTTATCAGACGACTGGGGATCTAGGCAACCTGATCGACATTCCGGTCAAAGATGTACCATGGGGGAACGGCGGCGCCGGTACGGTTCACCATATTGCGTGGCGCGCGCAGGACGATACTGAGCATCAGGCGTGGGACGAGTGGGTTCGTCAGCATGGTTTTGGGACCAGTGGCATTGTAGATCGCCAATACTTCAATGCCGTATACTTCCGCGAGCAAGGCGGTATTCTATTCGAGATCGCAACCGATCCGCCCGGATTTACGGTGGATGAGGAATTGAATGAGTTGGGGCACAAGCTGATGCTGCCTGAATGGTATGAGCCTCAGCGCGCCGAGATTGAGTCTAATCTGGTTCCCATCGAACCTAGAGTACTCCAACAGGATGAATCGGTTTAAGCTGGACAATCACATACGGAACACCAAAAGGTCCAATGCGGGAAGATTTCCACCCTCATTGGACCTTTTGGTATCTGAATGTCATTAGTGTAAAAATAAGCGTGGAAGAGCTGTTTAGATCATGAGCAGCTCACGAATTTCCAGTTCGGTCAGTGCTGAAAGGCTTTCTTGCCCCGGCTGAATGACCTGGTCGATCAGATTTTTCTTTTTTTGCTGTAGCTCATACATTTTGTCCTCTACCGTACCTTGGGCGATGAGCCGAATAACCTGCACCACTTTTTTCTGGCCCATTCGGTGTGCGCGGTTGGTAGCCTGCTCCTCTACAGCGGGATTCCACCACAGGTCATACAGAATGACGGTATCTGCACCAGTGAGATTCAGACCCGTACCTCCTGCCTTGAGGGAAATCAGGAACAGCTCGCGTTCTCCTTCGTTGAAGCGACTGCACAGCTCGACTCGTTCGGGGGCGGGAGTCTGTCCATCCAGGTAAAAGTAGGGGACCCCCTCACGAGAAAGCTCACGTCCGACCATTTGAAGCATCGTGGTGAACTGTGAAAAAATGAGCATCCGCTTCCCGGAGCTGAGACATTCCGTAATAATCTCCAGCAGTTGTTCAAATTTGGCCGAGCTTCCCGTATATCCTTCGATGAATAAGCCCGGATGACAGCAGAGCTGCCGAAGTCGGGTCAGTCCTGCGAGAATTTTGATCCGGTTTTTCTGAAATCCTTCTTCGTTAAGATGCTTCAACGTTTCATGCTGGAGCTTGGCCAGATAAGCCGTGTACAGCTTTTTTTGCTCTGGTAGGAGGCGTGATACCTGCACGGCTTCGATTTTCTCCGGCAGTTCCTTAAGAACATCACTCTTCAGACGGCGCAGCAGGAACGGACGAACCCGCTTGGCAATTACATTTCGAGGCAGGTTGTGAAACGCTCTTTTTCCGCCGGGAAATAGCTCAGGAAATACAACGTCGAAGATGGACCAAAGTTCTTCCAATGTATTCTCGATTGGCGTTCCTGTCAGGGCAAAGCGGTAACGGGCTTGTACATCCTTAACGGCCTGTGCCGTCTGGGTAGCATGATTCTTGAACGCCTGCGCTTCGTCCAGAATGAGCGTATGAAACGATGGCTTGCTGTACACATCCGCATCGCGTCGCAGTAGCGGATAGGAAGTAATAATAACGTCATAGCTGGCAGCATCCCGTATAATTCGACTCCGTTCCTCCGGGCTGCCATCTGCAATAGTGACACGGATATGCGGGGCGAATTTCTCCAGTTCATTCCGCCAATTGTACACCAGTGATGCAGGGGACACGATCATGGCTGGAAGCTGCTGACTGCGAATTTCCGGCAATACTGAAACGAGGAAGGCAATGCTTTGCAGCGTTTTGCCCAGCCCCATATCATCTGCCAAAATACCTCCAAAACGGTAATGTGCTAAGGTCTTAAGCCATTGGAAACCGTAGACCTGATAATCTCTCAAGATAGGGGCAAGCGTGACGGGTACTGGAAAGTCGAGATGGTCAGGATTGCGTATATTTTCTAGCAGCTGGCGAAAGGTTTTACCCAAGGTCAGGCTTTTTACATGATCGTGAGGATCAATTAAATACAGACCCTGCGTGACCGGGATTCGAATCTGCGCTGCATCCAGATCGCTTTTGCGGATACCTGTTTCGTTCATGAACCGAATTAATTCCTTGTACTCCTCTGTTTCCAGTGGCAGCAGGGCACCATTCGGCAGACGGTGATATTTCTGTTTTTCTTCCAACGATTGGAGCAGCTTGCGAATTTCCGATTCCGGTATACCCTCAATATCAAATTTAAATTCAAGCCAATCCGTACGTTCATCCCACTCCGCCCGTATTCTTGGGACAGGCAGCGTATTATTGATTTTCGATTTGACTGCACCCGTGGCATAGACGTCCAGCAACTTTTCCAGTTGTGGAACCGTATGGTACAAAAAGTCATACTCCGCATCTTCATCTTCCATAAAATATCCGCTGTCTGTTCTGGCGAAGGAGCTATGCTCCATCAGTTCCAAAATCCGTTGCTCCTGTTCCCCATCACGTATCAGAATCCGGTCGTTACCTGGCGTTCGTGCATCTGTTTCCAACGGGTTGATGATGATGTCTCCATATTGGAATTCCAATCCTGCCAGTAGTTTGTCTCTTACCCGGTCCAGATACAGCTTGGCCTTCAACGGATGCTGGGCGACCCGCTCTGAGACAGAACGGGTCATATGGACACGTCCGAGCTTCATTAACCCGGGCACGACCTTATCCATAAAAGCTTCCATCTGTTCTGGTGCGATCTGGACTGCTCGTCTGTGATGTACCTCGACCATTCGTTTTAACTCGGACAAACGCCGTAAGGAATCATCCTTCTGCTTGACAAGCTTGCCATCGGCAATGACGACACCGTAGTCCTCCATGATGGTCAAGTCATCTAATCCTTGAATGCTTAACTGGTAGCCTTCGCTTGTGGATTCGGCCTCATCAAATTCAAATTGCAGCGGAAGCATCAGGTCGGACTGAGGAATACCTTCGCTCATGTTACCGTGAATTTCAAAATAGACGCCCTGTGCTGCTGTCAGCAAGGGGAACAGCCTATCCCAAGCGGCAGGCGGGATGAGAAGCATTCGCTCGCCACTCATATGACTGCCGGAGGCTGAATACGTACCAGAGGTTTCCCGAATCATGCGCTCCTGATGGCATACCTGGGATAATTGCTGTAGGATCGCATCATGTTCAGCTCGGAAGCGGTACAGCTCAGGCTCGTAAGAGAAGCTCTTCGTGAACATGTAGCTATTCCCACGGTCGATACTGTCCAGAAACGGACGGATTTTCTGAACGATGTATAATCGTTTGGGTCCAGCCTTCATTTCCAATCCAAACATATATTTTTGGTAACCGTAGGCAAAAGGCCGGATGACGAATTGAAAATCCAAGATCGCACGAGTATCCAGCAGCGTAGGAGTGCTGCGAAGCGGTCTCTTGCGGCCGAATAGTTTTAACATACTGTCGGTCAACTGGAGATCCCCTTGTGTGATGCCAGAGGATCGTGAAATTCTAGCAGTGTGTTCATTGGGGGCATCTGTAGATGTGTACATCCCGTCTGAACCCATGCTCCCCGCTGGATCTGGGGCAGTGCCGGGATGAAGTCTGGAGACATAGGAGCGTACGGATAGACTTTTTCCACGTCGTATATCATAGGCGTTAAGGAGAACAGCAGCAATATGTTTGCAATAACGTCCGGTGGTCTGAAATGAGCTACAGGTACATTCCGCGCGGATACTGCCGTTGGGCCGGATCATTGCAGCAACGGCATAAAAGCCGTTTCCTTTGACTGTAGCTTCATACACACCTTCATTATGATCTATTTGTGTAAAGGCCACCTTTTTGGCCCGATAATAGGCATCCCCGTCGTCATAAGCAGATTGACTGCATAGTTGTCTGATCGCTCGCCGGGTAAGTTCAAAACTCATGGTTCGTAATCCTTTCCTGAGTTATTCCGTTTTCTACATGATAACAGAACAGACCGGGTGAAGGACACTGGAGTGCGGAACGTAACTTTAGGAAAAAGAAGAGAAGAAAAAAAGCAGGTCTTGGTCCGTCATTGAACCAAAGCCTGCCAGGTGGCTATAGCTATATTATATGTCGGGCAACCCTTCTCCTTGCTCATGAACTCCCAGCGCATTACGTGCCATATCCATATACTCTTCCACACCAGACTTAAGGGCGAATTCGGCGATAAGCACAGGGTAAGCTGAAGTTAATTCGACGATATGATCGCTCATACGCGGCCATACACGTCCGCCTGCTGTCTCATAAAGCTTCAATAAACGAGCAAGCTCTGCTTCTCCGAATAAAGTATAGTAACTCGTAAAATCAATTGCCGGATCAGCTACTTCGGCCTCGGTCCAGTCTAGTATTCCAGTAACCTCTGTATTCGAAGAGACTAGAATATGACCTGGGTGCAGATCGCCGTGCACAAATGCGGAATATGCCGGCCAGTAGCTATCGTCAGCTAGCCACGTCTGCCATCGTTGCCACAGCTCCTCGGATACACCAAAGACGCGCCGTGTTTCTTCCATTCGCTGAGCCATTAATTGCCGAACTTCGTCGTGCTGCTTTACGCGAACACCGAAATCAGCTGCCCGTTGGTAATCTATCCGGTGCAACGCGGCTAAGGCTTTAGCGAGTGAAGCAACGAATCTATCCGTCAGAGCGTCAGGGTTGATGAACCATACATAGCTTTTTGTTTCCATATCAATAGTAGCAGCGGGAGTTCCCCCCAACTGAGGATAGGCGATGAGCTTTGGACTATATATTTGCCAATCAGGTACCGCTATAGGAAGAGTATCACGAATCATCCGAAGCACCTTATGCTCGTAAACGGCAGATTGAATCACATCTGCTCGTCGCGGTGTACGTAGAACCCAAGGGGTATCGTGGATGTCTTTGGCGAATACGGCTCGGAAATCCAGCCCGGATTCATTGAGTTCCAATCCTTCATGTTGTATGTGAAGCCCATTGCTTTGGGCAAGGGCCAATATATCGCTAACGTCATTCGGGTTAGTCAAGGGACGCTTTTCAGTCATATGAAACACACCTCATTGTTCAGATTTGGTCTTAAAAAAGGTAACTTAAACAAGCTTCAACCCTTCATGTGAAAAACGGGTTGAGCTTCATTGAGAAGTCTAGCCTTTTATCTGAGACGCATGTAGTGAGTACACATGAGTGAGCAAACCTCCTTTTACAAAATAGGGTATCTAACCCAGCCCTAATATACCATCCGACATTGGAGGATGTCTACAATATGCGGAATAATGTACATGGCTTCCCCAGTTCGCTTATCTGTGGGTTAGAGAAGTTTTTACAAGCTGCACATTGCAGGATACAATGGAAGTATTAGAGAAAGGAGACGGATACGTTTGCAAAAAGAAGACAATAAGACCGATTCCAAATCCGGCTCATCCAAATGGTATCTTGGTAGTGCAGCAGCATTGCTACTGCTGAAAGGCAAATCGTTACTTGCCCTTTTAAAATTCAGTAAATTTGGCGGTGCGCTGATATCTATGGCATTTACGATTGGCACGTATGCGATCATATACCCGTGGGGATTTGCAGTTGGGTTCGTGTTGTTGTTATTTGTGCATGAGTTGGGGCATGTATTGGCTGCCAAACGCAAGGGGCTTCCGGTGTCGACACCGTTATTTATTCCATTTCTCGGTGCGTTAATCACCATGAAACGACAGCCTTTGGATGCCCAGACAGAGGCTTACGTGGCCATGGGCGGCCCGTTATTGGGGACAGTTGGGGCTATGGCCGTATACGCAGGAGCGTATGCAACAGACAGTCCACTTTTGTATGCACTAGCATATATCGGTTTTTTCCTGAACCTGATTAATTTGCTGCCGATTCATCCGCTTGATGGAGGACGGATTTCTACAGCAGTGACACGCTGGTTATGGCTGGTGGGTCTACTGGGTGGGATTGTAGTCATCGTGTATTTGAAATCCATTTTATTTTTCTTAATTTGGGCACTATTTGCCTATGATTTATACAAAAAATATGTCAAACGCAATAAAGAAGGCGTCAAGGTTCAGTCGTTATTACAGAAGCCGCTGGTTAACGTACAGCATTTGTATGAGCAAGGATATCCGCTACCAGGACCGGAGCATACGCGCAGATTATCCTTTAATACCTACTCGGATCTGGAGGGGCAGCAATATGTAACGGTATATATGGAGAGTCTGGATGTGGAGCATACGCTTCTGCTGCCACAGCAGTGTCTTGTCCAGCATGTATGGCTGAACGGTGTAGAACATCTACCGACCCCAGATGCGTATCAGCTCAGATTGCTGTGTGGGATTGACTACATTCCGTTTGAAAATGATAATTATTACGAAGTACCCGCATCATCACGCTGGAAATTCGGTATCGGTTATATGGGCTTGGCCTTATTCCTGATAGGGATGATGTATGTTGTACACCAGCACATAGGAGATATCAGGCTATGATTCGCAGGATAGGAACTTCACCATCAATTTAGATTATTAAGGCAATGAAACTCATTAGAAAATAAAATAGAAAGAGCGCGACAGCCGAATATAGGGTGTCGCGCTCTTTTTCATATGATATTAACGCAGTGGAGCCATTGCTATCCTTCCTTATTCTAGCTCCTCTGCTCATCAGTAATCGGTTTTAACGTCTGGCGGTACTTAAGTGGGCTGGTGCCTGTCCAGCGCTTGAACTGTCTGCTGAAATGAGCCAGACTGGAGTATCCCAGTAGGGAAGCTACCTTGTTTAGCGGTAGATTGGGCTGCTGGATCAGCACCTTAGCCTCATGCAGCTTGGTTTCCGATAGATAGTGACGTGGTGAATAGCCGTAAACCTTGCGGAACACTTCCTGGGCATAGCCTGGACTGATTCCAAGGGAAGCCGCCACATCTTCAAGCCGGAACGTCTGCTCGCCAGATTCATCCTCTCGATAAGGCTTGAACCTCGATTGTATAGCTTCCATAATGGCCTTGGCATATTGAACGGATGAAGGTGCAATTCTCGGCTCCAATCCCGTAGAAATCATTTGCGAGAATATCCCGAATAGCTCAAACAAAGCAATCTGCATGCGAAAGCGGTCCGCTGTCGTATATTCTCCGTTCTCCCGCACCATGCTGATCCAGCTATGGACAACTTTCTGCAGCTTGGTATTGGTTTCAGTGCCTGCCGGGAAAAAGAGCTGATTGCTTTTAATCATCTCTTGACGGAACAATGGATCATCGACATTAAAATGGGTGCTAAAATAATACATTCCATCAGGGGATACACACTGACTCACATGCTTGAACCCCGGCGGAATAATTAAAATATCGCCTTCCCCCACCGAGTATACGTTATTCTCCATCATCGTTTCCTGACGACCTTCTAGAATGAGTGCAATTTCAAAACCGATATGGGACTCCTCAGGCATGCACCAATCCGCTTTGACCCGATGAATATGGGCACCAAAAAACTTCACATTCCAATCAATAATAGGTAGCCATTGGCAATCGTGGAATAGAGCTGGATCAACATCAGGATTTAATATCATCAGATCACCTTCGATTAGGGCAAATTTTACACCGCTTAGACAATCTCATTGTACCTAACATTTATCTATAATAAAAGAGCGCTTACAAGTGTTCTAGTATAAGCCTTTACATAAAAAAAATCGCTTATATGTAGTGATTTTGAAAGCGATGCCATATTGTAATTAGGAGGAGCTATGGAAACAACATCGAAAGAACGTGTGTCATATTACGTTTACTTTTTGGGGAGTAACGCAATTCTCTGTCTGGTTGCCTCTTTTGCAATGCTATTTTATACGGATTATGTTGGCATATCTGTTTCTATTATTGGTACTTTATTCGTACTAGCCCGTATATGGGATGCGCTTAGTGCTCCGATCTTCGGTGTGATCATAGACCGGGCCAACCTAAGGGGTGGCTTGTTCAAACCCTGGACGAATCTGGCTTCTATTATTTTGCCAATACTTACTGTACTTATTTTTCTCGTTCCGAGTGATGCGTCACTCACCGTCAAGGTGATATATATTGCCGTCACGTATCTGGTATGGGAAATGTGTTACACGATCAGCGATGCGCCTGGGTTTGGCTTGGCTACACTGATGACGAAAAATACGCATGAACGTGATCTATTAATGTCCAGAGGTCGGACGATGGTCTTCTTGGCATTTATGGTCATCTCCTCCTCTTCGGTAGCCGTAGCCAATCAGATCTCCTGGCCAATTTTGGCGTTAATCGTTGCTGTAGCAGGTTTGATTTTAATGAACTTTACTCGCTTTAATGTCAAAGAGCGTTATTCCAACAAGGAAGAGAAGGTTACGCTCAAGCAGATTGTGACGTATCCCATGCAAAACAAGCAGCTTTTATTTTACCTGATGTCGTTTATGACACTGTCCATGACCAATCTGCAAGGGATTGTCGTCAGCTACTTTGCCTTATATAACTTGAAAAATCCTATCTATATTTCAATTCTCATGTTCATTTCCTTGGGTGTGCAGCTGCTCACCGCATTAATTTTACCGCCGTTTATTAAAAGATTTGGCAAGTGGAAAGTGAATGTCATCAGCTTGCTTGGATTGTTTACTACAGGCCTGTCCTTATTTGCAATCGGTTACAGCAACCCCATTGTAGTATGCGTATTTGCAGTTCTTTTTGGCCTGTTCAGTTCCGCGCCGCAGCTTATGGTACCGATGTTTACCGCCGATTGCGTGGAATATGGCGCATTCAAAAAAGGGGTGCGTGCCAGCGGAACCGCTTTTGCTACCCAAACGTTTGCAGGAAAACTGGGAGGAGCAGCAGCCAGTGGAATTGTTGCCTATGCGCTTGCCTTTGCCGGCTATATTCCGAATGTACCGCAGACTGGACAGGTGCTTACGTGGATATTTGCGCTTTATGCGGTAGTGCCTGGTGTGGGAGCATTGATTACGGCAGGCCTGTTCGCATGGCTGTACAAGATTAAGGAAAAAGACGTAGAGGGCTGGCTGGCAAGTGCGAAAAAAAATCAACAGCAGGCGGATCTCACGAAGCAGGATGTTGCTGGTAATACGATATCTGTTCCATCCCTGAAAAAGCCGCATAACAGCCACGGTATTTGAAACAAAGCTATATAAGTTGAACACGAAAAAAATCCCATGGAAAACGGAGTAGGCGAAATGGGATATGACAATTACCATGAACTTATAGGAGGACGACTCGATGAAAAAGCTGCTGTACGGTGTTGCCTATTATGATGAATATATGCCTTATGACCGTTTGGACCAGGATATCCAAATGATGAAGGATGCGGGAATTAACGTGGTGCGGATAGCCGAATCTACTTGGAGTACGCATGAACCACAGAACGGAGTGTTTGATTTCACCTCTGTGTATCGGGTGCTGGACGCCATGCATAAGGCAGGAATTGAGGTCATAGTGGGCACGCCGACCTATGCTGTGCCCACATGGCTGGTGAAGGAGCATCCCGATGTATTGGCGACAACGCCTCAGGGGCCGGGCAAATACGGAGCTCGCCAGATTATGGACATTACGAATCCGGTGTACCTGTTCCATGCTGAGCGAATTATACGCAAGCTGATTGGACGGGTGAGTCAGCATCCGGCGGTCATCGGCTTTCAGACAGACAATGAGACGAAGCATTACCATACGAGCGGTCCCAATGTGCAATTACAATTTGTGAAGTATTTGCGGGAGCGGTTTGAATCACTGGATGAGCTGAACCGCAAATTTGGCTTGGATTACTGGAGCAATCGCATTAATAGCTGGGAGGACTTCCCTTCGGTGGTCGGAACGATTAATGGAAGCTTGGGCGCAGCCTTTTCCCAATTCCAGCGCAAGCTGGTAACGGATTTCCTGGCCTGGCAGGTTGCGCTTGTCAATGAATATAAGCGGGAAGACCAATTCGTTACGCAAAATTTTGATTTTGAGTGGAGAGGTCATTCCTTTGGGATTCAGCCGGATGTGGATCACTTTGCTGCATCTCAAGCGTTTGATGTGACAGGTGTAGATATTTACCATCCATCCCAGGATGATCTGACTGGAATTGAGATTTCCTTTGGTGGTGATGTGGCACGTTCAACAAAACAGAATAATTACCTGGTGCTGGAAACGGAGGCGCAGGCGTTTACACACTGGGTTCCTTATCCGGGACAATTGCGACTGCAAGCGTTCAGCCATCTGGCTTCCGGGGCCAATATGGTAGCTTACTGGCACTGGCATTCCATTCATAATTCCTTCGAAACCTACTGGAAAGGTCTGCTCAGCCATGATTTTGAACCGAATCCTGTGTATGAGGAAGCACAGACGATAGGGAAGGATTTTGCGAGATTATCCCCACATCTGGTCAATTTGAAAAAGAAAAATAAAACAGCCATCCTGGTCAGCAACGAAGCGTTGACATCCATTAGCTGGTTCAAGTTTAATATGAACAGTCCATTGAATTACAACGATATCGTACGCCGTTTGTATGACGAGCTGTACAAGCTGAATATCGGGACGGATATTATCCATCCGGGTACGGAATCGTTTGATGACTACGATCTCTTGATCGTCCCGAGCCTCTATTCTGCGCCAGATACACTGCTGGAGAAGCTGAACCGCTATGTCGAACAAGGCGGTCATGTAGTTTACACATCCCGAAGCGGATTTACGAATGAGCATGTGCAGGTAAGAACTTCCCAGCAGCCGGGTGTGATTAGCGAAGCCTGCGGCATTCATTACAGCTTGTTTGTGGAGCCAAAGAACGTGACGCTTAAGGATAATCCTTTTAAAGTGGCAGCAGAGGACAATCAGGTAGATACGTGGATGGAGCTGATTACCCCAACGACTGCGGAAGTATTGGCTTATTATAATCACCCGCATTGGGGCAAATATGCCGCGATTACGCAAAATCGCTATGGTCAGGGCACGGCGACCTACATAGGCTGTATCGTCAGTTCGGCGGTCATCCGCGAATTATTAAGCTCTGTAGCCAAAAAGGCAGGCGTATGGGGACTAGATCAGGAAGCTTCTTATCCGATCATTGTCAAATCCGGTACGAATGATTTGGGGCGAACGATCCGGTACTATTTTAACTATTCCGAACAAGCAGGCTCGGTGATATATCCGCACGGAGACGGCAAGGAGCTGATCGGAGAGCAGAGGGTTACCCAAGGACAGATGCTCCAATTGGAGCCTTGGGGTGTTATAATTATCGAAGAAGCGTAAATGATGAATAGTGAGCTGAAACCGACGTACGAATCATTTTATATAGTATCGGCCGGTAGTATCCGGCAAGTGAAGCGCCCCTGCGAATTGCGGGGCGTTTTCGCATATGGCTGAATAGAGGAGTGCATCGCTATGCCAACCCGAGCAATCCGCTGGTTTCGGGCGCTGATGGCCCCGTATCGACGTAGCATTCAGCTCAAGCTAGTCTTGACGATGATTGTTCTATCTGTGCTGCCGGTCATTGCTGTCACGGTGCTGGCTGCGGAGAAAAGCAGATCGTCTATGGAAACCGAAGTGGTCGAGACGAACATGTCCAACATGAAATGGACGGGCATTTATATCAGCGACCAGTTAGATCGTCTGAATCATCTGATTTACAGCATTCAGATCAGCCCTGATCTAAGCGATTATTTGAATGAACGAGAGCCTGACAATCTTTCTAGCCAATTTAATGCCCAGCGAAAAATGCTGAATACGCTGGCGAATGTGTATTATTCAGCCGGGAGTCATGTCATCGGTATTCAGCTATATTTGAAGCAATCGCAAACCGTGTTCACCTTCAATAGTATGCAAAATGAAATTACGACAGTGGGCGGTATTCCCCCGCAGTATGCTGAGATGTGGCAAGCGAATAAGGATTATTCGATTCGACCAAGCTCCGCTGACCCGGAACGCTTTACACTGACACGCAGTATTCGGCGTTTTGAAGACCAGAAGCAGACGGGGGCTATTTCATTGGAGGTGCTGTGGTCACAATTCGATCAGACGCTGGGTCTGCTGGGACGATGGGATCAGCATCAAGTGTTGATTACAGATAGGGATGGCAGAGTTATGTATCCAGTGCAGGCTCGGCAATCGCCTCCTCCTGCAGGAGTGCTGGCTGCTCTTCGTGACGTTAAGCCGGGTCCGGGGATGCTTCAAACTGCCGAGCATTATGTGTTCTACAATGATCTGGATGTGGTTGGACTGAAACTGGTCAAAATCATACCGACTTCCTCCATTAACCACAGTGCCTTTTCAACCATGCTGTATGGTATTGTCGTAGGCGTAATTTCAATCCTGGTTTCCATTTGCATCGCCGTTTTCATCGCATGGAGGACCGCACGCCCGATTGTCCGTTTGGCGCGTTCGGTGCAGGAACTGGATATGATCAAGGGACCGGTTGGAGAACCAAGTATACGACCGGATGAGATTGGGTTGCTGGAAAGAAGTTTGCATGGGATGGCAGGCCGAATACGCGAACATATCCAGACAGAATACAGTATCAATTTGCAAAAAAAGACGGCTGAATTGAAAGCGCTCCAGGCGCAGATTCATCCTCATTTTCTGCAAAATACGTTGCAAATGATTGGAAGTATGGTGTTTTCCCAAAAGCCGGAGGATACCTATGAAGTCATTCGTTCGCTGAGTGAGATGTTCCGTTACGTGGTACGGGAGCCTCAGGATATGGCCTCTCTGCGCGCAGAGCTCGATCATGTGGGACATTATATGCGCATCCAGCAGCGTCGTTTTCCGCAAAGATTGGTATTTCAGGTGGAGACAGAAGAGCAGGCAACGGATATTCGTTTGCCGAAGCTATCGCTTCAACCATTGTTGGAAAACGCATTTCAGCATGGTCTTGATCGCAAGGCAGGGGCGTGGCGAATGGCAATCCGCGTGGAGATTATGAAAGAAGATGTGTGCATTACGGTCAGCGATAATGGTAACGGTATGCCCCCCGACAAGCTGGAAAAAGTTCGAGCTAGGCTGGAAAACGCATCGGAGGAACCAATTTGGGCGCAGGGCAGTCATATTGGATTAAGCAATGTGTCTTCACGTATACGGATGAATTTTGGAGCGCATTACGGAGTGACGATAGATAGTGAGCAGGGAGTCGGTACATGTGTCACTATTCGTATTCCATTCACCTCAGCAGAGGAGGGCAAAGTATGATCAAGGTATTAATCGTTGACGATGAGCCGTGGAACCGCGATATTTTGAAGACGTTTGGCACATGGGAAAAGCTTGGAATGGTGGTGGTGGGTGAGGCAGAGGACGGAGATGAAGCATTCAGGCTGGTCGGGGAGTTAGCTCCCCATATTGTGATTACGGACATGCACATGCCAGGTGCGGACGGAGTGGAGCTGCTGCAAGCGCTAAATAACCAATGTCCTGATGTGAAAATCATTGTCGTGAGCGGATATGATGACTTCGCGTATGCCAAACATGCGATCCGTTACAAGGCTGTTGATTATTTGCTAAAGCCTGTCAATCCTGTCGAGCTGAATACGGTGCTGCTCAAATGCAAAAACGATCTGGAGGTCAAGTTGGCCGAACAGCAACCAGAAGCAACAGAACTGGATTATGAGTTTTTTCACAAGTTAACCCGGTATAAGCAACTGCTGCGTCTTTATTTTAATGAGCTGAATCGTGACGGGGTGAACTTAACATGCAGACAGGTTGTGCAGGAGTTGGAGAGTTATGGAGCACCAACTCCACATATGCTGGGCAGGCTGGTGCAGGAGCTGCTTTCTCTGCTGAAAGAGCTGTCAGCGGATAACGGGCTGAATACTTCTACGGCAAAGGGTGGATTTCCGCTTTCGCAGGCTGTTCTATCCTCTGTAGAACATGCGCTGGAATTCGTATCGTCATGCTATGTTCAGGAACTGGATCAGCTGATTCGGCAGCGGAAATACAAAAACAAGCTGAATTTGGAGGAGGTACGGCGGTATATCGATAGTTACTATGCAGGGCCGATCACACTGGAGCAGTTGGCAAAAAACTTTTTTGTGAGCAAAGAGTATATGAGCAAGGTATTTAAGCAGGAGTACGGTCAGAATGTAACGGACTACATTGTAGAACGGAGAATGGAAAAGGCGCGGGAATGGCTGGCCAATAAACAGATTTCAATTAAAGCCGTTGCAGAGATGGCTGGGTACGAGGATGTGTCTTATTTTTATCGGGTATTTAAAAAGCATTTTGGCATGGCCCCCGGTGAAATGAGAAAGGAAGTTTAAAAAAATCCAATTCAATATGCTAACGGTGTCCAATGGCAGAAGTGGTCTCCCATCCTATAATGAAAGCGTATACAAAATCGTTATTTTCAACTTAGGGGAGGTCATTTTGCATGAAGATGTGGAAAGGTGTATTGAGTACGATGCTGGTTGGCACGTTGTTGGCCGGATGTGGAGCGAATTCTTCAGGCAGTGACAGCAGCGGTGCCAGTGGAGACGGCAAAACCGTAAATCTCAAAATGTTTATTGCTCAGCCCCGTTTGAAAGAACACTACGATAAATACATTAATGCATTTATAGCCAAAGAGAAGAAAGATAAAAATATCGACGTTACCGTTCAACTGGAGATGCCGCCTGCTGACAATGCCGCACAAATTTTGAAGACAAGACTCGCTTCCAACGATGCACCGGACGTATTCGCACTGCATGCGGTGAATGAAATTCCACCGTTTTACAAAGCGGGATACTTGGAGGATTTGTCCGGTCAGCCATTTGTCAGCAAATTGATGGACAGCGTTAAGCCCTCGGTGACAACTCAAGACGGCAAGGTTTTAGCGGTTCCTTTGGAAACGATCTCCTGGGGCTATCTGTACAATAAAAAGATATTTAAAGATTTGGATTTGAAGCCGCCGGGAACGTTGACCGAAATGAAGGCTGTCGTCGAGAAGCTGAAAGCGAATCATGTGAAACCGTTCCTGTTGTCCTACAAGGAATCCTGGATTCCACAGTTGTTCGTGCCGCTCACTGCAGGTGCAATGATGAACACACAGAATAAGGATTTTATCGAACGGATGAATCAGGACAAAGGCTCATTCTCGGAAATGAAGAGCATGTTCGATATTATTGATCTGGTGAACAGTAATGGTACAGATAAGGCGCTGGAAATTGGTGGGGATGATGGGTCGGCGGCCTTTGCCTCAGGTAAAGCGGCGATGTGGATTCAGGGGCCGTGGTTTGCGGAAACGATTTTAAAATCGGATCCGAAGATGGACTTTGGAGTAGCCCCGCTACCGATTAATGACGATCCGAATGCGACCTTGATCAATCTGTCCACTTCGACTTCGCTGGCTGTATCCTCTACAAGCAAGAATAAGGAGGTCGCACTCGATTTTGTTAACTATGTGTTGGACGACAAGGATTCCAGCGCGTTCTATGAAGCATTGAAATTTAATCCTATCTCCAAAGTGCATACGTTCAAAAGCTATCCTTGGGTTAATGATGCTACCGAATATGTGAAAGCAGGCAAGTCGTATCAAGATCCATCCATCCCACAGGCGGTTAAGGATGAGGCAGGCAAATCGCTACAATCCTATTATGCTGGCCAGCTCTCGCAGGATGACGTCATTAAAGCGCTGGATAAGGCATGGAAATCGTATAACAAAGTGAACAAGTAGCGGGAACCTACAGAATGACATCGGGAGGGAGAGACTCCATGCCTTTTAAAATCTACAAAAAATACGTCATGCTGCTGGCGTTTACTGCCCCGGCACTGATCTTTTACGCCATCTTCCTGCTTATTCCAACGATCAGCGGCATGTACTACAGCTTTACAGACTGGAATGGATTGAATCCCAATTACAACTTTATCGGCTTGGGGAACTTTGTGGAATCCTTGAAGGAAGACCCCGATTTTCTCAATTCCCTTTGGTTTACACTTAAATACGTGTTGGTCATGATCGTGCTACAAAATGTACTTGCGCTAGTACTGGCAGTGTTGATTGAATCACGCACACGCAGCAAAGGATTTTTTCGGACGATATTTTTTATGCCCAATATGATCAGTACCATTATTAGCGCATTTATGTGGACATTCGTTTTTTCCTCCGTGCTGCCGCAGATTGCTGAAAAGACGGCCATCGCCTTTTTAGGTCAATCATGGCTGGGCGATCCGAAAGTATCCTTTTTCTCCATCATTATTGTCTCGCTCTGGAATGGTGTGGGATATATGATGATCATCTATCTGGCTGCGCTTCAGGGTGTACCGCAGAGCTTGAAGGAGGCTGCTATTATTGACGGGGCGAACGCATTTCAGACATTGCGAAGTGTGACGCTGCCGATGATTACCCACGCGATTACGATCTGTTTCTTCCTGACACTTAACGGTGCTTTCAAGGTGTATGAGGTTGTGTATGGACTGACTGGCGGAGGACCGGGACGCAGCACACAGGTAATTACGATGAACATTTATGAGGAGGCCTTCTCGAATAATTTCCGTTATGGCTATGCGAGTGCTAAATCCGTTATTTTGTTCGCCATTGTGCTCATCTTTACTCTGATCCAGCTACGTGTCATGAAGAAGAGGGAGGTGGAGGCATGAGGCTGAAAAAAGCTAATTCCTTGCTGATCACGCTACTACTGTGTGTGGGCGCAGTCGTGTCCTTCTTCCCGATTTACATGGCGGTCATTAATTCATTTAAAACACAGGGTGAGATGTTTGCATCCTTTACGGCGCTGCCGACGAAGCTTCACTTTGAAAATTACAGCCAGGCCTTTCATCAGACCCATTTGCTGAACAGCGCTCTGAATTCTACGATTATTTCTTTTATCGGCATTGGCGGGATCGTGGTTTGTTCGGCACTGGCAGGCTACAAGCTGTCTCGTACAAGTGGAAAACTGAGCAGTGCGATTTTCTTTCTGTTTGTTGCGTCCATGCTGGTGCCTTTTCACTCTATAATGATACCGCTTACACGAATGGCAAAAGATTTGTCTGTTCAAGGCAGTACGTACGGCTTGGCTTTGATCTATATCGGTTTGGGCGTGAACATGGCCATCTTTTTGTATCATGGATTCGTCAAATCCATCCCGCGTGAGCTGGAAGAATCCGCGCAAATGGACGGCTGCAATGAGTTCCAAACGTTCTTTCGCATTATATTTCCCTTGCTGCTGCCGATCACCGTCACAATTGCCATTTTGGATTTTCTGTGGATTTGGAATGACTTTTTACTTCCACTTTTGATGCTGACGGATGTGAACCATTACACCCTGATTCTCTCGACCAATATGTTGTTTGGAGAATACAACAAGGATTGGTCGCTCATTCTGGCTGCGCTCGTGCTGACCTCCATCCCGGTTATTCTGATCTATGCCTTTTTTCAAAAATTCATTATGGAAGGCATTGCGGAGGGAGCAGTTAAGGGATAAGCTGTGCTTCTCATTGCCCAAAAAATCCTTTCTTAACCACGAACGTTTTCAAAAGAGACTAAACAGCCTGAGTCCCTACGAATATGGGACTCAGGCTGTTTAAATAGGGCTTATTAATAATTGGCTGCTTGATAGGGAACTTCAGTTCATAAGGGCATGCTTTTTTGTCGTGCTTGATGACGTCCTAATCTTCCAGGAACTTGCTGTCTTCTTGGGATAACACGTACGATGCCTTGCTGCCGAACCGGGAGACGGACGCTTACTGTGAGCTTTACTTCGCAAACAGCGTGCTGCTATTCGTATTGTTCTGCGGAGCATAGGCACCGTCCCAGGTGATAAAGAAGCTTGCCCCAGTATAGATCTCATTCAGGGCATTGCTCCAAAGCGAATAATCGAATTCCTTGAGCTGATTATTGTTGCGATCCACATGGTCGCCGCCCACGGCTGGTCCGATCTCGCAGAAGCCATAAGTTTTGCCAAGTCCTTTGATGTCATTGTAAGCCATCTTGATTTCATTGTCATTGGATGGATCGTCGCTGTAGGCGTCGATGCCAATCCAAGTGACATAGCTGGAGCCGGGATAATAAGCGGCCGCGTTGGCTCCTTTATTTGGAGCATAGACAAAATTGACGTTGGACATGCCATGGGTCGTCACGATGTAATCGTACAGATTGATGTACAGGTTCTTATAGTCTGTCGTGTTCTTGTTTCCCCACCAGAACCAGCCTCCGTTCATTTCATGGAAGGGTCTGTAGTAGACGGGGGATGAGTCAAACTTTTGCAGGCTAGTCACAACATTGTCAATCTGAGCCTTATAATTTTGCAGCCATACGGGGCTGGATGAATTGATGGATGAAATGTCTGTATTGGCCAAGATCTTAAAATCGGAATCAGACATCGGGGCGTTTACATTTCCACCCTGGGGATTGGGCATGTGGGTAGAAATGGTAACGATTTTACCTAAGCCTTGGATGGCTGAGGCGCTATGGGAGGTAATGGAGGCTGCATCGCTTCCCCCGTAGTTCCAGTTCAGCAGATCATAAGAGACGATGTCAGGGTTGTAGGTCTGGACAGGACTGGTGTCTACACTTCCGTCATAGCCCAGGAACATGCCAGTATAATTGATATTACTCTCCGCGCCTGCCGTCATGGGTAGCGAGAATAATAACGCTGCCCCGGTCAGGGCGGTAATCAAGCTCTTCGTTTTCTTGAATGAATTCATATTGGTTGGTTATCCTCCTAATGTTTTATATCTTGCTATCGATTAACGCAAGATAAGATGTGTTAAGTGAAAAATGTTCTAGTACACTACCTCCTTGGATCGGCTGGTTGACATTTACTATCAATCACAACGAACATTATTTTTAGCGAGTTGATCCCATCTTCCTATAGGAAAGGGCTTTTTAGCGAACCCTCAATTATATCGACAGCAGGGAAAAAAACTAAAATAGTTCTATTGAAGTAAAAATTATTTCATATAACAATAAACTATCAATTTCTGCAAACAGTGGTAGAGACTAAGTATGTGAAAAAGAAAATATTTCCGGTTCATTTTTATGAATTTTGATTGCAATTATTGTTATTCTTGTACTATATAGAGAATTCATACTCGCACACTTGACGTTCCATCTATTTCCAACACCTTCATTGTTTTTAACAGAAATTAAACAGCCGAAGACCGTATGAATATCGGACTTAGGCTGTTTAAGGTTGCTTTTCTATTACTGTCTATTTAACAGAGATCAGTTCAATTATAGAAAGGTCTCTTATTTTGGAATGACCACACATCCAACTTTCACTTCGACAAACAGCTTATTATGAAAAATAAAAGCGAAATGATGATTATAAATAGATAAATACTAGAAATTCGTCTTCCAATAAGAGCTCCAAAATCTTCAGAATTTTTATATCCAATGATTAAGCTAGGAATAAAAAAAATACTCGATACAAAAATAGTGTAGTGGAACCCAGTATTATTAACAGGATTGGACCATGCTGACATTCCTAAAAAGGAAAGCAACTGGTCTCCGAATATGTAATCGCCAAATTCAAAAGAAACAGCCATGCCAAGAAGAGATAACAGCAGTGAAAGTGATCCTCGGCCTATTTTCTTTCTGTTGTTTCTCAACACTGTGAAGATAATCAGTAAAATTACAATTGTCTGTATGCTGTATGTCAATATCATTGAAAACATGAAATACCTCCTCGAACATTAGAATCAAATGATCGAATGCCAATTTCGCGAGTGATTATACCATATTTTGTAATTGCTTCATATATAGTTCGATACGGAGTTCGGTAGCGCAGCGGTCCGTTTGGAACTAGAGAAGCAACAGCGATCGTAAGATCAAATGGAACGCAGAGCGGCCTTAGCCATACAATATTTCATCTGAAAGTAAAAGGAGATGATTATGTTGGCTACCTTCTCGGCCGCGCTTCAAGTGAAAAAGCGGATGGCCAAGCGAGTCTTAAAAATGTCCGGTGTTCACGGCATTGGCGTAGGCTACAGGGACCCTGCGCACCCCAAAAAGGGAGCCGCTGTCATTGTGTACACGGACCGTCTAGCGTCGGCCTCTACTGGACTCTTGTCGGCCACTGCCTTAGGGAAGAAATCGAACGTTCCTGTCCGAATTGTAAAGACTGGAAAAATCAGGGCTAATGCTACGGACTACAAAGTGCGCATCCGCCCGGTCATCGCCGGCTACAGTGTCGGGACGATTGAAGGCTCCGGTACAACCGGACTTATCGTTGCCCCAACTGGAGCGCCGGCTACACGTTATCTTTTAAGCAATAACCATGTGCTCAATCCCTCCAATACAGACAATCGGGAGGCTACAATTCAGCCAGGCGGAGCCGATGGGGGGACGGTTGCCCAGGATCGTATAGGACGACTGTATCGTTACGTACGCTTAAATCCCACTGGAACGAACCTGATTGATGCAGCGCTTTCGCTTCCGACCCGCAACAACCTGCTCAATCCCCGTTATGCTACAGTGGGAGCGATTCCGGGTCATGTTACCGCCTATCGCATAGGAGAAAGATTGAAGAAGGTAGGGCGTACGAGCGGGCGGGTTAATGGCACGGTAGAGTCCGTCTATACGGACTTGCAAATCAATTATGGTGGTGAGTTGGGCCTGCTGACCTTCGAAGATCAGACGGTTATTAGAGGTACGACTCCTGTATCACTACCCGGGGATTCCGGCTCTGTATGGCTCAGACAGTCCGATAATTATGCAGCCGCGGTCAACTATGCAGGCACGGCAGATGGTCGCTTATCCATAGCCTTTCCAGTGCAGTGGGTCATGCAGGTATTCAACACACGAGTAGCCCGCCCCAGCGGGGCAGGCAGGGTGCTCAGGGTAGATACAGGATCTTCCCCTCGTTCCTATACTAGACAACTCACCAGTGAGGAGCTCGTTCGCTTAAGACCAAGAACGACACGTATTAGACGAAGCTAATTGCTCTGCAGATGGAAGAGCTACGGCTAGACCCCTCGGTAAAGTGGTCGATTTACCAGCTTTCCATAGGAAGGCTCGCTTCGGAAGCATCATCTCCCCGGATTTCTCCCCTGATTGCAGAATTAAGATAAGAAATCCGGGGCGGAGGCGATGGGAAGCACCCGCAAAAATAATTCACGATACCAATCATTTACGACGCCAATGATTCACGGTACGAATCATTCATAATACAAATCATTCACAATCTAAAACGTTAATGGCATGAAAGGAATGCATTAAATTAAATTTATAATTACATTCTAATCGGCCCCTTCAGCATATGCTTGGACTCTCAATTCATGGGCTGTAATGGTGCTGCTTGCCGAGGCCAAGCCCCTGATTTCCTGAGCAGTCAGAGCTCTGTTGTAAATGATCAGCTCATCTACTGCACCGTTAAGATAAGGATCATCAAACTGGGATTTCCCAATGTAGTTCCAATCTGTCAGTCCAAGGTTGGAAGGTCTCAGCGTCATACCCGTGTTACGTGTCGCCTCTATACCGTCCACATACATAATTCCCGTAGTGCCTGACAGAGTCACTGCGACATGCTTCCACACCCCTGTCGCCAGTTCCGGGGCGTTCAGCTGCTGTTCCTCTCCGTTCCCCAAGACAGTGATGGCAAAACGCATACCTGTCCCTTCGGCCTTCGGGGTCAAAAACATATACCGATCTGTTCCTGCTCCAAAATCAAACAGACGAGCCCAGCCATTATGCGTGTTCACTCGTACCCATGCAGCAATCGTAAAGTCATTTAAACTGCTAACTATTCCGCCGGGCAGGCTGGCATAGGCGCCAATACCGTTAAGGCGCAGGGCATTGCCATTCCGCCCCGCGCTCCACGAGCCGCCAATTACACTGGCCTGCTGCCCATAACCTGACGAATCGGCTGCGGTTGATCCGGCCGTTTCGTTAAATTCATAATGGGCTATAATGTCCCCAGCGGGAGCTGGATTGCCTGTACTGGACTGAATGTGGATATCGTAGTTGGCTGCCGTACCGATATTCAGGCTGGTTGTAGTCGCAGCACTGTTAACAGCAGTGACTGAGCCGGTTTTTGTGCCGTCTACCAGTACGTCATACGTACCTGTCGCGAGTCCGGTTATTGTCACAGTAGTAGTATGAGCTGTGCCTGGTGTCGTATTTTTCAACATCAGACGGATGTTGTTCTTGGATTTGGACACGACGGCCAAGGTATATTGGTCCCGGTTCAACTCCAGACTCAGCTTCTGGGTGATCAGATGCAGACGCTGGAATACGCCATCTTTTGGAGTAACCGTATAGCTGTTATTGCTTTCTGTAACGTCACAGCCATAACCGAACAATCCGAATATGGGATCGACAGCAACATCCGAACTTAGGGTTTTAATGGCTCCAAACAGCCCCAGATCGGCTTCCCCGGACATGCCGCGCCATCCGTTAAAGAGAGGGCCGCCGTCCAGACCAAGGGCGCCGTAATTGCCTTTACCTGCCTGATATGTCCACGATACTGCCCCGATATTGGCAGGGTCCGGGCTGATCTGTCCCGAATTAATCGCCCCGATGTTCGCCAGTTTGGCGGCATAGGATAGGCGCTGGTCCACTTCAGGCTTGGACGAATAACGACGTGTCCAGTCATCCATCGCATAGCCTGCGAGCGAAGTGGTGTACTGGAAGTTCCACCAATTCTCTCCGGTGATTGTGACCGGATCGGCGTAATAGTACCAGACAGGCATATGTCCGCGTGCGGCGCGTGTTTTGGCATTGATTTTGCTCATCATTGTCGTATTGCTGTTCATTTTGGCAAGTGTATATACCGCCTCTTCGCCTGTATTGTCATAGTTGTACTCAGAGCCATAGGGATAGGTGGTGTTTTTGAAATTGTTGTACTTGGTAGCCATTTTGGCAATCATGTCGTTAGCCTCAGTAGTCAATCCTTCTTCCTGAAGCGCCTTAATCATATCAGGTGTGGTCAGCTCACCCATAAGCCCTGTGTTCCAGTTATAAGCAACAGGACCTTCATACAACGCTTTAAAAATACGATAAGCACGTAGCAAATATGTGTTTTTGCTATTGCGATAGCTGACCAGGCTGGGATACAGCTTGGCAAGTTTATACATGCTGAAAAACGTATTGTAAATATGCGGATAGGCATAGCCCCGGTATGTTGGTGTCGTATTAGGTTGTGGCATCAGGAAATCAGGGACCAAATAATCGGTATGATGGCCTTCCATCAGATTCGTCCAGATAGCCACCTCCAGATAATCATCGACAGCCTTGATCTCAGACGCCACGGGCTTCTGGACATTTTTCTCCGCTAGAAACTGGCCGTGAGTTAATCCCCAATCATCACCCCAGCCCCAGTAGCCATTAAAGCTGTTGCGTTTGGCCTTATATTGCATCATCCAGTCGTCAAACACCTTGTCCCGCAGGTCTCCCGGTATGTTCCATTGGGTGCTGTTAACCATGAAGGTGGAGTGACGCTGAAGTGCAGTGTCAACCGGCTCAATGGCATAGAACTGGAGAACGGTTTTTTCGCCGTTACCGTAATTTACTGTAATATTGTTGTGACCCAATCGTCCCAGTGTAAGCTCATATATTTTGTGGTTTGTAGGGGCATTTTCCAAATAGTTGATGCTCGTTTCGGAGGGATACTGCGCTGTGACAGAGGTAATGGATTTACGGGTATGCAGATCGAATTTAGCTTTGAGATTGGTCGGGACAATCATACCCGGAACCACGGTCACATCCACATGCCCCTCGCTGTATAGCCTGTCCTTTACAGCCTGCTCGTCCGTTACCTTGTAAAATTTAAAGGCATACGTTTTGCTTTCACCAGGGGCCAGCGACAGACTGGTGCTTCCGAGATAACCACGGTTGGTGCTTTTGATGACATTGGAGTGGATATAGAACACATTCAGTCCCTCAGACCAGCCGCCTTGCTCCATAGCCCATGTACTGCCAGGATGCTCCTCGACTCTCCAGTGGTCCTGATATTCGAGACCAGCACCCGTTGCGGCATCAGGTAGCAGCAGGATATACGGTCCGATGCCGCTAGGTCGTCCAGCTGTAATAAAGGAACTGTGATGACCTACAAAGGAGTGAGAGAGTACCCTGGTTTCATAGATTTGTTCATTATTGCCACCGGACCAGTATTCGTTAAAAGGAAGCGGCAGCCCCCAATCTCCGATTTCCAGTGCTTGATTAGAAGTATTCGTTACTTTCATTTGCCAATGTAAATAGTCGTTAACCAACGAATAGGTTTCTTGTAAAGTGAAGTTGCGTATTCCCTGATGGTTGGAGGAATTTTGATAGGATACCTGGACGCTGTTACCAGAAGAGATGATCTGGCGCACATCAGCAGAATTGCTTGTCCATGCCCGAGTCCACGCCCCGTTACCGAGACGATAGGTGAACATGAGTTCACCCAGCCACTGATGATCTGACGTATTTTGTTTAGGTGCGTTAGAGCCGTTCATGACATAATTCGTATTGAAGGTGTCTCCTGTCAGACGTAAGGAAGAGATATCCCCATAATCCCCGATTGAGATGGAGAATATTTGATTAGATAGCTGTACTGCCATGCTATCAACCTCCTAACAAAGGTTCGTGAGTGTGCTCACATGTTAATATATGTGTCAAAAATACTTTTGCTACCCTATGCGTGAGAATTGATAGAAAATAGATTCATATAGATATCCTAGAAATCTATTCATAGTGGAGGTAGAGCTATAATGAAAAATAAAATGGAGTCACCGAAGATTCCTGCGGACTTACCCGTATTAAATGAAGAAATACGCTCCATACGATCCAAAGACGAACTTAGTACAGGGTCTGTAGAGGATATTATTTTAGACAATATGGAAGCAGTTAAGGTTTCATTAGAGAAGATGGTCTTCAAAAATGTCACCATCATGGAATCATCATTGCCGGAAAGTGAATGGACAGACATCATTTTTGATAAATGCGATCTGTCTAATATTAATTTTTCCGGCTCCTTTATCCATCGGGTAGAGTTCAGAAATTGTAAATTGCTCGGAACGGATTTTTCGAGAAGTAGGCTCCAAAACGTTCGTTTTCTGGATTGCCTAGGGGATTATTCGATGTTCCGTTTTGCTAATTTCAAGCAAGTTGGTTTTGAGGATTGTTCTTTGATAAGTGCAGATCTTTATCATGCAACACTACAAAAAACCTCTTTTGCCCGTTGCAATCTGGATCAAGCCATCCTGTCGGGGGCCAAGCTCAAGGGAATTGATCTCAGTGATTGCGAATTTGACGGATTACAAGTGGAGATAGAAGACTTGAATGGTTGCATCATCTCACCGCATCAGGCTTCATCCTTTGTTGGCCTTTTGGGGCTAGTGATTAAATAAGGGGTTCAGGGCAAAGGTAGCCATAACAAAGAAAAGATCCGCCTAAGCGGATCTCTTGCATTTATTGATAGCTTATTTCTTTTTAATCACCGGACGTACAGGCTTCGTTGTCAAGACATTAAGCGCGTCACGTACTTCTGTGGCGAAAACAAGCGGCTTTTCTACTTTTTCAAAGTGGATGTACCAAAGGTTAGGGTTATCGAATAGCCAGTGATTGTGGAGTGCCGTCACTTTGATATCATGGTTACGAAGTCGAGAAATAAACGGATTAATTTCTGCGGTCAGAATCACAGTTTCGCCAAGACATAAACCTTTTCCGTTACGGCCAATGCTTTCGAAAGAAAAAGCTTGGGGGATGGCAAGAAAGGATCTGGCCCTTTTCCCCAAAATGATCGGCTTGATGTTATTTCTGACTGTAGATGCAGTACAAACTCCGTTAATGATTTGAGGTGTTGCTTTTAATATATCGGCAAACCGTTTACAAAGTGGACTAACTGCCATTTCTCTCACTCCAATTCTTTTAAGTTACTAGCATCATATGAAAGAGTGAGGGAATGGAAAGGGCAAGTCTTCTTTATCGCTAGTCTAATTTGCTATATACAAAGTACGAATGGAGTATCCTTTTAATGCCTTAGCGTTGCTCCGTGATACTGATGTTTGATACTGTCCCAGGCCTGGCGCAGACGCATAATACCTTCGATAATCTGCTGCTCCGTTAAGTGAGCAAAGTTAAAGCAGGCTGAAGGAGGCCCCGGTGTCAGTTGGTAATCAGCAGCATCACGCCATGTGACTCCATAAAATCGTGCTGTCTGCATCAAATGATGATACTGGGCAGGTTCATGCTTCCAGATGGCATAGGCGTGTAGACCGCAATCGTTCTGCTGCCAGTGAAACAGCTCACTCAACGGCTGTATTTCATGCTGGAATACGTCGTAGCGTGATCTGTATATTCGAGTCATCCGCCGCAAATGACGAATGTAGTCTCCGCGCATCATAAAACGTGCCAGTGCACGCTGTTCCAAGCGGGCAGGCGGCAGGGGATCGTATAGTCGTTTGGCAGCAGTCAGCGCTTGAGCTAATGCCACAGGCAGGATGGCAAACCCGAGTCGAAGGCTGCTGAACATGCTTTTGGAAAAGGAACCGACATAGATGACACATTCCGCGCGATCCAGTGCTTTTAATGGTTCAATGGGGCGTCCTGCCCAGCGGAATTCACTGTCATAATCATCCTCAATGATCCACGCCCCCTTGGACGCTGCCCATTGCAGAATATGTTGACGGCGCGTTAATGGCAATACAGCACCGGTTGGAAACTGTCGTCCAGGCGTAACAAACAGGAGCTTGGCATCCCAATCCTGTGGAATAATTCCATGCTGATCCAGATCAGCAGCGTATATCTGTCCGCCTGAGGCAGTAACTGCACGGTAGATGCCGGAATAACAGGGATTCTCCAGTACAATGTTATCTTGTTCATGAATAAGCAGCTGACTTAATAACGTGATCACTTCCATGGAACCACTGCATAATACGACTTGATCCGGGGTAGCCGTAATTCCGCGTGTTCTGCCAACATGATGGCAAATCGCTTCACGCAGTCCTTTATCACCGTTCACTGGTGCAGGCGTCGAGTCATCCGAAGGCTTTTGCAGGTCCTTGCCAGCGGCAGCCAATGCACTTTTCCATGCGATCTGTGAGCTGCCCTCCAATACATCTTCTTCTGCTTGAAAAGAAATCAAAGGCAGCTGTGCACCGTCTCTATCCGTAGCAGACACAGGAGCCGAGTATAAGGCTCGTTCTCTTTCGAGCTGCATTATTCGTTGTCCCCATGCTGACAGAGCAGGGGCTTTTTGTTTTGCAATAGGCGGGGTTTGGTTCTGCTGATCGATTAGAGATTCGTCTGGCAGCATTGCAGTCTGTTCCATAACAAAGGTTCCTCTGCCTACTAGCGAATTCACATATCCTTCTGCCAACAGCATATCGTATGCTTCTTTAACACTTCCGCGCGAAATGCCATACATCACAGCCAGATCACGACTGGAAGGCAGGCGCGTACCGCTGGCAAGGGAGCCAGTGAGAATCCCCTCTCGAAGAGCGTGATACAATGCCAAGTATTTCAAATGATATTTTTGAATTGCACGCTGATATGCAATCGTAATGTCCATACTTTTCTCCTTATATTGGACCAGTCATTTCCGTTTATATTGGATCTTTTTAATAATCCATTTTCAACATAATCTGAAATGTATCATTGGTCAATAGATGGAAGGAGAGTCCCCTATGAGAAGAAAGGAATTTACGGTAGAAGAACTAGAGGAAATAGAGCAGTTTCTAAGCGAGGTAAGTTTCGGATTTTTAGGCATGAACAGCGAGGATGGTTTTCCGCGTGTGGTTCCCTTGAATTTCGCTTATGGAAATGGCGTTTTTTATATTCATGGCAGCCGTGCTGGAGAAAAGATGGAACGGATGAAAGAGGACAATCGGGTTACTTTTTCAGCTGCCAAAGAATATGCGCTCATTCCATCTTATTTCACGGATGAACATATGGCATGTCCTGCGACCTCATTTTTTAAAAGTATTACCGTGCGTGGTCATGCGGAGCATGTAGTGGATTTGGAAGAAAAAGCATCAGCATTTTCCATTTTTATGAGTAAGCTGCAACCGGAAGGCGGATATGACACGATTGATGCCAGCGATTCTCGGTATGCCTCACGTTTAAAAGGGGTCGCTCTGATCAAAATTGTACCCGAGGAATGGACCGCCAAGTTTAAATTCGGACAAAATGTTAAAGATCAGGAGCGTCAGCAAATTATCGACGGCTTGCAACAACGGGGGCTGGATGATGATCTGATAACGATTAAGATGATGCGCAAATATGGTCCTCATCACTGATATATATCGAAAGTCAGGATTTAACAAAATTCTCAAGTATAAATATTTAAATTCGGCGTAATAATTCCTGCTCGCTCATCCATCTAACTGGTTAATTATACCTTGAAGGGGATACCCTTGATTTTCCATAACATTCAGTCCTTCTATATTAGGACTTTTGAAGGAAAGGTATATATCATCCTCAAGCCCGTTGTTCTTACTGCAAAGGAACTTTATAATACGATAGATTTGTGGTGTAAGGGGGCAAAACCGTGATAAGAGCAGGAGTCAGAAGTCGGGAAAGTCGGCGGTTGTTACTGGAAGCGGGGGCTGAAGAGTTCGCTCAGACGGGGTTTTACCAAACTAAGGTAAGTTCGATTGCGGCACGTGCAGGATTGACGCAGCCGGATTTTTATATTCATTTTGAAAGCAAAGAACAAATGTATGAGGAGCTTGTGGAGAGCTTCCGTACTTTGGTGAATGAGACGGTACAAAGTATGAAGATTGGCCCGGACCTAAGCGAAGCTGAAGTTTTGAGACGGGGACAAGCTTTTCTGGAAGCTATTTTTCGCATGTTGTCTAATAATCCGGCGATCACTCGTGTCGGTTTTTACCAGGCGGCAGACTCGGTACACATCAAGGCGGAAATGGCGGAGCACATCAAGAAGCATCTGCTGGCGGCACAACGATGGGGTTCCTGCCGTGAGGAACTTGACCCTGAACTGACAGCAGAATGTGTGATCGGTTTGATAGAACGGCTGACGTTAACGAAATTGCTGCCTGGACGTGAAAGCCCATCTGTACTTGCCAAGCAGGCAAGAAATCTCCTGTATCACGGAATGCTCGCATCCGAAGAATAACTGGACCCCAAACCCATATTTGGGCAGCAGGCGCGGCATTTGTCCCTATCATGGACGGTGGCATAAGCATAAGATGCTTTTGTAAACCATGAAGGGAGGAATCACCATGTCTGGAGTAGGCGCTGGTTATGGAGCTTTTACATCTACAGGAGCGATTCTGGTACTTTTCATTCTGCTCGTTATTATTTCCAAAGCATTCGTTATCTAATTCTCAGTTGAAGAATTTGATTTCGGGCGATTTGTTGTAATCGACAGAGGGAGGAGGAATTTGAGATGGGTGAAGTAGATAGAAGCTGTGGCTGTGGTGGTGGCGGCTACGGCATGTGGACTTCCACTGGTGTCATTTTGGTACTCTTTATTTTGCTGGTTATCATCACACGTACTTTCTTCATCTAAAGTGATATTCATGGGCTTGAGCGCCGATGCTTCGGGTCTATGACTATGCAATCCCAAATAGGAACCGTCTCTAACAGAGGCGGTTTCTTTGTGTTTAAAAGTTTACGTTGACGTTAACGTTATATAGGCGTAGTATTTATATATAATCTTTTTCATAAGGTGGGTGTCATGGTTACGTATAAAATTGATGAGGTCGCGAAGCAAAGCGGTTTGACCAAGAGAACTATTCGTTATTATGAGGAAATCGGCTTATTGCCCTCCCCGCAGCGCAGTGAAGGAAATATGCGGCTGTATACGCAGGAGGATGTGGATTTACTAAAAAAAATAGTGAGTGCCAAGGAAGTGCTTGGCTTTTCTTTGCAAGAACTTCAGCGTTACATGTCCGCAGCAGAAATGCTCAAGGGGCAGCGGGAGGAATATCGCGAGCGCACAGAGCATTTGCAGCCAATCGAGCGACGGACCATGTTGGAGGATATGGAACGTACGCTAAACGAACAGTTGGACTTAATGGAGGGAAAGATCAACAGTATCCGTATGCTCCAGACAGAGCTGGAGGAGCTGCGGGTTAGGGTACGTGAACGTAAGGTTCTTCTGGATGAGGAACTTGAGCACGACCCATCATAACAAGAACATTTACATTCAGATGTGGAGGTAACATCCTATTATGAGTTCACAACATGCATTACCTGAAGAGTTAAAAGAACGCTCAGGCTTGCTGTCTCAACCTAAAGCGGTATGGGCGGTCGCCTTTGCCTGTGTTATTTCATTTATGGGTCTGGGATTGGTCGATCCGATCCTGCCGGCCATTGCCGATCAGCTTCATGCTACGAAAAGCCAAGTGTCACTGCTGTTCACCAGTTATAATCTGGTGACGGGCGTTGCGATGCTGATTACGGGCGTTGTATCTAGTCGATTGGGTGTCAAATGGACGTTATTAACCGGCATATTATTTATTATTGTGTTTGCCGGACTGGGCGGCACGGCTAGTACAGTTGGCGGAATTGTGGGCTACCGGGCAGGCTGGGGCCTGGGGAACGCTTTGTTTATCGCAACAGCGTTGTCTGCGATTGTAGGTCTGTCCACTTCTGGAACAGCTAAAGCGATTATTTTGTATGAAGCGGCCTTGGGGCTTGGGATTTCAGTCGGCCCGCTGCTAGGCGGTGAGTTAGGTTCCATTTCCTGGCGCGGTCCATTTTTTGGTGTAGCTGGATTGATGGTTATTGGCTTTTTGTTCATTACGTTTATGCTGCCTTCGATTCCAAAGCCGAAAAAACGCGGTTCCATTGCGGACCCATTCAAAGCGTTAAGTTATCCTGCCTTGTTCACGCTCGGCATTGTAGCATTGTTATATAACTTTGGATTCTTTACGTTGATGGCGTATTCTCCATATGTCATGCATTTAGACGAGCATGGTTTGGGTTACGTGTTTTTTGGTTGGGGAATTATGCTGGCCTTTACCTCGGTGTTTGTAGCTCCAAAGATTCAAGCACGCTTGAGCGTGGTATCTTCCATTAGTATCATGCTGACGTTGTTTGCCATTGATTTAGGTGTTATGGCGATTGGGACTTTAGCTGGTTCGCCAACGACTGTCATTGTAGCGGTCATTGTGGCTGGTATTTTTCTGGGGATTAACAATACATTGATTACAACCGCTGTTATGCAGGCTGCTCCAGTGGAGCGCTCCACAGCATCTGCGGCTTACAGCTTTATGCGTTTTTTGGGCGGGGCCATCTCACCATGGCTTGCAGGGAAGCTGTCAGAGTGGTATGCAGCAGAAACTCCGTTTTATTTTGGAGCATTGATGGTACTGATTGGCGTAGCTGTGCTGATCGTACGTCGCCGACATATGCAGGATATTCAGGTAGATGCACACTAACATTGAACTTCTGGGGAGGAAAAGAGTATGAGCGAATTCAAACAGATTCTGGTCGCGATTGATGGTTCGGAACACGCTATGAAGGCATTGGAGACAGCCAAAACGTTATCCAAGCAGCTTCAGGGAAACCTGCATCTGACCGTATTGCATGTAAATCCGACTTTATCCATGAATGAGCCCCCGGTTGGGATTGATGTGGATGAGCGGATCGAAGAGGAAGGTCGCCATATTCTGGAGCCTGCAGCCGACTATTTGAAGGACGAGGGCATTTCGTACCGTATGCTGGCAGGTCATGGTGATCCGGCGAGTTTCATTTGTAAAATTGCAGATCAGGAAAAGGTAGATCTGATCATTATGGGAACACGGGGACAGGGACTTGTTTCGGAGCTGATCCTGGGTAGTGTGAGCCATCATGTGATTCAGCATGCACCTTGTCCAGTGCTGACAGTGAAATAGTATTAAATGAGACATTGATATAGAGCAAAGGAGGAAAAAAGCATGCAGCAGCACTTATTTATTGGCGGTGAATGGAAAGCAGCTTCATCATATACGACGCTGAAATCACCGTATTCCGGGGAAGTCATTGCCGAGGTAGCAGAGGCCACTGCTGAGGATGCCAAGACCGCTATTCAGGCGGCTTCTGATGCACGTGCAGAGATGCGGGCCATGCCAGCCCACCAGCGGTCAGCTATTTTGGAGAAGCTAGCTGACCTGCTGGAAGAGCGGCGTGAGGATGCAGCGCGTATCATTGCACGCGAAGCGTCCAAGCCATGGAAGGCTGCGCTTGCGGAAGTTGATCGGACGGTACAAACCTACAAGTTTGCAGCCGAAGAAGCCAAGCGCATTCACGGAGAGACCATTCCGCTGGATGCTGCACCAGGCGGCGAGGGCCGTATGGCCTACACGCTCAAAGAACCCGTCGGGGTAGTAGGAGCTATTACACCATTTAACTTCCCAATGAACTTGGTCGCTCATAAAGTGGGCCCTGCGCTGGCAGCAGGCAATACGGTCGTATTGAAGCCTGCGGAGCAGACACCACTGTCGGCTTACTTGATCGCGGAGCTGTTGGAGCAGGCCGGGTTGCCTGCGGGCGCTCTTAACGTGATCAGCGGCGATGGCAAAACCATTGGCGACGTACTTGTCACTGATCCACGCGTCAGCTATATCACCTTCACCGGTAGCCCGGCAGTCGGTACAGAAATTCGCTCCAAGGCTGGCTTGAAGCGGGTCACGCTGGAGCTGGGTTCCAACGCGGCTGTTATTATTGACCGTGATACAGATGTGGACGCGATCATCGAACGTTGTGTGAGTGGAGCCTTTGCCAATCAGGGGCAGGTATGTATCTCGGTTCAACGTATTTACGTTGTCGGTGAGCTGTATGATACGTTCGTATCCCGATTTATAGAAGCGACTCAACGTTTAAAAATCGGAGATCCGCTAGACCCGGACACGGACGTATCGGCGCTCATCTCAGCCAAGGATGTCGAGCGTGTTCGTGAGTGGCTGGAGGAAGCAGTCCAAGCAGGCGCGAGAATCGCTCTGGGTGGTCATGCCGAAGGTGGGATTCTGGAGCCGACCGTATTGCTCAATGTGGATCCGACTTCCAAGGTGTCTTGTCGCGAAGTGTTTGCCCCACTTGTGCTGATTCATTCCGTTAGCTCTGTAGATGAGGCTGTGAGCCATGTGAATGATTCAATTTATGGCTTACAGGCGGGAATTTACACACGTAATATCACGACCGCGCTGGATGCAGCGGACAAGCTTGAGGTAGGGGGCGTGATGATCAATGACATACCAAGCTTCCGTGTTGACCATATGCCGTATGGCGGTGTGAAGCAAAGTGGCACTGGACGCGAAGGTGTAAAGTACGCTATGGAAGAAATGTTGGAAACCAAGCTGATCGTTATTAAACGTTAAATAGCTGTATAAAAGCCTATCTGATGGACATGGATAATACGTTTTACGTATATCTGCTCATTAGATGGGCTTTTTTTTCTCATTATTTGCGCGAATGTCAGATGAAAATAAAGTGTTAGACTGAAAAATATTTGGATAAAGCGTATTTAGCTTGAGTTTTAGACCGTTGGAACTGTTCCACCGTCAATATTATATTCACTTCCTGTAATAGAAGCGGCCCGGTCGGATACCAGAAAAGCAACAAGCTCAGCGACTTCTTCTGGTAGTCCTGGACGACCAATTGGAATTCCTCCCAACGAGTCCATTAGTTGCTTTAATGCACTTTCTCGATCGCCTGTAGTCTCAGCAATCCGATCAATCAAACTTTGTGCTGCCTTCGTTTCGATAAAGCCTGGCGCAACTGTATTAATACGAATGCCTTGAGGCGAAAACTGCTTGGATAATCCTTTGCTGTAAGTAGTTAAAGCTGCTTTGGCCGCAGCATAAGCCAATGTTGCATCATATAGAGGCAAGCGACGTTGAATAGATGAAATATGAATAATAACACCTGAACCCTTTTCCACCATAGCCGGCAGCAGTCCACGGTCTAAACGGACGGCAGTAAACAGATTAGCGTTAAAAGTTTGCTGCCAATGCTCGTCCGTCAAGACAAGAGCTCCCCCGGATGGGGCTGACGAGCCTCCAACATTGTTGACAAGAATATCTACACCGCCTAGGCGCTCAAGAACACTGTTTACCACTTTATCTACACCTTCAGGCGTACTAATATCAGCTGGAATAAATAGGTCCGCATTTTCTAAATTAACTGGAGTAGTTCGAGCCGTAGTTATTACAGTAGCACCTGCAGCTGTAAGTCTCTTAGCAATAGCCTCTCCCATTCCTTTGGTACCGCCTGTGACCAAGGCCTTTTTGCCTTTAAACTCACTTAAAATGCTTTCTAATTGAAAACTCATGTGAATAATTCCTCCTAATTTTGACAATAGGGTTGAGAACTACCTCTAGGTATCTTCACTCCGAGTTCACTTGTTTTGCGAACCTTACACACTATCGACAATGATACCCCGGTAACGCCCTCCGCGCAGTCGATGCTTTAGGGCTTTTTGATAGGCTGGACTAAAGTACCAAGCTTGTGCTTCCTCAAAAGTGGGGAATTCCAAGATGGCCAGCCCTTCAATATTGGGTCCTTCCAGTACCTGGTATGCGCCATACATTGCTAGGGGGTTGACGGAATGTCCCGCCAAACCTGCCGGTGCCAATTGAGAATAGAGTTGGAGTTCAGTTTGATCGGTACTCTGTTCACGTATAAAAACAACATAAGCGGGCATATACGTTTTCCCTTTCTTATTTTTTAATTTTTTTATGGAAGTGTAATAATCAGTTCTTTAATTTTATTGATCTTATGGTTTCCATACCTTTGACTTCACGATGGTTATCCAAGATCAACGCATCTTTATCGAAAGCGGAAGTAAATGCTTCAAGCCGGGATTTGTTCGCTGATGTAAAGTAAGTTTCTACTACTGGTGGCAGGGATCTATGTGGATTCATTGATTCTTCAACCTCCTATGGTGAGTATGTTGTGAGCGATAACTTCAAACTCATCATAGCAGTAATAATATGACTACATGATGTCATATTATAGAGGATCATTTAAATTTCTTTTCATCGTTTCTAAATGAGACAATATTCTTGTACGTACTTGTTCGGGGCTAACCTCTATAAGGAGGGGACCAAAGGACAGCAGATAACTGTCCAACCAATTGCCTACAGGAAATTGTGCCGTGACGGTATAAGAGCCGTCTTCCCTCTGAGTAATTGTTTTCTCGGCAAATTCATCGTATACGCGGTAAGCTCCTTGAGCAGAAATGTGAAGAGTTACTTCAATGGTATGAAGCAAGTCGTTCATCTTTGTATCTGTAGCTGCTACGACTGTTCTTGGCTCATAACTAATTTCCGTAACTACAATCTCTTTCATTCGGCTAATCTTAAATACACGATAACTTTCGGTATTTAAACAGTAACCCTCCACATACCAGGATTTATCTTTAAACAAGAGCTTGGCAGGTTCGATGCTACGATAACTCTGTTCCCCGGCGACGTTATAATAGCGGAACTTTATAACACGGTTTGTGATTATCGCGTTGCGTATAAGAGTGAATAGCTGTCTCTGGCTGTTTTGGCTTCCCCATGGCGAAAAATCTACTTCGATCCAGTTTCCCATTTCTTTTTTAAAAAGCCTACTCAACTTGCTTAGCACTTCTTCTACCTGTGGAATGGTAGCTGTAGCCACACTCTGAAGGGCCATTAAGATATCATCTTGTTCCTGCTCGGACAGTAAAGAGGTGTTAAAGACATAACCCTCCATCAATGATATTCCGCCACCCTTGCCTCTACTGCTGTAGATGGGAATCCCAGCTGCGCTTAAGGCATCTATGTCCCGATAAATCGTTCGTGTGGAAACCTCAAAATGCGCTGCCAATTCATCAGCAGTCACTTTTTTCTTATGGAGTAACATATAAACGATTTCAAAATGTCTGCTTAACGGCATAAGCTTCACCTCACTCGGTAGCATACACCTTATAACATGACATTATAAAGTCATATTAAGTGATTGCTCTACATCACACTCTAATGGGCATCAACTGGGGAACTTTATTTTCTTTGGACAGCGATAATAACACTGCCTTGGATCAGATCTTTTTACAATTCTTTATATAAAGTTGAACCAAAAGCACTTGCGAAATAAAAAGGAATAAACTATACTGAGACCAATCAGTTAGTGATTGATCAATTACTAACTAATTAACAATCAACGTAGGTGACATTTATGAGCAGCATACGCTTCAAGTTGACTGAACGTATCTGTATTGGAACTATGAATTGATGCAGATTCAGTTAGATGAAGATGTATGAAGCTAAGTAATTGATCAATCACTCATTTTATTAGCAAATGGAGGAGAAGAAAATGAAACATCTTATTATTTACGCGCATCCATCACAAGAAAGCTTTAACCATGCAATTTTGACCACAGCATTGAAGGGACTAAAGCAAAAAGGGCATGATGTGGTGGTTCGTGATCTATATGATATCGGCTTTCAACCTGTAGTCAGCAGTAGCGAGATTATTGGAGGAATCGGAGAAGATATTGTGCGGGAACAGAAGTTTTTGCAATGGGCGGAGGTGGTCACCTTTATTTATCCGATATGGTGGACGGGGATGCCAGCCATAATGAAAGGGTATATTGACCGCGTATTCTCTTACGGGTTTGCTTACAAATATGTAAACGGGGTGCAGATGGGGCTGCTCAAGGGGAAGAAAGTCATCATCCTCAACACCCAAGGGAAATCACATGCGGAATATGCCAGCAATGGCATGGATCAAGCACTTCACTTGACGTCCGACAAAGGCGTATTTGAATATTGTGGACTTGACGTTATGTATCATATATTTTTCGAGTCGGTACCCCAATCCGATGAAGATACACGTAAAGAATGGCTTCGCCAGATTGCAGGCATACTTGGATAAGGGCCTTGAGCCTGGCTGATTTGAGTAACATCAATATAAGACTGTGTACCGTAATAAACCAAATTACTTACTTCATTAGTGGTTGCGAAGTGTGGTTGTGGCGATCCCATCGAACGATTAGAAAACGTACTTGTTGGAATGGGCAAGTTCCTATAAGATATTTTTTGAAACTCACTGTCACTAAAAATCATATCTTTACAGGTAAAAGTACTTTGGATGAGTTGAAACAACATTAAAATGAATAAATAAACGAAATGACCTTCTTTACGTAGAGAAGGTCATTTCGTTTAATTTAGGCGCTACTATTAATTGGCATAGTCTTATTAATAAGGCGTTGTCGCTTGCAAGTCATCTAGTAGTTCTTTGTACCTAGTTCGAGGATTTCGCAAATGTGTTTCCTGCTTTTTGTCGGTTAGCTATGATGCTGCGTATCACGGTTCAAAATTAGCTGTACATGATGAAATCTCTGGTGTATACCTATGTAGGATAGCAAGCTGTAGTTATAGCATTTTTTTGAGCTGGGATATACGGGCTTGGGAAACCTCAAGCATTTTGGCATATTCGTGCTGTGCTGCATTGGGTTGCTTTTGCATTAATTCTTTGAGGCTTTCAATCATCTGCTGTGTCGATCTCCGTAGACGCTTGGACTCTTTAATCGACCGTTGTCCGTTGGCTAAAGCCGATTTGGCTGGTCTTAGGACAGGGCTAAAATTTAACCCCTTCTTTAAACTTTCAATACATTCTTTACAAATAAAACTATCTCTAAAATAAGTCAATTGTTCTGCTGAACCACACATTTTACACGTCACCCCGGTATATTTTCGAAAGGCGAGAATACCGGTTTCCTCATCTGCGAAAATCTCAACGGGGTCACCCACATTAAAATCCATAGAAATTCGCATTTCTTTGGGAATGACGATACGGCCTAACGCATCTAGGGGACGTGTCATACCTGTACTTTTCAAATGATAACCTCCTTTTTTTTATATCCTTATAATACTAAATAATTATAGTAAAAAAGAATAGGCTTAGAGAAGCAATCGCATATATTAAGTAAACTGTTGAAAAGTATACAAGTAATTACCAAAATATGTTTTTTAATCGTGGAAAACGTGTTGAGAAATTATAGGGGATTACCGATATATATTCAGAATGAATATTCTAGTTGGCGAAGGAATTTTTAGTAATATACGATAAGGAGCTGTGAATTACATATGGCAATCGATTTGGACACTGCTATTCCTGCAGTCATTATAAAGGTCGGCGGATTAGTAGATCAGCCCGAGCAATTTACCGCCGAGGCGAAGAAGGCTGCTGCTATGCTGGGAGAAGAGGCATTGCCTCTATACCCGCGTTATTTTTTTGGAACTGAGTTGCAGAAGCCTGAGAGTTTGGCAGGAAAGTACGAAGGGTTGGGCGACTGGCTGCATATTCAACAGGATGCGATTTTTGAGATTATCTACAATTACAGGGAAAAAGCGATTCCCATGCTGTATGAGGTGGCGTTCGGGGTGTACGATTGGACGCAGTATAAGGCAGTGAGGATACTAACTCGGTTAGCCCGTGAAGGTGTTCAGACCGAGCAGATTGTGGACGATATTATCAGCCATGTCGACGATTTTCGTTATGAGGCACAAATGCCTACATTTTATTTTCTGTCGGGACTGACGGGCAATAAGAAGGTTGCCGCACTGCTGCAAAGGCACTTCCTTGAGAATTTGGAATACGATCCGATTGATGCCTTTGATATTTTTGAGAATTTGTACCGTTGTTCGCCTGATGTTGCTAGGAGACATGCCGATTTTCTCAAAGCCATTGCCCGTGGTGAAGGCCTAGAAGGCCGCTCCCCGTTACTGGACGGAGCGATAGGGACTACCGATGAGAACGGCAAGCAAGAGTACCACTGGCCTGGTGATGAACCTGTCGAAGAGCAGCACCAATTACGAGCGGCCATATTTTATTACCAGTTGAATTCTCAGGATGAGGAGGTCAATCGGCGGTTAGATCAATGGGAAGTGAACCATCCAGAGGAGAATGTAAGGAGTTATATTGGGAAATTGCGAGGGGAAGGACAGGGAGAGAGCTAGCTGTTCAGTTGGTGAATAGGGAAATCCTAATTTTGCACTCTTTTCTATGAAAACTTATACTTATCGTTACTGCTGACTTGAAGCGAAAATACAAGAACGAGGAGGGGATCAACCATGTACTCCATTAAAGAAGTTGAAATCAGGAGCGGATTGCCCGCATCTACCCTTCGTTATTATGAAAAAGAGGGCATTCTACCTGATGTCGGTCGGGATGAAGGTGGGAGAAGGGTATATACCGAGAAACAAATGGATTGGATCAGGTTCCTTATGGCTATGAAAGACACAGGAATGACCATTGAAGAAATTAAGGCATACCTTGAGCTAAATGTAAAAGGAGAAGCCACGATCCAAGAGCGAAGAGATTTCCTGATTGCTCACAAAAAGAAAGTGGAAGAACATATGGCACAAACGCAACACAATTTGGAGAAAATTATTCAAAAGATAGCTTACTACGATCATGTGGTCATGGGAAAAAGCTTCTCTTAGTCGCCAGATCGAATTGAATATATGAAGCCCCCAGCCTATTTGAAATACGCTGTAGGGCTTTTTTTTGCATAGATATCTAAAGATACCTGCTGTAGGTCGCAAGTATGAAAAATCGTTGGCAATTAGGCGGTTCACAATGTGCTTACAGGGTAAAAGTGTAGTACCAAGGTGGGGAAGTGGGGGTATTGACTCTCACGCCACGTGAGGCTGTAGACTGTGAAAGCAAGGGAGGTGAAGCGGAATGGCTTATACGGTTAAGGAAGTATCTAATCTGTCGGGAATCAGCGTTCGAACTTTGCATTATTATGATGAAATTGGATTGCTGAAACCACATCATACCGGAAATAATGGATATCGCTATTACGAACAGGAACAACTGTTGAGGCTTCAGCAAATCATGGTGTACAGGGAACTGGATTTGCCTTTATCCGAAATTGGCAATGTGCTGGAGCAAACCAAGGAACAAAAGGCTGAGGTTTTGCAGGTGCATCGAGCCAAGATTGAGGCCAAGGTCTTCCGCTTGCATACTCTCCTTCAGACCATCGACGAAACGGTGGCTCATTTGAAAGGAGAACAAACGATGGAACCAGGGCAAATGTACCAAGGGTTTAACCCGGAAAAACAGGAAATGTATGAACGTGATCTGACGGAACGTTATGGTTCACAGGTCGAAGAGAAGGTTCAGGAGAGTAAGACTGCGACGACGAACTGGAGCAAAGAGGATTATTTGGATTCGCAGGCAGAGGCAGATCAGATTCATCGGGAGTTGGCTGAAGCCATGCATAAGGGCTTGAAGCATAACAGTGCAGAAGTACAGGCGCTGATCCGCCGTCATCTTCAATGGGTAAGCCGATTTTATACCCCTACAGCAGAAATTTATAGCGGGCTGGGAGACTTGTATGTAGAACATGAGGATTTCAGTAAAATGTATGAAGGCTATCACCCTGGGCTGGCTGAGTATTTGCGAGACGGAATGAAGGAGCTGGCCAAGCGGGAATTAACCTAGCAACAGCTGATGAAAAGGGTTATAAGTGATATGAAAAAAGGGTGAACAACAAACCAATCGACGGCCTGCTGTTCACCCTTTTTTGTGTAAAGCAGCTTACATGCCGCTTGGTGCTGTTCTCATGCCTTGTTGACTGCTGTTTCCGAACTGTTGCATGTTACTACTGCCTGCAAAATGTTGTCCGGTCGTCCCCATATGTTGCGGAAAGTTGTGATTCATGTGGCTTCCTGTACTAAAGGCGGATGGTTGCATACTACGGGAAGCATAGTTATCGCCAAATCCCGGTTGAGTCATTTGGTTGCTCGAGCGGATGGTGTTTTCCAACTGACTACACAGTTGAATAACTTGTTGGTATTGCTGCATAGCTTTTTGGTGGTCCTGGATTGCGGTTTGGATCATTTGAGCCGCATTACGTTCACGTTGCATAAGGCTTTCAAGGCTGGATGCATTTTGTTGCTCTTGTTGCAGCAACTGTTGATACATAGCGGTTCCTTGCTGTGTTTGTTGTACCAATTGCTGAATAATTTGTTCACATTGATGAATTTGTTGTTGCGGAGCCATGTTATTGAACATTGATCATCAATCTCCTTCGCCGGATAGTTTAGGTTTTAGGACCCTCATATATTGTGGCGAAGGAAGAGCATATATATGCACAATTTTTGGTTACAGGCTGGATACCAGAATAGCCGTAAATTCCTCTAGGAATACACGATCTTCGTGATCAAATCGGCTTTTTAGCGGGCTGTCAATGTCCAGCACCCCAATCAGCTCATCGTTCTTGATTAGAGGGATAACGATTTCGCTATTGGAAGCAGCGTCACAGGCGATATGTCCTGGAAATGCATGTACATCGTCAATGACAAGTGTTCGCCGTTCAGCAGCTGCGGTACCGCAAACGCCGCGCCCCAGTGGAATCCGTATACATGCGGGTAAACCCTGGAAGGGACCTAGTACAAGCTCAGTCCCATCATAAAGATAGAAGCCACTCCAGTTCACATCTGGAAGAAAGTGACCCAGTAACGCTGAAGCGTTCGCTAAATTGGCAATCCTATTGGATTCATCGTGAACAAGTGCCCGGAGTTGCCCGAGAACGGATTCGAATTGTTCCTGACGTGTTCCTTCGTAAGGGATAGTTTGAAACATGTAGAGTCCACGCTCCTAACATTAAATTTTTATATTAACTGTTGTATATATCACCAAAAATAGGTAATTGTGCAAATCGCTTTTACCATTGGTTAATTAATTTAAGATATAACGATTGTACATATTCAGTCAAGTAGAAAATAGCACTACCGTCTTGGAATAATCACCTTACTCTAACAGCAGCACAATTCCCTATCTGTACAAGCAGCGCTGACGGCAAAGCTTTACGTTTTAGCGGGACATATAATATAGAAAGTAATTCAGCGAGGGTTGCCCTCATCTGTTTCCAGCTTCTCCCCTATGGGTAAAAACAATGTAACATGTTGGCTTAGGCCAGAGAGGAGTTACAATTATGCATGCAGATGTTCAGAACTTGTTTATCCGTATACAGATGCTTTCTTACGCACAGCAGAACGATTTGACGGTGAGTGATGTACAACCGTTGCTCGAAGAACGCGGGTACCGTGTAGGTGAACGAGAGGTCAAGCAGGAACTGGAAAACCTGACACAGGAAAACTTTCTGACACCGCATGATGATATGTTCAGTCTTACCGGCGCAGGGATCGAGGAGTTGCAGGAAATACAGACGATGCTGGGCGTATTGTACGAAGATGTTGTGAAAAATCCAGCGCAAGTCGCTGCCCGTACCTCTTCTTAAAAGAATAGGGACACAAAAAAATCATATAAAAATAAAAGGTAGCCCTCTTCATTCCTGATTCCAGGAAGCGGAGGGCTAATTTGATTTTATAGGGTCTGTCCACTTTTATAAGGTTGTGTTTGTTGGAGGTGTATGCTTAAATGTAGCGTATATTTGTTGTATTTTGATGCTGGAAGGATGATGGAACATGTGTGCATATGCATGTAAGGGGCATATACCACTGCTGGAAAGCCCGCGTCTTCGGCTGCGAAGGATGGAAAGTCGGGATGCGGCTACGATGTTCGCTTGCTGGTCTGACCCGGAGGTTCACCGTTATATGAACCTTTCCGGTATGTCAGGACGCGAGGATGCAGAGGATATGATTGAGCTGTTGAATGAGCTGGCCAAGACGGAGGATGCGCTGCGCTGGGGGATCGAGCTGAAGGAGAGCGGGAGGCTGATTGGAAGCTGCGGCTTTAATTATTGGCAGACGGAGGGAGCTTATAAAGCCGAGATTGGTTATGAGTTGGCCCAGCCTTATTGGCGCAAGGGCTATATGACTGAGGCGCTTCGCTTAGTGCTTTCATTCGGATATGACACGATTCGATTAAATCGGATCGAAGCGCTGGTGGACCCGCGCAATACAGGCTCGCAAGCCCTGCTGTCCTCGATGGGCTGGACCCAGGAAGGGCTGTTAAGGCAGGTACAGCATACATCTACAGGCTTTAAGGATATGCTGATGTATTCATTACTGCATGAAGAATGGCTCAGATTGGAGGCACAACGAAATGCTGTTTCAGTATAACGGCGGTTCATCGCCGCTGCACAGGCTTGGACCGTTAAGTAAGCTTATTTGGGTGGGATGCTTTAGCCTCCTGTCGATGGCATGGGATTCGACAATACGGGAAGCGGCACTCCTGGTGGTACTGATCGCTGTGGCTGGCTTCGGCGCACGGTTGACCCTAGCACGCCAACTTCGCGCTATGTCGTTCCTGATTGGTTTAGGTATTCCGTATTTTATACTGTCTATCCTAGCGATTCGAGAAGGGAATACTGTCGCTTCATGGGGACCCATTGTGATTACAGCGGAGGGACTGGATATCGCGGGGGCATTAACGCTGCGGATTTTTGTATTGTTTTTGGCATCCTATATCTATCTCTCTACGACCGATCCCCGAGATTTTGTGCAGGCTTTGAATCTGCGCTTGCGTGTACCTTATCGATTTGCGTTCGGAATTTCAGTGGCGCTGACGTTCCTGCCCTTATTGGAAGAAGAGGGGCGAACCATTATGGCTGCACGGCGTGTTCGGGGGCAGGAACCACCACGAGGATGGGGCAATCGGATATCATGGTGGAGCGGGTATGCGGCTGCTGTATTGGTGAATGCCGTGAGACGGGTTCAGCAGACAGCACTGGCTATGGAGGGCAAAGGTTTTGGCGCATATGCAGAACGGACGTATCTTCGTACACTGGAGAATGGGCGTTTAGGCTACGTATGTGCAGTGATTGCTGTATTCGCTACGGCTGTTTTAGGGTGGATATTATAGAGAAGCACCCCCTTTTTTTGCTCTCATTGTCAACTAGTAAAATAAAATTAGGTTGACAATAAGACGACGGATGAATACATTTATACAGTAACAGTTTGTACAAGGGCCAGAGCTATGACCTTATATACTAGATTATGGAGAGGAGTCAAGAAATACATATGAAGGGATCTCGTATTTTTGCCAAGTTTACAACGCTGGATATCGTGTTAATGGCCATGCTGGCTACGTTGAACGGCGTCATGACTGTGTATTTGTCGATGATTAACAAAACGTTAAACAGTCTGGGAGGGCCGATCGCAACTTCCGCTATTGTCGGGCTGTACATGATATATGGTTTGCTGGCCTATTATATTATTCGTAAGCCAGGTACGGCGGTAATTGCTTATGCCTTGGGCGCGGTAGTGCAGTCTTTTATGGGCTCTGCCTATGGAATTGCATCTATCATTGCGGCAGCTGTCTGCTATATGGTTGCGGCGGAGCTGGTATTTGCTCTTTTGCGGTATCGCCGCTGGAATGCAGTTTCACTAATGCTGGTGGGCGGAGCCATGGTTCCGCTGTGGTTTATCGTGGCAGCCAATATGTTTGGCTATATGCATTGGGGCTGGAAGGTACTGACGATCGCACTGGTCGTTCGTATCCTGAGCGGCATTGTCCTGTGTGGTCTGCTGACGAAAGTACTGGGCGATGCCTTAAATGGTACGGGTCTGTTAAAACGCTTTGAACTGGGACGTGCTTCACGGGCATAACCAAGGCTATACGTGGTTATATCTTGAACATTGGGATCGAGGGTATTTCGGTTATGAATGAACGTAGTGATCATGCTTTTGAGAATAGAATGGCCGTGTCCTTGAGGAATTTTGGCTATCGGTATGATGACCAGGTGGAGCCAGCGTTACATGGTCTGACGCTGGACATTGCGTTGGGCGAGCATGTGGCCATTGTTGGAGCTAGCGGAAGTGGAAAGTCTACGCTGTGCCAGCTACTTCATGGCGGGTTGTCCCGTTCTGGCGAGGGCGAACGGACGGGAGAGCTGACCGTGTACGGGATGGACCCCGACACCGCTGAATTGGCTACGGTCGCCACCACTGTCGGCGTCGTGCTTCAGGACCCGGATGCCCAGCTAGTGCAGGGAATCGTCGAAGACGAAATTGCTTTTGGACCGGAGAATCTGCGCGTGCCTCCGGCAGAAATAGAGCAGCGCCTGGCCGCTGCACTGGAGGCCGTCGGCCTGGCATCCGAGCGCGGCTCCTTCGTGCGGCGCCTCTCGGGAGGTCAGCGCCAACGCACCGCCATTGCTGCGGTGCTGGCGCTGGAAGCGCCGCTGGTCGTGTTCGACGACGCGGCTGCGCAGTTGGACCCGCCGGCGGTACGGGACTTCGTCCTGCTATGTCGGCGGCTCCATGCCGCAGGCCGGACGGTGATCACTGCGTCCGGTCGCATAGACGATGGTGCGCGTGCAGCGCAGCGCCTCATCGTGCTGAAGGGCGGGACTATGCTGCTGCAAGGCCCGCCCGAAAAGCTGCTGCGCGAGCATGGTGCGCAACTGGTAGCCTGGGGGCTGCTTCCCTCTTCCGCGGGGAGGGAAGACATGCCGCGTGAGCCGGAGGTGAATTCCGGCTCAGCAGCTTATTGCGCTGGGCAGCCGTTGCTGGAGGTGAAGGGATTGCCCTTCACCTACCCCGGCAGCCAGCGCGCGGCGCTCAAGGGCGTGAGTCTTGCCCTTGCGCCTGGCGAACGAGCCGTAATGCTGGGCGAGAACGGCTCTGGCAAAACCACGCTGGGCAAGCTGCTTATGGGCTTGCTCCCCGCGCCGAAGGGATGCATGTGGTGGGAAGGGCAGGATATGTCGAAGCTGCCCATTCACCGACTGGCCGCCGGGATCGGCTATGTGTTCCAGCAGCCAGAGCATCAGTTTGCAGCTGCAACGGTGTGGGAAGAGTGCTTGTACAGTGTGCGGGCCAAGCTTGGTTTACGGATCGGTGATCCGGTTCCCGCCGCCTATGAGGAACGGGCGCATCGCTTACTGACAGCCGCCAGGCTGGATCACCGACTGGAGGTCTCGCCGTATCTGCTAAGTGGAGGCGAAAAAAGGCTTTTGAGCGTTGCAGCACAGTTTATCCTCCCCAAAAAGCTTTACATTTTGGATGAGCCGACTGCGGGAACGGATTACGAAGGGGCAAACATCCTGCTCCATATGTGCTCAGAGCAGTCTGCTGAAGGCGCGGCTTTTCTGATCATTACCCACGATTTGCAGATAGCTGAACGCTTTGCCAGCCATGTTCTGCGCATGGAAGAGGGGTATCTCTATAAAACGGAAGATAGCTGGATTAATCATACGATTACAGTTGACAAAAATTAAGGATATGTAGACAATAATATATATACATCGTACACAACAGGCGGCCTATATAGGCCGCCTGTTTACGATTATGCAGTGCGGGTAATCATCCAAGCTGGGAAGGAAAACCGTACAGATACAACACAGTATTTACAAGGAAAGGATTTGTGATTTGCTTGGGAAACGATAAACCTATGAAGCGCGGGCTCGTGCTGACAGGTGTTCTATTGGCCACCTTTCTGGCCGCGATTGAAGGAACGGTTATCGGTCCAGCAGGACCGACAATTGTGAGTGAACTGGGCAGTGTGAGTTTGCTCAGCTGGATTTTTACGGCATATTTGCTGACGATGGCTGTAACCACGCCTATTTTCGGCAAACTTAGCGATTTGTTTGGCCGTAAACCCATTTTTCTAATTGGGTGCTCGTTATTTGTACTTGGCTCTTTGCTTTGTATGCTGGCTGGTAGTATGGAGCAGCTTATTTTATACCGGGCTATTCAAGGGATTGGAGCAGGCGGTGTCATTCCTGTTACCTTTACCATTATCGGTGATATATACAAAATGGAGGAACGTGGTAAAGTCCAAGGCATGATCAGCTCGGTGTGGGGGATTTCTTCCCTCGTCGGGCCTCTCTTGGGCGGTTACGTGGTCACCTATTTTGGCTGGGAATGGATTTTTGGTTTTAACGTTCCCTTTGGATTACTGGCTATGTTCTTCATCGCCCGTTACCTGCGGGAGCAGGTAAGCACGCGTACCGCGCGTATCGACGTGGCGGGGGCAGTTACCTTTACTATCGGGATGACGGCACTCTTGCTCGTATTAGCCCTAGGGGGACAGTATATCGATTGGACTTCTCCTGAATTGCTGGCCTTGGCTGCCGTGGCCATTTTGTTCCTGGTTTTGTTTTTGGTTATCGAAAAGCGCGCTCAGGAACCGATGGTGCCACTGAAGCTGTTTCGGATACGGGATATCGCTTTTTCCTGTGCCGCTGCACTACTCGTCAGTACCCTGCTAATCGGGCTGACTAGCTATCTTCCCCTATGGATTCAAGGCGTACACGGTGGAGATGCCGCTTCATCTGGTCTGGCGCTGGCTCCAATGTCGGTAGGCTGGCTGTTTGGCTCCATGATCGGAGGACGCATTTTGCTGACGCTGGGCTCGCGTCGAACCTCTTTGATCGGGCTGACCCTGATTGTATTGGGAGCCTTCGTTATGACCTTGATGGACCAAACGGCTCCGATCTGGCTACTGTTCCTGTCTACATTATTGTATGGACTGGGATTCGGCTTCTCGATGACCGTGTTCACGATTATTGCTCAGTCCTCGGTCGGATTCCAGCTGCGTGGCGCGTCTACAGCCTTGAATACGTTCCTGCGCACGTTGGGGCAAACGATTGGGGTTGCAGCCTTCGGTTCATGGCTGAATTATCGCATTGCTGCTCAGACAGCCGACGGACAGCTCACTCAGCAAGGGGTTACACAGGAGGATATTAATGGTCTGCTTGCCCCGCATGCTTCACAAAGTCTAAGTGACAAGGTTGCCGGATTACTCCGGTCTGTACTAGAAAACAGTCTGCATTCTCTATTCGTGATCATGGTCGTTATTGCGGTGATTAGCTGGTTTGTTGTCCTCGGATTGCGGAACCGCCCACCGGGTACGGAAGAAGAGGCAGATCAGCGTGTGAAGACACCACAAAGAGAACACGCATAAAAAAAATATACTTCTTTCATATTAAAGAGACAGTCCGGTACACCAATAAGGGGCCGGGCTGTTTCTTTATGCTAAGGTCTCTTCTCCTACTGATTTAGCAAAAAGCCACCTCGTATAGGACCGATAAATTCCCCAATATACAAAAAGTAAAAAAAAATCCCCTAGAGATTGCGATATATTCATATGATATAGGTTACAAAATGGTAAAAAAGTCTTAAAAAATTGTAACAAAAAAGCTGTTTCTAAATTGAGCTATAGGGTACTAAGGAACCATTTTTTTGCACCCGCTTACAAATCGAGCATTTTATGAGTATATTTTGAACAATTTTGCATGTGAATGAAGCAACCAACCAAGCAAAATGGGATACGGAAAAAAATCAAGTAACAAATTTTTCTGAATGTAATAGGAATGAAAAAAATAGGTATTTTCAGAAAATTACTAGGAAAATATGAGGATGAAATTCATAGAGGAATCTGTTTTCTTCCCTCACATAATAGGGCTTTTCAGTCTATATCAATCGTTTGACATACCATATAAAATGGCCCTAGCCAACGAAAAAGTTGGGCTTCAACACTAGAAAGCATAATTACATTAAGGGAGATGGAGTACTTGAAGTTTAACAAATGGTTCAGTAAAGCAGCCACTGCAACAGTAGCAACTACCTTGCTGTTAGGAGGCGGCGTGCAGGCTTTTGCAAAAGAAAATGATAAGGCTGATTTCAATGCAGACAATGCATTTACCCAAATTACGCGTAATGACATGCTGAATATTTTCAAACAGCAAGGCAAAGAGAAATATGAGGTTCCATCCTTCGATGCCTCTACAATTAAGAATATTCCTTCTGCTATTGGTCACGATAGCTCAGGCAAGCAGATTGATCTGGATGTTTGGGACAGCTGGCCGTTGCAAAATGCCGATGGTACAGTAGCTAATTACAAGGGATATAATATCGTATTTGGACTGGCAGGCGATCCTAAAAGAGGCGAGGATACATTTATATATCTGTTCTATCAAAAAGCGGGTGATACTTCACTGAGCGGCTGGAAAAATGCTGGTAGAGTCTTTAAAGACAATGATAAACTGCTCTCCAACGATCCGATTCTCAAAAATCAGTCAGAAGAATGGTCAGGTTCTGCTACCTTAACCTCTGATGGACATGTACGTTTATTTTATACCAGCAGACAGCCCTATGATCCGAATAACAAATTATACGGCAAGCAAACCTTGAGCACAGCTCAAATTAATGTCTCTCAGCCTGATGATAAGACACTGAAAGTAGATGGAGTCGAGGATTTGAAATCGATCTATGACGGTGGAGATGGTAAAACCTATCAAAATGTACAACAAAGCGTCGGAGTGGATATGGATAATCATACCCTTAGAGACCCTCACTATGTCGAGGATCAAGGCCACAAATATATTATATTTGAAGCCAACACAGGGACAGAAACAGGCTACCAGGGCGAAGAATCGCTTCAAAACTCAGCTTATTATGGTGGCAATAAAAAATTCTTCACGGAAGAGCAACAAAACTTGCAACAAAGTCCTAAGAAAAAAGGAGCTGAGCTGGCGAACGGCGCACTGGGCATCGTTGAATTGAATGATGACTATACATTGAAAAATGTAATGCCCCCTTTGCTTGCATCCAATCTGGTAACAGATGAAATTGAACGGGCAAATGTGTTCAAAATGAACGGTTTGTGGTATTTATTTACGAGTACAAGAGGTTCCAAGGTGACTGTAGATGCGATCGGTGACGATGATATTTACATGTTGGGTTATGTTTCTACTTCCTTGACAGGGCCTTATAAACCCCTGAATGGAACCGGTCTCGTTCTTCATCAGGATCTGGATCGTGATGATATTACCTGGACATATGCTCATTTTGCTATCCCGCAAGGCAAAGGCAATAACGTAGTCGTTTCGAGTTATATGACTAATCGTGGACTCTTCCCAGATCACAAATCTACTTTCGCACCAAGCTTCCTGTTGAATATTAAAGGCTCGAAAACCTCTGTTGTGAAAAACGGTATTCTGGAGCAAGGTCAAATTACGATTGATCCAGGAAATGACAAAAAAGATAACCAAAATGAGTATGGAAAGAAATAAGTAGTTATAAGCAGCATGTCCGAAGGCGACAGCTTTGGTAGATTACCGATCTGTCGTCCGTCGGACGATACATAACAATGCAATGAGGGGTAAGGAGGATCGTCATAATGAGAAAAAAAGCTTTCAAGAACATTGGAATACGATCCGTAGTAGTTATCACAGGCTTAACTATTTTCATAGCTATGGGGTGGAGTATGTACCAACAGGATGCAGGCAAACCTCAAAAACCTGCAGCAGCTCCAAAAAACCAAGCCAATCAAAGCAAGCATACAACACCGACCTATCGGGCCGCCTATCATTTTACCGTCCCGGATAAGTGGAAAAATGATCCACAGCGGCCTATTTATATGGATGGGCAATATCATTACTACTATTTATATAATCGTGATTACCCTCATAAGAACGGTACAGAATGGCGACATGCCACATCCACCGACCTGGTTCATTGGAAAGATGAAGGGGTGGCAATTCCTAAATATACGAATCCGAATGGAGACCCTTGGTCCGGTTCGGTCGTGATCGACAATAATGGCACCGCAGGTTTTGGAAAAGGCGCACTTGTAGCCATTGTCACACAGCCCTCCGCAGATGGAGGAAAGCAGGAACAATTTCTGTGGTACAGTAAGGACAAAGGCAAGACGTTTACTTCTTATCGCAACAAGCCCGTGATGTCCAACCCTGGCACGAAGGATTTCAGAGATCCCAAGATCATCCGGGATATTCAACGTAATCAATGGGTGATGGTCATGGCGGAGGGAACGAAGATTGGCTTTTATAAGTCGAAAAATTTAAAGGATTGGCAGTTTACGAGCGGCTTTCAAACGGAAAATATCGGACTTGTAGAATGTCCTGACCTTTACCAGATGCGCGCGGATGATGGGACCTATCAATGGATTCTAGGTGCAAGCGCCAATAGTAAACCAACCGGCGGACCCAATACGTATGCCTACTGGACGGGGGATTTTAATGGAGAAGCATTTCTCCCTGATCGCAATGATCCTGATTGGCTGGATTATGGCTTTGACTGGTATGGTGCGGTTACGTTCGAGGACGGCAAAGCCAAAGACCAATACAGTCACCGTTATGCGCTGGCCTGGATGAACAATTGGGATTATGCCAACAACACGCCTACTCTGAAGGAAGGCTTTAATGGCATGGATTCGGTTGTTCGCCAAATTCGGTTGAAGCGTACAACTGATGTCGGCTATCGCTTGGTTTCACAGCCTGTAGCAGCTTTGGAGCAATTCCCAACTGCAACGGAGTCATTGGGGAAGATCCAAGTAGTGGGGACTCACAAGCTTCCGGTAGCAGGTGATGCCTATCAGTTAGAAGCAGATGTATCTTGGTCAACGATCAAAAATACAGGCTTGAGGCTTCGAGAGTCTGCGGATGGCAAGCGTCATGTAGATGTGGGTGTTTCGGTGGAGGGGCAATACTCTTATGTAAACAGAGCAAACACCGGGCAGCCGGATCAGAGTGGTAAATATGTAGAGAGTAAGGCGCCTTTTGATACCAATAAAAAAAATGTCCACTTGAAGATTCTTGTCGATAAAACCAGCATCGAAGTCTTTGTAGATGATGGAGAAGTAGCTTATTCCTCCTTAATATTTCCACGCTTAGAGGATCAGGGAATTACTCTTTTTTCAGATGGCGGTAAGGCTATTTTTAATAATGTAGTGATCAAACATTTTAGTCGATAACAGGTCTTATGCTGCTCGTAAGCTTAGGCATATTTCGCTCAGGTATATATAAAGTCCACCCATAAATATAAGGGTGGACTTTTCTGTGTAAATCTAAATTTTCGTTAGCACAGCTATAGGATTGTTCTTTTATTCACAATTGAACAGTTGCTAAAATTACTATTCATTCTATTTGTGATAAGGTGACAGATTATCAGCGCTACGGCCCAATTTTTTGAGCAAGCCGATGAGTTGATCTCTTTCGGTTTCGCTGATTCCGCTAAAGGCACGTTCAATCTGACGTGTATAATCAGGATAAATTTCGTCCATGACGCGTTGTCCTTCGTCCGTCAACTCTGCATATATAATACGACGATCTTGGTCGCACGGGTGACGGTGCAAATAACCACGGCTCTCCAGCTTGTCGATAACATAAGTGACATTTCCGCTTTGCAGAAGCAGTTTGGCTCCAATTTGTTGAATTGGTTGTGCTCCCTTGTGATATAAAACTTCCATCACGGCGAAGGCCGTTGGGTTGAAGCCCACCGTTTTGATGCCAGCAACCGCATGTTCGTTTACACTTTTGAATGACTTGGCAAACACGCTATACAAATGCATAGATTGCTGTGTCACCAATGTTCGGTAATCTATCATCTTCATTCCGCCTTTATGTATGGATTTGGGCATCCTTTGACCGCTCGGTTCGGATGACCGGGCAACCATACCCTTACTACTAGCATAAAGGGATTTACGTAGGGAAAACATGCGATTTGTCACAGTAGCTGCTTTTTTAATTATTTAATTTCAAAGCTTTAAGGTAAATTTTTGAAAAATAAAGGTTTCGAATGTAAAAATACCGTTCCGATTGGTTATATTAACAAATAACATACCTAATGGACCCAAATAACAAAATAAGATAAATTCAGAGGAGATGAAGCACATGGATACGGGTTCTTTCCGTTTTCAATTTCGTGATCCGCAGCAAGCCGCCCAAGCCTGTGAAACATTAAAGGAAATTGGATACTCTGCCAGCACGAACGGTGATACAGGCCTCAGTGTTCACGTTGAGAACCAGGATGTGCTGTCTGCATTAGAGATTTGCCAAGCTTATGAAGGAAGTATAATTGAGACAGGAGTTCTCACTTATCGTCCAGGTAAGCAAAGTAATATCGGTGTGCAAAATCCAGGTTATAGCCCGGAGGATTGGATTATTCCAGCGCACATCATTAATGAGGACTGGAGCGAGGCGTATAAAAGCGGCTCTTCCCAAACGTTTACGAACACAACACAGGAACACAACGTCAGCTCTGATCAACAACCGGAAGACGATGTGGACGGTTTTTCAGGTAGCGTCCATACCTAAATAATGGTGTTCACCCTTGCTGCTCACTTTGGAACAAAAAGGTTCCTTCAAACCATGACTAATGGTTTGAAGGAACCTTTTTTCATGATGAGAAAAAGCTGAAAAGGACATTGTGAAAACTAAGGTTCTTGGATCGTGCATAAGGGCAGTAATCGTAGGAAATACCAAAAGAAGTTCAGAAAGGAGGTTTTGATCTTGCAAAAACTCGGAGTTCACGAAAAATTGGAATTGCATGAGCTGCTTACGTTTAAAACAACTTGTATCACAAAAACTCAAGCTATGCTGCCTTTAGTCTCAGATTCAAATTTGAAAAATATTTTACAGCAGGATATCAGTGGCGGTACACAAGATATTCAACAGCTTAAAAATCTGCTTGTATAATGAAGGAGGATTAACGTGAATTCTTTTACTGGGAATATGACTGGTACGACTCCCATGACCGATCAGGTGATTGCTGCCGATCTGTTAATCGCAGCTAAAAGTGGGATCAAAAACTACGCCGCAGCGTTAACAGAGTCCACTAGCCCGGAAGTTCGGAATGTTCTGTGTGACCAATTGAGCAAAGCTGTTAATCTTCATGAGCAAATTTTTAATTATATGAAGAACAATGGTTACTACAACGCCTATGATCCAGATCAGCAAATTCAAATGGATATTCAAAATGCAGACAAGGCACTTTCTTTGCCCAAAATGTGAAACGTTTAATTGAAAAGAAGCACCAGCAAACTTTAATCGAGTTTGCTGGTGCTTCTTTATTACAAATTGAAAGAACTTCACATGAAATATGGAGAAGAAGGAAATCATAAAAAAACAAGGTATCGGTCTCAAATTTAGAAATAGGGTGATTTTCTTATGAGCAAGCCTTCAGCGGGCAAACAAAAAGATCAAAAACTAAAATGGTGGCAGCTGAGCTTGTTAGGAGTTGCAGGCACCATCGGTACAGGGTATTTTCTAGGGTCCAGTTTAGCGATTTCCATTGGTGGTCCAGCCGTACTGATTGCTTACTTTTTGGCAGCAGTTGGGACGTATGTGGTGTTTGACGCTCTTTCGCGTATGACGGCAGATCATCCAGAACAGGGCTCTTTCCGTTCCTATGCCCAAAAAGCATTTGGTAATTGGGCAGGCTTCGGCAGTGGCTGGGTATATTGGTTCTCAGAATTGCTTATTAATGGGAGTCAACTAACCGCGCTGTCTATATTTTCACGTTTTTGGTTTCCTCAGGTACCGATGTGGATTTTTGCGGCAGGCTTCGGACTCTTAGGGCTTGTGATTGTTTTTTTTGGCAATAAGGGCTTTGATCGTGTAGAAAATGTACTCGCCATTATTAAGATGGCGGCTCTTGTGATGTTTCTGGTCCTAGCGATTGCGCTTTTGGCAGGCTGGATCGGAGGAAGTAAATATAATCCGAAGTTTCCCCTCAGCTACAAAGACTTTTTTCCAACCGGTGGCATAGGATTATGGTCATCTTTTATTTTTGCCTTTTATGCATACGGAGGTATCGAAGTGCTCGGAATTATGTCTAACCGACTTCAAAACCCGGAGGAAGCACCGAAAGCAGGAAAGGTCATGCTGATTACGCTGGTTGTAGTGTATGTGCTATCGATTGGGCTGGCTGTGTCTATGGTACCATTAAGTGCTTTTAATCCGAAGGAGAGCCCTTTTGTGCTTGCGCTTAGTAGCGATCATCTGGCCTTTGTACCTCATTTGTTTAACGGAGTCCTGATTATTGCAGGATTCTCAACGATGACAGCATCGCTATATGCAGAGACTTCGATGATGATTACTCTTGCCCAGGAAGGAGATGCGCCCACCCTGTTCTCACGGAAGTGGAAGGGCAAATATCCTCTTATGCACTTAGTTTGATCTCTGTTGGATTAATCTCAGCAATCGTATTATCGTTGCTGCTACCAGGAAAAGTGTATGAATATATCACAACCGCTGCGGGCTTAATGCTGTTATATAACTGGTGCTTTATTTTGCTGTCTTCAGGTAAGTTACTGGAATCAAGCACATCGAGCAATATTAAACGCTGGATTGGCTTATTGCTGATCGCTTTGGCTGTAGTAGGGGCCTTTTTTCATAAGCTTAGCCGCCCTGGGGTTTACATCAGTTTGCTGCTAGTCTTGTTAATTGCCATATGTGACCTCATTGTACAATGGGTGCGTCGAAAGCACGGCAAGGAACCTCGTTAACTTTATTAAGAAGACAAGCGTTAGCGTAAAAAAAATAATTGAAATGCCTGTACACCAAAATAAAAGCCAAAGCCTACAAGAGACAGACCTGACATCCAAGAGATGGTTTTAAGCAATCCGGGTCTGAGAAATCGACGGAAAACACTTGAAGCGGCTGCCATCGTCACATCCCAGGCCAATACGCCTAGTACAATCGCTCCGCTGTAAATCAATAGCTGTTGTACTGGATAAGTATTAGCGACGTTGGCCAGTATGGATCCGTAAATCCCAAGCCAGAAAAGGATGGAGAGAGGATTAAACAACGACATCAGAAAGCCGGCTACAAAGGAGTTGGTCAGGGTATTACTATTTCCCCTTAATTCGGATTCTGAAATCACACCAGCATTTTTAATGCTTTCAAGACCTGTATACACAAGCACGAAAAAGCCAAATAGCCATAAAAAAGCTTTGACAAATGGGGAATTAAGAAGATGGATCATTCCCAAATAGACAAGCATCATATAGATAATGTCTGCTGTGATTGCACCTAGCCCAATAAACCAGGCGTGCCAAAATCCATTTTTAATCCCTCGATCTAATTGCGCGGCATTGATAGGTCCAATGGGAGCTGAAAGAGATAGACCCAGAAAAACATAACTGATAAATGTATTAATGGTGTTTTCCTCCTTGATTATTTATTGGACGTTATGTATTTGTCTCATTTAGTTTATTCGGACAAACCCATGTGTAAGACCATATTTTTGTGCGTATATGTAGCCACAGCCTCGTTATTTGCTAACCCAATGAATCCAATCCCAAAGGAGCTCTAATCCTTATACAAAAGGGTTAGAGCTTTTTTTAATGAGAGGCTTGACACTTTTAGTGAAAGCGCTTATATTTATCTCGTAAACAATACGTTATATAACGTTATATAAAAGGAGAGATAAAAAATGAATGTACAACAGACGGTTCAGACGATTTTTGAACAAGCGAATGGGGAGATTTCCGAGGTTTATTTAGTGGCCTGCGGGGGCTCACTAGTGGATATGTATCCTTCAAAATATTTTCTGGATAGTGAAGCAAGAAAACTGGTAGCAGGCATGTATACAGCAAATGAGTTTGTACATGCATTGCCAAAACGATTGGGGGCACACTCAGTGGTCATCGTTTGCTCTCACGGTGGAAATACTCCAGAATCGGTCGCGGCTGCTAAATCAGCCAAAGAGAAAGGTGCTTATACCATCGGCTTAACCCACAATAGTGAAGCTTCCCTGCTCAACTATTCGGATTATTCCTTCCTCTACGAGTGGGGGGATGAGAGCGATGTTAAAAACAACCCGATGGCCATTATTTTAGAACTTACGGTTGAACTGCTGCAAATCGCTGAGGGCTATGTGCATTACCCAGCTTTCCAGAACGGATTGGAGGCAATCAATGGAATTATTAACCGGGCCAAAGTCCAAGTTGAACCACGTGCCCAAGTATTCGCAGACAGATACCGCAATGAGGAACTCTTTTATATCCTGACTAGCGGAGCGTCTTATGGACATGCTTACGGATTTGCCATCTGCTCGCTGATGGAAATGCAATGGCTTCATGCAACTTCTATCCATTCCGGTGAATTCTTCCATGGTCCGTTTGAAGTAACGGATAAGGAAACTCCATTTATTCTGATGATCAACGAAGGACGTACACGGGCGCTGGATGAGCGGGCACAGACTTTCCTGAATCAGTATGCCGAGAAAGTGGAAGTGATTGATGCAAAGGAGCTTGGCATCGGAACGATTGCAGACGAAGTAGTAGAGTTTTTTAACCCGGTGTTATTCTACAGCATTGTATGTGTATATCGTGAAGCACTAGCCAATGTACGCAATCACCCATTGGAAACTCGGCGTTATATGGGCAAAGTAGCTTACTAGCGCACCTACCAACAGGAGGAAACCATCATGAAAGTTCTAGGCATTGGCGATAATGTGGTAGATAAATATGTTCATCTGCGTATGATGTACCCTGGCGGCAATGCGCTTAATTTCAGTGTGTTTGCCAAAAAAGCGGGAGTGGATGCAGCCTTTATAGGCGTGTTTGGGGACGACAACGAAGCACGGCATGTAGAACACACCCTGCGTGAGCTTGACATCGATATTTCACGGTGCAGACATCACAGCGGTGAGAACGGCTGTGCACGTGTAACCCTGGAAGACGGAGACAGAGTATTTCTTGGCAGTAATGAGGGGGGAGTGACACGTCTCTATCCATTGGAACTGAGCGAAGATGACAGGAACTATCTTGGCGGATTCGACCTAATTCATACTGGCTTGTACAGTCATACAGGTCACTTGCTGCCTGAATTAGAGACACTAGGAATCCCTATTTCTTTTGATTTTTCAGATGATTTTACAGATACACAGGTAGAACAAAATATTACGTATGCCGATTTTGCATTTTTCTCTTGCAGCCATATGACGGATGAAGAGACACAGAATTATATCCGCTCCAATCGAAAAAAAGAGGGACAAATTCTGGTCGCCACACGTGGCGGTGACCGATCCATCGCCTATGATGGTACGAAGTTCTATTTTCAAATGCCTGATTCCGTTGACGCTGTGGATACCATGGGGGCAGGCGACTCTTATATAACTGCTTTTTTACTGAGCTTTTTGGAAAAAGGCAACATTCAAGCTGCTATGGCAGAAGGCTCAAGGCTTGCCGCCCAGAGCTGTCTGGTAGAAGGTTCCTTCGGATACGGCGTTCATTATTGACGATCCTTTTCGAATATCTTCACTTGTAAGAATATGTAACCTTTGATACTCTAAGTGAGAGTGATATAACGTTATATGACAAGTGAGGGTACATGATGTTAAATTCAGACCAAGCGGAGCCATTATATATGCAATTACAAAAAGCGGTCAAAACCGCTATTCATAATGGAACATTTACGCAGGGAAGCCGTATACCGACTGAAACAGAGTTAAGCGAGATGTATAATGTAAGTCGTATTACCGTAAGAAAAGCAATTGCCGAATTAGTTCATGAAGGATATTTGACCAAACGTCAGGGGAAAGGCACCTTTGTCAATATCCCCAAGATTGGACGGAAGATTGAACATGTCATCAGCTTTACGGCTGCTTGCAAGTCCAATGGTCTTTCTTCACATAGTGTGGTCACAAAACGTGAAATCGTAGAAGCAGATGAGGAAATTGCACATCAATTGCAGCTATCGCCAGGAGAAAAGGTGTTATTTATCCAGCGTAAAAGATATGCGGATGATCGCCCCCTGATGCTGGAAAACAATTTTTATCCTTATGACCGTTTTGCATTTCTAATGAACGAGCAGTTGGAGGGGTCTGTATACGAGCTGCTGCGGCAAAAATACAGCATTGATCCTAACCAGCCGGGAGAGACGATATTACAAATTGCTTTGGCGGATGAAAATCAGGCCAAGCTGCTGGAGACGGCGATCGGACAGGCGTTGTTTTACATGCATACAATGATCTATGACCAGCACGGAAGCCCGGTTCATGTAGGAAAGCAGTACATCATCGGAGACCGTTATCAATTCTCCATATAATCCGTTGCCTGTTATGCAAGGTAGTTCAGGTATGTGTGGCTTCTGCTTCCATCCAGTAGGGAGAAGCAGAAGCTCCAACATAACGTTATATTACGTTATGCTGTTAGATGAATCAATCGTGAGGTGGTGAAACTGTGCAAGGGAAGAACGATACATTAGCAGACAAAGTTTTACTCTCCCATGCTATTTTTAATGGATTGGAAGATGAAGCTTCGCCCGGGTTTGTTGCAGTCCGAGGAGAACGTATTGCAGCGGTGGGGCGTCCGGAAGAGGCACAAGCCTGGATAGGAGCCGAAACGGTTGTCTATGATCTGGGCGATGCCTTTATCATGCCGGGAATCCATGACAACCATGTATTTTTCACCGGATACATGTCAATGCATCGGGGCGTGGATCTGGCGCATACGGCCTCCAGTGAAGAAGCAATGGAACTCTTGCTACAAGAGGCAAACAACCTTCCGCCAGGAAAAGATGTAACCGCTTTCGGTTGGAGCGAGGACAGATGGGGGAAGCTGCCTGATTCAAGCTTGTTGGATGGATTGTTTCCCGATCGGGCGGTCATCGCTATCAACCGAAATAAAAGCTACTGCTGGATGAACCGATTGGCTGAGAATAAATACCAATTTTCGCCTGATCAATGCAGTGCCGAAGCACGTGCTTTATTGCTCCAAGCTATGATGCAGGACCGTAGCCTTGTCCAACAAGAGTTTATGGAATTTTGCCGTATGTTGGCTGCACGAGGAGTTACTTCTATAAAAGATATCGGCTTTGACCGACATAGTGAGCTGCTTCCGATTCTAGATGAGTTGAAGGAAAAAGGTGAATTGCCACTGAGATTTCATTTCTCGCTGGAACCAGTTGTTGAACTGTTTGATATAAACATTGGTATCAAATATAAAGCACTTTACAATGGAGACCTTATTCGTTTCCAAGGTTACAAGCTGATGCTTGACGGCGTTGTAGCAGATCATACAGGGGACATGTTGGAGCCTTACGCAGATATGCCTGGGGTCACGAATTTGTGGACAGTTGATTATGAGAAGATTGAAGCCTCTGTTCTGGAAGCGGACAGCCAGGGGATCAAATGCTGCCTAACTGCAGAAGGCGATGCAGCAATTCGCCAAGCCGTATCCATGATTGAAAAATGCCGCTTGCAGCAGGGCAATCACCTTATCAGACATTCGATCAGTGATCTGGAGTATCCTCATCCAGATGATCTGACCAGAATGGGAGAGAACGAAATTTTTGCCGAGGTCTATGCCCAGATTCTGCTGCTCAATCCCTCTTACGAAGAGGCTTATATGTCTGCAGTGGCAGGCAAACAGAATGAAAGCCGCTTTTATAATTATAAGTCCATGCTGGAAGCTAACGTGCCGATCACCATAGGTACTGATTTGCCTTTATTTATCACCAGTGTCCCCGATTCGCTGTATGCAGCCTCTCACCGATTATTCCCGGATGGCTCGCCTGCTGGAGGCTGGTATCCTGACCAAGGAATGCCGCCATCCGAAGTTTTAAAGGCATGGACGACTAATGGAGCCAAACATTGTTATATGGAAGAGGTGACAGGTACGCTGGAGGCTGGAAAATATGCTGACATCGCCGTTTTTGACCGCGACCTCCTTAATGCATCCGCTGATGACATCAGGGATGCCCAAGTGATATTGACCATTATGGGAGGGAAGGTTACGTATAACCATTCTTGGAATGAGGGATAAACATGAACATCACGAATAAGAAATGGAAATTATCCTTGCCCCATAGCTATACCTTAATATTTTTGATTATTATTACAGTCGCCGCGTTGACATGGATTGTACCCAGCGGTCAATTTGAGCGTCATGAAGTGACAGTGAACGGTGTGACCAAAACGGCAATCGTTTCAGGAACCTATCACTCTGTACCCAAAACGGGAGAGAATGGTGATTTAAGACAGGGTATCCCCCAAATCCTTAGCGCCCCGATTGAGGGGATTATCAATGCCGCCGATGTTGTCTCTTTTGTTCTTATCGTAGGCGGCTCCTTCGGTATTATTCTGCAGACAGGGGCCATTGATCGTGCGCTGACAGCTCTTGCCAGGCGGCTAAAGAATAAGGGGATTTTGCTTATTCCCATTGCTATGGTGATCTTCAGTCTCGGAGGTTCTACTTTTGGGATGAGTGAAGAAATTATCCCACTTTATGCGATTTTCATTCCGTTAATGTTTGCCTTGGGTTTTGACTCTATGACCGCGATTCTTATTTTATTTCTGGGAACGCAAATTGGCTATGTTGGTTCGACGGTCAATCCATTTTCGGTGTTGATTGCCCAGGGGATCGCAGGAGTGGAGGGTAATCCTCAGCTCTGGCTGAGATTTATAGAATGGCTTGTATTTACGGCGATTTCTATTGCTTTTACGATGTGGTATGCGCACCGGGTTAAGCGAAATCCAGAGAAATCCATCGTGTTTCAGAGTGATATTATAAACCGCGAGCAGTTTATAAAGGAAAGCACAGATGAGGACGTCGTCTTCACATTTCGGGACAAATTAATTATAGGTGGATTTATTGTAACGCTTGGAGCAATTGTTTGGGGGATTTTGGTCAAAGGCTGGTATATGACGGAGATCGGCGCCCTTTTCTTTGCCCTTGGTATTTTTGTTGGGGTTGTCACCAAAATGAATCAGAAGGAAATAGCTGAGAATTTTGTAAAAGGATGCGGTGAATTTATCTACGCCGCGGTGATCATAGGCCTCGCCCGCGGAATTCTGATTATCGCAGAACAGGGCATGATTATAGATACCGTATTGAATGCACTTGCAAGTGTCCTGGAAGGATTGCCAAGTTATTTATTCACGACTATTATGCTGCTTGCGCATAATATCATTACTTTCCTCGTTCCCTCTTCTTCTGGGGAAGCTGCACTAACCATGCCTGTACTTGCACCGCTTGGCGATCTTGTAGGCATCAATCGTGAAGCTGTAGTCACAGCGTACCAATTTGGTAACGGGTTAACCAATCTCATTTCACCAACAGGCGGAGTGTTGCTGGCAGGATTGGCCATTGCCCGGATCAGCTTTGGACAGTGGCTGAAGGTAATCTTCAAACTATTCCCGATCCTATGGCTGATTGCTGCTATTTTTGCTGCTATATCGGCTGCGGTGGGTATCTAATCAATCAAGTGAGGGCCCCTGTCTGTTAGAGACAAGGGTTTCTTTTTGTGTTGGTGAAACAAGTCCCCTCTTATGTAGGAAGGCTACTCATTTCTTTCCCAATAGGGTGTATAAGTTTACGTGGAAAATAAATAATATGGATAGCATTTTCCTAAGGAGGAAATAAACTTGATGCTTGCTGATAACAGATTACTCATTGCTGCTTTAGGCGGTGTTAATGAGATTGGTAAAAATATGTACCTTATCCAATATGATCAGGATATTGTCGTCATTGATTGTGGTTCCAAGTTTCCTAATGAAAATTTGCCTGGTATTGACCTCATTGTACCAGATGTCACCTATCTACAGGAGAATCAGGATAAAGTCAGAGCGCTCATTGTAACGCATGGCCATGAGGATCACATCGGGGGCATTCCTTATTTACTGAAGCAGATTAATATCCCCGTATATGGCACAAAACTCACTATCGAATTGATTAAAATTAAGCTAAAGGAACATAACCTTTTACGTGATGCTGAGCTTCATCTTATAGATGCGGATTCAACCATTCAGGCGGGTTCGATTCAGGCATCCTTTTTCACCACTGTACACAGCATCCCTGATTGCTTGGGCGTCTTTTTTAAGACACCAGAAGGAAATGTGGTTCATACCGGGGATTTTAAATTCGACATGTCTCCTGTCAGCGGACCTTTCCCTGACCTTCATCGCATGGCTGAGATTGGAAAACAAGGAGTTAAAGTGCTTCTTTCCGAAAGTACAAATGCCGAAAGACCAGGCTTTACTCCTTCGGAGCGTTTGGTTGGCGGGCATATTTTGGACGCTTTCGCCAGAGCCAAACAGCAAGTTTTCATTTCTACATTTGCTTCCAATGTTAACCGTGTCCAACAGGTCATTGATGCGGCTGTGGAGACAGGCAGAAAACTTGTTTTACTGGGGCGCAGTATGATCAATGTGGTGTCCGTGGCTAAGGAGCTGGGATTCTTGCACATGCCGGAGGACTTGTTGATTGAGGCTGGAGAAACGGAGCGGTATCCTGCAGAAGAAATTGCAGTATTATGTACAGGAAGTCAGGGGGAACCGATGGCTGCACTGTCCCGACTTGCCAATTCTCTGCATCCCAAAATCGAAATTTTGCCTGGTGATACTGTGATCATCGCTGCAGGAGCTATACCCGGGAATGAACGAAATCTTTCCCAAGTCATCGATAACCTGTACGTACTGGGCGCCAACGTGATTTATGGATCGGGCAGCGCCACGGGGATGCACGTATCCGGTCATGGCAGCCAAGAAGAGTTAAAATTAATGATGACCCTAATGAAACCCCAGTATTTGATTCCTATACATGGTGAATTCAGAATGCTGCATCAGCATCGTCAGCTAGCAGAGTCAGTAGGGATTCCGATGGAGAATGTATTTATCGTCCAAAACGGAGAGACGATTCAAATCGCAGAGGGAAGGGCATCCTTGGGGCCCAAAGTACCATCCGGCAATAGCCTGGTAGACGGGCTGGTAACTGGTGATGTAGGTAATATTGTACTGCGGGACCGTAAAAAACTTTCCTCAGACGGTATGCTGATTATTGTGATGACTCTGAGCAAAAACGAGAAGCAAATGCTCGCTGCGCCAGAGGTTATATCCAGAGGCTTTGTATATGTTAAGGATTCCGAAGAGTTGATGAATCAGATTCGCGACACGATTATGACCACAGTGAACGAGTTAACAGAAATCGAAATGAGTCAGTGGGGCCTGATTAAGCAGATGTTAAAAGATAATGTGGGTCAGTTTATTTACAGCCAGACCAAGAGAAGACCTATGATTTTACCTATCATTATTGAGGTATAGGCGTAGCGGTAAACGTCAAAACAAGATGGAGTTTGTTCAATACGCGATGACTCAAAAAAAGACTTAAATCAGAAATACAACTGATTTAAGTCTTTTTCTTCTTTATTTCCAAAAATGCGGCTGTGATAGCGTTGTAGCGATCGTAAGATCAAATCCTACGCGCAGCGTCTTAATGGTTTAAAGCCGCTTGCGTTCCTGCTGTATGTCCTGTCGTAAACGCAGCCGTAATATTATAGCCTCCAGTGTAGCCGTGAATATCCAGAATCTCACCGCAGAAAAACAATCCAGGCATCAGCTTGGATTCCATTGTTTTCGGATTAATTTCCTTCAAGTTCACACCGCCCCCGGTAACAAATGCTTCCTTTAGAGAGAGCGTACCATTCACACGAATGGGAAACGCCTTGATTCGATGGGCGAGTTCTTGCCATTGCTGCTTGGGAATATGATCATAGGTCAAATCTTCACGCAGTTCAGCTTGCTGAAGCAATAACGGAATCATGCGTTCCGGTAAATAAGACTTAAGTACGTTTTTGATCGCCTTTTTTGCATCGACCGATGCCAGTTCCAGCGTCTCACGGTAGACTTCATCAGCATGTTTATGAGGCTGTAAATCGAGAGTTAATAACACCGTGTTTACCTTATCTTTTTTCATTCCCTTGACGACAAACTGACTGCAACGCAAAGCGGTTGGGCCAGATAAACCAAAATGCGTGAAAATCATATCTCCTTCATGAACGACAACCTTCTTTTGTTTCGCATTCCATACGGTCAGGCTGATGTTTCGTAAGGAGAGTCCCTGAAGCTCTTTTGTCTGGATGAATGTCTCGCCTGACGTTAGCGGGACCTCTGTTGGATATAGTTCCGTAATGGTATGCCCTGCTTGCTCTGCCCATGCATAGCCGTCACCTTCCGAGCCTGTATGAGGGACGGACTTGCCACCGACAGCGACTATGACGTTACGGCTACGCAGCATTTCACCGGAACGCAGCCGCACGCCAGCCGTATGACCTTCTTTGTAAATCACTTCTTGAACAGGACAGCTTGTCCGAATTTCGACTCCTTGAGAGCGTACCTTATTAATCAAAGCGTCGACGACCGTTTTGGCTTTGTCCGTCACTGGGAACATACGCCCGTTGTCTTCTTCCTTTAAGGCTATACCTAGTTGTTCAAAGAAGGCGATGATATCCCGATTGCCAAAAGCAGCCAGGGCACTGTGCAGAAAACGGCCATTGCCGGGAATGTGGCGAATGAGTTCATCCAGCTCTTTTGCATTCGTGACATTGCAGCGACCTCCACCGGAGATCCCCAGCTTTCGTCCGAGTTTATTTCCCTTTTCCACTAAAAGCACCTTGGCGCCCTCGCCACTAGCAGCCGCCGCGGCCATTAAGCCGGCTGAGCCGCCTCCGATCACAATTACGTCGTAAGTCATAAACCTCTTCCTTTTCGTCGACAAATTTTCAAAAAATTCAGAATCGCGTAACAAATTTTCCATCATATCGTAATCCCGTCTCTTTAGATAGACTCTGAGCACAGTAGCTGTGTATATCTTCTATTTTAAAGGAGTAAGTAAAAGACGTAAAAACGATCCTCTTATATATATCCGGTATTTAGCAGAATTTGTCGTTCTACACCGGGATTTTAACACATATATTGTAATATATTGTAGCCTGTGCTTTAATTCAACTAACGGCGTCAAGGAAAGATGATGAGGGGGAGAAGTCCTTGTTAATTGCGTTAAAGGAAAGTGTGCTCCAAGTTCTCCTTGCCGTTATATCGGCGGGTTTTTTCTCTATATTAACGGATTATGGAGACAAGAAAAAGGTTTGGGCAGGCCATCTGCTTCCCGGACCTCATCAAGGAATACTTTATTTGTGTTGCTTGCCAGCCATATTGCTATGTTCGCTCTTTCAATACCAGCCTCCATATGGCCTACCTTCCAATCTCGGTATTATTCCCCTTACTGTGGGCGTCATGTACGGTACACGTCGCACTTCCTTTGTACTCGCTGCTTCTGCATTGACGGGTGTCCTAATTATAGCGCAGTCGATAGAAATGTCCCCAATGTATGTGGGCACTGCTTTTATCCTTTTTCCTTTTATGCTACTGCATGTCAAGTTTTTTCAAAGAGGAACATTGTTGGACAAAAAGCTCGTAATTTTCACATATGTTGTGGCTGATATGCTGCTTAAGGCTTTATTACCACTATTGTGGGGCAAACAGAACATTTCAGTATACATTCCTGATCTGCTTACAACGTTTTGGAATGTTGCTGTAGGTGTGTTGGCAAGTTTTGCGGTCGTAAGTCTGATGCATAATTCCTTTGAGAAACTGACGCTGCGGCGAGATGTAACTGAGTTTACGAGCAAATATTTAATCGAAGTGGATAAGCTGCGTCAAGTCATGGATTTGATGCCATTATCTCTTGTTACTTTGGACAGCGAAGAACGAGTTATACATATGAACAAAACGATGCTGGAGCTCTACCGGGACTTCGATCCCTATATTACACTGCCTGAGGTCGTAGGGCGTCCTTTAAACACGTTGTACGGTTTTAGCGCTTCGCCTGTAGTTAACGAACGAGTTGCGAAAGCATTGGAAGGAGAAGCAGGCGCTGATTTTATAAATGTATCTCCCAAAGTATTCTTTTCAAGTTTCCTCCCTTTTCGGGATAAACATATGAATCAAACCACAGGCGTCATTATCGCCTTGCAGGACATTACAGAGCTGGAGACGCTCCGCAGTGAGCTGGGCAATTTTGAGAGGCTCAGTCTGGTCGGGCAGATGGCCGCGGGCATTACTCATGAAATACGTAATCCGATGGCGGTTGTGCGCGGGTTTTTACAGCTTATGCGCGAGAAAAGCCCTGATTCTCTAGGCCATTACTACCGCATCGTAATGGAGGAGCTGGATCGGGCGAATGGGATTATTAATGATTTTCTTTCCCTGGCCCAGAATCGGATTGTCGAGAAGGAGCAGTGTCATCTGCATGACATCATTCGTGAACTAACACCTCTATTGTGGGCAGATGCCAACCTGAGGGGACAGACGATTGAGTTAAAGCTGGAGGATCATGTAACGATGCTGCATCTGAACCCTAAGGAGATCAAGCAATTGCTGCTTAATTTATCGCGTAATGCGATGGAAGCTATGGGGGAAAAGGGCGTGCTGACCATTTCTACTCATGAGGAAGGGGATTTTGTCGAACTGGAAGTGAGGGATACCGGTCCGGGAATTCCGCCAAAACAGCTTGAAAAGCTGTTCCAGCCTTTTTATACAACCAAAACGAAAGGTACAGGTTTGGGTCTGGCCTTATGTCAAAGTATAGTAGAGCGTCATCACGGTACGATTGCCGTAGATTCGGTGGAGGGAATGGGCACACAGTTTAAAGTCCGTCTGCGCAGAACCATTCCGACTTATCGGGAGCATTCTGAGCCTCCTGTCATAAATTCGATACAGAAATAATTGTGCAAAGATGTAACCGGATTTTTTGCAAATTACGTGAAAAAGATTGTATAATGGGCTTTAGATGTCCATGCCTTTACTACGGCACAGGATGAAATTAGAAACGTAGTATACATGATTTAATGAAAAGGAGTGAAAGAATATGTCTATGTCTTTCGATCAATATATGAGAGATTCAGTTCAGCCTATGCGCGATGAACTGACGAATCTTGGGATTCAGGAATTGCGTACTTCTGAAGATGTGGAGGCCAAGCTGCCTGATGCTAAAGGTACAGTGCTGGTGGTTGTGAACTCGGTATGCGGTTGTGCCGCAGGCCAATGCCGCCCGGGTATAGCTGAAGCGCTGAAGCATGATATTACGCCGGATCATCTGTATACGGTTTTTGCGGGACAGGATAAGGAAGCAACGGCGAAGGCTCGCGAATTTTTCGCACCGTATCCGCCATCTTCCCCTTCGATCGCGCTGCTGAAAGACGGCGAACTGGTTCACTTCATCGAGCGTCATCAGATCGAAGATCGTTCGGCAGATCAGATTGCTGCTGATTTGACCGGTGCATTTGACCGTTTTTGCCGGTAAGACTGCTCAAGCTATGCCCCCGCATTTTTCGCCTGCGAAACTTGCCGGGGCTTTTGCGTGTTGGCTTGTGAAGGAAATTCCTAAAAAAGAGGTGCTTATCTGATGAGTTTGCAGGAACAGATTATTGCTGAATTGGGAGTACAGCCTACGATCAACGTAGAGGCGGAGGTCCGCAAGCGTGTGGATTTCCTCAAGTCGTACGTAACAAAAACAGGAAGCAAAGGGCTGTTGATCGCCATTAGTGGCGGGATTGACAGTGCCGTAGCTGCCGCCTTGTGCAAGCAGGCTACAGATGAGTTGACGCAGGAGCAAGGGCAAGAATACAAAACGCTAGGTGTATTCCAACCATATGGTCAACAGGAAGATATCGATCATAGCTACGCAGTGGCTAAAGCGTTCAATTTGAAATATGCTGGGGAAACGAACATTAAGGAAGCCGTGGATGAGGTTGCCGTGGAAGTGGAGCATGCATTAAAGGATATGGGTCTGGAACGTTCCATCACTCCGCAAGTGAGAGGGAATGTAAAGGCAAGAACACGTATGGTGGTTCAGTACGCACTCGCGAATGAACTGAACCTGCTCGTCGTGGGTACAGATCATGCTTCAGAAGCCATTACAGGCTTTTATACCAAATGGGGCGATGGTGCGGTCGATATTACACCGCTCAGTACGCTCAACAAACGTCAGGTACGTTTGTTAGCCAGCTATCTTGGAGTTCCGCAGGCTATTTTGGACAAAGCGCCTACAGCAGGATTGTGGGAAGGCCAGACGGATGAAAAGGAACTGGGGATCTCCTACGAAGCAAACAGCGACTATCTGGAAGGCAAGGAAATTGATCCCGCAGCCCGCGAAAAGCTGGAAAGCTTTTTTACACGTACAGCACATAAGCGGACAAGCATTCCAGGAGTGTAAGCACGAATCATTTTGGAATTGTAAAATGCTAAACTAAATAAATGCGGCGATCCGCCTGGCGGATCGCCGTTTGTATTGAAGGGGCTATTGCCTAATTGGTGATCCAGTCAATGAAGCGGCGGGTTTCGGTAATCGCCTGATCCAGTTGAAGACTGCCTCCCTGGAATGGGTGAACCGTGTTAAAAGTATGATTGCCGCCTTGAATTTGTACCCACTCGATATCGGGACGAACGGAGGTGAGTTGGGCAGAGCCTTCCCGTAGACGTTTGGAGTCTTCGGTTCCCTGGATAAGCACAACTGGGAGCTGGCTGTTGGCAAGTCTGTCTACAATGGCAAAACGCTCGCGATTATGCTCCAGGTCGTCCAGAATGACAGCATCCAGCGGAAGCTGTTGCCCGGTTCTGGCGTTTTGCACATAGCTGCGTCCCTTGGCACGCATTTCCTCTTTTTGTGGTAAAGTAAACAGATCAAGATCTGTTACGCCATTCCATGAAATGACGCCAGCAATCTCGCCGGGATGATCTAGAGCATATACAAAGCAGCTTCCCGCACCTCGGCTATGTCCTAACAGAAACAACGGCAATTCTCTGAATTCATGGCGTGCTCTCAGATTGGACAGCAATAGTACCAAATCTTCTTGTTCGCGGCTATAGGTGTTGCGTGCGAACTTTTCCAGCTCGGTAAAATTCTCCAGATCCTCACCTATGCCATTATGTGAAAAGTTGAAGGTTACCACATGGTTATCCATACTCAATGCTTCTGCTATAAAGGGGAACATACCCCAATCCTTAAATCCTTTGTAGCCATGAGCGATGATGAGCAGGCTTTTGGCCGTATTTTTAGCGGGAAACCAGGAGGCACGGATCACCGCATCTGTTCCTGCATCGGTACCTGCTTCAACCACAATCGTTTCTGACATCCTATCCTTCCTTTCTACGGGAGTTTTTAAACCGGCATATCCGCGAATTTCAAGCATTCACTGATTGCATCTCTCATTTTAACATATTTTGGTGACGCTTTTACCCCTTTGCGACTCGCCAGGGTGTGGACGCACTGTTACAATAGATCCAGTAAAGTAAAAAAAGGGCGGGGAATACCCAAATGATCTACGGAATTGGACATGATGTGCTGGAAATAAGCCGTATGGCTCATATTTTGGCAGGTAAATATGCAGATGCATTTTTGAATCGGGTATTGACCCCGGCAGAACGCGAGCTTGCAGTGGAACGTAAGGGAAGGCTAGCGGAGTTCGTAGCAGGGCGCTTTGCTGCCAAGGAAGCGATAACGAAAGCCTTCGGCTGTGGAATTGGACAAATCATCGGGTTCAGCGATATGGATATTTTACCTGAACCTGGGGGGAAGCCCGTAGTTTATTTGTCTTCGTCTGCGTGGGATCGACTGAGATTGCCGAATACGGGTGACTCGAATTACAGCATTCACTTGAGTATTACACATCAGCCTAACATTGCCTCTGCTTTTGTGATTGTCGAATATAAGGAGACGTGATGGGATGACTACAAATACATTGGAACAAAAGCGCTATTTTAGCTTTGAACTGTTGAATTGGTATACACGTAATAAACGCGACTTGCCGTGGCGCCGCCATCGCAATCCTTTTTATATCTGGATTTCGGAAATTATGCTTCAACAGACACGTGTCGATACGGTCATTCCGTATTTTAATCGCTTTATTGCACGTTTTCCGACGATTGAAGCGCTGGCGGAAGCGCCCGAGGAGGATGTGCTCAAGCTATGGGAAGGGCTGGGGTATTATTCACGGGCCCGGAATTTGCAAATGGCAGCGAAACAGGTAGTTGAGCTTCACGGTGGGCAGGTGCCGGATGATACGCAGGCTGTTGCGGCACTGAAAGGTGTAGGTCCATATACGACGGGGGCCATTATGAGCATTGCCTTTAATCGACCAGAGCCTGCTGTAGACGGGAATGTGATGCGTGTGCTGTCACGTTATTTCCTCATTGAAGAGGATATTATGAAGGGTAGCACGCGGTCGCATATGGAAAGTCTGGTCAGGGAGCTGATTCCCGAAGGGAGAGCCTCTGATTTTAATCAGGCGCTGATGGAGCTGGGAGCGCTAGTCTGCACGCCAAAGTCGCCCCATTGCCTGACCTGTCCGGTCATGGAGCATTGCTCGGGCAGGCTGGCAGGCCGCGAGGAGACGCTGCCAGTCAAAACAAAAGCGAAGCCGCCGCGCCTGGAGCCGCGTTCCGTCGCCTTCATCGAGGGCAGCGGCGCGAACACAGGTCGCCTGCTTGTACGGCAACGCCCGGCCAAGGGCCTGTTGGCCCGCATGTGGGAACTGCCGCATGAGCTTGCCGGGCCGGAGGGTTACAACGGCCCGGTGCCGGATGAGCCAGCCATGGATCACCTGGCGGCTCATTTGTTGGCAGAGGGCGTGCATGCGCGCCCGGTGCGGTTTGTACGTGAGGCGGAGCACACGTTCAGCCACATTCACTGGAACCTGCGTGTGTTCCAGTGTGAAGAGGTCGCCTCCCCTGCCGGGAAGGCGGGCGAACAGCCGCTGGCTGCCGAGCAGCGGGCCAGCTACAGCACCGCGGCGAAGCCAGGTGCGTTGATTGCGCTCGCTGAGCAGGCGGATCAGGCGAGTAGCACCTTGCCAGCGGGGTACCGCTGGATCAGCGAGGCGGATATGTCCACCTTGGCGTTTCCCAAGGTGTTCCTTGATCTGATCACCGAGTATTATACGAAGCAAAATGGGAACTGATGTTGATAAAATAGCGGCAGTATGGACTTAAGGTTACTCCATGCTGCCGCTATTTTTTTGTTTCTGGAATGAAAATGCCTAACTTAGTTGTGAACAAAGCGTGCTATTTTTGGTGATTTTTTCGGTATTCGGATGGAGTTAATTTGTTGACCGTTTTGAACATCTTGGAGAATAGGAGTACATCTTTATACCCTACTGATCGAGCAATATCTCCGATTTTCAGGGAAGTGTTTTTTAATAGGGAGCATGATTTTTCAATCCTCAAGTGCAATAAAAATTCCTGCGGTGACTTATTGAGTTGCTGTTTAAATAAACGGTGCAAATATGAACGGTCAATTGAAATGTACTTGGCAATGTCACTTACGGTAATGAAATGTGAATAGTTTTGCTGAATAAAGAGAAGCGCTTCTTTAATATACCGCTGCTGTCTTACCTCATTGTTGACTTCCTGATTAGGGTAAAGTTCAAACATCAGATATAGAAATTCATACAACTTGGATGCAAGCAGCAGGTCTTTGTTGGATTTCAGCGTAGAAGAAACGACGATGCTCTCCATACAGCGGGCAAGGCTGCCCTCGGCTTCGAACTGGAAAATGGGATTATTCCTATTGATACAGGTTCGGCTTAGATATTCTTTGGCTTGCACCCCATTAAAACCGATCCAGGCATATTCCCACGGGTCGACTTCATCCGCTTCGTAGTAAATTAAAACCTTCGGCTCAATAAAGAAAGCATCGTTTTTCTCCAAATGATAGATTTTATCGTTGACTTTAAAGATCCCTTTTCCTTTTAAAATAAAATGCACCATATACCCGCTTCGAATGGCTGGACCATAAGAGTGTTTGCTGGTACAGCTCTCTTTGCCACATGTGTATAAATTAAGATCCAGGTTGTTATAGGAATGATTGGAAAAATGCGAACTCATTTGGTTTCACCTCTTAATTCATCTCTGCATATTATCACACCGTTTCATATAGAGTCTACATTATTCCATATAATTATTAAAACTATTCAATTATTATTAGGGTGTAAGAAACAAGGAAACAACATAATTTATATTTTTTGAAAATATTACTATTGGCGCTACAAGGGGGTTACTATGGCTATATACATTGATAAAGAGAAGCTTTTATTCCATTTACAAGGCAGCAATACGAGTTATGTCATGCAGGTTATACGTGATGGTTATTTAGCTCATCTGTATTGGGGGAAGAGAATTCAGACCTATCGGGGGAGCAACAAAATCATCTTCATGGATAGAGGATTTTCACCTAATCCCGATGGGGCGGATCGAGCCTTTTCACTGGATACCATCCCACAGGAATACCCGTCATTTGGAAATAGTGACTTCAGGATTCCTGCGTATCAGCTTCAATTGGAGAATGGTTCTACAGTGACAGATTTTCGGTATAAAGAACATCGGGTTTACCAAGGCAAACCAAAATTGAAAGGGCTTCCTTCTACGTATGCGGAGGATGATGGCGAAGTAGAAACACTGGAAATCATCCTTGAAGACCCATTAATTGATGTAAGGGTTGTACTATCCTATAGCCTATATCAAAAAGGGGATGTCATTACCCGTTCAGTCCGTTTCGATAATGAAGGTCAGCAGCAGCTAAAGTTGCTTAGAGCATTAAGTGCTAGTGTGGATTTTCGTGATGATGAGTACGAACTCATTACCTTGTACGGTGCGCATAATAATGAAAAAAATATAGCAAGACGAAAAATTTTACCCGGGATTCAAATGGTAGACAGCTGCCGCGGAGCCAGCAGCCCTCAACAAGCACCCTTTATGGCACTTGTAAGGGAAGGAACAGATGAAGAACAGGGCGAAGTGTACGCCTTTAATCTGGTGTACAGCGGGAACTTTACGGCCCAGACTCAGGTTGATTCCTATCGGAACACTAGAGTTACGATGGGGATTAATCCTTTTGATTTTACATGGTTGCTTGAACCAGAGGAATCCTTCCAAACGCCAGAAGTCGTCATGGTATACACCGAAAATGGCTTGGGTGGTATGTCGAGAATTTATCATGATTTATACAGGAACAGATTATGTCGTGGACCATTTCGTGACAAGGAGCGGCCGATCCTGATTAATAACTGGGAAGCCACCTATTTTGACTTTGATGCCGACAAGATTGAGCAGTTGGCGAAGGAAGCTCAAAGTGTAGGAGTGGAGCTGTTTGTATTGGATGATGGGTGGTTTGGCAAACGGGATGATGACAATACATCATTAGGCGATTGGGTGGTGGATCGACGCAAACTTCCAGATGGCTTACCGGATCTTGCCAACCGCATTCGAAATCTGGGTATGGAGTTTGGCTTGTGGTTTGAACCTGAAATGGTATCCATAGACAGCGATTTATACAGAAAGCATCCCGATTGGTGTATCCATGTCCCTGATCGTCCGTATACGTTGGGCAGAAATCAGCTTATGTTGGATCTATCGAGGAAGGAAGTGTGTGAGTACATCGTTAAGTCGGTTTCCGACATTTTATCGGATGTTCCAATTACTTATGTGAAATGGGACATGAATCGTCACATGACAGATGTGGGTTCGGCCGCTTTACCACCTGAAAGACAAAGGGAGACGGCGCATCGTTATATTCTGGGGCTCTACAGTGTTATGGAAGAGCTTACATCGAAGTTTCCTCATGTCTTATTCGAGAGCTGCTCTAGTGGAGGAGGCCGTTTTGATGCCGGTATGCTCTATTACATGCCTCAGACCTGGACAAGTGATAATACGGATGCCATTTGCCGACTGAAAATTCAATGGGGAACAAGTCTTGTCTACCCTCCGATTACGATGGGCGCACACGTCTCCACGGTACCTAACCATCAAGTGGGCAGAATAACTCCATTGGAGACCAGAGGTTATGTCGCCATGGCCGGGAATTTAGGATATGAGCTGGATCTGACGGCATTAACCGTTGAAGAAAAAGAAGTGGTAAAACAACAGATAGCTCTGTATAAAGAAATGAGATCGCTCATTCAGTTTGGAAAGTTTTACAGAATTATTAATCCATTTGATGAAAATGAAGCCGCATGGAGCTTTGTGTCAGAGGATCAAACGGAAATGGCGGCCAGCTATTTCAAGGTTTTATCCCAACCGGCTGCTGCGATTAAAACGTTAAAATTCAAAGGTCTGAATCCAGACTACGTTTACAGAAATATAGAAACTGGTGAGCTGTTCGGTGGTGATGAATTAATGCATGTTGGCATAACGCTTGCCAGGGTGAAGCAGGACTTTTTAGGCATGTTCTGGAGATTTGTTAAAGAGGACATCTGATTCAGCTAGAGGAGGTTTTACTAGATGGAAGCAAAAGAAAAGCATTATAAGCAAATATCTCAAGAAATTTTAAAATATATCGGTGGTGAAGAGAACATTATCGGTGTGGCCCATTGTGCCACAAGACTAAGAATTGTCCTTGAGGACAATGAAAAAGCGGAATTAAAGAAGATTGAAGATATTGATCTGGTTAAAGGTGTTTTCATAGCAGGGGATCAACTGCAGATCATTTTTGGAGCAGGGTTGGTCAATAATATCTATGCTGTGTTCTCCAAACTGACTGGAACGGAAGATATGTCATTAAGTGATGTCAAATCGAAGTCCGCACAAAAGCAAAATCCTTTTCAGAAAGCGATTAAATCGCTGTCAGATGTCTTCATTGAGATCATGCCTGGAATTCTTGCCGCCGCATTGTTAATGGGGATAACCGGTCTTCTAGGTCAAAAGGGGCTATTCGGCCCTAAATCGATTGTGGAGATGTATCCAATTTTCCAAGGGATCAATCGCTTTGTTCAGATCGTTTCCACAGGGATTTTCACCATCCTCCCGCTGCTTGTTGTGTATTCTGCAACCAAGAGATACGGTGGTCGTCCAATTCTCGGGCTTGTGCTAGGTGCGATTATGCTTCATCCGGCCTTGGCGGATGCTTTTGAGGTAGCTAAAGGAAGCCAAAATCCGGAATCGATCAGTCTTTTCGGGCTTCCCGTACAGTTGGTTGGCTTTCAGGGCGGTATTATTATTGCTCTAATGATGGGATATGTGGTAGCCAAGTTGGATCAGTTTTTTAACAAAAAGGTTCCAGACATGATTAAACTATTTTTGGCCCCTTTGCTGACGGTCTTTGTTTCTTCCCTGCTTCTGTTTACCATTATCGGTCCTCTTGGGAGAGAGTTGGCCAGTCTGGTGACTGTTTCGTTGCTCTGGATGACGCAAAACCTAGGGATATTCGGCTTTATGTTTTTTGCAGGTATTCAGCAGATCATCGTTATTACGGGTTTGCACCATGTTATGGGCGCGGTAGAAGCACAGTTGTTAACCGATACAGGCAGAAATTTTATTAATCCGTTGGCATCGGTAGCTTTGATGGCTCAAGGGGGCGCCGTTTTGGGGTATGTTCTTTTGAATCGCAAAGACACCAAGGTTAAAGAACTGGGTTACTCTGCATTCGGGTCTGTACTTTTTGGAATCTCGGAACCAGCCATCTTCGGGGTCACTTTAAAGTATAAATTCCCTTTAATTGCTGGTTGCCTTGGAGGAATGGTTGCAGGGGCATATGTATATTTAAGCAAGCTGACAGCCATAGGATTCGGAACCACGGCTCTTCCTGGCTTTGCAATTGCAGCATCAGATAACCACGGTCATATCAATTATCTTGTTGCTCATCTGATTGCCCTGTTATGTGGAGCATTATTTACATTGGCTTACGGTATGATCAAGAGCAAGAGGTCAAAAGTAATATCTTAAGGAATGAATCGAAGTTTATGAATAAAAAGGAGTAGAAAGAGCTTGCAGGCTCTTTTCTACTCCTTTTTATTTGGGGGTATCGTACTTATAGGGAGGGATCGCTCTCAATCAGCCCTTTGCCGATCACATTGGCTGATACCGAAGGCTTGCCGAGCTCGCGCGACCATACGGATAACTGCCCGATATGATGAATCTGATGGGCAATGACATGGCGCATTACCTCGCCCCAGGCATCAATCGCAATTCTGCCGTCCGGGAGGTGATCTTCAAACCTTTTTCGTTCCAGACCTTCATGCCAGGCGAGTACGAACGGCTCTACATCGAGTCGAAACTTTGCATCCAGCTCGCGGACTTTATTCAGCGTATTATACTGAGAGAAGTCTTCCTGAAAATCAGGTTTGCCTTGAATGATTTGAATCCAGCTCCATTCTACATCAACGATATGAAAGAGCGTTTTTAGAATTCCGCCAACTCCGCCGATGCGTTCTTTCAGCAGTTCCTCCTGCGGCACCTCTTCACACCAGCGGTACCATTGTTCCCGAATCATCCAATTGTAACGAAAAAAAGTCTGCATCCATTACCCTCCAGGGACTGTAATAAAAAATGATTTCCACCAGTTTACCACAGAATGCCAAAAGGGCTGTCTCATTCGTAGAAAATCTACTTTTGAGACAGCCCTTCATGATTTAGGATAAGAATGTTGTTACTGGCTTATTTCTTTGCAGCTGCGTAACGTTTGTTAACTTCATCCCAGTTGATTACATTGTAGAAAGCTGCAATGTAGTCTGGGCGTTTGTTTTGATATTTCAGGTAGTAAGCATGCTCCCAAACATCCAATCCAAGGACCGGAGTCAGACCTTCGAACAGCGGGCTATCTTGGTTTGGAGTGCTAGTGATCGCCAATTTGCCGTCTTTGCCGACAACCAGCCAAGCCCAGCCGCTACCAAAACGAGTTGTAGCTGCTTTAGTGAAGTCTTCTTTAAACTTGTCATAGCCGCCCAGTTCGTTGCTGATGGCTTCAGCAATTGCACCTGTTGGCTGTCCACCGCCGTTAGGAGCGATAACTTCCCAGAACAGGCTGTGGTTGTGGTGTCCACCACCGTTATTGCGAACCGCAGTGCGGATGCTTTCAGGAACGCTGTCCAGATTGGAAATCAGATCCTCCAGGCTTTTGCTTTGCAGTTCAGGAGCGCTCTCCAGAGCTGCATTTAAGTTCGTAACATATGTGTTATGGTGACGATCATGGTGAATTTCCATTGTCAGTGCATCAAAGTGTGGTTCCAGTGCGTCTTTTGCGTAAGGAAGTTCTGGTAATTGAAATGCCATAATAAAATCCCTCCTGGTTATATGGTTGGGTAAGTGTTCCTATGTAATAATACCCTCGATAGTTATATTAAACCGCATTCGGCCTATTTTTTCAACATTTTTGTTTGTAAAATACCAAACTGAGCAATAGGGCCTGGTAGCTAGCATGTCCAAAAACCTGATTGGAATACGTAATACATAGGTAATAAGAGGTAAATTTGCCCCTCAAAAATGTAAACGCTTTATATACAGCGCTTACATGAGAAAAAAGGATGTATTCCGTCAAAAAGTATGGTTTAATGGTCAAGGAAGCAGAATTTTGGGCTTTTTTGTCGTCTGCTATAAGCTGTCATGTCTATGACATGACGAACTTGAGGGCACACACCCTTTTCCTGTTCTTCATTTCATATATAGCAGATCGTATGCATTTTTATCATAATGCCTTGTGATTAACACCATGATAAGCGCTTTATGGATTTATGTAAAAATGACGGTGCTGTCTCAATTTTTTTATTATGCTTACGAAAAGGGAGATATTACTTATGCACGTTCGTTCCTTTCAATTAAGTGATGTGAATTCAGTAACGGAACTCATGCAAATTGCCTTGTCAGAGGAGTGCTACAAAGAGACGGTGGGTGCTTTTGCCCGTCAGCTTTCGTGGGATTCCGGTTTGATCGTCGTTGCCGAAGAAGAGGGAGAGATCGTTGGTGCCCTGATTGGCACGATTGATCAGAATCATGGTTGTTATTATCGTATTGCTATTCACCCGGATCATCGTCGGATGGGAATCGGGAAATCGCTTGTGGAGTCCATGGAGCAGCGTTTTCAGCAACGTAAGGTTAGCCGTATTTGGGTAGCAGGGGACAAGCATAACAGTGCGGCCATGCCGTTGTACGAAGCTATGGGCTACGGAGCAAGCCAGATTTTACAGGCGTTTCAGAAGCTGAGTATTTTGGCACCTCATTAATCGGTATTCGATATACAGAAACGAAGTATAATATTTACATTTAGAGCATATCTGAGTAACCGTTGCAATCGGGTACGGGATATGCTTTTCTATTTATAACAGGGTTGAGGAGGTTAATTATGGACGCTTTGGCTCCTTCGTCAGACCCGCTTCCTTCACCGGAAACGTCCAAACAGGCAGGTCGCTCTGGTTACATACGCGATTGGTTAGTCACTCTGCTGATCGCGATGGTTGTCTTACTGCTTCTGAACCTGTTTGTATTTAACTTGTCTACGGTCAGAGGACATTCGATGCAGCCGACGCTAATGGAAAGCCAGCATTTGTTCGTTAACAAGCTGGTTTATAATTTTCATGATCCGGGAAGAGGGGACATTGTGATTTTAAAAGATCCCGATTCCAAACTGTCCAGCCCAAGATTTTTAGTGAAAAGAGTCATAGGTATTCCCGGAGATGTCATTCGGATTGAGCATAATCATTTATATGTAAACGGTGAGCTGCTAAATGAACCGTACACCAACTCGGACGTGGAGGATGGTGATTACGGTCCTTTTACGGTGGAGCCAGAACACTTCTTTGTCATGGGAGATAATCGCCATACGGCTGCAAGCAAGGATAGCCGGTACTTTGGCAGCGTTAAGTCTGAAGATTTACTGGGACGTGCAGAGTTTATATTTTGGCCGATCTCGGAGTGGAAGTGGCTATAGAGCAGTTATGAGTCTGAAATCAATGCGGAATACGTGCGACCCGATCAGAGCTACAACGGATCAGCGATTCCCAATCAGGAAAGGAAGAGGACGATGAAAGAAGTGATGGTTTATACCGACGGTGCTTGTTCGGGGAACCCGGGCCCAGGGGGCTGGGGGATTGTTTTGCTGTATGGAGAGCATCGTAAGGAGCTGTCGGGTGCCGAAAAGATGACGACAAACAACCGCATGGAGATCAAGTCGGTGATTGAAGCGCTGAAGCTGCTCAAGGAGCCGTGCCGTGTAAAAGTACACAGTGACTCTGCCTATGTCGTCAATTGCTTCAAACAAGGCTGGATTAAGAATTGGCTCCGTAATGGCTGGCGCAACAGTAAAAATCAGCCGGTGGAGAACAAGGAACTTTGGGAAGAACTATGGGCACTAATGGGTAAGCATGAGGTTGAATATGTGAAGGTGAAGGGCCACAGTGACAACGAACTGAATAATCGCTGTGATTTTCTGGCGACGAGTGCTGTTAAAAATTTACGGTAGCATCTGCTGCTATTTTCTGTTGAAATTTGAGATAGGAGAATGATACATCATTCTCCTATCTGTCACGAAGAATTGTGAAAGAGAGGTGAGTATCGGATGCAACGCGAACTAACTCGGACGGCGACCGGAACGGCTTCGACTTGGGCTTCGCTCAAGCAGGAAATTATTGAGGCAGCTCCAGGGCTGGGGATTGATTCCATCGGGTTCGCATCCGCCGATCCCTTTCTGTCTCTGAAAGCTATATTGGAAGAGCACCGTGCTAAAGGCTATGAATCCGGCTTTGAGGAGCCTGATATTGATAAGCGTATCTATCCAGAGCTGTATGGCTCGCAGCCCGCATCCCTGATTGCCATTGCGGTGGCGTATCCTTCGAAAATGAAGGACCCGCCGAAGTCGGACAAGGGCAAATACCGTGGTATTATGGCGCGTTCAGCCTGGGGCAAAGATTATCATCTGGTACTGCGCGAAGCGATGGAAAAGCTTGAGGCTTTTATAAGTGAGCGGGTACCTGATGCACTGTTGAAAAACATGGTGGATACCGGAGAATTGTCGGACCGAGCCGTTGCGGAACGCGCAGGAATTGGCTTTAGCGGCAAAAATACGATGATGATTTCACCGACACTGGGGTCATGGATTTATCTCGGGGAGCTGTTGACGAACATTCCCTTCCAGCCCGATGAACCGGTTACGGATGGTTGCGGAGAGTGCACCAAATGTTTGGATGCATGTCCTACCGGTGCGCTTGTAGGTCCGGGACAGCTGAATGCCCAGCGGTGTGTATCCTTTTTAACGCAAACCAAGGGCTTTTTGGACGAGGAGTTTATGCTGAAAATAGGGAATCGGCTGTATGGATGTGATACGTGTCAAATCGTATGTCCCAAAAATCGAGGCCTTAACTGGGATCATCATCCCGAGCTTACACCCGATCCTGAAATTGTAAAGCCGTTGCTGTTACCATTACTGGATTTGAGCAATCGCGAATTCAAAGACCGGTTTGGTCAAAGTGCAGCGGCTTGGCGGGGGAAGAAGCCGATTCAACGCAATGCAGTCATTGGTCTTGGAAATTTCAAGGATGTTAGCGCGGTGCCCAAATTGACGGAGGTTTTATTGGATGATCCGCGTCCCGAGCTGCGAGGCACGGCGGCGTGGGCTTTGAGTCGAATAGGAGGGGAAAACGCTATGACAGCGATCAAGCAAGCATCAGAGAAGGAACAACATGAGCAAGTACGCGAAATGATCGCGCAGGCGCATTCCAAGCTAGCGGAACAAGAGCAGGCAGAGCAGCAAACTTCTGCTGAATTAAAGACGGAGGATTCACAGGGTCCAACTAAGATTTATTATGACGAAATGGAGACGCCTGTGGGCACTCTGACGCTGTGTGCTACGGATCGAGGGCTATGCCGAATTGACTATGGCTCTTTTTATGCGAAGGAAGCATTGCTTCAGCAATGGGCCCGGACATGGGTCGGGGAATATGTCTATGTACAGGAGCCGGAAAAGCTGCGCGAAGCTGCAGAACAACTGCGTGAATATTTTGCGGGAGAACGACGGGAATTCAGTATAGCCTATGATTTGAGAGGCACTCCTTTTCAAGAGCAGGTATGGCGCGCACTGCAAAATATTCCGTACGGACAAAGTGTGTCCTATCAAGATATTGCAGAATCGATTGGACGAGCCAAGGCGATACGTGCTGTCGGCGAAGCCAATAACAAAAATCCATTGCCTATCCTGTTTCCATGCCACCGTGTATCGGGTGCAAACGGTAGTTTGGTTGGCTATGCCGGAGGCTTGCCAGTCAAAATGAAGCTGCTGGATTTGGAGAAGGAATAAGGACATATGTTTGCAAAAAGTAATTTGCTAGCTGTCCCATGTTTTGCTATGATAAGTTCGTGTAATTCAAGATGTCTCATATAAATATACAGAGGTGACGACTTCGTGGTGTGGAATATTGTCATTCCGATTATTACCCTGATTGTTGGCTTGGTCGGGGGATTTTTCATCGGTGCTTATTATCTTCGCAAACAGCTTGAAAAGATGCAGAACGACCCTGAAACGCTGCAAAAAATGGCCAAACAGATGGGCTACAACCTGAATGGGAAACAGATGCAAAAAGCCCAGCAGATGATGAAGAACCAACAGTTCTCCAAAAATCAGCCTGGTGCGCGTAAAAATCAGGGCCGTCGGAAATAATGAGCAACGTGAGTACGGATGCCGCATGAGGTTGCTGCATAGAGGAGGATTACTGTGGCTGGCGTAAAAGATTATATTAACCGCAAAGCTGCGGATAACCGGGATAAAATCGAGTACCATGTGGAGCAGATTTTAAAACTGATCGGTGAGGACCCCAAGCGTGAAGGTTTGTTGGAAACACCGGCACGCGTTGCGCGCATGTATGAGGAAATATTTGCGGGTTATGAGGTTGATCCACGGGATGCGCTGGGTGTGACATTTGACGAGAATCACGAGGAGCTTGTAATCGTGAAGGATATTGTCTACTACAGTCAGTGTGAACACCATATGGCTCCTTTCTTCGGAAAAGTGCATATCGGCTATGTACCCAGCGGTAAAATTGTAGGACTAAGCAAGCTAGCCCGTTTGGTGGAGGCGGTGACCCGCCGATTGCAGGTACAGGAGCGTATTACATCGCAGATCGCTGATATTCTAAATGAAGCGGTCTCCGCTCACGGAGTTATGGTGGTCGTGGAAGGCGAACACTTGTGCATGTGTGCCAGAGGTGTCAAAAAGCCTGGCAGCAAAACGGTAACATCTGCCGTACGCGGTACGTTCCGTGATAATGCAGCACAACGCGCAGAGTTCTTGTCCCTGATCAAGGAATAATTGAACAGAATGCAATGGTTAGTGATAAAAAAAGGTGGTTTACGCATAGGCGTAGCCGCCTTTTTTTGTTAACATCGGTAATAGTGACAATGGGATAGCTACTGTGAAGAAGATGAAATAAAAAAATAGCAGCATGCTGCCTTGAAAATTACGATTAGCCTATGGATAACAGTTATTTTTAAGATAGGGGATAACGTATGGATCATTTACATAGCTCAACAGAAACAACAACAGCATTGCCTGAGTTGCAATGGTTGGAAGCGCCACTGATGACTACTCAGGAAGACGTATTGTTTCCGCTGGCTTGGGAGGAGCTGGCTTGTCGGCAAGTAGGGAAAGGAGCTGCGCCCATTTTGCATGTATGGCGGCATCCGGCAGCGCTTGTGATTGGTCACCGGGACCGCAGGCTTCCCAACGCTCCACAGGCGATGGAGCGAGTGCGCAGTTCAGGAACGTCGGTATGCGTGCGTCCTTCAGGTGGAGCAGCTGTCATGCTGGACAGGGGGGTACTGAACCTGTCCTTGATCTTGCCGAATCCGCAGCGGGCCATCAGCCTGCATGAGGATTTTCGGCTCATGGCAGGGCTGATTGCCGATGCGCTGGCCCCGTGGTCTGCCGAGGCGCAGACTGGAGAAATCATCGGGTCCTTCTGTCCCGGGGATTACGATGTGAGCGTCCGAGGACGCAAGTTTTGCGGCATTGCGCAGCGGCGTCAGGCCAAGGCGTATATCATCACGGCCTTTGTGATGATTGAGGGCCACGGAGCAGAGCGCGCACAGGCGGTGCAGCAGTTTTATCGGGAGGCAGCCGGGGATACACCGGCAGGCGTGCAGCAGCCGGATTATCCCCGGGTTAATCCGGCAACGATGGGCAGCCTGGCAGAGCTGGCCGGAGTGCCGTCTGTCGAGGCGTACACAGCATCGCTACGCCGTGTAGTTGAGAGTCGGGCGGCCATTTTGCCTGCCGATGGCTCGCTGGTGCAACTGGAAGGATTGGCAGAACAGATGGCAGCGCTCAGAGAGCGATACGATTTGCAGGTGTAGTTTATTTTAGCTTAGAATGGTTGCCATCTCAGCTTGGAGGCTTGAGCGTAGCGCGCTTCCACCTCAGGCCAGTTGACGACATGCCACCAATCTTCGATGTATTTATTGCGTTCAGCCTGATGCTTTAAGTAATATGCATGTTCCCACACATCGATCGCCAGCAGCGGAATAGACTCCCATTGAGTCAGGTTCTGGTGCTTTTCGGCCTGCAAAATTTCAAGCCGCCCGGCGCGCGGACTCCACACCAGAATGGCCCAGCCGCCGCCTTCGACCTTTTCGGCTGCTGAACTAAATTGCTTTTTGAAGGCATCGTAGCTGCCAAAATCCTTTTTAATCTGTTCAGCCAGCGGTCCGCTTGGGTTTCCACCGCCTTGAGGGCTCATGATCGTCCAAAAAAGAGTATGCAGATAATGACCTGCACCGTTAAATGCCAGTTCACGTTCCCAATGCTTTACGAGGTCAAAATCACCTGTTTTTCGGGCTTCTTCCAGTTTCTTTTCCGCTTTATTCAGATCATTCACATAGCTCAAATGATGCTTGTCATGGTGAATACGCATCGTTTTTTCATCAATGTACGGTTCAAGCGCATTATAAGGGTAAGGAAGCGGAGGGAGCCGATGTCCGCCAATAGGGACCGGGCGACCGATTAAGGACTTTTCTGCTGGCGAAGGTTGAGCCTGGCCGGACTGGACGCCTTTAGTAGCCCCAGAACCCTCTCCTCTCATGCCGGCATGCCGCTCTCGAAACGCTTGCTCCGGGTAATCCTCACCCTCTGCCGCTACATGATACAACCCAGCGGCTCGCGCGATGGAGCCGGGCTCTTGAAAGGGAGTGGTTGAGATCAGGAAATATTGACTTTCATGTGCTGCGTGTATTACAACTCCGGCGGATTTTGGCTGTTGACGCAATGCATGACTGTGTTCAGTCAGCAAACCTAGCTGCCGTACATATTCTTGTGATTGACGGTTCGCGGTTTGCAGCAAATCGTCCAGTCGACGATTTAATTCCTGTGAGGCAGGCTGTGAATTCAAGCCTGAAACAGACAACGATTTCTCTCCAGTTGCTGATGCGTCTGATCCCCTTGAATGTGCTGATGATTCATCCAGCTGGTGTGTATGTGCTTGAGGAACAGACGACTCTTTTTTCCATTGATGCTGCCATGCCTGTTCTGCCGGATCAAGCGCGCTCCGTTGCTCTTCGAGCAGCTCGATGGCGGTGCGTTCCGTTTGTTCAAATACGGTTCGCCAATCATCCAGCAGCCGCACATAAGCAGGCTCTAGCCCTTCAGTAGCAGATTTAATCACTTCCACGTGCCAACTTTCCTGCTGCTTCCAATGACGAATTTCCTCCAGCACACGTAAGGGCAGGAAAGACCCATAAGTACTCAGCATTCGTTTTTACCTCCCGTACCCCGCTATGGCTATCCGGCAGATCTAGCAGATCTGTCCTGGATGCATATGTACCCAGTATATTCGCCGTCTCACCGTGAATATGTCTATGAACTTCCTTCATCAGGTTATACCTGTTGCGCAGAACAATAATTACTCATGGAAAATAAAAAAAGAAGCCCGTCTACGGCACGGGTTAAGTGTCCATAGGCAGGCTTCTTTAAGGCGATGATTACTTGTTTTGAAAATAATTTCTTACTTCGTAGTCGTTTGTTTATGGGCAGCAGCAGTGGTTTTCTTGTCCTCCAGCTCCTGCACACTGCTTAGAAATGTCGATACCCGTCGCAAATATTCACGAGGATGCTCTCTGAAAATAAGCTCATGTATCCCGTTTTTGACAATCCATACACTGGAAAGCGGGTTGGTTTGATTGGCAGCAAGCTTTTCCGCAATGGGGTAAGGAGCCTTTTCATCCTGTGTACCATGCACAAACATGATTGGAAACGGATAGTTCTCCTTTTTAACCTCTTGATATGGAATCTGATGCAAGCTGGTGCCGTTTAAGACTGGAAACAGCAACTCCAAAATTTCCAAAGACGGATGTCTCGGCAGATTAATTTGATTGTGAATGTTATGGTACAGTGTATCTGGCTCCAGCAGGAAGGTACTGTCCAAAATCATTGCGTCCACATCCTTGGTTTGCAAGCCCGCCTGAAGAGCGGTTCCTGCTCCCATAGAAAAGCCCCATACGATAATTTCCGACGAGCCGCGTTGCTTCGCAAGCTGAATCGCTCCAAGAAGCTGCTGGGATTCCGCCTTACCTCCGGTTGCGACGGCCTTGCTGTTTTGTGACGCGAATCCATAATCAAACATGACCACATTAAAGTTCAGACTGTGGGCATAATGCGCCAGATCATACATAGGAATCCAGCTTTCTTCGCGATTAGCCCCGTAACCATGACTGAAAATAATGGTTTTCCGCGATTGATCCGCCGGGATATACCAGCCTTGTACGATGCGGCTACCATCCTTGGCTGGGAAGCTGACATCTTCATAAGGCATGCCTTTGGCCTGCATCGGATTAGAGTACAAGGGTGCGACGGTGGGATTCGTAAGCACCCAGGCGATGTAAGCATGCAAGGCAATAAAGCAAAACAACAGAAAAAATACGACCGACAGCAGCAGAGCAATCACAACGTGCTTGAACCGCAGCATACGGGGATTAAAGAGTGGGGTGGACGGCTCCTGAACAGCGGTCTGTAGCTGAGCGTTGCGCTGGGATGTCGAAATCATGTAAGAGCCTCCTTATATAAAATTGATCTTCGAATCATAAAATTTAGGTATAATTCCACTTGAAAATAGTAGGGTATGTCCGTATAGATACCTATTATCGTATGATGGCTATTATCCAAAGTCAACGCCTGAACCGGAAAAGTAAAAATGATGCAAAGAATTGTCGATGTTTGTTCTTGTTCTGTAATATGGTTGTCACAAAAACATCTGTTTACAGTAGCCGCGACTATTCTATATAATTTATGTAACCATGTTTCATAGTGTGAAACGAATATGGATACAAGAGGAGCGGTTCACGATGGAAGACCGTAAATTAACCGTCCGCGCTGTAGAGCGTGCACTTGATATACTGCTGTGTTTTACCGCAGAATCTGATCTTGGTCTAACGGAGATTGCCTCCCAAATTGGTCTACATAAAAGCACTGTTCATCGTCTTTTGACTACGCTGGAGGATCGGGGATTTGTCGTTCGGAATGCCGAAACGGAAAAATATAGGCTTGGTTTTCGCATATGGGAGCTGTCCACGCATCTGTCCCAAAGCGATGAGCCGGCGGTGTTGTTACAGCCTGCAATGGAAGGACTGCGTGATCGCTTAGGGGAAACGGTCAGCTTGTACCTGCGGGATGGAAGCATGCGTATTCGCATACAAGCCGTGCAGAGCAATCAGGCGATCCGTAGGGTTGCGCCTGTGGGTGCGCGTATGCCGCTGGCTGTGGGAGCCTCCAGCAAGGTGCTGGCGGCCTTTATGCCACCGCAGGAGCTGGAGGTATTGCTAAGCAGTGAAGAATGGCCACCTTCGGTAGACCCGGAGGTTTATAAAGCCCAGCTGCAGGACATTCGTGAGAAGGGCTATGCGACCAGCTATGAAGAACGTGAGCCAGGAGCTGCGGCTGTGGCCGCGCCTATTGTGAACCGAAAGGGACAGGTCACGGCGGCTTTATCTGTATCCGGCCCGGTCAGTCGACTTGCGCCCGAGACGCTGCATGAGTTTGCACCGATTTTGATCGAAGCAGCCAAGGAAATGGGGCTTATGCTTCCGTGACAGTAATCAATACAAAAGGAAATCATACAAGGGTTGCCAAAGCTATAAATTTAAAGTAGTCTGATAGAGATGGCGGGATGTCTGTTATAGCCGCCAATTCATGTGAATAGAAAGTATCACAGTTACTGGGGGAGCCTGTAATGCGGGCTGAGATGGAATCAGGCAAGATTCCGGACCCTTTGCACCTGATCTGGATCATACCAGCGTAGGGAAGTAATCGGCCATTGAAATGTATACGCAGCTGCTGTCTACGGCCGCGCATTGGAATATGATTATTCCACGTGCGATCGGTTTGGATAGCTGTCTCGTTTGATTAGCCGGTTCCCTAGGGAACCGGCTTTTTTGCATAGATCAGCGCCACCCTGGGAATGGTTCCGGATCGGTGTGTCATTTCAACGATACGGGAGGAATGGACCATGAAACCGACAGAAACAAAAGGAACGAAAGAAACAGGAATGAAATCAGCAGATGCAGGATTGGCGGGAATAATAGAAGTAGAGGGAGAGAAGGCCAAAGCGGAGCAAGCCAGTGGGCTAAAGCCCTTTCCGGGGAGCCGTAAGGTGTATATTCAAGGTTCTCGGCCGGATATTGCTGTGCCTGAGCGTGAAATCGCGCTACAACCCACACATACCCCGCAGGGCACCGAGCATCATGACCCACTGCGTGTGTATGATACCAGCGGTCCGATGACGGACGAAGCCTACCAGGTCGACATCCGTCAGGGATTGCCACCATTACGGCGAGCTTGGGCACTGGAACGGGGAGATGTGGAGGCTTATGAGGGCCGCGCCGTCAAGCCGGAGGATAACGGGATGAAGCCTGGTTCCAAACGTGAGACAGTGGAATTTCCCGGCGTGACCAACCGTCCGCTACGGGCCTCGCAAGGGCGTACTGTGACGCAAATGCACTATGCGCGGCAAGGGATCATTACGCCTGAAATGGAATTCGCGGCGATCCGCGAAGGTGTAGAGCCCGAGTTTGTACGACAGGAGCTGGCGGCTGGACGAGCTATTTTACCTTCAAATATCAATCACCCGGAAAGCGAACCCATGGTCATTGGGCGCCAATTTCACGTAAAGATCAATGCAAACATTGGGAATTCCGCAGTTACGTCCTCCATCGAGGAAGAAGTGGAGAAGATGACCTGGGCTGTGCGCTGGGGCTCAGACACCGTCATGGACCTGTCTACAGGCCGGAATATTCATACAACGCGCGAATGGATCATCAGGAATTCTCCCGTACCGATTGGAACGGTGCCGCTATATCAGGCACTGGAAAAGGTGAACGGCGAAGCTGAGAAGCTGACGTGGGAGCTGTATCGAGACACGCTGATTGAGCAGGCGGAGCAGGGAGTGGACTATTTTACGATCCATGCGGGTGTATTGCTGCGATATATACCGATGACGGCGAATAGAATGACGGGAATTGTATCCCGGGGCGGGTCGATTATGGCAGCTTGGTGCCTTGCACACCATCAGGAGAACTTTTTGTATACGCATTTTGAAGAAATCTGTGAAATTATGAAAGTCTATGATGTGGCCTTTTCTCTCGGGGATGGTCTGCGTCCAGGGAGTATCTATGATGCGAATGATGAAGCACAATTTGCAGAGCTAGAGACGTTGGGCGAGCTCACGCAAATTGCATGGAAGCATGATGTCCAGGTCATGATTGAAGGGCCAGGACATGTCCCTATGCACAAAATCAAGGAGAATGTGGATTTACAAATGGAGATTTGTAAGGAAGCCCCCTTTTATACTTTAGGGCCGCTGACGACGGATATCGCACCAGGATATGATCATATTACCTCAGCTATCGGGGCGGCGATGATCGGTTGGTTCGGGACATCGATGCTGTGCTACGTTACGCCGAAGGAGCACTTGGGTCTGCCGAACAAGGATGATGTCCGCGAAGGAGTTATTACCTACAAAATTGCCGCACATGCTGCCGATCTGGCGAAGGGTCATCCGCGGGCACAGCAGCGGGACGATGCTTTGTCCAAGGCGCGTTTTGAATTCCGCTGGCGCGATCAGTTCAATCTCTCGCTTGACCCTGAGCGGGCATTGTCCTACCATGATGAAACGCTACCAGCAGAGGGGGCCAAGGAAGCCCACTTTTGCTCGATGTGCGGTCCCAAGTTTTGCAGTATGCGTATCACGCAGGACATTCGTGCCTATGCGGCCGATAAGGGACTGAATACTGAGGAAGCCGTTGCCGCCGGGATGCGAGAGAAGGCAGAGCAGTATCGGGAAGCTGGGCAGTAAAAATCGGTAGCGATACAAAAGTCAATCAACTGGGAAGCCTCAACGAAAAGTACAGTTAAGCTCGTCAGAGGTTTATTTCCATAAACGTATGAGCAAGGTTTAGAAACGCGTGAGTAACAAAAAGCCGTGGTTCTCTACAGTCGATGTAGAAAACTACGGCTTTTCAGCTTATGTAAAGCGGGATCATGCTACCGGATTAACGGAGCTTTATTTTTTACCCATTTTTTCATTCAAAATGTCCTGAAAGCTGAGCTTCTTCTCCGAGCTGTCTTCTTTCTTCTGCATACTCACCGCGTTGGCACGTTGGTATTGGTGGTGAAAAGGCATCAGGGTGTGGACAGTTAAGTTCATTGTATTCATGTGGTCATTCCTCCAATTCCATTTTGTCAAATTCAGATTGAGTTGCTTAGGACGTCTGTATAGGACTATGTATATGTACTTGATGTCGTAATGCCGTGTAGGTTGCTTGGTAATGTTTCAATCATTATACCCGCATTTATCCAAAGTAAAACGCTTTTGACATAAAACAGGAAGATGGTCGTATGTGTCCAAAATGTGTATTAGGAGGATGGTCATTTTAGGGGAAAATGTGCCTAGGGCCTAAACAAGGGCTAGAGGCCCGTTTTCTCAGTTTAGTAGTCGGGATTGTGTTTTTTTGTCGAATAACCTTGTATTAGCGGAATTTTGCGGAATTCTAAGGTTGGACTAAGGCAGTCTGGTGGCGAATTAAAGTGTCAAAGTTGTATTGACTTTATGTTGGGTAGTGGATACCATGAACTGGTTGTCAGCGTATTTTGGCAAGAAGAGTCAGCCAATCCATCTGGCAATTCATCCGTTGAAATGTTAGAGAGAGGATTAGAGCATATATGAAAAAAAGTATTGCAGATATCGTATTTATTATTCTGGGTGCGTTTTTTTTCGCGCTGGCTGTTAATCTGTATGTGATCCCGAATGAGTTTGGCGAGGGGGGCGTTACAGGGGTCACGATCATCTTGTACTACCTGTTTCAGTGGTCTCCCTCGATCGTCAATCTGGTCATTAATGGCTTGCTGCTGATTGTCGGATATAAATTTTTGGACAAGAGAACGACTCTGTATACTATAATTGCGGTCGCTTTTAACTCGCTGTTTTTACATTTAACAGTCAACTGGCGGATTGATTCGCATGAGCCGACGATTAATGCCGTATTTGCCGGAGTTTTGGTAGGGGTCGGCATTGGCTTAATTGTACGGGTCGGTGGTACAACGGCAGGAACGGTCATTTTAGCCCGGATTGCCAACAAGTATCTGGATTGGAATATCAGCTATGCCTTGTTGTTTTTTGATCTGATTGTCGCCTTCTCTTCCTACTTTATTATTGGCCCGGAAAAATTAATGCTAACTATCGTTATTTTGTACGTCGGTACGAAAGTTATGGATTTCATGATTGAAGGATTGAATCCGAAAAAAGCGGTCATGATCATTTCGGAGCATCAAGACAAAATTGCCGAGATGGTCATTACACAAATGGATCGTGGAGTCACCGTCCTGTCAGGCCACGGATATTACACCAAAAATCCAAAAGAAGTTTTATATATCGTCATTAGCAAACAAGAGGTGTCAGCGCTTAAAAAGATTGTGAAAGCTATCGATACAGCAGCATTTATCACCATTCATGACGTACGGGACGTATTCGGAGAGGGCTTTTTGGATATTTCGAAGTAATTTAGCAATGCGAAGGCAAGGATATAAGAGAATACAGTGGCAAGCCGGTCCTGAGAGGATCGGCTTTTTTGCATTTAGCAGTGAGAATGTCTTTTGCTAATCGCATAATTTCTCTTTTACTTAGCCGTGGATATAAAAATATAAATTGCTGATATGTGTATAATATGAATTAAATCAGCTCTAAAAGGAGAACTTCCATGCGAAATAGATTAAATATTTTTAATGTGTTGTCCTTTCTTGTGTCCGCTTTGCCTTTCGTCATCTACCTTTTCATGTATCCGACAATGCCCAGAAAGGTAGCAATCCACTACGGTTTTAATGGGGTGGCTGACCGTTTTGTTGACAAATCCTCTCCTGAGGTATGGTTGTTATGTGGACTTAGCCTCATATCATTTATGATTATGCTTTTGCTTCAGCCTATTCTCAGACGTCGATTCAAGAGCCAAGAAGGCTCTGAAATGTTGAAAAGCCTGCCTGGTCTCATTACAGTTCTTATATCTGTTGTATTCTCGACCATAGGCATGTGTTTTCTTCTGAATGCTTCGGGCATGTAAAAAATCCCCTCTCCATTGCAGTTTACACCGCATTTGAGAGGGGATTTTCATTATTCACTCGATCATTACGCTTGAATCATTTGACGCAGTACGGTTTGCAAAATACCACCGTTGTGGTAGTAGTCGATGTCAACGGTGCTGTCCAGACGAGCAGTGACCGGGAATTCGAACTTGGTGCCATCCTCGCGTTTGGCTACAACCGTAAGTTCTTGACCTGGTTTCACGTCATTGTCAATGCCGAGGATGTCGAAGGTTTCGCGACCGTTCAGGCCCAAGCTGGACCAGCCATAGCCTTCCTGGAATTGCAGCGGCAGTACACCCATACCGACCAGGTTACTGCGGTGAATCCGCTCGAAGCTTTCTGCAATGACGGCTTTAACACCTAACAACAGCGTACCTTTGGCTGCCCAGTCACGTGAGCTGCCTGTGCCGTATTCCTTGCCGGCGATGACGATCAGGTTCTGATCGGCTGCCTGATATTTCATGGACGCATCATAGATGGACATTTCCTCATCTGTAGGCAAGTACTTGGTCACACCGCCTTCGGTGCCTGGAGCTACATTGTTGCGGATACGGATGTTGGCGAATGTACCGCGCATCATGACTTCATGATTACCGCGACGGGAGCCATAGGAGTTGAAGTCCTTGCGCTCTACACCATGCTCCTTCAAGTACAGTCCTGCCGGGCTGGAAGGGGCGATGTTGCCTGCTGGTGAGATGTGGTCAGTCGTGACCGAATCATTCAGCAAGGCAAGTACACGGGCATTACGGATTTCCTTGATATCCTGCACACCATCCTGAAGCCCTTCAAAGAATGGCGGATTTTGAATATAAGTTGAGTTTTCATCCCATTCATACAGTTCGCCTTCAGGAACCGGAATGGAATTCCATTTTTCGTTGGCTGTAAATACATTTTCGTATTTGCGACGGAACATATCCGGGCTCAGAGACAGGCTGATCGCTTCCTTGATTTCTTCGGAAGTAGGCCAGATATCTTTTAGGTAGACAGGCTGATTGTCCTGATCGTAACCGAGTGGTTCGTTCACCATATCAATATTTACCGTGCCGGCGAGAGCATAAGCGACTACCAGTGGCGGTGAGCCGAGATAGTTGGCTTTGACTTGCGCATGCACACGTCCTTCAAAGTTCCGGTTACCGGAAATAACTGCGCCAACGGTCAGATCATTGTCTGTAATAGCCTGACTCACTTCGTCAGGAAGGGGTCCGGAGTTACCGATACAGGTCGCGCAGCCATAGCCTGCCACATGGAAGCCGAGGGCTTCAAGCGGTTCGATCAGTCCGGCTTTTTGCAGGTATTCCGTTACGACAAGCGAGCCTGGTGTCAAGCTTGTTTTAACATAGCCTGGCTTTTTGAGCCCGCGCTGTACTGCCTTTTTGGCGAGCAAGCCCGCGCCTAGCATAACGCTTGGGTTGGAGGTGTTCGTGCAGCTTGTAATCGCTGCAATCACGACTGAGCCAGTACCCAGCTCGCTGGTGGAGCCGTCCGGATGGGTCAGTGGAACCTTCTGTGCGATCTTTTCATCGCTCAGTCCATAGCCGCCTTTGTCTACCGGGGTACGGATAATGCCTTCGAAAGTTTCTTTCATGCGGCTTAGCTCAACACGGTCCTGCGGACGTTTGGGTCCGGCGAGACTCGGTACAACTGAAGCCAGGTCCAGCTCAAGCGTATCGCTGAACACAGGGTCTGGGGTATCGGATGTGCGGAACATGCCTTGAGCTTTGTAATATTCCTCTACAAGGCTGACTTGCTCATCGGAACGTCCAGTGCTGCGCAGGTAAGCCAGCGTTTCGGCATCAACCGGGAAAAAGCCGATCGTTGCGCCGTATTCCGGTGCCATGTTGGCCACGGTCGCACGGTCAGCCAAGCTAATGTTGGCCAGACCTGGGCCGTAAAATTCTACGAATTTGCCGACCACGCCTTTTTTACGCAGCATTTGCGTGACTGTCAGCGCCAGGTCGGTAGCGGTAGCTCCTTCCGACAGGCTACCTGTCAGCTTGAAGCCGATCACATCAGGAGTGACAAAATACAGCGGCTGCCCCAGCATACCCGCCTCTGCCTCGATCCCGCCGACACCCCAGCCTACGACACCGAGTCCGTTAATCATCGTCGTATGGGAGTCCGTTCCCACAAGGGAATCCGGGAAGACAACAGTTTCGCCGTCGATGGTTTTGGTGGCAGCCACGGAAGCGAGATACTCTAGATTAACCTGATGAACGATACCGGTGGATGGCGGCACCGCACGGAAGTTATTGAATGCCGTTTGCGCCCAGCGCAAAAAACGATACCGTTCTTCGTTACGTTCAAACTCTACATTAATATTGTAGTCCAGCGCGTCACTGGTACCGAAGGCATCAACCATGACCGAGTGGTCGATTACGAGATCAACGGGAACGAGCGGGTTGATTTGTTTCGGATCGCCGCCCGCTTTTTTCACCGTATCACGCATAGCTGCCAAATCGACAACCACCGGGACGCCAGTAAAATCCTGAAGCACGATACGTGCAGGAATGAACGGAATTTCCTTGTTGGTGTCACGATCCTCAGCCCAGCCTGTCAGCTGCTGCACGTGTTCTTCTGTAATGGCGCGTCCGTCAAACTGGCGAACCGCTGCTTCCAGCAACACTTTAATGGAGAAAGGCAGCTTGGCAACACCGCTTTTTCCTTGTTCCTCCAGTGCCTTAAGACTGTAGTAGCGATAAGGCTTCCCGTTAACTTCCAAACTACGGGCAATGGAGAATTGATCTTTTCCTGACATAAGTATTACCTCCTTGAAGTGGATGCTTGCGGGAAAATAGGGATGTCTTTGTTCGACGTCTTGCACATTTGGTTTTAATTGGTTGCGTTCTCAATTTCATCTTCAGTGGTGCATCGTAAGTTAAGAGGTTGAGATGAATGTAATTCGTTTCATTAGATGAAACATGATTTCAAAATGATTGCTTTTGGATTAAGTATACCGTTTTCAGACGGTTCCGTAAAGTTTTTTTGACCTAAATTATGCGTGTTCAGACTGGAAAATAAAACGTTCCGTTCCCCCGCGTTTCGATGTTCATACCAAGCTTTAGAGATTCATACTTATAGATAGAGAGCATATCCGACCAGAGAGGAAAGAAGGAAGTTATATATCAGCGTGGTTATCCCCGAATAAGGATAGCGAGACGAAAAATGGAGGGATAGGGATGGGGGAGCGGGAATGGAAACAGGCCCTTTTTGCTTATGTGAATCAGTACAATCGCAGTGAGGTAAATGGTGTACCACAGCCGGATGAGTACCTGGAGGTGGGCCAGCGAATGGAGCGGGCGGCACGTGCGGCCAGATTGGAGCAGTGGTACAACGAACGGGACGCTGTTCCCCTGCGCAGCGAGACACGCGCCAAGCCGCTACGAATAGTGCAGGATAACCCGGATGAGGCAGTGGTCGATGTACAACTGCATGTGAGGCTCTTTTATGAGAAGGGCGGGATGACGCACCGGGAGGATCGGATTGAACGGGAGCGTCTAACGTTTACACGCGAGGGCGAAGCCTGGCAGGTGACGAGGATCGAGCGCGATCCGGCAGAAAGAAAGCCGGCGGGAGGAGAGGTTCCTTTTGAACAAGCGTCGTTTAATCAGGGAGGAAGTCTGCCGCTGCTGAATCGTGGTGTGCTGGGCTTCGGCTCATCAGCACGCCCCAGTCGATATCGTCGTGAAGAAGCAGCGGCCTATGCAGATCAGTGGTGGGATAACTTTAACCCGGAGTTTGAGGCGTTTGATGTGGATTGCACCAATTATATCTCGCAGTGCCTCTTTGCAGGTGGTGCACCGATCCACTATACTGGTAAAAGAGAATCGGGCTGGTGGTATAAAGGACGGGTCGCCGGACGTGAGCTGTGGAGCTATAGCTGGGCGGTTTCCAACAGTCTGGAGCGGTATTTGGGCTCCAGCTCCTGGGGGTTGACCGCAGAGCAGGTGAGTCGACCGGAGCAGCTCATGCTGGGGGACGTCATTTTTTATGATTGGGATGGTGACGGAACCTTCCAGCACAGCACGGTGGTAACGGCCTTTGATGCTGGCGGCATGCCGCTAGTCAATGCACATACGGTAAGCTCCAGACATCGTTATTGGGACTATAAAAATTCGTATGCGTGGACGGACAATACGGTATATCGCTTTTATCACATCGCCGACTATTTTTAAATGAGATGATGGATAACAGGTACAGTGAAGCAAATCAGGCACAATGACGAAAGCAGGAAAGCGGAGGATAGGCATGGCAAATCAAAAATTGACCGTAGGGCTGGTGTACGGTGGTAAATCGGGCGAACATGAGGTATCGCTGCAAACGGCGTATGCGGTAATGAACGCTTTTAACTATGAGAAATACGAGATTATTCCTTTTTATATTACGAAGGCTGGCGATTGGCGTAGAGGGACGCTGTTAAGTGCGCCTCTGACTACTGTAGACCAATTGAAGCTGGAGCACGCTGAGGGTGGCACCAAGGCGGCATTAGATACGTTGTTCGGCAAGTTGTATGGAGAGCAGACGCTGGATGTACTGTTTCCGCTGCTGCATGGCACCTTTGGCGAGGACGGAACGATTCAGGGTCTGTTCGAAATGGCTGATATGCCCTATGTCGGGGCAGGCGTGCTGGCTTCGGCAGCAGGTATGGATAAAGGCGTCATGAAGAAGCTGTTTGAGCATGCAGGATTGCCGCAAGTGAAATACTGCTATTTTAATAGTACACAGTGGGCACAAACCGGTCACGACTTGGTGCGTAACATAGAGACTGAGTTGGGTTATCCTTGCTTTGTCAAACCAGCCAATCTGGGATCGAGTGTTGGTATTTCCAAAGCGAGTAACCGAGAAGAACTGGAAAAGGCTGTTGATCTGGCTCTGCAATTTGACCTGAAGGTGATTGTGGAGGAGTACGTCGATGCCCGTGAGATTGAAGTCAGCGTACTTGGCAATGACGAGCCGATTGCCTCGGTACCGGGTGAAATTGTGTCGTCGAGTGATTACTACGACTATGCTGCCAAATATACCGATGGTCAATCGGAAATGCTCATTCCGGCACCACTGGACGAGGAAGTGGCAGATCGTATCCGTGAAGCCGCATTGCAAGCTTTCCGTGCTCTGGAAGGTTGCGGGATTTCCCGTGCCGATTTCTTCGTCAGACGCTCAGATGGACATATCCTTATTAATGAAGTGAATACAATGCCTGGCTTTACACCGTTCAGCATGTATCCATTATTGTGGAGAGAAACCGGCGTATCCTATGTAAGTCTGCTGGATCGCATGATTGCTCTTGCGCTGGAGCGTTATGAGCGCAGGTCGGCACTGCACTATGAGAACTCATAAACGAAAAACGAAGGGGAGCTGATCACTCTCCTTTTTGTTCATATACATTGATAGACTTGAGCATTTTACCAAACTCTTAAGTATGAAAGGTGGCGGCTACACATGGGCTTTCAAACTGAATTTAACTCGGTGTGCAAATTTAAGAGCGAACAAGAACTTTATGAACTGCTGGAATATGGACGTGGCAAAATGGTTAAATCCGGCCTGCGCGTTTTTCCGACAGGACAGAAGGTCATCGCTTACAGCGTGGATAACGTGGCAGTAGCCATCGTTCAGATTGTGGGCTGTATCGCCGAAATCAATTTCCAAGGTGACGAAGTGACCGAGGTAGAAATGACTCTCATCCGTAAGCTGAATGAAGAGGAATCAAGAATTCAGACCGCATTGGCGGATGAAATGTTTTTTGGAGCACAGCAGCAATCCTAGCTGTTTGTTTCTTACAGTTTTGTGCAATACACCGAATCAGCAGGTGCTTTTCCGGGTATGATCAGTAGAAAAGGGGTTTAGGTCACAGAATGAAATCGGCCTTGCCATCTACTGCGAACTGCTGAAAGGAAGGACATCTATGATCGTAAGGTTCGGTTATGTTGCCATGTCGGTCACCGTGCAAAATGCATCCCCTTCTAAAACCATGACCATGGCCAGCTTTAACAAGATCGGAGACCGAGAAGCCGCGATCCGTAAGTTAGAACGGATTGCAGCCGAAAATCTCCATAATACATTGAGGCTGCTGCGTCATAATCGTGCGAGTGATATTCAGGTCTATCGTTTCTCATCCAAGCTGATTCCGCTTGCGACCCATCAAGATCTGAGGGATTGGGACCCATTTCAGGCGCTTGCTGCTGATTTTGCAGAGGTGGGGGACTATGTCAAGGCGAATAAGATGAGGGTATCGTTTCACCCCGATCATTTTACAGTGCTGAGCACTCCCCGTCCTGAAGTGTTGCAAAGCTCTATTCATGATCTGAAGTACCACGTGGCGATGCTGGAGGCTATGGGACTTAGTGCCGAAGCCAAGAACAACATTCATATTGGTGGTGCATACGGAGATAAGGTGACCTCAGGTCAGCGTTTTGTAGAGCAGGTTAGTGCGCTGGATCTTTCATTAAGAGAACGGTTAACATTGGAAAATGATGATAAAACGTTCAATGCGGTGGAAACACTGGAAGCTTGCAAAATAACAGGCTTACCAATGGTTCTTGATATTCATCATCAATGGGTCAATAACGAGGGAGAGAAGCCGTGGGAGCTTTGGCCGGATATATTGGATACCTGGAAAGGGGAATTGGCCCAAGCCGGATCTTCTGCGGATCATCCATTGCCGCCCAAAATTCATGCGTCCAGTCCCAAAAGTGAAAAAGACCCTCGTGGTCATGCAGACGGTGTTCTGGTGGAGCCATTGCTGACCTTTCTGCGTAATATCGCTGGATATACGGATCGGATTGATGTCATGCTTGAAGCCAAACTTAAGGATGAAGCGTTGTTCGGATTAATGAATGAACTGCGTCTTCAGGAAGATAACGGGGTCAAAGTGTTGGATGGGGCTTCCATAGAAATTACGCCTTAGAAAGCAGTATTTCGCGGATAAAGCTTCCATATGGAGAAACTTTATGAAGCTTATTGTGTATACTAGAATGTGTAAACTAGCAAACTTGTACTGAAACAGAGATGGTTAAGAGAATGTCTGTTGGGCAGGCTCGTAAACCACGTAACAATGATATAGAAAGTAGAGTGAACACGTTGAACGAACATGAAAACGAAAAGGTTCCCTATATCGTATCAGGAAAAAGCTATACGGCCGTGGCTATTAATGCGGCATCCAAAGCCGGGGAATGGATTAAAAGCAGGCTGGGCACAGTTGAACAATTGAATACCAAGCAGTCGCCGACCGATCTAGTGACAGAGGTAGATAAAGGTGCAGAACAGATGATTCGTAGACTCATTCTCACCCATTTTCCCGATCATGCCATCTTGGGTGAAGAAGGGGTAGAGCCGGGAGCCGAAGCTTCAGCCCGAGCATTAGAAGCTGCCCGTGAAGAGGAATATTTATGGATTATTGATCCGGTAGACGGCACTACCAATTTCGTGCACAGTCTGCCGTACTACAGTGTGTCTATTGCCTTGGCTCATCGTGGTGAAGTGATTGTCGGGGTAATTTATGATCCGTCCCGTGATGAAATGTTTGTAGCGGAAAAAGGAAAAGGCGCATATGTCCACGGCAATCGCATGCAAACATCGAGAGAAGAGACGCTGGGAGATAGCCTGGTGTGCATCGGTTTCCCGCCGGATCGTACGTATGCACAACCGTTGAATATGAAAATTACGCAGGTTCTTACACCTCAGGTACGCGGCATTCGGGCGCTCGGGTCGGCAGCGTTGCATCTGGCTTATGTGGCGTCGGGACGTTTGTCTGCTTATTGCGAAATCGGTTTGAATGCCTGGGATGTGGCAGCGGGCGCTTTGCTGGTACAGGAATCAGGAGGTACCATTACGGACACATTGGGCCAACCTTATGACCTGAGTGTACGGCATATTGTAGCTACGAATACAGCTATTCATTCTCAACTTATTCAAGTGCTGAAAGAAGCAGACGCAACCGGGTTATAATACTACGTACACCATCATTCTGAAGGAGGAAATCGCGATGAGCCAGTCCGAAGAATTGGAACGCCAGCTCAGTGAACTGCTGACGGAAGGCGAAATTCGTGAGAATGAGGCCAAAAAACGGGAACGACTCAGTCCCAAATATGAGGTGCGGGTTCAGACTCAAATGGACCCTATTGTCGAGGAGACGCGTAAATACCGGAATATGGCACGTGAGCTTGATGACCGATATGACGAATATATGAGCAAGGCGGACAAATCGAAAGCAACCGATCAACGCTAAGCAAGCCCAAATACCTCTTGCCGAATGACCAAGGCATGGGGTATTTTGTATAATATATAGAGTTTTCTCCATTTTGAGCTGGACGGGCAGGACGTGCGAAGGAGGCGACGTGTACTGATCACCTATTTTAAGAGCGCTTACAAAAATGCTGGAATCCATCATAAGATGGTACTGCTGATTACGGTGCTCATGCTGGTTAACTTTGCGGTTGTTGCAGTCATACTTAAATACGTATTTCATATTTATGATAATCAAATGTATAAAAAGACATCTGAAGTACTCAATATTTCTTCGATTGGCATTGAAAATGAACTGAAGGATGTTGAAAAAGTTACGTTTAAGGTAATAACGGACGAGCAGCTTCAGCGTTATTTGCTCCAATTGGAAAAGGAAACATCACCTTATGTCAAAACGGTACTGCGCAAAAAAATAACGAATAGGCTTATTGCCTTCGCCGGCTCTGAAACCTATGTCTATTCTATGATGGTGATCGACAAAGAGGGACAGGTCATGAGTGCGGGCAACCGCGAAGGTATCCCCCAAGAGCTTCGATCCACCCTGTCGGAGTTGGCAGACGAATATGACGGCTCCCATGCATGGTATGCGGCAGGTCACTCCTCCTTGCTGGCAGCGCGGCAATTCAAATCCTTTACCGATTCCAATTTTACGCTGAACGGGCTCGGCACGCTTGCGATTCGTGTACGAATTGACCGGATTGTAGCGGATCGAGTGCAGACTTCCGGCCGTGACGGACAGTTGATGATTACAGACGGAAGACGGATGATTTATCCCGAAACACCGCTTTTGAGTGAGAGCGATATTCAGGCAGAGCTTGGGCGGAAGCAACCTTACGGGATCGCGACCTATACAGGCGGAACCTTTTTTGCTGCTCAGATCAAATCCTCTTATACGGGCTGGACGTATTTACATATGACTCCCTTTGATGATATGTTTCGAAGTATTACGATAATCAAAGAAATTGTAAGCGCTATTTTTGTCATTATGCTGCTTATTGCATTGGCGCTGGGCGCGAGGCTGTCGGGCAGCATTACTCAACCGATTGTTCAGTTGATCCAGAACATGCGTAAAATAGAAAAAGGCGACCTCGACCGTCTGGAAGAGGAAGCGCTTGGGGCGGTACCCCTTTCCACACAGGATGAGGTTGGTCTCTTGCATCGGACGTATAAGAAGATGATCCGCCGTATCCGCGAGCTTATTAATGAGAATGTTGCCAAGCAGCTATTGCTGCGGGAAACAGAGCTAAAGGCGCTACAGGCACAGATTAATCCACATTTTCTATACAATACGTTAGAATCTGTGAACTGGCTCGCGAAGGCCAACAAGCAGGATCGGATTTCAGAAATGGTGGAAGCCCTTGCTTTTCTACTACGCAGCACGGTCAGTTTTGAAGAGCAGTTGATTCCACTTCAAAAAGAGCTGGATATCGTAAGGAGCTACGTAACGATCCAAAAAACACGTTTTGATGAGCGCCTCGATTTCCACCTCGATGTCCCGGAAGAGCTGATGGATGCACAAATTCCGAAGCTAACGCTTCAGCCCTTGGTGGAGAATGCGATCCATTATGCGCTGGAGCCGCGTATTGAACCGTGTCGGATCACGATTGTGGCCAGAGAAAGCGAGGGAGCGCTGTTCCTGCGGGTTGAAGATGACGGACCTGGAATGAGCCCGGATTTCTTGGAAAAGCTACGCAGCGGTCAGATCACAACCCGTGGGCGGGGCATTGGACTTGCGAATATTCAGGAACGGATTAACCTGACATTTGGTACACCTTGGGGGATAGAACTGCACAGCGAGTCAGGAACAGGTACGTCAATTCATGTCTGTATTCCATATGTGAAAGGGGATCAGGGTCGTGTACAAGGTGCTACTGGTTGATGATGAGCGTATGATTTTGGAAGGCATATCACAGGTGGTCGATTGGGGCAAGGCCGGAACACAACTGGTAGGTACGGCGCGTAATGGGATTGAGGCATATGATCAGATCCAGGCGAGCCCGCCTGATTTTGTGATCAGCGATATTTCCATGCCAGGACTGGACGGTATCGGACTCGTTGCCAAAACGACGGAGCATTTTCCAGACGTTCGTTTTATTCTGCTGTCTGGCTACAAAGATTTTGACTATGCCTGTCGGGCCATGCAATACGGGGTAAAGCACTACTTGTTGAAGCCCTGCAATGAGCGGCAAATTCATGAGGCTCTGACTGAGCTGGGACAGGAGCGAGAGGAACAGGAAGAACGCAAGCAGTTTGTGAACCGGATGAAGCTTGATTTTCAGCGTATGCTGCCGCATGTGAAGGAGCATTTTTTGAAGGAGTTTATTTCCTATAAAACTTACGGTAGCCGTGATATCGCTTTTTATGAGCGTTTGTTCGGTCTGGAGTTGCAAGATAAGCAGGTTCGAATGCTGCTGCTGCGGGTAGAGGAGTCCCACGAGCCGGAGCATTTGTTTGCTTTGCAAAATATAGCAGGGGATTTAATGGATCATGTCTTGCTCAGTACGACGATGCAAGGGCAGCTGCTGATTGTGCTGGAAAGTGCGGATGACACGTCTGGGTTTATGAAACAGATTGAAGCGGTACGTACGACGTTCCACCGTTTTTATAAGCTAGAGGTGACCGTCGCAGTTAGCGAGTCGGATAGCATGCAGCATTCGCGGGGGATGTACCGGGAGACATTGCATTGTATGAATCACCGCTTTTACACCGGGGAGGGCAGCCTCATTACGAAGGAAGATTTGGCGGCTGATGACACCCGGGAGATGGCAGATTTGGAACTGGACGAAGAGAAGTTCGGTCTGCTGATCAAGGCTGGAAATAGGGAGGAAGTTGCACAGGAAGTGGATCGGCTGTTCGGCATCCTGTCCCGTATGAAGCTGGAAATTTCCGTAACCCGTTCTTATGTGCTACAGCTATATGCTGCCATGATTCGTATATGTCCTGAAGAAGAGCGTGCGGCGTTCACGAGTCGAATGGTCGTGCTGGCAGAGCAAAAAACATTGGCATGCCTCAAATCTTTTGTACAGGAAGCCGCCGAACGAATGACCGCAATTTATTATAAAAGCAATGTATATCGCCAATCTTCCACGGTGGATAAAATGATCACTATTATTGAGCAAAACTATAGAAAATCCGATCTTTCGTTGAACGGTGTGGCGGGTCAAATGCTCTATATGAATTCCGACTATTTAGGGAAAATTTTCAAAAAAGTGACAGGCGAAAACTTTTCACATTATGTTAACCGTTACCGGATCGAGCGCGCGGCTGAGCATATTCGGGAGACGGGAGACGTAAAGGTGTTTGAGCTGGCGGAATGGTTCGGCTTCGGCGGGAACGCGCAATATTTTAGCCAGGTGTTCAAAAAATGGGCAGGTATGACACCCTCCGAGTACATTAAATCACACGAACGGGGATGAGCAGTTGAGTCCCTCTGTTTTTTAAACCTTTGAAATCTGATTTGTGTATTCCAATGTTTCTCTGCTTTTGGGAAAATAACAACAGGAGCAAATGTAAACGCTATCAAACAAGCGTAAGTACATTGTTACTCGTAATAAGGCTCCTTTCTAGAACAGCGAAAAGGGGAGAGATAGGTGGGCAAAAAGGGATGGTTTCTGGTCATAGCGATGCTGCTCGTGTTGACGACGGCATGTAGTGGAGCAGACGGTGGAGGCAATTCGGGCGCAAGTGCAGACGGGAAAGTAAAGTTGCGGATCGCTTGGTGGGGATCGGATACGCGCCACGAATATACGCAGAAGGTTATCGATTTGTATAAGCAAAAAAATCCGAATGTAACGATTGATGTGGAATATGCCTCTTTTGATGACTACTGGAAGAAGCTCGCACCGCAGGCGGCAGCAAACCAACTGCCGGATATCGTGCAGATGGACATTTCGTATATTAGCCAATATGCGAAGAACGGCCAGCTGGAAGATATGGCGCCTTACTTGAATCAGAAAATCCAAGTCGCTGATGTAAACGAAAATGTACTCAAAACCGGAATCATTGCCGGTAAGCAATATGGTATTCCAACAGGTGTCAATGTGCTGGGCTTCCAGTACGATCCGGCACTGCTCAAAAAAGCGGGCATAGACAAAATTCCTGATGACTGGACATGGGACCAATACAAAGAGCTGGCTTTGAAGGCAGCCTCCAATAAAGTTTACTTTGACAGCTCCATGGCTGCGGATATTTTCTTCCACTACTATTTGCGGACACATGGAAAATCTCTCTACAATACGGAAGGAACAGGATTGGGGTATGATGACGATAAGCTGTTTGTTGATTTCTTCGGTGGTTTAGCTGAGCTGATTAAGAAGGGGGCGACACCGACTCCTGAAGTCATGAACCAAACGAAGGGAATTCTTGAGGAATCGGATATCGTAAAAGGAACAGGTATCGGCATTTGGCAGTGGTCCAATCAGTATGTGGGCTTACAACAGGTCGTTAATCGCCCAATGGCGCTTGCTCCGATGTTTGGACCGAATATGGAAAAAGGCGTGTATATGCAGCCTACCATGTATTGGGCGGTGGCTTCCCGTTCACAGGTGAAGGATGAGGCCGCAAAGTTTATTGATTTCTGGATGAACGATGTAGAAGCGAATAAATTGATTAAAGGCGAACGTGGAGTACCAATTTCCGCCAAAATCAAGGAAGCTGTAGCGCCGGAGTTGAGCGAGGCAACGAAGCAGGTGTTTGAATTTGTGGCTTCCATGGAGCCAAAAGCTTCTCCAATGAGCCCACCTCCGCCAGTTGGATCACCAGAAGTGATTGCTACTTTGACCGATTATATTGAGCAGGTCAATTTCGGGCAGATGACGCCTGAAGACGCAGCGGTCAAATTCCGGGCTGATGCGAATACCATCCTTGCGAATAACAAGCAGTAATAATGCAGGGTTGAAGGATCGATTCGTTAGGTTAACCGTGCGTAGTGCAAAGCATGACTTGCGCACGGTTGATCCGACGAACCCATTGCAGAGGCAACCTTTGTAGATATCACAAAATAATTCATATAACAACGCATAGTTTATATTTACACGTACGCAAATTCTTAAAATGCAACAGAAGGGAGGCTTGATGAGCTTGCGAAATCATCAGAGCTTGAAAGCCAATATGACCGGATATGCGTTTATCAGCCCGTTTATTGTGGGCTTTCTGGCATTTACGTTAATTCCAATGTTTATTTCACTGTATCTGTCCTTTACGAGCTACAATCTGTTCACCCCGCCCAAATGGATTGGTCTGGGTAACTTCGAAAAAATGTTCACAGGTGATCCGAAATATTGGAATTCGATCAGGGTCACATTTACGTATGTATTGGTCGGTGTACCGTTGCGACTGATTTTCGCGTTGTTTGTGGCGATGATTTTGAATACCAAGTCACGCATGGTAGGCACCTATCGGACGATGTATTATCTGCCTTCTATTATCGGGGGTAGCGTTGCAGTGTCCATCATGTGGCGCAATATTTTCAGTAATGAGGGCATTGTTAACAGCTTGCTTTCGGCCTTGGGGGCAACTCCAGTGAAATGGTTTGGTGATCCGAATGCTTCGCTCATGATGCTGATCACCTTGTCTGTATGGCAATTTGGTTCATCCATGCTTATTTTTCTGGCAGGGCTGAAAAACATTCCGCTTGAAATGTACGAGGCATCCAGTGTAGATGGCGCTACGCCAGTACGAAAATTTTTCAGTATTACGCTGCCACTGCTGAGTCCGATTATTTTATTTAACTTGATTATGCAGACGATCAGTGCGTTTATGACCTTCGTCCCAGCCTATGTTATCTCCAAGGGTGAGGGTGGTCCAATGGATGGAACGATGCTACATTCACTGTATCTGTTCCGGCAGGCGTTTATGTTCAGCAATATGGGATATGCGGCAGCTATGGCCTGGGTCATGCTCATTATGATTGCGATACTGACAGCGATTTTATTTATGACATCCAAATTCTGGGTGTTCTATGAAACGGAAAAGGGGCGCTGATACCAATGGCATGGAAAACGTTCAAATGGCCAATTTATCACATTCTGGTTGCTGCACTGGCGCTCCTAATGCTGTATCCCGTGTTCTGGATGCTGTTCAGCTCTTTTAAAGAAAGTCGGACGATATTCGTCACGGCCTCCTCGCTTTTCCCTACAGAATGGATTTGGCAAAACTATGTAACAGGCTGGAAAGGCACGACTGGTTATAACTTTGGCACATATATTCTGAATTCGCTCACGATCGTAGTGATTTCCACGATTGGTGCTGTGCTTTCCTCCTCATTGATCGCATTTGGCTTCGCACGTTTGAAATTCAAAGGGCGTAACTTGTGGTTTGCTCTGATGATGGTGACGCTGATGCTGCCGGGGGATGTAGTGCTGGTACCGCAATATATTATTTTCACCAAGCTTGGATGGATCAATACGATCTTACCGTTGGTAGTGCCATCCTTTTTCGGGATGCCGTTCTTCATCTTTCTGATGGTGCAGTTTATACGGACGATTCCAGCAGAGCTGGATGAAGCGGCGACGATTGACGGATGCGGCAAGTTCCGGTTGTATTTTCGAATTATTTTACCCTTGCTCAAATCCTCGCTGGCTACGGCGGCAATCTTCTCTTTCTACTGGAAGTGGGAGGATTTGTTAGGCCCGGTACTGTATCTGAACTCGCCAGAAAAATATACCGTATCGATTGCACTCAAAATGTTCCTCGACAGCGAGTCAGCCTCCAACTGGGGAGGAATGTTCGCGATGTCCATCCTAAGCCTGCTGCCTGTCATCGCTGTATTCTTCGCTTTCCAAAAGCAAATCGTAGAAGGAATGAGTACGAGTGGCCTGAAGGGCTAAGACCTAAAAAATGCATAGCGTGAGGATATAAAGCGTGCACATAAAAAGGGGATGCACCTGAATATGCATACAATTGATGGTGAGGATTTAAGGGTGAAGGCCGAGGGGTGAGTAAAATGTGGAAGTTTGACTTTGGTCCGGGGGAACCTGCGGAGGGCTACAAGGCCGTGTCCCCGGATTGCATATATACGGCTGAGCAAGGCTATGGCTTCGAGACTACGGAGCATGTGTATGGCCGACAAAGGCAGAATCCAGCCAAGGATGCACATACACGGCTGCGAAGCAGCTTTTGTATTCCACTGAACGCTTCGTTTGTTGCAGATGTACCGGACGGAATAGTTTTGGTCACCGTATTGCTTGGCGATCCACTGGCGGAAACGCTCACGCGGTTCCGGGCTGGTGAGGGCAAGCATATGCTGCCTCCCGTCCACACGTTGCCAGGCCAGTTCACCGAGGCAATGTTTACGGTGCCTATCCGGGATGGTAAACTGCGCCTCATCGTATCTGGCACCGCACCGAGACTCAATGCGCTGGAGATTGTGCCAGCACCACAGAATCTCCGGCTATTCCTAGCCGGAGATTCCACGGTTACGGATCAAGGGATGTCCGGCTATCCGTACACTGGCTGGGGACAGGCTTTGCCGGCCTTGTTCAAGCATGATGTGTGCGTGGATAATCACGCTGTATCGGGGCGAAGCTCCAAGAGCTTCGTGGACGAGGGACGGTTGAACGTTATTTTGGAGGAAATGAAGACAGGAGACTTCCTGTTCATCCAGTTCGGCCATAATGATCAGAAGCCCGATCTGGAGCGGGCCACGGAGCCTTTTACGACCTACAAGGAGCATCTGCGCCTGTATGTAGACGGAGCGAGAAGCAAGGGCGGAACCCCGGTGCTGATTACGCCTGTACATCGTCGCTATTTTAACGTGGACGGTACGTTGTCCGACACACATGGCGACTATATAACGGGGGTTCGCGAGCTGGCCGAAGAAGCGAACGTGCCGCTTATTGATCTGTCTGCCCGCACGCAGGAGTTATATGAAGAGCTTGGCCCCGAAGAGAGCAAGGAGCTTTTTATGTGGCTGCTGCCTGGGGAATATATGAACTTTTCCGGCGGTTTAGAGGATAATACACATTTTCATGAGAATGGCGCGGTTCGGATTGCAAATATGGTGACGGCGGCTGTGAAGGAACTGGATTTGCAACCGCTGCGCATGTACTTACGTTGACGGATGACCTTTTTTGGAACAGGTGGCAAGGAGGGCAACTAGCGTGAAGCTTACCAAGAGAGGAGACGTGGAAATGCCCGCATTGAGTTTTGATGAGGAACAGATTAAACAGGTGATTGACCGGGTAGTGGAACGCACGTTTCAAATGCACTATAGCTGGGATTGGCCAGGTGGAGTAGCCTTTTATGGAGTATGCGAAGCCTATGAAGCGACAGGCAATGAACAGTATTTGACCAAGCTGAAAGAATGGGTTGACGAAAATATTGAGGATGGACTTCCGCCACTGTCGGTGAACGGCGTTTCTGTCGGGCATTGTTTGTTGACGCTACATCAGGCTACAGGTGAGCAAAAATACCTGGATATCGCTATCGAGATGGCAGAATTTTTGACGAAAAAAGCTGAACGGTTTGCCGACGGCATTTTCCAGCATACCGTGAATTCACTACATGATGTATTTCCGCAGCAAGCATGGGTGGATACGATGTTTATGGCCGGTTATTATTTGCTGCGGATCGGTCATTTGCTGGGCAACAAGACATATTGGGAGGATGGAATCCGGCAATATCACGGGCATGAAGAATTTTTGCAGGACCCGGATACGAATTTGTATTACCATGGCTGGGATCATGCGAACCAAAGCCGCATGTCGGGCATATACTGGGCGCGCGGCAATTCATGGGCAGCACTCACGATGGCCAAGGCGCTGAAATGTGTCGAGGTGCAGCATCCATCCTACATGATCATTGACGGCTCACTGCGTGACCAACTCAATGCACTGGTGCGGCTGCAATCCCCCGAAGGGCTATGGCATACGGTGCTGAACGATGATACCTCTTATCTGGAAACCTCTGGTTCGGCAGGAATTGCGACTGCTTTGCTTATGCAGGGCCGATTGTTTAACAAATACACGCAAAAGGCGATTGACGGTATCCTTTCCCGCATTAAAGAGGACGGCACAGTGACTGGCGTATCCGCTGGAACTGCTGTAATGAACGATATAGATGGCTACCGAAACGTACCCTACAAACGCATTCAGGGGTGGGGTCAGGGCTTGGCGCTTGCTTTTCTGGCTGAACTGCTGCGTACCCAGGAGAATCCGTACGGGTAGAAAAGAGGCATAGAGATGTAAAAGTATTCATAGCTGAAAGGAGGCCATTGGCATGGGAGATACTGAACGGTCACAGGAAAAGGCGGCTAATCAGCCGCAAGGAAGCTTATTCTGGGTCATTCCCGACGGGTATATTCCACCGGAAAGCCGGGGAGAGCTGCTCAGTCATGAAAGTATATGTGTGCTGAACTGTGGAAACTGTGCGGCAAAGCTGAGCATAGACATTTATTTTGAAGACCGCGAGCCGTTGGAGGGAATGATCGAGGTGGTGGAAGGAAGACGAACCCGCCATATCCGAACAGCCTCGCTGGAAAAGTCCGGCGAACGGATTCCGACAGGTATTCCTTACGCAATTACGGTCACTAGCGATGTGCCCATCATCGTACAATATAGTAGACTGGACACCACACAGCCGGAGCTGGCATTAATGAGTGTCATGGCGTATCCGGTCTAGTCCGACGAAGGCAAAGAAGATAAAAAAAGAAATCTCCAGGCTGGAATTGCCCAGCTTGGAGATTTCTTTTTTAAGACAAGATTTGTGCCTGCTCTTAGTCCATTATTGCGATTTTGCCGAAGTTGTTTTGATCGGCGCGAAGCTTTTTCGTCCTCCGAAATTGGTGCCCACCACACCGATAATGATCACCACAGCACCAATAATGTGATAGTAGGCAAGCTGTTCCTTCAAAATGTAGGCACCGGCAATCATGGAGATAAGGGTGGATAAATTACCGATCACACTCATTTTGGAGGCTTCGATCCACTTCAAGGCAAAGCTCGATAACAGCGAGGTGACGAGGGTAGACAGTATGCCCAGATAAGCCAGTGCTAGCCAATAATCTGGCTTTACCAGCGGCGCGGTATAGGCGCTCATAGAGCCGTCTATGGCATGATACCCCAAGGCCGCCAGGTTAAAAACGATACATCCTAAAATGGAGGTAACGTAGGTCAACTCCATCGGACTGTACTTTTGCGTTAATGGACGAGCCAGCACGTTATAGCCAGATAGGCATATAGCAGAGAGCACGAGCAGAACAATACCGCCAAAACTATTGGAAGCTAGCGGTGCTCCGCTCTTCATCACAAATATAAAAACCACACCAAAGACAGAGAGTAGTAAGGAAATCTTTTGAAGCACTGTTGTGCGCTCTTTAAGAAAATAGGAGGCTAACAGAAGTGTAAAGATAGGAACAGTAGCTTGAATAATTCCACCTTCCGATGAAGAAGTGCTCATCAGCCCGAACGCTTGCAAGGGGAAGAACAGTAACGGTGAAAGCAGCGCCAATGGCAAGATACGCAGCACATCACGCCACTTGATATTGATTTTAATCCAACCCAGCAGCACTGGAATGGTCAAAGCAATCAATGACAACGCGAAGCGGTGGGCGATCACATCCAGTGGGCTTGCCTCCGTCACTGTCAGTTTTACAAATAAAAATGAGAAGCCAAGTATAGCTGCATAGCTGAGAGCTGCCAGATAGGCGACCCCATTTCTGGAACGACTGTGCATAATAAACCTCCGTAATCATGATCTCAACTTGTGGTTCTCTCAATATAACCGGACGGCGTAACTTGATACAATCCAAAAAACATACAACTGTACCGGTACAGTTTAGGGTTAAAAAAGCTGGAATGCAGCCTCAAAGGTCAGATACCCGTTTTCAGGTACCCATATCTCCAGACTGCTTCCAGCTTATTGTTTCCTTCTATCGCTTACTGCTCTGCTTATTTACCTTGTGACATCGCACGGAACGAATCGTCCGCTGCTTCCAGCGTGGCATCCACGTCTTCGTCCGTATGCGCTGTTGTGAGGAACCAAGCTTCGAACTTGGATGGTGCCAGATGGATACCACGATTCAGCATGTGACGGAAGAAGGATGCGAACGCTTCGCTATCCGTGTCCTGCGCCTGTGCATAGTTCGTGATCGGATGATCGCAGAAATGCGTTGAGAACGCTCCGCGAATGCGGTTGATCGTCAATGGCACGCCGTAGCGATCAGCGGAAGACTGAATACCGTCCGTCAGTCTCACAGCCAGACGCTCCATCTCTTCATACACGCCTTCCCCTTGAAGAACTTCAAGACAGGCGATGCCTGAAGAGATGGAAGCCGGGTTGCCTGCCATTGTACCTGCCTGATAGGCTGGGCCGAGTGGGGCAACCTGCTCCATGATCTGCTTGCTGCCGCCGTAGGCACCAATCGGCAGACCACCGCCCATGATTTTGCCCAGCGCGGTCAAATCCGGCTGAATCGCATCATGATTGTCGAGACCTGCATACGTTTGGGTTGAGCCGTAGTGGAAGCGGAAGGCGGTAATGACCTCGTCATAAATGACAAGGGAGCCGTTCGCCCGCGCCATCGAGCACAGCCCTTCCAGATAGCCTGGCTGTGGCATCACCATGCCGAAATTACCGACAATCGGCTCCACCATGACTGCCGCCACATCGTCGCTCCAGCGCTCCAAAGCTTGGCGCAATGCGTCAAGGTCGTTGAATGGCACAGTAATGACCTCGCTCGCAATGTTGGTTGTAATACCTGCGCTGTCAGGTATGCCCAGTGTGGAAGGGCCGGAGCCTGCGGCTACAAGTACCAGATCCGAGTGACCGTGGTAGCAGCCGGCAAATTTGATGATCTTGTTCCGCCCCGTATAGGCTCGTGCTACACGAATCGTCGTCATGACTGCCTCTGTGCCGGAATTCACAAACCGGACTTTATCCATAGAAGGAATAGCCTCCTTCAGCATCTTGGCCAGTTTGATTTCCAATGCCGTCGAGGTTCCGTACAATACGCCATTCGCAGCCGCTTCGCTGATGGCCTTGGTAATATGGGGATGAGCATGTCCGGTAATAATTGGACCGTAGGCCGCCAAATAATCGATATACCGATTATCATCCTCATCCCAGAAATGAGCACCTTGGGCGCGTTTCATGAATACTGGAGCGCCACCGCCCACAGCTTTAAAGGAGCGTGAAGGGCTGTTAACGCCCCCGACAATATGCTCCAGGGCTTCTTTATATAGTGCTTCGGAGTTTTCCCGTTTCATCATCAAAACTTCCTTTCCGTTCATTAAAATAGGGTATACACACGCCAAAGGGCAGCGTTCACGGCTGCCCCTGCATACATCATTATAGCTCTTTTTGTCCTGTCTTTGTTGTTGATTGTGTGGAAGCATCCTCAGTACTGGTTTTATTGCCTCCTGTAAAGGAAGCTTTATCCGTCTTGGAGGACGATGCACTATCCGGCTGTTTCGTTTCGTTCTGATCCTTATTTTGTTCCTGTGTTTGTGTAGGAGGATTATTAAATATATCCTGTACATAAGATTTCAGTTCTTCCGGATCACGGACGGTAAGAACTGCCGCGCCGCCCACATTTTCTTCGCCAAGCAGCTTCATCGGTGGAACCTGTTCGCTGCCTGCAAAGCTGCTTTGGTACCCCACATTCGCCAGCTTCCACATATCGTTAACACTGAGATTCGTATCAATGTACGGGTTAACCTGCTCTAAAATGCTTGGCAGATTAGCAATGGAAGTCGTGGTCTGCATTTTCTGGGCTACAGCCTCCAAAAATGCCCGTTGCCGTCCGGAACGGGAGAAGTCGGACATGGCATCGTGGCGGAATCGCACATATTGAAGCGCCGTCTTGCCGTCCAGATGCTGCATACCCTTTTTCAAATCAATATCGTATTCATGCTTATCCGCATTACTTGTATAATGCATATCCTTTTCCACTTCAAAATCAATGCCGCCTACAGCGTCCACCAGTTTAATAAAGCCTTGGAAATCCGTATACACATAATATTGCACTGGGATGCCCAATAGATCGCCAGCCGTCTTCATGGCCGTATTGGGTCCGTGAGTAATGGCGGTGTTGATCCGATTTTTTCCGTAGCCGGGAATATCCACGTACGTATCACGCAAAATAGAGAACAGGTGCATTTTTTTCTTCACAGGGTCCAGCGATACAACCATCATGCTGTCCGATCGGGGGACTTCCCCTTTCTGGATGCCACGACCATCGACACCCATCAGCAAAATGTTGACCATATCGGTACTTTCCCACTTGGGCGGTTCCGGTGTACGAACCTGATCGACCTGCTTTACATTTTTGAAGGGGGAGTTAGCACCCTCTTTATGCAGATTATCCAGCTGATTATAAATGGATGTAAAATAGTACACGGCAAAGCCGACAATCGCGACGATTACCACGGCTAGAACCGACCATATCGTCCTTTTGGTTCTGCTTGTCATGGATGCTCTCCCTTTCGCTTTTCAGTTCATTACATTATAATTTCTTTTTGGAGCACAATCAATTTAACTATGGATTTTACAAATCCTGATTGAGAGGTATAACATGCTGGCAATTGATGTGCAGGATCTGCGCAAAACATTTAAGGTTCAAAAAAACCGCGAGGGCTTAAAAGGTGCCTTCCTTGATTTATTCGCCCGCGAATACAACGAGGTGGCTGCGGTCAAAGATATATCCTTCCGTATTCCGCAAGGGGAAATATGCGGTTATATTGGTGAGAACGGGGCCGGAAAGTCCACCACGATTAAGATGTTGACAGGTATTCTCGTGCCAACATCGGGACATCTCAAGGTGGGGGGCTATGTCCCTTATGAGGATCGCGAGAAGTTTGTAGGTAACATAGGCGTTGTTTTTGGTCAGCGCAGCCAGCTTTGGTGGGACATCGGCGTGATCGAGTCTTTTCAACTGCTGCGCAAAGTATATCAGGTTCCGGCTATGGACTTCAAACGCAGGCTGGATGAGCTGGTAGAAAGGCTGCAATTGCAGGATTTGCTAAGCCGCCCGGTGCGTAAACTTAGTCTTGGACAACGGATGCGTTGTGAACTGGTAGCTGCTTTGCTGCACAATCCGTCGATTGTTTTTCTGGACGAGCCGACCATTGGGCTTGATATTATGGTGAAGTCCGAAATTCGTGAGTTTTTGAAGGATATGAACCGGGACCACGGGACCACTATTTTGTTGACGACCCATGATTTACAGGATATTGAGGCGCTGTGCTCGCGCGTCATTATGTTGGATGATGGGAATATCATTTATGATGGTGGACTGGATGATCTCAAGGCTCGTTGGGGGACAGGTCGGGAAGTACGGTTCCAATTTGGTACGACGACTGTGCTGGAGCAATTGCAGGCATGGACAGCCGATATGCCATTGACGTGGACTATGGATAACGATTTGGCTGCCAAGGTGTGGATTCCTCTTCATATTAATGTATCGGATGTGCTGGCTAGCGTAGTTGGCCGCACGGACATTACGGATATCAAAATCATTGAAACCAACACGGATGATATCGTTCGCAGTATCTATCAGTCTGGCTCGGCAGAACGCCAAGGCAATCCGCTAGTGGAGGCCAAAGTTCATGCTTAGCGTATATACCGATTTTATTCGTATCCGATTTCTCACGATGCTTGCTTATCGTGTGAACTATTATTCGGGCATACTTATTTATTCCATGAATATCGGCGTGTATTATTTCACATACAAAGCGATATATGGCGATGCGGGTAGTATTGGAGGCTTTACTGCTGCTCAGATGACGACCTATGTAGCCGTATCGTGGATGGCGAGAGCCTTTTATTTTAACAATCTGGATCGCGAAATATCGACAGATATTCGTGATGGAAGCATTGCTATTCAGATGATCCGACCTTATAACTATGTACTTGTTAAGTTTATGCAGGGACTCGGTGAGGGGATGTTTCGCTTCCTCTTGTTTATGATTCCGGGCATGGCGATTGCGATGCTGCTGTTCCCCGTGAAGCTTCCCAGTGACCCGGTAGCCTGGATTGGTTTTCTGGTCATGCTGTTTTTCAGCTTTCTGATCAACACTCAGATTAATATTATTACGGGCTTGACGGCCTTCTTTATCGAAAATAATGAGGGCATGATGCGCATGAAGCGCGTAGTCGTAGACCTGTTTTCAGGGTTGATTTTGCCAATTAGCTTGTTTCCGGGCTGGCTGGCGACAATTTCCCAATGGATGCCGTTTCAGGCAATTACTTATTTGCCGGGCTCTGTATTTACGGGACGTGTAAAAGGCGTTGGCATATGGAATGTGCTGGGTATCCAAATCATTTGGCTGGTCGTTCTGCTCGTGCCGATGATCATCATTTGGCGGCTGGCGCGCAGACGTCTGTTCGTGCAGGGAGGGTAAGCCGATGATGTACTATTTGGGCCTCATTAGCGAATATTTGAAAAATTACATGAAGTCACGGCTCACCTATCGTGCCGATTTTTGGGTAGAAGTCATTTCGGATCTGCTCTTTCAGGCCACGAATCTTATTTTTATTTTAGTTATATTTATGCATACAGACAGCTTGGGTGGCTGGAGTGAAAATGAGGTCGTGTTCGTTTATGGATTTTTTATGGTTCCTTACGGACTGTTTAGTTGTTTCGTTAATCTTTGGAACTTTAGCGAGCGTTATATTGTAAAAGGTGAACTCGACCGAGTAATGACCCGTCCTGCGTATAATCTGTTCCAGATTTTCCTTGAAAATGTGGACCCGCCCGCGTTGGTCGGCTCAGTGATTGGTCTGATTATTATGGGGATCAGCGGCGCACAGATGGATTTGGCTATGGAGTGGTGGTTTGTCCCGGCACTAATCGTTTTGAGCCTAAGTGCTGTGGCGATCTATACGGGCATATACACCATATTGACTTCTCTTTCATTCTTTTCGGATGCGCCCACAGGAATTATCCCGCTCATGTACAATATTCAGGGTTACGGACGTTATCCGGTAACGATCTATAACCGTGCCATTCAGGTTGTGCTGACTTGGATACTGCCTTTTGCTTTTGTTGGCGTATATCCCGCTTCCCTGTTCCTTCAACGAGAGGACATGCGCCATATGGCGCTCTTAACTCCTGTGATGGGAATTGTCTTTCTCACACTAGGCTTACTGGCTTGGAACTGGGGGATTCGGCGTTACCGGGGTGCTGGCTCATAGGGCGGATGATATAAGAACCCCTACAAGATAGGAGATGATAAGATGTCCACGACATTGACCGTTATTGGACAAGCGGCACCGGATTTTGAATTGCCTGGGAGTGAGGGAAAGAGTGTCAAGCTGTCGGATTATCGAGGCAGTAGGGTATTGTTGTACTTTTATCCCAAGGATTTGACCTCTAGCTGCTCGACCCAGGCTTGCGATTTTCGGGATAAACATGCGGAGTTTAAAGGCTTAAACACCGTGATTCTCGGCATAAGCCCCGATCCACTCAAGCAGCATGACAAGTTTATTGCCAAGTATGGCCTACCTTTTCAGCTGTTATCTGATGAAGAGCATCAGGTGGCTGAGACATATGGTGTCTGGCAGCAAAAACAGATGTACGGCAAGCAGTACATGGGCATTGTTCGTTCTACGTTCCTTATTGATGAGAATGGCATTTTAGTTCATGAATGGCGTGGTTTAAGGGTAAAAGGACATATTGATGCCGCGCTGGCATACATTCAGGATATGGCATAAATTAAAAAAACCTTTTGGAATCGGGTTATGCTTTTTAAGCATCGGTTTCAAAAGGTTTTTTATTCATTTTTGGGTGTATTTTGCCGATGTTTCCACTTTTGCCGGCAGAGGTAAACAATCCACAAAAGAAGCGGAATGATCAAGCCGTTCGTATAATGCCAGGCAGCCATGGGATAAACAAGAGTTCTTACATAATAAAACACATTGGGGGTTATCGAAATGGTCATACCAAACACAATCGCTCCTGCGGGTATGACGAATGGACGACTATTAGAAATTCGGAACAACTGGGGTGTTCCAAAAGTGAAGGCGTAGAAAAAAAGAACTCCCTTGAAATAGGCAGCCAGTGCCCAGGTTAAAGCAACAAGCGATTCAACACGTGTAATATAATTCAGTTCATTAATTTTTGTCGTGAGTACAGAAGAAATGTATGGACTGTAATGGGTCACAAAGGGTCCAATCACAAGCAGGGAGAGCAGCAGAAATAGGCTAATCACGATTCCGCCTATAAGGGAAGCGAGCAATATGTCCTTTTTAAAATGGGCTTTTTTGTTTACATAAGGAAAAACCATGAGCATAATAGACATTCCGGCAAAAGGCATTGCCACGCCTGGAACCATTCCTTGAGCAACAGGAGCCAGCCCATTTTCCAAAACAGGCCGTACATTGGAAAGCTGAACTTGTGGCAGGAGTGCAAGGAATAGACCAGAGAAAATTAATATATATGCTGGTAATAGCATCTCGCTAACACGACCGAAAGCTTCAATTCCGGCTAACGCAGTAAGCACCATTAAGGCTATTCCCATAGCGAGCAGAACACGTAGAGGGGTATTTACAAATAACTGTGTAGTCAGAAAATCGCCTACCTCTCTCGCAATAAGAACGGTGTTCATTAAAAAATAAAATAAATACCAGCAGGAAACAACGGTTCCTAACACGGGCCCCAAAATTTTGCGAATCGCTTCAATAAGTGTAAGGTTCGGGTAGAGCTCATGAACGCGAATAAGCACGTAAATTATGATTAAGCCCAGCGGAATGGACAGCATGGAGCTGATCCAGGCATCCTGATGAGCAATATGTGTAATCATAGTCGGATAGAATAAGAGCATATCCCCGATTAAACTCATAAACATCAGGACAGTCACTTGCCGAACGCTAATACGTGTTTTTTTTGACATGTGGCTGTCTCCTTTCTAAAAACCAAATACATGTGACACAAAAGCGTTAACAGGGTTGTAGATGATTTCAATCAGTACCAGCGGGCTTGGCGTAACCTCTGACTTGGCGGCAAGGACACTAAGCCATGTGCCTATTCCGAGCATAATGATGTACACGAACATATCTTTAAAGCGATGTTTTCGATACAAGCCTGGCAAATCTTTGGCAGCAATGGCTAGACCGATACAGATAATAACAGTGGTGATTAGCACGGTGAAGACTCCTTCCGTTAAAGGGTGTGGATCAACTGGGTTCCAGGCTGTGGCGGCCTTTCGATCTTAACTTGTATACGATAAGCAGCAGCGAAGGAAGGACAACAGAATCCGTCAAATCCCAATAAATCCAGGCGTTGACGATCGTATCCAGATAGTAAGTAATATTAGGCGCCGACACGATAATCAGACCAAACAGGATCATGAAGCTAGGACCAAGAAAGGTCCGAACATTATTTAATCGCAGTAGTTGAGTCATTCCTAAGGTAAAGGCATAGAAGTGTAAAATGGTTTTAACAAAAGTAGTGATAATCCAGGCAGTACTCATCATGGATTCAATTCTCTGCAGGAAATTTCCTATGTTGATCTTTTTAGATAGCGTATAAGAGGTATACACACTATGTTCGGTTACAAAAGGACCCAGCACCATGAGAGAAACCAGGAGGAGTACGCTTAACAGAATGCTGGCCGTAAGTCCTGAGAGTAAAACTGATTTTTTTAGACCCGGTTTTTTGCTCACATAGGGAAAAATCATGAGTAAAAAAGCTAGTTCACCGAATGGGTAGGAGAGCGCAAATAGGCTGCCCTCCATAATTTTAGGAATACCTTGCTCCATAATGGGCTTAAGCTGCTGACTGTCACATTGGGGAAGCAAGCATAGGATTAAAAACAAAGCGAAAGCCAAGCATAATGGAAATAAGATTTGAGCCGTACGCGCAATGGGTTCCAATCCCATATACATCCCCCACATCAGCACAAGGATGAAGAGTAAATTGATCACGGGAAGAGGCGTCATCACATAGGTCTGACTGTTCATAAAATCTCCGACTTCTCTTAAATAAATCGCTGAATTCATCATTAAATGGAACAAATACCATATGGAGATGAGGGCGCCTAGCCACGGACCCAAAATTCGCTGGCAGAGCTGAACAAAGGTGAGATCAGGATACAGCTGATGTACCCGCAAGAGTAACAGTAGTACAGCCAGTCCTGCAGGGATGCTAAGTAATGAGCTGATCCAGGCATCCTGCTTGGATATGCTAGTAATGAGGGAGGGGTATACCAGTACACAGTCTCCAATAATACTCAAAAATACGAGTACGGCTATATTTGTAATGCTGATACGCCCTTTCTCCTCCACCAAGCTCACTCCTTTATTTCTTTTTGGAACGATTCAAACAAGGAACCAATTTTTTTGATCGTAGTCTTTGCCTTGTATTCAATCTGTAAATCCATAAATGGATTTTCTTTTTCTTCTTTTAGTCTTTTCCAAAGCTCTGGTTTGGACTGGTGGATCAGTTGACCAAAGCCGAATATGTCTGACTTAAACTCACGTCGAACAGTCTCTACGGAATGCTTCATAATTTCAACGATTTTTTCATTGCTTGCGGCCTCAATTTCTTTGATATCAGCCATACTGCTTAACTTCATATGCTTACAGTTGACCTCTCGTACTGTGCTGTCGTTAGTAACGGATATGGAGATAACAGGCTCTCCATCGCGAATAAGCACTTTTTTTTGGGTGTTACTGCTTAAGGTTAATAAGGCAATGTTCCCCCCTCCCTGACAGTCGGCATGTCCTGTAGTTGACTCCACTGTATTCCGAATGTAGTTGAACCCTTTGCTGTCTTGATCATTGATCCAGCCCAGCAAGCGGTCTTTTTCTAATACACCAATGCCAGAGAACCTTAGTATGGTTCCAGGAGATATGCTTTTGGTGGCATCTACACCTTTTTCATTGGACGATTCTATATCCCCCACAGCTTCCAATGCGGGTAGAGTGGACTGGATATCAGGATTGGCCAAGTCGCTCAGCAATTGATCCATGGTTACTTTGGTGGCAGGAGCCCATGTTTTAGTTAACGTATCCAATGAAGCAAACATTTTATTGGCTGGCAACTTTTCCAGTGGAGTGGGGATCTTTAACATCGTAGAGGCCTTATTATTTTTAGCTATGGCAATATAAAAGTCGCTTCTGGTAAAAGGCTCTCGCATCAAGGTTTCAATCGCATCCGAAATTCCTCTTCTCGCGTACTCTTCACCTAAAATCAGCATACGAATATGAGATAAATAGATGGATCGCGGGCTTGTATCCGTCATTTTTTGAATAGCCTCTTGAATCGTGGGCGCAGTAGCCTGATAAGTAACAACTGGTGAGCCTGAGCTGGGTGAGGATTTGGAGGCTACAGCAGAAGGAATGACCACCTGAGCAGTCACCTGATATTGGTCTCCTTCCATGTCTACCCCAATCCCGATAGCGATGCCCAACTCGTTTAATTCTTTTCGATCCCAGCATCCACCCAATAGTAATGCAATCAGCCCCCAGACGAAGAGCAAATGTACGATCTGCTTCATGGTTGATCCCTTCTGGTTTTTGATTTATTGCCAATCCGTCTTTTTTTCGTTTTTTGGCGGATCGTATTTTGGATAGGGGTGGATTGAGGTCGTGATTTCATATGAGACCAAGGTAGGCGAAACAGCGTATCTTTCAAATCGCTTTCCACATATGGGCCGAATGGACTCATATAAGAGACGCCGAACGATCGCAGACTGGTTAAGTGCAGCAAAAGTACAATTAACCCCATCAATATTCCAAGCAGTCCGAAGGCTGCCGCAAGCATCATTAAGGCGAAGCGTACAATACGAACCGCTATCGACAAACCATTTTCTGGAATAACATAGCTGGAGATCGCTGTGATTGACACAATAATGACCATAGCCGCCGAGACCACTCCTGCATCGACAGCTGCTTGTCCAATAACCAGCGTGCCTACAATCGAGACAGCTTGTCCGACGGTCTTGGGAATTCGGATTCCTGCTTCACGCAAAATTTCATAAGTAATTTCCATAAGCATCGCCTCGACAAAAGCCGGAAACGGTACGCCTTCTCTTTGTGCAGCGAGACTGACCAAAAGGTTTGTAGGAATCATCTCTTGGTGAAAGGTAGTTACCGCAATATAAACAGCGGGTGCCAGCATTGCGATAAAAAAGGAAAAGAAACGCAGTAAACGCAGCAAAGTGCTGATGTCAGCACGCTGGTAATAATCCTCTGCTGACTGGAAGAATTGAACGAACAATGCAGGTATCAGTAGAACAAATGGTGTTCCGTCCACCAAAATAGCAATTCGCCCTTCCAGCAGGCTGGCAGCGACCGAATCCGGACGCTCGCTGTTATAAATGGTGGGAAACAGGGTATAGGTTTCATCCTGAATTTCCTCCTCGATGTAACCCCCTTCCAAAATTCCGTCAATATCAATTCGGTCCAAACGTTCTCTCAGTTCCTGAATAACCCCTTCGTCAGCAATTCCTTTGACATACATCACGGCTACATTGGTATGAGTCACTTGACCGATCTGTCTTGTTTCCATCCACAGTCGCGGATCGCGGATTCGCCTACGAATTAGAGCGGTATTGGTTCGTAAATTTTCGGTAAAAGCCTCCATTGGACCCCGTACGACACTTTGGGATTGGGGCTCGCTAACACTGCGATCCTCCCAACCGACCGCATCAATCCATATGCCCTTTGCGTATCCGTCCAGCAAAATGATAATACTGCCGGATAACATTTGATTGAATAGGGCGTCCATTTCATCCACACTACCTGAGTTACCTGCAATCAAAACTTGATTCTTCAAATAGTCGAATGGTTCTGCGCCCTCCGGTAAATGATGTTCATTTACTCGCATCAATGAACGGAGAACGGAATCATGAAGCAATTGAGTGTTAACCAGACCATCGATATATAAAAGAGCTGCTGGCCATTTTTGCATCCATAATAGCTCTTTAATGATTACATCTCCGCTGTTTCCAAAGGAGCTCTCGATATGATTTACATTATCTTTCAAGTTAGAGGATACATGAGTAAGTGGACAACTTTTATTCTGATTTGGCATACGTAAAATCCTCCGATATTGGAGTTTGTTGGCTTAGTATGCTCTGAATATATGAATTTATGCCTTGACGGCTGCAAAGTAATCTGATGATTAGTGATAAATAATTAAATTATATTTTTGTTTAATTTATGGAGTCTGTCGTATTAGAACTGATTAGAATGGTAGATTGGCAGTATAGGGAGTTATTCGCTGCAGATAACATTAATTGAATTGGGGGGCGTTTCTCCGTATCGCTTTGTTGGGTTTTAATATAACGGCTTATGGTTTCGGGGTTTAGCGTAGGTGTCTTACTGTCTAGTGGGTGATTCCTTTTTTGGTCCTGTCATCTGCGGAGGGTCTGCTTATTACCCGCATATTTGGAGACATTATTAATGCAGGAGACCCCATTGTATTTACAGGGTCCATTGTTGGGTATGCTGACGACGTAGAACCAAGGTATGATCGGAATGTCTATGTTTGGAGCAGGGGTAGCTCAAATCATGAGCCGCGAATGTGGGCTCGGCTGAAGGAGTTTAACTATTCCGTGTCATCCTTGTGGCTGGTTTTTACTGATTTTTTGGATTTGTATAGTGATCCAAACAGGAAGCTTCTCCACCGATATATAAAATACAGCAGGATTACGAATCCAACCGCTGCTGCGATTCGTAGTGCGTACAGCTCTACCAAATGGAAAATGGCATCCCATTTCGGGCCAAACAGCTTGCCGATGCTTAGAAAGAGGACGACCCAGAATAAAGCACCGCTGTAAGCATACAGGACAAATTTACGGAAAGAAAGAGCTATAATTCCAGCAAAATAGCCGGTAAAATGCCTGACACCTGGGATGAAATATCCAAGGAAAATAAGCCAGTATCCATAACGTTGAAACCATTTTTGTGTTTTCTGTAGCTTGTCCGGCGATAACAAAACCCATTTGCCGTATTTCTGAATAAAGGGAAGTCCAGCCCATTTTCCAATAAAGTAGGTAATGGTCATACCGATGGTTGTGCCCAAAAAAGCTAGCAGCAGCAGCTTGCTGAAATCCAGAGTACCGGCATAGGAGAGATATCCCGCATAAGCCATCGTGGTTTCCCCGGGAAAAGGCAAGGCAATAAACTCCAGCAGCAAGCCGAAAAAAAGGACGCCGTATCCATATTCTTCGAACAATTGCGCAATCCATTTCAGCACATCCATCGTGTACACTCCTACGGGCAGATTAAGTAATTTAGAATCAATTTATTTTATCAATCTTTTCATGACCACTCAACTATGGTTGATTTCTTGACGTGTTGTTTTATCGTTGCGTATAATGAAACGAACAATTGAGGGAGGCACGGTAATGAATAAGCCTAATGAAATCGTTGTAGTTCTCGATTTTGGAGGACAATACAACCAGTTAATTGCAAGAAGAATTCGGGATCTCGGCGTATATAGCGAGCTCCTTCCATACAATACGCCTGCGGAGAAGCTGAGAGAGCTGGCGCCGAAAGGAATTGTTTTCTCAGGCGGACCTTCCAGCGTATACACAGACAATGCTCCTCAGGTGGATCGGGCAATTTATGATCTTGGCATCCCTATCTTTGGTATTTGTTATGGCATGCAGCTGATGGCCCACCAACTGGACGGTAAAGTAGAACGTGCGGGCAAGCGTGAATATGGCAAAGCAGACGTGCAATTCAATGAGGATGCCCGTTTGACTAAAGGGCTGGATTCTCGTCAAACGGTATGGATGAGCCATGGCGATCACGTTACAGATCTGCCAACTGGCTTTACACTGGATGCGGGAACAGAGAGTGCTCCGATTGCTGCGATGAGTAACCTGGAGCGGAATCTGTATGCGGTACAATTCCATCCAGAGGTGCGTCATTCTGTTCAAGGTAATGAGATGATTAGCAACTTCCTGTATGAAGTGTGTGGTTGTGAAGGCAACTGGACCATGGAATCGTTCATTGAAGAGCAAATCCGTGAAATCCGCCAGCAAGTAGGCGACAAGAAAGTACTGTGCGCTTTAAGTGGCGGCGTGGATTCTTCCGTCGTAGCCATGCTTATTCACAGAGCTATCGGCGACCAACTGACATGTATGTTCATTGATCACGGACTGCTGCGCAAAGGTGAAGCCGAAAGTGTAATGGAGACGTTCGTTGGTAAATTTGATATGAAAGTTGTCAAAATTGATGCACGTGAGCGTTTCCTGTCCAAACTGGCAGGAGTGGATGATCCAGAACAAAAACGTAAAATCATCGGTAACGAGTTTATTTACGTCTTTGAAGAAGAATCCGCTAAATTCGATGATTTTGACTTCCTGGCACAAGGCACGTTGTACACAGATATTGTAGAGAGCGGAACAGCAACGGCACAAACTATCAAGTCGCACCATAACGTGGGCGGTTTACCGGAAGACATGAAGTTCAAACTGATCGAGCCACTGAATGCTTTGTTCAAGGATGAAGTGCGTAGAGTCGGTGAAGAATGCGGACTTCCGGCCGAAATTGTATGGCGTCAGCCATTCCCAGGTCCGGGTCTTGCCATCCGTGTATTGGGCGAAGTGACAGAGGACAAGCTCAAGATTGTCCGTGATTCTGACTTTATTTTGCGCGAGGAGATTGCCAAAGCGGGTCTGGATCGGGAGATTTGGCAATACTTCACCGCTCTGCCGAATATGAAGAGTGTTGGCGTTATGGGCGATGCCCGTACGTATTCCTACACTGTAGGTATTCGCGCAGTAACGTCGATCGACGGTATGACCGCCGACTGGGCACGTATCCCTTGGGACGTGTTGGAGAAAATCTCTGTTCGTATTGTCAACGAAGTGGACAACGTCAATCGTATCGTGTACGACGTAACTTCCAAACCACCAGCAACAATCGAGTGGGAATAAGCGTGGAGACTCCCGCATCTTAACCACGAACCCTTTGAGATTTACCAATACAACATCAGGCTCCTCTGCATCGGCGAAATATCGCTATGCGGCTGGAGTCTTTTTTTACGGGGGCAAGGTCGAAACTTTGCTCGGGAAAGTTTACTGCACGGCAACCTCAATCGACGAGGTTTAGCTAAAGGCGAACAGCATGGCCTCATGCGACGGAGATATAAAGTCATTTGTTATTACAAAACAGAATATGAAGTTGAAAAAAGGAGATATTATTCAATGGTAATGTCTCCTTTTTTTATATGAGTTTATTAGCTTTAAGCTATAAATAGCTTAAATCAAGTATGGAATTAAACGTTTATTTTCATGTCATCTTTTAATGGTGTCATGTTTTGATACCAATATATTTTATAATTTATCTAGATTAAAGTGTTACATATCCCGGTTCATTAAACGCTACTAAGGAGAATAAAGAGATGAGAAAATTATTTTTGTCGTCCTCATTTAAGGATGTTGCACCATGCTTAGTTCATTTTGCCGATGAAAACTTGGAAGGAAAAAAAGTCACTTTCATCCCAACCGCAAGTATTCCAGAGAAAGTTAAGTTTTATGTGAATACAGGGAAAAAAGCATTAGAGAATTTAGGATTAATCGTGGATGAAATCGAAATCAGCACAGCAACATGGAGTGAAATAGAGAGTAAAATTAGAGGAAATGACTATATTTATATGACCGGAGGCAACACATTTTATTTACTTCAAGAGTTAAGAAGAACCGGAGCTGACAAAATCATTGCTGAGGAAGTTAATGCAGGGAAGTTGTATATAGGCGAATCGGCAGGTTCGATGATTTTATCACCTAATATCGAATATGCCCGACTTATGGACAATGTGCAGGAGGCGCCTGCTTTGGATTCCTTTGCTGCACTCAGGGCAATTGAATTCTATCCAGTCCCTCACCATACGAACATCCCGTTTAAAAAAGCGGTGGAGAACATCATTGAGAAATATGGCAGCCAATTAAATTTATATCCAATCAGCAACGAAGAGGTTATTTTGGTTGAAGGTGATAGTATAAAAGTCGAGAATGCATGACTTCCTTAAATAAAGGAGAATTTCAACTGATAAATATTTTAAAGAACCTTCAATCCACATCTATCTTGGTATTGAAGGTTCTTTTTTTAAATTCTAACTTACCATACGATCTTTTTCCCGGTTGCAGCCGATTCCTCGATGCGGTCCAGTAACTGATGTAGTTTTAAGGCATGGTTGAAATCGGGGGCGAGACGGGTGTCCGTCAAAATATCCCTGGCAAATACATGATGAGCTTTGGCTACATTCAGGGTTACCCCTTCTTTTGGGAAATCCAGGGTATTATCAGGTTCATGAGCTATATTTATTGTTTCAAAATCACCGTTAGGCGCATGACTCTGCTCATTACTTGGATCATATATCAGTTTTTCAAGCGTCAGATTCCCAAATTGAATATGTCCAAGCGAAGGATTCTGTGACAAACGCAAAATGCCCTTTTTCCCCTGAATCTCTAGCTCAAACTTAGAATTCACTCCACCTTGAATGTGAACGGATGTCGGTGCTCCATTTTCCATTAGTCCGTGAATCAGAATTTGATCGGCAGTATCCTTGGAAATGACTTCGCCCGTTTCATGAATAGTGGCTTCATTATAACGGGAGGATGTGATGGCCGATAGCTCACGGAATTCGCCAACGATGTATTGTAGCGCATCCAAGGAATGCCCTCCGTTAATGGTCAGTAGGTTGGCACCACTGGCTCTATTCAGTAGATAAGACGTATCCTGATTTGTTCGTCCTCCTTTGCCGGGAGTAGCTACTTGCATATGACAGGATACTATTTCACCAATTGTCCCGTCTTCCACCAGCTTTTTCATCATTTGCACCTCAAAATCCTGACGTGCCTGCAAGCCGACGGTATGATGGATGCCCGCCATTTCCGCCGCCTTAGCCATTTCAGTAGCTTCCGCAGTGTTGGCCCCCAGAGGCCACTCACAAAAAATATGCTTTCCCTCTTGAATAGCCGCCATCACCGCCTCATAATGATGGGGAACTTTTACGCTCACCACGACCATGTCCACATCCTCGGAAGCTGCGAGCTTTTTGGCATCGTCAAAAGCTAATGTTGCCCCTACGTCCTCTGCACTTTTTCGTGCACTCCCCATACGGGAAGTGCCGATGGCCGTGATATCCAAGCTCGGGTGCTTGAGCAAAGCAGGAATATGCGTTTGGCTGGCCCATTTGTTATTCATCGAACCTCCTATGATACCTGCACGAATCTTCTGTTTAACCATGTGCCATCCCTCCTAATTTTAAAATGTGAGTAGAAAATAACGCTCAAGCCCAATATAATACACTTAACTCATAAAGAATAATGCTTGTTAATGATGTAGATATCATTTTATTTGATGGGAGGTAAAGCGGTGGATATTCAAAATATGCAGGCATTCGTTTCGGTGGCAGAGCTTAGAAGTCTAACAGAAGCTGCCCAGAAGCTGAATCATCTGCAATCGAATATGACGGCAAAAATAAAGAAGCTGGAGACCTATTATGGCACAGCGTTATTTTACAGAAAGCCTCGTGGTATGGAACTGACACCCGCAGGCGAAATTTTATACGCTCAGTACAAGCAAATTTTGCTGCTATGGCAAGACACGGAGATGAAAATGAGACCCCAGGAGGAAAAACTGCGCGTCGGCACGATGCAGTCCATTGTAGCAGGCGAAACAACAAGGGCGCTAACGAAGGTATATGAGATGTATCCGCAGGTTTCGGTGACATTAAAAACGGGAACCACCCCGGAAATGGAACAATTCATCCTCGACGGAGAGCTTGATATTGCTTTTGTTACAGGATATCCTACCAACCCATATATTCATTATCAAAAAATATGCCGTGAAGAGCTGGTGCTGGTGGGGAAGGGTATACACGAAGGTTCGGATCTCCAGCAAGTACTACAAGGAGCTTCTATTATCATATTGTCGGATAGCTGCCTGTACCTCACGCATTTAGAGAAGATGTATCAGGACATGCAATTGACCCATGTCGAGGTTGTCGAGGTTGGAATATTTGATACGATGGTGGAATTCGCTCTAATGGGAATGGGAATTACCCTTATGTCCAAAAAGCTGGCCCGGCAATTTAAAGTAGCATCCTATCTACCCGTTCCTCCGGTTTTTGGCTATATGGATACATATTTAATATCTCGTCCCAATCACAAAATGACAGCAATTGAACATAAATTTATCGAAATCAATAATACGATCTAATAGAATAGGAGAGACATCAAATGCCAATTAATCAAGGCAAATACCAAGGCTACCATGCTGTATTTTTGGACGATAGCATTACGTTTGGATATGAATTGCGTGATGGAGAAAAGCCATAGCCCCAACTTTTTTGTATATGTAGACTTGTCTCATGGCTTGTTTATTTATAGTGAGGGTGTATAATACTTGATATATCAATTGATGGGTCAAGTATCAAAAGGAGGCGAGGTAGTCATCGAACATTGCTCTGAAAAAAGCCAGTTATTTTATCGCATGCATCTTTTGTGTAAAGAAATGAATAACGCTTTTGAAGCACAGTTAAAAACCAGCTTTACCAAGGTCGAAATTTTGTATCATATTGACCATCGTCAGGAATTAAGTCAGCTGGAGCTTCAACATCTGCTCGTTCTGGATGGTGCAGCAGTGACCCGGCATCTGAAAAGGCTGGAAGAGGAAGGTCTGATTTTACGCAGTAAAAAAGAGCAGGATAAGCGTGTAACTTATATACGTTTAACCGAATTAGGGATTCAAGAGCTGCAAGTTTTGACAGAGCAAAGACAAGCCTTTCAGGAACAACTTCTCTACAATTTTCAAGACGAGGAAATTGTGGCTTTAACAGATGCACTACAGCGTATGTCTAGCAATGTGAAGAATATGTAAAAATATGCGAGGACAAAATGATTTTGGAGGCCACTCGATGAAGATTTTAGAAGACTATTTTCACTACTATGATTTAGCAAAAGATGATGAGACGAGCAGAGAACGATTAATCAGCCTTTTTTCCGAGAAGATTGAGTTTGTATTGAATGGTAATCGAAAACAAGGGATGAACAGTTGGAAAAGCTTTTTGAACATGTTCTTCGAGGGGACGCTCGAAATTAAGCATATGTATGAGGGGTGGAAGCTTGTTTCCGAAGAAGCTGATACCTATCAAACTAAATGGGCAGTGTGCGGTAAAAAAGTAACAGGCGAAGTTTATACACTTACTGGAGTGGACAAAGCCCGACTGGATACAGAAGGGAAGATCGTTTATCTGGAAAATATACCAGATACAGCGGATGCCTTTGATAAGTATAAAAATATCTGATTATCCTAAATAATAACCCGCCAGCTGTATAATAGCTTGCGGGTTATCTATTTTCCGAACAATACATATGTGTTCAATTTGTAACATTCGTTTTTTCTGTTGACAAGCCGTAGGCGAGAGCCTAAAATAACGGATGTAATATAGCGTATATGAAGGCGAATATTACAGCAATTGAACGACAACAATACGAGTATGCTTTGCGTAGGAGGAATTACGACTCATGGAGCGTTTCTTTAAATTAAAGGAACATGGCACGAACGTCCGCACCGAGATTATTGCGGGGATCACTACTTTTATGACCATGGCTTATATCCTGGTGGTCAACAATACCTTTTTGGGACCAACTGGAGCGGGGATGCCTAGTGAAGCTGTTTTCTTTGCGACAGCAGTAGGTGCAGGTTTAGTAACCATTCTGATGGGCTTGTTTGTAAATGTGCCGATCGGTATGGCACCAGGGATGGGCTTGAATGCTTATTTTATGACTGTAGTCTTGAGTTCTAATGGGATGATTACTTGGCAAGCGGCACTTGGCGCTGTATTTATATCCGGTATCGTCTTTCTGATTTTAACTGTTACCCGGGTTAGACAGATGCTGCTTGTTGCAGTTCCGGAAAATTTAAAAACCGCTATTACAGTTGGTATCGGCTTGTTTATCACAATTGTTGGCTTCAAGCTTTGTAATCTGGTTATGGTGAGTATTGTTCCAGGGACAGATGTTGGTCAACCGGTTCCGGGTCATGCTTTTAATTTGGTTCTAGGTAGCCTGGTACATCAAAAGGATGCGCTGCTGGCGCTAATCGGGTTGCTCATTATCGCAGCGTTGATGGTCGTTCGGGTCAAAGGCGCATTGCTGATTGGAATCGTAGCTACTACATTAATCGGTATTCCGATGGGTGTAACGAATCTGAGTAGCTTGACAACAGGCCACTGGATTCCAAATTTCAGCAATTTGGCAGTAGGTCAGCTAGACCTGAAGGCAGCTTTGCATATTGGTTTGTTTGATATTATTTTCATCTTCACATTTGTAGAGTTGTTTGATACGTTCGGTACGTTGGTAGGTACAGCTACACGCGCAGGCATAATGAAAGATAAGAAAAAAGGCGAGAAAATTATCGGTAAAGCGATGCTGGTAGATGCTGTTGGCGTAAGTACTGGTGCGGTATTGGGTACAAGTACAATTACAGCATTTGTAGAAAGCTCCGCAGGGGTAGAAGAAGGTGGCCGTACAGGTCTCACTGCTGTAACGACAGGCGTTCTGTTCTTGTTGGCCCTCTTTATTGCGCCGCTGGCACTGGTTGTGCCCTCTGCGGCTACTGCTCCGGCTCTGATTATCGTTGGGGTGTTGATGATGAGTCAGGTTCGTAATATTGACTGGGATAACTTCCTGTTGGCATTCCCAGCGTTTCTGACTATTGTTTTGATGCCTTTTACAGGTGGAATTGCGAATGGTATTTCTGCTGGTATTCTGTCTTACGTTGTGCTGGCTGTGTTCAGTAATCTGTTTACCAGCAATAAAGTTAAAATTCACTGGCTTATGTGGGTGCTTGCTATAATTGTAGTAATCCGCTTTGCCTTTATGGGCTCCGAATAATTCAGTAGATATAAAATACAGAACCTCTTTCCTGTTGGTTTAAAAGGGAGGAGGTTCTTTTTTATAGTTAACCACGAGTAAAAACAAAAGAATTAATATATGAAAGAAAACGATTAATAAATATGTGTTATGAAAATTTATATAAATAATACTTGCAAACTAAAATTACATATGGTATATTCTAATTCCGGCCAAGAAACACAAGGTTGTGAGCGAATGTTTCAAAAAAGACTTTTGAAAAAAAACTTGCAAAGTTGGTTGGTATGTGGTAGGATATAAGAGTTGATGAAGCGAAAAGCTGATTCGAAATAAAGTTTGATCTTTGAAAACTGAACAACGAGTGAGTAAACTGATTTTGTTCGCAAAATCAAACAAGAGATATTTTATCTCGTCAGTTTCAAAATGAGCTAATCGCTCTTTCTATATTGTTTCATCTTCGGTTCTTCTCCTTGGAGTGGATGAAGATGAAACAGGTTGACGTTACTTTGTAACGTCTTTAATGGAGAGT
>NZ_JAKWFI010000008.1:0-184376 GCF_029522175.1 Paenibacillus sp. P2(2022) | reverse complement strand
ACACCAGACTTAAAGAGCCGCCTGCGCGCGCTTTACGCCCAATAATTCCGGACAACGCTTGCCCCCTACGTATTACCGCGGCTGCTGGCACGTAGTTAGCCGGGGCTTTCTTCTCAGGTACCGTCACTCTTGTAGCAGTTACTCTACAAGACGTTCTTCCCTGGCAACAGAGCTTTACGATCCGAAAACCTTCATCACTCACGCGGCGTTGCTCCGTCAGGCTTTCGCCCATTGCGGAAGATTCCCTACTGCTGCCTCCCGTAGGAGTCTGGGCCGTGTCTCAGTCCCAGTGTGGCCGATCACCCTCTCAGGTCGGCTACGCATCGTCGCCTTGGTAGGCCTTTACCCCACCAACTAGCTAATGCGCCGCAGGCCCATCCACAAGTGACAGATTGCTCCGCCTTTCCTCCTTCTCCCATGCAGGAAAAGGATGTATCGGGTATTAGCTACCGTTTCCGGTAGTTATCCCTGTCTTGTGGGCAGGTTGCCTACGTGTTACTCACCCGTCCGCCGCTAGGTTAGTTAGAAGCAAGCTTCTAACTAACCCCGCTCGACTTGCATGTATTAGGCACGCCGCCAGCGTTCGTCCTGAGCCAGGATCAAACTCTCCATTAAAGACGTTACAAAGTAACGTCAACCTGTTTCATCTTTATCCGCTCCAAGGAGAAGAAACGAAGATGAAACAATATAGAAAGAGCGATTAGCTCATTTTGAAACTGACGAGATAAAATATCTCATTTTTGCTTCCATTTCATACAGCCAGATGGCATGTACCAAAATTTCAGCATTGGATTTTATAAATAAAATCCGTACTCACTCGTTGTTCAGTTTTCAAAGATCAAATTCTTTTTCGCTGTGTTTTTCAGCAGCTATAAGATCATATCATGTTCATTTCAAAAATGCAAGGGTTATTTTATTCTTTTTTATAAAAATCATTTCACCCTAATTATTCTTTTTTTGAAACGGCTGTTTTGTTGTCAGCTCAAATAATATACCATTTTGCTTTACTGATTACCACAGGTAAATTATGCAACGTTAGCATTTCGGTTTATAGCTATAGTGTATTGGGGCATCTAGATAGATCGCCAGACCCGATCTAGTTTTGGTAGATGCTTTTGCCTGCTCTAGCTTGTGCACCACTTGTTCCTAGTAGCGCCTCACCGTTCCTACAAAAATATATTAATAGTAGGAAGGGCAATTAAACTGTGTAGTTTTAAGATAGAAGCCTGTGCAAATTATGAAATGAGGACTTTCTCTATTCGATTTTCATGCAAGCTCCTTCCCCCTGACAGTCAGGTAAACACAAAAAAACGACCAAATGGTCGTTTTTTGCTAGTCTATGCTCTCTTTGGACGTATCCATAACATGATAGGAAGTAACGCCAGTGTCAGAATTCCTCCCGCATAAGAAAGTATGGAATAGCTTGAATTTGCTACAATCATCCCGGACAGTGCTCCTCCCGAAGCTCCTGCCAAAGCAATAAGTACGTCCACCGATCCCTGTACCTTAGCTTGATTAGATGTTGTTGTCGAATCTACAATCAAAGCGGTTCCGCTAATCAGTCCAAAATTCCACCCTATCCCTAAAAGAGAAAGCGCCACAATAAGCATAACCATTGAATCAGTGGGAGCCAGCGCAGCTACTACGCCAGCGAGAAGTAGCGTTACAGCTGAAGCCATCGCCATCGCTATACGACCAATCTTATCGACAAGAATACCCGTAACCAAGGACGGAAGATACATAGCGCCAATATGAAAACCGATGACCAATCCTACTTCGCCGAGTCCATGTCCATGATGCTTCATATGTACGGGAGTCATCGTCATAATCGCAACCATGACAATTTGAGTTATTATCATGATTAAAGCGCCAAGAGTAATTCCTTTTCTGCCATCACGAGTAGCCTCAGAATCAGAATTCGACTGGCTTCCTGGTGCTGTCTGATTCGCAACTGCTTTGGCTACCAATAAAGGATCTGGATGAAGAAGTAGCAATAATATTATGCCTGCTAATGTATAGGCTACAGCCGCTAAAAGAAAAGGTCCCGCTAAACTGGGAACTCCAATGGATAGCGCAAACTCTCCCGTAACGTTAACTAAATTGGGACCGGCTACCGCTCCGATCGTTGTAAAGACCATAGCCATACTCGCAGCTGTTGCTCTCTGCTTTGAATTTGCGAGATCTGTACCGGCATAACGAGCCTGCAAGTTTGTAGCCGTTCCCGATCCATAAACAAGAAGGGAAATTAAAAGCAGGGTAATACTGTTCATAAGAGCTGCAACAACGACACCAACCGCCCCAACTCCCCCTGCGATAAAACCAAGTCCCAATCCCATTCGTCGGCCGAATCTTTGGGAAAACCGACCGACGAGGAGTGCTGCAACCGCTGATCCAAGTGTAAATAATGCTGTAGGAATCCCCGTAAACTTATCCGTGCCCAGCATATCTTGCGCCAACAACGCACCAACGGTTACTCCGGCAGCCAGTCCAGCGCCTCCAAAAATTTGAGAGAAAATAACGGTGATAAGCGTACGACGATACAGTTTTCTTTGCTTATCTGAAGATTCCACATAGGAATTGATAAGCGCTTGCTTCTTCTGCGAAGCATTCGTCAAATTCATTAAGGCTAACATCCTCCCCTGATTCCCTACAGAACAGTTATCTATTTTTTTCATCAAAAAGCGACGGTCTTATCGGCCCACTCGACAAGCTACATTTGCAGAACGAAAAACATTCCAAGCTTCATGATCCTGTCACTTCGTTAAGAATAAAGTCGTTCCAATCGTGAACACTCTTATCCAAGTGTCTAGCTTTGAAGCCATGAGCTTGCAACAATTCAATAGCCCTAACCGCCATTAAGCAATACGGGCCTCTGCAATAAGCCACAATCTTCGAGTCGGCTGGCAACAGAGATAACTGCTCCGCTAATTCTTCAATTGGAACGGAAACAGCTCCCGGTATATGAGCAGTTTCATATTCATCTCGCGGCCGTACATCAAGAAGTGTGACCTCCCCTTTTTCCATCCGCATTGCCAACTCTTCCATTGTGACTCCTTCAACATCTGAGAATTGACCCAAAAATTGCTCTTTAATGTGTTGAACTTCAATTAACTGCTTTTCAGACAGGTCATACAATGAATTTAAAAAGTGCAAAACAGATGAGTCAGAAAGTTCATAATAGACAAAGTTTCCTTGCTTTTTGGATTGAACCAACTTAGCCTGATATAGAGTTTGTAGATGCTGAGAAACATTGGCAACGGACATCGAAGTCATTTTAGAAAGAACTTCAACTGATTTGGGTCCTTGTATGAGAATATCAAGAATTTCCAACCTTTTCGGGCTGGACAAGCATTTTCCGATCCGTGCGTATTCGGTGAAAAGTCCATCTTTGAAATCTCGTTCGTTCACTATTAAACACCCCATTCACTAAACTATTCAATTAATTACTTTAATATTAATAACAGAATTATAAATCTTCCTTTTTTTCATGTCAATTCTGAAATATATTCAGTTTTCACGCAAAAAAGCCAGCTGCAAGAGCTGGCAAAAATTCATTTTCTCCTTTATTCCACTTTCAAGCTGATTCCTCCCTGTAATCCCCCATCTGCTGAGGCTTGTAGCAACAGTTCACCAGCTACATTCCCGGATTGTACTATTACAAGACACCTTCCTCTGTGTGTTCGTCTTCCTTTTCCCTTGAAAGGTTCATCACTGGTGAGATCCCCATTGTCTATTCCAAGGATACGGCCATCACCATGCAGCTCAAAGCTCAAATCAACATCCCGGTTAGGTACAACGATCCCGTGTTGATCGATAACGGTTACTTCCACATGAGATATCTCTTGCCCATCAGCAGGTAGAGTCCCCCGATCAGCCTCCATTTTTAGAGCATAAGGAAACTCGGCGGTAGTCAGTTCATGTTCACAAACCTGCTGATTTCCATTGCGGCCTATAGCCCGAATTTTGCCTGGTGTATAGGGGAGCTCCCATAGGATTAAATGATTAGGGTAATCAGCCAACTTTCTCTTACCGTATGATTCCTCGTTCACGATCAATTCTACGCTCTCGCAGTTGGTAAAGGTAACCAATCGTATCAGTTTTCCTGCGTATTCTGGAAATGTCCAATGATCTTCCATAGCTGGCGATTTCCAGTGCATTGTCCATGTCGGATTATACTCCGATTTCATATGCTCATTAAATACGGCTATGTGCACAACTGGCTGATCAGACCAAAGACTTTGCTGGAGATAAGATACAGGTTTGCGAAACCCACACGTGTCAATCAGGCCGGAGGACCACCCTTTGGAGGGGTAGCTTGTTTCTCCCAAATAGTCGATTCCACTCCAAACAAATTGACCAATCACATAATCATGATTAGCGACATCAAACCAGGGATTCAGGGGCAAATAACTTTTAACCCGGTTATCTTTACCCCGATAATATGGGAACGTCTCTGTTCCAAGGATAAGCGTATCCGGCATGGCCGCTCTATAGTGCTCGTACCACTGTTCTTGATAGTTCAGCCCCAGTACATCCACTCGTTGGGCCAGCAGCTTGGTATGCTCCACCTTGGCCTCAATCGAACCATCACGCAAGCTGATCGGTGTATTATGCGGCTCAAGCGCGCAGGTAACAGGCCGGGTTGGATCTTTTTCATGGCAAAAGGCAACGAGCTGCTCCAACATGTTTAGCATGGACGGTTGACCTTGGTTCTCCACTTCATTACCAACGCTCCACATAAAAACACTAGGATGATTTCTGTCTCTAACAAGCATGGCCTGCAGATCCTTTGCCCACCATTCATCATATATATGCTCATAGGAAAGAGATTTCCATTTGTCAAAAGCCTCGTCCACCACCAAGAAACCCATATGGTCACATAAGTCTAATAATTCGGGCGCCATAGGATTATGCGCAAAACGGATTGAGTTGCAGCCCATTTCCTTCAGCTTCTCCAGCCTTCTCTTCATGGCCGTATCATGGTAAGCAGCCCCTAGACAGCCTAAATCATGGTGAATGCACACTCCCTTCAGCTTCAAGCTGCTTCCATTTAGCAATAATCCTTTTTGAGATTCGAGGATCACTTCTCTTATGCCAAAAGGGATACGATAACGATCCACCTCAGTATTGTCGCAATAGATCGTCGTTTGGGCTTCATAGAGCACCGGGTTGTCCGGTGACCATAATTCTGGTTCTATAACTCTCGTTCTCTGCTCAATTTCCTCTGTTTCAAAGCCCGCAAGAGCTACTCGGTTTTCAATTTTTCCTTTTAGTTGTCCCTGTGAATCCAGTATTTCAGTCTTAATCGTACACTCTACGGCATGCTCATGGTGATTGCTGATCTTGATTCTGGCACTCACCTTGGCTTCATCTGGCGAAATTTCAGGTGTGGTAATAGTAGTTCCCCATTCGGTTACGTGAAGATAATCCGTATAAATCAGCCACACATTACGATAAATACCGGCCCCCGAATACCATCTGTCAGGCGGAAGAAGCGTATTGTCCACTTTGACCGCAATTACGTTATCCTCGTCCCACCGAATATATGGAGTCAAATCATATTGAAAGCTAACATACCCATAGGGCCGCTTGCCCACAAAATGCCCATTGAGCCAAACCTCACTATTACTGTGAATGCCATCGAATTGTATGTATACGCGCTGTTTTGGAGAGGAGGGCTTCACATTAAAATGCTTTCTGTACCACCCAACAGACCACCTGGGCAAATAAGCTTGATTGCCGCCATACAGCATATGTGGATCAAAGGACTTTTCAATACTCCAATCATGAGGGATATGAAGGTCCTGCCAATGCCCATCGTTATAGTTTGTCTTCTCAGCGCCTGTGTAATTGCCTTCTATAAATTTCCAGTCCGTTCTGAACGGCATAATCACTCTGCTTCCCATTATCTTGCCTCCATTTCATAAAGTAGATGAACGGATATAAACAACAGTGCGGGATGATCATCAGCATAGGTATGTTCTCTCTTACAATATTTCAAACACAGGGCGATCCTCAACAAAGTAGACGGGGAGCGTTGGAAATTGGACGGAAAGTGTTTCAGCAAGATACTTCATACCAGGTGCTTCACTTTCAGCATGTCCCAGCATGATAAGTGCTTTATTTTGCCCTTGATAGACAGCGTCTTTCACATATTCCGGTGTTTCCCATTCGGGCCCTTCACCAGCAATGATCAGGTCTACATTTTCATGTAGAAATAATGGTATGGCTAGTTCACCACCTCCCCTATATCCGACTAAGATTCCCACTCGTTCACACGGCATGGATACCTCGCCAGCTACTCGTACATAACGAATATGAAGTTTGGCTTTTATATATTCAGCGATCTCTTTAACTTCCATAGCTGGAATAGCCAAAATGGCGGAAGCAGGCTGCTGTTTTACAACGTAGGCGTGCCAGTCAAGCGCCTGAAGAAGTCCAACCATCACTCCATCCGGCTGATAACGGTGTATGGTGTCATGAAAACGATAAATCCCTACGCCTGAGTCGGCGACCAGGCGAGATTTGTGCAAATAGACAGGATCATGTAGTAAACATTCCTGGATACCGTGATGGCTATAATACATACCTTCATGCGTAATAATAAAATTCGCGCCAAACGAAATAGCTTGTTCTATCACATATTGCGATGCACAGAAAGCGGTTACAATTCCTTGAATCTCAATATCCCTGAGCTCTGGGTTAAGCAGATCTACGGTCGTATTGGGTATGTCTATTCCCTTTGTCAGATGATTCACCATCTGCCCCATAGTCATGGTCATACACGTATCCCTCCCCATGAAAAATATGTATCAATTGTACCATTTTATTCTATATTGGGGTCTATTATTTCTAGCAAAATAGCCAGCTCCAAGTGAGCCAGCTGTTTTACGAATGCATCTATTTTTTTATTTCAGAACTCCCAAAATGGAGTCAATTCGTTCTTTTGCTCCTTGCCAAGATGCCATGACCGGGAACTCATATTGCTCTCTTGCCTTCATATTCCACGGATGAGGAATACAAAGCACCTGCTTCCCCTCCTGCAGTGCAGGCACTAAATTATGAGGACCATCATCAATCAGGAGATCATAGTTAATCAGATTCTTTCGTTTACATGGGAAAAAGTTCTCAATCGGAATGAATGGCATATGCCTTTGAAGCCAATTCCATTTCTCCACGACGGTTTTTGGTTCTGCCGCTGTCACAATAATGACATCAAAAGCATTGCAAAGCTTCTCCATTTCTTCTACGACATACTCGTCATACAGTTCAAGTTCCTCAAACAAACCCGGTCGTCCATAAAATACATCATGTGTGCTTTTGGGATGACGTAGATGATCGGTGTTCCAATCTAACATTTCTTCATAACGAAGCGGATGAGTGGGAAATTCACTATTGTTATGGTATATAGCCCGTTTGACGAGATGACAGATCGTATCGTCCATATCGACTGCTATGATTGGTTTTCTCATCATCTTGCCCCTATTCATTCTGGTAAAAGTATTACGAGAATATCATACAATAATTTAATACTGGGGTGAAGCTTGGCATGAAGCTATACTATCGGTTCCTCACATAACTACTGATAGCTAACCAAACATATCGTTAGGTTGGTTTATATCCAACAAATCAATCATCAAAATAGTTAGGTTTTATTTTATTATTTTTAGCTAACTTATCCTACAGAAAAATCAAGTAAACATATCATAATAGAGAGAAAAGTTATAATAAAACCTTTATAAATTACACTTCAATAAGAAACCTATACAGATATGATCCGAAAACAAAAAAAAAAAATTAAAAAAATCAATTGAATAACAAAAACACAAATGGTAGAATAACGAAAAATAACTAATAACAAAAATGAAAGCGCTTAATAATGTGTTTAGCTTACTGCTATTTACATACTTGCCCCCCTACTCCACCTCTATATAGCAGGAAGTTGAATAATATATTTAGGGAGGAATAAAAGTGAAAACATTGTTAAGAAAAGCATTATTGTCTGGACTCGCTGGTCTGCTTATCATGATTGGTTTGGGGGGATTCTTCTCCAAGGCGCAAGCTGCTTCAGGTTTTTATGTAAGCGGTACCAAATTGTATGACTCTACAGGCAAGCCGTTCGTTATGAGAGGCGTCAATCATGCTCACACTTGGTACAAAAACGATCTTTATACTGCCATCCCAGCCATTGCCAAGACAGGTGCTAATACCGTTCGGATTGTCCTTTCTAACGGAACACAATACACCAAGGATGACATAAATTCCGTAAAAAATATTATCTCCCTAGTAACAAGTTATAAAATGATTCCTGTACTTGAGGTTCATGACGCTACGGGTAAAGACGACTATGCGTCTTTGGATGCGGCTGTGAATTACTGGATTAGCATAAAAGATGCCCTGATCGGCAAAGAAGATCGGGTTATCGTGAACATTGCGAACGAATGGTATGGCTCTTGGAATGGAGGCGGCTGGGCAGATGGGTATAAGCAAGCGATTCCCAAGCTGAGAAACGCAGGTATTAAAAATACGCTCATCGTCGATTGTGCTGGTTGGGGGCAATATCCTCAATCTATCAATGACTTCGGTAAGTCTGTATTTGCAGCTGATTCTTTGAAGAATACGGTATTCTCCATCCATATGTATGAGTTCGCTGGTAAAGATGTTCAAACTGTTCGAACCAATATTGATAACGTTCTGAATCAAGGACTCCCTCTGATTATTGGTGAATTTGGCGGTTACCACCAGGGAGCAGACGTCGACGAGACAGAAATCATGAGATACGGCCAATCCAAAGGCATAGGCTGGTTAGCTTGGTCCTGGTACGGTAATAGCTCCAACCTTTCTTATCTTGATCTTGTAACAGGACCTAACGGCAATCTGACCGATTGGGGCCGCACTGTGGTAGAAGGAACCAACGGTATCAAAGAAACATCGAAAAAAGCCGGTATCTACTAATAGCAATATAGGAAAATAAATGTAATAGACTCATGGTTGAACCACCATGAGCTATTACGTTTTTTTATACTTCGTACTAAAAGCACTCGCTGAGCGTCTCTGATCTTACACTTTCTGGGTTATACAGTGATTTTGATTTCATACACAGGCACTATGCTGACCGCGCCAATGTTCGCGATTCGTTCCTCCGTTGTCTCTTTCCAGCCAGCCATGGTTGTATTGCTGTTTACAACCCTGCCCTTTCGAATTGGAGAAACATATACGTACATCCCTCGCTCGATGAGCCGATGTTCAAATGACTTCAAACCTATTTCCCAGGTCGTATGGTTGCAGAAATTATCGTGAATGAGTTCGCCATCAATAAATGCATAACCGATATCTCCCGTATAATTGATACGCAGCAGAGCCTCTTTGATCCCATCAAGGGCATTTGTTTCAAAATCAAGGACGAATTTATCATGATTCACCCTTTTCAGATGGAAGTGTATTTCTTTCTTTGAAACTCTTAACTGATACGTTGTAAATAATTCACTTTCTGTTGTTGCAAGCAACTCTCCACCGGATATGGATGTGATTGAGTCGTCAAAATCCGGGAATACACTGAGTGTTACAGTCTCCTGATCTGTTGATTCCAGTCTTATCTCTGCTCCAGATACAAGTAAATTGGCACTTGTAAAGATAACCCTGTCCCGACCTTGCAGGTTGACCTTCCAAAACTCCAAGCTTTGTTCATCAGTCATCGTATAGATGGCGACTTTTTGGCCACTTTCAGATACCAAACGGATGAGACTCTCTTCTTCTTCAGCAACCTGAATGATCGTATTCCCATCCAATTGTTCTATCAAACCTTTGTCGATTGTGGCACGGATGATATCTTTTGACTCCAATGCATACGTTCCTTTCATCCCGTCTGGTACAAAGAAAAAATAATATATTTCTCCATCCTCTTCTAGCCTTGTTATCAGCTGGGCTGTTGCATATTTGAGCTTTATTCCATCCAAATTGAGGTTAAAAGGCAAAATAGCGAAGCTATCCCGTTCTAATGTCAGTTCACCTTGACTAGGGATTACAATCGTTTCCTCAGGCAGCTCAATGCTTACATTGAAATTGCACAGGTCGTAATTTTCAACATGGTCCTGAAAATTATTTAGAAACAGGTACCCCGCCCCGGCACTGGAGCGAATCGCATATCGTAAGGTATCCACATCATAAGGGTCCATTGGGGACGTGTCCTCTGGCAGAATAGTCTTCGTCAGAGAGAATTGCTTTTGAAACATTGAAAGAAAATAATGCTGTAGCTTTGTTCTTCGGTATGACTCCCTTATTTGACCGAATTCTCCAATCATGGCATTGAAATCATAGGATATTTTAGGTGTAGCCATATCGTTTGTGAACGGGTTAACCTTACCTCGCGGATTGGAACCCCCATGATACATATAGTATCCGATCAGGTTACAGCCTTCTGCAACCTTCATGACAGTCATCGCTGGAACACTGCGATAGGGAAAGACAAACCGGTATTTATAAAACTGAACCATACCGCCACCCATTTCGCAGCAAGCGTACGGATAGTCTTCCGGGGCGTATAGGGGCTCAAAATTGTAGCTTTTCGGAATCTTGTTATTATGCTTGTCTCGGAAAATGTATTCCGGTGTCGCAGGATGCTCATCCTTCCCCTCCAACCGTCCCTCTTCATAATAGATCCACGGCCAGTAGGCATATCCGCCCCATAAGGGCAGCATATCAGGAACAGGCGTTGCCGCTCCTCCCCATCCTGTGCATGTATAGATCGGAGTATCAATCCCCGCTTCCAGAGCTATTTCTTTAAGTTTTAACATATGCGAATTACCGTCACTCCCAGAGTTTAACCACATATCATTAATTCCTACAGTCAATCCCCACTGAGCAGAGGAATGATGATGCTCGTTTTCGATTTGGGTGCCGATGATCGGTCCACCCTCCTTATATAACAACCCTTGAACCTGAATACCGATTTCGTTATACATTCTTCTCGTATAAAACAAATATCCCTCATCATTAGAACGAACCTCAAATGGGCGGCCGAATAGCCAATCCGGTATACCGCCGTTTCGGATTTCGCCATGATTGAAGGGTCCGATTCGGATAATGACATAGAGCTGATGTTTGCCACATAACTCAATAAAATAGCGGAGGTTTTTGTTCCCACTCCAATTAAAAATACCTTCGACTTCTTCTTGTAGATTCCAAAAAACATAAGTCGCAATGATATTGACGCCACCCATTTTTACTTTAATAATTTCGTCTTCCCAACAGCGTTCATCATAGCGTGCATAATGGAATTCACCACAAATCCCGAAAAAAGGCTCTCCATCCTTCTCCATAAAATAGTTGGTGAATCCGATTTGTTCTCCCTTTGGATTGGTGCCGCCAAGTCTGAGTTGGCCTTTCACAATATGCTTATGATCATCTTGGACCGTAATTCGATAGTTTCTCATAAAGTTCACTCCCCTCAATCGTTCATATTGAATGACACCAGCTATCTCAGAGACAATAGATTGTCTAGGAAGGAACCTCTAATCTGAATTTAGGATAAATTGGTTCCACTTGCGCTGCCAGGCTATATCATTCCAGAACGGATGATGCGGAGCACAGTTGGAGCAGAGGGTCATTCCCCAGAACCCCAGTGCCATCCCTTTTCGCAACACATATTCAGCTATATATTTACCGACTGGGCCTTCTTCAAATTGGGCATGCAGGGGTGTATAGCCTACATATCCTTCTCCTATGACAATTGGAATACCGGAATGACGAGTCCATTCATGAATCTCTTCCAACCGGGAGTCGGCCTTCTGCAACATGGCCATTTTATGATCTCCGTACCGATCGTACAAAAATAAATCCCATTGATCCGGATCTACCCAGTCGTGTAAATAGATAAGCCTCATCCCAACGGGATTGCCCTCCATCCGCCATTTCTGCTCTGTGGGCAGGTCCCACTCTGCGAATGGAGGAGCATCTTCCCTCAATAGAGATTGGACGAATGAATTGGGGAATGTCGCCAACTCATCATCAAGCCCCGCCGCTTCCATCAGCTCATTCAGCACCCCTTTAATATAAAGATGAAAATGGGCCACCTGCATATTGCGCGCGACGTAAGCTTTGGGGTAGGCTTCATTTAACGTATAGCTGGCTGTCATCATAATATCTGGATGGCTTTGGCGAAGATATTCAATCGCTTCTTCTACGTAAGGCTGCATTGCTTCAATAAGCGCTGGTATGTTTGTTTCCGCTATGCCTTCAGACGTTCCGACAGCGTTTAACTGCCCAAACTCCACTTCGTTATGTAACTCTGTATAGATAATCTGATCCCTATAGCCTGCTGCTGTAACAAAACGAATCAACTGATCCATTGATTTTGCAATCGTCATGAATCTTTCCTTAGGTGGGATCGCAGCTAATTCATCTCTAAGCTCAGCATGGGCCAGGAAGGTCGGACTCTGCTGATATTCCCAAGAGGATAATATAATGTAACAATTATGAGCCTTTGCCTGTCTAAACAGTTCGAGCAAATGAGCATGCCCATCCAGCACTGCACCGCCGCGACAGTTATACCAGCGCGTACGCTGGCCCACTTTTCCAAGACTCGCAAACTCCAATGAACCTGGGCGTTTGCCATCCACCGTAAACAACATAAAGGGCATAGCGCATATTCGGATCGTATTGTAGCCTCTTTCGACCGCTTCCTGAAAACGAGCTGCCAGGTCGCTGTAGGGCTCCCCCTCCTGTGTCATGGTATACCAAGAGAAGTCCCACATCGTGATCGTCAATTTACGCGGTACATTTCTCATCAGATTACTCATGTGATTTCCCTCCCAGCCCCAGTCCATAGGGTTCAATGCTCCTTAATCTACAAGCCTTCCGCAGCCCTTCTACAGCCTGTTCAATCTGACCGGTTACCTTCATTTTCAATTCATCACTCCCTCATAATCGCTCTTATATCAAAGCTTACAAGTTAGCGATATTACAGACAATTGACAATCCACTGTTTATGATGGACTATATACGTATTTCATCATTAGAGCCGCCTACGGCTGGGAGATAAATAGATTATGACTAAAAAAGCCGATGATTTTGAACGTAAAAAGGTATATGTCCTTCCTCCCTATATGCTGAAAAAATTAAAAATGAATCCGCTTACGAAAGATTTATATATTACGGATATAGGCTGCTTTAGCCATGCCCGTCATCATTTTCGTGAAAGAACAAATGGCTGCGACTCTCATATATTCATTTACTGTGCGAGCGGAAAAGGCTGGATACGAACCAAGGATAACCTAACCATTGTCCTGAAAGAGCGAAGATTTGCGTACATTCCTAGGGACATGCCGCATGCTTATGGGGCTGACGATGAAGATCCATGGACAATTTACTGGTTTCATCTTAAAGGGGATCAAATGGATGATTTTATGGATTTGTTTGAGCCGTTTAAAATGTATATTTCGCTGGCTGTTAGTGATGAAATCAAACTGCTGGAGCTATTTCATCAGTGTTACGACCTTTTACTGAACAAATCATACTCCATGATACATTTAGTTCAAGTGTCGCAAACCATCCGCTATCTGCTGAGTTTTGTTGTATCCGTTGCAGCTCGCAAGGAAGACAGCACGTACCAGAGCCATGTCGATAAGGCCATACGTTATATGGGCGAACAATTGGAATCCACCGTTTCGCTTGATGAGCTTAGCCAGCATGTTCAGGTATCCAAGCAGCATTTAAACCTAATATTCAAGCAATCAACCAGGTATTCCCCTGTCGATTACTATTTAAGAATGAAAATTCAAAGAGCCAGTCAGCTTTTGGATTTAACGAATGCTTCTATTAAAGAAATTAGCATACAACTCGGTTTTAGGGACCCTTATTACTTCTCCAGGCTATTCAAAAAAATAATGGGCTGCTCTCCTCTGGCGTACCGAAATAATTTAAAGGGCTGATCCATAGATGATCTTCCCCCTACACGGATCATTTACGGATCAAGGGGCAAGGTCTATACTTAAGTACAAAAAAGGAAGTTTTGTATGCTCCTAACGTTGAATCGTAGACTCAATTCAGCTATGCCGCTAATCACACCCATCAGCATTCTAATCGGCGTCCTGATCGGTACGCCGTTGTCCCAATATACTGAGCTTTCTCCCTGGCTATTTGCCTTCATGACCTTCGCGGGCAGCATCAGCATGGGGTTCAAGGATTTTATCCATGTAATCAAGCATCCGGGTCCGCTGATCGCCTGTCTGTTTATTCTTCACCTAGCCATGCCGCTGCTCGCCATGCTGCTTGGGCATCTGGCTTTCAGTGACGATCCTTATACGATTACTGGACTGATTCTTGGTGCAGCTATCCCTACTGGCATTTCCAGCTTCGTCTGGGTTAATATCTACAAAGGCAATACAGCCCTTACATTGGCGATCATTCTAATCGATACAATTTTGGCCCCGTTCGCTGTGCCCGGCATTATGTCCCTGCTGATCGGAGCGAATGTCCAGCTCGACACCTGGGCAATGATGCAAAGCCTGTTCTGGATGATTGTCGTTCCTTCATTAATTGGCATGGTGCTGAACGAATGGACCAAAGGAAAGATTAAGCAGGTGTGGGGGCCTCGGCTGGGCCCGTTCTCCAAGCTAGCTATGGCTCTGGTCGTCATGATTAACGGATCTGTCATCGCACCTTACCTGGTTGACTTTAATCTCAAGCTTGTCGGAGTATGTCTCTCCATCATTATCCTTGCCTCCACTGGATATGCGATTGGTTACCTCATATCATGGCTGATGCGGTGGAATAATGCAGACCGAACGGCGCTGGTCTTCAACGGCGGCATGCGCAATATTAGCGCGGGGGCTGTGCTAGCCATCACCTACTTCCCGGCTCCCGTAGCACTGCCCGTTGTACTCGGAATGATTTTTCAGCAATCCACAGCATCTCTGGTCGGATTTCTGCTGAGCCGCCGCGACCGCGCCAACGCTAAGAATAAGCGCAGTACGCTCTCTGCTTCCTAAAGTCGGAGCGGTTACAATTATTAATAAAAAGAAGCCGCCAACATGGCGGCTTTTTTATGATTACCTGTATCAATCCTCACTCATGACCTTATTTAGTTTTTCATAAACAGACAACAAGGCCTCTCTTTCTTCTTCAGTTAGGTTTTCAAATAGTTCTCTTCTAAGCTGTCGTCCGTCTTCCTGCGCTTTATTTAGCATTCCGACACCAGCGTCAGTTATTTGCAGGTACACAATCCGCCGGTCCTCCTCATCCGCCACTCGTACAGCCAACTCCTTTTTTACAAGCTTTCCAGATAGATGGGTTAATGTCGGAGGAGTTAGCCCCAATAACCTGGCCAGATCAGAAGGGCGGCACTTTCCGTAACTATTTAAGTACGAAAGAATAAGGATATGTGATACCCCTAGATTCTCATTAAACATTTTATTCCACTTAATTAATAGGTTATTGGTAACCTGGTCCATAGCATGAATCAGCGTAAATATATTTTGTTCTTTCATTAATACTCTTTAACCTGCTTTCTCAAATGAAGTAATAGCCCCCTATATTGTATAGGGGGCTTGTATAAAAGTCATTCTTTACTGAAAGAAGGTCAGGCATATACCCATTCCCCTGTAAAGTGAATTCTAATTTTATTGAGCAGAAAAACCGCCATCAATAACAAGCTCCGATCCCGTAATGTATGAAGACTCGTCAGAAGCCAAAAACAAAGCAGCGTTAGCTACATCATCAGGTCGACCAAGTCGCTGCAATGGAGTCGCTTGAATTAAGTGGGTAAGCATTTCTTTAGATGTGCTAAGGGCTTCAGTCATTGGTGTCTCAATAATGCCCGGAAAAAGCGTATTTACACGGACCCCAAACCGGCCGAACGTTGTTGCCGCAGCCTTCGACAAAGCACGTACAGCACCTTTTGAAGCGGAATAATGATTAAATCCCTGACCGATTTGAGCGGTGTAAGAAGAAATATTAATAATAGCGCCGCTCTTTTGGGCAGCCATATACGGGGCTACATGCTTAATACCTGCAAACGGTCCATACCCGTTAATCGACATTAATTTATGCCAGTCATTTAGGTCGATATCCTGATATCCTTTCTCAGAAGTTATTCCTGCATTGTTAACCAAAATGTCAATTTTACCGAATTTATTGTTCACTTCTGCGGAAAGAGCCTTCCAATCCTCGTCAGAAGAAACATCCAGTTTCATTCCGTACACATTCGTTTTATTACTAGCCCGTTCAAGAGCTTGAACATTGATGTCTGCAGCAATAACTACAGCTCCCTCCTCACTGAAGAGGTCGACCATCCGTTCTCCTATCCCTGATCCTCCGCCTGTGATTATAGCAATTTTACCTGCCAGTCTATTCATGTTGATATCTCCTTTTATCATTATCAATTTACTCAAATCTTATTTATTCAGATATTTTAATTAGATATCTAAATATTAGATATCTAAATTATATTCCTTTTATACTCAACATACAACTGCTGCTTTATCCCAGCCATATGGTTAGTTGCTATGTAGAAAGGAGTAATATTATCGCTCTCGAATAATAAAAAGCACCGGAGATTTCTCCGGTGCTCAGAGTATCGAGAAACTTTCTCGACAGCTTTTTTTATGTGTTTATATTCTTGTGTTCAGTGATCTTTTCAATTATATTATTTCGATTTTAAAACACTGTCCAATATTAGGAATCTAAAATATTATTTCTGAGTAGAGCGAAGCTTAGGCTCATATACTTAATTTTTTCCGATTAGAAGTTTGTTTTTTTCCAGTCAGTCTCACATTTTTTTTCGTATGTTATAAAACCTTCAGTCGAAAACCTTTTCTCAAGCGCCCTACTAGCCTCATATTTACTACAATCCTTTTCCACATAAATTTCATCTTGTGAAAATAATATAAATATAGAACTAGATACATCGTTATTCGCCAAATAGAAACCCAATAATTCGTTGTATTGAGTACTAAAAAACAAACCTATATATTCTACTCTGAGTTTAATATTTTCTTTAGATTCAATCAATCCTTCATAACTTGCAAATAAGTTAAAATCATCCAAATCGTAAATTCTATTCACTGAGATCAACGGATTCATGCCTCTTATATATAAGCCTATAACATTACCATCACCTTTCTCAAGGAAAAGGACATGGTCTAATCTCTCATTATCATCCTCATCATGTATATAAATAATATTTGAGATTTCTTTTTGCTCGAAAAAATAATCAAACTTTTTTGTAAAAGATATTATATAGTTATTCATAGTCGTCCTCACTCTCTAATCAAATCTAATTCTGATTTTAACTTACTTGATAAACGATCTCCTTTTTTTTTTAAAGAAAGTCAATATCTCGTTTGTTTGTCGATTAACTAAAACAACTGCATCCCCCTTAACAAAAGCGTCTACAGACTCGATTGTTTCCACTACTAGATTAGGAAAGTTACGTATTTTCCCCCATGTCGCTTCTACACTCTCATTGGCAAAGTTTTTTTTATTTCATTGAACACAATTCCGCTTAGTCTCATCCAGGTCTTTCATAAAAGAAAGGGACTTTCCCTATACGGCTCATACTCTTTTTTAGAGCAAAACATGTGCTTTGTTTAGAAGTCGTTGAGGACGCGGCTTATTATAGTACCAAAACCGCGTTTTTTTGAGGTAGCAGCTAAAACAGCACAGGATCGATTACAATGTTATCCTGATAGTCATGTTCAAATCATTAAGTCCACTGAAGCTTACAATATTGTGGCTCAAGGAGCCGGTTGTATGGTGTTGGATTATTTCTTGTCCACGCCTGAGATGAGAACTTGAATCATCAAACAAAAAAGACGAGCCTATCGACTCATCTTTGGAAGTGACTGCTTATTTACGTACGACGTCATAGCCCTTATTCTTCAGAAATTGGTGACTCCATGCTCTCGTTAATCTTGTGGAATGGTCAAAACGATTTTCCCGAAGTTTTCTCCCTTTTCCATTCTGAACAGTGCCTCGGTCACTTCCTCCAGCGGATAAATCTCGTCCAAAACAGGATCAATCTTGTGTTCTTCTATGAGTTTGACCATATCAGCAAAATCTTGCTGGCTTCCCATCGTTGAGCCTAACACCGAGATTTCTTTCACATACATATTGGGTAGAAGCAGATTCGGAATCGGACCTCTCGTCGCCCCGAAGCTGACGATTCGACTTCCGATTTTGCCAAGTGACAGCAGTTGATTGAACACCTCGCCGCCAATACTGTCGACGGATAGATCAATGCCGCCAGTTAGTTTCTCCAATTTCTCCACCCAATCATCTGCTGTGTAGTTGACACCTCCGGTTGCACCCAATGTTTTTGCTTTTTCGATCTTTTCTTCTTTGCTGGATGTCACGTAAACCTCAGCTCCGAGTGCGGCTGCAAACTGAACGAGATAGGTAGCTACACCTCCACCAACGCCGGGGATCAGAACGGTTTCGCCTTTCTTTACCTTGCCTTTCGTCACGAGAGCACGGTAGGCGGTCAAACCGGCGAGCGGGAGCGCTGCTGCTGCTTCCCAAGATAAATGGGACGGCTTTGAATAGACACTTTCCGCTGGTACCTTTACATATTGGGCATACGTTCCGTTAGTAGGAACGCCGAGAATTGTGAATTCAGCCCTTTTTTTGTTCATATCGTTGCCCCAGTTCAAACCTGGATTGATGATCACTTCATCACCGATTGAGACATCATAAATCTCATCTCCAACCGCAACAATTTCCCCTGCGCCGTCAGAGCCGGGAATAGCAGGTACCTTGGTCCCCGGATATCGGCCTTGTATGACTAGCAAATCCCGGCGATTAAGAGCTGCTGCTTTTAATCGCACGACAACCTCTTTCGAACCAGGTATAGGCGTTTCTACATCTTCCAGCTTCAGTTGGTTGAGTCCGCCAAATTCTCTTAACATCATTACTTTCATATAATTTTACTCATCCCTTTTACCCTCGGCTTTTGTCATTCGTTTTTAAATATCAAATCATCTTAGCCCCAAACAATTAAAATCATACAACCTTCGAGTAACACGAAGTCAACAATGTTAAAAAGTTTTGTTCTGTATTCGGAATTTACAATTATCGAAGCTTAAAGTATTATTTAAACCATCACCTTCGAGTAACACGAAGGAAATAATAATTTAAATAGCTTCATTCAACATGAAATTGGGGAGAGGTAACATGTATACTGTGAAAGAAGTTGCAGAACTACTTGACTTAACTGTACACACCATTCGCTTCTATACAGATAAAGGATTAGTTCCAGGTTTACAGCGTGATAAAAACAATAACCGTATTTTTAATGACGATTCCATACACTGGCTTACAGGTGCAAAAAACTTAAAAAAGTGTGGTATGTCCGTCGAAGACATCAAAAAATATGTAGACCTATGTTTGGAAGGCGATGCAACCATTGAGGAACGTTATGAAATAATACGCAAGCAAAAAGAAGCGGTTCTAGCTCAATTAGAAGAAGTAAAATTTATGGCAGAATTTATTACCAACAAAGAAGAGCACTACCGTGACATTATAAATCAAGTGATCCCGGATGATACCAATCCTGCCTATTGGTCAAAAGAAACGCCGATCACATCCTGCCCATTGAAGACTTGTTAGGAGGTTTCTGCGTCGACTTTTTGTAATAGAATGATAGCATCAAATCTCAAATCGGGCCGTACCAAGCGCTTTTACGATTTCCGGATCATTGTGTGAGAAGAAGCTGCTTTGTTTCATATCTAATGCAGCAATTGTCTCCATATCCTCTATGCTTAAATCAAAGTCAAAGATATTGAAGTTTTCAATGATTCTTTCTTTATGGACGGACTTTGGAATTACGACGACTTCTCTTTGTGTTAACCAGCGTAAAATCACCTGAGCCACGGATTTTTGATACTTTTCAGCCAGTGACACCAACACTCCATTATGGAACATATTATTTCTGCCTTCTGCAAAAGGCCCCCAAGACTCAATCTGTACATTGTATTCCTTCATAAGTGTGGCACCTTTAGATAGCTCTGCCAACTGCTTCTTCGTTTTGATAAGCCGCAGCGGTATCGATTAGACGATAGCCTGCCATAAGAGCGTCATAAACGCTTTGTTCGCATTCATTCGCATCTTTAATCTGATATACTCCAAAACCGATGATAGGCATTTCAACACCATTGTTCAGTATTACTTTTTGCATATAAACCTCCCGGAAAGTAGTTTTTCATCATTTCTATCAGGTATTTAAATTTTGCTATGCCAAAACAGCAATTTTCAACCTATGTCAGTTAATTAAAACCAACAATAGAGTGCGGCACATACGGCTCTTCCAGGAATGCTACTTCTTCCGTTGTTAATTTCACAGTAAGTGCAGCTACAGCCTCTTTAAGATGAGATATTTTTGTAGCACCGATAATAGGAGCAGTTACCGGTGCTTTTTGCAACAACCAGGCAAGTGCAATATGTACGCGGGGAACACCATGTTTTTCTGCAATGTTCGCAACCCTCTCCACAATCCATCGGTCGGCATTTGCTGTTGCATCATATTTTGATTTTTGAATATCATCGGTTTCAGATCGATAGGTTGTTTCCTCCGGATCACGGGTCAATCTTCCCGATGCAAGCGGGCTGTATGGAATTACACCGATTTTTTCTTCCCTGCACAATGGAAGCATTTCTCTCTCCTCTTCACGGTAAATGAGATTCAAGTGATTCTGCATGGATACAAACCGAGTCCATCCATTTTTCTCGGCAACATGCAAAGCCTTCTGAAATTGCCAAGCATACATAGCGGATGCCCCAATGTATCTGGCCTTTCCTGCCTTCACTACATCGTGCAAGGCTTCCATCGTTTCCTCAATAGGCGTATTGTGATCCCAACGGTGAATTTGATACAGGTCTACATAATCAGTACCTAGCCGTTTCAGACTTTTATCGATCTCGCTCATGATGGCCTTGCGAGAAAGACCGGCGCCATTAGGTCCTTGATGCATACGTCCATGAACTTTCGTTGCGATTACAATTTCATCCCGGCTGGCATAATCCTTGAGCGCGCGTCCCAAAATTTCTTCGCTTGTTCCAAGAGAGTATACATTAGCCGTATCAAAGAAATTGATGCCAAGCTCAAGCGCTTTTTTAATAACCGGGCGACTACTCTCTTCATCAAGTACCCATTGGTGAACCCAACGTTTCGCATCGCCAAACCCCATACAGCCGAGACAAAGCCGTGATACATCCAAACCGGTATTTCCAAGCTTCACAAATTCCATTGAATTGACCTCACTTTACAATAAAATGGTGTGTTAATGAGTGCAGTATGTTGTTTATAAGTAGTAGCCTACCATCTTCGTGTAACTCGAAGTCAATACGTTTGAGTCAGTTTCTTTAAAATTTTTGTCAGCAGGACTTATATGTATACAATGGCATGATGCAACCCAACGGCTTAATATGTTTGAACATACGGTGTGCTTTTATACAGATGGCGAGCCCCTCACTGTTCATAACAGATAAAGGCTCGCCATCTCACCAAGCTTTTCTTTTATTGTTGTATAAATATCTTGCCCTGATCTGAAGCCAATTTCACTTCATTCGATCTTTTGCTTCCTTTAAATATGAAATAAAGAGCTAAAATCATAAACAGCAATGCAGAAAAACATTAACCTTCTTTCATTATTGATTTCAATGGCCTGTAGTTACATCTTTTATAGCATTTCGATCATGTTTATATTTGAAGCTTATAGCAAAAACAACTGCAAGTACGAGTGTATATGCTCCAAAGGTCAACCAGATACTTTGCCAATCTTTCACACCATCCACTGTGAAATAATCTACAACCTTTCCACTTGCGATGGCGCCTACATACGCTCCGATTCCATCAACCATGGCTAAAAATAAGCCTTGCGCACTTGCGCGAATACGAGGATCGACTTCTTTTTCTACAAAGATGGCTCCAGAGACGTTAAAGAAATCAAATGCACAGCCGTACACAATCATGGATAACAGAAGGAAAGTGAATCCCACACCAGATGGGTTACCATATGCGAAAAATAAAAAACGTAATGTCCAAGCCACCATACTAATGAGCATAACCTTTTTAATTCCAAAGTTACGTAAAAAGAATGGGATGGCAAGGATAAAACACACCTCAGCAATCTGTGATACTGATAATAAAATAGATGGATACTGTACGACCAGGCTATCTTTAAATTCAGGATTCAGTCCAAAATCATGCAAAAACGGATTACCAAATGTATTGGTTATTTGCAAGGCAACACCTAGAAGTGTTGAGAAAAGAAAGAATATAACCATTCTTTTCTGTTTGAACAGTACAAACGCATCCAAGCCTAAAAGACTAATCCATGACTTTTCTCTCTTCTCGTTAGAGGTTGGGCAATCAGGCAGCGTAAGTGAGTATAGGGCTAGCAAGAGCGAGATACTCGCAGCTATATATAACTGGATGTTGCTCAACTCAAATCCGCTAAGACTAACTACCCACATGGCAATAATGAACCCGATTGTTCCAAAAACGCGAATTGGTGGGAAATCCTTTACTGTATCCAATCCCGCTTTCTCAAGCGCAACGTATGATATAACATTTGTCAAAGCACTTGTTGGCATGTAAACCAACGAATTGAAAAATATCACCCAAAACATAGTCATTGGATCTGAAATGTGTGCTGCTATAAATAAAGAAATCGCACCTAGAACATGGAATATTCCATATAATCTGTTGGCTTTAATCCAACGATCCGCAATAATGCCTGCAAGACTAGGCATGATGATCGCGGCTAATCCTTTTGAGCTATAAACAATTCCAACTTGTGCGCCCGTAAAATGTAATGTATTGATCATATACGAGCCTAGCGTAACAAGCCATGATCCCCAAATGAAAAACTGAAAGAAATTCATTATTCTAAGCCGTGTTTTCATTGCCATTTTTCCTGTCCCCTTTTGAGCTTGAATATTCAAGTTGTTGTGTTACTACTCTTCCGTCGATTCTTCTGTCGGACACACTTGGAAAGGCTTACATTTTGTTATTCATAGTGTAATAGGTAAAGTCATTAAAGTAAAGAACTAAATATATATTTTATAAAAAGTAATGAATTATTCATAATAAATGACTTATAATATACATATTAATTTTATACTTTTTACATAAAATAATAAAAGTTTGTTTTTTTCAAACCAAATGACCTCCGTAGAAGCGGAAGTTATTTGGTTTAATTCGTTTAATCCAAGTGCTGGATTAGCAAGCTACAACGTTTATCTTTTTATCATTAATTCATGCATAAAACTGGTACCTTGGTCTGGCAGTTTGACCCCAAAGTTGTCAGCAACGGATGCTCCAATGTCTGCAAACGTTTTGCGAAGAGGCAGCTCTCGGCCTTCCATAAACGCTTTGGAGTAGATGAGTAGCGGCACATATTCACGTGTATGATCGGTTCCGTGATGAACCGGGTCATTTCCGTGGTCCGCAGTCAATATAAGCAGATCCTTCTCGGTAAGCTTTTCTAGCAGTTCTGGCAACCGGGCATCAAATTCCTCCAGTGCATTGCCATACCCTTGCGGATCTCGGCGGTGACCAAAAAGGGCATCAAAGTCAACCAGGTTTAAAAAAGACAAGCCCGTAAAATCCTTTTGTGCAACTTGAATAAACTTGTCCATTCCATCCATGTTGGATACCGTTCGGATCGCCTCAGTAACGCCTTCCCCATCATAAATATCTGAAATTTTCCCTACAGCAATCACATCCAGATCAGCATCCTTTAATTCATTCATGACCGTCCGGGAAAAAGGTTTCAGTGCATAGTCATGCCGGTTAGCCGTTCGTTTAAACTGTCCCGGCCCCCCTACAAACGGCCTAGCTATGACTCGGCCAACCATATAATCACTGTTTTTGGTCATTTCACGTGCCATTTCACAGACATTGTATAACTCATCCAGCGGTACAATCTCTTCGTGAGCAGCAATTTGCAGAACGGAATCAGCTGATGTGTAAACGATCAAAGCCCCCGTTTTCATATGCTCCTCCCCAAGCTCATCTAATATTTCAGTGCCGCTGGCAGGTTTATTTCCGATGATTTTTCTCCCTGATTTGATTTCAAGTTCTTCAATCAAAGCGGCAGGGAAACCATACGGAAACACCTGAAAGGGGACGTCTATACGTAACCCCATGATCTCCCAATGCCCTGTCATCGTATCCTTCCCGTTAGAGGCTTCCTGCATTTTGGTCCAAAAAGCCGCTGGGTGATTAGCTTTCGGTATTCCTTGAATTTCTTTAATGTTGGACAATCCAAGTGCAGCCATGTTAGGCATATACAGTCCATTCATTTTTTCTGCGATATGCCCCAACGTATCAGACCCCTCATCTCCAAAAGCCGCAGCATCCGGTGCTTCTCCAATACCAACTGAATCTAGGACAATTAAATGAATTCGTTGAAATCGTTTATTCATATATCAATCTCTCCTCTCAACACGCACCTTTGTTTTATCTGAAGCATTATTTTTTAGATTTCAAGCAGTAAAACGATACATAAAAGAGGACAGCTTCACTATCCAGTGAAGTTGCCCAATGAATTCATAGATTCTCATATTTTTAAAAAGTTATTTAATGAGAAAATTTGTATCCATCAAAGACTTTTAAACCTTCTTCGTTGAGTATTTGTTCAACCAGTTCAGGTCTTTGAGGGCTTTTCTCAAATACTTCATTACATGCGATCATGATGTTGCTCCCAGCGATTTCAGCTAACTGATCATGTGATACGCTGTATACTATTTTGCCCAGATTAGACCACACCATGGCGCCCGAACACATAACGCAAGGTTCACAACTTGTATACAAAGTGTATTCGCTCAAATCAAATACATTGTTTTCAGAACAAAATTTCCGGATTAAACCAATTTCTGCATGATGTGTTGGATCACAAAACGTATTAATTTTATTTTCCCCAACCATTACGACTTCTTCCCCTTTGACCAAAATTGCACCAAAGGGCTCATTTCCTTCATTTCGGGATTGTAGAGCAACCTCAATTGCCTTTTTCATAAAGAGTTCATCTTTGTTTGTCATTCCATATTCCTCCCTAATCTATGATTATTATCCATCTAAGGACGTTTCAAATGGTTAAGATGTCCTTTTTACTTTTTTTCAGTAATTTTGGTAATGATATTCCAATTAAGATAAGAACGATCCCTACATATTGCGGAACACCAATGTGCTCATTCAGGACAAAGACAGACATTAATAAGGCTGTTGGAAGCTCCATTGCACCTAATATTGATGCTATTCCTGATCCCACTAACGGAACACCTTTAGAGAAAAGCAGTGTGGAGAGGAAGGGACCGACAAAAGCTAAAACAAACCCGTATTGTACAGCCAGTTGTAATAAAAGCTTTCCGTCTGTTAAAAACGTTGGAGGTAAAATGATCGAACAAACGATGAGGCCTCCGGTAGTCATGAAAGCTGTCTTCATCATCGGATTTGCTTGAACGGCGACCCTACCACTAACGATCATAAAAATAGAATAAGATAATGCTGCAAGCAGACCATACAAAAAGCCAAGCCAATGAACGGCTGAAATTCCAGTTGAATAAATATTAGTTGCGCTTATCGTTCCGATAAGTAAAGGAATGATGGATAGTAGCTTTCCTTTTTCAGGAATTCTTCTATTGAAAATTGCCTCTAGCAACACACCGATCCATGTAAACTGAAAAAGGAGTACAATTGCCAAAGAAGCTGAAATATATTGAAGTGAGAGATAATAAAACATTCCTGTAAGCCCCGTTGTAGCCCCTACGGTAACTAATAATATTATTTCCCTTTTACCTGGCGTTACAAACTTCTTCTGTTTTGTACTCTTCGTGCCTTTAGTAACCAGCACTCCGCCCCATAATAATATCGATCCTAAGAGGAGCTGTATTCCAACAACATCATTCACGATATAACCATCTTTATAGGCTAATTTCACAAAAGTCGATAATAAACCATAACAAATTGCACCTAATATGACATATATATACCCTTTCATAACCTCGCCTTTTTCTTCATCGGATTTTATATAATTACTAAACCTTCTCTACAATTCCCTTAACTAAAGCAATGAAATTCTCTCTTACCAAGGCAGCTACCTCAATTACTTCGTCATGACTTAGAGGCTGATCTAGAATTCCACAAGCCATGTTGGTTAAACAGGAGATTCCAAGAACCTTCATATTCGCGTGAACAGCTACGATGGCTTCTGGTACGGTTGACATTCCAACAGCATCTGCGCCTAATGTACGAATCATGCGAATTTCAGCTGGGGTTTCATAAGCTGGACCACTCCACCAGGAATATACGCCTTCGCGTAAAGTTGTATTTTGTGCTTTTGCAACTTCCGTAGCAATTTGTCGCAATTCAGCATTGTACACTTGAGAAAGATCAGGAAAACGAGTACCCAGATCGTTATTATTCGGTCCAATCAATGGATTCGTACCTACCAAATTGAGGTGATCCGTAATCAACATTAACTCACCCGGTTTAAAGTCTTTATTAACGGCGCCGCAAGCATTGGTGATGAGCAAGTTTTCTACACCCAGGGCCTTCATCAAACGCACCGGAAAAGTCACTTCATCCAAAGAAAAGCCTTCATAGTAATGAAAACGTCCTTTCATTGCCAATACAGTTTTTCCCTTTAGCTCCCCAATAACTAATTCGTTGGCATGACCTAACGCTTCAGATTTTGCAAAGTGAGGAATTTCGCTGTAAGGTATTGTGAAAGGGTTTTCAATTTCGTCAGCCAATGTCCCTAATCCGGACCCCAAAATCATTCCGATCGTCGGACGATATGATGTTTTACTCATGATAAAGTCTCTGGTTTCCAAAATATCTTGCATTTTATGCATATTCAATTCCTCCTAAAATAGTTTGCTGTAAGCTATCTGTATCAATCACTTCAAATTGCTGCTCCAACAGCTTTCATTGATTAGTGTAATAGCTTAACTACCTTTTGTAAATAACTATTTATCATTTATATAAAAAGACTAACTAAATGTTAAATAATTCGTCATTATCTCCAGTTCTTTTTATACTAATTATCAAAAGTTAATTCATGTTTTCTTCATTAGCTCAACGTGTATCTAAAACATCCAAAATTGTACAGATTTAATAATCAGAGTAGATATATCATCAAAAAAGCCCGATAATAATTGTAACTATATATTTATGTCTGAAAACAACATCTTGTATTAAAGATCAAGGGGAAGTTATATGTTAAATAAATTTGAAGAGTTATCATCACCCAAAGCGAAAAACTTAAAACTGTTATATAGCTTAGTTCGTAAATTAGGTCCTGTAACCATTAACACGTTAGCTGAGCACACTGGTTTTAAGCATGTAACATGTGGGCGTTTACTTGACGAACTTGTTGCAGAAGATCTTATCTATGATAGTGGGATTGGAAAATCAAGTGGTGGACGTAAACCTCTGGCCTATGTGATCAAACCGGATGCTTACAACTTGATTGGGGTTGAGATTACAAGCTTATACACAACTGTCTTGCTGCTTGATTTAAAGCTAAATATTATAGGCGTCAAAAAATTAAAGATGACCACCGAATGTACTGGAGAGTACACATTAAATTATGTAGCAAAGTGCGTTGAGGATTTACTGGCTGAACATAACGTTCCTAGGGAGAAATTGTTGGGCATCGGCATTGGGGTTCTCGATTCGTTTGATCCGGCAATGGGAGTCATTTCACATCCCCAACTTTTTCCTGCAGGTGGATGGGATATAAATATAATTGAATATTTAAAACATAAAACCAACACTCCTGTATTTCTGGAGAATGGGACCAACTTGGCTGCGCTAGCTGAATATCGTATGAACTTTTGGAAAGAAACAGATAATTTAGTCTTTGTATCCAGTGATATTGGAATTCGATGCGGTACTATTTTTCAAGGCAGATTGGTTAGCAGAAAAAGAGATATGGATGATACCTTTGGGCACATCATCATTGATATTCATGGTCGACGTTGTTCTTGTGGCTCATATGGGTGTCTCCAAGCATACAGTAGTTTGCCTGCTATTCGTGACGAAATGGTTAGGCTCATGAAGCGTGGCAAGCCTTCAATGCTTACGACCGAAGTTAACGATTTCGAAGAGATCAATTTACACCACATTTTATATGCTTTAGAGCAAAACGATGCGCTCTGTTTAGAAGTTGTTGAGGATGCAGCTTATTACTTTGGTGTGGGTCTCAGTAATCTGATTTTTCTGTTACGTCCTGAGATCGTGATTTTCGGAGGAACTCTAGTACCAAAACCGCGTTTTTTTGAGGTAGCAGCTAAAACAGCACAAGATCGACTAAAATTTTATCCTGATAGTCATGTTCAAATCATTAAATCCACTGAAGCCTACAATATTGTGGCTCAAGGAGCTGGTTGTATGGTGTTGGATTATTTCACTGAAGAGGTACCTGTTTAGCATTTAGTCATCGATTCAAGTTCTTATCCACACCTGAGATGAGAACTTGAATCATTCAAAACAAAAAAAGACGAGCCAAGCGACTCATCTTTTTGAAGTGACTATTTATTTACGTACGACGGCATAGCCTTTATTCTTCAGTAGATGTCCTGTTGAGATTCGAACGATTCCAGCTCCAAGATCGGTAGCTTACGCTTCAGAGATTTCTGAATAAAGTACAGATTAATTCCCTGCCCGTTAGTTCAATGGATTCATATACAACTAAAATCCAAACTCTGTTACTCTTTCAAGCCACTCACGAATAAGTGACTCAAATAATAGAGCCTGTTCAATTTGAAGATTATGGCCTGCTCGATCTAGAACGGCAAAGGTTGCTCTAGGATAATTGTCTAAAATTTTAAAAGCGTCTATGTAACCAACGACTGCATCTTGTCGTCCAAGAGTAAATACTGTTGGTTTATCGAATACTAATTCATCTATATTGGTGGAAAATCCATAGTTTCTTTGAATCTTGCTAAGAAAATCGTAGTCAGCGATCTTACAACCTGCCACGATCTCTTCTGAATACCTCTTCCAATTATATTCATCGAGAACGACTTGATTTGCGCTAAAATCACTTATTTGCTCTTCACTTAAGGTGCCCATAAACTCGCGATCACGATGAACAACAAAATGCTCGGGAAGTATTCTCCTTTTGTGTTCAGGAACAATTAATGGACAAATCAGTGCAGCTCCACCAATACGATCTTTATGTCTATTAATTATTCCTCTTGTAATATAACCACCGTATGTTTCGCCTGCTATGAGATAATCTTGGTTTGGGACAAGAGTTTCAATAAAATTTATAACTGCTTCTAGCATATCATTTGAATTACATATTTGATCGTAATCCATTGTTTGTCCCATTCCAGGCAAATCAAGATAGATACGACGCCAACCGGGGATATCTTCAAATATCGGTTCCATACACCCACTCATTAACCGATGGTCTGGTGTAAAACCATGGATCATTATAATCGGTTTGCCTGTACCAATTTCCTCGTAATATATATTGGCATTCTTGACTTTACAATATGGCATACAGACTCCTCCAATTGATATATTTATAATGTGCTTATACTAAAGAAAAATCTACATTGCTTTATCTAGCACACCAGATCTCCGTTTCCGTTTCGTTTTGATTATATACTCATACATAATATATGTAAAGAACACTTGTTCGCCATAATTGTTTCCGGGGTTAAACTAAATTGCTGTTTTATTATTCATCACCATATAAAGTAGGAAGACCTTGATTCATCAGTGCTTCTGACGAATCAAGGTCCCTACTTTGTCTCAACTATAATGGTTACTCACAATGTGCGGTGTCATAATTAGTGAGAAAATTATCGCTATCCAACTCATGTAAGCCATAAAAATCATAATTAATGAGAATATCCTCATTACTGTAATGCATAAGTATACATCCACCTTGTATAGGTTTCATATTATCTTTATTAGCTCAAAAGACATCAAAAAAAGCTTGCCAGCGACAAGCTTTTTCAATGTTTAATTTCAACTTAAAATAGCGACTTTCAGCGGGACAATGTTATCGTGGTTTTAGAATTGCTTTCTTGTAAAAAATATGAATTTAGAAGAATCACTTCGGGCGGGGCTTTGCCATGACAGAGCTGCGCGAACCCAACATATAGAACATTCAAAGCAGATACAACGCCATTCCAGCCGCGACTTTGGTGCTGTTTTTTTACATTTAACATCGTTACACCACTTCTACTTGGCAATTTATACATCGTTATTTTCTAAAAAATGTTACAAATGCCCTAGCTGCAATAGATGATGCTGTATTGCATTTTAACTAGTAAAAGCCACTCTGTAACATTAAATGCATCGAAACCGGGATGAAGGATTTTATTCAAATCCGGGTGCCTGACGCAAGGTGATTTCAGTACGTTTCATCCGTTCCACTACACCACGAAGTCCTTCTATAAACTGCTCCTTACTCTTCGGCTGCTGCGGTGTGTACTGCGGCGAATCCGGGACCCGTATCCGAATGGGTGGAAAACTTCCAAGCTCAGACACTACCTTGACTTACCACTCTCTGTTTTTTCTCCCATGATTGAGCTGCGAAAGTTAAGTTAGTCATAAGTCCATCTCCATTTCTTTATAATCGGTTCTAAACGCCGATTTAAATTCCGTGGAACAATAAAAAAAAACGGCCGCTGTTCGCATCGTTTGCGACAAGGCCGTTTTTTGTTTTTCGTACGCTAGCTTCAACTTGCTATTCTTGCCAAACACTCATAGGGTCCCATGGCTTGATCTGATCGCCATATTTTCCGGCCAAAAAAGCTTTCATGTCTTCCAGCTTAGCAGGCACCTCGTTCCAAATTGGAAGGGGTGGTAACCCTCGTTTGCTTTTCAATAGGATATCCACTGTAACATACAACCGTTCTGGCTGAATCCAATGAAGGAAGCGGGAAATATCAATTTGCTTGGTCAGGGACAAGGTATCAATTTCGTCATTGTAATGCTTGTTAAACTCGCTAATCAGGTTCAGGAGGTAGTCTCTTTGCTCCTTCACGAAGTCCAGGCCGCAGATGGCGCCATGTCCTGGAACAACGATTTCGGGTTTAATTTCATCAATAATGCGATCAAGCACTTTAACCCAATTGAGGGTTCCCTCTTCGCTGTATGCCGTACAACCGTTAAACACGACATCGCCGGCGAACAGCACCTTTTCTTTTGGCATCCACAGCAGCAAGTCACTGTCAGAGTGGGCCGGAGCTACGTTGTAAATCATAACTTCCATATCGCCAAGACGGATGTTGATATCGTCCTTTATCTCAATATTCGGGAGCACCCATTCTACGCCTTCTAGGTCGAATCCTTCAAATTCCGCTGCAAAAAACCGCTCGCCCGAAGTCGATTCCGGAGAATTCTTTCCTCTTCTGATGACGCTATCCATCCAGGCGATATTTTCGGTGAGACGCTCTCTGGACGCTTCCTTGTGCATAATAATGCAAGCATCTTCAAACACTTTGTTTCCCCAGGCATGGTCACTGTTATAGTGCGAATTCACCACATATGCGGGAGAGCCGCCGTTGCTTACTTCCTTAAAAGCCTCACGCATTTCCCGCGCATGGAACAAATCGAAGAACGTGTCATACACCAGCCCTCCGCCCTTGTTGATGAACCCGGCATTGGCCCAACTGATGCCGCGATACGGCGAAATACCGGCAAAGACGCCATTTGCGACTTCAAAAAATTTAACGCGAGGTTTTTGGATAATACGTCCATACTTCATGGAAATTCTCCTTTGCGTATATGTTTTTGGGGTAAAGCACACTGATTATGTCTTTAATATAGAGAATCGAAAACATAAATGCAAGCAAGCACTTGCATGCATTTATGTTATGCAATATGATAGTAACAGAACAACATCAAACAACATGGATGGTGGCGCTGCAACATGAAGCTAGTAACCTTTCAAACCAAGACATCTCAGGAACCTTTATTTGGGCTTGTAATTAACGAGAAATTTGTCGTGTCTTTTGCCGCAATCATGAAAAAGCAGGGAACATTCGTTGACAGTCTTGAAAGTATGGACAGCTATCTTCATTATTTGCCGGCAAGTTATGATGCCGCTAAGGAATTGATGCAATATGCTGTCGAACTGTCGCATCAATTCAATGAAAATGAAGTCTGCCCGATTGCAGCGGTAAAATTGCTGCCGCCGGTTCCACATCCGGCTGCGCTTATCGATTTCGGGCTGACGCCAAGACATCTGAGAAATGCTGGCGTAAATCTGCTGCAAAGAGAATACACAGGACCGGAAAGAGAAGAACTTAAACGAAAAATTGCTGAAAAATTCCAGCGAGATCCGAATAAAGTAATTTTCAGTTATTACAAGTGTAACCATAACGCATTAATTGGCGATGGGGATACGATACATTGGCCTTCGTACTCTTCCTACCTGGATATCGAGCCGGAGCTGGCCTTTGTTACAGGGAAGGGGAACTGCATTGCAGGTTATGTTATTTTTAACGACAGTACTGTTCGCGATGTGCAGTGGCCTGATTTCCTGGCGCTGACTGGACCGACGCGCTGCAAAGATTTTGATCGCAGCAAAGGAATAGGACCATTTCTGGCTACGCCGGATGAAATCGGCAACCCGCTGGCACTGGATGTGGATGTACGGATCGGGGAGAGACTGCACTGGAAGGGAAGCACATCCGAGTATTCTGTACACCCTGCAAAAGTGATGGAGGAGATTCTCAAAGTTTTCACGCCGCTCCCGGGCACGATTATAGGAATGGGGACGATACCGGATTGCTGCGCAATCGAGACCGAACAATGGCTGTTGCCCTCTGACCGAATCCAGATTACATTTGATAAATTAGGCTCGCTCACGCAATTGGTGCCTGATCATGTCAAGATTACTGAACCAAGCCGCTGGGAAAAAAGAAGCGATTTGCCTTAAATAAACGTTTATGAAAATGATGAACCCCGACCCTGCTGCATATACAAAATCTTGTAGTAGAATAGGTTTAACATATGTAAAAGGAGAAATGCAATGCAAACTTCAGACAGAATCATTGAAGCCGCGACACGGCTCATCAAAAAGAAGGGCTATCGGGGAGTAAGCACCAAAGCCATTGCAACGGAAGCTAAGGTCAATGAATCTACGATTTTCCGGCAATTTGGAAGCAAGCAAGGCATATTGGAAGCCATCATTGAAAGACATTCGGATATCCCGCAATTTGAGAAGCTGTTAAAAGAGGATGCGACCGATAATCCGGAAGTAGATCTGCTGAATGTAAGTCAGCAGTACCGCTTGTTTTTCCATAGAAATGCGGACATCATTTTGATTGGCATCCGTGACAAAGGAATGCTTCCCGAATTGGACAGAGTGCTGGCCGATCCGCCGGTGAAGCTGCACTCCTTGCTGGTTGAATATTTTGAACGCCTGCAGAAGAAAAAAGTTATAGCCAGACAGGATGAGCGTCTTGCCGCCATGACTTTCCTCTCGATGTGCTACGGATTTCAGATGAGCGAGCTGATTCACCGGCAATATCAGTCCCAACTCGTCACCGAGGAAGAGTTCTACAAGCACAGTGTCTCATTGTTTGTTAAAGGAATCTTGTCTCAGTCATAAGCTTTATTGATTTATTTAATGATAAATCTAACTTCTCCTCTCAAAACATCACCAATTATTAATCATCACCATATAAAGTAGAAAAGCCTTGATCCATCGGTACTTCTGATGAATCAAGGCCCCCACTTTGTCTCAAACATATATTCAAAAAAGTCTCATTTATTAATTACATTTGTCTCAACTATAATGGTTACTCACAATGTTCTCCTACACCTAAATTTATTAAATCTTGTAAGCCTTCATCGCTTTTCTTAGCTCTTTGAACGAAGGTCGTTTGCCATACATTAAGACACCCGTACGGTAGATCTTGGCGGCCAGCCAGCCAAATAATAGGATGGAAGCAACTAGAATGGCTAGTGACAGCCAAATTTCCAGCAGGCTCGCCCGTTCCAGTCCGATGCGTAGCAGCATGACGGTCGGAGAAAAGAACGGAATGTATCCGGCCACCTTAATGAAAATCGTATCAGGTGCCGCAATATTGAAAATCCCGATGTAAAAGGCTGCGAGTGACAGCACGGTAATCGGCATGATTGCCTGCCCCAACTCTTCAGTACGGCTAACAATGGAGCCCACCGCGGCGAACAATACCGCGTACAGAAAGTAACCGAGAATGTAAAATATGAGACCATAGCCCAGCACCGCAATATTCAGTTGAGACAAATCCAGTCCGACCGAGCTAAGAATGACATTATTATGCGGCAGCATGAGGTTGGCGCACATAACAGCTGCGAAAACGGCAATTTGCAGCAGACCTACCAGGAAGATGCCAATAATCTTCCCAAACATTTGGGTCAACGGCGACACGCTTGTGATGAGAATCTCCATGATCCGTGAGCTTTTTTCCGATGTTACCTCTGCGGCGATCATATTCCCCGTCATCATGGAAGAGGTGAAGAATAAAATCATCAATACATAGACCAAACCATAGTTAATCATGGAGGTCGCTTTTTCCTCTTTCCCCGCAGCTCCCCCTGCCTCAGACGGACTGTCTACTTCCCTGCTATCCACCAATACAGGTGCACTAATTTCACGTATTTGGTCGCTGGTCAGCGACTTGTCACCCATAATAGCCTTGACCTTTGCTTCCTGAAGTCCCGTTTGCACCAATGTAATGACAGCCGGAGATGGCTCTTTTTCTACAGAGACGTATTCCACTTTAGGAAACGTGTCTCCCTTGGCGGCAGGCTCCGTGAACTGCACGTAACCTTGCAGCTTTCCGTTGTTCAAGGCTTGCTGCATTGCCGGCGCTTGTACGCTGTCATAACGTACCCAGATGGCTGCCGGATTGGACTGCTCCTTAGTAAATCGCTCCAGCTGATTTGCCACTTCTGTCTGATTCCCGGCAATCAGACCCAAGCGTTGATGTGCGGCTGCAGTTGTGCCGGAACCTCCGGCCCCTTCTCCTTTAAACAAAGAAATCAAATACGGCAGATTCATGCCCATCGTAATGAGCAAGGCCAATACCAGTGTCGTAATGATAAAGGATTTGGTCCTCGCCTTCTGACGAAACGTAAACCCGATCACCGTACCCAGTCTATTCATGGGAATCCCCCACCTCTCTTATGAAAATTTCGTTGAGCGTAGGTTCCTTGATCTCAAAATGCTCCACATCCGTTTGTCCCAACGCTGTTTGCAAAATTAACTTCGCCGCATCCGGCTGCTCAATATGCAGCATCCAGCCACGATCCATATGCTCTACACGGCGTACGCCCGGCAGCTGTTCCAGTCCGTTCACTTCACCTGTAGTGATGAGGCGAACTTTTTCACGTGGGTAACGGCCCTTAATCTCTTGCACACTTCCCTGCACTACGGTATTCGAGCGGTGCAAAATCGTAATATGTCGGCACAGTTCCTCTACATGCTCCATACGGTGGGTTGAAAATAAAATCGCTGCCCCCTCATCCCGCAGTTCCTTCACCGTATCCTTAAGCAATTCGACGTTCACCGGGTCCAGCCCACTGAAGGCCTCATCCAAAATGAGCAGCTTCGGGCGATGCACGACCGCGGCAATAAAGCCCATTTTTTGCTGATTTCCCTTGGATAGCTCCTCAATCCGCTTGTCGTAATATTCCGGCACTCCAAAACGCTCTAGCCAGTAGCGTAGACTTTTGTCTGCCTCCTTGGCCGACATTCCCCGCAGCCTGCCCAAATAGTTAATCTGCTCGCTCACCTTCACCTTGGGGTACAGTCCACGCTCCTCGGGCAAATAGCCCATTGTCCGCTGAAGCTCCTTGCTGTAGGGCTTGCCTTCATATTGAATGCTTCCCCCGTCAGGGTAAATCAGGCCGAGCACCATGCGCATCGTTGTCGTTTTACCTGCTCCATTGCCTCCCAGCAGTCCGTAAATCTCGCCACCGTTCACATTCAGGGATATTCCGTTTACCGCCGTATGATTCCCATATTGCTTCACGACCTTTTCCAATTGCAGCATGCTCATGATTGCTTTACCCCTTCCTTCTTCATGAATGTCTCTGTATCCGTCGATAGTTGTCCCGCAGACCAATGTACTAAAATATCATCCAGCTCCAGACGGCGCACACGGATGGGGCGAATACCCGCTTGTTCCAATATGGCACTGGTCTCTCCAGCTGCCAGCGTTATAATTCGCTGTAAATTCCCATCACTCTCCGTCTCTACAACTCCCGGAAGCTCCGATGCCTCCTCTGGTGTACCTTCAAACCACATTTCCTTGCCATTTTCGAGCAGATGGTCTTTTTCCAGCTTGCCAAGCAGCCTGCCATCGTGCATCAAGACAATATAATCCGCCAAACGCTTGATCTCGTCCATGATATGGGTAGCAATAATGATCGTCGTTTTACCGTTCTTCATACAATCCCGCAGTTCCTCCAGCATGATCTTCCAGGCAAAAGGGTCTAGACCCGATGAAGGCTCATCCAGTAGCAACACACGGGGGTGCGGCGCCAAGGCAGCAGCCAGTTCGAATTTCCGGCGCTGTCCCTTGGACATACTCGATAATTTCGTATGTGCTGGAACCTGAAAGCGGTCCATTAGACGCTGAAAACGTGTTTCATCCCAGCCGGGATACCACAATGCTCTAAAAGCCGCTGCTGCTTCTGCAGTTAGTCGATCCTCCTCGCGAACCGGCTGCTCCGGTATATACCCAACCCATTGTCGTGTATCTGCCGGCATGCCGTCGGGGTATGCTTGACCGAACCAACGAATCTCACCGGAATCCGGATGAACAAGCTGAGTCAGCAAATGAATCAATGTGCTTTTCCCTGATCCGTTATGTCCAGCCAAAGCGACCACATATCCTGGTTCAACCGTTAAATTAATCGGTCCAATTTTCCGGTCACCCCGGGTTTTATAGACCTGGCTCATCTCAATAATTGGTGCTTTCATCTGTATTTCCGTAGGAACTCCCACATGATTATTCACGGCTGTCACTCCCTCACCTGGACTTCATACCTTCTTTTCACCATTTCTGCAAAAAGCTCCAATAATTCCTGCTCTTTCATCTGTACAGCGATGCCTGTGGCAATCGCCGTTTCCAATGCCTCAGTCACCGCTTTAAGACGGTAACCTGAGCGCATATCATCCTCGACCAGAGCTACGAAGGTGCCCGTTCCTTGCCGGGTACGAAGCAAGCCTTCGTTCTCCAAATCCTGATAGACTCGCCGGACGGTGATTACACTGCAACGGAGCGTTCCCGCAAACTCACGAATGGAGGGAAGCAGCGTTCCCGCTGCAATCTGTCCGGTTACAATGAGTGAACGAAGCTGCTTTTCAATCTGCGCATACAGCGGTTCCGCGCTATTCTCATCAATTTGCACTGGAATATTCACCTGCTTTCCCCCCCTTTTTAGTTATTTTTGTACACATACTACTAAGTTAAGTTCCGTTTCATGAGCTTACGCTGTGTCACCCGATAGGACACTGACATAGCCAGAACTCCTCCTAACAATGCTCCCCACATCACCGGGGACAACAGCAACCATTCCTTACTATAAGAAGCCGTTATCGATACCAGGTTGGCCCCACATACTCGAGCTATAATCGTAACCATCCCGCACATTAGCATGATCACAATAGATAGCCAGAAGTACTCTTTTCCTCTTTTCAAAAATTCCAAGTGAATATAAATGGCTTGAATGAGCATTCCGTAGCCTATCCAGGTCAGAGCAAACGATACAAAGAATCCTGTGCTGGCATATATCCGAAGCGTACCTGACAATGTAAACAAAAGAGCAAAAAATATCACACTATTCGCAACAAACGCCAACACCGCCTGTTGAATTCGACTCATAATTACCGCTTTCATCGGTATAGGCAAGGTGCGGAAAAAGGCTAGCATGTGCGTATAAGAATCTTCCTGTAAATATTTGAACGCTCGACGGTTATAAATGAACCCTAAAAACGGAATCAACGTCAGCATGATGAAATCAGCTACTGGACTCAAGGCTGCATGCTCACCCCATTGCACACTTACCGCAAAACTCATGGTAAATCCCAAATACGCAATAAACAGCAACGTCCATAGTCCTGCATATGGATTCTTGCGAAAATCCTGACGGGTAATCATCCATGCCTGCTTCATGATTGTCATTTTCTTATCCTGATCCCTTCTGCACTGCTTGTGTAATAACAACTTCGTTCGCTCTTCATTTCAAAGGTGTTACCACAGTATTCAGTGTTATTACTGTATATATCTTTATACACAGTATATAAACCAAGATTTACCGTTGTCAACTACCTGAACAATATTGTGCGTACAATCACAATAGCTCGTTTGGACCTATGCTACTCTGTAAATGAAAAACGTTCTCAATTGAGGGGATGAACAAATGGATAAAATACTGCATTGGGATGAGTCCATATTTAACCTTGTTAATCGTTATCCTGAAGTGAAGGACATTATGGTAGAACTGGGTTTTCACGATATTGCCAAGCCCGGCATGCTCCAAACCGCAGGACGTTTTATGACACTGTCCAAAGGAATTGCGTTGAAGAAAATAAGTATGGAAACTATGCAGCAGACGTTTATGCAACATGGTTTTACCATTCAAAAATAAAGGGGTTAACGATCATGAGCGAGCTAATTAACAACCGTGAACATACAGCACAGGAATTAACGGAGCGTCAGCGAACATTGAAGGAAATTATTAAAGAACTACATGCCGGGAAAAGCGTGGAGGAAGTTAAAGCGCGTTTTGCAGAGGCTGTTGGTGGGGTAAGCGTGGCGGAAATTTCAGCGATGGAGCATGCCTTGATGACCGAAGAGGGAATTCCGGTGTCGGAAGTCCAACGTCTCTGTTCCGTTCATACATCGATATTCAAGGGCTCTATTGAGGATATTCATCGTCCTTCGGGACCGGAGGAACAACCAGGACATCCTGTTCACACCTTCAAGCTGGAAAATCGTGAGATCGAACGTCTGGTCAACTTTAAGCTGGCCCTCCATGCAGAGCAGTTTCAAAAGGAAGACAGCCCCAAGGTTATTTACAAGCTGCTTGAAGATTTAAGTCTGTTGATGGATGTCGACAAACACTATAGCCGCAAAGAAAATCTAGTATTTCCTTATCTAGAACGCTATGGAATCTTTGGTCCAACCAAAGTGATGTGGGGGGTGGACGACGGCATTCGCGCCGCAATCAAGGATGCGAAGAAGCTGCTTACCGAATATAACGGAGATCGTGATCAGATTGGGAAGGCGCTTGCTCATATCATGAGTGAAGTGAATGAAATGATATTCAAGGAAGAGAATATTTTGCTGCCGATGGCACTCAGTAAGCTGACCGAGGATGAATGGCTGAAAATAGCCCGGGAAAGCGAGGAAATCGGGTTCTGCCTGACCGCTCCTGAGCGTGAATGGATACCTGAACGGGCAGAGGAACCTGTAGAAGCCCTTGAGCAAACAGAAGACACTTCCACTTCTGGTACTCCGCAAGGGTTCGTGCGATTCGAGACAGGGATTGTATCCGTACAACAATTGGAGCTACTGTTGAATCACCTGCCTGTGGATCTGACCTTTATCGATGAAAATGATGTTGTTCGCTATTTCTCTCACGGTAAAGAACGTATCTTTGCCCGCACAAAGGCCGTCATTGGTCGTACCGTGCAAAATTGCCATCCGCCGCAAAGCGTGCATGTCGTTGAGAAACTGCTGGAGGATTTTAAGGCCGGACGCAAGGATGTTGAAGATTTTTGGATTCCAATCAAGGACAAATTTGTCTACATCCGTTATTTTGCCGTTCGTGATTCCGAAGGACGCTATTTGGGAACACTGGAATTCACGCAAAATATCGCGCCTATTCGCGCCTTGGAAGGACAAAAGCGTATTCTATCAGAATAGCAGCCAGCCATAAGCCACCATGTTCAGGTTTTTGCCGCCCATATTAATAATATGCTGTTCGACTACAGGCTTGGCCCCTAGCTTTTCGTAAAAAGTACACGCTGGATTATCTGCCAGCACCCACACCATGACAGAGTGAATATCCATACTATTAAAGTGTTGAAGCAACCGCAGAAATAGTCTCTTGCCGAGCCCTAAACTATGGTATTCACTCAAAACATAAAGAGCCGTTATCTCTCCCCCGTACGGGGGATATTCCCCTGACTTTTCTGGACCTCCACTCACAAATCCGATCATTTCCCCCTTCTCATTTTCAGCCACATATACGAGATGACCGTCTTCAGTAGATAGATTCGCATTCCACAATTCTGTTCTTTGCTCATAGGAGAGCCGTTCCAGAACCTCGGCAGGCATGATATCTTTGTATGTCGTTCTCCAGCAGTCTACGTGCACCTTGGCGATGTCTTCGGCATCTGATATCATCGCTTCCCTAATTATCATGTGGGTTCCACTCCTAGTTTCCAATATTATGCCTCCTATTATACCGACGATCCGAATCGCGATCTATGACCTATAACAAGAAGCTCATTGTTTGGTGAAGCGGATATGCTATCCTAAAAAAACTTACCAAGAGAGTCTTATGCACACAACCCGCACATTGGACTCCCTATGGCACAATACTCTTTTATGAGGTCAAAATATAAGGACCGTTCTTTGTAATCGCAATGGTGTGCTCATATTGAGCGCCCCAACTGCCGTCTGCTGTGCTGATGGTCCAACCATCATCCCCCCAGAGCACCGCGCCTTCGGGTCCGAGGGTAAATACCGGCTCAATGGTAATCACCATCCCTTCGCGCAGTGGCAATCCCGTTCTAGCGCGACCGTAGTGGAGAACGTCCGGCGGTTCATGTATTTGGCGGCCAATCCCATGCCCGATCAGAGATTTGACGTTACCGTACCGTCGCCAGCCTGCCGCTTTTTCGACCGCATGCCCAATATCCCCTAATGTCCGGCCGGGGCGGGCAACCTCGATGCCGCGCATCAGCGCCTTATGGGTCTGCCGCAACAGCCTTGCTACCGGCCGACTGATGTCACCCACTGCGTAGGTCCATCCCCGGTCAGCAAGCCATCCGTCCTTGTTAACCACCATGTCGATGGTTACAATATCCCCATCATGAAGCACCCGCTCCGAAGGAAATCCGTGACATACCACCTCATTGACCGAAGCGCAGGTCGCATAAGGGAACCCCTTGTAGCCCTTTTGTTCAGGCGTAGCTCCACGCTTGTTTAGAAATTGCTCCACCCAAGCATCGATTTCAAGCGTTGTGATTCCCGGAAGAATACGACTTTCCAGCGCACGATGGCAATCTGCCAAAATACGCCCGGCCTCCCTGATGTAGCCGATTTCCTCCGGTGTTCGTATCGCTATTTCTATTGGAATCCGCCTCCTTTGAGCATACAAATTCACTAAACCTATCCCATTGTATGCAGGACGGACACAAAAAAACCGTCTCCTCTAGGGAAAGACGGTTTATAAAAGTCGTGTTTCTAGTTGTTCGGGTAAGCGAACCCTTTAAGATACTGAAGAATTGATGCGGCCGAGTTCGTTTTCCACCACCATGGTCAACTCTTCCTCATACCCTCCTGTTATCCGGTATTTTCGCACATATTCCTTTACAAATTTTTTGGGATCCTTAGGCCGGAAAATTCGAGTCATTTCCCGCAGACTTTCCTTAACTTCATTGTGACCTTTCGTTGCCATGTAACTCCCTCCCAAAACGTTGAAAATAAGTGCTCCGTTGAAGAGAATGCCGAAAAGTATTGATGTCCTTATGCAGTGAAGTAGTATGTCTAGTGCAGCTTAGGTCGGGAATGCCTTACGCGAGGCATGTACCTGACACTATTATTAACCGATTTTCTATTGGCTGAATCACTACCCCATTATACCATATTCAGATACAGCTTTCAGCTTTCCAGTAAATTTACATTGATTTTACCTATCTTTTACGCTTCATAGCATTTGGAGTTCTCAATTAGCTGCTGCATAGAGGTATACCTTATTTATCGGCTTTTGGAGCGTATGTGTTTGGGGTAAAATAAATAAACATAAAAAGGGGGGAAAGGGATGAGCCGTTATGCTCCACTGTTCACTGCACCTGTTGCCCGTCTGTCTGCGCTGAACCTCGGAACTTGTGAAGAGGAAGGCATCGATGCCTCCCTACTTGATCAGGCAGATCATGAAATCCGAGCTAAATTTCCGAAAATGCACAGCTTTCTCCTGCTTCGCCACGGCAAGCTGATCTGGGAGCGCTATTACAACGGTCATGAAGCAAGCGCTCTGAACGATTTGCGTTCCGCGACCAAAAGCTTCACTTCCACGCTCGTCGGCATGGCTATGGCACGTGGGGATATGCCCGGACCAGATACGGCTGTGCATAAGCTGTTGCCTGAGTATTTGCCCCGGCGGAAGGAAACACTGCTAGAGCGGATTACGATTCGTCATTTGTTGACTATGACGTCAGGCTTGTATTGGCAGACGGGCAAAAAGCTCGGCGAAGCCTTTATCCACCGTTTTCATCGCAGCAAGAGCTGGCCGTCCTTTGCCCTCCGCTTACCTGTACAGGAGGATCAAATCGGGGTATTCCAATATCGCAGTGTTGATTCACATCTGCTGTCCGTGCTCCTGACCCGTTGCTGTGGCATGGACGCCTATACGTACGCTCTCCAGCATTTATTCGAACCGTTAGGTTTCGGGAGAAGTGGTTGGGCACAAGATCCAGAGGGTTACACCATGGGCCATATCGGACTGTATCTGACGTCGCGAGACATGGCTAAATTCGGCGATTGCTGCCTTCATCAAGGCATCTGGAATGGAAGAGAATTGATTCCAGCCGATTGGCTGCATCAGGCGACGCAGCGACAGATTGAAGGCTATCCAGAATTCGGAGATTACGGATTCCAATGGTGGACTGGACGACTCCACGGCATTGACTATGCGTGTGCACACGGACATGGAGGACAGCAAATATATCTGATACCGGAAGCGAATGCAGTCGTGGTATTTACAGCAGACAGCAAGGTGAGCCGTTGGAAAAACCCACGAACACTGCTAGAGCGTTTCGTCTTGCCAGCCGTATCCTCCCTCAACTTGGAACGTTCCTAAAATGAGCTACATGTGCTTATTGAATATAGGGGGCTAAACAATCATGAAAGTCTCAGCACCGAAAATTCTAATTTTATACGCCAGCTACGGGGAAGGCCATGTGCAGGCCGCTCGGGCAATCATGGATAGTCTGCGAAGACTCGGACACTGCGAGGTACAACTACTCGACCTGATGGCTGAATCTCATCCATGGTTGAATGGGCTGACCAAATTTGTATATATGCAAAGTTTCAAAACCATTCCACAGCTTTACGGCTGGGTCTATAACATCACGCGCGGTATGCAGGCTAAATCAGCCTTTGGCCATGTGTTGCATTCATTCGGAATGCGTCAACTTGCTCTTACACTGAAAAAGGAGTTGCCGGACCTCGTGATCCATACGTTCCCGCAGCTCGCTCTCCCGGCGTTACGCCGCAAAATGGGAATGAATTTGCCTATTGTCAACGTGGTTACAGACTTTGACCTGCATGGGCGCTGGTTGCATCCCGATATTGACCGCTACTATGTAGCCACTGAAGATCTGCAGCAGGAGGCCGCACAGCGGGGAATACCTATCGAACGTATTACCGCGACTGGAATTCCGATTCACGCTTCTTTTTATAGCCTATCTGTCAACGAACCCCCTGATCAGCAACAGGTAATCCCACCGTTACAGGCTGAGACGACTACGCTGCTCATTATGGCAGGTGCGTATGGTGTGTTATCCGGCATACTGGATATCTGTCATCATTTAAGCCAGCTGCCGCAGCTTCGACTGCTGATCGTCTGCGGACGCAATCAGCAGCTGAAAGCAGAATTGGATGCGCTGTATGCAGACCACCCCGACATCTACACCTACGGATTTGTGGACTACGTTCCAGCACTTATGCGAGCAAGCAGTCTGGTGATTACAAAGCCCGGCGGTATCACACTCTCGGAAAGCATCGCATCGGGTTTGCCTATCCTGGTGTTCAAACCCGTACCCGGTCAGGAACTAAATAATGCTCTGTATCTGCAGCAAAAAGGAGCTGCCCGCATTGCTCGCACAACGGAGGAACTGATTCAACATTGTCTGGATCTGATCTCCACTCCCTCTCTTGCTAAGGAAATGAAGCAGGCGATTGAGTTACTTCGCAAACCTCATCCCGCAGACCAGATTGCCGAGGATATTTTACAGCAGCTTGTGGATAAAAGAACCTCCGTCCGGACAAATTAACGAAGAATAAGCCAGACGGAGGGGATACCAATGGAACACAAAGGAAAGGATTTACTCCCACTAACGGGTGAAAAGGTAGAAGTGGATGGTATTTATGTGGATGAGGATGGACATGAGCAGCATTTGCACAGAGGCCAGCACTTTCCCGCTGATGTTGTTTTGGGTACTTCTGAGTGGAAAATGACCGAATATGCCTTTGAGAACCATCACGAAGGACATACCGATGAACGACTTATCCCCAAAGAGGATGACAAGAATAAAATGGGTAAAATCACACACCCGCGCCGTCATTTAAAAACTGGTGACCGATAATTACGGAAGTATATCCACAATTACTACCAATATGTTGATAGTTTGTGGACAAACTGTGCGCAAACTATGAATTATTGTAATATTGTCTACAGTTTGTGCACAAGTTGTGTATAAACCACGTTGTTTTTGTGGATAAACACTATTATGCGGTGGATAAAGTGCGTACAACATGTGCAAAACATGTGTATAACTGTTTAAAAGGCTGAACGAATCTTTTTCGTTCAGCCTTTTTCGTATTTTTATACACATTCTCTAATTCGCAAATAGCACATGGAGAAGTGTAAAATGGAAACGGGGACAAACAGAGTCAAAAGAGGAATTACCGAAATGTAAAAAGGCGGTGTCATCATGGACGTGATGAAAGCGGAACAGGAATGCAGGAACGTGAATATAGAAGCATCTAGCGAAACTCGTTGACCAAAATTTGGAGTAGAGGTGATCCGAATGGCATCTATTAAAATCCTTTCTCTTAATGTCGGTATGCCCAAGCAGATTCGGTTTAATCAGAAGGATGTTTCTACGGGGATATTCAAGTCGGCCACAGATGAATATCTGTATTTATCTTATCTAAACTTCGAAGGGGATGGGCAGGGCGATCTAGTTCATCACGGAGGGCACGAGAAAGCTGTATGCGTCTATCCCTACGAGCACTACCCGTTCTGGGAAAATGAATTGCGGAGTCCGCTCGATTACGGCGCATTCGGTGAAAATTTAACGATAAAGGGTTTGCTAGAATCCGACGTTTGCATTGGAGACGTCTTTAAGCTTGGCAAAGCTATCGTTCAAGTTAGCCAGCCGAGACAGCCTTGCTACAAGTTGTCCCTCAAGTACGGCGTACCCGACATGCCCCTAAAGGTACAGCAAACAGGCTACACGGGATTCTACTTCCGCGTTCTGGAAGAGGGAGTTGTCTCTAAAGCCGACGGACTATCCCTCCTTCATCGCCATCCGAAAGCAATTACGGTTTCATTTGCCAATCGAATTATGCATCAAGAGAAGGATCATATCGAGGGTATTAAACAAATTCTCGAAGTGGAAGAATTGTCCGTAAACTGGAGAAATACGTTTCTAAAACGTTTGGCGGGAACAGAAACGGATTCTCGGGAAAGACTATCAGGCAATTCGTAAGGAAGAGGTTCAATGAGTTAGTATGTTTTGTGTAGAGTGAACTTTTTTACCGAGATCGGGCATATCCTTCAATCCTGTCCTCATAGCTTGTATAGTACGGAGACTTAGCTTGAATCATTTATAAAGGAGGATATGCCTGACATGTCAGTCTATAAGTCTTCCACAGGACTGGATGAAAATATAGCAGCTGTCCTGTGCTATTTGTTCGCATTTATTGGAGCGCTGGCCTTTGTCATGCTGGAAAAGAAAAGCCGATTCGTATTATTTCACGCACTGCAATCCATACTTCTTTTTGTAGCCCTCATGATCGGGCATGTGCTAGTCGGATTCATTCCGCTACTCGGTCCTTTGCTCGCTTCCCTGCTAACGCTGGCAAGCCTTGCCATGTGGATTATCTTGTTAATTCGTGCGGGACAAGGAAAGTGGCTCAAGCTTCCCTGGATAGGCGATCTGGCTCTTCATCAAGCCCGGCAGTTATAAAGACAGCAAAAAACCTTGATCCTAAACAAGGATTCAAGGTTTTTCCGTTTGGGCAGTTCATTCTTTTACGCTTGCTTCTTCTGTCCTTATATGAATGTGTCCTAGCTTATCTGGATTAACCATTAAATAAAAATTCTGAATATGCTCCCCGTCCGGTGCCAGTCTGAGACACAAGGTTTCTCTCACTTCACCGTCTTTCAGAAATGCCAGCTGAACCTCACCATTGATGACCGTGTGGACCACATCTCTTTCTCGTAAAACGGTTAATACCCGACGAGAGGTCAACAGTGCGAGAACGCCTTTGCGTACAACCATCGGTCTCATCACCGTATGCACATTACCTCCACCATCTGACACGAATACAGGTTGTTCAGCCAGTAGTTCCAGCATAGCAGTCACATCGTAGGCGAGAAAAGCAGTTGTAAAACGTTCCAGCAGTTTTACCCGGGAAGAGTTATTTATATTAGGACTGATTGGAGCTTCAGGAGCAGAGTCTCCGGAAGATAGAATACGACGGGAGCGACTGAACAACTGACGACAATTGCTCTCGGTCTTGCCCAGTAATTCCGCAATATCTTTATAATCATACTGAAAAGCTTCTCTCAGCACAAAAACAGCCCGTTCTATCGGCTTTAGCTGCTCCAGCAGAACCAGAAATGCGTAAGATATCATATCTTTACGTTCTAACCAATCGGCAGGGAGATCTGCGCTTTCACCCAACGGCTCTGGTAGCCACTGTCCTACATACGTCTCTCTTTGCTTGCGCGCAGAATTCAGTAGATTGAGACACCGATTCATCGTCATTTTGGCTACATAGGCTTTGGGGTTCTGTATGTCATTCAGGGGCTTATGCTCCAGCTCGACAAAGCAGTCTTGAACGACATCCTCGGCATCTGTAACCGTTCCAAGCATGCGATAAGCAATGGCAAAAGAATATTTGCGATATTTCTGATACAGCTCCTCCAGACTTACATCCACCGATTCCTGTTCAATTCCGTATTCTTTGCCAGACAAAGCATAGCCCCCTATTCATTAAAGACTGCCTGGATACATCCCGGTCGCTATGGCAATCCGGTTCCAGCTGTTGATCACATTAATTGCCGTGATCAAATCTAGGTATTCTTCCTCACTAAAATGTTCTCTGACCCGATTATACAAGTCTGTAGGTACCCCTTGCTCTGAGATATGAGTGACCGCTTCAGCTAATTCAAGCATAGCACGTTCTTTTTCCGTGAACAAAGGAACCTCCCGCCATAAAGCAAGCTGCAAAATATGGTCAGCATAATCGCCTAGTTTTAGCAAATCCTTTGCATGCATATCAAGACAATAGGAACAGCCATTGATTTGGGATACTCTAATTTTCAATAGTTCGTACAATACTTTGTCTGTAAAACGGCCGGAAATATATTTTTCCATCTCCATCATTGCCTTGAATGTACTAGGACTCACTGCTCTGTGATTAAATCTTAAACTCACGATATATCGCCTCCATTATTGGTTTACATATAGAAGACAAATGAACATGTGGTTTTGTGACAAAGTGCAATACATCAATTTGGAATTGCCCTCAGTAGGCATAGCATGTATTATAAATAAATGATTTTATGTAAAGAAGGTGTACATCACATGAGCGGAAAAGGTTTTATTCAAGAATTTAAAGAATTCGCTGTACGGGGTAACGTGATTGACCTCGCGGTCGGCGTTATCATTGGTGGAGCGTTTGGCAAGATTGTCACTTCTGTGGTGAACGATATTATTATGCCTCCGATTGGTAAACTTCTGGGCGGCATGAATTTTCCAGACTTATATGTAGCTTTACAAGCTGCCGATCCTCTAAATTCTGACGGTACACGCAAAACCCTTGCACAAGCCAAAGAAGCAGGAATTGCGGTCCTTGCCTATGGTCAGTTTATTAATGTCCTGCTGGACTTCCTCATCGTGGCCTTCTGTGTGTTCATGCTGGTCAAAGGGATTAACATGCTGAAGCGCAAAGAGGAAGAAAAACCTCCTCAGGAAAAAACGATCAAGGAATGCCCACATTGCCTGTCCGAAATTCCTATAGCTGCTACCCGCTGTGCACATTGCACATCCAAGCTAGAGGGATTCGTTGAATCACGCTGACTCAACCTACACTCCTATAAATACAACAAACGGCTTAAGACGGTGTATCGTCTCAAGCCGTTTTGGCATTAGTATAGAAATCCCATTAACTGAAGTTGGTAATAATACCCCGAGGTCTGACTGGCAAACCTTCTGCGTACAAATGGGAGACATCACCGAAGCCAATGCAACGGGGAACTGCCCATTCCTTGGAGCGTTCATCAAACAAGATGGTGGTTACAGAGCTAGGCGGCATCCAAAAACCGGACCAGACCAAAGCCAAAGGTAGTTCCAACAGATGTGCAAGCCAGGTCAGCCCGAAGCCGCCATGACAAAATACGGCTACCCTGTCTTCGGTATGCTTCAAAATTCGGTACCTGCCCTCCACCCGCTCAAAGCCTTGCCGCTTCAGGAATTCATCAGAATGAACCTTCAGTCGCTCGAAGGTTTCGGGACTTTGCGTCCCCTGATAATAGGAAATTTCCTTCCAAGAGTCATGAGTCGGCAGAGGCGACCCGGAACGAATCACTTCACCAGGCAAATCCCAATGGGAAAGACGACCGTATGGAGTATCCTCCAGCTTTAGAGCCAGCTCCTGCGTCCAGTCCTCCACTTCATAAGTCATACCGAGAGAGTCGGTGGTGTAGCGCATTGTGTCCAAAGCCCGCCCTAACGGAGAGACGTAAATACGGTCCAATCCGTGACTGGACAGTCGTTTGGCCAGTGCCTTGGCTTCCAAATGTCCCTCCGGCGTGATGGTGTTGTTAGGGTAATCAGGGTCTGCATGTCGGATAATATACAATCTCATCATTGGTTCTCCGTTCCTAAGAATGGCGACAGGATCGCTTGATCTCATTCCATTGGTTAGCTCTCCTGATCTTTAATTAATGTTTATTCAGCAAATTTTCCAAAATCGCGCGCAAATCTCTGTCTTCTTGGTAAACTTCCTCACCCGTATCCAGCTCAATAACCCGGATATATGTATAGTTCGCTCTGGCATCGACTGGTTTAAAAATCAATTCCTCCGGGTTGTCTGGACGCACATCATAGCCCATATTTTTGAACATATCTGTTATTTGGTCAATCCCCGGCTTGCCTCCGCTTTCCAGCATAATAAGCCCGCGCAGTTCTTTGGGCTCCTCTGGATGCATCACTCGGAAATGTACAATACATTCCATGTAAAATCGCTCCTTTCAATCATAAACCTATGTTATGGCGCAAATCTCCATGTTCCCAGCATACCCCAAAAGCTACTCCACATTCCACATCGACCATCATATCGTCAGGGTGGAAAACACGTTATACTGTAAAGTAAGACTTTGATTTTCTGCTGATTATAGGAGGAACCACGATGACTAGCGAGCTTCTGGATATCTATGACGATGAAGACAACCCCCTTGGCACAGCCTCTCGACAGGAAGCACATGCCAAGGGATACTGGCACCATACCTTTCACTGCTGGCTGGCACGAGACACTTCGACAGGCCGCCGCTTGCTATTCCAACAGCGTCAGGATACAAAGGACACCTTCCCCGGATGCTACGATATTACAGCAGCAGGGCATTTGACCTCAGGCGAAGATATGTCCCAGGCAGCTCGCGAGCTGGAGGAAGAACTGGGCATTCAAGTTCCCTTTACCTCCTTAACACCGCTAATGACCGTTCGGTATGAAAGTAAAGGTACTGCACAGGGCACCTCTTTTTGGGATCGGGAGGTCAGCTCGGTGTTCGGACTGCTGTCCAACCAGCCCCTGGAAGCCTATCGTCTTCAGCAGGAAGAAGTAGCCGGACTGTACGAAGCAGACCTTGAGCAAGCACTGGCCCTGTTTGAAGGCCATATTCCATTTATCGAAGCCCAAGGTATTACGTCGGGGCCGAACCCGGAAAAAACTCGCCGCCTGATTACACCGGATCAATTTGTTCCTCATCAAGCGGGCTATATTACATCTGTATGCCGGGCTCTGATGGAACTTCCCTCCCAGTAGTCCTTAACCTATTCTCCGGCTGACATATATTTGCCGACAATGCCTTCATACCGCCAGCCATATCGGGTCGACAGCTCGCTGCCCATATCATGCTCCAGCTCATACAAAATAAGATCCTGGGCAAAATGATCAAGCAGCAAACCTGTCATCACCGGATGCTCGGTAATAAGCGCCTGTGTCGGGCAATTCTCTCCCCGCATTCCCAGCATGCACCAACGCCGGTCAATAACAAAGGAAAACTTGCGCCCTGACGGTTCCTGGCCGTTTGTACCAGATGCACGCGGTAGCCACGGCCCCAACATGCTTTCTCCGTTGTCGCAGGACCATAGGAGTCGCACACCCCGACTCTCGGCTTTTTTCAACTCTTCCCGCAGCAGTTCGGCTTCCTCACGCCACAAATCCAGCACAATCTCATGCTTAGCCCGTTCCAGCTCGCGTGTCAGGCTTTCCAGCACCTTCCGGTCACCTTCCACGTTATAAAAGGTCGGCTTGGCTGGTTCTGTTCGTGGCATCTCCTTCTCCACCGCCAGCAGGGATTCCCGCATCTGCCCTTCAATCATCCGGGTCAGCTCACCCGGCGGCAGCATGCTGTAGCGTACAGGTTCTCCTGCACTCGCTCTGAGATATCCCTGTCCGGCCAAACGCTGCAAAGCTGCGTACACGTTGGAGCGCGATGCCCCCAAACGCTTAGCCACTTCATAGCCGGACGCTGCATTTTGTCTCGAAAGCTCGACCATCACCTTGGCTTCCATCTCCGTAAAACCCAGATTCCGCAGATGTTGCAGCAAACGCTCCATATGTTCTGTTCCCCCTATGCTGCCCGGCGTTATGTCTGTGTCCTGCGGCAGCCTGTTCGGCTGCGTCAAATCTGTTCAGCTCCACAGCGCGGGCACCATTTGGAGCCTTTGGGTAGTTCCGCTGTGCAGATTTGGCATTTTACATTTTCGCGTATTTGCGTAGACGGTGTTGCCGGCTTCTCGGACCCGGAATTGTTGGCCTTCCAATATCGAATGCGCTCATCCAGCTCCTCTTGACGCTCCCGCTCACGTTCCAGTTCTTCAAGACGCTGGTGTTCTTTCTCCAGTTCTTCCTGACGACGGCGCTCCCACTCTTCATCAAATGCCGCTTTTTCTTCCGGAGTAAAATCAGACACCGTGTAATTGCGGTCTAATTCCGTTGGATCATGCGTTTCATACCGCTCATCCTGTTCATGCCGATCGATGACTTCATCTACTGCATACTCCGTGTAAGCAGGCGCAGCATCCTTCACTGCCTCTGACTTGAGCAGATCAAACGAATAGGCGTCTGTCGGCACCTCTTCCCGCACGGCCGCTACTTGCTTGGAGGCAGCCTGCCCTTCATTCAGCTTGCGCCCACATTTAGGGCAAAAGTTCGCATCCAGCGGTACAACTGCACCACAGGTACATAAATGGGCATTTTTCAATTCTGCAATTCTGCTGCGCAGCTCATCAATTTCATCCTGAAGCTCATCACAAGCAGTAGACAACTGTGTCATCTCGGTTTCAGCCACTGACATATCGGATGCCCGGTAACCTTCGTAAAAGATTTGACCCATTCGTAAAAAGTGTACATCCATTTCCTGCTGAATTGTTGTAATTTGCGAATTGATCTTACTAATCTCGACAGCATGCTGCGCCTTTTCTGTTGCGCGATTAGCGCCTTCCTTTATACGTTGAATCAGCTTCATCGTTATTTCCTCCCCATATCCAGCCGGATTTCACTGTACCGTCCGTATATCCCAAAGTTTTTTTCTGTTGGCAAGCCTCGAACTCCTGTATAATGGAATGCGGTCATATTGCCTGTTTGAAGGCTATAGGCATTGGCGTCAACCTATTAACGTTCTGACGCTCCAGCTCTAGATCCGCATGAATTCAGTATCATTTTAGTCCATCGCCTTGTTCTTATCATCATCTAAAGCTGACTAGAACTCTATCATACCAAAAACTACCCCCATTTGTGAAAATGGAAGATTTTAAGAACGAAAGGGGTTTCAGGATCATGAACCCAAATCCTGCATTTTACCCCCGACCCATCGGGGTTCCTTATTCAACGACGAGCCCTCAGGCACGTCGAGCTTCTATGGATACCAGTATAACGCTGGTACCCGACACCGACCAAGACGCGGCCTATTTTCGTGCTATAGAGAATGCGGGCATTCATCTGAACCGCCCGCAGATTCAGGCTGTACGCCATGGTAAAGGCCCCCTTCTCACCCTGGCAGGGGCTGGCTGCGGCAAAACCACGGTGCTGGCAGCCCGTGCAGGCTACCTTATGGCGATGCGGGATGTCCCTGCATCTTCCATCCTGCTGGTGACCTTCACCAGCAAAGCAGCTGCCGAAATGAAGCTGCGCATCGCGGGATTACCCGGTGTGCGACCTACCGCTGCACGCGCAGTACAGGCGCGTACCTTCCACTCATTCGCTTTGGCGATGCTGCGTCATCGCGGCGTGCAAGACGAAGTGTTCGGTGAAACGCAGGCCCAACATACCGTTATGAAAATGATGCTACGCCAGCTTGGACTGAGTGAGGCTTTCCAGCCGGAAAGCCTGCTGTCCGCACTCTCCGCCTGGAAAGCGGAAGGCCGTAGCGCAGACGAGTTGCCGGAAACCATGCGCGAGGAAGCGGATGCCAAGTGTGCCATGCTCGCCTATGAAGCGTGGAAACAGGAACGCAATAAGATGGATTTTGACGATATTCTGCTGCGTGCCTCTGTTCTCCTGCGTGACCCGGATGTGCTTCAGCCGCTTCAACGGCGTTTTTCCTATATCATGGTCGATGAATTCCAGGATACGAATGCCCTGCAATACGAAATGGTGCAGCGATTGGCTGCGAGGCATCGCAATCTGATGGTCGTCGGAGATGATAACCAGACGATCTATACCTTTAACGGAGCCCGCCAGGAATCCATTCTGGAATTTGACAAGGTCTATAAAGATGCAAAGGTCATCACCCTTGATATTAATTATCGTAGTGATGCGCGCATTTTGGGGCTGGGTTCCAACATCGTCGCTAAAAATGTTCATCGACGTTCCAAACGTCTTGCGGCTGCTGGGCGTGAGGGCTTGCCGCCACAGTTTGCCACCCCATCCGGGCCTGAGGAAGAGGCGGGACATATTGTTACTCATCTACTCGGACAGGTAGAGGAAGGTCGGCTTCGCTACCGGGATATCGCTATTTTGCACCGGACAGCCAGCGGAAGCCGATCTATTTTTGAGCAATTGATTATGCGGGATGTCCCATTTATTCAGTACGGAGCGGGAGCCGTATTTTACGATCAATCTCTGATTCGTCCCTTAATGGACCACTTGCGTCTGTCGCTGAATCCCCGGCGAATGGAATCTATTCCAAGCACCCTTGGACCGCTGTATGTCTCTCGTGAGGCCGGAATGGAATGGATTATGCGTGAAGAGAAGCAGCAGGCTAAAAAATACCCGCTAATCCACCTCAGCCGTTGGGATCGACTACGTGATTTTCAGCGTGAACAGGTGAAAGAACGCATTCGATTGATTCGCAGTCTCACTACCATGAAGCCTGCCTATGCCATTCAAGAAATGCGGCGCGTCTTTTATGACAAATATTTGGAAAGCGGAGATACAGGCGCATGGACACATTATAAGGAAACGATGCAAGAAAGTCTGGAGGAGCTCGAAACGGCAGCCAAGCGCTTTGACACGGTAGAGGCATTCGTCAACTTTGCGGACGAGCTTTCCGAGCGCCACCGCCAGATGGAATCTCTGCGCAGAGAGGAAGACAGCGATGCTGTTCGGCTCATGACGATCCACCGAGCCAAGGGACTAGAGTTCCCTTGCGTATATTGGATCGGGGCCAGCGAAGGCATCCTGCCGCACAGCTCAGCTCTACACAGCGAGCTGCCAGAGGATCGTCGGGCAGGCGCCGCCCCCGCAACAGCCGTGGATAACGATGCTGCGCTGGAGGAAGAGCGTCGCCTCGCTTACGTAGCCGTTACCCGGGCGAAGGAGCTGCTGTATATCACCTCCCCCGCCTCCAATCACGGCAAGCCTGCCGCCGTGTCGCGTTTTCTGCTGGAAGCCTATGGGGTCACCCCTGAAGTCTCCAAGCCAGAAACGCGCCGCAGTAGCTTCGGCCAACCGAAGGGTACTTCGGGGTATGGCAGCCGGGCTGGCGGTGGTTCGCCAATGTCTGGCACGGCAACCCGTGTGAGCAGCAGGCCGGGACCAGCCCCAGCACCCCCTACAGCACGTACGGCTTCGGCGGCGGCTAAGTCGCAGACAGAGCCACGCGTCAATGTGCCTGTGTGGAAATGCACGGACGCCGCCTGCAAGGCATGGATGCGGCGCGACACAGTAGGTGGACGCCGCACAACGGGGACCAATGCAGGCACGCCGCCGGTGTGTCCGCTTTGCTCCTCCCCGATGACGGAGGGAACGCGCAACATCCCGGCCAGATAAATGTGAGGCGCACATAGCCGGATGGAACTGTCTTTTGCGAAAATAAGTTTTAGACAGACTAAATAAAATAAATAACGGCAGACTAGGATGTGAGAATAAAATCCTAGTCTGCCGTTTTTTTATATATAATTTTATCTAAGTTAAAGTTACAGTTTAGGCACAGCGCATTCAGGAAACAAGAACGAAAACTAATAAAAGGAGAGAACATATAATGAAACTTTCAGGAAATACAATACTAATTACCGGTGGAAGTACTGGAATAGGATTAGCCTTTGCAGAACGATTTTTAAAAGCTGGAAATAAAGTCATTGTTTCTGGACGGCGTGAACATGTACTTCAAAAAGCGAAAGAGAAATTGCCTAGCCTTATTACTCATGTAAGTGATTTGAATATGGAATCCGAGCGTATAGCTTTATCGGATTGGGTAACAGCCAACTATCCAGAAGTAAATGTGTTAGTTAACAACGCCGGTATCCAGCAACGCTTTAACGTTCTAAAAACGGATGTAAAAAGCAATTGGGATTATTTCAGTAAAGAAATCACCACTAACATTGAAGCACCTTTCCATCTATCCATGTTGTTCGCTCCCTATTTTGCAACAAAAGAAGAGGCGACTATCATTAACGTCACTTCTGGGTTAGCTTTTACGCCGTTTGTGATTGCTCCGATTTATTCAGCAACGAAAGCGGCACTTCATTCCTTTACAATCAGCCTAAGACACCAGCTTTCTGATACGTCTGTAGAGGTAATTGAGGTTGTCCCGCCAGCAGTAAATACAAATTTAGGTGGAGCAGGGTTGCATACGCATGGAGAGCCGTTAGATGCCTTCGCAGATGGAATTTTCAAAGGATTAGAAGAGGGGAAAATAGAGATCGGATTTGGTACCTCTGTGCCTCGCTTACGCATGTCACGAGACGAAGTAGACGAACACGTAGAAAATATGTATAAGGCAACGAAAAATTCAATAAAATAGCTCGCTTATGGGGCTGTCCTTTTGCGGGATTGCCCTTTTTTCAATTCGCTTTTTATTGATTTACCTAGTAGATTGACTAGCACGTTATCATCGTCATTTCCAAATCTCATTTCTCACGATTCGCCCTTGTCAAAATAATCATCTGGCAAATGCAGTTCTTGCAAACAACTGATAAATTTTTCTTTGAAATTCGGATTTCTTTTATATTCAGGCCATACCGCCTGATAGTAAGGCAGCAACTTCTCATGTGGAATAACGCCCCAATATAAAATTGAGTTTTTCAGAACATGCGGGTCGTCGCCCACCAACATCTGTTCAATGATCTGCCAGCTTCCCAGCTTGTTTTCGCAACTGCGTGCGGCATAGATGGCAGTGGTTTGTATTTTCGGATCGGCGTCACACAAGAAAGGCGCAAAGTTCTGGAGCGTAATCGCACCGTAATCCTCCAGGATATATCCTGCATAACGCAACGTTTCCGGGTCGTGAATCCTATCAAGACTGTGCAAAATCGCTGGAATAAATTCCTTTAAATTTACTGTTTTACTGGAAGCGTGCAGAATCATTAAAGCTTGCAGAAAATCCTCATGTTCATCTGATTGCAATAGCTCCAGAAGATATTTTCTTCCCGTGTCAAAAGAAGTTTTGCAGATTAGCCGAACAGCTGTGGCTCGATTTTTTGGGCTTTGCTCCGCAATTTTTTTCATAAAAACAAGGGTTGGCTGAGAAACTACTTTAAATTTGAACATTCCATCAAGCGCTTTGGCTTGGATTTCTTCGTTTGGAGCGCTCTGATAAATCTGGATCAGCGCATTCTCATCACCCGGCATTCGACTGCCAAACCACCCAATATCATAATCCAGAATAATTTCATCCAGCCAGCGTTCGTACCAGTCCAGAAAGCTGTCTTCATAGACAAAGAAAAAGGGATGATCGGGATGAAAATCGGAGGTGTACACAATTCTCCCCCTGTATTTCCCTTCAAGTACGATATACATGTCGTATTCGCAGCCTTGGGTGCCTATGCACAACATGCCGCCCAGCACCTTATTACGGGCGTCATCGTATTCCTCGTCGGGGATGTCCTCATCCTTGGTCAGGGGCTCAATCAGATGGTTCCATTCCTCTTTGGTCATCTCGGGGTGCAGAACGGATTTTGCAAGGAGTGCCTGGTGCTCGGTATAGGAAGTTGCCTTTTCAATCGGATAAATTCCATAATAGGGTCCGGCGCCTCCGTTGCCGACGTTCGTTAAAAACAGCGCGTAAGGCTCAGGAAGTGTGACCTGATTGTGGGCTTGCCAGTCCGCCAGCGCTTTTGCTGTAAGCTTCTCATTAACCTTATATTGATGTGAGGATGCTCCAAACACCAAGAAATCCTTGTCTTTGCTCATAGCCTGATTCAGTTTGTTTTGTATTCGATCCAGTTGTGTTTCTTTCTTCCTAAACCACATATTTTGTACCCTCCTGTTGACTATATGATATGTACCTTTAAGTAAGTTTTATATAATCCAGTGGATACTGTTTAATTAAAGTATGAAAAGTGATCGCGCATAAAATGAGTTAACGCATCCTTCAAATTTTGATGCCGTTTCAGATATTGGAACAAGATGGCCGAGGTGAGTACGATTTCAGAATCCTCGATACTAATAATCCAAGATGGTAGTTCCTCAGGATTATAACTAAATTCGCTAACGATGCCGTATGCTATACCTAGTTTATCCATTCTCTTGTGTAAAATTTGACGGATCTCGCCAGCCAGTTGATGAACATTAATATCATTCTGTTCCAGGGCCTTCTCCCTCCTCGTTCGTCAATCAATAGATAGTTTAAAATCAACAATAGCCTGTTCAGCCGTGACCTCATATCCTAATCCTTTGTAAAGTTGTACAGCAGCCTGGTTCTCCTCCAGTACTCCCAGATAGACATCTGATGATAGTGTTCTGCCCAGTTTTGTAAGTTGGCTCGTCAAGTGCTTTGCTAGTCCTTTCCCCCTGTGAGCAGGGCTTGTATATATGTTTCCGAGCTCCACGAGCTTAGAATCATAAAAGTGGAAGCCGCCTGCGGCAATAAAATGACCATTTTCCTTTATCCCAAGGAAAGGATATTGTTCAAGTTCGCTGCTCGTAAAAAATTTCATGCCCCCATTTCGCAATAAATCCACTATATCTGAAATGTCATTCCCCTTAACTAGCTCAGCCACGTTTGAATCGAGCAGTTTCGATTGATCCATATGCTTCATCGTTAAGAAACGTTGTGGGTTACCCGTTACAAGTCCATGAGACTGAAAAAGTTGTAGGTCACGATCACACAGGATTGTACCACAAACGGTATTTTTCTTAAGTTGAATGAGTTCCTCTGTAAAAGCAATAAGAGCTAGGAAGTTAAGCTGCTCTCGGTTGATGCAGTGGAAAGAAAACGCAGGGAAGGAGAGCCCGCAAAAGTATGCTAAGACCCCTGTCAGCTTGTCATCTACATATTGACCAACAAATTTAGCCTGCTCTTTACGTTGAGTTAAATAGCTATAGAATAACAAGTGTTGATCCCTATGAATCAGGTCCGCTAATTGATAAATAATTTCGTAGGTAAGCAGTCGATGAGAAATCATGTATTAGTCCCTTTCATTTCCATGTGGGTAATCTTCTTATTGGCATGATACCACAAATTGAAACTATCCTTCCCGCTTACCCCATATAGCCTTAATAATCTTGGGTTATACATTTCAAAGAATATATGAAGATTGCTTGCCACCGGAGTATAAAAATCCATAATTTAAGGATGATTTTCTCCGAAATTCATTGTATGGTTCCTGCCTCGCCTCTAATTTATGATGAAATTAAAGAGAGGTGAGGTGCCAAAAAATGAATACCAAATATTGAAAACGTATACAAATGAAGAAAAAATGCTTACAAGTGCAAGCTGGTCCTTAATCACCTGTCATCGATTACTTCAAAGCGTACTTCATATGTACACAATAATGAAAGCGTTTTCTGTAATGCATATTGCAGGTCAATTGAGGCGGTATCATCTACTAATTCAAGGAGTGAGTCATATGCCAGATCCATGGAAAAAAAGGTTTTTCAGTATTCTCAGTTTTGTTCTCTTATCCTTTTTGTTGGTATCTCTTGATTTAATTCCAAGCTTAGCTAAAGCAGAATCAGCTCACTTGGTCACCGATGTTGAAGGGCGAACGTTGATGAATGCAAGTCAAGATTCATCCACTAATGACAATTCCTCTTCTATCGTCGTCAGCTCCAAAGATGCAATTCTTCAAGGTTACGGTGTAGAAAAACGGGATACACCCTATACCGGCGATACGCTTTATAAAGGCGATGGCTATGTATCCTTCTTTTATGACTACGACCCAAATTCCGGCAAGTCCGACGGGACGGCCACGTTTAAAGTGAACGTGCCTACAGCAGGTCTTTATAGACTGAGCCTCGGCTACTACATTCCGGCGGGCACTGGTTCCAAGGATACCAGCATCGAGGTCAATGGCACAATGTCTGAGAACATAACGCTGGCTGCTCCTCCGAAAGGTGCGGCAGTGAACGAGAAAATATTAACCAAGATCATGCTGAATGCCGGCACAAACGAGCTTACTTTTGCAAGAGGCTGGGGATATTACGGGATCGAATACGTGAAGGTTGAATTCGCCAATCTACCTGCTGCAATTAGCAAAATTGAAGCCGAAGACGGAGTCATTACTGGTGAGGTCAAGATCGAAGCTGCTGATACAGGCTATTCAGGTAGCGGTTACGCAGCCTTCAAAAGCACAGGATCGTTAACCTTTGCCTATAATGCACCTTCAAGCGGGCTTTACAATCTTGCAATCGGTTACAGTAACCCCAATGGAGACAAAAAGACCCAATTGGTGGTCAACGGCCAGACCAGCGAAATATCACTGCCGACAACAGCAAGCTACACAGAGGTATCCGGCGGTAAACTGATGCTGAATTCGGGAAACAATATCTTACAGTTCAATGTCGACTCGGACCAATATCATATCGACTACGTCAAGCTATCAGCAGTGTCCCCCCCGAAACTGCATCAAATTGAGAAAAAGCCAGTAAACCCGAATGCGACTGCGGAAACCAAGGCACTCATGGGTTATCTCGTGGATAGTTACGGCAGCCTCATTCTTTCCGGTCAGCACACTTTGGAGGATGCACAGTGGATTAAAGACCAAACTGGAAAGTATCCTGCCATGTTATCAATGGACATGATGGATTATTCCCCCTCTCGCATCGAGCATGGCGCCACCTCAACTGAGGTGGAAAAGGCAATTCAATGGGCCCAAGAAGGTGGACTTGTCACATTCGCATGGCACTGGAATGCTCCTAAGGGATTGTATGATATTCCCGGTAAAGAATGGTGGCGCGGGTTTTACACGGACGCTACTACATTCGACGTTCAATATGCACTTAGTCATCCCGAGTCGGAAGAGTATCAGCTTATCCTAAGGGATATCGATGCCATTGCTGCTCAGTTAAAACGCCTCCAAGACGCTCACGTTCCGGTGCTGTGGAGACCGCTGCACGAGGCAGAGGGCAAATGGTTCTGGTGGGGCGCCCAAGGTCCAGACTCCGCCAAGCAGCTGTACCGTATCATGTACGACCGCCTAACACACTACCATCACCTGAACAACCTGATCTGGGTATGGAACTCCGAGAGTCCCGACTGGTATCCAGGGGACGATGTCGTCGATATTGTAAGTGTTGATATCTACAACCAGGCGGCTAATTATAGCCCAAGTATTGGCAAGTACGACAGTTTGGTAAATCTCGTGCAGGGTAAGAAGCTGGTTGGTCTGTCTGAAAACGGCCCGATTAGCGATCCCGAATTGCTTCAAACCTATTCAGCGCATTGGCTCTTTTTCACGACGTGGACGGGCGACTTCATCCGCAATGGACAATATAACTCCCTGGATCATCTCATAAAAGTGTTCAACAGCGATTACGTGATTACGAGGGATGAGCTTCCTCAAGACCTGCTTACTTTATCCAAAAATAAAGCGGAGTAAGGCGCTTTTATGAGAATTACCGTATCCGTAACTATACCGTCCCGTCAGCGTCATGAAGTAACGAAGTAGTCTACTTTAAACAAACAGCGGCCACCTCTAAAAATAACCGGGGTAGCCGCTGTTTGTTTGTGCCTTGAGCAAAAGTCGTCTATGGCAAACCATTATGAAAAAAGGACCGTCTCCTTTCCGGCAGGAAAGTGGAAACGGTCCCGTTCTTTTATGTGAATCAAGTTAGTTAGTGGACCACAGCTTAATTCGGTCTTGGATATGCTTGGTAAAAGATTCTTCCATTTCTTGTACTCCGGCTTTCTCCAGTTCTGCCATATAGGCATCCCAAACCTTGTCGAAGTTTTCCGGCTTGGTCATGACAGCTTCGGGAATTCGTTTCCATGTAATATCCTTCATCTTGGCTCCGAGAATAACAGCCGGATCGTCATTGGGAAGAGACATCGTGTAAGCTGCTCCGTATGCTCTCGGTTGGAATTCATCTTCCTTCGGGAATAAATCCTTCCAGTGCTCAATCTTATAGCCCTTCAGAACTTCCTTCTCCGACTTGTTATAAGTCGCCGTCAGCAGTTCCGGATAACTACGAGTAAAATAGTTGCCAGTTGAGTCCTTGATGCCATCACCATAATGGACCATCAAGTTCCAATATAGACCGATTCCGGACTCTTTTTGGAAAGCCGCATTGTCATTGTTCATCCGTTCAAGTACAGCCGGAATAATCGTCCGTTTGCCGTCTTTAACCGTGTAATGCTTGCCTTCAATTCCCCAGTTATTCAGGACTTGACCCTCTTCCGATGCCAGAAAATCGAGGAACTTAATAGCGCGTACCGGGTCCTTGCACTTGCTTGAGATCGAAATTCCGTATCCCCCATCAAAACCAGGCAGCCAGAAGTTGGTATCCTTGTACTCCTTGCTCATGGTGACTGGGTAATGACCGTAAGTCTGGTCGAATTTGCCTTCCGCCTTCAGTGCATTTTGTCCATCGCCATAGTCCCATTCTGGATCGGCTAGACCCAGTACGCGGCCAGAAGCCACTTTTGCCTTAAACTGATCGGTCTTCTGCACGAAGCTTTCCGAATCAAGCAATCCAATGGCATTCATGTGATTTAACCAACGGAAATATTCCTTTTCTTCCGGTCGGCGGAAATGATAAGTCGCTTGGTGTGTTTTTTGATCAATGTAGTACTCGCCGTCGTCTGGTCCCCCAGTAGTTTGGAAACCTGAGTTGGTTACCTGGTACATATGCCAATCGTCGGCATTTAGGGACAGTCCGATATTTTTGTTGCCATTTTCGTCCGTCGGATGCTTGGTTATATAGTCCTTAATGACTTTTTCGAAATCCTGTACTGTACGAATGTCCGGGAATCCCGCTTCCTTGACGACACGGTGTTGGAGTTTAAATCCTACGTCGGGTTTGATTTTTTCTTCTTCGACAGCGGACCAGGTCGGAATAACATAGATGGATTGGTCATCTAAACTGTACTTCGCCCGAACAAGCTTGTCTCCTAGCATTTTTTTGATGTTTGGTGCATGCTTGTCGATCAAATCCGTCAAATCAATGATTGCGCCAGCATCGACAAGTTTGCCGACATCCGCCTTAGCAGCGATTAAATCAGGATAGTTTCCTGTGGCTGCAATCAATGAAATCTTTTGGACCGGGTCGCCGACAGCGAATTCAGCATCTAGAGTTACTCCGGTTTTTTCCGCGATGACCTTGCCGACTTCATCCTTCATATTATTCCAATTCGTGCTGGAGTCTTCCGAAAAATAAGTAAGCGTGATGTCACCTGTAGTTACGGCCTTGGTAGCCTCAGACGGATTATTACCGCTGCACCCTGCTAGGGTAGCCACTAAAGTCAGTGACATTACGAAAGATACGATCATTCTGTTTTTTCTTGACTTCATGGAGCGAAACCTCCCTGTATAATGAATGTTTGCTGCTTCGTTTTAGCTTTTTACCGCTCCAAGCGTCATACCTTTAACAAAATATTTTTGTAAAAAAGGATAGACGATAAGAATCGGCACGGTAACAATGATGGTAATTGCCATTTTAACCGATTCCGGGGATACCTGTGCCATACGCTCCGCCATATTGGCAGCGTCCTGGGAATTGGTTGCGCTTGTTGTCGTACTTTGCAAAATTTTCATCAATTCATATTGCAGGGTCGTCAACGATTCATTGGACCCATTAAACAGATAAGTATCGAACCAAGAGTTCCATTGCCCAACCGCCAAGAAGAGCGCTACGGTCGCTAATGCCGGTTTGCAAAGAGGAAGTATAACGCGCCAGTAGATTGTGAAATCGTTGGCACCATCCAGCTTGGCTGATTCCTGTAACGCATAAGGCAGACCGTCAATGAAGGAACGAATAATGAAGACGTTAAACGCACTTACAAGACCTGGTAAAATATAGACGGCAAATGTATCAATTAAATGCAGTTCCTTCATCAGGATAAAACCTGGAATTAATCCCCCGGAAACATACATAGTGACGGCAAGAAAGATGGAGATGAACCTTCTAGCTTGAAAATCACTTCGGGCAAGTGTATAGGCAAGCATCGAGCCGCTGACCAAACCCGCTACGGTGCCAATGATGGTCCGCAGAAAGGAGATCTTGAATCCAGTAATTAACCCCTCATAGGTGAAAATCAAATCGTAATTCTTCAACGTAAATTGCCTTGGCCAGATGGTGATTCCCCCTCTAATTGTGTCTACCGAATCGTTAAAAGAGATAGCCAGCACATTTAAGAACGGGTAGATCGTCAGAACGGTGACCACAATCATGAAAAGATAAACAACTACCCCCAGGATTCGGTCTTGTGGTGATTTCGCCTGAAGCTTGTTGTTTAATCCGCCGACCGGCGTAGTGCTTTTGACAGCCTCCATGTCCATTCTCCTCCTTACATAATGCTCTCGTTGGTATAGCGCTTAAAGATTCCGTTAGCCGCAAACAATAGGACTAGGCTGATCACCGAATTGAAAATATTAATGGCCGTTCCGAAAGAGTAACGTCCCATCGCCAGACCATAATTAAGCGCATACAAATCAAGTACTTCAGAGTAATCGATGACCAGGTGATTGCCCAGCAGAAATTGTTTCTCGAATCCCGTACCGAGCAGATGGCCAATAGACATAATCAGGAGAATGATAATGGTCGGCCGGATCCCCGGCAGCGTAATGTGCCACATTTGCTGGAATCGGCTAGCGCCGTCCACCCGCGCAGCCTCGTATAATTCAGGACCAATACCGGCGATAGCAGCCAGATAAATAATGGCGTTCCAACCGGTTTCCTTCCAGATGTCTCCGAAAGTTACAACCCACCAAAATAATTTACCTTGGGCCATAAACTGGACTGGCTGGTCGATGATGCCTAGACCCATGAGCATATCGTTTACGACACCGCCATCCGCTGAAAGCATTTTGGTGACGATGCCTGCAGCAACCACCCATGAAACAAAGTGTGGCAGATAAGATACGGTCTGAACAAATCGCTTTATCACTTGTATGCGAACCTCGTTGAGCAATAGAGCAAAGACAACCGGTACAATAAAACCAGCGACCAGTCCCATAAGACTCATAGCCAACGTGTTCCGCAGTACTTGGTAGAAATGATCATCTTGGAACAAAGTACGAAAATGCTCCAAGCCCACCCACTTCTGTTCAAAAAAACTCAAACCGGGTCTGTATTTCTGAAATGCCATTGTCCAGCCCCATAGCGGCAAATACTGAAAGACGAAGACCCAAATAACGAACGGAATAGACATGTAGTAAAGATACCTTTGGCTTTTAAATACCTTCCAAGCATTCCTCTTCGGTTTTTTGTATACGTTTTCCGAATTTGCTGTTACCGCTTTCATTTTCTCATCCCCTCTCTTAAAATCCATCATAAAACAGAGGAGAGTCAGAGCCCAGATAACGGATTTCGGGAAAAATCATCCACAAATTATGGATTTCTATATTCCGACGGTGAACAGCCTTCGTACCTTTTGAATTTGCTGTAAAAGTAGTTGACGCTTGTGTAGCCCACGCTTTCAGCGACTTCGTAAACTTTCATTCCCTGATCCAGTAGCTCCTTTGCCTTGTGGATACGGACTCTGTCCAGATAGGTGTTAAAGTACTCCCCTGTCTTGTTCTTAAAGAGCTGGCCCAAATAGGCGGTACTGTAGTTTAGTAGTCCGGCTAACGCTTCCAGCCTCAGGTTGTCTGCATAATGCTTGTGAATAAAGTCGATCATTTTTTTGAATTCCTGCTCCTTTCCACGAGGTTCGGAGTCTTTCGCCAAAGCTAGCAGGAAACGGTAGGTCTCTTCCAAAAGGTCATCTAGGTGATCATGCTGGTATATCCCATTCAAAAAACGGGAAACTTCCTCCGTCTCTTTCAACTCGATACAGAACCCCGCGGTCAGCTTGTGAATGATCGCATTGGATAGAAAGAAGAACGACTCTTTGATCGACTTTTCATCTTGCCCCTGTTGGAGAAAAAATGCTGCCACCTCGTTCAACAATGGTAGTATGACATTCTGGTTTCCTACTTCCAGACTGTAATACAGGCGGAAGATGAATTCCTCCATCGTTTCTTCAGCTTTATCGACAGACAATCCGGGGGAAGCCAGCGAAGGAGAAAAGAAAGGATACGGATCTAGCAGTCGGTTCTTCTCGCTGAAAAAGGATCGTTTTACCGCTTCCTGGGCCTTTAAAAAAGATTTGCAAATATCTTCGGGAGCAGTTACTCCCCCTCCGGTTGCAGCGGCGAACCGGACCTTATCCGCAGCGTTACGAATCTCGTTGTACAGAGTTTCGCGTCGTTGTCTTCCACGCAGCGGCTCGTTGAGCAAAAGGACCGTATACGGCGGGATTACTGTGACAAGTCCCATCATCTGCCCCTCGATCGTTGCCTTCAATCCATTCGAAAGCTGGTATGCGATATCGGAACGGTCCACTTCGGAAACGCGCGGATACACGACCACAACTTCGTAGTGGGTCCACAACAAGTCTGCTTCTACTGCCTTACTTCTCAACTTGGTGGGATCTTCCGTCTTCTCTTGAGAGACGAGCAGGCTGTGCAGGTATAAATCCCGATTTATAACCTCCTTCTTACGCCACTCCCGTTGAAGGCGCTCCTCTTCGATCCGCTCGCGTACCTGCTTTAAACTGGCCGACATTTCAACAATGTCCACCGGTTTAAGGAGATAGCCGCACACCCCGTATTTGATCGCTTGCTTGGCATACTCGAAGTCGGCATATCCACTGAGGATCATAAAATGTAAATGATGACCGTCAGATCTCAAGTGCTCAATCAACTGTAAGCCATCCATAACCGGCATGCGGATATCGACGATTACGACATCGGGGGACTTTTCCTGGATGACTTCCAATGCTTCTTTTCCATTGGCTGCCGTAGCTGTAACGGTAAACCCAAGACTCTCCCATGGAATCAGCGTTTGAAGGCCTTGACGAAGCTTCGGCTCATCGTCAACGATAACTACCTTAATCATTTGGATTCACCCCCAGGTATGAAAAACTGAATACAAGTGCCTTTCCCCGGCTCGCTCTCAATGCTTAAGGCACTAGAGGTCCCATACAATAAGACAAGACGATCGTTTACATTTCGCAATCCAATTCGCTGGACCTCCTGCTCATGTACGGATGCAGCAAGCTCTTCTCGTACAAGGGCGAGACGATCACCTGTGAAACCGGCGCCGTTGTCACATACCATAACTCGGACCCCCTCCGGAATTTCCTTTACTTTCACTTCAATGACAGCTCCTTCTGCTTGATTATCCAGACCATGTACAATAGAATTTTCCACCAATGGTTGGATAATCAGAGGTGGAACCAACATTTCCTCCAAATCCGGATCAACCGTTAAGCGATACTCCAAACGCTCTTCATACCGGAACTTTTGAAGATCAAGATAACAGCACACCCGCTCAAGCTCCTTACGCAGCGGAATCTTGTCGTTACCGGCCTCCAGACTGCTGCGTAACAACGCGCTCAACTGCCATACTGCTTTGGCGATATCGTCCTGTTTGCGAATGTGGGCTTCCATTCTGATGGACTCCAAAGAATTGAAGAGAAAATGCGGATTAATCTGGCTTGCCAGCATTTTGAACTTGATCTCGTTTTGTCTTTGCTCCACCAGACTTTTCTGACGATTCGTTTCTTGAACCTCCTGGACCAGATGGTTTACGTTACTGACGAGCGCGTTAAATTCCTTCGATAGTAGACCAACTTCATCTTTTCCGTCGATATGGAGATAGGTTTCCCATGAGCCCGCCCCTACCTGGGTCATATGCTTGCTCAAGCGAAGAAGCCTTCTGGATAGTAGCGAAGCAGAAGCATAGATAAGTAAGGCTGCAAATATCAGGCTGGCCGTGATCACGACTCCGCCGAGCCATATCACTTGATTAGCATCTCGGGTAATCTCGGAAACGGAAAAAACGGAGATAATGCGAAGTCCATTCCAGCTGTTCTGTGGAGTTAGATTTGCGATCACCACTTTTGACGCTTTTCCATTAATGAGTGTGTTGTAACTTCCTTCCTGTTGGTAAAGTATATTCTCGTCGACATGAATTTCAGATAGATTCTTCCCGAACAACTCTGCTTCATTGGACGCGACGATCTGATTCCGGTTATCCACGATCAAGGTAGGGAACGATTCCTGATTCAGGATTGAATTTAATTGGCGCTTACTAACATTGATGACCAATACTCCTTTTTGCCCTAGTGAATTCACTGCGAATGAACGAATCAGGCTGAGATAATCGGCATCGTCCCTCTCATCCTTGATTAAGTTCCAGCCAGCCAATCCTTTCTGCTCTATAGCCTCCTTGTACCAATCTGCGGTTGTGATTCTTTCGTCCGGCTGAATAAATTCCCAGTTGTTCAATGCTCCAGGATTAGAAACATAGACTCGGATGCCGGATATCTCTTTGTACAATTGGAGGTAGTCACGAATACCTGTATACTCCCGGTAAGCCTGAATGACTTCAATGTAGCTGTCATACTTCTGGCTAGCCACCATTTTCATCCGGTTATCATTGGTTAGCCGATACGAGATGTCCAGTGGTACTTTAATCAGTTCTTCTGTACGATTTCGGACCCGCTCGACATTGTTGGATACTTGCATAAAAGCGTCCCTAATGACGGCCTCTCGGAGCTTTCCCGTCAGAAACAGGCCACATAACAGCAAGGGAAGAACAGCTACCGAAATGAATGTAAGCGTCATCTTCTTCCTTAGTTTCATATCATTCATCATTCGTATAAAAAACATGGCTTGCCCTCCCCGATCAGTACGCTGATACGCGCAAAATACCCCTTTTCATACAAAAAGGGGCATGCATAACTCAATCAATTGTTTTCTATCTTTCGCCAATTGTACTGTTGTACTGATCCTTTAAGCCCTAAGCCTTGCTGGACTTTATGGCCCGAAGCCTGAACCATCCACTTTCATAGTCTTTCTGTCTATAGACAAGAGGGAGGCCCAACTTCATAAGCCTATCCCCCCCATGGATAGACTTTTGCCCGCTATTTCCTGACTGAACTTCATATTCGAGCTCTGGATTTAGTCCATCAAGGCGCAGAGCTCGCCAAGGCGCGTTCGGGACAGCCATCACTTGGAAATAGTAGACGACGGCATCCTCTTGGTCTTCGGAAACAAACATCCAAGCCGACTCGTTATGTTCAAACGGACTCTTTAAGCGATACAAGTCACCCTTCTGTACTAAGCCACGAATCTGCTTGTATGCTGTGACTTGACGTTTAACCGTCTCTTTTTCCTCATCAGTAAATTTCGTGAGATCAAGCTCATATCCAAAATTTCCAGACATGGCGACATCACCTCGAAAATCAAGGGGCGTTATGCGTCCAACTTGATGGTTCGGAACGGCCGACACATGGGCTCCGATGGCGCTTACGGGATAGACAAGGCTAGTTCCATATTGAATCTTCAGGCGTTCCACCGCATCGGTATTATCACTAGTCCAGACTTGAGGCATGTAGTAAAGCATGCCTGGATCAAAACGTCCTCCACCACTTGAGCAACTCTCAAAAAGAATATGCGGAAATTCGGTGGTGACGCGCTCTAACAGCTCATACAATCCAAGAACATAGCGATGGGCAGTCTCGGATTGGCGTTCCGGCGGCAGATCAGCGGAACCAATTTCCGTCAGGCAGCGATTCATATCCCATTTCACGTAAGAGACTGGGGCACTGGAGAAAATGGCCGCCAGCGAATCGTAGATGTAATCGCGTACTTCCTTGCGAGTATAGTCCAGCACCAGCTGCCATCTGGCTTCGCTACGTCGCCGCCCTGGAACATGAAGGCACCAGTCTGGATGCTTCCGGTACAGCTCACTATCTGGGGAGATCATCTCCGGCTCGAACCAGAGTCCGAATTTAAGACCCAGCTGATTGATACGTTTGGCAACATCGGCCAGTCCGTCTGGCAGCTTCCGACGATCCTCGTACCAATCACCGAGAGACGAATTGTCAGAATCCCGTTTGCCGAACCAACCGTCATCCAAGACAAAGAGTTCGATGCCTAGCTCAGCTCCCTCTTTGGCTATCGATACCAACTTATCCGCATCGAAGTCAAAATAGGTAGCCTCCCAGTTATTGACCAGAATAGGGCGTTCTTCATCCCTATATGTCCCTCGGCAAAGCCGAGTCCGATACAAGCGATGATATGTACGCGACATTTCTCCCAGTCCTTGACCGGAATAAACCATAACGGCTTCTGGCGTTTGGAAGCTCTCCCCTGGATTCAGTAACCATGAAAAGTCAAACGAGTTTACGCCAATGCTAAACCGTGTAGAGCCAAATGAATCTAATTCTGCTCCCGCCTCAAAGCCTCCGCTGTACACAAGGCTAAAGCCGAATGCCTCACCCTGGCTTTCCGTGGTCTCCTGCGTGACTAATGCAGTAAAAGGATTGAGTTGATGGCTGCTCATGCCCCTTTTACTATCAATTCGGGTTTCACCTTGAAGAATCGGTTTGCGGGTAATATTCCCTTCCCGTGCCCATGCTCCCGAAAGATACATGAACTCTAAATCGCTTTTCCCCGCGAAATCGACACTGGCACTTAGCGCGCGGAGGAGTCGAAGATTTTGTTCCCCCGCATTACTTAGACGAGCCGAACGAGCGATTACGTTTCGATCCGCGAAGACGGTGTAAAGAAGAACCACTTTAAGACCTGAAAAGGCATCTTTTAATTCCAGTTCCAACGTATCCGCTTCGGCTTCATTCTCGGTATAAACGGCCGGAAGCCCGGGTAAAGATGGCTTTCCCTTAATGATCCGGTAACCATCGTACTTTAACTCCGTGATGCGTGTTCCATCCTCAAGCTCTACTTGATACGCCGGTGTACGGAAGTCTCCACTCCCATACTGCGGGTATTCTTGCGGCAGCCGATCTAATCCAGCCGTCGCGGGAGTGTGAAGCAATAGATCAGCCATGGGCTCACGGTGCTTCAACCTGTCTCCCCAGTATACATGCACAGGAAATCCATCGACAATCTGAATAATATAACTCATGCCCGACGACTGCAAATGAAACAGCCCCGGTTGCTCTTGAACAATGATACCCATTGGGAAAATAACCCCTCTCTTAGATAATAATCATCGGAGATCCACACCTAAAATGGCACTTAGAACAACCCTTTTGTAACAGCCATCAACTAAGTCCATATGGTGTAAAGCTTGATAAGATTCAATGATATAGCAATAGGTTCTATAGAAATCATATATTAATTTTAGATATGAAGTACATGGCATGGTACTCACTATTTATGTTATAATGCTTGATAATTTACATAAGGAGATATACCGTGATTGAGTATTTGCCACGTAGTAAACATCACTCTGAATTGTATCTAACTCAGTTTGGCATAGAGGAATGCATACCCGGTCACTTTTTTGGACCTGCTATAAGAGATCACTATCTGCTCCATTATATTTTGGACGGGGAGGGTACCTTCGAGGTCGGTGGGTTCAGTTATCGCTTACGGAAAGGACAATGGTTCCTAATCTGCCCGCAAGTCATCACTTATTATCAAGCCGATGTAGTGAATCCTTGGTCTTATTGCTGGTTTGGTTTTAACGGGTCACTGGCAGAAACACTCCTCAAGCAGGCAGGCCTGACGATGATGTCCCCAATCCTCTACTTTGAAGGAGAGCATTTGATTTATCAGTATTTGCAGCAAATGAACGAATCAAGTGGGTATCATAAAGCTCGGGAAACCAGATTGGCCGGGCTGCTTTACTCAATGTTATCGGAGCTAATTGAGTTCAGTCCGGCAACGTTCTCTGGACAAAAGGAAGGTCGGGCGGAAATTTACGTTGAAAAAGTGAAGGATTTTATCGAAATGAATTATGCTCAGAAAATTACCATTGAGCATATTGCAAATTTTATCGGACTCAATCGGAGTTATTTATGTTCGTTATTTAAACAACGAGTAAGCACAAGCATTCAGGACTATCTGATTCGCTACAGGATCAACAAAGCTTGTGAAATGATGGGTAACGCTGAACTTTCGATAGGCGATATTTCCCGTTCAGTCGGCTATAATGACCCTTTACTCTTCTCAAAAATTTTTAAAAAGGTAAAGGGATTCTCTCCCAAACATTATCGAGCCGAAACCCATGCTCAAATGCAAAACGACTACTGAAATTACCAGTAGAAGCCTCTAACGAATAAAAGAGGTCAACCAGAAAACTGGCTGACCTCTTTTATGTTTATTTTGCAGTTTGTCCTTCCAAATAAGAAACAGGTTCTTTAACCTCTACTTTGGTACCGCCAAATTCATCCTTAATGTACTTTTGAGTATCCTCGTTATGATAGAGATCCGCTAATTTTTGTAGTCCCTTATCGTTTGCCTTATCCGATGAAGTTACCAGAACGTTAATATTGTTCTTTGTTGCCTGACTGATCTCTTCGTGGAACAAGGAATCCTTCAGTACATTCAGACCGCCTTCTAAAGCAATCGTGTTCCCGATCAACACCAAGCCTACATCTTGAATCACGCGTGGACCAGTTTTGTCGTCGATGAGTTCAAATTTCAAGTTTTTTGGGTTACTCGTAATATCATTGACTGTACCTAAAGCATCATTAAAGTCAGCTTTAAGTTTAATCAAACCGGATGCTTCCAACAGCTTCAAACCTCTTGCTGTATTCGCCGGATTGTCCGCCAGAGCCACCAGCGCTCCGTCGGTCACTTCATCAATACTTTTGAACTTTTGCGAATAAATCCCCATCGGCTCCAGATAAGTAGTGGCTATCGCCTTCAAATCGGCTTTGCTCTCTTTGTTATAGCTCACTAGATATGCCCACGATTGGAATGCATTTACGTCCACATCGCCTTGTTTAGTCGCATTGTTCGTTTCGATTCCACCGTTAATTTCCTTTACTTCAATATCCAGCTTGGCATCCTTGGCGGCCTGGGATTGAGCAATATGCTTCCAAATCTGCGCGTCAGACCCCATGGAGCCAATGACTACCTTTTGCGTTTCCGCACCGGAAGCGGAGCTGGAGCCATTACTGTCTGTACTTTTATTACCGCACCCTGCGGCTACGAGTAATAAACTAATCCCTAATAGTAAAACGAACGATTTCTTCATGTTGTTTTCCCCCAGATCATGCTAGTATGCTAGTGCATCGTCATTCCACCTGTAACATTAATCGCTTGTCCTGTCATATATGCGGAGAGCGGACTTGCCAAAAACAGCACCACATTGGCGACATCCTCTACCTCGGCGGTTCTCCCCAATGGTACCTGCGAACAATCTTCTTCATATATCTCCTGGGCGGTCATTCCGCGAATGACGCCCCCTTCAATCCGCTCACGATGCTTCATCGGCGTTTCTACGATACCTGGACAAACCGCATTCACCAAAATTTGATGCGGAGCAAGCTCAATGGCCATCACCTTGGTCAAGCCGAGAACCGCATGTTTGGATGCACAATATCCGCCCATAGCCCGATATCCATTTTTTCCAGCCTGTGAAGCAATTTGGATAATTCGCCCCGGTTTACGCGCATCCACCATTTCCTTGGCAAACCGTTTGGACGCTACATACAGCCCGGTTGAATTGATCGAAAATACTTTCTCCCAATCAGCCAACTCACTATCAATGACATAATCCATCGTAGAAGTACCTGCGCAGTTCACCAATATGTCAGGAACTCCCGTTTCGCTGATTAGCAGATTGCACCATCTTTCGATATCATCCGGCTTGGATATGTCCAATTGAGTTTCAACCAACTGTGAATTGATCACTCTATACGGCTCTTCATATGAAATATCAGCAGAAATCACCTTAGCTCCACTTTGAATGAAAAGCTCTACAATCCCCTTGCCTATACCCGACTTACCGCCTGTCACTACTGCTGTCTGATGAGATAGGTCTATTGAAATCATAGATTTTAAAATACTCTTTTGAAAGGATCGCGACTAATGCCAGCCTCCAACACAATCTTCACATATTCCTGCGCGGAGAAAAGAGAATGGTCCTTATAGTTCCCGCATTCCAAAGCAGTAACAGCCGGGACTTCTGTCGTTTCCAGAATTCTCTTCAACGTTTTTTCCAAAGCAAGTGCAATTTCCTCAGGCTCGTGTTCATTCCATAAAATCAAGTAGAATCCCGTTCTGCAGCCCATTGGAGAAATATCAATAATTCCCTTGATTTCGTCTCTCAGATACGTCGCCAATAAATGCTCCAGCGTATGTACAGCAGCTGTTGGCAGTGCGTCTTCATTCGGTTGCAGAAATCTCAAGTCATACTTTTGTACCGTGCTTCCTTTTTCATCATGCTCTACTCCCGCTGCTCTTACATAAGGAGCCTTTACAATCGTGTGGTCTAATTGAAAGCTTTCTACTTTTGCCATTTTGCTCATCCTCATTTTCTATAATTTATATTTTTGATCTAATAACGACTACTCAACATTTGTGCTATTTTCGAAAAAATTTAATGCTTTAAATCAGCATTTTTGCAATTATACATCGGATTACTCGGTTTTACCACTATAATTATTATTTTATTTCTTATTTCTTTGTCCGTCTCTCCTTTGCCTGTACGTTTTGACATAGTGTACAATATATACGGTAATCCATTTTTACGAAATAGATCGAGGACATCGTAAGCCTCATTTAGGAGAATGCTCTGTGAATGAACCGGATTGGAAGCACTTGAATGCTGTCCCTTTGCCCTTGCAGGAATTTCAGCTACAGCTGGACCAGAACAGTGTTGACGCCAAGCAACTAGAGGAATGGAGAAAGATTCCCGTCCTTTATCAACTCGCTCTGGAGGAGTTAAAGAATAAAATTAAGCTGATCCAGACGGAATGGAAACTGATAGATGGTTTTAGCCCGATTGAGCACATTAAAACCCGGATCAAAGAACCCCACAGCATTGTGGAAAAGGTTCGGCGCAAAGGGCATGAGGTCACCCTGGACAATATATTGCGTGAAATTCATGATATCGCAGGCATGCGCGTGGTATGTGCTTTTGTCAAAGATATCTATCGTCTGATGGATCACCTCCGCACACGGGAAGACATTCGGATTCTAGAGGTCAAGGACTATATTGCCCATCCTAAGCCCAACGGCTATCAGAGCCTACATGTCATTGTGGAGATTCCGCTAATCCTGTTTGAGGGCACACGCTGGATTAAGGTCGAAATTCAATTGCGCACATTGGCTATGGATTTCTGGGCCAGTATGGAGCATATTTTGTACTATAAGTTTGATAAGAAAGTGCCCGAACACGTGGTTAACGGGTTGACCGAAGCTGCACGTGCAACCTACGAACTGGATCAGAAAATGCTCAAATTGCGTGGCGAAATTTTATCGCTTAGCGAGGAACAGGATGTGGAAGAGGCCTCGGTCAAACGAGCCGAGGAGTCAGCTTTGAAGGCACTTTCCCTCCCCGCAGATCACGCCACTTCTCGGTCGCAGACGTGCTAGGCATACAGGCACAGGATAACTAAAGCATTCAATCGAGGCTGTTCCCTCTCTCGTGCTGGAGCTTAGGAACTTATGTATGATGTATAAATAAAGAGCCGTCAAAACCACTATGATCATGGTTTTGACGGCTCTTTTATATATTTTTTAATCCAATATTACTGCTTCTCGTGAATCTCTGTGCTGATTTTCTCTACGATGTCCGCAATGCTGAATGATCCCAGATCGCCTTCGCCCCGTTTACGCACAGCTACAGTACCGGTTGTTTTTTCATTTTCCCCGATAACGAACATGTATGGAACCTTCTCCAATTGCGCTTCACGGATTTTATAACCAAGCTTCTCATTCCGAGTATCCACTTCGACGCGCAGACCCGCTTTCAGCAACGCTTCCTGCACCTCATTGGCAGTCTCGATATAGTTCTCGGATACAGGCAACAGCTTCGCATGAACAGGAGCCAACCACAATGGGAATGCACCTGTAAAATGCTCAGTCAGAATGCCCATGAAGCGGTCAATCGAACCGTAGATGGCACGGTGAATAACGACTGGACGGTGCTTCTGGTTGTCCTCGCCCACATAAGTGAGGTCGAACTTCTCAGGCATTTGGAAGTCCAATTGGATTGTTCCGCACTGCCAGCTGCGTTTGAGTGCATCGAGAATGTGGAAGTCAATTTTTGGACCATAAAATGCTCCATCTCCCGCATTAATACGGTAGTTCATGCCCAGATGTTCCAGCACGTTTTGCAAAGCTTGTTCCGCTTGATCCCACAGCGCTGGCTCACCCATAAAGTCATCTGGACGAGTGGACAATTCCACTGTGAATTCAAAGCCAAACACACTGTACATTTCGTTAATCAGCTTGATTACGTCTGTAATCTCTTTTTCAATCTGTTCTGGTGTCACGAAAATATGCGCATCATCCTGACAGAATGTACGAACACGCATCATACCGTTCAACGCACCGGACAGCTCATGACGATGCACTTGTCCAAATTCGGATATACGAATCGGCAGGTCGCGATAAGAATGAAGTTCATTTTTAAACACAAGCATATGCCCCGGGCAGTTCATCGGTTTCAGAGCAAATGTAGTTTCATCTACTTCGGAGAAGTACATGTTTTCTTTGTAATGGTCATAGTGTCCCGATTGTTCCCACAGACGGTTGTTCATCATCAGCGGTGTACGTACTTCCTCATAGCCATGCAGACGTTGAATGTCACGGGAGTAATCTTCCAGCGCAGTACGGACAACCATACCTTTAGGCAGGTAGAACGGCATGCCAGGTGCTTCTTCGGAGAACATGAACAGTTCCAGTTCCTTACCCAGCTTGCGATGGTCGCGTTTTTTCGCTTCCTCCAGCAAGTGCAGATGCTCATCCAGTTGCGCTTTCTTCGGGAAAGCTGTTCCGTAGATACGTTGCAGCATCTTGTTGTTGGAATCGCCTCTCCAGTATGCGCCCGCTACACTTAACAGTTTAAACGCTTTGATACGGCCAGTTGATGGCAGATGTGGACCACGACACAGGTCAAAAAATTCGCCTTGATCATAAATCGTAATTTCCGCTTCTTCCGGCAAATCACGGATCAGTTCCAGCTTCAATGGATCTTCCAGTTCACCAAAAATGCGAGTGGCTTCCTCACGGCTGACCACACGACGTGTAATCGGCAGATTTTCCTGCGCGATCTTCGTCATTTCCTTTTCGATCTTCGCCAGATCGTCAACGGACAATGGGTTTTCGATATCAATGTCATAGTAGAAGCCGCTGTCGATGACCGGACCAATACCCAGCTTCACGTTTTTCTCACCGTAAATGCGTTTGAGCGCCTGTGCCAGCAAATGCGCTGTACTGTGACGATAAATTTCCAGGCCGTCCGCACTGTCCAGCGTAATAATTTCAAGGTCAACGTTCTGATCCAAAACGGTGTTCAGATCTACAGCCTTCCCGTTCACTTTACCTGCTACTGCATTCTTTTTCAGACCGGAGCTGATCGAACCCGCCACGTCGGCGATGGATACACCCTGCTCGTACTCGCGTACGGCTCCATCCGGCAATTTCACTTGAATACTCACGATTAAAGCCTCCATTTCAAATTGTGTGCTATATCAAAATTGAACGCAAAAAAACGCCTCTCTCCCTCAAGGGACGAGTGCGTTCAGCTCGTGGTTCCACCCTAGTTCGGCTCGCTGCTGTACGTACATTCATGTTCATCGGAACATGCTCATGCACGACCTGCGTGGCCCTCCATTGGTATCCGTTAACGGGGATAAATCGGTGGGCGCTTACTGATGTCACTGCCAGCTTAAACAGTTACACGTTCAACGTCACGGCTACAAAGGGGTAACTTCACATGCGGTTGCCGGAAAAGCTCTCAGCCTTGGCTTTTCTCTCTGAACGGCCCTTCAAGGAAATCATGTCTTTGGTCAATGCCTTGAATATTACTATATGCTACAGCATTATAGTTCAAATTCACAGGTATTTCAAGTGGGCGTTTATGTAATTTTATGCCCGTTATTGATCATCTGGCTGTGGAGACGAATCGGCTTATATTTACACACCACTAAAACCATTGTAAAATCATTTTATCTAGACGATACCGTACATAAAGAGAGCGCGAGAGATGCCTAAGATTATTGTCACAGAAGAACAATGGATTCAAAAAGGAATGGAACGTTTTGAGCAGGGTGGAATCGATCAACTTGTTGTTGAAAAAATGGCCGCTGCTTTAGGGTGCAGTAAGAGCAGTTTTTATTGGTATTTTAACAATCGCAGCAGCTATATTCGACAGATTGTAGAGACATGGAAGGCACAGACGACGCAACAGGTTATGGCCGCGTCCATCACCCATGCTGCCGCAGATGAGCGGATTCGAGAAGTGCTAACCCAGATGTTCGGCAAGACGAAACGGGGAGATTTTCTGTTTTATCTACGCAGGCTGTCATTGAAGGATGATAGTTACCGTGCTTTACTCGATGAAGTTGAACAGATGAGAATGGAGTTTATGAAAGAGCTTTTAATCCAGAAGGGAATGCAGCCAGAAAAAGCCTTTCAGAGATCATGGATATTGTACCATTACTACTTGGGTTGGTATGAGCGTCACAAGCAAGAGACGTTAAGTGAAGAAGCCATTCAGCAGCATATTCATATGATTTGGACAGAGTGGATTTCAAATTAAGGAGGGAAGTCAGATGTTGGAGTTACTTACATGGGCAGTTGGCGGAATTTTATTTATACTGAGCGGCATGCATGTATATTGGGTATTCGGCGGACAAACAGGCGCTAAGGCAGCGATCCCAAGCACGGGAACGGATTTGCTCTTTAAACCCTCCAAAATAGGGACATCAATTGTTGCCTTTTTACTAGCTTTAGCCGCTTGGTTCGTCCTGCAGCTAGGGGGAGTTGTACCATTTCGGTTTTTTCATTCCTTCTATTCCTACGGTGCAGGCTTGTTGTCGAGCTTATTTATTTTACGTTCAATAGGAGATTTCAAATGGGTTGGGTTCTTCAAGAGAAAAAAAGGAACTGTTTTTGCAAAATGGGACACCGTGCTCTACTCGCCCCTTTGTTTTCTCTTGGGAACAGCCATTTTAATGATCATGCTTTTGCGTACGGCATAGCCTAAAGATGATCTTTACCCGTTTTGTTTCTTTCGTACGTCTCCACTCGTTTCTTTCTCAGTGAAAAAGTACAGTAAAGCCAGCACAGGCAAGATGACTCCAATCAGAGCACTTAAATTCCAACCACCTAATGCGTAAGACCAACCACCTAATGATGATCCAATCGCTCCACCTATGAAAAAGATAGACATGAATAATCCGTTCAGACGCCCTCTCGCTTCACTTCCCAAGGAGTAAATAACACGCTGTCCAAGCACAAGATTTCCCGATACAGCCATATCCAGTGTAATGGCTGAAATAAAGAGAAGGATGAGCGCAGCCGTCGAATGACTTTGAAAAATATAGATGACCAAAAAGGACAAGGCGGCAATGACCATAGCTAGCCCGGTTAATACTTTGCTCCAGCCTTTGTCAGCCAATCTCCCGGCAATCGGAGCAGCTATTGCGCCGCCTACACCTACTAAAGCAAACAGTGCAATCCCTTGCTGAGACATGCCGAAATCATCCGCCAAGCGTAGAGGAACAACCGTCCAAAACAGGCTGAAGGCGCCAAATAAGCAGGCTTGATACAGGGCACGCCGGCGCAATGCAGGCGTTTGTTTGAACAGAGTACCTAGTGAGAAAATCAGTTTACTGTAAGATACCGTAGGCACAGGCTTGCGCTCCGGAAGTGCTTTCGACAGGAGAATCGTCAACAACGTCAAAACAATGGCTGACATAATAAATACGGCTTGCCATCCCCAGATGCTGGTTATGAAGCTTGCCAATGGACGTGCGAACATAATCCCTAGCAGGAGTCCACTCATAACATTCCCTACAACCCGTCCGCGCTGCTCTTCGGATGCTAAATAGGTAGCATACGGCACCAGTATTTGGGCAACTACAGATCCAACTCCAATGAACAAGGATGCAGTAAGGAACAACGTGGCATTGGGGGCGAAGGCAGCAACGAGCAATGCACAGACTGTAATGATGAGCGATACGATCATTAGACGTCGATTTTCAATAATGTCACTAATCGGTACGATAAACAGCAATCCCACAACATAACCGATTTGAGTTAAGGTGACAATGAAGCCCGCTGTTGTGGAAGAAAGACCCAGCGCCACATGAATAGGCCCTACCAGAGTTTGAGCATAGTAAAGGTTGGCAACAATAAGGCCACATGCTGCTGCCAACAGAAACATCATCCAATTTGAAATACGGTTACCTTCTACGGCTTGTTGTTCTCTTTGCATGATAATCCTCCTCAATAATTTAAATACTGAACGTATAGTTCATTAATTCGATAATCAAATAATATACTGAACGTTTCGTTTTGTAAATAGACAAATTCAAATTTTTATTCTTACCCGATATTTGATATACTGAACGTATAGTTTACTTTTCTATGTTTTCTTATATCTATGTAAGAAGGTGAGCATTCCAGTGCAGAGTAAAAGAGGACGTCCGCGTAATGTTGAGTCGCAAAAATCTATCCTTACCGCTTCTTATGAACTACTGTTGGAGCAAGGATTTGGGGCTGTTACGGTAGAAAAAATTGCTGAGCGAGCAAAAGTGAGCAAAGCCACCATATATAAATGGTGGCCTAACAAAGCTGCCGTAGTAATGGATGGTTTCTTGTCAGCTACCATGGCAAGATTGCCCGTACCCGACACAGGTCGTGTATTGGACGATATTCTCATTCATGCTACGAATTTAGTACGGTTCCTAATCAGTCGAGAAGGTAAAATCATTACGGAGTTAATTGGTGAAGGGCAACTTGATCCAGGATTAGCAGAGGCATACCGAACACGATATTTCCATCCTCGAAGACTTGAAGCCAGGCATCTAATTGAGCGGGGAATTGAGCGCGGGGAATTGAAGGAGCATCTCGATGTTGAATTATGTATCGATCTCATTTATGGGCCGGTTTTTTATCGATTGCTGGTAACTGGTTATCCATTAGACGATGCCTATGTACGACAATTAGTCATGAATGCGTTTGAAGGGATTAGCTTGGACTGAATTGCGAATGCCATATAGCGGGATCATTTCTACCGTGCAATAAACCTTTAGATTGCACCAAGCAGCCACCACTGGGTATTCTCTGAGAATGGCTGCTTTTTTCTTTTTTCTTTTTTCTTTCTTCTTTTTTCCTTTTCTTTTACCCGCCGATCCTCTATGCTAACTCCTGATTTATTTATTCGTCAGGATCTGTACTAATCTTTTGCAGTAAGTCGATTAGAAGGTCCTCTTCCTCTTCGGATAAATTGCGGGCAAGACCGGCATTGAGCTCGTCCAATATCCCTTGTAAGACAGGAGCGAATTCTAACGCCTTGGCCGTAGGAGACACAAGTTGGGAACGACGATCATTGGGGTCCGTTTTACGTTCAATGTAGCCTGATTCCTCTAATTGTTTTACAGAGCGTGTCGTGGTTGCCTTGTCAAATTTAAGTTCATTCGTCAGCTGCTCCTGTGTAATGCCCGGCCGCTGCAAAATCAGCTTTAGGAAACTGTGTTGTCCCCCACTGCCGATTCCATAAGGAGCCAGTTTTTTGGACAGTATTTTTTGATTTCGACGGTACAGGTGGGAAATTAGCTTTCCAATCGGTTTTTTTCTCATCAAATACACCTCATTGGCTTGAAAATGGCAATCCCCAGCTGGGACCAAAACAAAGTTTACAATACTATTGTTGCGCACGCAACTAATTTGCTGTACACTAGAACCGTTCATTTAGTTGCGCATGCAACTAATAAAAAGGGCTTTCAACGATAAAGAGGTGTTCATAATGAGTTCAACTGCTACAACTGTTGCAACCTATCAAGAGAATATCGAAGTTCAGAAGAAACGTTGGATGATTTTGATTGTTTTAAATCTGTTTACGTTTATGTCCACTTTGGATGGAAGCATTGTTAATATTGCTCTTCCTGTGTTGTCTCGCACGTTACATTTACCCGTGGCACAAATTGAATGGGTGACAACCGCCTATTTAATGGCGATATGTACCGCTATTTTATTTTTCGGCAAGCTGGGGGATATGGTCGGTAAAATCAAAATATTCAAAATCGGCACAATCATATTCATTCTCGGCTCCCTATTGTGCGGTCTTAGCTCTTCACTCTCCCTATTGCTGATTTCGCGCATCATTCAGGCCATTGGAGCATCCATGACCATGGCGAACAGCCAAGGGATCGTAACAGATATCTTCCCGTCCACTGAACGGGGCAAAGCGCTTGGCCTCATCGGAACCTTCGTTTCTCTGGGCAGTATCGCCGGGCCGAGCTTGGGCGGTATTATTGTCTCCTCGCTGGGCTGGCAATACATTTTCTGGGTCAATGTACCGATAGGCCTGGTCGCTGTCTTTCTTGGCTGGAAGCTTCTACCGAAGGATCTGATCAAGGTGAAGGATAAGGTTGACATTCCCGGCAGCCTGGTGTTTGCCATTTTTATTCTGACCTTGTTCGTCGGATTGTTGCTGGGACAGCAGGTCGGGTATGGAGACGCACGTATTATTGCTTCACTGGTGGTGGCTGTAGTTGCTTTTGCCGTATTCATTCGGTTGGAATTGCGTCGTCCACAGCCACTGTTACAGCTCGCACTATTCAAAAATCCGCTGTTTTCGCTCAGTATTTTGTGTGCTTTTCTGGTGTTTGTCGCTAACTTCTGCTTTAACATCATTTCGTCTTTCTATGCGCAGAATATGCTGAACTTGTCGCCTTTTTATGCCGGATTTCTGCTGATGTTGTTCCCCATCTCTATGGTTATTGTGGCCCCGCTCAGCGGTGCGCTTTCCGATAAAATCGGGTCTGAACTGCTCACTTTCGCCGGGCTGGTCGTTATGGTCGTTGCCCAAATTGGATTAGCCCAGCTGCATGCAGGCAGCTCCATCCCGCTCGTCGGTCTGTGGATTGCCATGCTGGGTATTGGCAGTGGTTTATTCCAATCGCCGAACAACTCGCTGATTATGTCCAAGGTACCCCGCACACAGCTCGGCTCAGCCGGAAGTGTTAATTCGCTGGTGCGCAACGTCGGTATGGTTGTAGGGATTACGCTGGCCACATCCATTCTCTTTTATATTATGAGTAAAGAGGCTGGTTATCGGGTCACCGGCTTAGTTCCGGGTCATCCTGAAATTTTTCTGTCAGGCATGCATGTAGTCTTTATGACGTCTGCCTCCATCTGTCTTGTGTCGGCATTGTTAACAGGCTGGAGGCTGATTGGGGCTAAACGGGCAAGAACGCAACAAGATAAGAGATAGGGCCTCCTTACACTTCTACTAAACGCCCGTTCTCTCTCCAGGATTGCAGTATTTTCTCAAGTACCCACTGATTCTTGTATCCGTCATCGAACAATGGGGCTCGGTCCACGAACTCCCCCCTTGCCAGCTTAACAAAATCGCCATCGGCTGTATGATTATAGATTGGTGGAACAGCCCAATTTTCGTATTCGGCATCCGGGTGTTCCAGGTCACGCAGCACGATGCGAATACTTTCCGGATTATTGAGACTAGCGTGCAGCGTACCGAGCTCGCCGTAGATATCCACTTCGATATCGTGACGTTTGCCGATGGCATTTTTGTGAGTGATGAAGGTACCCACGGTATTATCGCCAATGATGCCATGAAAGGCGGCGAGATCTTCCACATCCACTTTTACAGGCAGACCCGTGACCGGATCGGGCCGCTCAGGTGTAATGATATGTAGCAGCGCCGCGACGCTTTTAAATTCACCAATCAGAAAACGGGCCAGATCAATAATATGTGAGGCAGTATCCCCCACGACTCCAGAGCCGGCCTTGGCTAAATTGTGTCGCCATGTATACGGATGCTGACGATACGGTGAAAATGAATCCATTAGATAGCGGAATTGAATATTGTAGATTTTACCCAGCTTATGCTCTTCCAGCAGTTGCTTGACATATTGGAAGGCCGCTCCGTAGCGATGCTTGTAGTGAACCAGCAAAGGCACTGGATTCACAGTATACAGCTTTTTCAATTCACCTGCCTCAGACCACGTGAGCGTCAATGGTTTTTCTGCCAGTACAGCTTTGTGTTCTTCCAGCGCAATCCTAATAATGTCAAAATGCACATCATTGGGTGTCAGCGACAGAATCGCATCTACCTTTGGGTCACGGATCAATGCTTCATAATGGGAGTACCGCTTGGAAGCAGGCAGTTGCAATTGCTCTCCGATGACTTGAAGGCGGTTCGCATTTACATCACTAACGGCCACAATCGATACCCCCGACATGCTGTGTAATGATCTGATATGATATTCAGCGATCAAGCCCAAGCCGATGATCCCCACCCGAATGGGTAGGATTGGGGAGGTAAAGGTACTCATATGTTCAGAATTCCCTTCTTTGCAATTTGGTTTGATATCTGGAGCACATTTCTTTTTGCTATGCAGTATCACCCTTACCTTTGTAGAATAGTCCCCACCAAGTGAATACAATTCCCCGTAAAAAAAAAGAATCTGCAGCTCCGTTGTTCGGTTTTGCAGATTCTTTGCACCTCTTCTCTATATTAACTACATCATTTCGACTACATCAAAAATGTACCTACGACAAAAGATACCCCGATGATGATTGAGCGTAGCAGTTGTGCCAGAGCCACATTGCCTTTAGCAATTTCCTCGCACACCTTGGTACGCGGCGTTACCAGATCAAAAATCACATAGACCAGGCACAGCACTACAATGCCTACGGCCGACCAGGTCAGCATATCGAGCCATGAATGGCTGCTATACGACACCATTCCCACGATGATACACAGGCCTAGCAGCTTTGCCCCCATGTAGATACCTGCCGCTTCATTGCCGCGTGCGATTTCCTTATTATCGTTATAACGTGTCAGCAAGCTGAACACAAAATAACCTACGATTAAGATGGCAAACAAGATAAGCAGGCCGATACCTACATTGCCCAATGCGTTGCCCAAACTGATATGAGAGTCCAATTTTTTTCCTCCTTATGATACTTATGAATAGGAACAGATCTGTTCGAATAGTGTACATTGTGCAATTCAGCTTATACAGCGGGTGGATTAGAAGGTTCGTTGGCAACGGCGGCAGCGCAATAATAGGCCATATCCCCTGTTACCTTTTCACCGATTCGCGGCAGGACCCCCGCAAAACGCCCCCCGATCACGAATATGCCTGTCAGCACGTAGCCGTGAAACAGCCCTTCCTCGGTCTGCACCACTGCGCTCTGCATGGGCCACAGCCGCTGATAAATCTTAGGCTGTCCCTCGTAATAAGCGGCAATATGTGCGGCTTCCTCCTGTTCAGGCGTTAGTGGAGCAACAACTTGATGAAGCAGATCAGGCTGGTCAGCCCTCACATTTTCAACCACTCCCAAGACGCCTTCCAGTCTCTCCTCGGGTTCAGGCTGCTCAATCAAATGCGTCCCTTTACCCTCTCGTCCCCATATACCTTTGGCGACATAAGGCTCTTGATTTTGCAGAAACACGGATGGCTCAAAATATGTAGGTAGCAGGTAGGTTCGTATGACCTCCAGCTCCCGGTCGTCAAATAAACGAAAACCGCAGAACGCTGGTGTCTGCTCATTGCGCTCGTACAGCGACCATACGGTTGCGGTGAACCCTTTGCTCTGGGTAATGATATGCTGCGGCGGATTAATGAGTCCTATTTTCCCGTCTGCCACCATATCCATTAACGCCTGCCCCACCTCAAGCCCCGTGTCCTCTTCCCGATCATCAATCAGGTATTCCAGCGGATACAGGCGATAGAGGATGTGAATCTGCTCTCCCCGGTGATACAATCCTTCATTCGGGATAATTTCCAGTTCTTCCAATGGCGCATAAACCACTTCAAACCCTGCTTGTTCACATAAACGCATGATATATTTGGTATTCGTCTGATCCTCAATATGCCAATCATAGCAAGTGAAGTGCACCTTTGTCCCTAAACCCTTGCGGCTATAAAAATGAATGAGCTCCGTCAAGGCAGACTGAATCGCCTCATCCATTCCAGATGAGGGTCCATGTAGAGCAATGTCATCCCTTGACATTCCCTCACTATGCAGCACCTCCAGCAGCTTTCCTTCGAGATAAGCTACCTCGGGAATCCCGGTTGGGGTATCGGTGTTATTCTCAATGCACTTGATCCCCGCTTCCCCCACAATCCAGTCCTGTCGGGTGATCCCATCCGGCGCGGCCTTCATACGTGCAGCACGCAGCAAGCCTGGATGAATTCCCAACCGCTCCACCAGGTATTCATCCGGCATATAGCGCTGGATGAATTGCTGAACCTTGCGATAAATACGATGTACCGCCTCAGAAGCAGCCTGAAGCTCTGCCAGCTCGCTTTCCCGATACACCGTTAAGGCCGGCACGCAATAGGACTTGCCGTACATGCGATGGTACGGAATCATACGGCTGATTTCACCCTGAAAAAGCTCGTCATGTTCATAAGGTAATTGCCAAATCGTACGCATGCTCATCTTAACCCCCAGAAAAAAAACCGCTGCGTGAGCCGCTGCTGCCAAAACCACTGTGTGAGCTGGAAGATGAAGACGAGCTCTTGCGATAAGAACTGGAAGATGAACGGCTGCTATGATATGAGGAGCCTCCGCTATAATAGGTCGATCCGCCATAATAATACCCGCTGCTGCCTGAATCCCGGCAGGCCGTTTGCTCCGATACAGGAAGCTCGTCGCAGTCATAATATTCGTCGTCACCGCAACCCGTCAGAGCGGCCGGGACAGCCAGCATCAGGGCAAAGGCCGCCATCCGTGCACGAGAGCCGGGCTTGGATTTCATGGTTTCCCAAGAATGCTCCATCACAGATCGACCTCCTTCACAAACAAATGCACCTTTTTCAGCTGAGGGTCCAATACTGAATATATAAATTCGTATGTTTTGCCACCCAAAACCGTATAGTGATCCAGTAGCCGTTGGGCCAGCTCCAAGGTAAATACCGAGCCTTCCCGCTGATCCATACTGCGGAACGCAGGCTCATGCCATACCCAGTACAAGGCGCTGAATGTGGAGCTGTAGCCTCCCTCACTAGCCAGGACGAGGTCTGTGATCGACGCGCCGTAAGGCTTCGCACGTTCCCCCGTAAATTCGGTTACATAGACGGAATGATCCGTATGCTCCTCACTTTCATTCGAGATATGCGCCCACAGCTTGTCATGGAGACGCGTAGCGTCTACAAGCTTGCGCAGGAACAGCTCATCTCCCGATACGGACTCCCGTGTTAGGCTGCGCAGTTCCTTTTGAGTGTCTTCTGACCATTCGCGATACGTTAATGAATAATAAATGATGATTCCCTTCCCTTCCTGTACGCTTCTGTCATGAGGTTTACTATAAATCCAAGCATCTATCGTCGTTCACTATACGAGATTCTACCTTGAAAAGGTTCAATTTGGAAGAAGAATACGACAAAAAGCCGCAATCCCCAGGATTACGGCTTGGTTGTAACGCCTATAGTTTGATATTGCTTTCGTCGAAATACTCCTCAAGTGTCAGCCCCTGCTTGGCAACATCCTCTGCAATATCTACTCCCACATAACGGATATGCCAAGGCTCGTACACATAGCCAGTCACATCTTCTTTACCCTTCATATAACGAATAATAAATCCGTATTCCGGTGCATGTTGTTCCAGCCATTCACCTTCCTTGGAAGCACCGAAGGATTGCTCCAGCTCATTGCCTACGCTGGGGCTGGATACGTCAATGGACAATCCCGTCTGATGCTCACTCGTACCTGGTACGGCGCTGACTTTAGAGGCATATTCCTGCCCCTTTGTCTTTACATTGTTGTTGAAAATAGACACCTGACGCTTATAGGATCGGTATCCCGATACCGCACGCAGCTCAATGCCGTCCTTTTTCGCACCGTCGAATAGCTTCTCCAGTGCCTCTGCCGCTTCCTTACGCAAATGCCGCTTCTCATGCGGTCCCTCGAAGGAAAAAGGCACCTGCGGCTCCACCAGATCATCCGGGACATAGCCCACGGGCAAGCTGCGCTTTTTGTTCACAACGACTGTATCTGAAGTCGCATTGGTGACAACCGCTGTTCCATCCTCTTCCTTAACCGTAGCTTGCAGCGCACTCTGGCTCCGCAACGCCATTACAGGGTCAGCTTGTCCGCTTCCAGTACCCGCGGTGGCTTGTCCAGCGCTAGCGCTGCCATTCCCCGCATCCGGCTGGGTGGAAGGCTGTACATTCTCCTGTACCGCTGTAGACGATTTTAATGGCTCACTTTCCTGTCCACCTGATCCTCCTTGCTGGCACGCTGCTAGCAATAGACCCGGCAGGATCAGTCCCGGAATAAGCGCTTTAGTCCATCGCTGAGATGTGCGCGTCTGTTGTATATGTCGTTTCATGCTGGTATCTCCTCCAATATTGCAATTGATACATGACTTGCAGTGACTTTTCCGTTTCCCCATTGTAACTGAACTTTGGACACACTTCGAAGCTGTTATCCTATCCAATGAAGGTGAACAGTCTCGAAAAAGGAAGCATATCCCCGAATTGTTACGGATTATGACGTTTTTGCGGGATTGCAGCCCGAGCTCGCTCGGCTACCCGTTCACGTATGAGTTTCAATGCTTCTTCAGCACGGGGTAACCTCGGCAGCAAAGACGTAATATCAGTTTCCTTCTTGAAAGCAAGTTTCTGTGGCAGATGGATTTCAATGGCATGAAAGCCTGCTCCGGGACGATGCAATGCTCCTTCAGCTGCGGATTCTGCAATCCATTCGCTAATTGCTGCCGATCCGCTGCGTCCGCCCTCCGCGCGTGAGGTAGGCTCAAGCGCGGGGGAGGTTCTCTGCACATGGGATAACTCTCCAGCCCAAGCACTAAACACGTACTCCAGCAGCTCTTCCGGCGTCATTCCGATCAACGCCGGACAGTGTTGGGGCTCGTTTTTCAGTCCAGCCTGAAGAGCTTCCTTCACGTCTTCGACTGCACCCACTCCATTCTCTCTGCTGGAAACGGCGGTCTCAGCTGCGAGTTGAACAATTTCATCCAGCGACAGGCAGGCTTCTCCTTTCAGGAGACGGTAGATGTCCAAAGGCTCCGCTTTTAGCTGCTCCAGCCATGCCCCTCGCTCTTCCAGGTTCAGTACAGGCACTGGGCCAGTCCATTGGACGGGTTGTGCGGAAGGTACACCCGTCAATTCACCTTCCGGCCCATTTCCGTCAAATCCCACGATCCATCGACCGTCAGTTACGTCCAGCTTCACTCGCGGTCTCGTCATCGCCTTCATCCTTTCTCTGCTCACTCGATCCATACATCATTTTGCAACGCAATCAGACCACGCAGTTCATCATCAGACATTTCGGTGAGCCAATGTTCACCCGAGCCGACAACCTGTTCGGACAGTGCCTTTTTGCTCTCGATCAGCTCATCGATTCTTTCCTCCAGTGTCCCCTGACAAATCAACTTGTGCACTTGTACATTGCGACTTTGACCAATACGGAATACCCGGTCTGTCGCCTGATTTTCCACCGCAGGATTCCACCAGCGATCATAGTGAATGACATGGCTGGCACGCGTCAGGTTCAGACCCACGCCACCTGCACGCAAGGAAAGTACGAATATATTCGGTCCTTTTCCCTGCTGGAAGTTGTGAACCATTTCGTCCCGTCTGGTTTTCGCCAGTCCCCCATGCAGGAAATATGGCTCTTCTCCCAAAATTTTGGCCAAACGGGAAACCAGTAGTTCTCCCATCGACACATATTGGGTGAAAATCAGCGCCGATTCATCGTTCTCGCGAATGGTTTCTACCAATTCCAGCAGTCGCTCCATTTTGCCCGAGTTTTCGGCTTTACTGCTGTCAGCACGGCCTGGAATAATTAAACCCGGATGATCACAGATTTGCTTCAACTTGGTCAGCGACGACAGGACAAGCCCTTTGCGGGCCATACCGACCTGTCCATCCAGTGTTCCCAACAATTGATCCACCACACCGCGGTATAATCCGGCCTGCTCTGGTGTCAGTACGCAATAGGACTTCAACTCCAGCTTCTCTGGCAAATCCTTGCGGATATCCGGATCGCTTTTGAGCCGACGCAGCATGAACGGGGAGACGAGACGATGAAGCTCACGCAACGCGGACCCCCGTTCCTCTCCTGCCAGACTGTACCGCTGGCGGAATGAAGACGCTGTACCAAGATACCCTGGATTCAGGAATTGGAAAATAGACCACAGTTCGCTCAAGCGATTCTCTACCGGAGTACCTGTCATGGCAATCCGATGTGGTGCGGACAACTTCATGACGCTTTGTGCCTGCTTAGTGCGTGCATTTTTTATATATTGCGCCTCATCCAACACGATGGAAGACCAGTAGACCGCAGATAAATCGCTGCCGTCCCGGCCCGCCAAATGATAGGTAGTGAGGACGATATCATACTCGCGTACATTTTCCTGAAACTGCTCCCCGTGGAGTCGCTGGTTGCCATGGTGAATATAAAGCGACAAATCCGGTGAAAAGCGCTTCAATTCCCGCTGCCAGTTGCCAAGCAAGGACGTCGGACAGATGATTAACGCCGGACGCTGATCCTCTGCTCCGATGCCACCATCGAGCAGACAGGTAATAACCTGAATCGTTTTACCCAGCCCCATGTCATCCGCCAGGCACACACCAAAGCCCAATCCGCGCATCGCAGCCAACCATTGAAAACCCCGCTCTTGATACGGCCGTAGTGCACCATGCAGCGTCTCCGGCACAGGACGCGGCTCTACGGAACGGAGTACCCCTCCCTCAGCCAACGACGCAAGCAATCCGGCGGATTCTGCGCCAAAGATAGACAAGCCCTTCCATGAGGCCTCGCCTGCACTTTCATTTTCCGCAGCCAAATGCATCCATTCGGACAAGCTCATTTCACCGTTTTCTCCACGCTTGATAAAGCGCAGCACCTGACGAATTTCCTTGGGGTCTACCTCGATCCATTCCCCTCCGAGACGTACGTATGGCAAATTGGCCGCGACGATGCTTTCCAGTTCCTCCATCGTCAAGGCCGTATCCCCCAGCACAGCCTCGGCGTCAAACGAAATCATTCGGTTAATGCCAACAGACGATGTATCGGCGATCACACCATCTGGCTTGGTCCCCTGCTCTGTCGAGCGCATTTTAAGCCGCAAGCCTGCACGTCTTCGCCCCTCCCGGCTCCAGCGTGAAGGCATTTGCACAGTAATACCGTTCTTTTGTAAAGAAGGTACGGCTTCCGTCAGGAAGCGGAAGAACATCTCCGGCTCCAGGGTCAACCCCTCGGGATAAGGGCGGTTTAATGCTTCCTGCAATATAGGTGCCGCTTCAGCCGCCTGTCCGAGCCTCGTCAGCAGTTGCGCCTGCACTTGACGGTACACAATTTCACCGCGAACCAGATCACGTTCAGGATATGCCCACAATGCCAGAGCAGGCAGTCGTAATCCGGGCTCTGCATCGCTTTCTGCCCAAAAGGTAATGCGCCATTCCTGGATACTCTCTTCCAAAGAAGGCTCCAAACGAAGGCACAGACGCAATTGCCCTTCAATGGGTTCCTTGGCTTCCCGTTCGGTGACAGGCATTGTGCTTCCCTCAAGAGAGGACGCCTGAAGAACCAACTCCTCCATCTCAGCAGGCGTTCCCTGAATCGCAACCTGACGCGAACCCGTCAACAGACTGTTCCACCACAGCTCCGCCAGCGGTGATCCTCCGCGCCGATAATCTGCCCGATATCGTCCCAGCTCACGATCTGATGCAGCCAGCACCGCGGTCGTTTCTGCATGAACGACCGCACACAAGAAGGAATACAGCACCATTCCGGCTGCATCCTCACGTGTTTCTGGCTCCTTGCCCGCAAAAACGGCCGGAGCTGCCATACAAACAGCCGGCATCGCAGCTGCCAGCTCATGAAAGCGGCGGATGTCTTCCTCTTCGCGAAGCCGAGGAATCCACACCCCTACCGCCGCATCCGGACCGCGTCGTCGCGGTCCAGAGGGACGCGCCTCTGTAAGTGATGGCACGATTTCGCCCCGCTGCATCAGCTCTAGCGCAAAATAAGCAGCCTTTTGCCAATATTGCATTTCCTCGCCAAGCGTAATGCCCGAAGCCGCACAGCCCTTCTCGTCCATGCGAGTCAGCAGAGCCATCGTCTCGCGAGGTTCCAGTGCCAGACCCTCCAGCGTACGCCCCAGCATGGAACGTCTTTTGCCACCTCTGCCCGCGGTTTCCACGCGAGCATTGTTAGGTATCCGCACCTCGGCAAGACGCAACGCAGCCTGCCGAAACGGCCGAAGGTCTCCCTTCAGCGTCAGCCTGCGGATCACACTGCTCCACGCATCAATACGTGGTTCCGACGTCTCACCAGAAAAGCAAAAAAACACATCTCCGAGCCATATTCCATAAAGCGGTTGATTCATATCTGTCTCCCGTCCAGCCTTCTGAATTATTACTCTTCATCATATACGAAAACGGGCTCTTTTCAAAACTTTATCACAAAAATAATTGGAAAGTCATACGTTAATAACCTTAAATATTCATGTAATTAACAATTAAGAGACTTATCCTTCCTGATCGGCCTCATCATCCTTCAGATAAGGATTCAGGCTGTCTTGCAGCAGCCGTTTGACTTGCATACGCAGCTCTTTCGGATATATAACCTCGGCCTCCGGCCCGTATTTTAACAGAAGTCTGGATACATATTTAAACTCTTCGACCGGGATATGTCCGTACCATTCCTGACCCCGCGATTTCTCATGAGAAACATTTTGGAAGAGGGGGTCTGATTCCGCCAGCCGAGCACCTAATGGTGTAAATTCTATTTTTGACGGAATTCCCGTACGCCAATCCTCCGCAGTCAACCATTCCTTAAGGGTGGGAAGGCCGGATAAGGTGTCTTCCAGTATGGTCATTGTCATCACTCTGTCTGAGCGGTACAAAATGATCCGATCTCTGCTTTGCGCAGGCATGTACCAATATCCGTGATCAAAATAGAGCCCCACCGGATATACTTTCGTCCACTTGTCCCCAGAAGCGGAGCGGTAAAGCATGTTCACCCGGCGTTTATTCAACGCAGCCTCCAAAATGAGCGAGGTGTAGGGTGACTCTGCGTGAGTCGGCATCATCCGAAAAGCGATATAGTCCTTGAATTGATCAATGCTATCCCGCACATCCTGAGGAAGCTCGGCATAATAGTGCTCGGATAAATGCTCCCGCACCGACCCGAAGGGGATGTCCGGGATATTTTCTAGCAGCTGCAGCATGAGAAAAAGACCAAAAGCCTCATCGCGAGCAAGATGAAGGGGAGGAAGAAGTCGATTGGGAAGTGCCCGATAGCCGCCATGAGGTCCGGTTTCGGTATACAGGGGTAACCCGGTCTGCTGCAAATAGTCGAGATCTCTTTGAATCGTCCTGACGGAGACACCAAACCGCTCGGCCAGCTCACGTGCCGTATATTTTTTTCGGGAATCCAGTATCCTCATAAGTGCGATTCTGCGTTCGTTCATAAGGTACTCCTCTAATAAAAATAAAGTTTAAACGATTATTTTACTACGACAAAGTATGTCATAAATAGATTGTAACATAGGTGATAGAAAGGAGTGATGAACCATGGATGCTATAAAATCCAACAAAGTCGTATTGTATATTGCCGTGAGTCTTGACGGGTATATTGCACTGCCGGATGGCTCGGTAGACTGGCTGTTTGATGTCAAAGGGGATGGTGGCGACAATGGATATGCCGACTTTTACGACACTGTAGGTACGGTACTGATGGGCAGGCTGACGTATGAAGAGGTATTGAAGCTTTCCGATGATTTCCCCTATGCTGGCAAGCCTTGTTATATACTCACCCGGTCATTAGCGAAGCATGAGCAAGCACCGCATGTTACATTTACGGACGAGGATCTGTCTGAGCTAGTTCCGCGTCTGCAAAAACAATCGGAAGGTTTGGTATGGCTAGTAGGTGGAGGTCAGTTAGTTCAGGCCTTCATGCAGGCTGGACTGCTAGAAAAGGCGATCATTGCGATCATTCCTAAAGTGCTTGGACAAGGAATACCGTTATTTCCAGAAGGAACACTGCCAAGTACATTTGAACTCCAAGAAATAGAACGCCGCGGGGATATTGTACTGCTTTATTATAATGTATAATTATGTTAACAAAAAAGCCTTCGGATGTTCAGGATCATGCAATCTCCCTGACATACGAAGGCTCTTCTGCGTATTTTATTTAATTATTTGGTCTTCAAATTATCCCATGTTCTCTGGAAATCCTCGAACAGCTTCCCAGCATCCGATTTACCTGCCACATAAGCTTGCATCTGACTTCCGAATTCTTGCTGCGCTCCTTCAGGATAACGGCTAAAGAACCAGCCCAGCAGTTTATTTTCCTGACTGTATTTCACCACTTCGGCACCCAGTTGGCCCATATCGGCCTCTTCTCCTTTGATGCTCTTGAACGCTGGAATGAACTTAAATTCCTTGGTGATATACTTTTTCCCTTGCTCGGATGTCACCATCCAATTTAAGAACTCTTTGGCCTCAGCTTTGACAGACGAATTTTTATTAACCACCCAGTTATTGGCGACACCTACAAACAGCTTATCTCCGGCTGTTGCATCTTCACCAATCGGCATAGGCAGAATACCCAGATTCAGTTTCGGATTAATTCCGTCAATTTGGACCTGAGTCCAGTTCCCTTGCTGCATCATGGCAGCCTTGCCAGTGGCAAAGTTCGTTACCTGCGTATTGTAATCAGTCGTGAGCGGCTTCGAATTGCCATACTTGAGCGTCAGATCGAGCAGCTTGATCCACTCGGCGAATACAGCATTGCCCGGAATTTTGGCTGTGCCATCATTCAGTCCCTTGACGAAGCCCGACGGGTCTGGCTGATTAGCAAATGCCACGTTCAGCAAATGATTGCCCAGCACCCAAAACTCCTGGTATCCGTTGGAGAAAGGTGTAATCCCTGCGGCTTGCAGCTTTTGCGCAGCAGCCTCCAGCTCGGACAGCGTTTTAGGAGGCTCGGTGATTCCAGCCTTTTTGAACAAATCCTTGTTATAAATAAAGCCGTATCCTTCCAGATTCATTGGCTGACCGTACAGCTTGCCATCCTTGGTCATCGGTTCTTTGGCGACATCGACCACATCACCAACCCAAGGTTGGTCGGATAGGTCCTCCAAATATTCCATCCACGTATCCAGCTCACGATATCCGCCGACATTAAAAATATCCGGCTGTTCACCAGAAGCAAACTTGGCCTTCAACGCCGCCCCATAGTCACTACCCCCACCTACGGTCTGAATGTCGAGCTTAATCCCCGGGTGAGTCGCTTCATACTCCCCCTTCATGCGATTTAGTGCTTCTGCAATCTCTACTTTAAACTGAAAAATGTGAATGGTTTTCTCCTTAACTTCCTCATTGCTTGCATTTTGCCCCCCGCTGCTGTTACATCCCGCCAAAACCAGAGCAAAAGCTGCAAAAAGCAAAATCAGTGCTTGGGCTTTCATTTTAAAAGTATGCGTTTTCATATTTATGTTCCTTTCTATTCTAGGTTTCATAGCACCATAATCAACACTCAACCTTTAACCGAACCTGCCATAATCCCTTGTATAATATATTTTTGCATGGCCAGAAAGAACGCGATGACCGGCAAGATACCCAGCACCAGAGCAGGTAATGCCAAATCCCACTGCTTCGTATATTGTCCGAAAAAGGCATAGGTTGCAATCGGAATGGTGCGCAATTCAGCCTTTTGCAGCACGAGAGAAGGCAGTAGATAGTCGTTCCAAATCCAGAGTGTATTCAAAATAATAACTGTTACCATCATGGGCAGCATCAACGGATATACAATCCGGAAAAACACCCCGTAAGGCGTGCAACCGTCTACTGTAGCTGCTTCTTCCACCTCGACTGGCACACCTTTGACGAATCCGTGAAAGAGAAAGATGGACATAGGAGCCCCAAATCCCAGATAACAGATTACCAGACCACTAATACTGTTCATTAAATCCAGCGTACTTACAACCTTGACCAAAGGGATCATCACCGATTGAAAAGGAATGACCATCGCGGCCACGAACAGGCTGAACAGCACCCGATTATAACGTGTTGGATGCCGAACCATTCGATAAGCAGCCATTGAGCTGATCAGTACGAGCAGCAGATTGCTGACCACCGTAACCACGAATGAGTTCCATAACGCTTCAGGAAAACGCGTAATGCTCCAAGCTCTAGCATAGTTGCTCCATACAAATGTTTGTGGCCAGGCCGCAGAATCCGTGAGCAGGTCACCAAAGCTTTTGACCGAATTCACGAACAAAAAGTAAAACGGGACGAGGAATACCAATGCGACGAGGATCATCACCAACTCAGTCGCCCAGGTTCCAACGCGGTAGCGATTGTTTGTTTCCATCTACGATTCCACCTCCCGACTTTTCGTCAGGCGTACCTGAAGGCTCGTAACGAGAGCAACAATGATAAAGAAAATAAGTGCTTTAGCCGTTCCCAACCCATAACGATTATTGACAAACGCTTCATTGTATATATTGAGCGCCACTGACTCTGTTGAACCAAAAGGACCACCCTTCGTCAATGACAGGTTGAGATCGAACATTTTAAACGACCATGATATCGCCAGGAAGAGACATACCGTAATGGCGGGCATGATCAAAGGCAGTATAATCGACCGCAAGATTTGCATCCGGCTCGCTCCGTCAATCTCGGCTGCCTCCAGCATATCCCGGGGCACGTTGGTCAGGGAAGAGATATAAATCACCATTAAATAACCGGCTGTTTGCCAGATAAACACGATCACAATGCCCCAGAAGGCCGTAATCTCATCTCCCAGCCAGGACAGGTTGAAGAAGGATAACCCCGTACTCTCGCCGATCGCTGCAAATCCCTTGACGAAAATAAACTGCCAGATAAAACCGAGCAACAGACCTCCGATCACATTAGGCATGAAAAAAATAGTTCGAAGCACATTTTTTGTTTTTAGCGGCTTGGTTAGAAAATACGCCAGCAGAAAACCAAAGATATTGGCTGCCACCACTCCAATCACCGTAAAACGGACGGTAAACCAGAACGCTGTCCCGAATTTGTCGTCATTTAATAAAATGTGACTGAAATTATCCAGCCCGACCCACTTTGCCTGATTGGCTACCCCATTCCACTCTGTAAAAGAATAGTACATTCCTAGCATGAAAGGGATTACAATAATGATAACGAAAAATAACGTCGATGGCCCTACAAAAATCCATTGCTGGAGCCATTGCGACGACTTGGCGCGATTCAAACCGATCCCCCCTTTGTTCTCTTTGGTGTCTGGAACGCTCCTCTACGGCATCCTTGCAAGCAGTGTGGACGTTGAATCCGTATGGATATGCAATTCACATGTTCATTATGTCGAATTAGCGCTCTGGAGAACACGCAAGATCGTGAACCATTAAGGGGGAAAATATTGACCTCAGGCCTGCCTTGAATTGTGAAAGGAGCTTACCTGCATGAAATTTCATAGCATTCGTTCTCGCCTAATCTGGTTTCTACTCATTGCGGTCACCATTCCGTTGCTGCTTTCAATGACCATGACCTTCATCCTCACCAAGCAATCCTTACGGGAGCAGGCCACCCAAGAAAATGAGCGGCTTATTTTTCAGGGAATTACGAATCTGGATAACTATTTACAGGGATTAAATCGCGCATCGATCGGAGTCTATAATGACCCTCATTTTCTGCGCAACCTGGCTAAAATTCCAGATGATTACCGGGCCGTTGCCGAGATTTACACCACGCTGCAAACGATGATGAATGCTTCCTCAGGTATTGACCAGGTGTACTTGCATTCGTTTGAGGCTGGGCAATCTACGCTGATTACCAGCACGGTTCCTTTACGGGAGTTCCGGCTGGAGCCCTTTACCGGTTCTATCCATTACGGCCCTTCCGGACTGTTCATACAACCCTCGCATATAAAGCATTTGTACGGCTTTTCGGCGGTTTCCTATGCGGAGCACAGCACAGAGCGGCAGGTATTTACACTCCACCGGGCGATTCGGAACATTCCGTCTTCAGAAACGCTTGGGGTACTGGCTATAGACGTTGATCTGGAGGCACTGCGCAGTATTTGCCGTCAATTGTATGATGCAGATACAGAGGAGCTGTTTTTAATTGATCGGAACGGAACGATCATCTATAGTGGAAAAGAATCATCCATTGGAACACACTGGAAGGAATCTGGCCTACTCAAGCGAATTTCTAAAGAAGACGAGCACGGTGTAATTGAAGATGATACAGCACTGCACGTATATGGCAAACTGGATGCCAACCTGTCAGGCTGGACACTCGTCAAGAAAATCCCTCATCGGACGCTTTATATGCGAGCTACCCAACTGACCCAGATCAATGCGGTCATTACAGGCGCCGCATTGCTGCTCGTTATTGTCGCCACGTTATGGATTTCAATAAAAATTACGGAACCGATTAAGCGGCTGACTCGCTACATAAACCAGATTCAGTCTGGTCAACTGGATGTAGACATCCGGGCCATGAGCAACGATGAGATTGGAGTGCTCTCGCGTCGTTTTAGACAGATGATGGATACCATCAACAACCTCATTTTGCGGGAATACAAGCTGGAACTGGCAAACAAGACACACCAATTGAAAGCGCTTCAGGCACAGATTAATCCTCATTTTTTATATAATACGCTACAGTCTATTGGAACACTGGCTCTACAGCATGAGGTGCCGCGAATCTATTCGCTGCTCTCTTCCCTTGCCAAAATGCTCCGCTATAACATGCGGGACCATACGATTGTTACACTCAAGGAAGAGGCTGAGCATGTAAAACAATATCTTGATTTGCAAAAGGAACGCTTCGGTGAGCAATTAGAAGTCACCTATCAATGGGATGATCAAGTTCTGAATGATCGGGTGCCTAAAATGATTCTCCAGCCGTTGGTGGAAAACTACTTTAAACACGGTGCCGATCCCCGGCTGGGACCCGGTAAGATTCGTATTACAGCCTGCCGAATCCGGGAAGGCATTGTGAGGATTGAAGTGGAAAATAACGGCGCTTCGATTCCACCAACCGAGTTGGAGCAGCTTCAGCATATGCTGCAACGTCCGCTGAAAGCCCATGAAGAATCAGACACTGATGAGCAAAACTCTATTGGTCTTCGTAATGTTCTATTACGTATCCAGCTTCACTCGGATGATGGTTCTAATACCCTGTGTGTAGACAATATTCTGCCTCATGGCGTTCGTTTCACACTTGAAATTCGCACCGAGCCCCATACAGAAATTCATATTAAGGGAGAGTGATCTGTCAATGAAGGTCCTGATTGTGGATGATGAAAGGCATGTACGTCACGCCATTCGGATGCTTGTACATTGGGAAGCTTACGGTGTGACCGAGGTGATCGAGGCTGAATCAGGCGATCAGGCGATTGAGGTCATTACCGCATTTTCCCCACCCGTGGTACTCACGGATATGCGAATGCCTGGTAGAGATGGAGTAGCCTTGATGGAGTGGATTCAAGCCAATTCTCCAGCTACCAGAGTCGTGGTGGTCAGCGGCTATGATGATTTTGAATTGGTTCGGCAGGCCATTCGCCGGGGAGGCATGGACTATATCCTTAAGCCCGTAGATCCGGTAGAGATCAATGAGGCGCTCAGTAAAGCCACTCAAGCTTGGCGGACAGCGGAGCAAGACCGGAACAGGCAGACCATGCAGGCTATGGAGGTCAACCGGATGAGGCCGCACTATGCTGATAAACTCCTGACCGAACTCATTTCCGGTACGGCGCTATCCATCACTCCCTTACGTGAGGAGCTACGTCTTCCCACAGCTATTCAGATCTGTAATGCAGCAGTGATGAGTACCACTCAACTGGATGCCGATATACTGGACAAATATAAAACGCGCCGCGCGCTTCTAGGCTTTTCCCTCATTAACATTTGCAACGAATTTCTGGGTACTTCTCAAACCGGAATTGCATTCCGTCATCTGGAGCGTACGGACGAAATTATTCTGCTGTATTGGGCCGAGCCGGCTCGTTGGCCAGTGCTCTTGCAGGAGATTCACACAGGGATTAGAACGGCGCTGCGCTGCTATATGCACATCGGGGTTGGTTCTTTCGGAACCTTTCCGATGGGGGCAGCCACAGCCTACCAAGAAGCACGGCAAGCGCTCTGGAAACGGGATATGTTGCAGGCCACCGACTGGATACATGAGAGTTCTCCGGCCCGGCAGACCGTTCGTCTTCCCCAGTTGTCTGAAATGGAAGAGGAACTACGGCTTAGTGCGCTCAGCTGTAATGCCAGTCGCGTATCTACAGCGGTAGGCGACTGGGTGGCAGCCGTAGCCGTGCTGCCTTCGGTTACAGCAGAGCAGCTCGCTGGCTGGAATCAAGAGCTGGATTGGATGCTGGCTCGCTGGCTGAATGACAGACCTGGAGATGCCGAAGGCGAGGAGCTGACAGATGAGTCCAACTCCATACCTGCCCTGCCAGTCGACAACCGTGGGGTGCTTTCCCTACCTTTATGGAAAAAACAGATCGAAAATCGATTGCTGGCAGCCGGTCAGGCACTTACGCCAAGCCATAGCCCAAACAACCCGACGATCCGTGATATTGCCCGCTATCTGGATGCTCACTATGACGAGGATATTTCCCTACAGGATATAGCGAGCCGCTTTTACCTCAGCCGGGAATACATTTCTCGTAAATTCAAGCAGGAGTACGGGGTTAATCTGTCCGATTATTTGTGCCAGATCCGGATGAGCAAGGCAAAGCTGTTACTGCTGAATGACAAGCTGCGCCTTCACCATATTGCCGGTATGGTCGGATATCAGGATGAGAAATACTTTGGCAAGGTGTTCAAAAAACTTGAGGGAGTTACGCCTGGCGAATTCAGAAGGCGTCATTCTGCAAATCCTCAGCCGTTATCGCATATAACACATGATCTTCCCACACACCATTAATCTTCAAATAGTTGAGAGCCAGCCCCTCGCGGCGAAATCCCGCCTTTTCCATCACTCGATGGGAAGGCGAATTTCTTGGCATGACTCCAGCTTGAATACGGTGTAATTCCAACTCATTCAGGGCGTAGCGGACAATATCCTGCACTGCGGAGGTAGCATAGCCTTGTCCATGATATGCAGGATCTACGAAGTAGCCCAGATTGGCATTTTGGAAGGGACCTCTAGCGACACCAGACAGCTCCATTCTGCCGATCAGCTTATCATTTTTCGGTAAAAAAAGTCCAAACGTATATCCCTGTCCGGCTTGTGCAGCTTCCAAGCCGTTGGAAATCAGACGCACCTGTTCTTCCAGGGTAAAGTAATGTTCAGGTCGTTCTGGCTCGAATGGTTTGAAAAACTCAAAATGTTGGCGTCTAATTTCTAATAAACGTTCTGCATCCTTTACTTGTAAAAGCCGAATCTGTAGACCTGGATGGGTGGACTTCATCGAAATCACACCATTCGTTTCATGGGACATTATCATTACCTTCTCTCTGTGTTATTCCTACGTAATTGTAATTCACAGTCACGAGACAAGAAAATACCCCAGGCGCATAAAAGCAGCCTAGGGTATTATTATTTAAAATTTAGTCCGTAACAGGCATCCAGCCAGGAATAGTCGTCAGCGCACCCCACAAGTAGTCAGGAATGACCAGCTCCTGCTGGGCTTGCTTGGACAATGTCGTGCGAATGGTATCCTCTGTACCGTTCTGCACTTTCTGAACCCATTGCGGCTCCATCAGCAACGGACGTCCCAGTGAAACAAGCGGTACACCTGTCTCCAGTGCTGCAAGCGCCTCGTCTGGTGTATTCAGGGAACCCACTCCCATGACTGGTACACGGTTCCCAACCTTCTCATGAATCAGAACCGTACGTGAACGTTCGTCACTACGGTCGCGGAACGAACCGCCGAAGAAATGATTTACGGAAATGTGCAGGTAATCCAGCCCTTCATCCGCCAGACGGTCTACAAGCACCATCGTATCATCCAGCGTGATGCCTGGCGTGTGTCCTTCCTCAGGAGACAAGCGGTATCCGAAGATAAATGGACGCTTCGCATGCTCTGTGATTACTTTCTTCACTTCGTGAACAATTGCCAGCGGAAAGGTCAAGCGTTTCTCAAGACTTCCTCCCCATTCATCGGTACGAATGTTGGAATGCGGAGAGAAGAATTGCTGCACCAGGTAACCGTTCGCTCCGTGAAGCTCTACACCATCATAGCCTGCTTCAATCGCGCGGCGAGTTGCTTCGCCATAGGCGCGGATGACGCGGTGGATATCGTCAGATGTCATTTCACGCGGCACAGGTGCGCCTTCTTTTTCCTCAGCTACTGCGCTTGCACTGATCGGTTGTCCGTCTGGAATCTGATCCGGTGGGCACAGGCGACCACCATGATAAATTTGCAGAATCGCTTTCGCGCCCTCCTGATGAATCGTATCCGCCAGACGACGCAGGCTAGGAATCATTTCATCCTTGTCCGCACCAAACTCATTAACAAATCCTTTGCCATCTGGAGTTACATACACACAAGCGGTAATAACCGCGCCCACACCACCGGAGCGTTCACGGTAGTATGCCAGTTCCTGGTCACTGACTTCGCCATTTTCGTGGGAAGCAAAGTTAGTCATAGGAGCCATCGTAATGCGGTTCTTCAATGTAACACCGGATGGCAGGGTATAAGCTTCAAATAAAGGATTATATTTCGGGTTCATTCGTTCTCTCTCCTTCAGTTTAAGTCAGATCAGATCATATAGGGCTATTGAGCATGAAACGAATACGAATTCAATGTCATTTTCCTTCCATGACGAAGCCTCTTTGCTGTTGCTTACTTAAATACAGTGGTTATAATAACCACAGTATAATGATCCGCCCCTATAAAGTCAAATCCAACCTTTTTGACCTCCCTTAAACTGTCCGAAAAGTCCGAAATTTAGCCACTTTACATCAGCTATTGACAGTCGCTTATTTGCTTCCGGCTATGCTATCTTTCTCCTCCCGGCGTGAAAACCAGGTCGCGAGCAACGAGCCGGAAATATTATGCCACACGCTAAAAATCGCACTCGGTACAGCAGCAATCGGATTAAAATGAGCCGCTGCCAGCGCAGCGCCCAGCCCGGAATTCTGCATTCCTGTTTCCAGCGTAACGGCTTTACGCTTGGAAAGATCCATGCCGAATAGCTTGGCAAACCAATATCCGAGCAGAAAGCCGATACCGTTATGCAAAATAACCACAGCAAAAATAATCGGACCTGTCTCCAAAATCTTGCCTCTGCTGCCTGCAACCACAATAGCCACGATAAGTACAATCGCCATGGTTGAAATGAGCGGCAGCGCCTTGACACTGGCTTCCGCTTGTCTGCGGAATAGCGATTTGACGATTACACCCAGCACAATAGGGACAATAACCACGATGAGAATATCCATGATCAGCGACTTCGCATCAATATTCATCCAGCGTCCGGCAAGCAGACTAATCATCGCTGGGGTTGCCAGTGGAGCAACCAGCGTCGACACTGAAGCGATCGATACGCCAAGCGCCACGTCTCCTTTGGATAAGAGCGTCATTACGTTGGATGCAGTTCCACTTGGACAACAGCCGACCAAAATGACACCCACCGCAATATCCGGTGGAAGCTGCAATACTAATGCCAATACAAAGGCGAGAAACGGCATGATCAGATAGTGCCCTACCACTCCTATAGCCACATCCACTGGACGCCGGAACACTTCACGAAAGTCGGCCGCAGATAAAGTCAGCCCCATCCCGAACATGACAATGCCCAGAAATAACTGTATGTATCCTTTCAACCCTGTAAACGCCGTAGGAAAGAAAAATCCCAAACATGCAAATAAAAGCACCCAGATGGAAAAGGTCCCACCTACAAATTTTCCTACTTTCTCTAATCCTCTCATTCTACTGATCCCCTTACTTCTATATAAGCTGATTTAAGAAAATGCACATCGGAAGCATCTTCTGGCTGCATAGTTGGCACGCCATGTGAACTCTTCCTTCAGCTTATATAGTGCTTAAAATTTTTACCATTGTACTACATATGAATGCATATACATACAACTTTTTATGATTTTATTGGGATCAAGAAACTTTTCCCCGTTCGGACATATTTGAAAGCAAAGTGGGTATATTCATAGTAGAAGATAGTGACCAGTCGGTCATTTTGAACATCATTTGTTGAGGAGGAGTTATTCCTATGTCACGAAGCCATCCGTATAAATGGTGGAATATTATTGCATTCATCGCTGTCGTTCTCGTTAATATTTTGGCTTCTACACTTCCTATTGGCGGAAGAAGCACCGCTGCTGTATCCAACATGTATCCTACCTTAATTACGCCAGCAGGTTACGCTTTTTCCATCTGGTCGGTCATCTACGTGCTACTCGCCTGTTTTGCCGTGTACCAAGCTACATCAACAGGGCAAGCCAAGACAAGCGTTCAATCTATCGGTATTTTCTTTATTTTGAGCTGTCTCTTCAACATCATCTGGATTTTCCTATGGCAGTATGTATACGTAGAACTGTGCGTGATCGTCATTATTTTATACTTGCTCTCCCTATTCGTCGTATATACACGTACTCGTACACCGCAGCCAACTCGCGGAGAAATGTGGTTCGTCAAGCTTCCTTTCAGTCTGAATCTCGGTTGGGTATCTGTGGCTACCATCATCAACATTGCAGTAGCATTGGAAAAGAATGAATGGAGTGGCTGGGGTCTCAGCGATACGATATGCGCGATCATCATCCTGTTTATTGGCACCGTATTGGCCATCTTGGTCAGCTTTCCTTATCGTGACAGCATCTACCCACTTGTATTTGTATGGGCCTATGTCGCCATCGCCATCGAGCATCCACACAATGAAAATGTACGGCTGGCTGCATGGATCTTGTCGGCAATCATCCTGGTGTACGCGCTATGGCTATTCTTTGCCCGTAATCGAGACCGGGATTAAAGGAAACGAATATCATCTCCTAGCAACAAGCACAAGCGAGCATGGGTCTGAATCATTTTAGCCCAAGCTCGCTTGCTTTGTTTTTTCTAAAATATGATCAGGCATAGACTTTAATCAAATCTAAAAGCTTGCTTGTCGATTGATCCGTATTAATTTTCTCCATATTGTGAATGTAATCCAACCTTTTTTCATACAAACGAAGAATCATATCGACAAAGCGTTCAGATTCCAGCTCTTCTTCTTCTAAAAATTCACACAAGCCTTGTGCTTTAAATGATTTTGCATTTAGAATCTGATCCCCCCTGCTGACTGCCTTTGAAAGAGGTATCAACAGCATAGGCTTACGCAACGTCAAGAATTCAAAAATGGAATTTGAACCTGCCCTGGAAACAACCATATCTGCCATCGCCATTACATCCGCCAGTTCATCGTTTATGTATTCAAATTGCTGATAACCATTCGTACGAATAGAATCATTCACTTGGTTCTTACCACAAATATGCACGATTTGAAATTGAGCGAGCAAAGCCTCTAAATTCAGCCAAACCAGCTCATTGATCTTCTTGGAGCCTAAACTCCCACCCATGATGAGCATGATGGGCTTATTTCGAGTAAAACCGCAGTAGGCTAACCCTTTGGCCGCCTTCCCCTCTTTTAGCTCATCTCTCACAACAGCACCAATATATCGGGTATTCCTAGAGCGAAAATATTCAGTTGTTTCAGGAAAAGTAGTACAAATTTCGGTAGCAAACATGCTGGAAATTTTATTCGCTAATCCAGGGGTAAGATCGGATTCGTGGATGATGACGGGGACTCTGTTCAACCACCCAGCCAATACCACAGGAACGGAAACAAACCCGCCTTTTGAAAAAATAATATTTGGTTTTTCTTTCTTTATAATTCGGTATGCTTGAGAAACGCCCTTTAGCACTTTAAAAGGGTCCTTAACATTATTCCAGTCAAAATATCTGCGTAATTTCCCGGTTGCGACACTAAAATAACACACGTCTTCTAATCCAGAGATCAGTTTTCTTTCAATCCCTTGTTCAGAGCCTATGTATTGGACACTCCAATGCTGTTCCAATAAGTGAGGAATCAAAGCCAGGTTTACTGCTACATGTCCTGAAGAGCCTCCACCAGTGAACATTATTTTTTTATTCATCATCTCCACCTCCACTTGTATATAAAAGAACAGCACTCATTACATTCAAAACAACCGGATGCCACTATAGTAGTGACACCCGGTTCCATGCAAACTATTTATTATATGAACGAACCCTGGTAACTTATTCGCCCTTCAATGCAATGACTTCAATCTCCACCAGTGCGTCCTTAGGCAGACGAGCTACCTCCACCGCACTCCGTGCTGGGTATGGTTGCTCGAAGAAGGAACTGTACACCTCATTGACACTGACAAAATCGTTCATGTCCTTCAGGAATACAGTCGCTTTCACAACCTGGTTCATGTTGCTGCCTGCCGCTTCCAGAATGGCCTGTACATTGCTCAAGGACAGGCGAGCCTGCTCCTGTACATCCTTGCCGAACTCACCTGTTGCCGGATTCAGCCCAAGCTGTCCTGAGGTGTAAATAAACCCGCCTGCCTCTACCGCTTGGCTATAGGGCCCGATCGCGCCGGGGGCTTTTTCAGTAGCAATTGTTTTTTTCATAGGGGTTGGATTCTCCTTCCTGATACTGGTTCACCGTATTATAGCATGTGAAGTCCAAAGCCACTATTCCGTGCGACGGTTTGACACGTTAGGTTTCTCTAAAGAACCTTATTGCGATGGTGCTACATAATTTTATTTCCGCTGTAACCTTTAGCGCCCATGTATCATCTAATTCTTGTAACCTGCTACACAATAGATTGTACAAATTCAAATACAGGTACAATTACATTGATCATAGCTAGTATAGACGGGAAAGGAGCACCATCCTTTGAATCTCGAAACAAACGTATACCAAGCAAGGCACGGGGATCGCAAGGCGTTCGTCGCCTTGATGAAACAGATGGAATCCGATATGTATGGCATGGCGCGTTCCATTCTTCGCAGCAATGAGGATTGCGCGGACGCAATACAAGAAGCGATGCTCAAAGCATACAAGTCTCTGGGTGAGCTGCGTGAACCTCGCTATTTTAAAACATGGCTGCTTCGTATTCTCATTAATGAATGCCATCTCATGATCCGCAAGCAAAAACGGGTTGTACCCGTCGCGGAATTTATAAAGGAACCGTCCACCTCGGGCGGATACGAAAAAATCGAGCTGCGCGAGGCCATCGACCACTTGGAGGAATCCATGCGAACCGTGATTTCCCTGCACTATTTGCGTGATATGCCGATCAGGGAAATCTCAGAGCTACTGGACCTATCAGAGGGTGCCGTCAAAACACGATTGCACCGTGCTCGCAGAACATTAATGGATCTGCTACAAAATCGCGGAGAAAGGAAGGTGACCTTTCAATGAATCCTTCAGAGTATGAGAATCAGGAACAAAAGCTGGATGAGAAATTACAATTGGAAAAAGAAAACTTGGAAGCAGATATGGCAGACATCCCTGATTTGGTAAGGCAACGCCTAGACGCATTTTATGCACAAATGGAATCAGATTCTGACCTGCTACCCGACCGTTCATCCTCTCATCGACCCGTTAAAAGGTTTCTTCGGAGAACTGCAATTACCGCTGCTTCTGCAGCGCTCGTTGGCGTTATGATCATTGGCAGCGCCTATGTTTCGCCTACAATGGCGGAATCATTGAAACAGGTCCCCCTTGTCGATAGCGTGTTCAAGCTCGCTGGGGATCTGGGGCTGCAAACCGCTGATCAGAAAGGATTGGTAACTTCATCGAATCTCAGCGTTACCCATGGCGGTATTACATTGGAAGTACCTCAAATCATATTTGACGGGACACGCTTGGTCGTAGCGTTGGAAAAAAGCGGTGGGGATTCACAACATGAACCCCTGTATCCCACTACCAATACGCAAGGGCAGGAAGAGGATATAGTGGAGAAAATAGACCTGTTCATCAATGGGACGTCGGTCGACAGCAACAGTAGCGCCTTTAATCTCATGTATGGTCGTCCGGGCAAAGACAATAATTCTATGCTGATTGCGTATATGCGTGACCCTGCCAGTGGTAAAGCCGCCTTACCAGATCAGTTTGAGCTAGAGGTATATGCAAAGTTAAAAGGTGTATTCGAGCCGTTCCGCATACAAACCACGGTTCACAAAACTAAAATAAATAACAAGATACTTCAGCCGCAAATGAGCAAATCTAATCCTTATCTTGCATTTACGGTAGAAAAGTTAGAAATGACCCCTATCACGACCAAGATTACAACATCGTTCAAAATGCTGACCGATATTGCACATATGCCGGATGAGTACACCGTGGAACGAGAGTACAATAACATGAAGAATGGACACACGATCCAGTACACCAAAAAGGAATTGGATATACTCGATTATGCTGTATTCGACGAGCAGGGAAGAGAACTTCAATTGCTGAGCGGTTCTGGAGTTCCCCATACCCAAGAACGTGACAGCAAAATGATCACACTGTTTACTCCTTTTGTGGACACTCCCCAGAAGATCATTTTCAAGCCATATATCTTGCCAACCCAATCAGGAGGTAGCGCCCTACTCGATGCTAAAGGTAACTGGACACGCCATTACATCGATGAATTAGAAATTACGATCGATGTGCCGCAAAATACAAACCACCCATAAAACACGAATAACGCCGCTGCTGTCCGAATGATCGGGCAACAGCGGCGTTATTATCATTTCTAATCCTAAGCGTGGTTTTAGACATTGTCATCAGGAGTCGTTCCTGTACCAGGTTCCTCATCATCGGAGGTTAGTTCTGCACCGATGACCCGAATGATGTCATTCGGATAAATATGTACACCGCTCGCCTGCGCGAGAGCAATTCGTACCATAGCTCGTGCGATGAACGAAGCGGGAATGGCGCGATAGGAAGCGAACCTGCCCGTCATTAGGCCATCTAGCGCTTTCATGACAATCGTGGCAGCGGCCTCGCCAAATCGTCGTTCAGATCTCGCTCCCAAAATGAGCGACGGACGGAACAAATGCAGTGCAGGCAATCCGATCGCGGCAAGCGCCTCTTCAGCCTCACCCTTGGTACGGTTATAAAACACACGTGAATCCGGATCAGCGCCCATCGCAGAGATCGCAAGCATTTGTACTGCTCCAGCCTCTTTACCCAACTGAGCTGTCAGAACCGGATAGTCCAGATCCACCTGTCGAAACTGCTCCTTGGAGCCAGCCTTTTTCATCGTTGTCCCAAGGCAGCAAAACACATCATCCACCCCTTCGAGGGCGAAGGCCGACTTCTGTGGTTGTTCCCAGTCGATGAGCGCCTGCTCTAGCTTGGGATGCTTGATGTCCAATGGACGCCTGCCCAAAACCATGACGCGGGTGTATTCTTTTTGCACCAGTAGCTCCCGTACAACATAACCCCCGACAAGCCCTGTGCCACCCACAACGACCGCTTTACGTTCCATGATATACCTCCTAACGCTCCTTGTCCCATGATTGCGATCAGGTTAATTTAAACGGCTGTTCGTCCGCCTCCTTGCTGTCGGACGGACACATAGGCAGGTACAGGGAAAAAGTACTTCCCTTGCCCTCTTCACTCTCCAGACGGATAAATCCGCCCAACAAACGGGAAAAATCACGGCTAATGGACAACCCCAGCCCAGTTCCACCATATTTACGATTAATCGAACCGTTCGCCTGCTGGAATGCCTCAAAAATAACATGCTGCTGAAGCTTGGATATACCGATGCCTGTATCTTTTACAGCAAATACAACCCAATCTCCCTCCTGACCCTTTCGATCCAGATGCTGTGTGCTGATTTCCAGTAATACACGCCCTTCATGAGTAAACTTAAAGGCATTGGACAATAGATTACGTAAAATTTGCTGTACTCGTTTGGAATCGGATCGGATTTCATCCGGTACATGTTCATGCACGTTCAGGCTGAATTCCAGGTTTTTATCCTTCGCTGTGACATCAAAATGCATCATCATCCCCTGCGCAATTTCACGCACACTGACTGGCTCACTTACGATTTCCATGTGTCCAGCCTCGACCTTGGATAAGTCCAGAATGTCATTAATCAGTTGGAGCAAATCATGGCCCGAGGCATAAATTAGATCACTGTACTGGTATAGCTCGTCCTCATTCAGCTCTTTTCCCTGCTCATTGATAATCTGTGCCAGGTTAATGATGCTGTTAAGAGGTGTACGTAACTCATGCGACATCGTTGCCATAAAATCCGATTTATACTGGGAAGCCATCATCAACTGCTTGGCGCGTTCCTCTAAAATAATCTTTGCCTTTTGCAGCTGATCACGCTGCTCTGACAACAACTCATTCGCCTGCTGAATCTGATAGTTTCGCTGCTGCTCCATCTGAAAATCACGTAATATCAGTGCAAATAAAAAGCTGAGGATAACGGCGATAGGCAGTGTAAGAGGAACGACCTCTGCTACATAATAGCGCCAGGGAATGACGCCCAGGAAGGCAATATTTAACGTATTTACAATATTAACCGCTAAAATGGTTACAGATGCCTTAATAATCAAGCGCCAAGTGGAGCGGCGCATCCAGTAGTTCAAACCGGCGCATAATACGCCCAAAATGCTCATATTCAGAAAACCGACCCACGCCGCCATATTCAGGCCGAAAGTAAATCTCGTAAGACCGATTGCTACCCCAATAATAATCAGCGTGTAGGAACGGGGATACACCAATGCTGCGATAATGAGCGGAACAAAACGCAGATCGAAAATAACCGTTTCATTGAAATTAAAGCCAAAGCAAGAACTGACCCATCCGCCAAATACCACCAGCAACACTGAGCTGACATATTTGAACCGCGTAGACGTACGACTCAAGCCATATTTATAAATCACGTTCGCCACATAGGCAACGGCAATCAGCATCCCCAAATTCATTATAAACATCGTTGAAAATTGCATGGATTCACACTCCCATTGCGCGAGAAATTGGATGCCAGGCCTATGCTAGCCGATTTTGCCTTACTCGTACATCATAACATGAAGCCCCATCTTTCGACATATCCAAGAGGCTTGCGTGTGTGTATAAAAAAAGCGAACCGCAACGGCTCGCCCTAGTGGGAGTATCTATAGAGTCAGCTTGGAATGCCTTTGTTCCGGCGCCACTCCTTGACAAATAATTCGGCAAAGTAAGGATCCCACTGGGTTCCTTTACCCTCTTCCAATATCATAACCGCCTTCTCTTCCTTCATACCTTTCCGATAGGGACGATCCGACGTCATCGCATCATAGGCATCTGCTACGGCTATGATGCGCCCAAATAGTGGGATGTCTTCCCCGGAGAGCTGGTCAGGGTATCCCTTGCCATCATAACGCTCATGGTGCGAGCGCACGCCGGGCAGATAAGGGGCCATAGCATAAGCCGGCTCCACTTGCCGAAGAATACTCTCCCCCATAACCGGGTGCATCTTAATCTGGTCAAACTCCTCGTCCGTCAGCTTGCCATCCTTAAACAACACAGCGTCAGCCACACCGATTTTACCGATATCATGCAGCAAGGCTGTTTTACGCAGCAAGTCAAGATCCGTCTCGCCCAAGCCGCCCTTTCTCCCAATGAGTACAGAGTATTCAGCCACGCGCAACGAATGTCCTGCGGTATAGGCATCCCGCGCATCCAACGCTGCAGCCAAAGTGGCAAAGTAACTGTCTAATAGCTGACCGTTTTTTTCCTCTCGTTCCTTCAGGCCCTCGATCATCATGTTAAATCCTTCGACCAGCTCCGCAAATTCGTCCGAATACAAGTCGCTGGCGTTACTGTTCAGGCGGCCTTCCTTCACTTCATTCATTTTTTCCAACAAGTGATGGATCGGCTGTTCGATCTCACGGGTTAGCAGCCTGCCTCCCAAATAAGCAAAGGCTACACCAGATATTAAAATCGTACCCGCCCATGCCCAATAGGAGCCGGAATCCGCCGCCTCCAAACGTTCCAGCCGAATCTGCGTAGCTAAACAAAACAGAAATAGAGGAAAAGCACCAATTAACGTTGCACTTAACTGAAATTTATGCCGAAGTGACAGCAAAACTCGACCTCGCAGGGACAGGTTCAATCCATATTGCTGATAGGTTCGATCCCGAATCTCCTCCAGCAGCGGTTTGATTGCTCTCATGGTCAGAAAAAATTCAACCAGTGCATGCATGGAAGCGACCAGACAAGCTCCTATACAGGCGATTCCTACATAATAAAAGGGAAAGGTAAGTTGTCCAGTATGTATCATCCATAGTGCAATGACGGCTGCCGGGATAGAGAAGCCTAGCAAATGCGGTCCGACAATACGTAAAACTGACAAATTAGGCAGATGATGAACCCGGATATACACCGCTTCTACATCCTTGAGTGTCTCCTGATTGCCTTGGAAAAAACGATGAACGGGTCTTAAGTGCATTCGAAACACTATGGTTTCACAGACAATCATAATGACGCTGGAAAATGCAACAATTTTGACAAGACCCAAAAGCTCATAGTGGGCTACATTTAACGTGGAAAATACAAAAATCATACATACCAGTAGTACAGCAATAAATGAACCTATAATATAGTTCAGGATAACATGCTGAATAAAGCGCTTATAGATCGGCAAAATGCTACCCCTCTTTTCATCCGTACGCTCATAAAATATCTTTGTATTCAATATCGGAGTCCAGCCGTCAAAAGTTAACCTTCTTCCATGAGCAATTTGCATGAATTCTAGGAAAATAACACTAGCGAGCGGTCCGCATCGGATTGCGGCTTTCGCAGGGCACCTTGGTCTGGCAAAGTCCGCAACCGGCACCCGATTCAGCCTCACCGCCGTTTAACACTGCCCACTTTCGAGATTCCTCGCCGTACACAAATTTCATGCAGGCGATTTTGTCATGACCGCCTTCCTTGCTGATGGCCTGCACAGGACAGCGGGTAATGCACACACCGCAAATGCCTTTGCTGCACAGCAGACAGTTACCGGTATGGCTCAGGTTCGAGGATACTCTGACATCAGGCGGCACCTGCAGATCCGTTACTACAGACAGCAGGCGGATGGCAATTCCTTTTTCGGTGATGAAGCCATCGTTGATACTGAAGGTGCCGAGACCGGCTGCATACGCGATATGCCGTTCCGACCAATTAGAGACCGGACCACCTGTGGCACCGTGGATGTTGTACCAATCCGTATCCAGCGGCGCCACAGCTCGATAGCCAAGTCCAGTCAGATATCCCGCCAAATGGTGCCTTGCCGACCGCACAAAATATTCATCGCCAAAGGTCCGTAGTAGCGCCCACTCTCTGGAGGCTCTTGCTTTTTGCGCACGATTGGCCTTGCGAATCGTCTCACTGATCGGCAGCACAACACTGACAACGGTGCCTCCACCAAAACTTCCTGTGCCGAAGGTCCGTTCGAAGGCTTCCTGCGGTGTAGCATGGTCGGGGCCCACCACTCTTTTATAATCCTCAAACAAAGGATCATTGGCCTCTGCAAATTGAATAATCGGTTCCTCGTAGTAAGGGCTCTGTAATTCTTCGCAGAAATTGCCCTTGTCTTCGCTCACATAGGCCTTCATCTCGGCTGCGATAAGTTCTTTCATGTCTGGTACGGGCGTTACCATCCTATCCACATCCCTCTTCTTAAGTTATTGTGATTCTCTCGAATTCCTGGCGGATACCCGGTTACCGATGAATGGCTGCGTTACATATTTGAATCCCTATTCGTGTATATACACGAATAGGTCAGCATGACCTCCCTTATTAGGCGAAGGCTAATCACAGTCTCAATTTTTCAATTTTGGATAACAGTGCGGTCAATATCTGCAAATCGGCGCCTCCCAGTGACTCCTGTAAAAATAACTGCGCCTCCTCCCAGAGCTCTGCTGCATCGTTATATAACGCTTTTCCTCTCTCTGTTAGGATAAGGCAGCGGTTCCGGCTTCCCTCAGCGGATGTATCCTCCACATACCTACTTTGCTCCAGTGCCTTCAAATTGCGCACAAGCGTGGTTCGGTCGAGTCGCATCTCCGATGCTAATTCGCTTACGCTTACCGGTCCCAGTACCGTTAAGTGCTTGAGCAGCGAAAACTGGCTGATATTGAGTCCACTTGGAGCCAGATACTGGTCATACAGCCCTGTTACAGCCATCGAGGCACGACGCAGATTAATGCATGTGCAGACTGAGGGCGAGTTATTCTGTGATGTTTGTTTGTCTTTCCTTGAGGCAGTCATAGTTCTTGTTTCCTTCCATCTTTCGTGTAACTACACTATTTCAAAATTCGTACGCTCTGTCAGGGCAATTTATCACAGCCTCTATTCTCTGCAAATGAAAATAAGTCTAATCCATTGCAGAAAGTGCATTATTTCCAGTCTACAATCAAAAAAACCAAAAATCCCTTGTGTTTTAGAATCATTATTGTTATACTGTATTAGTATGTATTAACCCCATAGGATTCCACGCAAGAAGCTATACTCCTATCACCGCATGGAGCTTCTCCAAATTTTATGTATAACCCTAATGTAGAATTTTGAGCTTTTGCCGAAGATTTTCACATTCACACTGGCGCGGTCATCGGAGCCGCAAGGACGAAAGAGAGGTAGGGCTTTTGTCGTTTGGAAAATGAACAGAGGAATCAGACTGCCCCTTATGAACATGCTGACCATATAATACAAGGTAGCAGGGGTTAAATATATATTATGCCGTCAAACGATGAAGTTTGAGCAGGCCGTGCAGTATAGGCAAGCTGCGCAGATCCTCCGGATGATCCCCGGGGGATTTTTCATATACGGAAAACGCATCTATGAACAAAAAAGTGACCCTGCCGATACATCGACAGGGCCTATAGCTTGATCAAAAAGGGGTTAATAGGGTCATTATAGTCTTGCTTTCTTAAAACAAAATGATATGCACCTTAAAAACTCATTAATTTTCCAGCTTTATATGGCTACTAATAATTCGTCCAATATTCCATACTACCGGACTGTATCTTTTGGGTAGTATGGCGTCCAGCTTCCACTTGGGCAGGCTTGTAGCTGGAAGGACGCTCCCATCCTTCCAGTAAAACAATATGCTGGGTACCTGTGTTAGTTTCCCATGTGATATAGCGCTCTTGTTCCATATGTCGCAATGCAGCTGTAATTTCAGGGTCTCGCCTACCCGTTTTTGCTGACAATTCAGCCATTGTAGGCATATGGCGATGCTGAGCAAAATAATTATACAAAATACGTAGTAGCTTCCGTTCCAAATCCGGCAACATCGTTACCCCTCCTAAAGAACATATGTTCCCATTATAACACATAAAAATGCACCCTCCTACTGGAAGATGCATACGGGCTTGTATGCCCATGCTGAATTTAGTTTTTTTCCTTTTCCTGACGACCGATAGAGCGCAACCACCAAGAGATTCCTCCAACGCTTCCAAGCGCCAAAACCGTCAAGAAAATAATATAAAACAAATGAAATGTACGATCACTCATGGCAATCGCCTCCTTACTTTATGTATACACTTTCCAGCTAAGCCTGTAAACCTCTTTTTGATCCCACAATCACATTTTCGCCAAACATTTGACAATAGATACTTGCTTAGGATGCATCGGTGCACACTTATCAAAAATGGTTAATATCAAATAGGAGACAGATCAAGGAGGTTATCGAATATGAAGTTTCTATTGATCGTGATCATCATTGCGCTAATCGTTGTTTTGCTCATGAGAAGACGCAGATGAACGAAGACATCCTCTATGGTTAACTGAGAATACAAAAAGGGCTTTCGGTACATCACCGAAAGCCTTTGTTCATCTGAGGTTAAGGCTGAACTACGCCTTGTTCTTTTTGCTATATTTAATAAAAGCAATCACAAGCGCTATAGCAAACAATATTCCGCTGACCACCCATGTGGTCAGAAACGCCATACCCAAGCCGACATTAGCCCCCATGGTCGGGTGCTTCATAGCAGTAAACACCGAGCCCTGCATCATAAATATGGTACAGAACAAAACAACGGGTGCCAAAATAATTGTGCTTGCGGTCTTACGACTACCAGATACTGCAATCACACACAGAGCAGAAATCACCAAGATCACCCAATAGATAACTGCTTCCCAAATCGCTGAAGTGCCCACCTGTTCGACCTCTTTTCTATCCATCATATATACCTCTTCTATTGTAACAGACGTCACACAGTGAACCAAGCCATAATTTGATTAGAAAAGGGCTAAACCCTGCCGACAATGTAAATAATGTATAGTAGCAGACAAACCTACATAGAAGAAATGAAAGGAATTGATCTTATGAGAAGTGCAAGTCCTTTTGTCATTGTGAACGATGTGCAGCAGTCTGTTGACTATTACCAATCTGTTTTAGGCGGGAAAATCAAAGTACTGAACAAGCAGGACGGCAGGCTCTTACATGCCGAACTGCACTTGGGCAGCAGCCATATCCATTTTTCCGATTCCTATGGTAAACCACTGAAAGCACAGCATGTCCAAATCATTCTCGACTGTGAGAGTGAGGATGAGCTTAAACAGGCTTACCATGCACTATCCGAAAAAGGCACCATCACTGTAGAACTACAAGATACCTTCTTTGGTGCGCTACACGGCGAAGTAACGGATCATCTGAATCAAATTGGATGGGTGATGAACTATTTCAAAAGATGATTACGTTTAGCCATAACTGAATACGTCTTGTAGCCGCCATCAACGTTTCTCACCCGATATCCGGATTGGGTTAGAATTCTGGCCGCTAGATAGCCGCGTAGCCCGACTTGGCAGGATACCGCGATCTCCAGATCAAGAGGAATTTCCGACATCCGCTCTCTGATCTCGGCCAGAGGAATATGAATAGAACCTGGAATCGCTCCTCCCTGTAGCTCCATCGCATCCCGGACATCAATAACAAGACCACCATTGCGGTAAAAATCGTCAACTTCATGCCACTGTATCGTCTGGACCAGCCCATCCAGGATGTTCGAAGCTACGTAACCCGCCATATTCACTGGATCTTTAGCTGAAGAATAAGGAGGTGCATAAGCAAGCTCGATATCTGCCAGCTCACGGACGGTTAAATGGCCGCGAATCGCCGTCGCAATAACATCAATCCTTTTGTCGGCTCCGTCAGCCCCAACAGCCTGCGCTCCGTAGATCATCCCGGTCTTCGGATGAAAGAGCAGCTTCATAGAAATGGGTGACGCGCCAGGATAATAACCGGCATGTGAACCAGGATGAATATGAATAGCCTGATAAGGAACAGCCAGCCGCTGCAATGTTTTTTCATTGTTACCTGTAGAAGCTGCGGTCAATGCAAAGGTCTTAATTACGGATGTTCCGAGCGCACCATCATAGGAAATCGGCTGACCATTAATATGATCCGCTGCCAAACGCCCCTGCCGATTGGCTCCCCAGGCCAGCGATACCATCGTTGCAAACCCATGATTGCGGTCTTTGACCTGGATGGCATCACCTACCGCATAAATGGACGGATCACTGGTTTGCAGCTGTGCATTCACCTGAATAGCGCCGCGAAAACCTAGTTCCAATCCGCATTGCTTGGCCAACTCATTTTCAGGCACAACGCCAATCGCCAAAATAACCATATCCGTCTGAAGCATCTCCTCAGAGGTCAAACGTAGCCGTGTACCCTGTTCTTCAAAAGCTGCGACTCCTTCCTCTAAACGCATCTCCACCCCGTTCAGCTGCATATGCTGTTCCACCAGTTTGGCCATTTCAGGGTCAAGCGGATTCAACACTTGTTGTCCTTTATCCATAACGGTTACTGCAAGTCCACGCTCCCGCAAATTTTCAGCCATCTCCAGCCCAACAAATCCAGCACCAATTATCGTGGCATGCTTGGGTTGCCTTTCATCTACATATGCCTTAATAAGGTCGGTGTCATGAATGTTTCTTAACGTAAATACATTTGTAGCTTCATGTAGTCCGGGAATGTCTGGTATCATCGGTTTGGCTCCCGGCGACAATACCACAATATCGTACACCTGCTCATCCATCTCTCCTGTGATCATATCGCGGTAACGGACAAGCTTATGCTCGCGGTCTATTTGTATTACTTCTTTCAGCACCCGAACATCTATATTAAATCGGTCTCTAATGCCTTGAGGCGTCTGGAGAAACAGCTTCTCCCGTGCCTGGATTGTCCCCCCAATATAGTAGGGAAGACCACAGTTTGCAAAAGAAACATGCTCACCGCGTTCAAACAGAATAATCTCGTCTTCCTCATTCCATCTACGCAATCTCGCCGCAGCAGAAGCTCCACCTGCTACCCCGCCAATAATAACTATCCTCTTACCCATTTCTTCTCCTCCTCATATACCCTATGGGGTATAATATATACCTATGGGGGTATGATGTCAACAAACAAAAAAGGCAGAGGTTACCCCCCGCCTGCTCAAACCCTAAACGAAACCCGATTGGAATCACAAATCACTTGCGACTGCTGCAAAAATGCCTTATCTCACTGGGCTAACTAGCCGCCAACTACTGTTTATTACTGTTGACTGGCCGCGATTGCCTACTCCAGATCATACAAAATATCGTCTATCGCTTCGGTCCCGACAGATAAACGTAACAGCTCCGGTTTGACTCCAGCAGCCACCTGTTCTTCTGCGCTCAGCTGCTGATGGGTTGTGCTTGCCGGATGAATAATCAAAGACTTGGAATCGCCAACATTCGCCAGATGAGAAAACAGCTTTACATTCGCAATCAGCTTGCTTCCCGCCTGACTCCCGCCTTTGATACCAAAGGTCAAGATTGCCCCTTGTCCTTTTGGCAAATATTTTTGGGCCAACTCATAGGATGGATGGCTCGGCAATCCAGAGTAGCTGACCCACTCCACATCCTTGTGACTTTCGAGGTATTGCGCTACTTTCAGGGCATTCTGACTATGTCTTTCCAGCCGCAGATGCAATGTTTCCAAGCCTTGAAGCAGTAGCCATGAATTGAACGGAGAAATGGCTGCTCCCAAGTCACGCAGCAATTGCACCCGTGCCTTGATAATGTACGCGATAGGTCCCACCGCCTCGGTGTACACAACTCCATGGTAGCTTGGGTCCGGCTCAGTCAGTCCGGGGAAACGACCACTCGCTTTCCAGTCAAACTTGCCACTGTCCACGATTACCCCGCCAAGAGACGTACCGTGTCCGCCAATAAACTTGGTTGCCGAATGCACCACAATGTCCGCTCCATGTTCGATAGGGCGTAATAAATAGGGGCTTGGGAACGTGTTATCCACAATCAGCGGAATACCATATTCGTGTGCAATCGCTGCTACAGCTTCTACATCCAGCACATTTCCCTGTGGATTGCCAATCGTTTCGGCAAATATGGCCTTCGTTTTATCCGTGATGGCTTGGCGGAAATTCTCCGGATCATCCGAATCGACAAAATGCACCTTAATACCCAATTTCGGTAGTGTAGTAGAAAACAGATTATATGTACCGCCATACAGGCTGGAGGCCGATACAATTTCATCTCCAGTTCCTGCAATGTTCAGAATGGAGAAGGAAATCGCCGCCATTCCCGAAGCTGTGGCCAACGCGCCAGCTCCGCCTTCCAGTGCGGCAATTCGTTGCTCGAATACATCCGTAGTCGGATTCATCAGACGCGTATAAATGTTGCCGAATTCTTTCAGCGAGAACAAATCAGCCGCATGCTCGGCATCCCGAAATCCATATGAAGTGGTTTGGTACAACGGAACGGCGCGGGCAAAGGTATTAGGATCAATCTCTTGTCCGGCATGGACAGCGAGGGTTTCGAATGACAGCTTGCGTTCTTCTGACATGATTATTGCCTCCCTTGTTATACGTGCTGTATGAATCGTCTCTTCCTGTATGCGTAGTCTTGGATGATTTTTCAACTATTCTCGCACAAAAAGAACGATTTGGGAAGATAATTCTCATTATTCAGGTAGGATATTATTATTTTGTTGAATAATCAGGTTTCGGATCGGAAGGTTTTGCCCAAATGCTCGCCCAGACCAAAATAATGGCGGAAATTATAGATGAGCGGACTCCACTTTGCTGGATCAATATGATTCTCTCCGAGGATGATATCCTGATGAACATGCACCTGTATGGCTTGGGTTTCGACGATCGCAAAATAAGGAGAATGGTCAGGAATCCGCATCTCCTTCACCTTGGCTTCAATTTGAATAGGGCACTCCCTGATTCGGGTGGGCTTGACTCTATTCGATTCAATCGCAGCCAGTCCGCTGATCTCATACTTATCTTTTTGATATGAAAATCCATTTTTCTCTTTTTCCACTGGAACGGGATTCTTACCTGTAAAAGGAGCCAAACGCTCTACATTTCCCCACATGGAAGGCCCAGGAACATTGATTACACATTCGGGATGCCGCTCCATATTTTCTAATGCTTTGCCACCTGTTCCAATGCCTAGTACCACACAATCTCCTAATGCCCACGAGGAGGAAATAGGGCTAATATTGGTCGTTCCATCCTCATTCAGCGTGTTGAGTAAAATCACAGGAGTTCCGTAATATAAAATGCTAGGGGTTATCGTTTGTATGCTTGGGCTGACATTCGATTGATTTATTTGATTCATTGAGTCCATGTTCTCTTCTCCTTCTGTTCAGATCTGCCTCCTTATTGTAAAATGTAAACATTTCAACCTTCATCGAAGTATGGATTACAAAGGGGGATAACCGTGCCATGAGCACCCAATCGAATGTAGCCATGATTGCTTCTCTCGTCAGCGAGCCTTCCCGTGCAGCTATTCTCACCGCTTTATTAGATGGTAGATTCCACACGGCAAGTGAATTAGCCCATATGGCAGGTATCAAACCGCAAACCGCCAGTTTCCATCTGGCTAAAATGACCGAGGCACAAGTCGTTACCGTAGAAAAACAAGGACGGCACCGTTACTATGGCATTCAAGACCCCGAGGTTGCCCAGGTGATGGAGTCACTTTTGTCCATAGCTCCACCTGTTCCAATCAAGTCATTCAAGCAAGCCTCCGAAAACGAGGCCATACGGTTGGCAAGAACTTGCTACGACCATGTTGCGGGTCATTTAGGCGTACAGATCATGAGTTTTTTCATGCAAAAGGGAATTCTTTCCGAGGATCAAGACGGACTTCATATCACCCAACAAGGAGAGATTTTCTTCGCTGACTTTCAGATCAACCTCAAGAACACAAGACAAAAGCGTCGCTCCTTCTCACATAAATGCCTGGATTGGAGTGAACGACGCCATCATCTTGCCGGTGCTTTAGGAAGTGCTCTTCTAGACAGATTATTCGAATTACATTGGGTCGAGCATCTGCCCACAACCCGAGCGATACGCATTACAGCCGAGGGTAAAAGAGGCTTTAAAGAGGTATTTTCGATAGAGATCGGCTAAGTAATCATAGTTCTAATGCTTTTCTTGTTTCGCATTGGATGTTATGACTGGAGACAAGGACCTTTGTTTTCTCGTCAATGGCCGGACATAGGCATAATTGTTTTTTGGAGCCTTTCCTTTTGCCACACCTGCTTTATATCCTCCAGCAGCAGCCGGAATGGCAACCAAGGTTCCATAGGTTCTCATCGCCCGTTCAATTGGGAAAGATACAGAACGCATTCCATCGGTAGATCCGGCAAAATGAACTGCGGCTGCATAATTGTTCAGCCGATCGTTACTGTCATTCAGCCATACGGAACCCGAATCTCCAGGTCCAGTTCGTCCCTGGGTAAAACGAATGACGGTTTGATCACGGAAAATCTCGATTCCCGAATCGCCCCTCACTCTTTGTTCCACGCCAATCGCCTCCACGACTCCTCTGGCGAAGCCGTTTGTTTTAGCCATTCTTTTAAACGTCATTCCCAGACGATAGCTCAATAAGTGCCCAGGCACGGTAATAAGACCACCACTTTGGTTAATCAGATACCTCGGATTAAGCAGACTATTTGAATTGGCAATAGCTATGGCAGAGTCCTGAAAGTTAACACCTGTCGTAGTAAGCGGGACAAATTGAAAAGCTCTCCCGATCTGATCCGCCGTTCTGCCTCCATCTGCCGGAGAAGGCTGAATGGTATTGTGAAATTGGTTTGTATTCGTTGGGACTAGGACATGGGCATTACTCAAAATAAACAAAGTATTATTCTTAATAACAATGAGTCCTCCGGTTCCTCCTGCAGTGGTGGGAACCGTTGTTCCTACACTGACCGCACCGGGCACGGGGCGCCATCTTTGGCGTGGGTTCGTTTGGGTAGGAGTCGCCGCTTCCCTTTTGAAGGAACCCACACCCAAAATTCGGATAGGTACCGCAGAAGCCTGACTTATATTATGGGTTACTGCCTGCAATTTGGTTTGCGTCACAGCCGAAAGATTTCTCAAGGTGTATACCACTATCGCCGCGCCCTTTGCCGGTCTATTGGGATCAGCATAACCTACTCCAATCCCTGTTACTCCGTTCCGTTTGAGCATCGTTCGCCATATCCGACTCTTCAGCTTGAAAGCTTGATAAAAGGTAGCCACAGCCACATACATCTCCTTTTCATAGTCAATGATGTATATACATATGACTAATCCGCACATCATGACTGTGCGTTTCCCCAGAACAGTGAAAAAGGTGTGGGCTGGAAGCAAACGACTGCTTTTATTGATCAGCCTTCCTAAAGAACTCTACCATTTCGATAAATGATTGCTGAGCTGAATGTACGTGATATCGGGGAGAGTACGGATCACTGAATCCGTGCTGTCCGCTGAATTTATGTACCCGGATATTATGGTTGTCTAAAGCTGAAATGAGCTCATCCACATTAAATGATATTTCTTCCTGTGGGAAAAAAAGTAGTGTTGGACAATGTGGAGTTATTTCCAAATAATTTCGAATACGAGAGCCGTAGTATCCTACGATTCCATCAACATATTTTTCTTTGCTACACAGCCAGGCAATCGTTGCCCCGATGCTAAACCCGACGATAAATACCTTTTTATAGCGAGCTCGAATACTTAATAATAAACTTTCAATATGATAAGAAGCGCGTTCGAATCCTATATTTTTCATAAAATGGGCATAGGCAGCTTCCTCTTGCGAATAGTCAAAAGGCGTTTCTTTGCCTATTAAATTTGGACAAATGACGTCGTAATTCTCATCCGATAATAAGCTGCAAAAATTTTGTATATGCTGGTTAATTCCATAAATCTCATGCAGCACAACAATAAGGGTGTCCGACTTTTTATCTATGCTTATCATGTTGCCCCCCCTTACCAGGTTTGAATATAGGAAAACAATTCAACCGGATACGCATATTTATACTCTTATATTAACAACCTGCAGAAAAGCCTCATCAGATATCGGAGGAGTATCTGGGATTATTGTGGTTTGAGGGATGATGTGGTTTCCATTTCCCGTCTTATCGAGTCAGAAAACTCATCAAAGGGCTTATTCTCTCTTGCCCGGGACCCTACGATATAAATCGCTATATTTCATCATTAGAAGTTCCCCATTCGAATATTCGCTCTTCGAGCACTTCGTAAGCATTATTCATACTTCCTAACCTCCCTTTTTTAGAAAATACTATATCCAATATGATCATTTCGCTATATATTTTTAGTTGAAATCTTGAGAAATGCTACCTGGCATACACCACTCATCCAATCAATTCTACATCTTCACCCTATGATATAATTCTCTCAGTATTATCGTATGGAAGGAGGATACAGATGTCGGAGCAGCAAGTATACGTCCGGTTCCCAGAAGAAGTGGACGTCACAGAATTGACAGCAATGTACAAACGCAATCGGGAATTCTTTGATACGTTTTCGCCAAACCACCAAGAAGAGCACTATACGGAGGAGCACCAGCTCCAAACGATTATTAAGAGTAAGGCTGACATGGTAGAGGATCGGAAATATTCCTTCGTGGTGTGCCACAAGGAAGACAATCAGATTATAGGCAGCATAGGTCTATCTTTTGTGGTGAGGGGACCACTTCAGAGCTGTATGATCGGATACAGCCTAGACCAAGCCTATAACGGCAAGGGTTATATGACGGAGGCGGTGAAGCAGGTGGTTCGCTACGCTTTCGATGAACTAAAATTTCATCGGATCGTCGGAGAAGCCTCTCCTCGGAATCCAGGGTCCATCCGTGTGCTTGAGAAGGCTGGCTTTCACAAAGAAGGCATTTCTCGAAGCAACGTAAAAATTAATGGAAAGTGGGAGGACCATCAGGTTCTGGCGATTATCAATCCATCAGAGGATATCTAAGTTTAGTGAATATTGGTCTCGAAAGTTAATGGAAAAGAAAAGTTATGACAACCTAATAGAATGCGTTAGTTGAATGACAACAGCGACAGTCTAAGACTTTACTTTTTAAGTCTTGTTCTGCCGCTGTTTGAATTTTTGCTCAATCTAAAACTTTATTTCCAATGCACATTTTACAGAAACTATATTCGTTTTGCTGGGAATCTCAGTGCATGATTTCTTTCTTATTCACCTTAACGCCGGATAAGGACTGATCAAACATTTCGAGAATAAAGAGGAAGCGCTCAGCTTCACGAAATACATGATCAGCTAATAGAGGATGGATAATGCTTTTTATTCGGCACTCGTCGATCAAATCACGCGCTGTTTTCTTAAAATCTCGCAAGGACTTAACAGAGATACGGTTTTCATCCACAAATTGACTCAGAAGTGGAACGGTCTGCGACTGTGGACGCATATAACTTAAATCAATCGCCTGAAACATCAGTGTATCAAAGTCATTACTAAACTCCCTAGCTTGTTCAACCAGTTTGCGTTCGGATGGATCCAGCAAATGGCCTATGAATTTTGCGTGATCGGCCATGATCTTTAAGAAAAAAATATTTTCATCAATAATAGCATCGGGTAATGGTTCAAGCGTTCCTGAATTGAGTTCCCCTAAACGGTTTCTGAAATAATTCGCTTCCCGGCTTACATGATCTACCAGTAAGGGAAAATTGGTTTGTCCAGGAAGTTTGCATTGTAATATAAGCCCCAATACCATCCTCTTAAATGCCCAAATATTTGTCGCCGCATTCTGTACTTCCGTATTAAACTCTTTGATTGTATAAGGATCTGTATTGATATTAAATTCATACGATCTTTTCTCAATATCCTCAAAGATAGCGTAAAACCGATTGGCTTCTGTTTTAAGTTGAGTATCTTCCGCTCTAAAGCCTAACCCCAGAAAAAAGGAATGCTCCTTCATAATCCTGGACCAAAAACGTATTTCATCTAATGAGCGTGAAACAAATGCATCCAATGATATCCCTCCTCTAAATGAGCAAAAAAGCACTTACTTAGTCATATGGGATATGACAGGTCATTATGAATATCGAAGTTCAACGTCTCATACGAATCCAATTTCGAAATTGAGCCGGAGTTATTAAATCATTCAGGGTTTTCTTCCGCTACCAAGTCTACCCGAAACTCAAGCTGGTCTCTCATAAAAATTTTACCTGCTATCTTGGCCGATTCTGGCTTAATCTCCTCTACTATTCCCCCACAATCCTCAAACGTCACGCGTAATTCCTCATCAACGGATACCACATATACATGCGCCTGGACCAAAGCGGCTCCGAACAGTTCCATATCTGTCTTCAATACTTTATATGTACGTTTCACAACGATCACCTCAAATATTTTCATTCGGTAGATTATATATAGATTCCTTCTGCAACAAGCATTTCTGCGTATGTTATCTCATGATCCTCATGAAAATTAAATTCCATAATATAACTCATATTTGAATATATATCATTTAATGTTTGGACAATTATCCCACTCAAGTTCTATAATTCACTTGTTATTACATAATTTTAGGAGGAAGTCATGAAAAATATTATATTCAAAAAACTTGGAACAATAGTGTTAGCCCTACTTATTGGAGTTTCGGTGTTCTCATTGTTCCCTAACGTTACAAAAGCTGAGACAACAAATGTGACTTGGACAAATGGTTCTTTAGTAACTTCTCTTGATGGTTCAGGAACAAGAGACAGAGCAACAGTTGGGAAAACAAATGGAAAATGGTACTGGGAAATAAAAGTAACTAATGTTGCATCATTCGTAGGAATAACAGGTGAATCAGATCAACAGGCTCAAACTATTTATGGAAACAATGGTTCGATTTATAACAGCATCAAATCACCTGTTATTATAGGTTACAGTCCTGGCTTTGGAACAGGTGACGTTATCGGCATTGCATTGGATTTAGATAACGATAAAATTGTCTGGTACAAAAATGGAGTCTCCCTTGGAGCTAATTCCATAAAACCATCTGAATTAGAAGGTGCCCAGATTTTCCCTGTGATTGCAAGTGGAACTGGTACAAAAATAAATTTTGAAGCTAATTTCGGAGCAAGTGATTTTAAATATCCAATCCCTGAAGGGTTCTTACCTTATCAAGCTACGGGTGGATCTACAACACCTGATCCATCAACAAAACCCGACCCATCTACAACACCTGATCCATCTACAACACCTGACCCATCGGATACAGATGGATCATCGCAACCAACTGGTGATCGCGCCATTCTAACTGTAACGATGGACAATGGATTTGATAAAGAATTCGATCTGAGTAAAAAAGAATTGAATGCCTTCATCGCTTGGTACGACGCAAAAGATGCGGGCAGAGGTGCTTCATTCTTTGCCATTGATAAGCATAATAATAACAAAGGCCCATTCAGCAATCGCAAAGATTATGTAATCTTCAACAAAATTCTCACATTTGAAGTAAGTGAGTATTCAACCAAATAAATATAGGGTTTGCAACCTGCTCATTTCAATAAAAAAGCGCAGCTTCCAAAAAGCATGGACGCTGCGCTTGTATTTAACTAAACTGCTCTTGAATGAGTGCAAAAAAACAACCTAGACTTGGCTTCCAACTTGGTTTGGATTAAGATCCATATTTTTAGTGTACACCTTGCTATTAATGAGACTGATGATGCTGTTAACAATAATTGAGGTAAGTATCGTTAACAGAATTAACCACAACAAAATCAAGATAGATACCTTGGGGAAGAAAACAATGCTCTGAAAATAATAATAACAAAAAAAGGTATGGGTTAACCAAATATTCATTGAATTTTTACCTAGGTAAGCGAAAGGTTTGGTTAGTTTTAATTTATTCATTAAATGAATACTAACGAGGATAACTATAGGGGCTATTATCATATCAATCGTTGTCTTCTCAAACCATTGACTCGTAGTACGAAAACGGAATAATAGCACAAGAACAATAACATCAAATAGTATATTATTGAAAATAATGGAATCATAAATCTTACTCATCCATGAGTACAATTTATATTTTGCAAAGAACAGCCCTATCATAAAAGGCAGCTGCCAATACATAATACTGTAATAGTTTCCTTGTGAATATGAATTATAAAAAACTAGGCCAGCAATTAGAAGAGTTACCCATGCGTTACGTTGGAAGGCTTGGAAGGTGACCGGAAAAATTAATAGCAGCAGAATATAGTCATATAAAAACCACCACTCACCATTATATGAACTGGACAGCGCTATAAAATTCCGCAAAAAATCCATTATTGAATTATGTTGAAATCTATCGGAAGTTCCAAAGAAGTATAAACCCACCGGAATAAAAAGCAAAAAAACAACCCAGTAGTTTATCATGATTTTGCTTAATCTTGTAAAGCTTTTCTGCATTAAATGCTGTGGATTCTGAACATTGCTCTTATATAAGCCATAGCCACTTAAAAATAGAAAAATAGATATTGCGATCTGGCCAAAATGCCCTAAATAGAACTCCCCTCTTTCATGAAATAAACTAAATAATGAAACATAGTCGTACTTTAGTCTGTCAGGAAAAGCAAAAAGATGATGAATCAAAAGTAGTACTACAGCAATCCCTTTCGCAATATTTGTTTCTACAAGCTTTAATTCCTTGTCATGGTGCACACAATATCCTCATTTCTAGTTGTAATGGAATAGAGATATATTAGCACAAACAAATAATATAAAATATTTATTTTTTTTAGCACCATATTACGTCCCAATTTTATACAAAAAATGCGATCTTCAAAAAGTTTGGAGCCTCGCTGTTAGCTAGATGGGCTTTCTTCCTTTGTCCGTATTTCGGTAGAGAATTGGATAGAAAAAAAAGCTTTCCATAGCCACCTTTGGGGTGATTATAAAAAGCTAATCTGCTTTGCAGCGTCTATAATGCTCGCTTAAAATTTTTCTGGAAACTGTTTGACAATTCCTTCTGTCAGGATATCCGCTAAATGAATCATATGGATCTCATTTTTATCGGTTGCGGCAATATCTGCTTTCCAGTCTCCTTTGATACAGTTAAGGACTATTTCCGTAATCAACTGAAGGTGCATATACAGCATATCTTGTAGCGTTTTGAACTGCCAGTTCGGATTCGCTTCACTTAAAAATTTAGCAATATCGTCGGCGTTTGTATGCCAATCCGCCTCTAGCTTTTTCACGTCCGCCTGATTGCCCGCTTTGGCAGCCGCTACGATTTTCCCTGCGATCAAAATATGCTCTCTCAGAAGATCAGCCAGCTTATTCCCAGCAGCTTCCCCATAATAAGGCTTAATCACGTTGCCTATATCCTGTTGGTTCCGTAAAAGTCGGTCCAATATATCCTTTTGGTCTGGACGATTAGATATGGCGCTGACAATATAGCTTCTCGTCCATATCGTATGATCGATCCATACCTTCTGCATATCGACTTTCAGTTGCACCATTTTGGGACTTAGGCAAATGTTCCCCTTATCCTCCCCCGCCTTCGCTTGCACGACAACTAGTAGATTCATGCTAAAAACGAGCGCCAAGGTTAACGACAATGCCAGTAACCATTTATTTTTCACATTCTTCTGCTCCTCTTACGTTTGGATTAAACAGGCTGTCTTATTATGGTTGAAATATCTAATTCTATACCACTCCTGCAATCATCTTACAAAAACATAATTTCGTATTTCAACACACAAAAAAGGCCTGCCGGTGCTAAGCCAGCAGAGCCTATGACTCCATGGTCCAAGTAAAAGAAGCAATTCTGATGAATAAAGCTACGTCCTGGAGTACCCGTATAATTGTTTCGAAGCTAAATCCTTTTTGGAAAATAAGCCATGCTGATGGGCATAACCTATTTTGCCCGGTGGACCGTCAGGTTGACCCGATTCGTCTCACACATAAATGTAGAGAGATGAACAGGCTCATCGTTTGCATCAAAAGCAATTTTCAATATCCGGAATAAGTTCGCCCCGATATCACATTCCAGAAATTTCGCATAATCTTTAGTCGCACCGATCACATCAATGATCTTGTCATTGCTCACGATCTCGGTGTTATAATCCTCCGCCAGAATCTTGTAAGTCGATTCTTTCATTGCGATCTTTTTTTCCAAATCTGGAAACCGGGTGAGTGAATAATGGGCTATATCATAGAAAAGCGGGCGGTCATCTACATACATCAAGCGTTCAAGCTCCAACACAGGGCTGCCTTCTTCAATAAGAAGATGTCCAGCCACCTCTTCAGATGCCGGGATTACTTCGCTTCTTAATATCCGTGAGTTTGGAATCATGCCCAGCTGGTGGCTGAACTCTGAGAAACCGCTTACGGATAACAGTTCATTATGAAATTTGTTGGAGGCTACAAAGGTGCCTCTACGAGGAATTCGCGTCAGGGTTCCTTCCCGCACGAGCTCCTCAATTGCTTTCCGTATAGTGATTCGGCTTACACTATAAGTATCACAGAGTTCTGCTTCGGTTGGAATCTGTTCATCCGGTTTGTATCGTCCGTCCTGGATATCGTTCTTCAACATTTGCCTGATCTGCATGTACAGCGGCTGCGGGGTTGAAGGATTCAAATTCATGGTAAATTCATCCTTATCCATCAATGATTATAATAAGTATTATACATTGATGATCATCTCCAGTCACCATGCACCGAAATAACCTATCGTCTTCCCAGCTGTAATTGTCCCAAGCTCCAGGCAGTCCTTCGCTGAAAGCCCTTTCAATCGGCCGTAAAGGAACCCGGCAATGAAGGAATCCCCAGCTCCCATCGTATCCACGACGTTCACCTTACCCACGCCGTGCGGAAAGAATTGTTCCCCATCGTAAGCAAGCGAACCGTTCTCCCCCAAGGTAGCTACAGCAATCTGCGCTCCTCTTTGCTTGACCTCTACCAAAAGTTGGCGGATATAATCATCATCCTGAGTGTACGAAAAGAATGGATAGTCTACGTAGGGCGTTAATGTCTGTACCCGATCATCCTGCAACTGATCCGAGAAATCAAAGGAAGTGATCAGGCCCTTTTCCTTAAAGAGAGGAAAGTACGGATCGGCATGGCCCCATATCCCTGAGTGGACAAGCTGATAATTGCCAGCAAAATCGATCTCTTCTGCTGTAAGGAAAAACTGTGCCATAACTCCCTCGTCGTATTCGCCGAACCTCCGGTCATTCTCCACCATCTCCACGTGGGTTACCGCTGTTTTTCCGTCCTTTTTTAAAATTCGGGAAGTATCCACACCCTTGTCCTGAATAGCCTGGATCATGATCTCCCCATAAATGTCGGTGCCCACCCAGCCCAAATAGGCCGTCTTTGCACCCATTTCAGTTAAATAGACGGCCACATTCACCGGATTGCCTCCAGGATAGGCTTTGCCGCTTGCTTGATAGACATCCATGCAGTTGTCCCCGACTGTAATGATTCTCATCTTGCTCCCGCCTTCCCTGCTATTAAAGAATGAGCACTACGAAGTAGTGCTCAAATCAAATGCATCAATATAGAATGAACTAAAGACTGCGTATCTTAATATTCCATTTGGCGATAGTATCTTCTAAGTGTTAATGGATGATTTCTCTCACGCTCCAGATAGGCGCTGATACGGCTTAGTACAGACCAGTTGATACTTACGGCAAAATGCTTTCTGAACTCCTCGCTAATGCCTTCCATGGCAAAGTCTTTGGTATCAATAATGGTCAGCTTCTTCGTAATCTTCTCAGCGAATCTTTCCACCCGATCCATCAGAGGTCTTGTCTCATCTTCGCCTTTCAGCAGAATAACACTGGTATCTTCAACCACAAGCTCAAGCGTGCCATGGAAGAATTCCGCCGCATGAATCGACTTCGCATGAATCCACTGCATTTCTTCCAGGATACACATCGCGTAGGAGTACGTGTTCCCCCACAGGTTGCCGGAGCCAACCATCATATGATAGTCAGTATCTTTATGTTCTTTTGCAAAAGCTTCCGCTTTTGGGTCAAAGGTTTTGACTGCGTCCAGAATCGCACGCGGCAATAAGGCAACTTCCTTCGTGAACTGTTCATATTGAGGGAACTCATTGTTGTTATACATGAACCGGAACACAACCATGTACAGGAGCATGAAGAATGTATCGAAGGAATGTTTCTCCGAGCCGGTTGTGATGCAGTGATCTACAATTTTGGTTAATGGAGTGTCCCTTTCTGCCACAAGTGCAATCGTAGTCGCTCCCCGTTCCTTACAGAACTCGGCTGCCGCAACAGTCTCCTGCGTGGTTCCCGACACAGATGTAAAAATACATACGGAATCCTTACTGAAATGTCTGTTGTTCATCACCATAAACTCAGCGGCAATCTCAGCATGCACATCAATGGTTGAGTTTGATTTCAGAATATACTCATAAGGATACATCATCGCAATTGTGCCACCCGCACCAATCAGAAAAATATTGCTGTACCCTTTCTTGGCAATCCCGTCTACAATCTCTTCAATTTGTCCTCTAAAGGCCAGGCCCTCTTGTTCCACAAGCTTAAGGAATAACTGTTCGTCAAAATTCAACATTTACGTTCCCTCCCTATACTGGATCGGTTCCTCTCCAATATCATCCATTTTTATTTATTATATATAGTATCATAACCAGACAGTACAATTAAAACAACTATTTTTGTAAAATCTGAAGGAAATCAGCGAGTCAGCATCGGCCCCCTTCAGTTCATCCGGACTAAGTCACTATATTACTACTGTCATGACTGCTTTTAGATCCATACTTCTTCTCCCAGTAGTAATACACAGGCAACCCCGTTGCGATGACTATCGCCGCGGCAATCATGCCCTGCACTGGAGCCCACGTAAAGGTTCCCCAAGCCAGCCATCCTGCCCCAAGGATAGCCAGGATAGTAGTTGCTCTCCACATTGGCATGCGGTAAATCGGGTTATAATCCTCTCTCTTACGGCATTTATAGACCGCGGCAAAGTCCAGAATGTTAATGACCAGCTGAATCAGCGTGAAATAACCCAGCAGTTCGGTTAAATTGCTGAAGAACACAAGAATACAGGCCAACGTAACCTGAGCAATAATCGAAAAGCTTGGTGTTTCGAATTTGGGATGAACTTTCGCAAAACGCTGAAAGAACAGCCCATCCTTCGCCATGGCATACTCCAGGCGAGGCTGAAACATAATGCAAGAACTCAAGGAACCCAGGATAACAATAATCGCGGTAACAGCTACAAAGGATGAGGCCATGCCGGATAATCCGGGAATGTACTTGACGGCGTCGGACACAGCGGAGCTGGAACCCATCAGTTTATCGAACGGCATTAGGCCGGTGACACATACCGCAAGCAGCGTATATAAACCCAATACAATCAGTACCGAACTAATTAAGGCCCGAGGGAGAACTTTCCCTGGATTTTTGAATTCTCCAGCCATAAAACAAATGGCGGCCATTCCCGTGTAAGCCCACGTCGTGGCAGATACGCCACCAATTAAGCTTGAACTTGTCGCTCCTGCGACGGGCGTGTAAGCAAAGTTGTCAAAGTTCATATACATGAGGCCCAGCACAATGACAATCAGGAAAGGGATGATTTTGATAGCCGTAATAATGACCTGAAAACTACCGCCTGCCTTAACACTACGGTAATGGATGGACGTGATGATCAGAATGATCGCTACTCCTAGCAGTTTACCGGTAATTCCAACGAAGAAAGGGAAGAAGCTCGCCAGGTATGCAACAATGGCCAGAGCCATAATTGAAATGGACGGAGGATCGAGGGCCCAGAAGGTTGCCCATCCGTATAGAAAGGCCAAGGGCCTCCATCCTGCTTTATTCAAGTATACGTAACCGCTTCCATTTTGCGGGTAGGCAGTCGCCAATTCGGCCAGCACCATGACCTGCGGAATCGCAATAACTCCACCAATAATCCAGGCTAGAATTGAGATCGAAGGCATACCCGCAGCTTTTGCGACATCACCGGAAGAGACGAAGATTCCGGAACCTACCGTAGTACCAACAGCGATGGCTAGGGCCGACCAAAAGCCCAGTTTTCGTGTAAGAGAGTCATTACTCATAACGAGTTCCTCCAAATCAAGGTGATAAGACTTCCATTCCCCTTATTTTCCTGACTGATTCCCTAAGTGCTTCCTGTGGATTCTGATAATAATTGAACCCCATAATCTCTAGTGTACAAGCTCCCTCGTAATGATGGCTCTGAAGACTGGTTAGATATTCCCGCCAATTCAGCACCCCATCATCCAGAGCGAGATGCGCATCAGACGTGCCGTCACCGTCGATCAGGTGGAAATGGACCATCTCCGGGAGTAGGGAGTAATAATCTTCGGGTGTCTCGCTAGCGAGCTGCATCGCAACGGTGTCGATCATCCCTTTTAATGACGGAGAACGGATCTCCTCCAGCATCCTCTTGATTCCCTTAGCATCGATAATTAGATTCGATTCGAATCGGGTCAGAGGTTCCAACGCTAAAGTCACCCCTTCCTTCTCCGCCAACCTGGATATCTGATAGATGGAGTCGCTTGCATATTTCCATGATTCCAATTGTGATACAGCGAAGTCCCCTATTCCTGAAGTCACAAGCATCATGTTGGTCTCCAGCTCCAGAGCCGCGTACAGATTATCTATGAAGTATACGATACTCTTCTGCCGCAGTTGGGAATCGGAAGCAGCAATATTGAAGGGATAGACACACTGTTCCGGCGTATAACAGACGACCTTCATGTCTCGGGATTTCAGTTGCTGCCTTATGTGCCTCAAGTTGCCAAGAACATTCCGGTAGACGTATAAATGAGGCTCGCCCGCCCACAACTCGATGTGCTCGATCCCGAGTTCAGTCACGTGATCCAGGAAGTGCTCGAAAGGAAAATGCCTATACGTAATATTCATTCCCGCAATCTTCATTTGCTTCACCCCCTCTCATGTAAGCGCTTTAATTTGTTATGTCTTGTATTATAACTAAGGGTTACAAAGATTTCAATGCCTTTTTAAAAATAAATAAAAGCCATTCAGCCGGTTCTTAATGTGGGTTGCTCAGCTCCTATAGGGGCAAAAAAAAGCAAGCCTCGACGAGTACATTTGCTCGTTTGGCTTACTTATCATCCCCCTTATACCTTACAGTTGAGATGTGGGGCGAATTACGATCTCGTTCACATCAACGTCAACCGGCTGCTCGATCGCGTACGCAATGGCACGGGCAATCGCCTCCGGTGGTAATGCGAACTGGTCACGAGACTCTTCGAGCCTGGCCTTCACCTCCAGATTCGTCACTCCTTCAGCGAAATTCGTCCGAACCAAACCGGGTGAAATGATCGTTACCCGCACCTTATCACCGGCTTCCTGTCGCAAACCCTCGGAGATGGCGCGGACAGCGAATTTCGTGGCAGAATACACAGACTGGTTCGGTACAGTTTTATGTCCCGCTGTAGAAGCAATATTGACGAAATGTCCGGAACCCAGCTTGCGAAAGACAGGCAGTGCTGCGGCGATGCCGTACAAAACACCTTTAATGTTGACGTCGATCATGTTCTCCCAATCCTCTACACGCAAGTCATCAAGGGGGGAAATCGGCATCACGCCGGCATTGTTCACGAGAACGTCAATCGTGCCGAATCGCTCACATGCCAAATGGATGAGCTTGTTTACGTCCTCCCGCCGTCTGACGTCTGTGCTAGCATACACGACTTCACCCCCAGCCTCCGCGATACGGGCCGCAAGAGCTTCAAGGCGATCAGGTCGTCGTGCCCCAAGTACGACTTTTGCCCCATGCTTAGCCAGTAAAAGCGTAGTCGCTTCACCAATCCCACTGCTTGCACCCGTAATAACAACAACTTTATCTTTGATTCCGGACAAGGTTGTATTCTGGATTAATCTCATAGCCGAATCCTTCTTTCATCTGGAAATTGTCTTTCGCCTTGAATTATAAGAAATATCAAAATAAAGCAGGTAGACGATTCATACGCGTTCCTTGCCTAATCCTGTCCGGTTTGAGTTACAATATTCATATCAGCTTAAATGAAAAAGGATTGGTGAATAAGTTTGAACCAACTCATTACGGAGTTAGCTAAGCAAATTGCACGGCATACGTCTACGGACGGTTTACACCAAACTGCGATTCCAGAGCTTTGTTTCAGGCGCACATCCGCGGAAACGGAACCGACGCATACCCTCAACATGCCCTCTCTTTACGTAATTGCCCAAGGCTCTAAAACCGTCACATTTGTTGGGGAAAGCTTCATATGCGATTCGTCCAGTTATATGGTCGCATCCGTACATCTACCAGTGATTGGGAAAATTACTCATGCTTCTCCGCAGTTGCCGTACCTAAGTTTACAATTAACACTTAGCCCTGATGTCATTATAGATATAAGCAAGAAATCTAGTTCACAGAAAAAGGGAGACACAGGAAGGGGCATTTTGGTTAATCCGTCCACTTCCTTTCTGTTAGATGCGATTCTACGCCTCGTCAATCTTCTAGATTCACCCACGGATATCGAGATACTAGCCCCACTCTACATCCGGGAGATATTTTATCGTGTGCTGGAGGGAGAGCAAGGAGCGTTACTCAGGCAGTTCGTTGTGATCGGAAGCTATGCACAAGGTATTTCAAATGCAATACATATAATCAATCGTGACTATTCTGAACAGCTAGTCATTGAAGAGTTAGCAAAAAAAGTGAACATGAACCCAACAACCTTTCACAAGCATTTTAAAAGAGTAACGGGTATGAGCCCACTTCAGTATCAAAAGATCATTCGATTGCAGAGCGCACGTCGGCTGATGCTCAAGGAAGGCTACGATGCTGCTACGGCAGGATTTCGCGTCGGTTACGAAAGCCCTTCCCAGTTCAACCGAGAATACGCCCGCTTATTCGGACGCCCACCGATGAGAGATATCAGTCACCTGCGTGACATAGAATTCAATATTGGTTCTGCCTTAAATAATAAATAGCCCATCGCCCTGTAATTTGGAAGTAAAGTACACCGTTAAACTAACCGGCAGTAATCCGTAACGGGTATCCTAGACCTCGGATTATAGGGTCTGTCCCGTAGATAATTCCCTAACTTGTCCTCTCTCAATTCTTACCCCGTTCCCCGTTCTTTGCCATAAACACAGGGACCAACAAACGGCGCCTACGAACCCAGGCGAACTAAAATTCTCCGTAACGTAAGCAATTTCTTTAATTAAAAAGCTCTGCTAACCATAAGGTTAGCAGAGCTCTCTATCTAATTTAATTTCGGGCAAATCTCGAAAGAAACTTGATGAATGCGGGATGTATACAGTCTTTTCAAAAAGTCACACCCAACATGATTTAAGGATGATAACCAAAAGGATATAGAGCACCAAGATTGCTGTTGTAGAAGTCCACGTACCGCAAACAGCTGGACCTGCGCATCCACTCATAACTTTAGCCCTCCTTTATTTGTCGTCAACTTAATATATGTGTGAATACACACTGTGACTGGGCATGCAGGTAATTAGAAAGAAAATATCCCGCCACCAGTTAAGGTTAGCGAGGAGTTACTCTGCTTATGTTTAAGCTCCTCCAATGGTAACTTCGCTCCGTCACTCTCTAGCCACATCTGTTTTGCCTTGTCCCGCTCAGGACTCCGTTCTCTCGCCATGTTACACAATCACCACCCCCACGAATGTAAATGCAAATATTTTAATTTATTTAATAATATGATGTGACCTTTGGGCAAAACAAAGAAAGCCCCGAACCAGAAAAGGTTGGAGCTTTCTTCCTTTGTTTGATAGCTTGGTTTAATTAAAGTTCATCTGGGGCACGGCAATAGCGGAAGTCCGCAAAAATGCCAAGCGAGGCGGGCCGCTATTCAGCCGGAGGATACGCCGATAATCAGGGGGACGTTACAGTATAGCGGCCGCAGCTTCACCATATTTGGGCATTACTTCAACAATTGTTTGCTGGTTCGTACCTGCCTCTACTACAGGAGCTAAATATACACTCATTTCATCAATAGGTCCTTGCAGGTAAAATTCTAGTGCTTTCTAAATTGAAACTCCCATCCAAATTGCTATCTAAGCGTCAGCACCTTGGAACAAGTAAAGACGAGCCTGTTGAAGCTCGTCATTTTTACTATTCATACCGCCTAACGAACTCGGATCAGTCCCACTATTTGTATGGGGTTGAGTTTCAAATTGATTAATGTCGATATTCTTTCTCATCTCCAGTATTTCCACTGTACCTGTGGGCATGAGGAATTCTACCGTTTACTGTTGTATACCCTTCAAAATGATGGTAATGCCCACCACCAGTCAAGGGAATGGCTGGTCCTGTAGTTCCTCTAATTAAATGCGTATGTTGATCGTTAAATGATGTTTCTGCATAATAATTATGAACATGCGGAACACCACTTGGAGCTGGTTCTGTTACCCCAGCGTAATGGTGGTAGTGTCCCACATCAAGTGATGTATTCCCTTTAAAAGGATGTACGTGAACATTAACTGGTCTACCATCCCACGAACTAATAAAAAGCTTATGCGAATGGTTAGAGCCGGAATCACCGGAATGAACAACAAAACCTGTTATTGGTATTTCCATCAGTAGCCTCCTCTCTTTATCAACTGCCATATACTATGAAAGAGGTAGTGTAAATGTTCAAAAGGCTATTGGAGTTGATTTCCACTATTCGAGTGGGTGGCTAATAGGCTGTCAGAGCGTGTGCATGCCCTCTCTCTGTTCTCTTCTGCACTCCTTCCGGCATTCCCATGTAACGGAAAGAGCACTCAAAATGGCTTACATCCTGTCGAATAAATGCAAAAGAAAAAGCACTCCGTTTAGAGTGCTCACTTTATTTTACATACAAATCGAACCGGCCAATCCTATTTGTGAAATGTTAGCTGCATTATTTGATATCATATAGAACTTCCCATTTTGGAAAACTAGATAAGTGAAGTCTCCATAAGTTGAGTTTTGAGGGTTAGTCTCGGGTGATACAGAATGTATAAAGACTCTACAAACTCTTTGCCCACTATTAAGTGTAAAGTCAACAGTTTGATTTATAAACGAGGCCACTTGATTTGGATTTAGTAGATACGTCGGTCCTCCTAACCCACGTTTCCCACTTTGTCTATTTTGATTTGCATTCTTCATTTTACCCACTCCCTCAGGAATTTTTTCGTTACGGTGTATGCTATTCAATTTTCCCTTAGGCGTTAATGCATAGTTAATATTTGTGTTTTAGCCCAGTTTTGGAATCCTTATCTGGCCGCTGCTCAAGCCGATGCTTATCTGCATCCATGTCTTTACTTCATCGCGACACCGTCGTCATGTTGTTGTTCTTCTTGCTGACCGTTTACTGGCTCCCCATCTTTCGGCGGTACCGTATTGACTTTGCTTTTGCGCTATTCATTCCACTTGGCAGCCATTGGGGCAACCCGCTTTCGGTATTCATCCACCATAAGAGAATGTTAGAAAAATGCTCGCTCCAACAAAAAAGCGCGACCTCCAAAAAGCCTGGAAGCCGCGCTGTACTTGAATTTTATAAGATGCTGGTGAAGGGAATTGAACCCCCGGCCTACGCATTACGAGTGCGTTCCGGTACAGTTCCCATTAGTACCCACATACACCCAAAGTCTGTAATTATTGAATTACGTTCGCCCTAATGCTCTCCAAAGTCCCCTTCTCGTCTCCTGCGAGCATGGTGATCTTTTGATTGTAATCCCAGCCCTCCAGATGACGATATCCCGTAGTAAAGTTATCTGCCCCCATAAACCTAACTATTATGTCCTCTGTACGCTTCCGCTTCTTTATCTCCAGCTCCTTAATAGATGGCATCTTACGGCTGTCTGCTGAAAGCTTGTAGTCTGAACGACGACGTTAAGCTAACGGGCCTCTCCACAATATAAACATAGTTGCAATGGATTGGTATGCGACCATCTTTTGACAAGAACAGTACATATAAACTGTGGAATAGCAGCATATTACAGTTGACCGATATCTAGAAGGGAACTATATGGCATGGTTGACAAGTTAAAAAAATGGCTGTTTAAACAGCCTTCACGATCTAAAAATGGCATGAACTCTGAACCAGTTAATGACGAAAAATCGACTAAAATATCCAAAGAGCTGAGTGGCACGCTTAAGGAAAATGTGACCATACTGAACCAGGAAATAGGGCATAGCGGGGATTTCATTCTTCGTTGTTTGAATGATAAGCAGGGCAATCCGGTTCTCGCTATAGGTTTTCTTCAAGGCCTGATTGATCAGCAAATTTTAACGACACTGCTAGAGGAACTCACTGCAGGTATTCGTAATGGAGATGTCTCTGATCATAATGTCGAAAGTTGGTTGATGGATCGTATTCCTATTGGGGGTATAACTTGTCTTGACAATGAGCAATCGCTTATCCATGCCGTTCTTTATGGACAGGTGGCTCTCCTCGTCGAAGGCAGCACCAAGGCCTTTGCTGCTTCTATCAGTGGAGGGGCTAAAAGAGCAGTTGAGGAGCCAACATCACAGACAGTAGTTCGCGGCCCTAAAGAGGGGTTTACGGAGGATATTTCCACAAATATTGCGCTTCTCCGGAGAAGGATCAAATCAACTGAACTCCACTTTGATTCTCGAATTATCGGATCATACACACAGACGAAGGTATCGGTAGCATATGTTCGAGGCATTGCAGATCCAGAGGTGGTTAAGGAAATCTCCAGACGGTTAGACTCCATCAACACTGATAGTATACTCGAAAGTGGATATATCGAGGAATTTATTCAAGATGGGGTATGGACACCTTTTCCAACCATGTATAACACTGAGCGTCCAGATACTGTAGCAGGTAGCCTGCTTGAAGGGCTGGTAGCGATATTAGTTGATGGGACTCCATTTGTGCTGATTGCTCCCGTAACCTTTTTTCGATTTATAGCATCCAGTGAGGACTACTACCAGCGTTATGATCTGGCATCTTTTCTTCGGATCGTTCGGACATCATCCTTTTTCTTGGCATTGCTATTACCTTCGTTCTACATTGCAACAACTACGTTTCACCAGGAAATGCTGCCTACAACACTGCTTATCACTCTGGCTGCACAGAGAGAAAATACACCATTGCCAGCCCTGCTTGAGGCGATGTTAATGGAGCTGACCTTCGAGGTTATCCGCGAAGCAGGTGTACGAATGCCGCGCGCCGTAGGGCCTGCAATCTCTATCGTTGGGGCATTGGTTCTTGGACAAGCTGCTGTACAGGCGGGATTGGTTTCCGCAGCTATGGTCATTGTGGTATCATTCACAGCTATCTGCAACTTTGTGCTACCTGCCATCAATATGGCGGGGTCTGTTCGTTTGCTCAGATTTGGACTCATGCTGGTGGCAGGTTTATTTGGGTTATACGGCGTTTTGGCGGGAATGGTCCCCATCCTCATTCGATTAGTAGCTTTAAATTCGTTCGGTGTTCCTTATATGGTACCGATCGCACCTTTCTATAAGAGCAATATGAAAGACATGTTAGTGCGTGTACCTTGGTGGAAAATGAAGAACCGGCCGGAAATGATTGGGGATGTCAATCCAGTAAGACAGGCAACGGAACAGGAATCATATGCAGAACAAGCGGGGGAACACGGAAGAGATCCCATGGCGTAAGGAGGAACCGATATGTCCCAATTAGGCAGGTTTATTTTGGCCTTGATCATATTATTCATTTTGGCAGGTTGCTGGAACCGAGTCGAACTGAATGAGCTGTGGGTAACTGCGGCTACAGGAGTAGATATGATGGACGACGGAAAGTGGATGATGTCCTATCAGATTATTGTTCCCTCCGCCCTTGCAAGTGGTATCGGAGGAGGAACGGGAGGGTCTTCTCAACCGGCATCCCATGTATTCTCAGTAAAGTCGAAAACCTATAACCAGGCCTTATCTTACAGCAATTTGAAAACATCAAGACAAATTTACTTAGCACATAATCGTGTTGTATTTATCGGTAAAAGAGCGGCTGAGAAAGGAATGGACCGTTTAATCGATTTTTATCTTCGTAATACAGAAGCGAGGGAGATGGTAAATATGATTGTAACGGATGGACTAGCATCCGATCTATTAAAGAAATTGTTGCCGCCTGATAAACTTCAAGGCGCCGCCATGGCTGAATTGGTCGATAAGGAGAGCGATATTTTATCGGTGTTTCCAAAGGTTAGGGTTTATGATTTCGTATTAAGCATGGACTCGGATTCCAAATCTATTGGAGTACCTGTCGCCGAGATGATCGGAGAAAGGGACTATCAGGATGAGAAGGAAGCAGAGAGTCTGGATGTCTTCAAAAAAACCTCGGCCCCGCTCAAGCTGGCATTAACTAAATTGGCGATATTCCAAAACGGAAAGCTCAAAGGGTTTCTCGGCAAGGAAGAGAGTCTGGGTGTATCTTACCTGTCTCAAAAGGTTAACAACACCGAAATTTCGTTCCCATGCAGCGAACAACCAGGTAGGGAAATGTACTCTTCCATACTAGTAAACTCTGCTAATGTAAAGCTTACACCCAGAAAAACGAGTTCTCATTACACTATGCAGGTTAGAGTGAAAATTAACGGGACTTTAAATGAAACTACATGCACTAAGGATATGTCCAAGACGCAGACCATGCATGATCTGGAAGAAGAGATTGCTAAAGAAGTGACCAGTACGATAAATGAGGGTTGGGCTAAACTTCAGGAACTTGGTGTAGACGCAACTGGTTTTGCTGATCGAATTCACCGGAAGTTCCCAGGGGAGTGGGAGACTGTGAAAAGCAACTGGGATCAGGAGTTTAAGAAGATAGAACTGGACATTCGAGTGGAAGCACGGATTCAACGTCCTGGACTCCTACAGAAGCATATCGGAAGTCAATCCTAACCCATTTGTATAAAGGGGCTTAAACAGTATGAATAAAACCGTCACCAAGGTATCCGGGTTAGCTATCGCCTTTTCCTTGTTTCAGGTAGGCAGTACAACGTTATTCCTATTGGGGGGTAAAGCCAAGCAGGATGCATGGCTAGCCATGTTGATCGGTGCACTTGCAGGCTTCGTACTGCTTATGATGTACTTATACATGCATAAGCTTGACCCACACCGGGATTTGTATGAGCTTCTATGCCATTATTGGGGAAAATGGGTTGGTAGTCTGGGTGGGCTTTTGTTCATCAGTTACTTTGCTTATGAAGCTTCCAGGAGTGTCAGGGACATTGGTGAGCTCGGTGCATTGACATTGCTGAACAAAACCCCTACTGAAGTCATTACGCTTATAGCGTTAATTGTCTGTGCTGATGGGGTACGGTTTGGACCGAGAGTCTGGTTCCTTGCAAGTCATATATTTCTGCTTCTGTTGGCTTTGGGTTACGGCATTCTACTATTGCTTACTCCTTTTACAGGACTTATTCACTTTGAATTTTTGTTTCCTGCACTGGAGAACGGTTTAACTCCCGTAGTGAAGGCTGCCATTCCCGAGATCGTGTCCTTTCCCTTCGGGCAGACGGTTCTTTTTCTTGTGCTGTTCAAGCTTGTCACGGATAAACGTAAATTACAGCGGTCGATCGTCATTGCTTACTGGATCACTGCTGTGTTCCTTATTGTAATGAATGAACTAACAATCCTGGTTCTAGGTCCGGAATGGGCAGCCTCAAGCACTTATCCCTTATTTGAGGTTACTCAACTAATTCATCTTCCCAAGATCGTTGAGAGAGCTGATGTCCTGTTTTCGATGGTTCTATTTATTGGAATCGGAGTCAAAACAGCTGGATTTATGTATGGGGCCGTCATTGGACTTCAAACGATAACCCCCTTTAGATATAAGCCTGCGTTACTGTTGCTAAGCATCATCATATATGCTCTTACGTTTCTCTCCCCAAGGTTAACTGAATTTTTGTGGTTCGGTCTCCATGTAGCTTTGATTCAGATCTGGCCTATCTTTCAGATTGCACTGCCTGTCCTCCTTTTCCTGACCATGCTAATCCGGAAGAAGAAGAAAAGGGCTTATAATTAGCAGCTGCTGTAGTCACGAACATGTTGATTTGCCGCAACGGTTGAAGTGGTCAGTAGAAATAGAAACATGCATGCCTATACCAGAGGTCAAGCATATCAGTGCACTAAAGACCAGACTTCGAGAAGTTGCCTATTTTTCCCTTTGGTTAATAAGCGGGGTTAATAACCATCAACTATTGGGCTTGCGGGAAACGATGCTCAATAAGCACAAGGAGACAGCAGCGATAATTGTAGCTGTTTCTGTTCTAAAATAAAACTAAAAGACCTTCATATCATTGAAGTGCACCAGACAGCTTATTTTGTATTATTTGTAAGGCAGCATTGCTTTTAATTACACATAAATTTTTCACTTCTGGGAATCATAAATTTGTACAAGGGGTACTGTACAACATACTGTCCTTAGATTGTTCAACAAAAATCCCCGCCGACCAGTTCAGGTTAGCGGGGATTTGCTTTGCTTACGTTTAAACTCCTCCAACGGTAACTTGAGGCTGGATACGATGGTGGTGGTTAAAGGCCTGATTAGGCACAGTTACAATAAACAACAAAAAGCTAGCCGCGATAATCATAAAGGCTGTTCAGAAAACGAATTAATCTCCGCTTCAAATCGAGGAGTATATCTTCTACATCTATGCTACATTGGTTTACGGCAATTATAACATTGAGCAGATTTGATATCTTCTCGTTTTCGTTAGTCGCTGATGTCGCTACAATATATTCTAGTGTTTTTTCTAAATGGGCATATTTATATAATTAGTACTAAGTACTATTATCAAGTGTTATAATCAAGCCATAAATTTTAAATGGAGTCCACCCAGCACATAATCTCAGCAAAGGAGTACATTTATGAAATTTAATGATTTTTTTGTCGGACAAACATTTAAAACCAAGTCCATAAAGATAACTAAAGAGAATATCAAGAGATTTGCAGCTGAGTTCGACCCGCAATACATGCACTTGGACGAAGATAAAGCAATGCGGGGAAGATTTAATGGAATCATCGCCTCAGGAATCCAAACGCTAGCAGTTTCTTTTAAGCTTTGGGTTGAAACAGGTATTTATGGTGACGATGTCATTGCGGGAACTGCTTTTAACAATATCAGATTTATAAAACCCGTGTACCCGGAAGATGAATTACATACAATTGTGGAGGTGACTGAGCTTAGGGAAAAACGAAGTGAAACAGGAATAGTTACTGTTTTGCTGACCACTTTTAATGACAAAGAAGAGAAAGTCTTTGAAGGTGAATTGTCTGCTTTAGTTAATAAATAAAATGAAAGGCTGTTCTATCCTTTGTTGAGGAGACACTTGATAAAGGAATCACTGCTGAACCTTCCGGATTAGATAAAAACGGTTTGGAAGAGCCACAAATTCAAAAAGTTTTAAAGTATTTTGAAAAGGTGCTTCTCATTAAAAGGGGAACACCTTTCTTACTAAATTAATATATAAAAGAATAAGGTACCAGATAATATCTATCTGGTACCTTTAAATCAATTAGAGGTAATAAATAGGGTCTATCTATACATGTTTGATGCTGGTGAAGGAAATTGAACCCCCGGCCTACGCATTACGAGTGCGTCGAAATAGAGTTTTGATGGGTTTTACAAAGCTCCTATAGCCTACCCAACAATAAATAGGGTTCCGTCAGGTATTACAGATATCCGTATTTCGGTAGAAGATTTGGTAGAAGAAAATAATTGAGCCAACAAGTACAAGGCAGATGCCTTAATGGTCTCAAGTCCCTCCGTCTCATCTCCAGATCCTTCATAGCAGCATCCTACGGTCGCCTGCTGAAAACTGTAGGCTGAACCGCGACGTTAAGCTATACCAGCTAATAGCTTGTCAAGATTACCAGTAAAGTGATTCTAAATCATGTGGTATAGTTAAAATGAGCATGCCAAATAACCCTCCAATTTCCGTTGTGCCTTGGAAGGTTATGCCAATGATAATCTTTTAAATTGGACGAAATTCCTTTTTGTTTTTCAAGATTGCATAAAGCCAATGGATGAGCTTATTTGCACATGCGATTAGAGCTACTTTATGTGGTTTTCCTTCTGCTCTCTTGCGATCATAGAACGCTTTGAGTCGCATATTTCGGGAGCGTATAAGCCCACACTGGACAGCCATTACCAGTGCGTAACGCAACTGCCTGGAACCACGTTTCGTGATTCGGTTTCGAGTTGCTGTAAATTTACCGGAAGCAAAGACACTCGGGTCAATGCCTGCAAAAGCCACTAGCTTTTTAGGATGATCAAATCGGTCGATCTCTCCAATTTCAGATAAAATTGTTGCAGCAATTTTATGCCCAATACCGGGAATCGACTGAATTAATTCATACTCTTCAATTTCTTCAGCCAGAGCATCTATGTTCTGTTCCAGTTCAGCAAGATGCTCTTGGTACTGAAGAATAAGGGTGATAAGAACTTTCAAATTGATTAAGTGGCTTGCATACATGGTTTGCTGAAATGGGTTTTGCTTTGCCGCGTCTAGCAGTCGCTGAACCCGTTGGTTAATCCAGCCCTCTGAACGCCCCCGTTTCGAAGAAAGTAGTTCTTTCATCTTAGCTTTGAGTGTAATTTCATCCGTCTGCAAAACTGAATATGAGGTTGGAAATTTACTTGAAAACCATAGTGAAATACGGGAATACATAGCTCCAAAGACGCCTTTGTAAGCTGGGAAAACCTGATCTAAAACGGCTTGGAATTGCAGCTTCGTCTGTACACACATCTTTGAAAGGGACTCATACTGTCTTGTAAGATAGCGCAGATTGAGAAGTTGCACACCTCTTTTTTTAAAAGGTTCAAACTCTTCCTTGTAGTACAACTCTCCCAATAGGTAAGCGTCCGCAGCATCCGTCTTTACTTTACGAAGTTGAGACTTTCTAAGCCGATTTGAGATGAGCGGATTAATGATAATGCAAATGTAGTGATGTTCTTCTAGGAACTGAACAACGGGACTTTGGTAATGGCCGGTTGCTTCTAGAATAAGCAGAGGACGTAGTTTGGATGCAGTCTCAACATCCTTCAAAACTTGATGTAAATTTGCTAGGCCATCACGAGTGTGCTCGAAGTGGAATTTCCCTCTGAAGGGCTTTCCGCGCGCTAAAAAGGCTTGTCCATGACTTTCTTCTTTTGAAATATCTAGACCGACAACTGGATTCATTTCATCTCTCCCTGTAAGTTTAGGTTCCCCGGCATCCCTAAGGTTCTTCTTGTCGCTCCATAGCATCGCTTGTTATACGGGATCTTACGTCCCAACCAGCCTCAATCATGGTCATGACAAGTAGGGCGAACACTATAGCGCTCGGGATCAAGTCCCACGGGCAGGTACGTTCGACCAGGCTACCTTAATCCTCTATGCAAATGAAAAAAGGATCAACCAGAAAGAACTGGTTGATCTCATAATACGAACGGGCAGGATAGTTCAAATACATGGTATCATGTGGTGAGTAATTAATGGAGCTCACTTCCATCTGTTAGGCTGTAAAAACAAACGCTTGTGCCGCCTCAATTATCACTTTTTGGTGACTATATCACAAAAAAGTGGGTACTATTTTTCTTGTAACTTTTCCCCCATACTATCGTTCATAGGAGGTTCATGAAACAGACAGAGCATTCTATACCATATAAATCATTATAAAGGAGTGTAATAGAATGGGGAAATTTGACGGGAAGGTAGCAGTTGTAACCGGAGGTACAAGCGGCATCGGTCTCGCGTCGGCACAACAGTTCGTAAAAGAAGGGGCTTACGTTTTTATCACGGGACGCAGACAACGTGAACTGGATGAAGCAGTAAAGCAGATCGGAAAGAATGTTACAGGTGTCCGAGGTGACATATCTAAATCGGAAGATCTAGATATATTATTCGAAACAGTTAAGCGAGAAAAGGGACACTTGGACATTCTCTTTGCAAATGCCGGACTAGGGTCATTTCTTCCATTAGGAGAAATTACAGAAGCACAATACTACAAGACTTTCGATGTCAACGTGAAAGGAACCATCTTTACAGTACAAAAGGCATTAGCTTTGTTTCCAAATAAAAGAGGTTCGATTATTCTAACGGGATCCACTGCTGGCTCGACGGGGATGCCAGCGTTTAGTATCTATGGTGCATCCAAGGCAGCGATCAGACAGCTCGTCCGCAGCTGGATTCTTGATATGAGAGGGACCGAAATTCGTATAAACATCCTTAGTCCGGGAACAATCGTAACGCCGGCGTACGATGAGTTATTTGGCTCTGAACTAGATCATTTACTGGAACAGGCAAAAAATGATATCCCGCTCGGCAGAGTGGGGCAGGTTGAAGAGATCTCCAATGCTGTCATGTTCCTAGCCTCTAATGAAAGCAGCTATATGAACGGCGTTGAATTATTCGTAGATGGCGGAGTAGCTCAAGTTTAACCAGGACATAATAATTTTCAAACGACAAAGATTTTTAAATCAACTTAAATGCGATTGTATTATCCCCTCCATGTAACGTTCAATTTTTCCTTCAGTGATCCTTGAAGGATCAAGCGATACATGAAGGGGATATTCTTAGATCGGGAGATGGTGCATTGATATGAAAACATTTTTCTGTGAACTGGAAGTTACACTAGAGGTTATCGGAGGAAAGTGGAAGGGGCTTGTTCTGTACTATTTAATAAAAGGACCTAAACGGACGGGAGAGCTTAAGCGACTCGTTCATAATATATCGCAAAAGATGCTGATTCAAACTCTTCGGGAACTGGAAACAGACGGATTAATTCGCAGAAAGATGTACAATCAGGTACCGCCTAAGGTGGAATATTCAACGACGGAACTGGGTCAATCACTTGAACCCATTTTGAGATCGCTTTGTGATTGGGGGGGGAATTACGCAGAGCAATCCTTCGCTCCGGGCGAGATTGAGATTTTGTATCTGGATTAACTGTCGGGGGACAAGAGCATAGTCCCATTTGAAGTCGCTATTTTAGCGGCTTTTTTGTTTTATCGTTTTACGTTGATGTTTTCGAGTGATGAGCAATATTCTAGTACAGGTTACTTCGTAATTAACAAGGTGCACTACAAAACTAAGGACACAAAACTTGTCTCAGAGATTAATAAGTACGTCTTGGATTATGGCAAAAGCATCATGCCCCAGCTGTTGCCAGGAGTCTGAGCAAACAGGTAAGCGGTTGAGGCTAATGACAATGAACCCATTACGCTAACGGGAAACGTTAGTTCAATGAAACAGATGAAGCAGCGACAGTCTAGGGCATATTTTCTCGTCCTAGCCTACCGTTGTTTCTTTTATTGTAGTTATCAAAACTTTATTTTCAACATACATTTAAAGTTGATTCATATCAGTTCCGCCTTAAATGTCCGTCTGTAAGCAATTTTTCAACTAAAAAGCTCTGCCGACCTTAAGGTTAGCAGAGCTTTTTAATGACGTTTAAGAACCTCCAACCTGTACAAGAATCTGGATACCAGGTACAGTCATGAAAGCTAAAAAGCTACTCGCAACAATTAACAGTCCTATTTTTCTCAACATTACCTACCCACACCTTTTCAATTAGATTGGAGAACTCTGTTTTGATTTCAGGAGTCGCATAGACTTGGAAACGCATAAACAAGCCAATACAATTTATAAAGTAAGTCTCATTATTTATTATATGTGACTTTACCATTGCAAATAACAATTGTTTAAAACCATCACTGTACCTTTCTCTGTTTAAATAATAGTAGGCCAGTTCGTAACCAAACCATGCAATGTAGTCGGGTACTACTTGTTGGCTGTACATATCAGTAGATGTCAGGAGTTGAGTAAAGGCATCAATGTCTTTTTTAAACCTTGAAAGTACATCATCAACATCCAAATTATATTGATTAGCAGCTATCATAACGTTTAACAGCTTTGAAAGTTTCTCACCTTCCATGGTATCTGCTGTTTCGGCTATGTATTCGACATAATCTGAGAGCACGCTGACATCTCCAGACAAGAGCTTATTTACATAAATATTGCATCGTGCCCAATCTTGATACATTTCTACCCAATAGATGGTATCATCATCAGTCTCTCTAACCCAATCCAAGTCCGCATAGGCGTATGTATATTGTAGAGCTTGTTGATTGTCCAAAATCACAAAAAAGCGCAGCCTCCAAAAAGCTTGGAAGCCGCGCTGTGCTTGAGTTTTATAAGATGCTGGTGAAGGGAATTGAACCCCCGGCCTACGCATTACGAGTGCGTTGCTCTACCCCTGAGCTACACCAGCAGGTCAGTGTGACTGACAACAAAAACTATTATACTCTTAGTTACATAAAAATCAATCACTTACATCAACTTTATCAACTAAGATTTGGATTTAATTCTGTAACATTCCCTGCCGTGGTTCCGGATAGCTTATCTGCGACGGATCGCAGCTTTTGGCGACTGGAGGAAGGCTTGTCACGGCGATCATCAATTTTGACTGAGGTGGAAACGCGTTTGGCTCCTGCTAGGAATGGCGCTTCGTGTAGCGCAGCAATAGCAGTGAACACATCGTCCAACGAACCTTCAATAATCGTACTCATAGAGGTAAGTTCATAGGTAATTCCCTTTTGCGTCTTCAACACTTTTTGCATTTGAGCAACGTAGTCGCTCAGGCTCGTACTCCCCGTTCCAATCGGGATTACTGTCACTTCTGCAATGGCCATCACCAAGTTCCTCCTTTAAATTGAAAAAATCATCTTTTTTAAAATTCTAAAAACTCAGTCGATAAAGCAACCTTGTTCTTCAAAAAAGTTCCATATGTATACGGCTTATTTTAGTAGGAAACATCTTTATCATTTATTGTACCGTTCACTCCGTCTCAATTCAAATACAGCCCGCGACTTCTCTGCATATTTTGATTTTCCATTCCTTTTCCTTTACGTATGGCTTCGAATGTTGCTATAATACTCCTTGCACTTATTTGAAATTTTAAGTTTATATACACAATATGTTGGGTTAAATATTCATAACACCTCTAAATATAGTGATGTAGCCGATGATTCCTACGGAAACCATCTTTTTTCCCTTCATTGGCAGGCGCATCGCTATTTCTATGTTATTGGATTACATACAGCCCCAAAATGCTGTCTGACCATCGCTTTTTTCACCAGTTTCTTTTCTCAGATCATTTTCATGCCTATTCCCTAAGTATGATTCCAAATCAAGAAAGCGAGGAATTAATCCTATGCCACAACTCGTAACCAAACCAAACAATCGCCAGTTGGCTTTTGATGAAATACGTATATCCGTATATGCTGACCGTGTACTCAGCGGGCTGGACAAGCTGGATAAAGATCGACTCATTCGCGGTGTAACTAGTAAGCTCCGCCGGGACGAAGTCACTGGAGATGAGATTAGCAACGCATTTGCAATGGCTGCTCTAGAACTGGTTAGTAAGGAAGAACCGGACTGGAAATTTGCCGCTGCACGCGCTTTGCTCACTTCCCTATATAAAAAAGCAGCTACTCACCGCCGTTACAAATCCTATGCAGACGAACCTTACGGCGCTTTTTATCCACTGATCACCGATCTAGTGCAAAAAGGAATCTACCGTCAGGAACTGCTTGACTGTTACACCAAGGAGCAGATTGATGAGCTCGGCGATTCCATAATGCCGCAGAATGACCTGCTGTTCGACTATATTGGACTGTTGACGCTGTCTGAGCGCTATTTGGCCAATGATTTTGACGGACGCGTAATGGAGCTTCCACAAGAACGCTACATGATTATCGCAATGTACCTGATGCATCAAGAGCCGGCCGACAAGCGTATGGAGCTGGTCAAGGAAGCATACTGGGCGATGAGCAACATGTACATGACGGCAGCTACACCAACCATGTCCAATGCCGGAAAAAAGGTGGCCGGACAGCTCTCCAGCTGCTTTATCGACACCGTAGACGACTCATTGGAAGGTATTTTCGATTCCAATACCGATGTAGCCCGTCTTAGCAAAATGGGCGGCGGCATCGGCGTATATCTCGGTAAAGTACGGGCGCGCGGCTCCGATATCCGTGGACATAAAAATACAAGCTCTGGCGTTATCCCTTGGATTCGCCAGCTAAACAATACAGCTGTTAGCGTAGACCAGTTGGGTACACGCAAAGGTGCAATCGCCGTTTATCTGGACGTATTCCACAAGGATATTCTGGCGTTCCTGGATCTGAAGCTGAACAACGGTGATGAGCGGATGCGTGCACATGACGTGTTCCACGGCGTATGTCTGCCCGATTTGTTCATGGAGCGGGTCGAAGCACGGGGCGAATGGAATCTGTTCTGTCCGCATGAAGTGAAGAAGGTGATGGGCTGGAAGGATGACAAGGGTCGTCCCCTGGGACTGGAGGATTTTTATGATGAAGCCTTCGGTTCAGGCTCCTTCCGCGAGAAGTATGAGGAGGCGTCACAGCATCCGATTCTCTCTCGTATTACGGTCCCTGCCATTGACATCATGAAGCGTTTGATGAAATCACAGCTGGAAACAGGTACGCCGTACATGTTCTACCGTGATACAGTAAACCGTGCTAATCCGAACCGCGCCCATGGGATGGTGTATTCCTCCAACCTGTGCACGGAAATTATGCAAAATCAATCTGCAACGGTAGTGGAAAAAGAAGAACTGGTCACCAAGGACGGACAAACACGCATCGTTATCTCCAAAATTCCTGGCGACTTTGTTGTGTGCAACCTGAACTCCATCCATCTGGCTCGTGCCGTTCCAGCAGGTGTACTGGATCGTCTCGTACCGATTCAGGTACGTATGCTGGATAATGTTATTGATATCAACAACATTGAGGTGCTGCAAGCCCAATACACGAACAGCCAATATCGTGCTGTCGGCTTGGGTACATTTGGGCTGCATCATCTGCTCGCACTTGAGGGCATCCGCTGGGAGTCCGATGAAGCGGTAACCTATAATGATCATTTGTATGAAAAAATTAACTACCTGGCCGTAAAATCCAGCATGGAGCTGGCGAAAGAAAAAGGCCGTTATGCCAAATTCGAGGGTTCTGACTGGTCGACCGGGCATTATTTCACTTCCCGTGGCTATACAGACGGTACACGTGAAGGCAAATTCGTCACTACGTCCGAGTGGAGCGAGCTTGCGGAAGAAGTCCAACAAAACGGTGTCCGTAACGCATGGCTGTTCGCCATCGCGCCTAACGGCTCCACGTCCATCATCGCAGGCTCTACCGCTAGTATTGATCCACTGTATGAGTTGCTTTCCTATGAAGAGAAAACAACCTACAAGATCGCTAACCCTGCACCAGATTTGAATGAAAAAACCATCTGGTACTACAAAACAGCTTTCTTGCTGGATCAACACGCTTCAATCAACATGGCTTCTGCACGTCAGCGTCATATTGACCAAGGTCAAAGCTTTAATCTATATGTACGCCCAGATATTAAAGCTACCGAATTTTTAGCGCTGCATATTCATGCCTGGAAATCGGGTATGAAGTCGACCTATTATGTACGCAGCCGCGCACTGACGATTGAAGAATGCGAAAGCTGCGCATCCTAAACTAAAGGAGAGAGGCTCTCATGCAGTTACAAAAGATTTTTAACACGGAAGCGCCTAACCGCTCTACCCGTATTATTGAAGGCGAAAACTCCGGTATCCTGAACTGGAACGATATTCGGATGCCGCATATGTACAAACTATATAAAGTACTGCTGCTGAACCACTGGATTCCAGATGAAATTCCGATGTCCAAGGACGCGTCCCAATTCCCTATGCTGGATGCCGAAGAGCAGCGCACATTCAAAATTAATATTGGCCTGCTAGCTGTGCTGGATTCCATGCAAACCATGTTTGTCGGAGATGTAAAACGATATTTTACCGATTCCTCGCTGGAAGCTATTTCGGCCATTATCGGACAACAGGAAGTCGTGCATAACCAGTCCTACTCTTACGTGCTGTCTTCCCTGGTATCAGAGCAGGAGCAGAAGGAAATTTTTGAATACTGGAAAAATGATCCTGTCCTGCTGGAGCGTAACACATTCATCTCGGACATTTATCAAGAGTTCCGCGATGAGCAGAACCCGCAAACCTTTTTCCAAGCCATGGTAGCGGATTTGATTCTGGAAGGCATATTCTTTTACAGTACATTTGCTTTCTTTTACAATTTGGCCCGTGACCAAAAAATGATGGCCACCAGCCAGATGATCTCGTATATTCAGCGCGACGAAAATCAGCATTGCTACTTCTTTGCCGAAGTGTTCAAGCAGCTTTTGGCTGATTTCCCTGAGTTGAATACCAAGGAAAATACGGACTATGTCTATCGTATGATCAACCGCGCTGTGGAACTGGAAACGAATTGGGCGCATTACACGCTCAAAGAGGTTCGCGGCATTGACTTGAACGAGCTGAGCGATTATATCAAATACATGGCAAACATGCGCCTGAGACTTCTGGGTATGGACAAAGCATACGAAGGTGTAGATGTAAACTGTATGCCTTGGATCAAGCCATTTTCCGATGAAGCGCTGAATGCAACAAAAACGGACTTTTTTGAAGCAAAATCACGCAATTATGGCAAGGTCGGAGATGACAATGGATTTGACGATTTGTAAATCATAAGCTACAAGCCTTAACTCGGTTATTGCTGAGCTAAGGCTTTTTTCTATGGGGATGAAACTTGCGTAAATATGCAAAAAATTCATGAAACATATGAATTACTATTCATATTTTCCTAGTTAAACACGATATATAGGAAGGTGAAATAATATAGTAAGGAGCATATTATGAAAAGCAAAGTCAAAAAAAGAATGGGATTACAATCCAAACTCTACTTCATCTTGCTCATTCCTTTAGTTGTGATTGGCGTCATGATTCTGTGGACGACCAAACTATCTATTCAGAATGCTTCTCTATCAACCATGCAGCTTAACAATGAAGCGTTGGCGGTGAATACGGCCAAGCTACTGGACAAATCAGCCGTCAAAAGCTTAAACACGAATCCATCCGAGCAGAGCAATGAGTATAAAGAACTTCGGAACGAGTTAAATACGCTCAGGCTGCAAAGCGGAGTCCTGTATATGTATATGTACAATCGTGTTGGCGATGAGTGGAAGCTTACAGTGGACGGAGCTGCTTGGGACGACAAAGACTACAGTCCTTTCGGAAGTCCTGTAAGTTTTACCCGTAAAGAAACGGCAGATAGATTGAAACAAGGGGAGACGGTAACTACAGATATCACAACGGACCCTGATTGGGGAACGATGTTTTCTTCCTTTACACCCATTAAAGATACAGATGGAACCATCATAGGCTATCTGGGAATCGACAGATCCCTAGCCTCTGTAACTGAAGTATACGAGAAAACATTGCCTGAGGCCTATCGGCTAGTTATCCCTGTGGTCTCCATCATTCTGATCATTTCCATTGCGGCAATGATGCTGGTAACACGTCGAATACTACGTCAAGTGCGGTTTATTAAAGATACACTGGAGCAAGTAGCTGATGGCAATCTTACGGCTACATCGCAGCAAGTTACGTATGATCAGCTAGGTGAAATCAGCGGCTTGACGAACCGGATGGTAGAAGCCATGTCCAATATGATTGTGGACATTCAAAGCAGTTCGAGTACACTTCAGCAAGCATCCGAGAATATCGTCGTGACATCAGAAGGAACCCTTCACCAAACCGAGGAACTGTCCCGCACACTCCAACAAATTGCCGATGTATCTACAAACCAAGCAGATCAAACGATAGAGTCGGTTCAGCAATCTGACCGCTTAGGGCAAACGCTGGATGAAGTCGGAAGCCATGTACACCAATTTACGGATACGGCGCGCCATCTCAATGAGGTCCGTAATCAGGTAGCCAGTGAACATGAACTGCTATTGGAGAAGGGACGAGAAAGCGCTCTGCGAATCAAGCAAATGCAGCGTATGTCACACGCGCTAACTGAAAAGTCCCGCGAAGCAGCTAACATTGGACAGCAGGTACAGGGCATCGTAAAGCAGACGCAGATTTTATCCTTTAATGCCTCGATTGAAGCTTCGCGTGCAGGGGAAGCTGGTAAAGGTTTTTCTGTCGTAGCTCATGAAATGGGACAACTTGCCCAACAATCTGCCATATCTATTCGTGAAATTGACGAAATCTTAAGTAGTTTTGTCGAGCAAATTGAGCAAATGGGCGATCAATTTGATGAAAATATAAACACTGTCAATGAACAAGAAAAACAAATTGCATTATGTCTACAGTCTGTTGATAAAGTCACCCAGGTATCAGAGGAAGTTGAGGAACTGGCTGCACATCTGGCCCAATTGACTACAGAAATGCAGGAGGTACGTCACAGCGTAGATCAACATCTGAAGCACACAGCCAGCGCGGCGCAGCAAACTGCCGGAATGACAGAAGATGTATCCGCAAGCGCACAGAAGCAGGCCCTAGCAGTAAAAGAACTATCCGAAGTAGCCCGTAATCTGACCACACTCTCCAACAATCTACAGCGCCATGCTGATCAGTTCCGGGTGAAAAATTCCGACCAGTAATGATTTCGGTGAACTGTGACCCGTAAGATGGACACTTTCAATCAAGTGTCCATCTTACGGGTCATTTTACAGACGAAAAGGAGTACACTCAAAAGGAGCATTCGCTAACATAGCGAATGCTCCTTTTGAGGTTAGAAAGCCGAGCTGAGTACACCTTTATCCAGGTAGATGCATACATATATAACCTAAAGGTCTATATAAGCACTTAGGAGTTATAGCCGTTATGCTCACGATGGGGGAGTCGCAGCTGTTTTCTTCGGCTTCATATAAGAAGGATAGCCTCCCGTATGCTGGAGCATTTCAATTTCACGCAAAATACGCGGCAAGTCAGCGACCGAGTTCATCACGATGTGGGCCCCTGCCCTTTTCAAACCATATATACTTTGTCTGCGTCGTTCCTCGGCTACCCTATCGTCCACTTCACAGCTTGTAGTGTGGTTCGCGGCCAAAGCACTCTCGTTATGGTTCAACACACCAATCGTCCAAACGCCGGCATTCCGTCCTTCTTGCATATCGGCTGCTGTGTCTCCTACCTTCACAATATCGCTAAGCGGGAATACCTGCAGGCGATGTGCAATTTCATAGATCATCCAAGGATAAGGCCTCCCCTGCGAAACTTCACATGGGGCTACCATACAATCCAGCGTATAGGGTGACTGTGCAGGCGTGAATACATGACTTAGCATTTCCATCGGGCAGGATGCAGTAGCGCCTGACTGAATGCGGCGATCTTGAAGCTCCTGCAACGCCCTATCTATACCGACAGCAGTCTCAGCCCCTTGGATCAAAGAGCGAAGAACAGGGACAAGCTCAAGATAAATATGCTCAATATCCACTCTGCCAGGATGCGCACCAAAGCACTCCAACCATTTTCTACGAACCTCTGAAAGTCCGAGCACATTCGCAATATGATCCCGGATGGGCAGTCCCCGTCCATGAGATACCTGCTCTTCAGTTACCTGTATACCCTTCCATCTGAAGATGTCGCACATTCCCTGGATTAAGCCCCGACCTCCGGGGTCTAACAATGTACTTTCCAGATTAAAAATAACCGCCTGTATCATGCAATCCCCGCCTTTCCGTACCGCGGCTATCCGCAATCTTTATTTTGCTTAGGAACATGATACACAGCTAACGTAAACTCAAATGTCGTAAACGGTAAGCGGATTGTAATTGAGAATAAATTCCTTCAATGGTTTTGATTTACCGATTGAAATGAGGAGGGAGTCGCAATATGAGACAGCCTTGGAATGAATTTAATTCTAAAATGCCTTGGCGGATGGAGCTTGGTTGTTATGCGCTGAATAAGCTTGCCTGTGGAGGATTGGTTTTTGGTCTGTTATGGGTCTACTGCTATCTGACAGAGGAAATAACGGGATTGCCTGTGAGTATAGCAGGCAATAGCGGTGAACTTACCGCGCAGTTATGGGCCTATGGCTTTGCCCTTCCGGCGGCTCTTGCCGCTGATGCACTACGTGATCTTTTACCCTGGCTTCGCAAGCCTGAGCAGTTCACGCTATATCTTGCCGTAGGGTTCAGTGTCTTTCTTCTGCTAGGATCTTTGATGTCGCCTGCTGGAACGGGCATCTCGTTGAGCAACGGCATGGCAGGTGCAGGGATTACACTGCTCTATTATGGCGGAAGGCACTGGCTGAACCGTGAATATGGAGTACAGATCATGCTGGCCTTCCTCCTGCCACTGCTGCTATGGATTATAGGGCTTCAATGATGTCGCCAGCTACCACTGAGGCGGGATGCTGGCGATGGCGCGCGGCCGTTTCTCCAGCCGCACCATGCAGATACACGCCAAAGGCTGCTGCCTGTGAAGCGTTCAAGCCTTGGGCCAACAACCCTGCGATGATGCCTGTCAGCACATCGCCCGCACCGCCTGTCGCCATCCCGGCGTGGCCTGTGGTATTGACGTAGGTCGCTCCGTCGGGACACGCAATGACCGTGCGTGCTCCCTTGAGCACCAGCGTGACTCCATGTGTCCGGGCGTACTCCCGGGCATGGGTGATACGGTCACGCTGCACCTCCGCTGTCGATATTCCCAGCAGACGTGCCATTTCACCGGGATGCGGCGTTAACACGATTGCCGCATCTCTCGACTTCCATGCATCCAGCTCAGGCCCCGCCGAGGCGAGGATGTTCAAGGCGTCCGCGTCAAGCACGAGCGGACCGCTGTATTCCTCCCATAGGCGGCGCAGCCAGCCAGTGTCCCCTGCGAAGCGGCCGAGGCCAGGCCCGACGGCCAGCACATCGCGCGCCTGCGCGAGCTGTAGCAGCTCATCTGCGGAGTCGGCGTTCCATTCGCCGTCGCTGCCTGTTGCTGCGGCAGCGAGCATCAGCTCTGGTGCGGCGCCAATGACGCGTGGCAACAGCGCTTCTGGCACCGCCCACGTCACAAGCCCGCTGCCTATGTGCAAGGCGGCACGTGCGGCCAGCAGGCCCGCACCGCTCATGCACAGGCTTCCGCCTGCGACCAGAACGTGGCCGTAGGTGCCCTTGTGCCCGTCCGGCACACGGCTGCGGCTGACGTCCACGTCCAGCGCGTCGCGCAGCGTATCGCTGGTCAGGAGCCGCAGCTGCACGCCACGCTCACGGGCAAGGCCGGGCGGGATACCGATGTAGCGTACCACCACATCACCAGCGTTTCCGGCGCCCGGATATTGGGCGAGCCCACACTTCAAGTAGGCAAGGCATACGGTGACACGCGCATGAATGCACGGCTCGTGCAGCGCACCTGTGTCGGCGTCGAGTCCGCTAGGCACGTCTACCGACACGATCGGCGCGCCGCTGGCATTAGCCTCGTGAATCAGCGAGGCGTAAGGTTCGCGCGGTGGACCTTGCGTGCCTGTGCCCAGCAGGGCATCGACGATGCCAGAGGCACCGCGCAGGTCGAGGTTATCCCGACCATAGAGGATAACCGGGATATCCAGCGCCGCGATGATATCGCGCTGGGCAGCCGCTTCACCGCGCAGCGTTGCAGGCGGCTCGGCATACACAACGGTGACGCGCAGACCTGCATCGGTCAGATGGCGGGCTGCCACCAGTCCGTCACCGCCGTTGTTGCCTTTACCTACGAGGATATACCAGTGTGCTCGTTCACGTACGCCATATTGCCCACCGCTCGATGAATCCGTCCGTATAACGCCGCCATGTCCTGGTACATCCCCCGGTCCTGTGTGTGTGACCTCATTTATGCCATCGCTTGTTCCACGTCTCTCCGCACAAAGCTTCAGTACCTCGTCAGCTACTGCTCGCCCGGCATTTTCCATCAAGATCAGGGCCGGGATTCCCAGTTTGTTAATCGTGTACCGATCCAGTTGCCGCATTTGTTCGGCGGTCACCATATACATGCTTTTTCGCCTCCCATATAGCCATCCCTGTTGATTAATATCCGACGGTAAAGCGGGAATTGACAAATTCCCCTTCTACTAACTCATCAATCAGGGCTACCGCATAATCCTCGACAGAGATGCGACTATGACCTAATTCATCAACCACCAAATGATCCAAGCCAATACGGAACTGTCCTGTACGTTTACCTGGTTCAATAATTCCGGCAGGACTGCAATAGGTCCAGTCTACATCCGCAGCACGGTACAGCTCCAGGGCATCAGCGTGCGCAGCCGCCAGCGGCTTCACTTCCTCCGGAAACTCAGCGGTATCCATGAGACGCTCACCGGATTCTGTTTTCAGACTGCCCGCTCCGCCAACGACAAGTATGCGCTCCGCGCCGGAACGCCGTGTTCCTTCCAGTAAAGAACGAGTTGCTTCGAGCAGTTCCTCCTCAGCTCCAAACTTGGGACCATAGGCGCTAATGATAGCATCGTGCCCTTTGGCTACCTCTGTAACGGAATTCGGGTTTAGAATATCCGCCTGAACCACCGTCAAATATTCACTTTGCTCCGTCACTCGTTGCGGATCGCGCACTGCCGCCGTCACCTCATACTTACGCTTGATCGCTTCCTTTACTAACGCTTTGCCAATTGTTCCTGTCGCTCCAAAAATAATTACTTTCATATTAAGTTGCCTTCTTCCTATCTATAATTTTCTTACTGTTAATTATCCGTTTTATAACTAGCTCAAACTCGTACGGGATTTTCAGCTTACAGTCCCCCCGGCTGGCGCCAGTACATCCCTTCTGACCCCGGACTGACCAGTTGGAAGCCGAACTGCGCATATAACCGGTCGGCTGGCTTATCCGCAATCAGCGTTGCAAAGCTGCCCGCCGGAACCTCCCGTCTTAAATACTCCATAATCTCTTCCATAAGCTTACGCCCATAGCCCTTCCCCTGATGGGAAGGCTTGACTGCAATATCCGTAACCAGAAAAAACACACCGCCATCACCGCTCACCCGGCCCATCCCGATCAATTCCTGTCCAAGACGTAGCGTTACAGTAAATAGGCTGTTCGGCAGGCCCTTAGCTGCCGCTTCTTCCGTAATTTGCGATAAACCAGCCTCCTTGCGTAAAGCCCGATATTCCTCGACGGCTGGAATGGCGTAATCTACGCGAAGCAGCTCGTACGGTTGATTCGATATCTCATGATGTTCTGTTGCAAATTCAATTTTTTTATTCATGCCGAATCTTCCTTCCTGCTGTAATCTTGTCTATTTTACCAAAAAATACTTCATAGTTCTTGGTTTAGAGATATACAAGCCCTTGAAATGCCTGTGTGGTCTGTGCAATAGTGTAGAAAGAACAATGGAAGGAGGGATTGCGGGTGTCCCCGACGGACTTCGCGGCATTAGCCGCATATATCTCACCCGGTCTGATCGCCTTCCTGCTGGCGTTGTCCTTGCTGGTATGGCTGTATGTTCACAGTGCAGCCCAGCTTCGCAATTCGCGTCAGCAGCGGCTCGAGGAATTACAGGAATCACTGCGTATCTATGGCCGGTTAGCTGGTTATCTCCAAACGGCTACCCAGAACGCGATCAACAACAGTGAAAAGCAGCAGCACCAGAATGGACTAATCCATGCTCTTCAGGAGGCTAAGGCCGCCCCCTATTTGACCCCTCACCTTCAAGAGCAGGTTCAAGCATCCCTTCGGGAATGTGATCCATTCCGCCGGGAATTGCTTCTCAAATCACTGGAGCGTGAAATGAACAAACTGATCGAGGAACGACGACTTGTTCTACTGGAATCCCATGCTCCAGGCTGGGGAACAGCATTATGGAAACTATTGCGCCCAGCGGCCGGTCCGCTGGCGCTGGCGGGAATGGTCTGGTTAATCTCAAGATTGGTTATAGAACTGATAACCTACAGTCATGTCGATGTTAGTCTACCCGACACCACACAATCTGCCTCATGGCTTATAGGGTATGCATGGATAAGGTTCGTTTCTGGCTTAATCGCCTTGCTGTATGTCTATCGTCTGATGACCCTGCGTAAACAAAATGATCTGGACGTGACGGCATCCCATTTCCCAACAAGCCTGTTGTGTATGGTCATCGCCGTTGTCGCCCTGTTTCAGTGGCTCGGGCCAGAAGCATCTCCCTACATACTGGCTGCACAGCTTGTGCTGTTCTTGATTGGCTTCCGACTTACCCGAGGTCGCTCGCGAAGTGATCGTCCTTATGTGGGTCATCCCGGCTTGATGAAGTCCGATGGTTCGCAGCACCAGGAATTACACACAACTGACAAAGATACAACCGCTGATACTTCTGTGGCTGATGAACATATGCGGTCCTAAACACCAGGTGCGCCTGAAATAGATCCCGTATACATCCCGCAAATCACATACCATCACAGGACATCCCAACACACAAAGAAAGAGTTCATGGGGTGTCCTGTTTTTTGAACAATTTTTGGCTTTTTGCCGGGTTAGGCTTGTGCCAGCGATCAAGGAAAGGGTATATTGTTTATATAAATGTAAATCATATCGTTTTATATGTATGAATATTGAAAAAAATCCATATATGTTAAACTACCATCAATTTATGATGTGCGTTAGAATTGGAGGAATTATGCAACTGGACATTTCTGAAAAATCACTTCCCGTTTATGAAGCGCTGGCCAGTGAGGTTCGGCTGAATATGATTGTTCTGCTTGCGGAGAAACCGATGAATATACGTGAGCTAGCGGAAGCGCTGGGACTCAGTAGTGCGATTATGACAATGCATGTTAAGAAACTGGAAAGGGCATCCATTATTTCGACTAAAATGCTGCCCGGACGAGGCGGGGTTCAGAAAGTATGCTCATTGGCTACGGACAAAATTGAAATCGCCATGCCACGCTATCAGCAGGATGTACGGCAATTTCATCAGACGGAGATTTCCGTCGGACACTTTACAGATTTTGAGATTCAGTCCACCTGCGGTCTAGCCACCGTCGAAAAGATTATCGGAGAATTTGATGAGCCTCGTTCATTCTTGGACCCTGAGCGCTTCAATTCCAAAATTCTGTGGTTTAGCCAAGGGTATATGGATTATAAAGTGCCGAATTTCCTATTGTCCAGTCAAAAAGCTGAGGAACTGGAAATTTCAATGGAATTATCATCAGAAGCCCCATTTACCAATGATAATTGGCCTTCAGACATCACATTTTTCCTAAATGATGTGAATTTGGGCACTTGGACCAGTCCAGGGGATTTTGGGGATAATCGTGGTAAATATACACCTTCATGGTGGCCTGATTTTATCAATCAGTATGGCCTACTTAAGAGACTTCGCGTTACGTCTGAAGGCACCTTTATGGATGGCAAGCAGATATCCGATGTGACTCTAAGCGACGTGCTGATTGACCAGAAGCAATGGAAATTCCGTATCGCTATTTTGGATGATGCCCAGCATATTGGAGGGGTAACCCTGTTCGGTACCGGATTCGGTAACTATAACCAGGATATCCTGTTCCGTTTGTACTACAAACCTGCGGAAAACCATACCAAAACAGCAACGGTAGAAGCTGGCGAGAGCAGCAAGTAATCATTAGACCCCTTCAAAACCTGAACACGGCGTTTTGCCCATGCCTTTCTTGGGAGACAAAGCGCCGTGTTTTACTTTATCCTCTTTTACTGGTCCTTCGACCCTTTTTTGCCATGCGCTGTGTAATTAACGTACAGGTTCAATACATACCGGTGAAGGAACCTCCAATACATATCCCGTTCGGGTCAGCCGTCCATCATCCTCATGGATAGCAAAGGATACAATGTTGTTTCCCTCCTGATTCGCCACTAGCAAATAACCAGACAAGATGTTGAAGTTACGCGGCGTACTGCCGAAACTCTCGACCCATTCAATCGTCTTCAGCTTCCCGCTGTCTAGATCGACATGGTAGAGTACGATGCTGTCATGTCCTCGATTGGATACATACAGAAAACGTCCACAGGGAGTAATCCGAATATCCGCTGCTGTATTTTCTACATCGATAATGCCTTCTGGCAGTGTGGACAGACTTTGCAGCAAGGTAAGCTTACCATTACGTTCGTTATAACCAAACACAGCGACGGTATTATTCAATTCATTGGCGACAAAGGCATATCGACCCGAGGGATGAAAAACCAGATGACGTGGGCCGGAACCAGGTGGCAAATCTGTCTCACGGTGGGTTACCAATTTCCCATCCTCTGTCAAACGATAACCTATAATCTGATCCAGCCCCAGATCACATACCATAGCATACTGTCCTGAAGGATCAGGAATAATCGAGTGTGGATGTGGCGCATCCTGACGGTCCTGGCGAATCCCTGACCCCGTATGCTGAACCTGCCCCGACATGTCTCCCAGTCCTCCTGCTTCTGTCGCAGGGAATACAACGGCATTGCCCCCAGAATAGTTAGAAGCCAGCACATAGCGTCCATCTGTTGTTACGGATACATAGCAAGTATGTGCTCCCTCCGTTCCTTTTCGATCCAAAGGATGCAATTCCCTCGTCTGGGTGTTCACCTGATATGTGTACAGTTCGCCTTGGTCTGTCTCACTGGCAGCATACAACTTCGCCCCATTCGGATGCAGTGCCAGAAAAGAAGGTCTCTCGATTCCTTCCACACCTCCAACCATACGCAAATCACCTTTGTCCATATGCAAAGCGCCTATATAAATTCCTCTTTCTTCACGAGACGCATAAGTTCCTATATAAAACAACTGCTCATTCCGCTCTTCCATCCGATCTCAGCTCCTTTTAGCGTATTACTTACATGTTATCCGACTTTTAAGTTCTACTTTTTATCTGGTTATAAACTTATCATGCATTATTACCCAAGATTCTGCCGTTTCATTAACAAGTGGCTATGTATGCAAAAAAATAGCCTCTTCCGCTGCAACCTGTGGTTCATAAGAACGTCACAGTTCACACCAAAAGAGACTATGTTTACAGAGAAAATAACGTTAAACCGCTGTGGATTGCGTATCTCTACTTTTCCATTTTACAGCCAGCCCCAAACTAAGCATGAGAATGACCGCCCCAAAAATGTACGGCAAATTGATATGCACCTCAAACAATGTACCCGCAAGCGCAGGTCCCAGAATATTACCAATACTCATATAAGCATTGTTCATCCCGGCTGCAACTCCCTGCTCATCTCCTGCCATTTTGGATAAGGCCGTATTAATGGCTGGTCGCAGCAACGATGTAGCGGTAAAGAAGATAAGTGATACTCCGAGTACATAATAAAAGTTCCCTGAGAGCAGCATAAGCACAAGGGAAATCGCGGAAAACAGAAAAGAACCGATAATCACACCTTTTTCACCAAAACGGTTCAACATCGGACTAATGACCGCAGCTTGAATCACGGTCCCGACCAATGCACCTACCGTAATAATGATAGCAATATCACGTTCATTGTAATGAAACTTGCCTGTTACAAAGAACGGAAACATCGTTTCAAAATGCGTCAGGCCAAAAGTTAACGTGAATATCATAATCAGCAACATAAAGTACGGCTTGCGGAAAGACAGCGCAAACTGTTTAATCACATTGTCTCTTTTCACCTTAACATTTCGAAACTTCAACTGCTTCTCCAACGACAGGGTTTCGGGCAGTAAAATCAATGAAATCAGTGCCGCTAAACCGGATACCGCCGCCGAAACGTATAAGGGTGTACGAAGCGAGATATCTGCCAGCAAACCGCCTACACCAGGACCTATCACAAAACCAAGCGACATAGCGGCCCCCAACAGCCCCATTCCTCTGCCTCGGTTATGGACGGTTGTGATGTCGGCAATATAAGCCATCATTGGAGGAATCATAAATGCCGCTCCTGCGCCTCCGAGCAAACGGGAAATATACAGCATCGTCAACGAGTTGCCAATCGCAAACAATACAGAAGATACCGTCATGATGACCAAACCGATAATAATCATTTTTTTACGTCCGTATTTATCGGACCATTCCCCAGCTAACGGCGAAAACATAAACTGGGTCAAGCCAAACACGGCAACCAGATAGCCTCCCGTTTCACCACTGCCTCCCAAGGAACCCATGAACTTGGGGAGGATCGGAATAATGAGTCCAATCCCCAGCATGGCAATAAACATATTAATCATCAAAATGACGAGCGGCCCCATTTTCAACTGTTGTGAATCCGACATGTTGCGTTTTGTCCTCCTCAGGTTCTTTATTTCGTATACGAATTTCTTATTTTGCAACTATTTCAGCAAAACTCTTCATTATATTAATAGAGCGGGAGGCAAATAACAATCATAAAATACTTCCGATAACCCTGAATGTTACCTTTGACAAGGTAGCAAAAAGGAACAACCACTAAATAATGAGGTTGTCCCTCTTATAACGTTTCACCATCCTTTATTTTTGTACAATAGCGATCGCAATATCATAATCAAATTTCTGAATTTCTGCGGATGGAATATCAAAAGGGTTCACCGGCTTCAGCCGATTCGACTCGATCCAATATACCCCCTCTGTCGTATTACGCTCATAGCCATTACGATCCAACCAAGCAAATAGGTCATCATAGATCGTATTTAATCGTTCCCGATCTCCCTGAAAACGGGTCACCGCATACTCTCCTTCAGGCACCTCAATGCGTTCAAGACTATCCGGCACTTCATTCCACGAGAACACTTTAACACCCACCTTGACTGCCGTACTTCCATTCTCTTCAACAACTGTCCATTGGGGAGTTAACACATAGCCTATATCTGCGTCCAAACGACCTGAGTGGTTCTCTGGAACGTTCTGTTGCACTTGTTGCCACTGTCTGCGTACCTCATCACCCAATTCTGCAAAAGGGGCTTGCGCAGTCAGCGCTGCTACCTTGAAAGCCGATATCCGCTGAATAACTACATCGAGATTTGAACTCATACGGTTTCCTCCTCATCAAGTGGATACTACCAAACTTCCTATATCCTTATGGTGAATCTTCGAATAGCTCCTGCAACAACTTTTCCTTGTTATTCAGAAATTGTTTGGTGATGATGTAATGATCGGTTTCCTCTAGCGTCCGTGTGTCGATCCCTTCATGTGTCAGATGATACAGGACCGAATCTGGATAAGACATCAAGATGGGGGAATGTGTAGAAATGATAAACTGCGATCCCTGCTGTACAAGCTCATGAATCCGTGCAAGCATGGCCATCTGGCGTAAGGGCGAGAGTGCTGCCTCTGGCTCATCCAAAATATACAATCCTTGTCCTCCAAACCGATGCACAAATGCAGCAAAAAAAGACTCGCCATGCGACTGCTCATGTAGCGACTTCCCCCCATACGAATCTCGAATGGGTCGCCCTCCTCCTTCTCGATCCAGTTCGTCGATATGAGTCGCCACATTATAGTAGCTCTCCGCCCGGAAAAAGAAGCCGTCTCTCGGCTTTTCGATCCCTCTCACCAGCCGGATATGCTCATGCAGCGCGGAATGCGTGGCTTGTGTAGAAAAGTTAAAATTTTTAGTGCCACCCTCTGGATTAAATCCCCACGCGACCGCGATTGCCTCCATAAGCGTCGATTTACCTACACCGTTTTCTCCAACAATATAGGTAACGGAAGGATGGAATTTGAGTTCATTCCACTGTTGAAGAGCCTTTAAGTTAAAAGGGTATTGGCTCCTGTCAGCATCTGGAGGCCATAATAGCTCCAATCGACGTATAAAAAGATTACGATCCCATATACTCATATCCAGTCAGCTCCAATGCCAAGCAATTCACTAGGTATTCCATCATTATATTGGAATTATTTACAGCAATCAATCTGAACTCCCATTTCGTAACCCTTCTGTTGTTATTCAAGCTATTATTACAGGTATAATATAACGAAGCCTTTTATTTGGGCAGGAAATTTTTCGCGCATTATCAGTCTCAATCTTATCCTTTTTCAAGCAGGTGAATCTATGAAGTCAAATCACAAACCGATCCAATCCTTTAAAATCGTACAGTATATGATGACCATCTATAGGCAGCGATTGACGCGTATTTTGCTACCGCTGGCTGTACTGGCTTTTATTATATGGGAGGCTGGACGAGAGCTAAAAGACTTTAATCTGGCACGGATGCTTCATGAGCTGCGGCGAATGGATGCCACGTTTCTCATCGAAATTGGCTTGTTCTCCCTGGCAGCCGTGGCAGCTATGAGTGCTTACGATTATGTAATCAGGCATCATTTTAAGCTTCAAGTCAAGCCTGGAACGACATTCCGGTACGCCTGGATCTCCAATACCTTCAATAATGTCTTCGGCTTCGCCGGCTTTACAGGAGCTGGACTGCGCACTGTGCTGTATAAAAAGAGCGGTGTGCCATTGGGTGTTATCACCTCGGCGGTCGTATTTCTTTCGCCTGTCGTTATTACCGGACTATCTTTGCTGGCTTGGGGTGCTATTGTCCATCTGTATCCGGTGCAGCTTGTGCTGGATGCTCACCCATGGCTTCATTGGGCACTGTGGGGTATGGCACTATACCTGCCTCTATTTCTGATCATGCAGCGCTCCAAAAAGTATGCCACATGGTTCAACAAGGGAGAAGGACAGCTCTCCTGGTTCACCATCTCTGCCTCCATTGGCGCCTCTCTACTGGAATGGCTGCTGGCTGGTCTTACCTTTGCATGGATTGGCTCGCACTTGCTCCATGAGCTGCCGCTCCATGCTGTGTTCGGTATCTATGTGATAGCCGCAATTGCAGGGTTAATCAGTCTTGCACCCGGAGGCGTCGGCGCATTCGATATTATTGCCCTGCTTGGGCTGCAAATGGCAGGAGCCAACTCGGACCGGGCGCTGGCTGTGCTGCTGGTCTTTCGCGTCTTTTATTTCATCATTCCGTGGCTCATCGGCCTGGTATTAGCCGCGCTGGAAATGATCCCGCGTAACGAGCGCCTGAGCCAGCTCGCTGAGACAGGCTGGGATTACTCCCTGAATGCCTGGCAGAAGGTATGGGGCTGGCCTGGTCAATTTCGGTTTTTAGCCGACCTGGGGGTGTGGGCGCTTGGCAAGCTGGTACTCATCTCCGGCGTAGTGCTTCTGTTGTCGGCCGCTACGCCTGGTCTACTGTATCGGCTCCGTTTTGCTGAACATTTGCTCACTCTACCCGTTATGCGCTTATCGCATGAAATCTCGGTCATCATCGGAATTATGCTTGTCGTTTTGTCCCACGGAATTTCTCTGCGTATTCGCAGAGCATTGCGGCTAACATTGATACTGCTGCTGACAGGAGCCATTTTCACCTTCACGAAAGGTCTGGATTTTGAAGAAGCCTTATTTTTGCTGTTCGTAGCGTTAATGCTGTGGATTTCGCGTTCACGATTTTATCGGGTCAGTGCGCCGCTGAATCGGCACAACATTTTAATATGGGGCGGATTATCTCTACTCGTAACTGGTGCTTATTTTATAATCGGGGCAGGCTCCAATACTCCATTTATGCGTCATTTGCATGCCAAGGTCCACCTGGACTTTTTTATGAACCGCAGCGATTACGGAGTTACAGCCGTATTTAGTTTGATTTTGGCATGGGTATTCTTGACGGTGTATTTCTTTCTTCGTCCTCAACGTAGCATCAGCAATCTACCCGACGCACAGGAACTGGTTAAGCTAAAAGAATTTTTGGAACGACAGGGTGGTAATCTCGTTTCTCATATGCTTTTTCTCGGCGATAAATATCTGTATTGGACCAAGGACGAACAGGTAGTTCTCCCCTATGCTCGCAGTCGGGACAAACTGATTGTATTAGGTGACCCCCTCGGTCCAAAGGAACGTGTGAGTGAAGCCATTCAGGAATTCCAACGGTTCGCGGATCGCTATGCTTTGACGGCTGTATTTTATCAAGCATCACCGGAATATTTGTCCATCTATCACGAGAACGGCTATCGCTTTTTTAAATTGGGCGAGGAAGCGCTCGTGCCGCTGGAGTCCTTTACACTAACGGGCAAAAGCAATCAGGCGCTGCGAAGCGCCAAAAATCGCTTTGACCGCGAAGGCTATTCATTCGAAATGATCCAGCCTCCTCTAGAGGCGTCATTGATTGAGGAGATGCGTCATATTTCGGATATTTGGCTGGACGGGCGCAAGGAGAAGGGATATTCACTCGGCTGGTTCAAAGAACCTTACCTTCAGTTGGCTCCAATTGCATTGCTGAAAGACTCTGAAGGGAAGGTTATTGCTTTCGCCACGATGGCCCCTGCCTATGATCATGGGCAGACGGTCTCTATCGATCTGATGCGTCACCTGCCTGACACACCCAATGGAACGATGGATTACTTATTCACACGGGTCATTGAGTGGGCCAAGGAGAGTGGATATACGACATTTAATCTGGGCATGGCACCGCTGTCCCAGGTAGGACAAAGCGAAAAGGCACTGCGCGAGGAAAAGCTGGCTCGACTTGTTTTTCAATACGGGGGACATTTTTACGGCTTCCAGGGGCTCCGACGCTTCAAGGATAAGTTCAAGCCGCAGTGGGAGCCGCGCTATCTAGCCTATCCAGCTTCTGTTTTTCTACCGATCCTGACGCTGGAACTGGTGTATCTCGTGTCCAAACGCTCAGACTAAACGAGGTACGAAATAAAAGGATTTTGACAGTTCAAAACGACGTAAAAAAGGGTGTTCCTCGCCACAATGGTTGCAGGAACACCCTTTTATATTCACTATTCGTCTTAGAAGCTGCCTTTTACAACAACGTCAGACAGTGGGAAACGTCCTGATGGACGTGCTGGTACTTGTGCTTTACCTACACTAATAAGCATGGTTGGCAGGTAACGTGCCGGAATATTGAATTGCTCGATCAATTGTGCTGGAATAAATCCACCCATTGCGCAAGTATCGTAGCCCAAAGATTTAGCAGCCAGCATAATGTTTTGTGCTGCAAGAGCAGAGTTCAGAATCGCTGCATCGCGAGCTACCTGCGGGTTTTGGTACGCGCCATTGATTTGTCCTACCAATGCGTCACGGATTTCCGCTGGCAATGCTCCTGCTTCTACCGCTTGATCATAAATGACAGCATTACGGTTCGCTTCCAGATCACCCAGTACGGCAATCGTAACAGAGCTCTCTGCTACTTGACCTTGGTTGTAGGCGATAGGCAACAATTTTTGTTTGTCTGCTTCGCTTTCGATAACGAGGAATTTCCAATGTTGAAGGTTCCATGCGGAAGGAGCTTCTACCGCGGCAGTCAAGATTGCTTCCAGATCTTCCTCTGGCATTTTAAAATCCTTTACATAGCTTTTTACCGCGTGTCTTTCACTAATAACAGATAAGGTTTCATTTTTCCGGCTGCTCGACATTCTGGGCACACTCCTAATTTCTTAATATATATCTTGAATCTTCATTAACTTCCCAAACTACTGCAATTATAAAAATGATAGTGAATGATGTCAATATGTTTAAGTATGACCCCGCACTCAAAATACAGTACAATACGGATAAAGACATGCATATCGGCAAATGCCTGCCGATGGGACAAGACACGATGAGTTCATACTGTTCTCATTTGAATTTAAAAAGGAGCGTTACTATGATCGGATCGTTTAAAAAAACGGATATTGCTTTATTTGCCGCCTGGGTAGTAGCTTGTGTGGCGACATTGGGCAGTCTGTATCTCAGCGAGATCTTGGGATATGAACCTTGTAAACTGTGCTGGTTTCAGCGTATTCTGATGTATCCCCTGACCCTTCTACTCGGAATCGCATATTTTCGAGGTGACACAAAAATACGGATTTACGTTATGCCGTTAGCTATCATTGGAGGTGCGATTTCGGCCTATCATTTTATCATTCAGCGTATCCATGCAGCCGCCAAAGCAGCCACGCAAACTTCGACGGCTTGCGGTAGAGTATCCTGCGAACAGGATTATCTGAACTGGCTGGATTTCATCACCATTCCTTTGCTTGCACTCATTGCTTTTATCCTTATTATTGTAGCGATGGGTTATGTCATGCGCCAAGAGAAAAAATCTGCTGCTGGAGAGGTACAAGCACAAGAACTCGCATAAGATGAAAGAGACCCGATTATAGGGCCGGTTACCACCAAGAGGCGTATAATCCGCTTGCCGGAGGAAAGACTGTAACTAAATATATCCATTGCATATGTGCTATAATGTAGAAGGTTTGCAGTCTGTCCAATAACGCTTATATTCCTTATAGAGGGGGCCAGTCCATGTTTCATATCAGCACCCCATTGCTGCAATATGGCGCAACTTTCGGTATGATCTTAATCGCTATATCGGCTATTTTCATCCGTATGAAGACAGGTCATCGCCCGATTAATGCCAAAAAAATCATCATTCCTCCGCTCGGCATGAGCACCGGTTTTATGATGTTTGTGGTACCGGAAGTACGGGTTCCCTGGCTTTGGGCGCTGGGCGCTTTTCTGGTCGGCTGGTTTATTTTTTCCTACCCGTTGATCCGCAGCACTAAATTTGAGTTGCAAGAAGGGCTGGTTTTCGTGCAACGCTCACGCACCTTCTTTTTTATCCTGATCAGCCTACTGATCGTCCGATTGCTGCTGCATGAATTTATTCAGCATTACATTACCATTCCGCAAACAGCAGGGCTATTTTTCATCCTAGCCTTCGGGACCTTGTTACACTGGCGGCTTCGTATGTATTTTCAATATCGTCAGTTCGTTCCGGACGAGACGGAAGTCCGCATCTGACCAACGGATATTTAACGTGCACACTCGCATGTTGCTGTATAGACCAAAAAGACACGTTCTCCCCACAGGAACCGTGTCTTTTTGGTCTTTTTAGTCTATCGAGGGCTGTCGGTTCTCTCTTTATACATTTGATTGTTTTCTCCTGAATGATTAATATAATGGACGATGTTATGAACCTGCCGTATTAAAATTAGAGATGAGGATTACGATGAATAAAGCAAAGATTCTTATTACTGAAAATGATGCTCCGATTACCGACTTGCTTTTGTACGGACCACGGGATGCATTACTACCGTCCTCGGAGCCGGATACAAATTTTAAAAAATGGGTGGTTAAGCATGATACGTAAAATCAGCATCAAATTTCTGATCGGTTTTTTTCTGATTTTCTCGCTTTCTTTTGTCGTGCTTAATCAGACAGTCAAGGAATTTATCCGGACAAGCAATCAGAATCTGGTTACCTCCGAACTCGTCGGACTGAAAAATAATAGCAATGTGTATGTACGCCAGGCTTTCCTGATTAACCATTTCAGCAGCAATGAGCTGTATTTTGGAGAAATCGCCAGGGAGATAGCCACTAATCTGAACCATACCACGGACAGCAGTATTGGCGTGTATACGGTGGAAGGCAAATTGCTTTATGCCCCAGACAGCTCCATATTTCAGCAGCAAATGCAAAGCGATCTGCAGCAAGCGATTGACGGCAATACAGCGTACAGCATTACTTATGATCGTAATAAGACGACTGTTCTTTTCTCCTATCCGGTTGTTATAGACGGTTCAAAGGTGGGCATCCTGCGTTTTTACAAAGATTTCAGCTCACTTTACGAACAAACTGGACAGATTCGACAGATTACCCTCTATATTGCCCTAGCGATTTTTGCGGCAGCCTTTCTGTTTTCCTATATTCTTTCCAGGCATATTACCATCCCGCTGACCAGACTGACGCAGGCCTCCAACGAGGTAAAAAACGGAAATCTAGATATCCGCCTACATTTTAAACGCAGGGATGAAATTGGCCGACTGGCTGAGAATTTTAACGATATGATTGGTCAAATTAGCAGACAAATTCATATTATTGAGAAGGATCGGGACCATTTAAAGCAGCTTCACCAGCAGGAAAAGCGCTTTTTTGACAATATTACTCACGAACTGAAAACGCCGTTAACCTCCATTTTGGGATATGCGGAGCTGATCAGGCTTAACGGTGAGAAAGACCGTGCTTTTTTTGATAAAGGAATGAATCATATTATCGAGGAGAGCAGGCGCCTGCATGCGATGGTGCTAAAACTACTGGAAGTTTCACGCAAAAATATCATGCTCCAAGAGCTTGAACGGGTGGATATCGGGCTGATCCTGCAGGATGTGTGTGAATCAATGATGATCCGCTCTCAGCGCTATAAAAAAACCATTGAATATGAGATTAATGAGGAATTGATCATGTTGGCCGATCGGGACAGAATCAGACAGATGTTCATCAATTTGATAGATAATGCGATTAAATACAGTTTGCCTTTTTCGGCAGTATCGGTAAAAGCGGTGCGGGCAGAAGAAAAGATTCGCTTGATCTTCAGCAATCCAAGCGATCCAATTGAAGCAGAACATCTGTCACGCCTATTACAGCCGTTTTATCCGGCTCATTCCGACAGCGCCGAAGAAGGCAGTGTAGGATTGGGACTCAGCATTGTGAAATCTATCGTTGAAGAACTTGCGGGTTCCATCTTAATTACAAATGAGCATAATGAAACTATCGTTACGGTAGAATTTAAAGCGCTGGAAACCGCGGGGAACGGAGAATGAATAATGGGCAATAAATATAAATATGTTGTAATGCCGCTGGTCGTATCTCTCGTGATATTACTGCTGTCAGGATGCGGTTCAGAACCAAAAACAGAGACTGTCGTCATCGCCGACAGCAATGAAGTTTCCAGTACCGATCAAAGCTCTCGTCCGTTTCAGGTCCAAAAAATATATCGGCTTCCGGATCGTTTTGCAAATCGGGGCCAGCTGCTGGGCTGGTCGTCTGGAGATGCCATCATCGCATCGTTCGGGGCCATGACCATACTGAAGCGAGGCACGCTGGAACGTTTAACTTATCCGTATGAGCAAAGCAAGGTCATATCCGAAATCGACAAGGTAACTTCCAATACAATACTTTCCCCCGATGGGAAATATATTTGCGAAGTTTCCCCTTCTTCCTCGGAGACAACCTTAAAGCTTATTTCCTTGCAGGATGGCAAGGAAAAGGAAATAGACAGGATCAGCACCAGGAACGAATCTTATGTACAATATGTTTCCTGGTCGTCCAACAGTTCGTATATCAGCTACCTGGTAGAAAACCTGGTTGATCATGGAGCTGATAGCCTATACATCTACGATGTTGGGTCTCAAACTTCCAGCAAATATCAGTTAAAAGGGATCCTAAAGGAAGACACACTTTTGAGTGTTAACCTTGCAAATGATGGCCGCAGCGTACTGCTACAGTTATTTGGTGCAAAACAAGGCCAGAAAAAGGTGCTAACCCTTGGGAAGGTTTCGGGAAAGAATATTGAATTTCAATACGAGCGTCAGATTGGTGGAGATTCAGTAGCCTGGATGAATAACGACCAGTTTGTGTTTCTCGGAACGGATAATTCATTGTACGAATATGATCAGCGAAACGGCGAGCTCTCTGTCATTTTGGAAAAAGTGCTTGATTTTGAATTTTCGCCTGACAGGAAAAATATCGCATACACCGTGTATGATCAAAATGTCACTTACGTAGCCAAGGTGCAGGGAAGAAATATACTGTACAACGAACCGGTGTATCGCGGAATTGTGCCAACGCATATGTATTGGAATCCGAACAATAAAAGTGTACTACTTCAAGGACAAAAACAGTTGGATTCCTCGCAGACTGCGCCAACGGATTCTCCTAGTAAGGAGTCATTGATCATTGAGTTGAAATAGCGATTAGGATTTCTATATTTGTGGATGTCAAAAACCTTACTTCGGTTGTTCAGCCGGAATAAGGTTTTTCTTTTTGCAACCGTTGTGACAATTTGTTTACATGTTGATCAAACTTTCGCGACATCTTTTTTCTATAGTAAATGAAGCAAGATCATTAGCCTATAAGGACAAGGAATGGACCATAGTGAATGAAAATCCGAATCTGCACCTAAATCAACCCATAAAACGTTATATGACCGGTCTGGATGGGCTAAGGGCCATCTCTGTGCTTGCTGTTATTGCTTATCATCTTCATCTTAGATGGGCAGAGGGTGGGCTGCTAGGAGTGGAGATTTTCTTCGTCCTGTCAGGCTATCTGATTACGGATCAGATCCTTTATGAATGGAGGACACGCAACGGTTTTTCCATTGTGCGGTTCTGGATCAGACGAATGCGCAGACTACTGCCGGCAATGCTCTTTATGCTGACTGCAGTGGCATTGTGGCTTTTAATTACCGATTTTTCCAGACTGCAAGCATTAGAAGGCCATTTTGTATCCTCGCTTTTTTACGTAAACAACTGGTATCTCATTTTTCATCATGTTTCATATTTTGAGAGCTTTGGTCCGGCTTCACCTATCGGGCACCTCTGGTCGCTTTCCATTGAGGAACAGTTTTACGTCATCTGGCCGCTCGTTCTACTGATTGGTCTGTGCCTTGCACCGCGACGAGGCAGACTTATGTTATACATTCTGGGTTGCGCCTTCGTATCCGCCATAGCCATGGCCGTTATATACGAACCCGGAACAGACCCGAGCAGGGTGTATTACGGGACGGACACGCGCGCGTCTGCTATTTTGATCGGAGCGGCTCTGGCGGTTGTCTGGCCCAGTTGGAGACTGAGCAACAATGTATCTTCTTCATCCCGCACCATGCTGGATATGACTGGCGTGCTGGGCATTGTAATGCTGTTTATCCTGATTGCTCAGACCAACGAGTATGATGATTCGCTGTATCGCGGCGGTTTTCTTTATTTATCACTCATTACTGCGGTTGTTATCGCTGTACTGGTTCATCCAGCCAACCGACTGGAACGATTACTCGGCTGCCGGCCTCTAAGCTGGATCGGTAAGCGATCTTACAGTCTGTATATATGGCATTATCCAATCATTATTTTATCAAGTCCCGTGGTAAATACCGATGATGCCAGCTATATGCGCATGGCTCTGCAGGTAACGGCCAGTTTCATAATGGCGGGTCTTTCCTACAGATACATCGAAGAGCCCATCCGCCGTGGGACCTTTTGGACTGGCCTGCAATCACTCCGCAGGTCAGGCGCTGGCAGCCAGCTAGGCCTTGTCGTCATTGTTATCGCCATCATTCTCGTCTTGGCATCATGGAAGACGGATTCACCAGCTCCAGATCCTGTACCTGATGCACCAGCGGCCGTAAGCCGGGACCCCGTCCAGACAGAACAACTGCAATGCAGCTGTTCCGATGAAAATCATCCCGCTGAAAATACAAGCCACTCCGCAGAAGGAGCGGGGATCACTGCGATCGGAGATTCGGTTATTCTGGATGCTGCCCCGTTTCTGGAAAAGCAGCTCCCCGGTATGATCATTGATGGCAAGGTGGGCCGGCAAATGTCACAGGCAGGTGATGTGCTTGATGGCCTGCAGGAACAGGGTAAACTTGGCCATAAAATTATTATTGAACTCGGCACCAACGGCGTTTTTAACCAGAGTCAACTGAAGTCCTTACTGGCTTCACTGCAGGACTCCCGGCAAATTTATCTGATAACAACCAGAGTGCCGAGAGGGTGGCAGAATACCGTAAATGACAATCTGCGTGAAATTGCTGGTGAATTTCAAAATGTCCAGCTTATCGACTGGTATTCAGCCAGCGAAAACCGGGACGATCTATTTTATGGTGATGGTGTCCACCTGAAACCAGAAGGCGCTCAGTATTATGCCTCGTTGTTAATTGATGCTATCAAACAAGATAAAACCTACTAGCATGTTAAAGGAAAGGATGAACTAGCTATGAACAAAAAAAATGGATGGATGGTAAGCGGATTATGGGGATTTATGATTATCCTTATCTTTTTAGGTGCCATAGTTCTCCATATGCACGCAAAGCAAAATTCAGATGATCACGAATCCCGCAGCAAGGACTCTTCTCTATACAATCTTGATAAGATGCAGACTGCTGCACAAAAGCGTGCGGCTTCTAGCACCAGCGGGGAACAAGCTCAATCATCTGCTTCCTTAAACGGCGAGGGCGTCACGATGATTGGAGATTCGGTTACGGTCGGAATTGAGCCTTATTTAAAAGAGCAGCTTCCGAAGATGACGGTTGACGGTAAGGTTGGCCGGCAGATGTCTCAAGCTGTAAAAGTCATTAATGAATTGGCCGCCCAAGGCAAACTGGGAGACCAGGTCATTATCGAACTCGGCACCAATGGTCCGTTTAGCAAAAACCAACTGCACGACGTACTGCAATCCCTTTCCGGAGCCAGACAGGTAATCTTGGTCACCACCCGGGTTCCGAAAGGATGGCAAAACACGGTGAATGACACGATTGCACAGGTCGCCGATGAGTTTAGCAACGTCAATGTGGTGGACTGGTATTCGGCCAGTGTAGGCAAAGACGAATACTTTTATAAAGATGGTGTCCATTTAAAACCAGATGGTAGCCGATATTACACTTCACTCCTCGTAGCAGCCTTGCAAAAATCTTAATACAGAAAGGGGCCTGCGCGTCTATAAATCTGGAAAGGAAGAATGACATGACACAGAGGAAAAAGAGGATATTGATTGTAACGTTGTTACTTGGGGTCGCTGCTGTAAGCTTTATCTTTTATTATTTCTTTTCCATTTACAAAGGGTTAGAAGGACTTAGTAAAACCCCGGAAAACTCCCCATTTGTTAAAGTGAGCACTGATAAAGTCGAAGCACTAAAAGCACCGGAATGGGAGGGAACCGAACCTGTAAATATTTTGCTGATGGGCGTGGATACTCGCGAGAACAACAAGGGCAGTGTACCCCGATCCGATAGCATGATGGTCGTTTCGTTGAATCCTACCGATAAGCGTATTCATGTGTTTTCGATTCTTCGAGACACTTATACGGATATTCCTGGGCACGGCAAAAATCGAATTAATACCGCTGTTACGCATGGACCCGATACGGCGATGAAAGCAGTCAGCGTATTGCTGGGGGTGCCAGTTCATTTTTATGTATACACGGATTTCCAGGGGTTTATTAAACTCGTAGATGCTGTAGGCGGACTCGATTTTTATGTTGAAAAGGATATGTACTATGAAAGCAAGGCCGATTTGCATGAGTATGATATTAATTTAAAGCAGGGACAGCAGCATTTCGACGGCAAAACGGCGCTTCAATATGTCCGTTTTCGTCATGATGCCATGTCCGATTATTCCAGAACAAAAAGACAACGGCAATTTATTACGGCATTAGCCGAGAAGGTAAAAACAACGACTTCCATTATGAAATTCCCTTCTATTCTTGAGGAAATCAGTCCGTATATCGATACCAATTTGTCAGTCTCTGATATGTGGAATTTGGCTTCAGTAGGGTACCAAAGTACATTAAACGGAAATGAACAAATACCGCCAATGAAGCTATTAAAAGAAACTTATGTGGGCAAGGCGGCTGTTCTGGATGTAAAAAGTCGAACGGATTTGAAGCAATTTGTGCAAAGTATCATAAACTCCGACGCCTCAAATTCGATTACAGATAATTCTTCGGGGCAGGAGCAGAAAACAGATTTTGAATAGGGTTAGACAATATATTAGATCGTATTTGCCGGACAATAGTCTGTTAAATGCTCTTTGTGAATAAAGAAGAGCATAACATGATCTTCCGGTTATCCATAGGGGGAAAAAGAATGGGTACAAAACAGATCGTAAGGTTCTGCTTGGCATTAACTATATCCGCCGCCATGCTTCTGGAGATCACTGCTCCGCACATGGCTATGGCTGATGCTGCGCAACGTGCAATAAGCACGTTGTTGAACGATAAGAGCCAACCAACAAAAACAATTTCAACGCAGGTTGAAAATACCTGGACACTGAAATTGGATAGCCATGTGGCATCCATGACGAAGAAAAGAACCATTAAGGCTAGATTTAAGCTTCCGAAGGGTACCGATATAAAGAAAATAAGCTGGACCTATGGTGGCAAGCCATTATCGGAATGGAAATCGTACAAGAATCGCGGTTATAATGGCGCCCCCTTTATCACCGTTACTCAGGTCAAAGCCGAACACGCAGAAGTCACTGCCAATATCAATTTCGGTCTTACTTACGGTACGGAGAATCTTGCCGAGCCGAGTCTGCAGCGTCCACTGTACGCATCATTGATGGGAACCTATGAACTGGCTGCAGTAGTCAACGGCAAAACCGTTGCCCAAGCACCTATTAAGTTGGTCCCGTACGACAGCTTCCGTACCTATGATGAACTGAAGCCGGAGATTGATGCGATTACGGCACAGGCAGCTCAAAAAAACGACAGATACATTAAAACGTTGTCGATCGGCAAATCCGTTGAAGGCCGCGATATTTTTATGACTATGGTTGCCAAAGATCAAGCAACGATTGACAAATATCAGAATGTAACTCACCCTGCCATGCTGAATGATCCTGCAAAGCTGGAGAACGATATTCAATCTGGTGCATTCGGAGATTATCAAGTGCCCATCTGGATCAACAATATTCATCCGAATGAAGCGCCAGGCTTTGATGCGATTATCAATTATTTTAAGACTATGGCACTCGATAAAAATGTTACGTACAAGACCACCTTGTCCAATGGAAAATCGAGTACGGTAACTCTCAATATGGATGATGCGCTTGAACATGTGTTTTTCCTGTTCCTGTATACAGAAAATCCAGATGGAAGGGTTCATACCGAACGTTATAATGCTGAATATTTTGACTTAAATCGGGATAATTCATATCAAACCCAGCCTGAAACACGCAGTATCACAGAGCAAATCGCCAAGTGGTCGCCGATTTCTTTCTTAGATCTGCATGGGTTTGATAAGAATTTTCTGATCGAGCCTACCACACCGCCTCACGATCCGAATATTGAGTACGATCTACTTATGGATAACATGGTAGAACAGGCCAAAGCGATGGGTGAAGCAGGTATAGCAAACACGAAGTATGATTACTACCATATTCCTTATGAAGAACATCGTAAAACAGTTGAAAATCCTAAATATGTTTCCAAGGGGACTTCTTCAGGATGGGACGATGCGTCTCCAGCCTATACAGCTGTCTTCGCCATGCACCATGGTGCAATGGGACATACGCTGGAAACACCTGAATCGAATGAAGAGTCGACCAAAGCATTGTATTATAGTGTCGCTGCAGCAACTGATTTTGTTATGCAAAAGAAAGAAAAGTTATTTTTGAACCAGCTAAAAGTATATGAACGTGGAATCAATAATATCGATGATCGATCCGTAGATCGGTATCTAGTCAATGCAAAAAATCAAGTCATTGGTCGCCCCCGTCACGGTAATGAGAATTTTTTTCCTGAGTATTACGTTTTGCCGATCGATAAAAGTCTTCAAAAAAATCCGCTGGAAGCCTATCGGATGATTGAGTATCTTATCCGCAATGGAGTAACGGTTGAACGCTCGACAGAGGCTGTAAGTACTGCTGGCAAGACCTACCCCGCGGGTTCATTTATCATAAATATGCATCAGGCTAAACACGGCATCGCAAACATGGTTTTATATGACGGTATTAACGTCTCAGATTATGCTTCCGTAGCTGGCGAGATTGTGCAAGACTTTCCCGTCATGCGAGGATTTGAACGTGATGTAATTAGAGAAGCCGGCGTGTTTGCGGGCAAAACGACTCCGGTGACTTCCGTATCGATTCCGGCCACATCATTGCCGAATGATTCTGCCTATGTTTTAATCCGAAACACCAATAACGATGCCATCAAAACGGTCAATGAATTACTTAAATCCGGCAAAGTGGTTACGATGCTATCCAAAAGCGGAACAGGATATGAAGCGGGTGACTTTGCAGTGGCCTATGATGATCTGCATCCGCTGGTGTCAAAATACTATCTTGATGTCACGGCATTCGGCAATAACAAACCCGTTGGCAAAGTTCTTAAACCTTCTACGGTAGCCGCTCTCGGCGAACCAGCTTATGTGCTCAAAAATCTCGGCTTTAAAGTGACCGATGATCAGCAGCTTGCCGATGTGCTCGTGAATACATTCGATTCCGACAAACTTGTTGAGAAAGGAAAGCCATACATTGCTTATGGGAATATGGGGATGGGTAACGTGAAAAACTGGATTCCTCAATTTGCGTTTGCTGGACCGACATGGGAAAGATACGAAGGGGTCTTCCTGGCGAATGTCCAACAGGATCATGTGATTACAGCCCCTTACGATAACGAAGAATATTTCTACACCGTTACAGGTTCTCACATTACGAAGCTACCTAAAGCCGCAAAAGTTCTTGCAACCATTAGCAATAAAGAAAACTTCTTCAAAGCAGGTTGGTGGCCAGGTCACGATGCTGCAAGAGGAAAGATTATGGCCTTCACCTATATGGAAAACAAAAAGAATATCACAGTTTTCTCCAACGATCTAACCAATGGCGCTCATCCGCAGCATCAATTCCGACTACTGGCCAATTCGATTTTCAATGCCGTTCCCAGCAAACCCTGAATGATTTTGCAAACAACCTTATTCCGGTGATCAGCCGTGAGTAAGGTTGTTTTTGTGATAAGGGTTATTGTCCTCTGTGACATTTTGTTTACAACTTGATCAAATTTTAGCGACATCTGAAGGCTATATTTGGATTAGAACGTGAAATGAATCCTGTTCACAACAGGGATTTATGGAATGTATGAATTCAATATTTTAGGGAGGAATGTAATTTGCTAAGTAGCATCAAACTGACAAGCAGATCTGTCAGAAAATATGAGGGGGACACAAAGATTGAAGATCCGGTTGCTAATAACATGGATAATAAAGCAGTGGACACATCAGGGACCACCTCATCTCACGACAGTACAGAAACCGATAATCTCCCCCAAAGCTCTGTGACAGAGCCACGGAGAAAGACACACAGCATCAAAGGACGTCTCGTTGCGCTTGATGCTGCGCGCGGACTGGCCGTGCTGGGAATGTATTTGCAGCATTTCGGATCAAATCCAAGCGTTTCTGCAATTGTTTCCGGAAATACCACCCTATTATTTGTGTTGTGCGGCGGTATCTCCTATTCTATTATGGGACAGCGTATGATGGATCGGGGAGCAGAGGCGACCGCTTTTCGTGCACGAATGCTGGCCCGTGCGGTGTTTGTTGATATTATTGGTTATTTGCTTATTATGCTGAACACTTCATACGGCATCATTTTGCCTGCCTATGCAGCTATGTTTGTGTTGGCCCTCATGTTATTTCGTCGTTCGACCCGCACCATTGTCACAACAGCAGTAGTTTTGCTCGTAACGGCCCCGCCGCTAATGATTCTTGGATCAAGCATTTTCTCAAAAGCTTATCTTCTTGGTGATATCGCGGGAGGTCCGATGTCTGCCCTCGCCTTGACTCCTGCATTTGTTGCTGGTATGGCCATTGGCCGCGTTGACCTCACCAGATTACGTACAGCCCTCTCACTCGCAGGCAGCGGTATCGTTATGCTTGTTATTGGCAAAGTAATGGCCGCTTTTGTGCTTCCGAATTGGAATCTTCACTTTGAACAATGGCTTATAAGTGTGCAAGGAGCTGCTCCTGTACAGCCGGATGAATACGCAATTTGGCCTCTTAATACGGAATCACCGATGTGGCAGCTCCTTTTGGGAACGGCTCCGCACACCGCTTCGACATTCCAGACGATGATAGGATTAGGAATTTCATTTCTGGTAATGGGAGTTACGTGCCTCGTATCCAAAAAAACTTCCGCTGTATTAATGCCTTTCGCAGCAGTCGGACGTGTCGCCCTGACCATGTATGCCTTTCAGTTTGTAGTGGTGTGGATTCTCGATCTGACAAAGATTGGGCATAGTCTGGATGGAGTTCCGTTCGGCAACGTAATGATCGCAGTTGCAACACTACTGCTGGGATTATTGATTGCTCAGCGTGCTGTTGGTCCGCTTGAAGGATTGATGCGCCGCTTTGACCGATTGTTCAGCTCTACCCAACCAGTCTCACAAACTGTAAAGTAGATAGCCTTCTTGATACTCTATATAACGGACTAATCAAAAAAGATACCAGATAAAAAGTTCGCTATCTATATAGGAAGCCTACAGAAGGTGTCTAGATTAACTAGGGCAATAAGATGATCATTGAACAGAGTTATAAGGAAAGACTAATTCCTTGCTATTTTCCCCCGGATTATCCGGGGGACTTATCCCCCGCCGTTTTAGCAACACCCAGTATCGAAACTGGGATTCCTTTGACTGTTCACCAAATTATGCTTGTCCTGCTGATTTTTCTAAACTGCTATATAGTCTTTGTTTTCTTATCCATCCAATACGCTCCTATCGGACACTCCTGACTGCTCCAGATGCTGAACAAAGATATCGTACATTGGACTCATTTTATGACCCTTATTTTTCGCATAAGACCATGAAGCCACCTACTACACGTATGTATTATGAAAATTCACATTTTTTGCCGCCATTGAGCTACATAAAAGTGCCAACCGTAATTGCATTATTCCTAGCAGATATATTGTTAACGCCTAAAGAATGGGCTGTGTGCAACTTAAATGTAACTCGCTGGACTTCAATCGCTCGCGGCGGGCATTTTACTGCCATGGAAGAGCCTGAGCTTTTAGCTCAGGACATTCGTGCCTTCTACAAACCTTTTAGAGCAAAAAATAAATATTAACCAAGGTCCGCCCCGTGCATTAACTGGATTAATAAGAAGAGCTATTATAAGCGGTCGTAATCTAACGGGAAACGATAGCTTAATAAATACAAAAAGAAGAGATGGCATAAGCCATCTCTTCTTTCATCTATATAAAGCGGGTGATGGGAATCGAACCCACGCTACCAGCTTGGAAGGCTGGAGTTCTACCATTGAACTACACCCGCAAAAAAAGTGGTCGGGATGACACGATTTGAACATGCGACCCCCTGGTCCCAAACCAGGTGCTCTACCAAGCTGAGCTACATCCCGAAATAGATGCCGGTGAGAGGACTCGAACCTCCACGGTTTCCCTCACGATTTTGAGTCGCGCGCGTCTGCCAATTCCGCCACACCGGCTTATGAAATTAATGGCGCGCCCTGAGAGATTCGAACTCCCGGCCTTTTGATTCGTAGTCAAACGCTCTATCCAGCTGAGCTAAGGGCGCAAATATGGAGCGGACGACGGGAATCGAACCCGCGACCCTCGCCTTGGCAAGGCGATGCTCTACCGCTGAGCCACGTCCGCAAAAACAGGTATGCGCGTGGAGGGACTTGAACCCCCACGTCAAAGACGCTAGATCCTAAGTCTAGTGCGTCTGCCAATTCCGCCACACGCGCATACAATGATAATGGTGAGCCATGAAGGACTCGAACCTTCGACACCCTGATTAAAAGTCAGGTGCTCTACCAACTGAGCTAATGGCTCTTAATGGCTGGGGATATAGGATTTGAACCTATGCATGACGGAGTCAAAGTCCGTTGCCTTACCGCTTGGCTAATCCCCATTATGTATTCAACAGGGCGATTGATGGGACTTGCACCCACAAATGCCATAGCCACAATTCAGTACGTTAACCCATTCGTCACGACCACCATGGCAATAAAACTGGTGGAGGATGATGGATTCGAACCACCGAACCCGTAAGGGAGCAGATTTACAGTCTGATGCGTTTGGCCACTTCGCTAATCCTCCAAGATGGTGCCGGCGAGAGGACTTGAACCCCCAACCTACTGATTACAAGTCAGTTGCTCTACCAGTTGAGCTACACCGGCATATTAAATTAAATGGCGGAACTGACGGGATTCGAACCCGCGATCTCCTGCGTGACAGGCAGGCATGTTAGGCCTCTACACCACAGTTCCAGAGGCATTTCCAACAGGAAATTAATTGCGGGGGCAGGATTTGAACCTACGACCTTCGGGTTATGAGCCCGACGAGCTACCGAACTGCTCCACCCCGCGACATCAAAGATATTTCTTAATACTATTAATGGTGGAGGCTGAGGGGATCGAACCCCCGACCCTCTGCTTGTAAGGCAGATGCTCTCCCAGCTGAGCTAAGCCTCCATACTACTATGACCCGTAGGGGATTCGAACCCCTGTTACCTCCGTGAAAGGGAGGTGTCTTAACCCCTTGACCAACGGGCCACATATCTATTATAAGAGCTGGCGGAGAGAGAGGGATTCGAACCCTCGAGACGCTTTTGGCGCCTACACGATTTCCAATCGTGCTCCTTCGGCCAACTCGGACACCTCTCCATATGGCTCCCCGAACAGGACTCGAACCTGTGAC
>NZ_JAKWFI010000007.1:0-218877 GCF_029522175.1 Paenibacillus sp. P2(2022) | reverse complement strand
CCGCCGCTAGGTTAGTTAGAAGCAAGCTTCTAACTAACCCCGCTCGACTTGCATGTATTAGGCACGCCGCCAGCGTTCGTCCTGAGCCAGGATCAAACTCTCCATTAAAGACCAACCGAAGCTGGTTATAGAAAGAGCGATTAGCTCATTTTGAAACTGACGAGATAAAATATCTCATTGTTTTATTTTGCGAACAAAATCAATTTACTCACTCGTTGTTCAGTTTTCAAAGATCAAATTCTTTTTCACTGCGTTTTTCAGCAGCTATAAGATCATATCATGTTCATTCCAAAATTGCAAGGGTTATTTTTTTCTTTTTTTCGAAGATCATTTCACCCTGCTTATTCTCTTTTGAAACGGCTGTTTTGTTGTCAGCCCAAATAATATATCACATTTCCAAGCAACTTAGCAAGCACTTTCTTCATTTTTTTATTTTATGGATAAATCCACTCATTTTCTGCTCCGTTAAATCAGTCAAGGGGCTAGCTGCCCCCTCACTAGCTGGTGACTCCCTCTGGTTCGAACACCTCTGCTGGCCAGTGCAGCTCCACACCTTGGCGAAGAAGAATATTTTGAAAACGTCCAAGATGTTCTTCTGACCGACTCACTTCAAAAGGATATACTCCGTTGGAGACACAGTAAGCCGCCAAGCTTCCCGACGCTTCTCCTATATTCCATTCAGTAGGATGTAGCCGATAGCAACCATTGGCTATTTGAGTCATCCCTATATTTTTGCAAGCAGGAAGCAAATTACGTACTCTCACAGGAATCAGTGAACCCAATGGAATTTCATAAGGATAGTTAGGGATATAAAAGGTTCGCTGAGATACCGTAGTCGGATGAAGATCTAAATGGTAGCTGCCCACACCTACACTGTCTGAATAACGTTTGGGTCCCTCCTTACCCCGAAGCTCACGACTTACATCAAACTCTGAGATCGTATACTTGGCCTTAATCCTACGCGACTCGCGAATATAAGCCGTTTTAGCCAGCCCGTCAGAAGTCCCAAGAAAATCACCCCTTGGTCGAATTCCTGGATAGCCGAAACCTCCATCTAAGCGGGGAGCTTCAGTTTGAAGCCAATATATTAATGAACGGGTCAACTCACGCGCTCCTTCGCGATGTTTTGCCTGCTCCTGAGCGGTGACGCCGATCAATGGTCCTAGGTAATAATCATTTTGCGCCCAGTTTAAAAGAGTAACCTCGCCATCGTTTAGCGGTTCGCTCCATATGGAGGGATCTACGATACGACGATAATCCCATAAGGATACAATACCCTGATCGTTAGGGAATAATGTGAACTGTTTTAGCTTACTGGTATCATCTGCATCTGTAGCAAACCAGCTCAAAATCGGAAAACGGGAAAATGACGGGATATAATTTCTCCAGAAATCGTATTGCTGCGGTCGCTCTATAATGAAGCTTTCCTGGGGGATATAGTCTACAGCAGCCACATGTGTGATAGATTGCATATCAAGAGGATTAGCACACTCCAGTGCGTGAGGCTCCCCCGTTGCAGCCCGTGACTCCGCTCCACTCGTATGCTCCACACCCGCCATGGGAAGGAGATCACCACACTCTGTGGCATCCAGATAAAACGTTCCATGCAGCACTCTGAGGCCACTCTTATGATCAGGGTTATGCGAGGTACGGACGGTAACAGAAGTAATACAATCTCCATCTGTCTGAGCAGCAATAGGCACGGTGTGATAATATACACGAACGCGTCCCGTATTTAAGTAAGGAGCAAGCATATCCTCAAGCACCTGTAGAGCTACCCGTGGTTCATGGGCCAGACGACTTACCCAGCCGTTCCCAGGATTAAGAATCGGATCATTGTAGGCTTCTTCGGTTAACGGATAGTTCTGACGGTAATACTCGCGTACACGATTACGGAACTGACGATATGTTGCTGTGCAACCAAACTGTTCGATCCATCGGTGCTCATCTGGGGGAACAGCCTGTGAAGTTAATTGCCCTCCCAGCCAGTCCGTCTCCTCTGTCATGATGACTCTCATACCAGCTTTCGCCGCCGCAAGGGCTGCCGATGTCCCTCCCAGACCTCCGCCAATCACAACAACATCGGCATCAAGCCGTTTTTGCGTCATGGTTCGTTCCCCTTTCATTTTTGTACTAAGATTCCATCACTTCAAAAGCTAGTCTAGCAGCGCCGATGAATCCAGCGCGATTGCCCAACATTGCCCGACTTACTTCTGTTTGAACTCCCAGTTGGTACAAATGCTTTTCCAGCAAGGGCCACCATACCTCTCCCGCATCCGCTACTCCTCCCCCAACAATGATCAACTCAGGATCAAGGGTCACCGAAATATTAGCCAGAAGCAAAGCTAAATCTGCCGTGTAGTCATCCAGTGCCTGAATAGTCTTCAGATTGCCGTGAGCGGCCTCTGTCACAATCTCGTTCCCCGAACGGTACAGTTTTCCGGTGTATTCACTGCCTCGACGTAACAGGGCACTACCTGATACGTATTGCTCGGCACATCCCTTTTTCCCGCAATTACAAGAGTGACCTCCGGGAAATAAAATACTGTGCCCCCAATCGCCGCCGCTCCAGTGAGCCCCTCTACACAAGAGGCCATTTTCCATATACGCGCCTCCGACCCCTGTTCCCAAGGTGAGCATGACCAAGCACTGTTTGCCCTTCCCAGCTCCCTGCCACGCTTCTCCTAGTAACGCAGCGTTCGCATCATTATCTGCAACCGCACGTAGCGCCAACTTTTCTTTAGCCCACTCCACCAAGGATGTACCCTGCCAGCCAGGCAGGTTATCTGTGGCGTACACAACTTCACCGCTCTCCACGTTCACTCTGCCAGCAGTAGCAATGCCTAAAGCGCCTATGCCTATAGATGTACTCACACTGGTATCTCCAAAAGAACGCATCAGTCCGAATACAGCCTCAGACACACGCGACAACACCCATTCACGCCCACGTGAGGCATCTGTATCCATTCGAATTTCATCAAGTACCGATCCATCCCGCGCCACTATGGCGGCCTTTACGGAAGTTCCTCCAATGTCGATCCCAATGACTTTGTTCAATGCAACTGCCACCACCATATCCTCCTTGTTCCCCCACATAAAACCTTACGAGCTCTTAGCACAAACCTTCTATGGATAGAAAAACATGATGAACTGTCGGAGCGTGCCCTATTCCAATCCGCAATCGCAGAATTTCAATAACTTCGTTCAATCACCGCTCTCGCTGTTTTTTCCTTCATCTGTTTGGTGTGACTTGTGTGCTTGCGAGCAAGTCCTTCGCAGATGAGATCAATCACGAATAGCTGCGAGATTTTGGCGCCGATTGAACCGCCTTCTATCGGAGCTTCCTTCCCTGCGGTCAGTAAAACAATATCTGCAATGGAGGTAATAGGTGATTTTGCATAATTCGTAATTGCGATAACTGTTGCTCCGTTCTGCTTGGCCTTGTGCAGCATGTCGTTGGTATCCAGTGTACTTCCTGATACACTGATGCCAATAGCGACATCACCAGGACTCATGGACACGGCCATCATCGACTGAATATGTCCGTCTGCCACAGCCTCGGCGCGCCGCCCAATCCGCAAGAATCGGTTTTTAGCATCCTGTGCGGAAATTCCCGATGCACCTACACCGAAAAATTGAACATAACCCGCTTGATCGAGACACGCTATCGCACGACTAAGCTCCGAACGGTCCAAGAGCCCCATACTGGAGTGCAAAATATCGAGCATATTGTGATACACCGTGCGGGTAATATCATGTTCGTGATCTGGGTCGATGTTCTCCTCGCTCATATCGGTTTTTCGATAAGTCTGGTTTTGTGCCAGCGACAGTCGGAAATCCTGATACCCTTTAAAACCAATTTTCCGGCAAAAACGCATAACCGTCGTTTCGCCTGTACCTGCGAAGTCAGCTAGCTCCGTCACGGAGAAATATATGATGTCAGCGGGGCACTCCAGTACGCACAAAGCGACTTTTTGCTCCGATTTCGTTAATGAAGGATAATACGTGTTAATTCGGTCGTTCATCTCCATAGATGCATTTCACTGCCTTCCTTGCGGCATCGGCAAACCGCTGCGTAATCAATTGGGGTCTAGTAATCGCCGAGCCTACAACCACTGCATGTGCACCCAGCCGAAATGCTTCCTCTACTTGTGCCGGATCATGGATTCTGCCCTCTGCAATGACAGGAACAGGAACCAGCTCTGACGCTCTCCGCACCAATTCCAGATCCGGACCCTCTATCTGAGTAGAATATGACGTATAACCGGATAACGTCGTGGACACGCAGCCCACACCAAGGGAAGCCGCATGAAGCGCCTCCTCCAGTGTCGATATATCCGCCATGGAGGTGACTCCGTGCTCATGAGCGTAATCTATGAGTTGCTTCAGCTTGCCCCCCTCTGGGCGCGGTCGTAATGTGGCATCCAGCGCAATGATATCCGCACCTGCCTCCACTAGTTCCTCCATTTCACGGAGGGTAGGCGTAATGTAAATATCAGAATCATCATAATTCCGTTTAATCAAACCAATGACTGGTAGAGGGATCGCCTGTTTAATCGCACGTACATCCGATGCACCATTGGCACGAATCGCTACAGCTCCACCCTCCTGTGCAGCACGTGCCATTTTGACCATAAAATCTGTTCCATGCAACGGTTCGCCAGGTAGCGCCTGACAGGAAACGATTAGTCCATGCCGAACCTTGGATAATATAGCTTCCATCTCCATAGGAATCACTCCCTCTCCTCAGCATAATGCCGAACGGTCAATCCAACTTCAAAGGTACGGTTCCACGGCATGTAGCAATCTGTAATTTCCACGCGACCCTCCGGCCCGTTCACATATTCATCGAGCGCCTGCTCCAGCCGTCCGCGAATGACCGCAGCTACCGATCCTCTAGAGCCATCGAGCATAAACTTGTTAAAACCCATCTGCTCCACAATTCCATTATTCATAGCTGTACGTACCACAGCACAATAACAGGCATCCTCAGCGTAGCGCAGCCCCAGAAAATCCAGGTGTTCCTCCGTAGGACCATAGCGGACATAAAGCATGGACTGGGCAATGACGGTACCGAGCGTATTAGAACTGGTATTCCAGCCTGCATAGCCTGCCAGCTTAAAAAGCAGTCCTTTTTGCTTCAATAGTCTAAGCAGCTTGAGATCGGCGCCGTTGGCGTAAGCTACATCAGCAATTGCAATATGTTTATTGGCATCATGCTGCATATGAGCACCGTACTCCACCAGTTCTACCAGATTCCGATGTACATCATATCCGGCCATCGCATGCTGCTGGGATGAAGCTTCTGCCATCGTGTCACCAGGTGTGTTGGCCAGCAAAATCAAATCAGCCTCCGCTGCTGAGGAAGCAATCAGCCCACCTGCCGCTATAATCTGATACTTTAACGTTTCGTAAAAATAACGATCCTCAAAAAGCGGGACTACGAACGCCCCCTGCAAAGCAGATAATCGAGGATATACCAGTGGAACTACATGATTCGTCCGATTCACCCAACGAGCTAGCAACGTACAACCCACTTCGTCTGCCCCCGGATACATGTATACTTTCAAATCCAGCCCAAGCTCGGAAATACGACTTCTTAGTCGCTGTTGATCCTTGGCGGTATAGCCGTAGGGAGCCGAATCATCCTGTGGAATGATCAGAAAATCAATCACGCCTTCTGCTACCAGTTCCAGTGCTACTTGATTAGCTTCCAAATTCACACGGCGACGCCCTAGATAATCGTCCAAAATCTCTATAGGCAAACGCTTGTTGATGTCCGCTAATTCCAGCAACTCTTCTGCGGTAGCGATCGCTAGCTCCTGACGATGCTCAATGAAGCCTTTTCTAAATATTTCACGACCCCAATCAGCATAGTAGTCTGGTTCCTCATCAGCCAAAGAGTATTGCGGACAACGCATAATCAATTGAAAGGCATACAAAGTCAGTTGCGGGTATAGCTGCTTCAACCTGCGAAGACGATTAGCCCTGTCCCTGACCTGCTCACTCGACATTCCGTGTAGCCGGGAGGGTACGATTCCCCCGTACAGCAGCGTATCCATCGCAATAATCGCTCCATCAGCAGTCGCCGCACGTTCTTCGAGCCACGTCCATAGCCTGGTCGTATCGCCAGGGATTTTCTTTTGTCCCATCCATTCTAAAGGAGGGCGCTCCATTTCAAGGTCTGTGCCCTGTGCTAGTAAGTAAGGAAATTGATAATTGCAGGGCCGCTCATCCAGCGGTACAAAAAGTAATCGGGTATTTGGCTTCACCATACGCTCCACCTCTCCTGGAAATTACCGTTATTCTAACGGCAAATGGTAATTTTCAAGGCAGCTATGCTGTCTTGTTTCTTAACCATCACCAATTCTCACAAGATCAGTCGATATTTGCCTTGTTCATCCTGATCGACATAGCCCCACTGCACGGCGGCACGGATCGCTGGATTGCTCCCCAGTCGAGTCTCTGCTTCTAGGCAAGCCGTGATACCGCGTCGTAGTTCGTCCACGTCCTCGTCCGTCAGAGGCGGCGGCTTTTGTCCGCCAGTTGCTTCGCTCTGCATGAGGTTTCCTAGCGACTGCACATCGTTCTGGCGCTCGTTGCCTAGCGCAGCTTGGCGCAGCACTTGCCACAGGTCCACATCCAACTTGGCACGTTCCAGCCAAGGCGTAGCCTGTGCCACGAAGCCTGCCGCCGCATCATTGGCAGATATATTCTGTAGGACGCTCACAACGTGAAGCAGCCGCTCGAAGTAGATATCCAGCGCAGGGATATCGCGCATTTGCAAGGCAAGGTCCACGTCCTCATACGTGCTGCTGCCCAGTCGGCTGTTCTTGTTTTGGCGACAGAAAAACATCAGTTCATCTGCATGCTCCCCCGCTAACTCCCGCACAGCCCATTCCCAGGACAGCTCCGGCATATAACGCTCACTGTTCCACATATAGTGGGACATCGTAATAAGCGTCACCTTGGAGCACTCCCATTGGTTCATTGGGTTGGCCACCATGCCGGTATGTCCGCAAGCTGGAAGCCCGGAATACCGTCCGCGCAGCGGATCGAGGAATAACCGATCATGGTCACAATCATTCACCGGGATGTTATCCCATAACCACAGCTCATGCCCATAGAATGCATGGTTATCGGCAGCATGCTGGCGACCAATCTGTGGAGCAAATACAAAGTATCCCGTCCAGAATACCTTAATATCTGGATGCAATCGCTCCCGGAAATCCTTTTTGTATTCGGTATCCCAATAGGACCAATATTCCGATGGACAGACTGTCAGCGTAAATTCAGGCAGCCGCTCAGCCAACCATGTATGAACCTTGTTCGTCAAGAAGACATGAGCGTGACCCGAACGGCCCAGCAAATGCCGATTTTCCCCTTTAAGGACGTAGTCAATGTCATCCATTAATACAGAAAAATGACGTACTCCTATCGTTATCATGGCTGCCAGCTTCTCCGTCAATTTGAGAAAATCTTCAGCGCTACCAAAGTTCAGGTCATTCCCTGGACTAATACAATAGTGAAAATCAATCTCGTGCCGTTCACAGGCTTCCTTTAATTCGCGGATTTGGGCAAACATCTCCTCGGGGTACGGTTCCCTCCATAGCTCGCGATGATAGGGATCGTCCTTGGGAGCGTACATAAACGTGTTCATCCGATGCGCAGCCATAAAATGAACGGCATCCAGCCGATCCGCGAAACTCCACGGTTTCCCGTAGAAGCCTTCAATGATTCCTCTGACCGGAAAGGAGGGCTCATCCCGAATAGACATCACCGGTAGCGTACATCGTTCCTGTTCTACTTGAAGCAGGAGATGCAGGGCATCCATGCCGTATTTGAGCCCTCTTTTATTGGATGCATGGATTTCAATTCTCCCTTCCTTCTGAATGTCCAAACGATATCCATCGGCAGTAAGCGTTCCGTCATATTCGAGCATCAACTGCACGCTTCCCCTTGTTTCAGTCGGAACACCGGGCCCCGGAGGTGCAATGAGTCGGATCGGTCCCTCGGGGTCAAGCACACCTTCATACTCCTGATTCATTGCAAAGCGAGAGGACAGTTCACAGATCAGGTTCGGTTCAGCGATAACCAGTTTGTCCCCACTGTCATACACATCACGAAAATAATATTGAACCTCCTGTGGTATTAGCCCTACATCCGAATTAGGTCTCATTCTTTTGGACAGTTCCATGCTAATCGTCTCCTTCCATTTACGGGCTCTCCGTAGCCGAGACTTCTGACTTAGCCTTTTACGGCTCCCGCCAAGCCTTCCATATAATAGCGCTGTGTGAACAGGAACAATATAATGATCGGCAATACCGAAATCATTGTGCCTGCAGCAATCCAGCCAAAATTATAGGCAAACTGACCATTGAGATACGTAAGCGCAGCTGCCAGCGGGTAAAGCTCCGTATCGTTCAGAATAACGATAGGCCACAGGAAGCTGTTCCAGAACGACATGGCCTCCAACAGAGAAATCACAGCAAGCGCCGGCTTGACCAGTGGAAGCACCAGCTGCCACCAAATTCGAAACTCCGAAGCGCCATCCATTTTACCTGAATCACGCACATCGGCGGGGATATGAATAAACGTCTGCCGCATTAGAAAAATGTTGAACACAGAGACTGCCCCAGGCAACACCACACCCATATATGTATTGCCCAGATGAAGCCCTTGAATGGTCAGATAATGCACAATAAATGCCGTGTAAGAAGGAATAATCATTGTAGCAATCAGCAGCGTAAACACCACATTTTTACCCTTAAAACGAAATACAGCCAAGGGATATCCCGTCAAACTGGCCAGTACCACATTGAGCACAACGCCCAACACCGTAATGATGACTGTATTCAGCATATATTTAGGGAAATCCATGAACTGCCACACCTGAACATAGTTGTCGAAATCAATAAAGGTCGGGAAGATCGCAGGCGGCGTTGAAAAAATATTACGGCCTGGCATGAGGGATACACTAAGCAGCCATAGAAACGGTCCCATCAAAAAGAGGGCTAGCAGCACTAAAAGCACATACATTACCGTCATTCTGATCACTCGACCAAGACTACGCATGATGCGACTGCTTTCTTTTTTAGGAAGAGACGAGCGCAGCATTTTATCATTCTGTAGATTCATCAATAGGGATTGACACCGCCTTTCCTATTGAATCGGAATACAATAATACTAAGTACCGCAATCATTGCACCGACAATTAAGCCAAGTGCCGAAGCGTACCCAAAATTAAACTGCTCCATCCCCTTTTGAAAAATATACAAGCTGGATGTCAACGTGGCCGTTCCCGGTCCACCCTTGGTTAACACATATACCTCATCAAATACGCGAATAGCTGACATGAGCGATATGAGGGTACAAAACAGAACGTATGGCTTCAGCAGCGGAAGTGTAATATGAACAATCAGACGCCATCGACTGGCTCCATCCACCCTAGCGGCTTCGTACAGATCTTGAGGAATGTTTTGTAATCCTGCCAGATAGAGCATCATATAATACCCGAGTCCCTTCCACATCGTGATGAACATCAGTACATACAAGGCTAAATTGCTGTCCGATAACCAGTGTATGTCTTTGCTAATCAAACCGACTTGTATAAGCAAATAGTTCACTACGCTGTTATTGCCCAACAGCCAGCTCCAAATTAAGGCCACAGCTACCATCGAAGTCACAACAGGGATGTAGTAGGTCGTACGAAATATTTTAATTCCGGGGATACGACTGTTCACCAGCACAGCCATCAGGATAGAGAATATTTGAAGAAAGGGAACAATGAGCACGTACAACAATGAGTTCCAAATCGAAATAAGAAAGTTACGGTCCTTAAACGCTGCTTCAAAATTATCCAGGCCGACAAAATGGGTATCTGATATGACAGAGTAGTCCGTCAATGCCAGCGGAATGCTGTAAATAATAGGCCAAAATACAAAGACGGCAAGCAATAACAGTCCCGGCGTCATAAAGGCCCAGGCCGTAAAGGACTCCGACCTCAACCATTTGATCATGCTGCATCACCACCTGATTTTGATAAATGAACAGGGGAGTATTCGCATTACTCCCCTGTCATACCTATTGCTTTAAAATATCATTCACTTCCTGCTCCAAGGCAGTAAGCGTCTCCTTCGTATTACTTCCGTTCAATAAAATATTTTGCAAGGCTCGCGCGATCGCGCTGTTCACATCCTTGGCATTAGGCACACCGACCATATAATCTGTCGCCTTATCCAAGCTTTGTGCAGATACTACCTTGGCTTGTGCCTCTAATGATTGGTCAGACTGAGTAAAATACGGGTCTTTAATCGATTCTTTCGTGGAAGGTAGTGTATTGGCCTCTTTAGAAAATGCCGTTTGACTCTCTGCATTTGTTAAGAAAACAGCAAATTTCACCGCCTCGTCTATATGTGCAGACTTGGTAGGTACGACCAGGTCCATAGAGTTGGAAAGCCGCAAATCAGCTTTGCCGGTTGGGACGGGAACAGCAATCGTATTTTTATATACGTCCGGCGCTGCCGTTTTGATAAAATTAATGAACGTTGGGCCAGCCAGCTCGAAGGCAACCTGCTCTCCGGCATAATATTTCACTTGCTGTGAGAAGTCAGCATCTTCCTTGAGCACGACACCATCTTCCATCTGTTTTTTTAGATTATCAATCATGGTGACTGCGTCTGGTGTGTTGAATGCAGCTGCTGTCTTTTCTTTATTTAAGATAGGAATACCGTCAACCGCAAAAAGCTTGGATACAAGCTGCTGAGCATAGCCGGCCTTACCGATTTTTCTATTGATTTGGCGGCCCCATTCTGACAATTCCTCCCGCGTTTTGGGCGGATGGGCAGGGTCCAATCCAGCTGCTTTAACCAACTTAGTATTCATGTAAAGCACTTCCGTGCCTGTATACCAGGGGAGTGCATAAGCTTTACCGTTAATAACAGTCGAATTATAAATACCTTCGAAATAAGCAGCCTTTTCCTCAGGCGACAAGTGTTCATTCATATCAACAACAGCGCCCTTAGAGCCCATTTGGCTAGCAAATTCCGTATTGAGATTCACTACATCCGGACTGCTGTTGCTAGCGATACTCGTCAACAACTTATTGGTCACTGCATCATACGGGTAATCCTTCCAATCAATTTTGACATTAGGGTTCTTCTGCTCATAATCGGCAATGACCCGATTAAAATACGGGGTAAATGTAGGTTGTAGCGCAATGGTCCAAAATTGGAGTGTCACTTTCCCTCCGTCTACCTTTTCCGGCTTTGAGCCTCCGCCACCGCAGCCGCTCAGCAGTACAACCAGCGCCAGCATAGATACAAGCAACCGTAACCTGCCTTTCGCTTTCTTTGTCACATGGTGACCCCCTTGTTCTTAGTTGATTAAGGTAAATTATAACAGAAATACCGTTATAGAAGGAACATTTTTTCAATAAAATAAATTTAGAAGGAATAATTTTTCTTTTATTGGATACAAAAAAGACGCCTCTTCAATAGAGACGCCATGTTTGCCAAATCAACCCACAGAGGATTCATATCTATTAATAATATGGAGCCATGAAAACGTACACCAAAACTCCAGTCAAGCTCACATATAGCCAAATAGGCATCGTCCAACGGGCAATTTTACGATGTTTTGCTACCTGCATCGTCCATCCCCATACAACTGTGAATAGCGCCAACGGTACGATAATCGCCGCGAGTATACTATGCGAAATCAACAGCGTAAAGTAAATCGGCCGAAGGATACCCACACCGCCATATTTTGCAGTTTCCGGTGAAATGTAATGGAAGGTCAGATAGGAAAATAAAAACAAAACGGTACTGGCGAAGGCCAGCAGAATAAAGGTTTTATGCACCTTAATGTTTTTCTTGAAAATCGCAACCAATGCAGCCACCAAGAAAATAAATGTGAAGCTGTTAAAAATCGCATTCAACCTTGGGAAAATAGTGAGATCAAAACTAACACTCCCCTGGTATCCGATCGGCGAAAAGAACAACAGCAAAATAATCACATTGGCTATAATGGAAACGGTGATAATCAAGGCTGTAAAATTACGATTGCTCGTTGGAACGTACTGCTTGTCCTCACTCGCTTTATTCATCATGAGCGTCTCCTTCGTTTAAATTCAGGTTTTCGTTATTTTTGCGGTCATAACCATAATATATTATATAGAACTCATGGATAGCCTGTGAAGTGACAACAGTATGAACAATTTCACAGCCATTCTCCAGAAAATATGCTTCATCGATTTGGGAACCACTCTTACTTCCCAATATCAACGGTAGAATGCATTCATTTTACAAGCTTTATGCACACAAAAAACACCGGGAAGGGATCGTTCCCCACTCCGGTGTTGTGTCGGCTATGCAATAACGCGCCTTGATAGCAATATTCATTGCTGCCAGACGTCACTGTATTCCTGATGGCGCTTGAACAGAGCCAGCGCATACGAGCAAGCCGGGATCACCTTTTTATGCTGTTCCCTCGCCATAGCAACAACTTTGTCGATGAGCTCCTTGCCAATTTTTTGACCCCGTAACTGTTCAGATACAAATGTATGGTCAATGACCAGAGAGTGGTCATCTACAGATTTATAACCTACTTCTGCAACTACCTGTCCATCATCCACCATGACTACTGCATGGTCCTCCTCGCGAATTTGTCTCATGAGACCAATCCCCTTTCTGACTGAAGAAATGCCGTAACGACTCCATGCGAACGAACGCTGCATTCACTTGATACCCACGCTAGATATCCTTATCATTCCCCTATTTAGGGAACAGCGAAACATCACATACATAAAAAAGGAACTATCGTCGACACTATATTTATTCCAATTAAGGTAAAGGGAGGTGCTGTATTGGGTACGGAAATGAAACCTGTCATCCCGTTTGAACCAGAACTGAGTGAAAAAGTCCCTATAGATGCAGGCCCTTGGCGTTACGAAATAAAATGGGACGGTACAAGAATTTTAACGTATCACGACCAGGGCAACACGCGTCTGTTCAATCGTAAGCAGCATGAACGAACGCTGTTGTACCCGGAGCTTGCTCGCTTCTCCTCCTACTGTAGGGCAGATTCAGTCATACTGGACGGGGAGATGATCGCACTTGGTGCCGACGGTAAACCGTCGTTCCATGAAATTATGCGCCGGGATCTGATTCGCCGAACGGAGCGAATTCAGGCAGCCTATGAAGCCGTACCCGCTACTTACATGTTGTTTGACATTGTATATCTAAATGGGGAATGGGTTCATCGCAAACCGTTACAGGAAAGGCTTGAACTGCTGCATCAGATCATCATACCGAATGAACGGATCCAACTGGCTCCTGCTCATCCTGATGGACAGGCTCTTTTTCAGGTTATGTGCAGCCAAGGAATGGAAGGTATTGTGTGCAAAAAACTGGATAGTCCCTACACATTGGGCGGACAGGACAGACGATGGGTCAAGGTCAAAAATTATGGCGATATCATTGCCGTTATCGGTGGCTATACCCTGAACGGAGGTGTGATCAACGCTGTATTGCTGGGCCAGTATGATAAGCAAGGAATGCTGCGCTATATCGGGCACGTGGGTACAGGTAAGCTGACTCGTGGAGATTGGCGTCAGCTTACCGAGCGCCTGATGCCACATACTCTATCGGAGCGACCTTTTATTAACAAACCGGATCGGCATCAAGACGCATTTTGGGTGAAGCCCATGTTTACCGCCAAAATTCAATATAGTGAGTGGCGGTGGCAAGAAGGACGTACCTTGCGTCAGCCCTCCATCCAAGCTCTTGTGGATCAAGGTATTGAACAGTGCATCGGACCCTGGAAGTGACGTTTTGCCGATACTTTTTCAAAAAATGCAGAACAAAGTTTGTATAAATCATTGCAACCAGTGGTTAATTAAATTACAGTTAACTAATTAACTACATCGAGGTGGATCGCATGTTCTTTTTTTTGGACTCCGAAATTCGTCAACTGGCCTATAACCTATTTCCAGGTGGCAATAAACCGATTGGTGTTTTGGTAGATTTATTTTCTATAACATACGAAATAAGAAAAAATATGGAAAAACGTTCACGTGAGTTTGGTCTCTCCTATGGGCAATATATTGCACTTTGTGTACTTTCTGCGCAAAGAGATGAAATGTCATCTCCTTCAGCGTTGGCTGAAAAGATGGGTGTCAGCCGGGCAGCCATCAGTTCTATGGTCATTTCTCTTGAGCAAGAAGGATTCATAAATAAATACGACGATCCCAATGACAAGCGGGGAGTTTTTGTTTCTCTGAATGATAAAGGAAGAAGTAAAATCCAGCAGATGGACCCTTTTTTCATAGGGCTGGCTTCACGTCTGATGTCAGACTTTACTGAATCGGAACTCTGCCAGTTTCAGACCTATTTGTCACGCGTACGAGATGCTTTTGAAGATGTTAAAGGTTCGCGTCTAACCACCCCCAGCGCCCTCAGAGAGGAGAAAGACAAATGGTGCGAAGACTAAGACAAAATCTGTTCGTCAAACTTGCCCGCAGATCGGCTGGTCGAATGATAACAGCATCCGATTTTAAGCCTTCGCATGCTCCCAAAGTACATCGGACTGAGAGAATGATCCCCACCTCTGTAGGTGATTCCAGGGTAATTGTATATGAACCTTCCCTCCGGTCTGCTGATCCACTCCCTGTATTCGTCAATTTTCATGGTAGCGGATTCATAATGGGCAGCGCTGAAATGGATGACCCCTGGTGCCCGGTCATTTCCGAACGAGCGAATTGTGTCGTCGTTAATGTCGATTATCGCTTGGCCCCGGAGCATAAATTCCCTATTCCGCTACAGGAAAGTTATGATGTGACCCAATGGGTGTACAAGCATCCTGACGTACTAAACATCGATCCCCAACGCATTGCGGTCGGCGGACATAGTGCAGGAGGTAATCTTGCAGCAGCGCTGTGTCTTATGGCCCGGGATCGCAAAGAATTCCCAATTGTGTATCAGGTGCTGGATTACCCATCACTGGATATTGCTACAGATCCCAAGCTGAAGCCCCAATTTGAGAAGGCGATCCCGCCTCGCGTGGCAAAAATCTTCAATGAAAGCTATTTGCGCTCGCCAGATGAGGCACGAAATCCGTTGGTTTCTCCTATTTATGCAGAATCGCTGCATGATCTTCCTCCTGCGCTGATCATAACGGCCGAGTTGGACTCCTTGGCTGAGGAAGCTGAGCTGTACGCCAAGCGGCTGATTGAAGCGGATGTGCCCGTAACGTATAAGAAATATATGGGCGCCGCACATGCTTTTACTCATAGCGGGGATCTCGCTGTAGCTGAAAGTGCCTGGCACCTGATGAGCGATCAGTTGAAGTTAGCATTTGAATTTCGTATCGAGGACACTCTGGCAGAGCTGAAGAAATAAAAATAAAAATAAAAATAAGCCTCCTGCTTCCACTGCCCTCATGCAGTCGGGTTCAGGAGGCTTATTTTTTATCATTACAAACTGTTAAAAGCTTCAGTCAATACAGGTACAATTTGCGATTTGCGCGATACGACGCCTTTCAGAACAGCCTTGTTGTCATCCAACTGTACATTGTAGGCTTTTTCAACTGCCTGAGCCTGGCTTCCCAGCGCAATACCAATGGAATCACTGTTCACAATGTCTGTTACGACGAACAAGAACAGATCAAGATTTTTGGCTGCAATGGTTTGGGACAAAGCAGCTTCCAGATCAGCTTGACGGGACAATACGTCGTTTACGTCTACTGCGTTCACTTGTGCGATTTCCACTTTGCGTCCATTCATCTGGAATTCTTTGGCGTCCAAGCTTACTAACTGCTCAATCGTGTGGCCACTCAAATCAGCACCCGCTTTAAGCAAGTCAAAACCGTAACGGTCTGCATCCACACCAGCAATTTCAGCCAGTTCGCGGGCAGCGGCTACATCCTGATCTGTGCAAGTCGGGGACTTGAACAACAGGGAATCAGAAATAATCGCGGACAACATCAGACCTGCGATTTCTTTGGGAATGGCTACACCATTTTCCTTGTAGAGCTTGTTCAAAATGGTGGCTGTGCAACCTACTGGCTCAGCGCGGAAGTACAGCGGCTGGCTTGTTTCAAAGTTAGCGATCCGGTGGTGATCAATGACTTCAGTTACGCGCACCTTGTCAATGTCAGTTGCGCTTTGCTGGCGTTCATTATGATCGACCAGAATGACGCTGTCTGTTTCGGCAGCAACCTGCTCAACCAGACGCGGCGCGCTCACTTTGAAATAATCCAGCGCATACTGCGTTTCCCCGTTAACCTCGCCCAGACGAACCGGCTCTACGTCCGCGCCCAGTTTGGTTTTCAAGTCTGCATAAGCAATAGCTGAGCAAATGGTATCCGTATCCGGATTTTTATGCCCAAAAATCAATGTTTTTGCCAACATAATCGACTCCTTCACCTTAAGCATTTTACGTGATTGTGTAACCTCTACAATTCCAATGCAGATTATATCATTAAATCTTGCATTCTCCCATTCCTCTTCGATTGATTTCAAAAATAATCTAGTAAATTCATAACATTTCCATGGAATCTATATGTGAAGTTAACCTTATTTTTTCTAAAAATATAAAAAACATATAGTAATATATCCCACCAATATGGTAAGATATGCCTCAAAACTGGCAAGTTAGTCACCAGTGGTCAATTCTATTATTTTAGATATTAAGGGAGGCGTGAGAACAACGGCAGTGGCTTCAAATCCTAGTATGTAGAGATATCATATTTTGATTGAAAAGAGGGAAATCTTTGAAAAAGCCGATCATTTTGCAAAAAATACCTGTCGTATCACTCGCTCTTGCCTTGACGGTAAGCTTATCTCTACCGTCTTTCAGTTCTGCCGCTACTGCAGATCTGCCAATCGACTCATTTTTAAAAGCTCAGGAAGCATTAACTATTGAGTCGGCTCCAGCCTTTATCTCACCTGAGCTGAGCACAGACTCCTCTCGTCAGGTCAGAGTCATCGTACAGCTTGATGGCGAGCCCCTAGCTGTGGACAAATATGCCGCACGTTCAAGCGCCAAAGCTTTCACCGCTCAATCCGAGCAAAAAGCCGAATCTGCGATCGCCACCGAGCAAACAACGTTCGTAGACCAAGCCGCTGAGCACGGCATTTCCCTTCAAGTGAATTACCAGTACAATACGGTGCTTAACGGACTGGAGGTTACAGTGCCAGCCAATAAAATTCCAGAATTGGCTAAACTACCAGGCGTTAAATCCATTCACGAAAACAAAACATATTATTCCATCCCCGTGCAGGACCCACCAACACTTACAGCCAATGAAGCCACTTATGACAATGCACCACTGGACCAAATTGGTGTGCCTGAAGCCTGGGCCAAAGGATTGCATGGCGAGGGAATCAAGGTCGGGGTTATTGATACCGGTATTGATTATGAGCATCCAGATTTGAAAGAAGCCTACAAAGGCGGATATGACTCTTTTGAACAGGACAACGACCCTTACGAGGAACCGTTCCTTGAAAAAGAGAATGATCCGTACGGCACAGGTTTTAGTGGAACGACACATGGTACTCATGTCTCCGGTACAATTGCCGGGAAAGCTGCAAATAAATCCTCGGATATTGTACAAAAAGGCATTGCCTATAAATCGGACTTATACGTGTATAAGGTGCTTGGACGCAATACCAAGACCGGTCGTTCCTCCGGTTCCTCGGCTCAGGTCATTGACGGTATTGAACGTGCTGTCAAGGATGGCATGAATGTCATCAACCTGTCGCTAGGTTCAGATTCTGAAAAGGATCCCAACTCCCCGGATGCCATCGCCATCAATAATGCGGTACTTTCCGGGGTAGTCGCGGTCATCGCGAACGGTAACGCTGCACAACAAGGACCCTATTTTTATTCCATGGGTTCTCCCGCAACATCCCAGCTAGCGATTTCCGTTGGTGCAGCCACTTCACCAAGCAAGAGCTTCTCAGGCACAGCCTCAGTGACACGCGACTCCTATTGGGAGGACAACGGTGAATTAAAGAAAACCGTAACTACTGATACCTATGCACATTACGACTTTAATTTGATGGGCTGGGAGACAGGCAGAGAGGACTTTGCCTCCGTTATGGGAACTGCCCCTTATGAGCTTGTATATGCTAATTTGGGACAAGCTGATGATTTTGAAGGAAAAGACGTAGCCGGTAAAATTGTCCTCGTATCACGGGGCAACCTGGCGTTCGTGGATAAAATCGCAAATGCGAAAGAAAACGGCGCGAAAGCCGTCATTGTTTTCAATGGAAATACGAAACCTGGTGACATCACCAAGGCTGATTTAGGGGAAAGCATTTCAGGTCGCGATGACTACGTAAATTCCAATTTGGGTGACAGCTTTGACTTTATTCCGACCTTTGACATGAAAGGTAAGGAAGGTCGCGCGCTGGCTAAACAAATCGTAGACAACGCTGGAGAGAAGTTCTCCGTTTCCTTTGGTGCAGACTATATTCGCACAGATCATTCAGGTAATACCATGGCCGATTTTAGCTCCCGTGGACCCAATGGAGATGAACTGCTGAGCATCAAGCCAGACGTAAGCGCACCGGGTGTTGGCATTTTGTCGACGTACCCTGCCTTCGCCAAGTTCTATCCAGATGCATCCTATGAGCAAGCTTACAAACGCAGCAACGGAACGAGTATGGCATCTCCTCATGTGGCTGGACTTGCGGTGCTGCTGAAGCAGCAGCATCCGAACTGGACACCGTTTGATATCCGCGCTGCTCTGGCAAACACTTCGGTTACACTCTTTGATGAGGATAAAATCCAATATGATGTGTATTCCCAAGGTGCAGGTCTTGTAAACATTGCAAATGCGATTCAGACTCCAGCCCTGCTGGAAACCGTTGAAAAGATTACGATTCTTGACAAGAACTTTAATCGGCAGGAAGTTGTGAATTACAATCCTTCCGCCAGCTTCGGGGTGTTACGACCGGGTAGTGATGCGAAGCAGATCCAGCTTCAGCTCAAAAACTTATCCGCAAACCCTGTGCAGTATGAAGCCAGCTACGTTTTACATGATAATGTCACCTCTGATCCAACTAAGCCTATTGCAACACCTGACGTGAGCAACATTACCGTTCAGTTGCAGGGGGTTGGCACGAATGGATCTATCTCGGCAGAACCAGGCAAATCGCAACCGTTCTTCCTGTCTGTACAACCAAGTGCGAATGCAGCTACAGGTGTATATGAAGGAGAGGTTATTCTAAAAAGCGCTGGACAGCCGACACTTCATCTTCCGTTCGTTGTGCATGTCGGCAAAGAAAACCCAACGACAGGTTTCGGCTTGCAGGATCTAAGTTTCACGAACCCGATTATTTATCCAAGTCGTACAGGTGCGGAGCGCACAACAGATTTGGCTTTCCGTCTGACCACAGATAAAACCAATCAGATCGCGCTCTATGTATACGGATTAGATGATAAGCTAATCGGTCTGATTGATGGGATTGCCACTACCAAAGAACAAGGAGCTAACGCTCGCCTCAAACAAGGCGCATATTCCTTTAAGGGGATTAACGGAAGTTATGTTGAATTTGATGACAATGGCAAGCCTGTTCTGGATGCTAACGGTCAGCCGGTTATTCAACACTTGAAGGATGGCGTGTACAAGCTGGAAGTCAGCTCTCCAGAACTGAATGAAAAGGGAGAAGTTGAACGTAATACCGATGGTCCTAAACTGTTCACTGCCACGAAATCGATCCGTGTGGATAATAGTGCCGCATCCGGTGGTAGTAGCGGCGGCGGAGGTGGTGGAGGTGGCGGCAGAAGCAATACTACACCTTCTGCTGCAACGAAAACATCCACCCCTGTCGCTACATCTGCACCTTCACTGCAAAGCGTAGTGAAGCAAGGACAAGCTGTAAAAACTGTGCCTACAGCCGTTGCGTTAAACAATAATGTACAGTCACTGACAGTAGCTGATGCAGACCTGCAGGCTGCCGTGACAGCAGCTGGCTCCAGTCCGACAGCTATCGTATTGTCGGCTACTAGCCAAGCAGGCCAAACGACTAAGGCATCACTCACTTCGTCACAGCTGGCAACACTGGGCAAAGCCGCAGCAGGAAGCAGCCTGATTGTGAGCAATACAGGTTCTTCCCTGGCATTGCCGGTATCTGCTCTAAAAAATGCACCTGAAGGTGCAGGCATTGAAGTGGTCATCAGTAGCCAGGCAGAGGCGAGCGGCACATTTACAAGCAAGCTTAAAGGCTCGAATGTGATCGGCACCCCGGTAGGGTTTGAGGTCAACGTTGTCACTGGTGGCAAGAATCAACCGCTTAAAGTGGTCCCAGGACAGTTCATTAGCCGATCCTTTACCGTACCTGGTCAAATTGATCCTAATACAGCCGGTGTGCTCTATACGGCGAATGGAAATGTCTATCCCGTTCCATCCGTTTTCACCAAGCAAGCTGATGGATCTACCATCGTTAAGGTAAGTCGTCCAGGCTTCTCCACGTATGCAGCGGCGACACGTCCTGTTAGCTTTGAAGATATTTCATCGTCGTATGCCCAATCCGAAATTCGATCGCTAGCGAATAAGTTGCTAATTAACGGCACAACCGATACAACATTCTCACCGAAGCAAAACGTGACGCGTGCAGAATTTGCAGCCTTGATCACCCGGGCACTTGGCCTGACACCAGGTACTGCTGCACCATTCAGTGATATTCCGGCAGGTAGCTGGTATTCCGGGGATGTGGCAGCCGCATATGAGGCCGGATTGATTACAGGTCGCAATAACGACAAGTTTGATCCGCAAGCAAATATCAGTCGTCAAGAAATTGCTGTTGTGCTGGGCAAAGCAGTGGACTTGCTTCAAATCAAAACAGCAACCGATGGTCCTGCACGCACACCGTACCATGATACTTCATCCTTTGCAGGCTATGCCAAGGACAGTATTGAAAAAGTAAGTGCAGCAGGTATTATTAACGGAGCCACGATCAAAGGCTCTTCCTACTTCCAGCCGAATGCGCCTACAACACGTGAGGCATCTGCCAAGGTGCTGCATGTACTTTTAAAAAAAGCTGCGCTGATTAACTAACAATTAAAAAAGCCCCCCAAGCCGTTATTTAACCAAAGTCGCGGTTTGGGGGGCTATTCTTATGTTAGACCATAATCTGCGATACTATACTGTTCCTGCTAAAGGCAACGTTACTTTAAATATACTCCCCGTTCCAAGTGTGCTTTCAGCTGTAATGCTCCCACCGTGAGCTTCCACGATCGATTGTGTAATAGCCAGACCAAGGCCCGCTCCGCCTGAGCTGCGTGTACGCGATTCATCTCCACGATAAAATCGCTCAAATATCCGCTCCAGCTGTTCCTTCTCCATGCCGGGTCCATTATCACGAATTTGAATATCTGCCAGTTTCTTACCAGCCGATAGGTTGACATGGATCACGCCCTTCTCCATATCGGTATGTTGAACAGCATTGTGAAACAGGTTAAGCACGACTTGTTTGATCTTATCGCCTTCTGCCAATACCCGTACACCTGCTGTCATATCAAAAACTACCTTACGTGTGCCTGCCAGCATAAGGAGCTGCGGTTTCATTTCCAGCAGCAATGCATCTAGTGATATGTCTTCCAGCTTCAACTCCGGTGTTCGATCCAGCTTAGCCAACAATAGCAAATCAGAGACAAGCTTATTCATCCGCTTGGATTCACCATACATACTCTCTAGTGCTGATTGGAGCTGCTTTGGATTGGAGGCTGCTCCACGAAGCAGCACTTCCAAGAAACCGTGAATGGATGTGAGCGGGGTACGCAGTTCATGGGAGGCATCCGCAATAAATCGTCGCATTTGCATCTGCAATTCCCGCTCGGCAGCAAAAGAATGCTCCAACCGCTCCAGCATTCCATTAAATGAAACTGCCAAGCGATCTACCTCATACTGACCCTGCTCTGCGTCAAAGCGCTCGTCCAAATTGCCCGCATCAATACGTTTGACTGCCTCGACCATTCTGGAAAGAGGAACCAATGTGCGGCGAAGCACAGGAAGCATAAGTGCTAAACCAATCGCAAGTGCAATCAGGGACAATAAAATAAAGGTGCGGAGTTGATTGATCAACTGCGCCTGCATAGAATTCGTGGATACGCCCATTTGAAGTAACCCTGACGAACGGTCTGGTGGTCCGAGTGGGCGAAACACAACCAGCTGTTCTTTTCCCTGAGCATCCGTAATTAATTGATAGCCGTGACGCATGCGCTTGCTCTGCTGCATTGCTCGATACTGCTGAGTGGTGAGGCGCGGCGGTTTAAGTCCATTTTCATTGGACAAGCTCTGGAAGGTGCCGTCTATACCTATAGAAGCAAGCGACATATCCGGCCAAAACAGAAATGGTCCCGGTCGATTACTTCTCCGATTGGTCTCATCTTGAGGAACAGTGACCCCAGCCCCGCTCTTTTCCTGCGAATCCTTAATCAATAAGTCGGCAGGTATTGAATTCAGCTGTGTATCCATAGCTTCCGCCCGACTGCGATACAAAAAATCTTTCATTAAAAAGTATTGGAGAAAACCGATCAATACGAGCAATAAAGCCAAAATGAGTAAGGTTCTGGCCAAAAGCTGGGACCGGAGAGAACGAAGCGCATATTTTCTCCGACTTTTCCCTCCCGCCTTCATAACAAATCCACTCGGTACCCAACACCACGCAGCGTCCGAATGACCCGATGCTCCTTATCTTTGAGTTTTTCACGCAAGGAGCGAATATACACTTCCACAATATTATCCTCGCCCCCAAAATCATACCCCCAGACTCGGTCCAAAATACGACTTTTACTCAGCACAATTCCGTGGTTCAACACCAGAAACTTCAATAGTTCGTATTCGGTAGGCGATAACTCCAGCACCTGGTTCTGATAGCGAATCTCCTTCCGTCGGTCATCCACTTGAAAGGGTCCGTGAACCACTTCCCCCAACAGGTCTGGGAACTGATTTCGCAAACGCGCTTCGATGCGAGCCAGCAGTTCATTAAAACTGAAGGGCTTTACGATATAATCATCCGCGCCGAGCTTGAGCCCTTTTACCCGATCGTCCACATCATCCTTGGCTGTCAGCATAATAACTGCGATGTTATCCTCTGTCTCCTTAAGACTTTGGCATACCTCAAAACCGTTCATTTCAGGCATCATAACATCCAGCACCGCTACATGCGGACGAAACTCTCTAGCCAGATCGAGCGCTGCACTCCCGTTCTCGGCGGTTCTGACTTCATACCCTTCATTAATCAGTCCAAGCTCTAAAAATTGCAAAATATGAGGCTCATCGTCCGCCAGCATAATCTTAACTCCGTGTATTGGATTCATCATTAATCTTCCCTTTCATATTGGCGCATTTTTCTCACATTAAAAGTCGGTTCATTTCTTACCTGTATCTAATATACCTGAATCCTGCCGTAAAAAAAGCACCTCATCTCAGCTTTCAGCTAACGTTCAGGGAGCGCTCAGAACTCATTAAGGTACGTATGGCATGATAATAGCAAGCCGGTAGTTCACCGGGCCAAGATCGGAAGCGACTGGTCATTCCGCAGTCCTGAAGATAGCGGCTAGAACAACGGAATAAAAACAAAGAATTTTCACAGGGAGTGGAATGAACATGATTAAGAAATGGTTCAAGACCAGGGCGGACATCCCCCTGATCATCATTATGCTGATATCCGCATTTTTGAACGGATACAACATCTGGCAAGACAAATACGTAAACACCTACTACACGACGGCAGTAGCAAGCATGCTGCAGAGCTTTCATAATTTCTTTTTCGCCTCACTTGATTCTGCAGGATCGGTAACGGTAGACAAACCGCCAGTGGTGTTCTGGATTCAGACGTTGAGCACCTATATATTCGGGCTTCACGGATGGAGCGTAATCTTGCCGCAGGCGCTGGCTCAGGTCGGATCGGTCTTGCTCGTTTACTTACTCGTTAAACCGAGCTTTGGTACACTGGCCGCACGCTTGGCTGCCTTCGCCATGGCAACAACACCGATAGCCGTAGCGGTTAGCCGCACGAATAACATTGACGCTATGTTGGTCTTCACATTATTGCTCGCAACCTGGCTGTTGTTCAGAGGCCTTAAAAATAGCAAAACCGGGTTGATCCTGGCTGCTTTTGCAGTCGTCGGCATCGCCTTTAACGAAAAAATGTTGCAAGCCTATATGATCGTTCCGGCGTTGGGCCTGTTCTATCTGCTGGCTTCCAAGTTTAACTGGAAACGTAAAGCAATTACGTTGGCAGGCTCGGCAGTAGTCCTCTTGATTGTATCGCTCTCTTGGGCAGTCATAGTGGACTCCACTCCAGCCGATGAACGTCCTTATATGGGGAGTAGCGGCACCAACTCTGTACTGAATTTGGCCTTCGGTTATAACGGCCTGTCCCGCCTGACAGGAGATCAGGGAACAGGTGGAAATCGTGGTGGTCAACGCTCAGAGCAGAACAACAACGCTGCAACCAATAGCAACAATACGAACACGGATCAGATCCAGACAACTCCATCATCCGACAGCACTACCACTACAGATGATTCTGGTGCCAACAACATGACAGCAGGCGGACCTGGTGCAGGTGGTCAAATGCCACCGGGCGGATTCGGTGGGAACGGACAAGGCGCTCCTGGTGGAGACGGACAGGGTGGTCCTGGTGGTGGCCCGGGTGGAAATTCCGGTGGCGGCATGTTCGGTACTGGTGAAAAGGGGCCTTTGCGGTTGTTCCAATCTTCCCTATCAGGCCAAGCCAGCTGGCTACTTCCGTTCGTAATCATTGCTTCTATCGGCTTGCTTGCCGGTATTCGACGCCGTAATATCACACAGAAATATAAAGAGGTTATCTTCTGGCTCGCCTGGTTGATTCCCGTAGCTGCATTTTTCAGCGTAGCAGGTTTCTTCCATCATTATTACCTGATTATGCTTGCACCACCGATTGCAGCGCTCTTTGGAGCAGGGTTCGTAGAATTGTGGCAGCAGTATCGTGAGCGTTCCAACTGGCTCTCCTGGCTATTACCCGTGGCAGTATTGGCAACATCGGTATTTAGCTGGTTCATTCTGCAAAATTACAACGACACCATCGGTAGCGGCTGGTCCATCGCGGTATTGATCGTAGGGATCATCGGCACAGCACTTCTGGTAGTAGCACGAATGAAATCCGAGAAGTTCACAAGATATGCCATTATTGCAAGTGTACTCGCTATGTTTATCGGTCCTGTGTACTGGGCATTGACACCAATCGTCTACGGGGGGAACAGCATGATTCCACAAGCTGGACCGACTCAATTTGGCGGCGGTGGTGGAATGCCAGGCCGCAATGATGGCAACAGAGGTTCAGGCTTCAATGGACAACAAGCTGAAGGAATTCAAGCGAATAACCAGACCAATAATGCAGACAATCCCAGCTCTGACGGAAATACTTCAAACACACAAACAAGTACTACCACGGAACAGAGATCTTCTACCCGCTCCAGAGGAATGGGAGGACCGAATGGCAGTCAAAGTTTAGATCAAAAAACGTTGAGCTACTTGCAAAAAAACAACACAGGGGAAACCTATCTTTTCGCAGCAAGTAATTATTCAACAGCCGCTCCTTACCTGATCGAAGCCGGACAAAAGGTAATTATTATGAACGGTTTTGTGTCTTCCGATCCGGTCTATACCGTCGATAAAATCAAGGCGCTGGTTGAAAGTGGGCAAGTGAAATACTTTATGATTTCTGGTGGCGGCGGTGGACCGGATGGCGGCAACTCCGAAGTCACTGCATGGATCAAGGAACACGGCAAAGTAATCCCTACAGATGAATGGAAAACAACAACAGGGGAAACAAGTACAGCAGCGAAAGCAACCGACAGCGGAAACGACACCACAAACAGCAATGCGAGCGCTCAGAATGGCCAAGGTGGACCTGGCGGAGACGAGCGTGGCGGAAGCGGTACTTTATACGAAATCACATTATAAATGAGGAGGAACTACGAATGAGTGAACCCATCCGTTATTCCATAGTTATTCCAATGTACAACGAGGAAGCCGTTATTACGGAAACCTATCGGAGGCTGAAACAAGTCATGGGCTCAATGGGAGAGCCCTACGAGCTAATCTTCGTCAATGATGGAAGTTCGGACCGCAGCGTCCAGCTTATTAAGGAATTCAGTCTCAGAGATGATACGATTGTATTGATTGATTTCTCTCGCAACTTTGGTCATCAGCTAGCTATTACCGCCGGGATGGATTATGCGGTGGGAGAGGCGGTCGTCGTCATTGACGCCGACCTCCAGGACCCGCCGGAACTGATCGTTGAGATGGCTAACAAGTGGAAGGAAGGCTATGAAGTCGTCTACGCCAAACGGCTCAAACGCAATGGCGAAACTCGCTTCAAGAAATGGTCTGCCAGCCTCTTCTACCGCGTTCTTAAAGCATCAACGGATATTAATATCCCGGTTGACACCGGGGACTTCCGCCTAATGGATCGCAAGGTCATAGATGAATTGAAACGACTGCCGGAAAATAACCGATTCGTACGCGGCCTGGTCAGTTGGATCGGTTTTAAACAAACCGCTGTTGAATATGAGCGCGATGAGCGGCTCGCAGGCGAAACCAAGTATCCGCTAAAACGCATGATCAAGCTCAGTCTCGACGGGATCACATCCTTTTCGATTAAGCCGCTCAAGCTGGCAGGGTATATCGGCGCACTTCTATCCATGTCCGGCTTCCTGTATCTGATGTATGTATTGTTTCTTAACCTTTTCACCGATTCCTATGTGATGAAAGGCTGGTCATCCATGATTAGCATCAGCCTGATCTTCGACGGGGTGATTCTGATTATCCTCGGTATTATGGGTGAATATATTGGACGGATTTATGACGAAACCAAAGCGCGTCCACTCTACATTGTCCGTGAGCGTCTGGGTGGACAATACGATAACGGTCCGACGCATGCTATGAAGGTTCCTGAACAACGCGACTCCCTGTACATGCAAGGAGCCCGTGACAGTCTGATTTCGGGTGCACGTACAGTACGCGGCAACAGCGCGGTATATACTGAACCCAAATCCGGCCATGGAGCCTAACCCATGAAAAGTCACATGGCCCAGCTGCTTCCTATGATCCGATTTGGCATCGTAGGTCTGGTGAATACGGGTGTAGATTATATCATTTTCATGCTGCTGGCTTGGACTGGAGTGCCGGTCGTGGTGGCGCAGATCATTTCGTACAGCTGCGGCACAGCCAACAGTTATATTTTGAACAGCAAATGGACATTCAGCAAACAACAAGCAAACAACACAAGCAAAGGTCAGTTACTCAGATTTATCGTCATCAACCTCATCGTATTGGGGATAACCTCCTTATTACTCCAAGTGCTTCACACTAAAACCGAGCTGCCGCTTGCTTTAGGCAAGCTGATCGCCACTGCAGCCGGAATGATCATCAATTATATCGGGAGCCGATACTGGGTGTTCGGTTCCCCATCCTGAAAGGAAAGTGAGTCCCTATGAGAAAAATTACAAAAGCCGTTATTCCTGCCGCCGGTTTAGGTACCCGTTTCTTGCCAGCTACGAAAGCTTTGCCAAAAGAAATGCTTCCCATCGTAGACAAACCAGCGATTCAATATATCGTAGAAGAAGCCATCAAATCCGGAATTGAGAGCATCATTATCGTTACGGGGCGTAATAAAAAAGCCATCGAAGACCATTTTGACAAGTCCGTAGAGCTGGAGCAAGTACTGGAGAGCAAGGGTAAATATGATCTCCTGCGTGAAGTACAAAGCATCGGGGGCAAAGCAGTCATTCATTATATCCGTCAAAAAGAACCCCTAGGGTTGGGGCACGCGGTACGCTGCGCCCGTCAGTTCATTGGCGATGAGCCCTTCGCCGTGTTACTGGGCGATGATATTATGAATTCCTCCACTCCGGCGATTCGTCAAATGATGGATGTATACGAAGCCACTGGCAAGCAAGTGGTCGGCGTGCGTACAGTGGAAGAACAGGATGTAAGTAAATACGGCATTATTGACTCTATCCGCCAGAATGGTCTTATTCATGAAGTCGGCGGGCTTGTTGAAAAACCCGCTCCAGCAGATGCTCCTTCGCGACAGGCCGTCATTGGTCGCTATGTATTGGAGCCTTCTATTTTCTCCATATTAGAGAACATGTCGACTGGAGCGGGCGGTGAATACCAATTGACAGATGCTCTGCATCAAGTAGCATTGCAGAACCAACTGCTCGCATTGGAGCTGGAGGGCACACGCTATGATATTGGTGATAAAGCCGGCTATCTGGAAGCGGTGCTCCACATGGGCATGCAGCGCGAAGATTTACGTCCAATGCTTGACTCTATGATGCGTGAGTGGGCGCTTGCTTCAATGATAAAATAGGAGACTTTCCTCCACCGAAATCCGATGATGTTGTGAAAACACAAAAGTAGCTGGTTAAGCACATAAACTTGTACAATGTAAGAGTACAGAACATCGGAATTTGTTCGGTCGCCCGGCCGAAGCTAAGGAGGAAAAGACCCTATGATTCCTGAGGGAAATCTGCAAAGTAATGTGGATCGTTTCAATGGCTTTGCCGACAACTACGATCAGCACCGTCCAGAAGCGCCATCACTCGTGGTGGAAATCATCAGCCGCTATCTGGATCGGAACGTAGAGCTAGTTGCCGATATTGGCTGCGGTACCGGACTTTCAACTTTCATATGGAAAGACAGCGCTCAGCGAATCGTCGGCATCGAGCCTAACCCGGACATGAGAGGAATAGCGCAGCGCAAGCTGGAGAGAGCAGGAACGACAATGGCAGGAGCTATTTCCTTCGAGAGCGGGTTCTCCAACAACCTGCCCTTTGAGGACAGCACTGTAGACGTCATTACCTGCTCTCAATCCTTTCACTGGATGGACCCCGAGAGCACGCTTCAGGAAGCAGGCAGGGTCTTGGCTCAAGGCGGTGTGTTTGCGGCCTTTGACTGTGACTGGCCTCCAGTGCTGCAATGGCAGATAGAGCAAGCTTATACAGAGCTTATCACCAAAGCAGATGCCACTTTGGAACAGGAAGCGCCAGTAGAGCAACGAGCTCATAAATGGAGTAAAGATCAGCATCTAGCTAATCTGCACCGCAGCGGACAATTTCGCTATACTCGGGAGATTGTCTTCCACAATCGTGAGCAATGTGACGCTGCTCGTTATACTGGGCTCGCTCTTAGCCAAGGGGGGATTCAGAGTCTTTTCAAACTTGGCAATCGAACACTTGATGACGATATAGCTCGCTTCGTGAAGCTGGTAGAGAATCATTTTGAAGGCAGAACACTGGATATCCTGTTCAGCTATCGTATGAGACTTGGCATCAAATAGAACGGGATCAAAATTGTCGTGATCATATTCTCTTCGGCTCAAGCAAAAAAAGACTCTCCTTGTCTCGTGAAAGCGAGTACGTAGGAGAGTCTTTTTTCATTCAATACATTTCTACTACTATTTCCGTACAATCTCTAGTAGTAGTGTAGTTTTGCTGCGCCTTCCTCTTAAGAAGAGTGGACAGCTAGAATGTGCGCCAATCGATCTGGGTAGTCTGTAATGATGCCGTTCACTCCAGCCTCCAGCAGACGTTCCATTTCTTCCGGCTCATTCACCGTCCATGGGTGGTAGACGACACCTAATGCCAAGGCCTCAGACACAGCTTCTGGTGTAACCACTTGCTTATAGGCATGAAGTGCTGTAACCCCGAATTGGGTTGCATATTCCGATGGGCGAACCATAATTTCAATATATAGCGCTCCCGTCTTGATCTCAGGGGCTATCTGCGCACAGAGCGCGAGCGATTCGTGATTGAAGCTGGATAAGATCACCCGCTCTTCCAATCCGAAACGCTTCACAGCGGCAATAACCTCTTCCTCCATCCCTGGATAGAGATGAACGCTATTTTTCAATTCCAGATTAATAATGGTATCCGAGGACTGGGCCAGTTCCAATAACTCATCCAGCATCGGTACCCGCTCGCCTCGGAATTTCTCATCAAACCAACTGCCTGCGTCCAGTTTATTTAATTCTTCCAGCGTGATATCTCTTACATCTAGTGGACAGCCTGTCGTGCGCTCCAGCGACTCATCGTGAATTAGCACCAAATGCCCATCTTGGGTACGCTGCACATCCGTTTCAATACCCGTTGCTCCCAGTTCTAACGCATGGCGGAAAGCCACCATCGTATTTTCAGGACATACCCCTGAAGCTCCGCGATGTGCAAAATTAATCACCTTCTGGGTCATAGTCACGATCTAATCCCTCCTGTCATTTCAAACAAGAACATTGTACTCGTTCATTGTTTGGGCTGTATAAAATATTCATCCCAGATGCCTGTTCTTCTACGCTGGTTGAACAATCTTCCCGATCCAATCCGAATAAAATGTATTCCCATTCCGTCGATCAAATTCGGCTGCTGCTGACTCTGCCAGAGGTTTAAAATATGCGATGATCTCTTCTAATGTACGTTCCTGTTTGCCCCATTCAAAAGACGCAGGCATCCGAATCAAACGAAGTTTGCTCGAAGTATCCAGCTTTTGCAGCAACCCCACCATCGCTGCGTAAAAATACATTTGCTCCAATCCGCTCTCATAGTCCAGTGCGATGTGCAAATGACGTTCCACCACTCCGATGCCTTCAATCGGATTTGCAACTGTCAAATACTCAATATGCTCTGCGATCGTTTTCAGGAAGTCTCGGTCATCACGAACCAGGCGATAGCCTTTGCGATACTGCTCCTTCGCCTGATCAACCTCGCCTTGACGATACAGCGGCAATAGCACCTGCGAGAGCGTCACATGCGGTACTTCTGCACATCTCATCCGTCCCGATAAAATCGGTTTTGCCACGGCAAGCGCCTGCTCGTCTTCTCCGGTCAAGTAATAGAACCGCACCATCTGGCTCTGCTCACAGGCTTCACAATCGCTCATACTGTCTGGCTCAATCACGCGGAACATATCCAGATACCGCCGTGCTTCATCCAGTTCCCCCATGTCCATCGCGATGCGGAACTTATAATAGTAATATGGACGCTCATTATACCCGTATTCGGCATAACGTCTGCGCATATCCTCCACCAAATCTTCGATTTGAGTCTTCGATATATTGGAAAAGCTGCACACCTTCCCGAGTATCCATTTGTAGTTCCACAACAGCTCAACGGGGTCGTACTCCTCTGGATTTTGGTCAAATTGACCCAGCTGCCATGAAAAAGCAATCAGTGATTTCAATGGATATCCGTTAAAAATAGCACAGTCTACAATCTCTCCCCGAATTTCATAAGCGAGCTCCTTCAAACCTGAAGTATCCGCCAAGCGAACAGCCTCTTCCAGAATCGCCAGCTTCGCCGCCCCTCCGGGCATATCCTGCGCCTGCTCCATCAATTCATATATCGTCTCTTCCATTTGAATCCTCCTTTATTACGCAATTACGTATTCTGTCCGTTCCCTAATCCCCAATTGATAAAATGCAGCACACTCCGGTTCATCAGCTCCAGCTCACTGCGGTTCATCGGATAGTGACCCATCATAAGTGCATTCACATACATCATTTCTGTGGCAGCCGTAATCATCTGTGTATCAGTAGCTTCAAAAATTCGCGCCACTACCGGGTTGTTGAAATTAAAATACAAGGTCGAGTAGCCCGCGTTCTGCTGGACTCCCGCTTTTAGACTATCTAGCACATTGGAAAAAAGTGAAGTTGTCTCTTCAACTGTGTGTTCCATGGAGCGCAAGGTTAGTGCATCCTGTGAAATGGTGTAAAGCACAGGCAAGCTCGCAGGCTCAAAACGCTTCAACTCAGCACGGCAACGCATTGGCTGCAATGCAGCATCCATCACACGCAGCACACCGTAATACTTTGTGTGCTCTTCCTGCGTCAGTCCGGTAAATGATAAAGATACATCCTCAGGGCTGAGTCGCTCTGTTTGCAGGGTAGCGTCGATCCAGTGCAGCTTATCCAAAATTTCTGCATCATAGATATATCCGCCATTGATCACCAGCATCGATTGCGCTGCCGCCACATGCGTAATCTGGCGATACTCATCCACGGTCGCCGTGTAATGGAGCGGACGTCCGCCCGCCTCTCGGATCAGTTCACTCAGCTCGCGCCGCCCAAATGTACTTTCGAAGGAAAACCAGCGATGCATAATCCGCAGAAACTCATCATCCTCAACCGCGAGCGCCTTCATGGACAGCTCATGCAAACGAATCCAGTGCTGCAAGCGGTCTGGCTCATATTCCGCCATGCGTAGCAGTTCTTCGCGAATACAGGTCCCCAATTCAGAACGAACCGCATCAAGCTGCTCATTTTCATAAAAATATTCACGTGATGCCGTTGGTTGCAATTCATCTGTCCAAATCAGGCTTTTAATGAAAAATGCCCATTCTGGCAATACATTTTCCGCTTTGTCAGACACGAGCATATGCTTCAGGTACACCCGATGCTGCCGCTTGCTGTTCAGATTAACACTGCGAGGCAAAATGAATGCAATCCCGCCTGTTCTACCCGATGCTGTCCGTAGCGGTATAAAATCACTGAAGCGCTCACCCATCAGACGATAGCCTAAATCCAGCACCTCACCGCGGCGGCTTCGTAATTGTTCCGGGTCTTGCATCCAGCTTGTCGATGGAAGATTGACCTGCTTGGTCTCCCCGTCTACAGACAGCAGGACAGGATAGGGAAGCAAGGCTCCATAATAAAATAAAGAATCTTTCACCTGAGCTGGCTCATAATAAAACTCGCTCCCTGGCTTGCAGCGCAAATAAATTTGCGTCCCTGTAGGCAGCTCAGTCTCTAATCGACGAATTGTATATGTCCCATCCGGCTTCCCTTTCCATTCCATAGAGACGCCTTCCTTCACCGAACGGGTCAGTACTACAATCTCATCACTCACCATAAAACAAGACAGTAAACCAATCCCAAAACGCCCGATAAATGAAGTCTCCGAGGTCAGCAAGTCAGCTCCCTTCTTGGAAGACTGCCCGATGATCGACAGAAACCGGTGAATGTCTTCTTCAGACAATCCAATCCCATTATCCTGAATCATCAATACCTGCTGGTCCCCGGCACCGGATAGCTCCACGATGACTTTGCCTTCATAGTCGTTACTCTCGAAAGCTGTATCTCCAAGAGTATTGTCTTCTTTCATTGGTTTACTTTCAGCAGCAGCCTTCCCCAGCTCCTTGCGAGCTGTGATCGCATCTGTTGCATTTTGCAGTATTTCACGTATAAACACTCGTGGACTGCTATATAAATGATTGGCCAAAATATCAATCATGCCGCCCAAATTCACTTGAAAACGATATTCGTCCGTTTGACTCATAGAGATCATTCCTTTCTCGAAATGCTACAGCCATCTTTTTTTAAAATAGCTATCTTTTAAAGTATAACGTGGATTCAAGTCGGATTACACACCCTCGTTTCAGATATCAATTCATTGACAACGGTATAACAGGGTCTTTTTTCACCCGGGAATGTCGGACCTGGGTCTAATTAACTTCACAAAAATGAATGAAGCACGAACACTTAGTGAATAAGGATCATCTTTGCCTAGTTAAATTTAGGAATAAACATAATATTTATTAAAATTATCCCTTCCTTTCGGGCACTAGATCGATGGAGGGACAAATGACTCATTTTATACAAAAAGCCCGCATTCCTGCTCTTGTAGTAGCCTTACAAGAGAGAATGCGGGCTGATTAGGCATAGCCTAGTGCGTTCCTTTTAGAAAGAGAATTAATGAGACTTAGCAAGACGGATCACGTTCCACGAGGCTTTACCCAAATGGGCTTTTATAATTCCGTCTTCAAGCTTGGCATTGCCACCGTTATGAGGTGTAACCTTTTCACCAGCTGGGCTGTTGGTCGCTTTGAGATCATCATGCTCCAGCACAGTATGCTCGACAATGCGGTAACCCTCAAAACTGCGTACATCTACCGTCAGCTCCAGCGATTCAGACAAGTGACGGTTTACTGCAAAGACCGTCAGCGCATCTCCCTCTTCATCATAAACCACAGCACTATCCAGATAAGGAATATCTGTAAAGTCCTTGGAGTCGTATTTTTCGGAGTCCACTACAGGCATCAGCGATATCCCACGACCATAACGGGAGGCATGCAGATACGGATAGAAGATCGTTTGCTTCCACGCTTTTCCGTTATTTTCGGTCATGATTGGTGCAATAACGTTGACCAGTTGAGCCATACAAGCCATTTTTACACGGTCTGCGTGACGCAGGAACGTAATCAACATGCTGCCGACCAACAATGCATCTTCAAAATTGTAAATATCCTCAAGCTGCGGTGGTGCCACAGACCATGGATCAATTTTTTTGTCCGCATCATTGGAGTGGTACCACACATTCCATTCGTCAAAGCTGAGCATCATTTTTTTCTTGCTGCGTTTCTTCGCTTTGATATAATCACAAGTCGAAATGACTGTACGAATAAAATGATCCATGTCCATAGAACGTGCCAGATAATTAGCCGTATCATTGTCATGGTTGCCGTAGTATTGGTGCAGGGAAATATAGTCAGCTACCTCATACGTATGATCCAGTGTGGTTGCCTCCCATTCCGGGAACGTCGGCATCGTGGAACTGGAACTCCCACAGGATACAAGTTCAATGTCAGGGTCAATCAGCCTCATAGCTTTTGCAGATTCTACAGCCAGACGACCATATTCCTCTGCTGTCTTGTGACCAATCTGCCATGGACCGTCCATCTCATTGCCAAGACACCAGGTTTTAATCTTATGTGGCTGCTCTACACCGTGACTACGACGTAAATCACTCCAATAGGAGCCACCTGGATGGTTACAATATTCCACCAGATTACGTGCCGCATCAATACCACGCGTACCCAGATTCACCGCCATCATTACTTCGGAGCCAACATCCTGGGCCCATTTAAAAAATTCATTCGTCCCTACTTCATTCGGTTCGACCGTTCTCCACGCCAGCTCTAACTGTCTAGGTCTGGATGCGACAGGGCCAACGCCGTCCTCCCAATTGTAACCGGATACAAAATTACCGCCCGGATAGCGTATAATAGGAACATCTAGTTCTTTTACCAGTTCTTTAACATCATTACGGAAACCGCTTTCATCACTAGTTGAATGAGTAGGCTCATAAATACCACCATATACAGCACGCCCGAGGTGCTCTACAAAAGAACCATAAATGCGTTTATCGACTTCAGCAATACGAAAAGACTTGTCTACGATCATCTTTGCTTTTACAGCTGCTGCCACCTAAACCATCCTCTCTGAATACGAAAATAAAATTTGTTGTACCTAAAACTAACAAGCCATTTTATTAACGCTTTCAATATAACACACCATAATTAACATAGTCAATATTATTATTAAATACTTAATATATATATTAATCAAATAATATTAAACGATAAGTATTTGGTTACGTATTTTATATATCAGTTTACCAGTAGCTGCTCTAAACTTGTATAAAAACGACCTATATCTCCCTCGTTTAACTCCGGAAAAACCCATTCTTGCGAATATCGCTGCTCTCTCTGTATAGAGATTTGAATGCTGTCAGCCTCTGCTACAGATATCACAGAAAGCTCAATATCAACCCCTGATACATCTTGCTCTTTGCTCCAATTTGAAATATGCTGAGCCTCTACGCAGAAAATGGCAATATCCGTATACGCACTATAAGCCATTGCCCCGGCAGCGATTATTAATGCCTGTAATCCATGGATTGCAGCTTTAAGAGGCAAATACTCCATATCATGCAGCATAGCGGTAGGCTGGTCTACCACGATCCAGCTTTGATATCCATCTCGGGCAAAGAAATCTCTCAGCACATGCAAAAAATATAGGATATCAAACTCCTTGCTATAATACATGCAAATAAGCGGAATGTGAGAAGCTTCTATCGCAATCGTCTCCTCCTGCTTTATAAAGAAATGATCCTCTTGCTGCCACCAGCGCAAATGGTCAGATAAAAAAGGCGGGGCAGGAGTGTGGCGTTGACTTGTAGAGATATAAACGACATGTTTTCTATAACGCACAGCCAATTGCTCCACTTCCTGCAACTCTTCTGGTTCCATTGTGCCCAGCAAGACAATCGTATCTGTCAGATCCCCACTCCATTTTCCCGTCCTAAAGGCTGAATCCGGCTGCTGCTCCCGGAGGATCGCTTGTTCGATGAATGCAGCTACTTTTGTGCGAGGAATTTGGGCTTCATATGGGGTCTGAAAATAATAAGGTGCTACCGAGCCAACTACGCCCTCCCCCTTAAACACATGTGCACGTCGTATCCAATCTGGATGTTTGTATTGGATTACAGGTAAATCCGTATCCTGTATCGGACGGTAGCTATTCTCATACAGTATATATTTTAGCTTCTCTATAGAAGGAACATGCTTGGACTGCTGCAAAGCTTTACACACCTGGGCCGTAACGAATGGAGTGGCATAGCTATTGCAATTGGAGCAGCGCACAATCCCTCCCGTTGAATCTACCAGTTCATGTCTGGCAAAAGCGGTAAATTCAATACCACTTGAATAAGCTTTTTCAGCATCATATGTATATTGCCCTACCATAAGTATGCCGCTTCGGTCACAGCGTACTCCAATCACATTAGCAAAAGAAGCCGGATAAGTAAGAAGCCCCCCGTTTTGTGCAGCACATACCATAATCAGTCCTGCTCTAGCTGCATCATTTACAGCTTCTCGCAGCATTTCTCGATCCCGATACTTTATGCTTCCCAGGCTCATATTCGCTACCTGTACCCCATGCTTTACACACCAATCCAGTGCGGCACAAAGCTGCACCGCATTTCCTTTTCTATCGTTCATTATTTTCACACTGCTAATCATCGCATCCGGGAAATACGTTTGTACAATAGCAGCACACAGCGTACCGTGATTTAAGCTACGCCCATCTTCTGCGCCCCCATGCGCTATTTCGACGTCGTATAATAAATGAGAGTTCAGGAAGTCAGCATTCACTCCATCGTCAATGATGGCTACATGGATCTTGGCATTCATTGTTTCTCCCCCTCCTCCTTCGGATCGCGAAATGGTTCTCACTGCTCTGTTCCATTTCATTAAGTAAGAGGAGGGTGCCTCTACGAACGTTAGCGTTCGTCTATAAGCACCCTCCTAGTTCGTGTACTATACGCAAAATAACTGGATCAGACTGCAATATTTACGTTCGTACCTGCAGCCTTCTCCTCTTTTTTAGCCGAATCCTGGTAGGCATTGATTTCTTGTTCAGTCCACACTCTGCCGGCCTCTGGACTTACCTCCTTCTCATCCTTTGGCTCATCCCGTTCAGTCATCGTCGGTGCATTATTCGCGGCTTCACTGATGCGCTCATTAATACTCGCAGCGATTCCCATAATTTTTCCGTCAAGCCCTTCTGCCTTCTCACGCAAAGCCGCTGATTTTGCAGGGTTAGTGCTTTCCCAGCCCTTAGCCTCGCTTCCCAATGTGATTTGTGCCATTTTAGCTATTTTGGCATTCTTCAACTCATTGTTTGCAGATACTATACCATGCATGGTATAGGTGATCAGATTCTGTCTCTGTTCCTCAGCAGTCTTGGGTATATATTGTTCCTTTTTACCTTCCTGAGCCTCTTTTTTACTGTCCTTATCCATGCCTAAGGCCTTTTTTTGTTCTTCCAGTGACTGTTTTTGAATGTTCTCATCAATTTGCTGAATCTGCTTATCGATCTCCTCCATTTCAGCCTTTACAGCTTCTGGACCGAGACCACGCTTGAGGGCATTACTTACATAGTCCGAACGCCTCTCCATTAAATTTTGCTTTTGCTCTGTCAATTGTTGAATAATCTTGTTTTGCGGCTTGCCTATACTCTTTCTTTCAGCCTGCGCGGAAAGTGGATGCCGTAGTTCAAGTCGGTTGTTATCTGCGGTGCGGAACGGCGATTGGTGAGATGATGTAAAAGATACATTCATCCTAAAACCTCCAATTCTCTTCTAATAAGTGATTCTAGAGGTATATCGGATTTTTTTGTATGTTTTTGTATGTTTTATCATCATTTTCACAAATCCTTCATTCCTTTTCCACTGCCAAGCAATCCTTTATCGTCTCATACAAGCTGTTATATGTAAGCAACCCCCCTTCCAATATACGCTCCTCCGGAATTTGGATGGCGAATCTTTTTTCCACCTCAAATAATAGATATACCAGATCTCGGGGAAACAACCTCATTTCTGGCCCTAATAAAGTAGCCTCTTTATTGATCTCGCTCGCTTTGATGTTAAAAAGTTCCCCAAATATATTTTCCAGCTTAGCTCGTGTTTCTGTTACATCCTGAGTAAAGTTCATATTCTTCCCTCCATTAGAACTGAGCTACATGATGATCGACCGAAAAATAGTGTAAAATGTCCTCCGTCAGCTTGCCCATATCCTCATCGCTAGACAGATTGAGTATAGGCACGGGATAACTGGAAAACTCTTGTTTTTTCTCTTCCACAAAACGAGGATTAACAGAAGCATATTGCAAATTCACTGAGGAAGAAGAATAGCTATCGAATACATTGTTACTCAAGGCGTATCCCAGCAATGAAGAGGAAAAGCGATTTTCCATGTATTGTTTGACATGCTCCAGGTATTTTAGATTATATTCATCATAATGAAGACAACAGATCAGCCCATCGGGTCTAACTGCACGGGATGCCAAAAATGAGGTTACTCCAAAATAATTCGTGAATGTGTTATTAAAAGGAACAATCCCGCCTGGGATACCTACGAGTATCAAATCCGGCTTTTCACTCTGCTCTATTTTTTTCAAATATCGATTAAACATAATAATCTTTTGCGTCTCGGTCATCCCGCCCTCAAACATAAACTGCGGGAAAGAATGCGCACCTATCAGCTCTCCGCATCCGTTAGATGTCACTTGCGATACCTGATATCCTTGTGCTTCAAGCTTCTGCCGGATGTTAAGCTGCAAATTAAGCTTATGGGTTCGCTCGTTCAGACCTATTACAAACAAAACCGGTGTAAAAAAATCATGTATGGCGGAAGACGGGTCCGGTGGTGAAATATGCTCCGTGCGCACATCAAATGTATTTTTTAAAATCAGCTTGTAGCCATGCTCCTCACCGGGCTGAATGAGTTCCATACATGAGTCTGGCAAAGTGAAATTAAACATAACTTTTTTTCCAAGTTGTCCAGCCTTCTTGATCACTGGGAGATACACCTCAGCTACATCCAGCTTGAAGTTAGATTGTACCAGTAAAATGTCATCACAGCTCTCTAATTCCTGTTCCAAGCAAGACACCGGCTTCACGATAAGGCCTGTTACTTGTCCCTTGTCCACCACACAGGCATCTTTCCCGATCATACCCGACCCTTGAAAAGAAATAAGTACAACTTCCCCATAACTTCCTAATAAGTTCAAGTTTCTAACCAGAGCTATCGTTTCATAATCAAATGGAAAAATGATTAATTTATTCGTCATGGAGACACCCCTCATGCTTTTTCAAAATCAAGGATCGTATCCTCAGAGAAATCATATCCCAGCTCATTCATCATGCAAAAATCAAGTAAGGTATGCCTGATATCATTCTTAACTACAGAGCAGTGACTCAGCTTCTTTTCTTTAGACAAGGTGTGCAGATCATCTGCTACAGCCACACATAGCGTACAAAAACGGAAGTTCCAGCAGTCTTTACATGCATCCTCCGTAACCGTCCCTACATTTAAAATTTGGCTGATTTTATCTATTTCAAAGCCAGTGTCCACCTTTCCAATCTGCACGACCTCCGACTGCTCACTCACCCGTTCGCATGGAAACAAGTTTCCATGTACATCAGCAAACAGGCGTTGAACACCGGGCACACAGGGTCCGCCATGATGTGCTTCTATAGGCATCCCCGCCGAAGGCTTTCTATAATGAAACATTCGGAAATAAATCTGAATATAATAGTCTTTAATCAGTTTGGAGACATGGCTTTCATCTACTCTTCCAAACTTGGAGAGCATCATTTTAAAAACCTCATAACCCCTCTGCTCAATAAATTCATTCCTGTACAAGATTTCATCCTTCACATAAGCATCATTAATGTAGGAAGACCTCACACTGTACAGACTTTCGAACGTTTCATAGTTCGTATAAAAGTCGTTAATGCAACCAAAATCATTGCGAGTATCCAGCACCACATTAAAATTAATCCATTCAAAGAGAGCAGGGTAATTCCTTTTAATTGTGTCTACATTGGCAATGATCGTATCGAACGAGCCCCGCCCGTTAACAGCAAACCGTCTGTTTCTGTCATGATTCTCCTGATCTCCGTCCAGACTGATCGTCAGCACAAAATGATGCTCATCCAAAAAGTCCAAAATCTCTTCATTAAGCAGCGTACCATTGGTCGTTAAGTGAAAACCCACATCTCTGTATGCTACCTGCTCCTTGATATATTCAACACATTGCTTGATCAAAGGGAAATTAATAAGCGGTTCTCCCCCATAAAAACCAAAGTCCAAGCGGTCACTGTCCACTGACCGATCAATGACAAAATCTATACACTTGCGCGCTGTCTCAAAATCCATCATCAGACTGGTATGACCCCGATTCTCATATCCTCCTGAATACACGCAATAAGAGCATCTAAGATTGCAATTTTGAGTGACCTGCAAAGTTAGGGTCTTCAACTGATGCTGAAGCATATGCTCCAAGTGCTTCGTCTTCGGATGCATCATAATCTGTGGACGCTGCGAAGATAAAAATCCGTTATCCAACAAGTCACGGATATACTGCTGCAACTCCGGTGTAGCATCCATCTCATCCAGGTCGAAACTGGAATGCGAATTCAGAAAATGATAAGCCTCCTCTTTAATCCGTAAGATTAAATTGGTATTTACATCATATACATAATGGTGGAGTCTCGTCTGAAACGTGTATATAAAAGGTTGGCACATGTTCATGATTCACACCTACTCTGTTTTGATGTGGACAGAAGAGCCTGCAATTTCCAGGCTCCTCCATACAAATATAAACTTAATAATTACCAATTCCCGTTCCATTATCTCTGCGATAAGAACCGTCACTTTCTCGCGATGTATTGGAGCTTCGAGTCAAACTGCCAGCACAATAACAGGAGCAAGGACAATAACAGGAACAACCACAGCCAAATGCCTCAATCGTGTCGCCTACATTCGTACTTCTTTTCACAAGCTTGCGCATGTAAAACTACTCCTCTCATTTTTTAATATGATTAAAACGGGTGTTCACCCATACTAATTCCTTACATAGTGTTAAATCACACGATGAAAGCGTTTGTTTTTTTTCATCATTTTATGGGGACCTCTTCTTTCTCTGATATCCATCCTCTGTATTCCGTATGACAGGTCATAAAATGTGAATGTGTTCCGATTTGGAGTGGTTTGCCACGTTCCAACAAAATAACTCTATCGACATGCGCTAATATCTCACTGTGATGGGTAACGATCATTACGGTCTTGTCACGCAATCGGGTCTTCAACAATTGTTGGACATTTAGCCTGCCTGCCACATCCAAATGGGAAGTCGCCTCATCGAGAATATACAATGGCGCTTCTCTGACCAATGCCCGGGCCATGGCTATTTTCTGTCTTTGCCCTCCCGACAGCTTGGAGCCATTCGAGCCTATTGGGAAGTCATCTGCGAAGCTGTGAACCAAATCTTTCAGACCAACCTCCGCGATAATTCCCTCTATCGCTTCATTACTGACTTCTGTGCCTAAGAGGATATTTTCAAAAAGAGTAGTATCAAATAAATATAAATGCTGGCTGACCAAGGCTATCTGACTTCGATACTCATCTATTTCATAGCTTTGAACGTCCATGCCGTCATAAGTGATCATCCCCTGATCAGGCTGGCTGAACCTCATCATCAAATCCAAGAGCGTAGACTTTCCTGCCCCGTTTGCTCCTATGATAGCTATCTTTTCCCCCCGGGCAATCCTAAAGTTCACGTCGGATAGGATCGGCTCATCCTTGGTATATGAAAAAGAAACATGATGAAACGAAATGTGGTCCTCAGGAGGCGGCTCAGGGAGAACAGACGCAACAGGGACTGAATTAGATGTCTCTTCCTCTGCCCAATCCAAAAACTGATAGTATCGCACGGCAGAAGGAACAACTTCGGCCAGCATGTAGCCAATGTTTAAAATAGCGAAAATGGGAGTGGTAACATAAGCACTGTAAGTAACAAAGGCAAAAATACCACCTACAGTGAGCTGTAAACGAAAAATAAGATCAGCTCCAACAACATACACAAGCATCATCAGAAGTTGAATTACAATCGATTCTGAAGCGATATTCCAAGCATCCAGAAGAGACAGTTTCCGTTCCGAATCTACAATTCGCCGCTGTTTGGATGAGAATTGCTGATGCTTACCAGGGATAAGACCAAACATCCGCTGCTCCTTCATACCCCCGACAGATTCCCCAAACCACTGGGCAAAATTACTGCTGCCTTCAATCAAATCCCCCACCAGTCTTTTTCTGCGCTTCACAAAATACTTCACTACAACATATTTGATAGGCAAAAAGCACAGCACAATTACAGTCATTTTCCAACTAATAAGCAGCAGACCACATAAACCACCAATCATACTGAACGCCTGCATAATAGTAAAAAACACTCCACTATCTGTGATCCTTGAAACATTACCTACATCTGTACTAATCTGGTTCAACAGTTCAGCTTCGTTGGTTCGTTTAAAATAGCTCATTCGGACTCTTGTCAGATGCAGATACGCCTTTTCAAATAAGGAAAAAGTAACCTGTGCGCTTAAGCCTGCCCGAAAGAATTCTTTACACACATTCAGCAGCTTGTCCAAGCAAACGATGAAGAACGCAGCAGAAGTGTACAGGACTACAGCCCGCATATCTCCTTTCAAGAGACCTTGATCTACAATAGTCTTGCTTGTCAAAGGCAACAATATATTCAAGCCCGCTGATACGATGAGACATGTCACAATGATCACGACTGTCTTCAAATGAGGTTTAAAGGTTGCTGCCAAGTGTTTGTATACTACAGAATCCTTCATCCTTTTCCCCCTTCAGCTGGTGCGCCCTCTCCCCCTATTAACTAATTCCGTATCGGAATCAAAATCACCTTAAAATATCTCTTAACTGTTCTAGTAATTCCACATTTGCGAGATTAAATATGATTTTTGTCATTCTTCAAAATTGGTATTAATGTATACGATTGGAACATGTAAAAGTCATTTATCTTTTTATCCGTCCAAAGGGGGCTTGAACAAATGCCGACCATGATGGTTACTGACTGTTGCAAAGAGGATCAATGCAGAGGTAGTTCCAGATGCTTTTACAAAAAAATTTGTGAACTGTATCTGAGTGAGGTATATCGGTTCTGTATGCATTTAATCAAGAATCAATCTTGTTTTAAATTTATGGCAGAAGAATGTACACAAGATACTTTTGTAGCGGCAAGACAGCAATTGGTCAAGCTCAAGCATCACCCCAATGTTAAGGGATGGCTGTACCTTACGGCTAGGAATCTCATATATAAATCATTTAGGTGCTACTATACGCAAAGAAAGCATGAAACTACGCTTGAATGTGAGAAAATATGTGGTTTTTCGAATTCGGTAGAGGAGGAGTGGGAGAATCAAAAGCTGGAAGATGTGGATACGGTGATTGTTAGCATACTGACGCAGCTTTCCAACATTGAATATACGCTCTATCAGGATTACTTTTGTCAACAACTGCCTGTTTCCTTCCTCGCTGAAAAATATAATATTTCAGTTACGGCGACAACGACCCGGATTTACAGACTAAAACGAAAAATTCGTACATTATCCCATCAATATTGTCTAACTCATATATAAATATATCCATGTAAAGCAAAAAAACGGAGCTTCTCTCCTAAAGAGAAGCTCCGCTACTCGTTCTGGTGACTAAACTTGCTTTCACCCTATACCCCTACTTAATTCCCGAAATTGTATAATTCTCGATAATATACTTTTGGAAAATAATGAAGATAATCATAATCGGAACGACCATAAAGGTCGAACCCGCCATTTGCAGGGCAAATTGACTTTCGTTCTGTCCCTTGAGCAGTGATAAACCTACGGACAAGGTGTACAGCTTCTCATCGTTCGCAATAATGAGCGGCCATAAGAAGCTGTTCCATCCACCGATGAAGGTCAGGATCGCCTGTACCGCAATAATCGGCGTCGAAATGGGCAGCACGATTTGTAAAAAAGTGCGGAACTCCCCTGCTCCATCAAGTCGTGTCGCCTCCAGCAGTTCTTCCGGGATATCGGACATGAACTGCCGGAAGAGGAAGATTGCGAACGCGCCCACCAATCCAGGAAGCACAATCCCCAGCATGGAATTGGTCAACCCCATCTGGTTTAGAATCAAATAGACGGGAATCATCGTCACTTGACCTGGAATCATCATGGTTGCCAGCACCAGATAGAACAGGAAACCTTTGCCCTTAAACTGAAATTTGGCAAAACCATAACCCGCCATAGCGTTAAGGAATAATCCGAAGAAGGAAGCTAGGACAATGATCAGCGTATTCGTCAGGTAGGTTCCAAACGCCATGCTATCGAATAGGATTTTAAAATTATCCAGTGTAAAATGCTCCGGCCAGATGGTTGGAGGAATTTTGGTTACCTCGCCCTCTGTCTTAAAGGAGGATAAAATCATCCACGCAAAAGGCAGCACCATCAACAGACCTCCCACAGTCAGGAGAATCGCCACGAACCATTGAAATGTTTTTTCACCACTGCGCGTATTGGCGCGGGCTTGCTGAACAGCTGTTTTCACGCTCATCACCTCTCTCTATCAGGACTCCGCTTTATTTTGCAAACGGAACTGAATCAGCGTTACCGCGATGATCGCGAAGAACAGAATGAACGATCCCGCCGCGGCATACCCGAATTTACTAAATTGGAAGCCGTTATTGTAAATGAACAAGGATGCCGTCAGCGTACCGTCCAGCGGTTTCCCTTTGGTCATGACAAAAGGTTCCTCGAAAAATTGCAGCCAGCCAATCATCGTCGTAATGGATACGAAGAAAATAGCGTAACGAAGCTGCGGCAGCGTAATATAACGAATTTGCTGCCATGTATTGGCCCCGTCAAGCTGGGCCGCTTCATAATAAGAGCCTGGAATGCCTTTAATAGCCGCAATAAAAATAATCATGTTTAAACCGATGCCCCGCCAAACCGCTAACACAATCAGCGAAATTTTCGCTACTGTTGGATCGGTCAGCCATGGGACGGGACCCAAATTCGCCAGACCAAGTACGTAGTTGAATAATCCAAGCGTCGGATTATACAGATAGCTCCAAACCACTGCCACCGCAACCACATTCGTTACGGACGGCAGATAGAACACGACGCGGAATACTTTGAAAGCACGTGATTTACCCATGTTAATCAGAATCGCGATGCTGAGTGAAAATATCAGCACCAGCGGAACGCCAATGATAACAAAGAACAACGTATTCCCAATGGACTTCAAAAAGGAAGGGTCCAAAAGCACGTTCGTGTAATTTTCCAATCCTATAAAGCGAATACTTTCATAATTAACGAGTCCGGACAGATCCATATCCGTGAAGCTGATCACGAGCGCCAGTAGTATCGGCAATAACGAAAACAGCGTTAACAGGATGATGGAGGGACCGATAAACAAGTATGGCGCAAGCTTCTGCGAGCTTCCTTTCATGCCTTCACTCCCTTTGACAATGACGGATATGGATCATTATTTTTTCATTATACTTGCAGCCTGCTGATTAAAGTCATCCATTTCCTTCTGTACATCGGCATGACCGCGGTAAATACGCTCAAAGCTCTTGATGAATTGTTGAGAAACCTCTTCCCATGCAGCCAGTTGCGGCAATGCTGCGGAATGATCCAGCTGTTTGCGAATCGTCAGAAGCATCGGATCACTCTTCAGTTTGGCATCTTCCCACGATTTAGTAGTCGCAGGCAAGTTACTGGACAGCTCCATCCATTTCAGTTGTGTTTCTGGTTTGCTCATGTAAGCCAGGAATTTGGCCGACTCCTCTGGGTGCTTGCTGAATTTCATAATTGAAAGGTTGGCTCCACCCAAGACGGATAGGTTGTTTACTTTGCCAGGAAGCTCCGCAATATTCCACTTGCCTTCCAGTTCTGGTGCCTTGCTCTTGATTTCTTTAATCATGAAAGGACCGCTGATAAACATTGGAACGATCCCCTCGCCTTGCAAACCTTGAACGGAATCAATTCCAATATCCACTGCGTTAGAGCCATTTTGGAAAAAGGTATTTACATACTTCACAGCATCTACAAACGGTGCTTGGTTGAATAGCGGATTGCCCTGCTCGTCAACCAGCTTGGAACCGTTCTGGAGAGCAAACATAAAGCCCATGGACTGCTCCTTTGCACTAAAGGAGATACCATATTTGCCTTTACCCCGAGCCGCTAGCTTTTGAGCAGCATCGGACAGTTCCTCCCACGTTTTAGGTGCTTCATTGTATCCAACCTGTTTTAGTAGGTCCGAACGATAGAATAAAACTCGCGTTTCAGTGTACCAAGGTACGGCGACCGGTTTAGCTTCAAATTGAGCCGTACTCACAGCGCCCTTGAAGAAATTTTTCGCTTCAAGCTCAGGGTATTTGCTGATGTAAGGCGTGATGTCTGTTAGTGCACCCGCAGATGCTAATTCCGGCACCCATGATGTACCGAGCTGGACAACATCTGGACCTGATTTTGAGGCAACCGCCGTGAGCAATTTGTCGTGAGCGTTATCCCAAGGCAACGCCTGTACATCAACGTGAATATTTGGATTTTCTTTTTCAAAATCTTTTACAATTTCAGGCAGCAACTTCCCTTCCGCTCCCATTCCCCACATGGTGATGGTCGTCTTGCCATTTGCATCTTTGCCCGACGAATCATCCTTGGATGAACAACCTACCAGCGCACCCCCCAGTAATAAGGTGCTTGCCAAAATGATCCCCAATGTTCTTTTCATCATACGAATTCCTCCCGAGATGATCAGTTTACCGATCATGCAATATGATAACGGATTCAAGCACATGAATTTTGCAAAAATTCAATAAGCGACTTCCAATGACCAAATATTGCAATTTGGAGCGACTAAAATCGAATTTTGCAAAATCCTGATACATGCAAATACATAGCAGTTAAAGCATACCGTTATAACAATTATGTTTAAAGCCTAAGGACCATACTCATCAATAGAAACGTTTCGATAGTCATTATAGAACAAATTGAAACCGTATTCAATAGGGATATTATTTTTTATTTACTTAGAATCACATCTCTTTTTCATTTATTTCAATCTTTATTACGCTATTTGTCCTATAAAAAACCCCCGTTTTGCATTTGACTCTCCATTTGGAAGCGTATATAATCCAACTGAGTCCAACAATAGAAACGTTTCGATTAATAATACAACAGAAGATTATGCTTCTATACTAGCTATTAGCCTGTTCAGCACTTTTTTGAATCAACTTTATCCAAAAAATCTCATGAATCTGAAAAAGAGAGCTGTTTTACCAACCATACAGCTTACGGAGGATTATGATGGAACAACACCTGAATTCCTATTTACAAAACATGACTCTTGAAGAAAAAGTTGACCAACTGCTTCAGCTTGTGGGTGGCTTTTTTGAAGAAGCGGGTACAGAGGGCCAAATTACTGGGCCTATGGCTTCTCTCGGCATCACAGAGCAGACGGTTCACAACGTTGGTTCCGTGCTCGGCCTTGCAGGAGCCCAGGAAGCAATTCGTGTTCAGCAGGCTCATTTGAGTAAAAACCGTCTAGGTATCCCGCTTTTAATTATGGCAGATATTGTACACGGCTTCAAAACGATTTTCCCTATACCACTGGCTATGGGTTGCTCATGGGATATGAAACTTGCAGAAGAGAGCGCTACTATCGCTGCTCGGGAAGCAGCCGTATCCGGTGTTCACGTCACATTCGCTCCTATGGTCGATCTGGTACGTGACCCACGTTGGGGTCGTGTAATGGAATCTACTGGGGAAGACCCTTATCTCAACAGTCAATTTGCCCGTGCGTTTGTGCGCGGATTTCAGGGTAATGATCTGACGAATGATACCGAGCGGGTAGCCGCATGTGTGAAGCACTTTGCTGCTTATGGAGCCGGTGAAGGCGGACGTGATTACAATACCGTAGATGTATCCGCATGGCAGCTGCGAGAGTATTATCTCCCTTCCTACAAAGCTGCTTTAGATGAAGGCTGCGAAATGGTGATGACGTCCTTCAATACCGTAGAAGGCGTAGCGGCAACGGGCAACAAGCGCCTGATGCGTGATCTGCTTCGTGATGAATGGGGTTTTGACGGTGTACTCATTTCGGATTGGGCCGCGATCAAAGAGCTTATTCCTCATGGCATCGCCGAGGATGAACGGGAGGCAGCAAAAAAAGCATTGCTGGCAGGCGTAGATATTGAAATGATGACCTCCTGCTACAATGGGCACCTGCCTGAGCTGATTCGCAGCGGACAGCTGGATGAAGCGCTCGTTGATGAAGCAGTGATGCGTATATTGAGGCTCAAACAAAAGCTGGGCTTGTTCGAGAATCCGCTACGCGGCGCAGACCCTGAGCGTGAACGTGAAGTGGTATTCTGCGAAGCCCACCGTGCGGTTGCTAAAGAACTAGCCATTAAATCATGCGTGCTGCTCAAAAATGATTCTGTGCTTCCATTGAATCGCAATCAACATATTGCATTGATCGGGCCTTTTGCAGAGAGCGGCGATATTCTGGGCTCTTGGTCATGGAGCGGTTCACAAGAGGAAGCCATTCGTGTTGTTGATGGATTCCAATCGAAAATATCCTCCTCGCTGCTCACGGTAGCGGCAGGATGCTCTGTAGACAACATAACAGAGGAGCAATATGCAGAAGCTCTGCATGCTGCCAGTCAAGCAGAGATCATCGTACTAGCGCTTGGCGAGCGCTCAGATATGAGTGGTGAAGCAGGCAGCCGTTCAAATATTCGCCTGCCGCAGGCTCAATTGGAATTGGTGAAACACCTGAAGACACTGAACAAGCCCATGGTAGCCGTACTATTTAATGGTCGTCCATTGGATCTGCACGGCGTCATTGAAGAAGCAGACGCTGTACTGGAAGCCTGGTTCCCTGGTGGCGAAGGCGGCGCGGCAATTGCCGATTTGTTATACGGTGATGCTGAACCTACGGGTCGTCTGACGATGTCCTTCCCGCAATCGGTCGGACAGGTGCCAGTGTATTACAATCATTTTAATACTGGACGTCCGCAGTTAGATCCGAACACAACAGAACGCTACGTGTCTCAATATCTAGACGTACCGAACGAACCTTTATTCCCGTTCGGCTATGGCCTGAGCTACACCGATGTAGCCTATGACAGCTTACAACTTTCAGGCGATACTCTTATTCCCGGTCAAGCACTGACCGTTAGAGTGCAGGTAACGAACACAGGAACACGTCCAGTCGAGGAGACCGTTCAGTTCTATGTCCGTGATATCAGCGGTGATACGGTTCGCCCCATGAAGGAACTGAAAGATTTCTGCAAAATCCTGCTTGCCCCAGGCGAAAGCCGGGAAGTGGAGTTTACAGTGACCGAGCCTCAGCTGCGCTATCATCATGCAGATTTGAGCTTTGACAGTGACAGCGGTGAATTCGCCGTCTTTACAGGACCTAACAGCCGAGATACTACTGAAGGCCGTTTTCGGTTAGTAAAAGAAACAGGAAAGTGAGGCGTTCCCTTTGATGAATACAAGTCTAGACCAAAATATTTTGCTGCGGGCCGGAGACCTGTCTTTTACCTTCTTAAGCAGCGGTGATGTGTACAAGATCGCTCACGGCTCAACGATGATCAACCAACTGTTGACCAATTCAGTCGATGGTTCCCTGAACAATCTGTACTTGAGACTGTATCGTCCTTCCGGCGTAAGCATCACTCCTCTGCTGGGAGTTCGTTCGCCCGGCATAATCCGACAAACGGATCAGCAGATTATATGGGAAGGTTTCACTGTCGGTGTAGGCTATCAGGTGACCTTCACACTCAGCCGCCTGGGAGTATGGTTCTGGGATGTAACCCTACAGGGCGATGATGTTGAAGCAGATATTGTGTACGGTCAGGATATCGGCATTGCCGATACCGCTGCTGTGCGCAGTAATGAAGCTTATTTGTCTCAATATATTGACCATACTGTCTATCATGATGAACAAAGAGGCTATACCGTTTGCTCACGTCAAAACCAGCCTCAAAGTCAGGCATTCCCATACATTCAACAAGGCTCGTTAACCCGCACTGTTGGTTACTCGACAGACGGATTTCAGTTCTTTGGACTTTCTTACAAGGAAACGAATGAGCCGGAAGCACTGCGCCACGACACGCTCGCCAATGAAGTGTATCAATACGAATTCGCTTATACGGCGCTGCAATCTGAGCGGGTAAAACTCGCTGGGGAAGCTCGCTTTACGTTTTACGGTCTGTTCCAGCCGAGCCATCCGGCTGCAGTGACGAAGCTGGAGTATCAGGACCTGGTAACCAAAGCACGCGATGAAGTAGCTGCCGTTCTAGCGGACGCTTCTGAGACCAGCATACCAGCACACGCGGCAAGTGATCTTCAGGCAGGGCGTGTGGCCCCAGCTCAAACCATCGGTGAACCGCTGCGCACACTGGACTTGACCGATGCCGAAGTGAATCAGCTTTTCCCGAAACGCCAGGAAGAAGAACGGGATGGCGATACACTACTTTCCTTTTTCACGGATAGCTATGAGCATGTCGTACTCAAATCCAAAGAGCTTCGTGTAGAGCGTCCTCACGGACACATTTTAATGGGTGGGCATTACTCTGGAGGTAAGGAAGAAACCATTACAACCACTTCCTATATGTACGGGGTATTCAATTCCCAGCTCGTGATCGGCAATACGAATTTCAACAAAATGATCACCAACGTTCGTAATGCGCTCAACATTCCTAAGACATCCGGTCAACGTATCTACGTCGGAATTCAAGGAAAATATCGCCTGCTCACCATGCCTTCCCTGTTTGAGATTGGCTTTAATTATGTGCGCTGGTATTACAAAACGGCTGACGATACATTCATTATTACAAACCATACGAATGCTGATAGCTCAGAAGTGCGGCTTCACATGCGCTCGGCAAGTGGTAAAGCCTATCCATTCCTGATCACTCAGCAAATGTGTATGCATGTGAACGAATATGAGCTTCCGTTTCATATGGAACACGAAGGTGATGACCTGCTCTTTAGAGCTGATTCCGCTTCCCTGAGCGCCGAGGCCTATCCCGACCTGCTTTACCGAATGCACGTAGAGGGCGCTCCATTACAGCATGTGAGCGACGCTCAAGCACTGCTACAGGGTGGAGCCTCTCCTGATGCATCCCTGGTCGTTTTGGAACTGGGCGACAGCAGCGAATGGACCTGCATTGTACAGGGCTGGCTGCATGGCCGCTCGACCGGAAAGGACCGAGCACACAAGGAGCTACACGCCTCCTTTGAAGATGAGCGCGAGCGCTACCGGGAGTATTTTGCCGAGCTTATGAATGGCTTCCATCTGACGCTTGGCCAACAGGAAACCAGCGAGCTATTCCGTGTGAACGCAGTGGCCTGGTGGTACACCCACAACATGCTCGTCCACTACTCTGTGCCTCACGGTCTGGAGCAATACGGCGGAGCAGCCTGGGGAACACGTGATGTATGTCAGGGGCCTGTCGAATATTTTTCGGCAGTGCAAAATTTTGATGAGGTTCGTTCCATTTTGCTAACTGTATTCAGCCATCAGTATGAAGACAGCGGAAACTGGCCGCAATGGTTTATGTTTGACAACTATACTCACGTGCAGCAAGAAGAAAGCCATGGGGATATTATCGTTTGGCCGCTCAAGGTACTGGGCGATTATTTGACCGCTACCCGTGATTACAGTATTCTGGGAGAAAATGTGCCTTACACCCATCGGCATACTTTCGATTATACCAAGCAGACTGCGCCCCTTATGGAACATGCCCTGAAGGAAATCGAATATATTCGAGAGAATTTTCTGCATGATACGTACTTATCGGCTTATGGCGATGGCGATTGGGATGACACCCTCCAGCCAGCCAATGCGCAGCTGAAGCAATACATGGCGAGCAGCTGGACGGTTGCACTCACCTACCAAGTGATTCGTAACTTTGCTGCTGCGTTGGAGCAAGCTCCAGTAAATGTAGTAAGCGAAGCTGATAAGATCGCACAAGATCTACATCAGATGGCGAACGGCATCCGTAAAGACTTCAATCGCTACATGCTGGAGAGCGGAATTATTCCAGGCTTTGTATATATGGAAGAGCCTGGTCAACCCAAGCTCATGCTCCATCCGTCCGACACCGAGACGGGAATCCACTACCGTTTGCTGCCGATGACACGCAGCATGATCAGCCAGTTGCTCACGCCTGAGCAAGCATTGGCTCATGAGCAGCTCATCCGCGAGCAGTTCCTCTGCCCGGATGGTGTGCGTCTGATGAACCGCCCTGCTCAATATGATGGCGGTGTGAGTTCGCACTTCAAGCGCGCAGAGCAAGCGGCCAACTTTGGACGTGAGGTGGGGCTGCAATATGTGCACGCTCATATCCGCTTTGTGGAAGCCATGGCCAAGTTAGGACGCAAGGATGACGCTTGGCACAGCCTGAAGCTCATCAATCCGGTCGGCATCCGCGCGACCGTACCGAATGCCGAATGGCGCCAAAGCAACGCGTATTTCAGCAGCTCGGACGGTAAATTTAACACCCGCTATGAAGCACAGGAACGGTTTGGTGAACTGCGGGAAGGAGCCGTACCCGTCAAGGGTGGCTGGAGAATCTATTCCAGCGGTCCGGGAATCTACATGAATCAGCTCATATCGAATGTCCTTGGTATTCGTCAGTCAGGCGAGGACCTGATCCTGGACCCTGTGCTGCCGGACGATCTCAACGGATTGGAATTTAAATTTTCCTTTGCAGGAAAGCCAATCACCTTCGTCTACCGCATGCTGCAAGAGCATACGAGCGGTGAGCAAGGCCGTGCAGTATTGAACGGTGCCCCTCTGGAAAGTGAGCCAGCCGATGATAATCGCTATCGTTCCGGTGCCTTGCGCATCAAACGTGAGACTTTCGAGCAGGCGTTAGCAGAACATGATGGTGTACACCGTCTGGAGATTATTTTATAAATCGAATGATGCATAAGCAAAATCAGGTATAGGCAACAAAGGAATGGCGATCTTGCGGGATCGCCCTTTGCTGCTTGCATGTAGAACTACGACATTTTGAATAGATATGTGGTTAATAATCCATATACAATAGCACATATAAGACGAACACAAGGAGGTGACGTTGTGGTCAGCATTAAAGATATCGCCAAACAGGCGGGCGTTTCCATATCTACCGTTTCATATGCTTTGAACGGTAGCGATAAGGTAACAGAAGAGACTTGCGCACGTATTTTGGCCATTGCCAAAGAGCTTAACTATGTGCCCAATGCCGCCGCACGGAATCTCAAGAAAAGGCAGACCAAAATTATTGGCGTATTCCTGACTGATTTTCGCGGAGACGTTTATGGAGATTTGCTGTACGGCATCAAGGAAATTTTGAACCGCAAGGGCTATGACCTCATTGTCTGCAGCGGCAAGCAATCACATCGAATGCTGCCAGAACGCATGATTGACGGTGCCATCGTACTGGATCAGACGTTTGATAGTCAGGAGCTGCTGAACTACGCCGAGCGCGGACATAAAATTGTCGTATTGGACCGCGAACTGAATCATCCTAACATTAACCAGGTGCTGCTGGATAACAAAGCAGGTGCCGCGCTCGCCATAGAGCATCTATTGGAATTGGGACACCGCAAGCTATATGTTGTGACCGGACCAGAAGGTTCTTATGATTCCTGGCAGCGGATGCAGGCGGTCAAGCAGACCATTGAGCGTAGCGGCGTCGCCGAGATGATTGAAATTGACGGCAATTTCGAGAAATCGGGCGGTGAGCAGGCGGCTGAGATCATTTTACAGCAGCAGGCTCGCCCAGATTCGGAACCTGTAGCTGTATTTTGTCTCAATGATGAAATGGCCGTAGGCTTTTACAATCGAATGGCTCAGTCAGAGCTTACCATTGGCAAGGATGTTCATATCGTCGGCTTTGATAATATCGAGCTGGCGCAATATATTCAGCCCCGGCTGACAACGATAGACTACTCCAAGCGCAAATGGGGCGCTGTAGCCGCTGAACAGGTTCTCAAAATCATTGCCGGGGAAGACGTGGAGCATGAACGGTTGTACGTTACGCTTGTCCAAAGAGAATCGGCAGGCGCGGCGCTCATCACCCAAGACCAGCAGGAGCACTAATGAATCGTACAGAAGTGCCCCCACCTACCCACTTCCAAAAAAAAGAACTTCCACTGTCCCAAAATGGGTAGGAAGTTCTTTTAGCTATACTTATTTAACCTAACAAAACCTCAAGTAAATTCGCCAACGACCGTAAGGGATTGGCAATCGTCAGCCCTGTCTCCAACTCCACCTGCAACGCAGCATCAACCATCGATAACTGTGCTACAGCCAGCCCTCTGCTGGGATCAGCCTTCCTCAATTCATGCAATGAACGAACCAGCAATTCCTCATACTCATCTTTACGTCCCTGCATAATCAGTTCAAAAGCGCCCTCCACCACCTTGACCTCTATTAAAGAAGAGAGGTCCGGCTTGCCTAATAGATTGGCCGTATGATAAAGACGCTTCATCGTGCCCTCTACGGTAGCCGGATTCGTGAATACCAAGGTTCGTGGCAGCAAATCATCACACATCTCATGAAATAGAGGCTCATCCAGTGCGACAATTGGCGTAGGCATTGACCCTTGAGCCTTCTCCGCCAAAGCAATATAATTCGTACACGTTATCAAAATAACGTCTAGATCGCTTTGAGACATCCAGCTCAGCTGCTCTTCTACCTTGCGACTGGCATCATCTGAAGAAAAATGCGGATCCGACGATACCCGGCGCATAAGTCCCGGTTCCACAAAATGTACCAGCTCCACCTCATAAGAAGCAAAAGCTCGTTCCACATAGGCAATGTTCGAATGATGCGCATGCAGGCAACCCACACGTTGCTTCAAGTCTTCCACCGTCCAACCCCCTGATATGTTTGCCCCATTTTAACAGGAACCTGACGGTCTGGACAGTGCCAATCAGATCACACGACGAGAGCGTATTCTTTAAAATTTACCGTTCGTATTTTTCCACTCTGTTTTAGCTGGAATCTCCTGAACTACATCCCAATGCTCGGCTATTTTGCCGTTCTCCACACGGAACAGATCATAGACAGCGGCTGAGATTCCCTTAGGAGATTTCAGTTCACTTACAACCAGCACGAAGTTGCCTTCTCCAAGAACCATATGCACCTGATCATATCCAATAGAAGCTCCTTGACCCGTAGCGGATAATGCTTGCTTCAGACTGGATACACCGTCACCAAAAAGAGGATTATGCTGAATGTACTGATCCCCATTATAATAGCTTTCCAATGCTGCACGATTTTTGCCAACCAGCACATCATCTACAAACTTGCGGATCAGCGTCTTGTTTGTCTCGGTTTGGTTGAGATCCGTGACTTGTGTTGTTCCGTCAATCATGGTATGTCCACTTGGATTGGTTGGAGCCGAGTCCTGCATGTTATCCCAATGCTCAACAATTTTACCATTGCTATCGAAGCGGAAAATATCAAAAGCAATGCTCGTTTTCCCTGCAATAGACTTTTTATAATGTACTGCTACATCATTGCCATCCTGAATAACCCGCTGGACTTCAACCAGCACATTGGCTCCCTTGGATTGGCTAATCCCTTGCAAAAAGGCATCTCTCCCGCTAGCAAAGCTCGGATTATGCTGAATGTACTGATCTTTGCTGATCCAAGCCTCAGCTGCTTTCGTATCGCCCGTTTCAAAGCTCTTCAGAATCTCTACAACCTTATCCTTATTACTCACCCCGATTTGCAAGGTCTGGCTGGCCGGGTCCCAAATCACTTGCTTGCCCCACGCTTCTTTGACGACATCAACTGGTACATAGGTTACCCCTTGCTTGGTCAAAATGGTCGAGGTGGACAGTGGTACCTTAATCCCGTTGATTTGCGCTTCCGGACTGCCTGATACCAGTACAACCGTCGCTTGATCATAACGAATCGTCGTACTTTGACGCGCCGTATTGAATGTAATATGCTTGGCGTCCAGCGGAATTCCTAAACTAGTAGCCAATTGTCTCAGGGGGATCAACACCTGCTTATTTCTCACGATAGGCGCAATTTTGTAAGCCTCCTTCTTGCCATCTACCCAAACCTGGATACCCGTAGTAGGTTTTACGTCGGCTGCTAAAGCCGGTACAGCAGAAGACAGAACGAGCAAGCCAGCAAGTGCAGCAGTAACCGTATGTTTTTTCATGAATGTAAGCCCCTCTCAACCTGTAAAATAGAGTATGGAACGCAATTTCTCTTTATGTAACTAATGTGGTTGCAGTTAACTACGAAGGTATGAACTCTTCCCCACCTATCTAACTTTAAACCCCATTTAAATCATTTGAAACCTTATTAACCCTCCTTTGAATTTTTATACTTATGACCGTTGTCATGCAAGTCACAAACCTTCGAATAAAGGATATGGAAAGCAATAACAATGTATGATCATCCTCATTATTTTATTATAAATAACATGTACTAATGAAGTTAGCTCAAAAAAAGCGGCTCCTATCACCAAGCGAATGGACGCTTTTTGAATAGAAAGCCGCTGTTACCTCATTCATATTGTTATACAGATAACGTCCTCCGAAACTTGATAAAGCTCCCAATTCGCCAGATTGAGATATATACCAGCGCCATCGTAATGGCCAGCATGCTAATTTCGGTCGTACCCAAACTACTGAGGTATTGAGTCAGAACAACCCGAATCAAAATAATAGCGATAATAATATACTTAAAATATTGGTTCGGCTTGGGATAGATGAGACCGTCATCTCGTCTTTCATACGCCGTATGCAGCAAAATAACGTAGCCAAACAGAGCCCCTAATAACCCAGCAACCAGCAGTTCCCAAAAGGCGGGAGGCGCGTACGTTTGACCAGGAATATGCATCAATTGATATACCGATATCATCATAGCTGGGAAAGCGATAAACATAGGGAGCAAAATCCGAAATCCTTTTCCCTTTACCGGGCCCCTTCGTCTTTTGGTTCTCAACCAAATCATCAGACCCACCAGAACAGCCATCAATGCATAGATAAAGATTGTCGCCATGGTGAAATTCCTTTCTAATATAGAGTCATTTATCCTAAGTTAAATCGACAGTTTTTTCTCCAGCAAATAAGCGTTCAAGCGGATCAATGCATATGCAGCAACCCAACTAATCAACACCGCAACCGGAAAATGCCAGGTAAAAGGAAACCACTGTCCGTTGTGAACATGATGAAACTGCTCATAAATCCGCTGATCGCCTGACCAATAAAAGACGCTTCCTCCACCCATCAAAAGAATCCACAGGATTGGGCTAAGCGGCCGCAAGGTGCTGTATTTGGTACTGGCCGTCAGCAGACCCAGCGCAATAACCAACGGCGTAAAGGCGATAATCATTACAAACCAGTTTAAGCCGGCTATCATAAAAGACGCTGCATCCGCAAACGTATAAGCCTGTATGGTCGATGAGATAAATAGCGCGTATAGAGAACCTACTACAAACAAGAGCAATATCACGACAATGGTTTGTAAAATAGCAGCAATCCATTTGGCGCTAATTAGCCACATACGCGGATAGGGAAGGGTCAGCCACCATCCGTAGGTGTCATTTTCCCATTCTCTTCTCAGCATTCCCACACCCATGAAAACAATCATGTACGGCAAGCCCAGGGTGACATACCACAGCCTTGTCAATTCGAGTTGGTTGTGAAGAGCGAAGTACAAGGAGATCGCGAACGCCGCAATTAGAAATAGTGAGAAATATACAAGTCTCCACGATCTGGGCAGTCGATTGCGGCTTTGCTTTCTCCAGCTTCCTTTATTTCGAAATTCATGGCGTATTAAATCTTTGAACAGCCCGGATGAATTCACGCCTTCCACTCCCTTTTGTACAAATTGCGGAACACCTGGTTCAGCGAGCCATGCTCTGCACGCAGATCATCCGATTCACCAGACCATATCACTCGCCCGCGGTCCATCATGACCGTGTAATCAAACAAGCCTTCCACTTCCTGAATATCATGTGTGCTAATGAGTATAGATTGTTGCCGATCCTCCAAATAATCAATAATCCCAGCTACGATCGCTTCTCTAGAGAGGACATCAATGCCTACAAAAGGTTCATCCAGGATCATAAGCGGTACTTCTCGTGCCAGGCACAGAATCAGCAGCACACGCGCCTCCTGTCCGCGACTCAACCCGGCCATCTTTAGCTCCAATTCCACATCCATATGGTCAGCAAGTTTATAGGCATCCTTTAGATTGAAGCCAGGCAAAAAGGACTTCCCCCATTCCAGCGTCTGCTGAACTGTATGATTGGGATACCAGCGTGCCCGGTCAGGAAGATAGGATATATTCCGGTTGGTTTCCCAGCCAGGCTGTTGGCCCAGCACCTGAAGCTCGCCCCCGTCCGGCTGAATTAACCCCGTGATGGCTCGAAAGAGGCTGGACTTCCCGCAGCCATTGGGCCCAAGCACACCTACAATACGTCCTGCTGGAATGACGACATCCAGTTGGTCCAATGCTTTTTTATTTCCATATTGCTTCATCAGTTGCTTTGCGGTTACCACAGACTCCGTCATGCCTTTTCGCCTCCTTCCTTGTGATCTCCGTCCTGTCGGCTTCTTATATATTGCTGTACATCTTCCCAGGATAATCCCAGGCTGCTCATCTGTCCGAGAAACTGTTCGATATACGACATAGCCAATTGTTCCCGAAAGCTGGCAATCCGCTCACTGGACGAAGTTACATACGTACCCAGACCGCGTCGCTTCTCAGTCAATCCGTCCCGTTCCAGCTCCTGATACGCCCGCATCACGGTATTCGGATTCATACGCAATTCCTGCGCCAGATCACGCACAGATGGCATTTTGCTTCCCATTTCAATCTCTCCTTTAGCAATGGAGCTTCGTACTTGATTTAATATTTGTTCATATAATGGCTGGCTAAAGTCTATTAAAAATCGGAACGAGCCAACCCGTTGTTCTTCCATGGGTGTTTCCCCCTAATTCGGCTGTATCTATCGTGCCTTTAGTGTATTATATCACTTAATACACGTAATACAATAGCAATTCGTTAAAATGCTAGTCCTGCCATCCAAATTCCATTCAGTAAATGCTCAGCTTGCGCTCAGATAGCATTCAAGTTAATCCCTTATGATGTATCACGTACCAAACAAACCATAAACGAAAGGTGGAAAATGAAGATGAAGAGCACCAAGAAAGCAATTTTGGCCGGAACGATGGCGTTGGCATTTTTAGGAGGCGGAGCGCTGTACTCCACAGGCGCAGCCCATGCTGCTTCAACTACACCTGAGAAGGCTCCTACTGCAAGCAAAGCACAGGCACCTAAGGGAAACCCTGGCGATGCTAACGGTCCACAAATCGCAGGAGGAAACTATGCTGAGAACAAGGCTCTCCTGAAACTATTGAAATTGTCCTCCAGTCAGTTGGATACACAGTTGAAGGCTGGTAAATCCCTTGCTACGATCGCCAAAGCACAAGGCGTGAGCGTAAACTCCGTAATTGATGTGATGGTTTCGGATATGAAGTCAAAACTCGCTACGGAAAAACAAAATGGCAAGATTACCGCAAGCGAATATAATCAGCGTGTTTCCAATCTGAAGCAAATGATTACCGATATGGTGAATGGCGTTAAGCCCTCTAAGCCACCAGTAGACGGGGCTAAAGGAGAAGCAGGTAAAGCTCCAGCTAAAACAGATGCGGCTAAGGCACCTGCTAAGCCAAATGCAGCTCAAGCCTCTGCTAAGCAAAAATAGCTACAGCTTCTGTTTTCCAAAAGCTGTAGCTCGATAAGTCACATTCATAAGAACCATTTGTTAATCTGACACAGCCACTCCACAATAATAAATCTCCATCCGGCCTCCCTGTACGGATCGAGAATGAATAAGCCTGCCCTCTGCTACGATACAACAGAAGAGGACAGGCTTATTTTTCATGTACTTGATACAATATGTGGTAAACTAACTTAAGCCAGAGATCACACTTTTTATCCTGATTCAGCAAAAGGAGTATGTAATGAAAATAAATAAACAGGAATTTCATGTACAAGGAGTAAGCTATATCATTAGATCGGCTATGATTCAAGATGCGATGAATTTGTCTGAAATCCGCTTACGGATGGATGGAGAGACTGAAAATTTAGACAGAGAAAAGGGAGAAGCATTCATAAGTACATCCGGTTTTGAACAGCTTATTAAAGCCGATACAGAGCACGCCAAAAATCTATTTTTAGTTGCGGTCGTTCATGATAAAGTCGTTGGATTTTCAAGATGTGAAGGTCATGTTCTGCGTCGATTCGCTCATAAAGTTGAATTCGGTGTGTGTGTACTAAAGGATTTCTGGGGGTATGGAATCGGGACGAATCTTTTGAAAGAGTCTATTTCCTGGGCAGACTCTAACGGCATCCAGAAAATGAGCCTACAAGTTCTAGAAACCAATAATAAAGCCATTGAACTTTATAAAAAGCATGGATTTGAAATCGAAGGGTTATTAAAAAACGACAAGATTCTCTCAGATGGTCAATACTACAACACCATAATCATGGGAAGATTCCATAACTAAAAAAGATCCTGTTCCACAGGATCTTCCATCATTTCGAGGCGATATTGGCCCTAGTAGCGATAATCATCGTAGGGATTGCGATTACGATAATGGTCTCGCGGCTGTTGGGCTGCGGTAATCATCAAAAATATGCCTGAGAGCAGGTGCATTAACCAGCCTACAAATGGAATCCACCCAACAACCGAGGTCACAATCCCTAAAATAGATCCATAATAAGTCTCTTTATTAGTCACCGATAGTACCAACGTAACAATGTGGAAAATCAACATAAAGAACAATACAGTATACGCAGAATTTATGACGAGCAGCCCGCCCAAAACAGGAATAGCAAAAAATAGCTCCAATCCGCCCGTAATCCATTTTAATGTTTTTGATGGTGTCATTGTTCCACTCTCCCAATGCTGTTTCATTCCATAAGTATATCCTATCCCCATACAGGATGACATACATATTTTACTAATTTTATACTTGTATAGCGACGACCTCACCCCTTTTTCGAATGAGCTAAGCCCTGACTACATATATGTGAGAGAGAACGAAATTTCGTGATTTTTAAAGGGGGGAGCATCATGGGATATTATATTGAAGTGGAACGTGGCGTTAAGCTGTATGTAGAAGATATAGGAGAAGGCATCCCTGTTATGATGGTGCACGGCTGGCCACTGGACCATCGAATGTACGAATACCAGGTTGCCCTGTTGCCTGCTTACGGATACCGCTGTATTCAAGTAGATCTTAGGGGGTTCGGGAAGTCTGATCGACCATGGCATGGCTACAATTATGATCGACTGGCAGACGATCTCCTGGCTGTTATACAGGCCCTTCAATTAAGCCATATACGGCTAATCGGTTTTTCTATGGGGGGAGCAATTGTCACGCGCTACATGAGCAGACATAGGGGATGGGGTGTTGATCAGCTAATTTTGATCGGAGCTGCCACGCCTCGGTTTACCCCAACCAGCGACTTTCCTTACGGTACTCCTGTCGCAGAGGTAGATAAACTCATCAAACAAGCCTATACAGATCGTCCGCAACTGGTAACATCATTTGGCGAAATGTTGTTCGCCAAACCCGTCAGCCAGAGTTTACGTGACTGGTTACGTGATCAGGGCTTTGCGGCTTCGGTTCATAGCATGGCTTGTACTTTGTATTCACTGCGTGACTCTGATTTACGGCCCGATTTGCCATGTATACACGTGCCTACGTGGATTCTACACGGCAAGCTGGATCGGGTCTGCCCTTTCCCTCTAGCGCTCCAAACTCAAAAAGGAATTGCCGGCTCCAGGCTTATTCCTTTCGAACGAAGTGGTCACGGTGTATTTTATGAGGCACTACCTGAATTTAATTCCACCTTACTGAGCATACTATCCCCATCCTCTATACACCCTAATTGAAAGCCTGTTCTCAGAAAAACAAAAAAGACGCCTCAGCGCCGTTATGGCTATGGGGCATCTTTTACTACAAACATGTATCCACTTAGGATTGTTTGGTATGATTAAAGCTCGTATTGTTTAAAACAGCCAGCTTTTTCTCGCCCTTCACCATGGCAGAACCGCAAATGGGGCATGTCGGCTCGACAGAAAAAGCGAAGTTATCCCGCATCCAGCCGTTGCATGTATCACTGGCGCAATTCCAAACAGTTGTAATTTCCTCAGGAATTTCATCCATTGGCTTTTTCCGTGAATTGTACATAAACATCCCTCTTTCTTCATGATTTATAAAGCGATAAGATGTAATCAGTTCAAAAACGGTCTTGTGAACAGATAAAAACAAATGCCCCAAACGCTATGTTCGGGGCATCTGAAGTAGGCTGTAATTTAAAATTACAGTTTTACAACGTTCTCAGCTTGTGGTCCACGGTTTCCTTCAACTACGTTGAATTCTACGCGTTGGCCTTCGTCCAAAGATTTGAAACCTTCGCCTTGGATTGCGGAGAAGTGTACGAATACATCGCTTCCACCTTCAACTTCGATGAAACCGAAACCTTTTTCTGCGTTAAACCATTTAACTGTACCTGTTTGCATGGAATTACCTCCAAAATATATTTATATGACCTTTATTTTTTACAAATAAAAATTCACATATTGCACAAGGTTATTTCAACCTAAAACAATAACCCTCTACAATATGTGAATCTCAGGTCACAATTTCAATATACTCATATTACCATAAGTGTATTGAAAACGCAAGCACTGGAGAATTTAATTTATGCAGAGTGCTTATGTCATCTATTGCTGCCTCAAGCTGTCTTCATTAGACAAGAGTGAGTCATTAACGCCTACTTAAAACATTATATCCGCAATTGCTTCCTATTATACCAGTAATCAAGAAATAAATATACACAACGTTGCGCAGGAGATGAACTTCTTGAGAAAAAGTCCATCCCCTGCTTTGTTTGCTCATTTTAATTACAAATCCGCTAGTGCTTTAATTTCCTCTGCTGTCAGCGCTTTGTTATATAACTGTACCTCGTCCATGCTGCCGTTAAAGTAGGCATCAGCGACAAAGCGGCTTTTACCGAGATACGCTTCGTTTGTCAGCAACTCATTAGGGTTAAAGGTAATACCGTCATTTACAGCTACTTCTTCACCATTTACATACAGCTTCCCTGTATTCCCCTCCAGTGTAACCGCCACATGGGTCCACTGGTTTAGAGGTAATGATGATTTGGAGAGCAGGCTCTGATCCGTACCTTCATGGATTGTAAACTGGAGTACACCGCTTCCTTGGGAAGGGGTGAGGAACATATGACGAGCCTGGCCGTTGCCGAAATCAAAAATCCGTTGCCAAGCGGCTCCGCCCTTCCAGTTCACCCACGCGGAAAAGGTAAAGTCCTTCGCATCCGTTACCGTGTTGGGCAGCTGCACGTAACCATCCTTGCCGTTCAGGGCAAGAGCACCGCCAAGCTTCCCATCTTTATTCCATGTGGCACCACCATAGGCCTTACCGTCGAGTTGATTATATGTGCTGTCGACAACCGAAGTTCCTTGATCCTCACTCCACGAGTAACGTGCGAGCTGAGGGCCTTGAGCCTGCTCGGGAACAATGGCACTAAAACTCTTCTTTGCTGTAGCTTTGTCCTTTTTAATAGTCGCCGTCAATGTAACTGCTGCAGGCTGGGAACCGGCTTCTGGACGGTACACTTCACCAGTGACAGAAATAATCTCAGGGCGGGAAGATTCCCACGAAATCGTGGTATCTTGTGCAGCTTGAGTAGGTAGCGTGAGATCATAAAAAACGTTGCTTGTGTCGCCTAGACTCAGATCCTTCTGCACCGCAGCTACAATCTTGCTGGCCTTCAGGTCAGGCTTTAGCGAACCCCATACTGCAACACCCTTGGAGGACAGTGCGGTAAAAGCAAGGGTTTTGGCTCCCGTGTCTGGATCACGGTGCCGCAGGAATACCCCTTTGTACTTCGCACCATCTGCTGTAATTTCCAGCTGATTGTCTGCCCCCAGCTTCCATGTACCGTTCACTCCGCCAGACAGTTTGCCACCGTGATCCAGATTGACGGTAACAGCTTGCTTAATATTGGCCGAAATTTCCTTCCCGTGATTTACATACGAGTATTGGCCGATGACATCCTTCTCTGACAGCTTTTTCAGTGAATCCTCATCTCCTGAATAACGATAAGGAGCAACTACAGGCCAACCGTCAGCGTTCATGAACATTTCATGTACACGCACTTCAAACTGCTCACCTCTCCCCGGAAAACGGGAATGAAAAATGACAAAATGCTTTTTCGTCTTGGGATCATAATAAGCCGAGTTGTGTCCGGGCGACACATAGCCTGTACCCAGCCCTGTTCCCGGATCACCAATTTCTCTTGGAATTAGGTAATTACCTATTAACTTGACGCCGTATGGCTCAATGGAAGCGTCATCAAAAAGAGGTTTGTCAGGATTCGCTTTAACCTTGATCATGTCGTTGCCTTCAGCATCGTAGAAAGGACCATCCGGTGTTTTGGACCGAGCCACACGCAAGTTATATCCGCCATCCGCTGACAATCCGCCATAGGACAGGAACAAGTAATAGTAGTCCGTTTGTGGACTGTATTGTATGTACGGCCCCTCCATACGAGCATGGTTACCGCCCGTCAGTTTTTTCCCGTAGCCTTGGCCTGGTAAAGGCTTCCCTGTTTTTTCATCCATCTGCATAATGAAAATGCCTCCGGAGTAGGAGCCATATACCATCCACAGCTTGCCGTTCTTATCATAGAAAGTGTCAGGGTCTACGGCATTGGGATGCTTGGTTGCGTCATAGATCGTCCCATCTTCACTCGGTTGATCCCACATACCGGACTTCAGGAAAATTCCTTTATTCTTATAAGGTCCTTCAATTTTATCAGCAACCGCTAGGCCCATAGCTGAACGCGGGGAGTCTCCTTTACAAGCGTTATAGTACATATAGAACTTGCCATCCGCCAGTTGAATGACATCCGCTGCCCACAGCGTGTCTGTCTGCGCCCAATCCAGCGCTTCCTTTAATTCCTCTTTGACGTTGGGAATCAATGCATTACCATTTGCCACACCTGTCGCAATTGTATCCCAATTCATGAGGTCTTTGGATTTGGCAGCCGCCAGATGTGAACCAAAAATGTAAAATGTATCTTTCACTTTCAGGATGGATGGATCATGTACGGAAGTCTCCTTGAAGGAAACAGCCTTTTTACTTTGGCTTAAAATGTTATCCAGACCTTGAGCTTGAAGGGTGGTTTGCTCCAGACTTTGAATCCCAGCTGTATCTGAATTGAGTGTGGACTCGGCGCCCACCAAAGAAGCAGGCAACAACAGTGCACCTGCCAGAGAAGCAGCCGTTACTTTACGAACAAATAATTGCTTCATAAATCAATCTCCTCTCGTTTTGAACATTCCTGCTAACATAAAACAATAATGAATAAGACGTTCAGGATTATGTTTGTATTAACATCTCCACTCTTAAATTAAATGTTGATCATCCTCCTCTCTGAATTAAAGCGCTTTCAACCAATATGAAAAATAAAACCTCCTTTTGTTAAGAAGGACGATTCAAACCTGGCGGTTAATCGTATCTCTATATTATTCAATGAATATGGAAAATTCAATATGTGATTTTATATTTTTATAAATTATTCGTTTAATTATTAACCTTAATAAATGTGTTGCTTTAATTCCTAGTTTAAAGTTATAATTTGACAAGTAAAATTCTATATGTTACCTGCCGATATATCTAAAAAGAATTGTTTTACGATGAACACAATACAAATATTTACATTTTATGAGGAGGTGAAAATTTATGCAATGGTATTTAAATGGATTAAAAAACTATGTAGGATTCCAAGGTAGAGCAAGACGTACAGAATACTGGATGTTTGTTCTATTTAGTGTAATTGCCAGTTTTATAGTCGGTCTGATCGATGGTCTTTTGGGCTTAACTCCAATATTGACTCTCATCTACTCTCTGGCTGTCCTGTTGCCATCCTTGGCAGTTCTTGCTCGCAGACTGCACGACACGGGTAAAAGCGGTTGGTGGATTCTGATTGCTCTTGTGCCATTCGGTGGCATTGTACTGCTTGTATTCGCATGCCTAGACAGTCAGCCTGGCGACAATAAGTATGGGAAAAATCCTAAATTGTAATTTGATGTAGTTGGTCTAAAACCTCTTTCACTTTTGTGAAGGAGGTTTTTTTATACCCGCTTTTCCCCTATCGAAATTCCAGCTATAAGTTTACCAAGAGACTCCAGCGTCCATACTGGATTAAAAAGTATCCTCAAAGAGAGGAAGAACGTGCATGCGTTTTCGGAAAAGAACCCCCCTTAACAAATTTAGAAAGGCACCCGTTCAGCAAAGCGAGAGTAAGTCTGAACATCCCGCAGAACAGCTCAGTGCAAATATCGGAACCAATCTTCAGCAGATCAGACAAGCGCTCGGCAACAGCACCGACATCGTCATAAGAGAAATTCGAATCGGCAAGGACGGTGACCAGACCATTGCGATCCTCTATACCGACGGTTTGGTGGACCAAAATATAGTCTCCGACTTCATTATGGAATCAATGATGCTGGACAGGAGCTTGTCCAGGAACGTGGAATGCCGGATTCAAGCCTCCTCTAATGTCATGCAAATGTTGAAAGATTACGCCCTTACTATTGGCAGCATCCGGGATATTACTGACTTTGAAGCCTTGTATAACGCGCTGTTGTCGGGGGATGCAATCATTTTGATTGAGGGTGAGACGCAGGCAATATCGGCCAGCGCACGTGGATGGAAGGATCGGGGGGTCACCGAGCCTGCCTCAGAAAATGTCGTCCGTGGGCCTCGGGAAGGATTTTCTGAGACATTGCGTACGAACACAGCCTTGATTCGACGTAAAATTAAAGATCCGAATCTATGGCTGGAGACCAAACAAATCGGTCGTGTAACCCAGACCGATGTCGCTGTCATGTATATAAAGGGGATTGTGAACCCTAAATTGGTTGAGGAAGTACATGAACGATTGAATCGCATTGATGTAGACGGCATTCTCGAAAGCGGGTATATCGAGGAATTAATCCAAGACAAAACCTTCACCCCCTTTCCGACAGTATACAATTCGGAACGCCCAGACGTGATCGCCGCCGAGCTGCTGGAAGGAAAAATTGCGATCCTGGTGGATGGTACCCCTTTTGTGCTTGTCGTGCCTGCATTATTTGTTTCCTTCCTGCATGCGGCGGAGGACTATTATCAGCGTGCAGACATTAGCAGCTTCATCCGGGTCCTTCGTTATACCGGAGTTTTTATTTCCCTGCTCGGTCCGTCCTTATATGTTGCCATCACTACATTTCATCAGGAAATGCTGCCGACCTCACTGCTAATCGGTCTAGCGGCACAGCGGGAAGCTGTCCCCTTCCCCGCCTTTATCGAAGCACTCATGATGGAACTGACATTTGAAATATTGCGGGAAGCTGGCGTTCGCATGCCCAAATACATCGGGGCAGCCGTCTCTATCGTCGGCACACTCGTCATTGGACAAGCTGCTGTCGAGGCGGGCATCATATCTGCGGCAATGGTTATTGTTGTATCGATTACTGCTATTTCCAGCTTTGTTCTTCCTGCCTACAATATGTCCATCGCTTTTCGTATGCTGCGATTTCCCTTGATGGGACTTGCCGCTTCCTTTGGGCTGTTCGGAATTATCGTCGGAGGCATTGCCCTGATCCTGCATATGTGCAGCCTTCGTTCATTCGGCGTTCCCTATATGACTCCCTTTGCACCTCTCATACCGGCAGACACCAAAGATACCATCTTTCGATTCCCTCACTGGATGATGATGTCACGTCCCCGGTTAGTCGATCAGAAAAATGTCAAACGTCGAAACAGCACTCCGCCCCGCAAATCACGGGAATAGAACAAAGAGAAACTGTCAGAAAGGAGTGGATCATCATGAAGCGGAAGAAGGCGTTTCTCTTCCTGATTCTTGCACTCGTCTTAATTCTGACAGGCTGTTGGAATCGTAGAGAGTTGAATGAGCTTGCCATCGCCGTCGGTATGGGAATCGATAAGCAAGGAGATCAATTCCGGGTCTCTATCCAAGTGGTGGATCCTGGCAAAGCATCGGCTAAAAAAGGAGCAGGAGGCGGGGCTCCAGCCACCTTGTATACAGAGGAGGCGGACACCATATTTGAAGCGATCCGGAAAATAACAACAATTAGTCCCCGGAGAATGTATTTTTCTCACCTGCGCATATGTGTTATCGGTGAGTCGTTAGCTGCCGAAGGGATGGCAAAATCTTTAGATTTACTCTCCAGATATCATCAGTTCCGCACTGATTTTTATATTGTAGTGTCCAAGGACGTTAGTGCGGAGGATACGTTGAAAATTATGACGCCTTTAAATCCGATTCCCGCCAATGACCTTTTTTCTTCCCTGGAAACATCACAGAAAAACTGGTCGCCTACTACGACGGTAACCTTGGATGAATTGATTGCAGCTATGACTAGTGAAGGAAAGCAGCCTGTGTTGACAGGACTTCGGATCATTGGCAATAAAGAAATGGGAGAAACCAGCAACAATGTGCAAAAGATCGCTCCGTTCAGTCGTTTACAGTATTCAGGACTTGCTGTATTCAGAAAAGATCGACTAATCGGATGGTTAGATGAAACTGAAAGTAGGGGCTATAATTTTATCCTTGGCAAAGTGCAAAGCTCTGTCGGTTACGTTGCTTGCCCTAGAGGCGGCAAAGTCGTCTCCGAAATCATTCGCACCCAAACCACTGTAAAAGGAAGCTCCTATAGGGGAGAGCCCCAGATTCATATTAAAATGCAGGTTGAGGCCAACGTGGGAGAAGTCGAGTGTACTGACCTCGATTTGACCAAGGTAGGAACGATTTATGACATTGAAAAGCAAGAAGAAGAAAAAATAGAAGATATTATGAAGTCGGCCGTTAGAAAGGCCCAACAATCGTACAAAACGGACATATTCGGATTCGGTGAAGCCATTCACCGCGCTGCTCCGAAGACTTGGAACAGACTGAAACAAAACTGGGATGAGGAATACTTTACAGAATTACCCGTAACGATCAAAGTCGATTTCAAGATTCGGCGCTTGGGCACCATCGGTAGCTCCTTTATGAATGATATGAAAGAGTAATTCCTCACTCCACAAAAGAAGGTGTTTTGCAAAGTGCTATCTCAAATCGTAAAAATCATCGGCATATTCCTCGTCGCTGCTGTAATTAGCTTAATTGAAGTCCCCGACATGTGGAAAAAAGGATTTAAAAAAGAGCTTTGGTTATTTTTCATCCTACTCTTTTTTGCGGTCGGAATTAGTTGTGCCAAGGTATTACACTGGCTCATTCCCACCCCCCTGGATTGGATAACAGCCATATATAGACCATTCAGCAATTTCCTGATCCATATGGGCCTAATAAAATAAGAGGAGGTGAAAAACGAGTGCCCGCACAAATCAAAATCTCAGCACGACAAATCATGATCATATCTGCTTTATTTACGGTCGGAAGTGCAATTCTCATCGTCCCTTCAGGGATGGCACTTGTAGCCAAACAAGATGCGTGGATTGCCGCGCTCGTGGGGGTCGGGGCTGGGCTTCTTATCTTGTATATGTACAGCAAGCTTGCGGCGCTTTATCCAGAGATGACCCTGATTGAGATGATGGAAACCCTACTCGGAAAATGGTTAGGCAAAACCGTAGGTTTTCTATTTTTCACCCTACTATTCATTAATGCTCCTGTACCGGTGTTATTTTATTTAGGGAATTTTATGACTACTCAAATGATACCGGAAACGCCGATTCTAGCGGTAAATATTCTTTTTGCACTTATCATAGTATTCGCTGCTCGGCTGGGTCTCGAAGTCCTGGCTCGTTCGGCCGAACTGTTGTTTCCTTTATTTACTCTGCTGTATATTTCTTTTGTAGGTTTAGTGGTATCCAACATTAAGCTGGAAAATGTCCAACCTGTATTGGAGGCAGGAGTAGGGCCGATTTGGCCTGCTGCCCTGTCCTTTTTTAGCACAGTATTTATACCTCATATTATTTTGCTCATGATCTTCCCTTCTTCTATAAATCGTTCCGATCAAACCCGTAAAGCTTTTTTCATAGGAAGCCTGATTGGCGGATTGATGCTGGTCGTGGTGGTTGCATTGACAATTTTGGTATTTGGTCCTGACTTAACGGCAAGAAATATATATCCTAGCTATGCGTTAGCCAAAAAAATTAGCATTGGCAACTTTCTACAGCGCATCGAAGCCATCATGGCTACAATGTGGTTTATTTCACTTTTTTTTAGAATCACACTGTATATGCACACCACAGTGACAGCAATAGCCCAAATCTTTTGTCTGAAAAGCGATCGGCAACTGGTGCTTCCCCTCGGGATGTTATTAGTCATCCTGTCCATCATCGTGTATCCTAATGTCCCTTACCAACAAACCTATGATACAAAGACGTGGATTCCCTATTCTCTATCCATTGGGTTGTTTTTCCCCTTACTGCTGCTCTGTATTCATGGGATACGAACAATCTGGTCAAAGAAAAAAACAGCATCCAAAGGGTAAATCACACTCATTTTTCGTTATCTGCGAATTTTTTTAGTGCTACCTGTTTACAATCTTCTCTTTTAGTTTATTTTAAACGAGTATTAAGCTGGCGCTAAGATTGGGCGTGTATGATGTATTTAAGAATCTGGTAACTACATAAGCCGGATGGGCTAAAGGCATAAACATCACTCCCGTTGGATATCCATATACCGTTCCACCCCGTCAGAAATTTAATGAAACACAAAAGGAGATTTACACTTATGAATCGAAAACGAATGTTGGTCATCTGCACACTGTTGCTGGCGTTATCTATTGGGCAGTCATCTACTTGGGGAAGTCGGGCTAATGCTGCTGCACTGGCTCCAGAGAGAGCCCTGCATGTACAGGACAATGAAGCTTCCAAGGATGATGATCTGTTGAAAGCACTGGGTATATCCTCGGATGAGCAATTATATGATGCGTTATATAATGGTCAAACCTTGGCTGATATTGCACAAACCCATAATCAGGATGCTCAGGCTATCGTTGATCTACAGGTAGCTCAGTTGACGGAGCAGTTGGATCAACGACTGGCCAATAAGAGCATTACCCTAGAGCAATACCAAGCCCATAAGGCAGAACTGACACAAGTCGTTGCCAAAAGTGTGTTCGGGCTGTAAGCCTAGACACGACCGAACATCAAAAAGGCGCTGAACCCTTAGAGGATCAGCGCCTTTTCTGTATTTGATATAACTTACGCTTGATATACCCGAATCAGATTGGTCGTGCCTGCCTCAGCGACAGGGACGCCTGCTGACAGGACTACAGTATCTCCTTTATGGATATATCCTGCATTCAGCGCGTTACGGATGGAAGATTCGAACATTTCATCCGTTGTGGCTACCTTATCCCCTTTAATCGGGAATACACCGGACAACAGGCAAATTTTAGCGAATACCGTGTTATTCGGAGTAACCGCAATGATCGGTGCCTTCGGACGATATTTGGACACCATACGAGCCGTGAATCCACTGGCAGTCGAGGTAATAATCGCTTTGGCATCCAGCTCCAGAGACGAACTCACCGCACCCTGACTAATGACTTCAGTAATGTTGGTGCTTTGGCGTGCTCTGCGCTTATCGAACTGCTCCTGGTAATCCAATTGTGATTCTGCACTGGCAGCTACCGCAGCCATGGTCCGTACGGATTCAACAGGGTATTTACCTGCAGCAGATTCGCCCGACAGCATCACTACGTCAGCTCCCTGCATAACGGCATTGAACACGTCACTAACTTCAGCTCTCGTCGGACGCGGGTTCACCTGCATGGACTCCAGCATGTGAGTAGCAACGATAACGGGCTTGCCGACCAGATTACACTTGTCGATCATTTCTTTTTGCATCACAGGCACGTCTTGAATCGGCACTTCCACGCCCAGGTCGCCACGAGCTACCATAATACCGTCCGAAGCTTCGATGATATCATCCAGGTTTTCCATACCTTCGGCATTTTCAATTTTGGAATAAATCTGTACATGCTCGGCATGATGTCCCTTCAAAATCTCACGGATTTCACGGATATCGTCGCCTTTACGCACAAAAGAAGCCGCAATAAGCTCGATACGCTGCTCCACCCCAAATTGAATGTGCTTCACGTCGCGCTCTGTTACGCCTGGAAGAGTTGTATGAATCCCTGGCAGATTCACACCTTTTCTCGGCTTCAAAATACCGCCGCTTACGATGTTACAAATCATCTCGGTTCCTTCGATGGAGGTTACAGTCAGATCAACCAAACCGTCGTCGATGAGAATGCGGTCACCTGCTTTGATATCCTTCGGCATATCTGGGTAATTCACCGAAATACGATGCTCGTCCCCCAAAATCTCTTCCGTGGTCAGAATAAGCTGGCTGCCTGGCTTCAGTAGAACAGATGCCTCCTTCAGCTTGCCAATCCGTATTTCCGGTCCTTTAATATCCATCATGACAGGGATACAGGTATTCATTTCCTTCGCTGCCTGTCTCACATTTTCAATACGTTTAACATGATCCTCCAGCTCCCCATGAGCCATGTTCAAGCGAGCTACTGTCATACCAGCCTGGATCATTTCTTTTAACAAATCAATGGAGTCGCAGGCAGGTCCCATAGTACAAATAATTTTCGTTTTAAGCATAGTAATGTCATCCTCCTGAATGTCTTTACTGTATAACTTCTTCTCCACTTTGCTTCTCTATCTACATTAAACTTATATAGTCCTATTCTACCTGTACCCGTTCACCAAGACTATGAACTATAGTATGATGGATGTATTACAGTATGATGAATGTTGAAGACATTGGAGAGTGAGTTTTGTGATTACATTGACGGGTATACGGCAGGACAATGGCGTAGACTGGTATGAAAAGGCTGGTGCAAATACCGACAACGATGACTTGCTATTCATTTTGGTCACCTTTGGCAAATGTGTATATTGGGTGAACGATAGCAAGATCATTCTGGGCAAGGGTGAAGCACTGCTTTTACCCGCTCATCTGAATTACTATGGCAAGAGCATTCCTACGCTTTTCCATACCAAGTATGTGATACATTGCCGCAAAACATGTACGAACAGCACACTTCCCATACTGAATACAGACCAGCCGTTATGGATCAAGCCCGGATGCTACGATTTGCTGCATGAACGGATCAAATCGATGTATTATCAATGGACTGAACACCCAAGCTACTACGCCCTGATGGCTGACTGTCTGCTGACCGAAGCCATGATTTATATGAACCAGGAATGGGACAAAGGTACCGTTCCTCGCGATAAAGAACGGCATGTAGAACATATGAAACAGTACATTCAGAATCACTACAGGGAAAAGGTAACCAAAGAAGAGCTTGGTGATGCCATTCGCAAAACCCCCAATTATGCCGCGACACTGCTGCGTGAGGTTACAGGCCAAACGATCAGCGAGCATGTACATACGCAACGTATTAAAACCGCTATCTACATGTTGACGGAGTCGCGGCTAACGATTCGTGAAATTTCGGAGTATGTGGGCTATAGTGATGTGTCCTATTTCCATCGGATCTTCAAACGGTTGACAGGTTGCTCGCCGTCCGAGTTTCTGGATGAACGTTCCTCCATCGTCTAATCTGATAGCCTGAAGCGGAATTTCACAGATAAAAAAATGGCCGCTTCACATCGAATGCTGCTCTAGTTATCCTTTTTTTCATTAAGGGACAAGAGCGCTCCGTGTAAAAGCGACCATTATATTTATAGTTACACGCATGAATCTGCGTATATTGGTGCTGACTGAATGATATTATTTGGAGGAACCCGCTGTTTTGACTTTGTCCAGCATTTTATCGTTAAAGCCAAACATCCAAGTCAGGACAAAGGATACTGCCATAGCAGCCAAGTTCGCCAAAATATAAAACGGAAGCTGATGGTTCATGTAAAGCAACGTACCTGGAATAACCGTAACCGCCATCCCTGTAGCCGCCAAATGCAAGACCGAAGCAATAAAACCACCAACCGCTCCGCCGATGAGACCCATGACAAAAGGCTTCATATATCTCAGGTTGACCCCGAAGATAGCCGGCTCTGTAATTCCTAGGAAAGCAGAGAACGAAGAAGGAAGCGCCAACGCTTTCAGCTTGCTGTCCTTCGTTTTCAGGCCAACTGCCAGACAGGCAGCTCCCTGTGCAGCCATTGCGCAGGTAATAATAGCATTGAAGGCATTTACGCCGTTCTTTTCAAGCAGTTGAATCTCCAGGAAATTAAATATATGATGCACACCTGTAACGACGATAATCTGATGCAAAAAGCCGATGACGATCCCTGCAATACCGAAAGGCAAATCAAGTACAAATATGGTTCCGTGCAGCACCCATTCTTCAAGTGAATGGAAAACTGGACCGATAGCAAACAGTCCCAAAGTGATCATAATCAACAGTGTTAAAAATGGTGTGAGAATCAGATCCAGCGCTTCAGGCACCCGTTTGCGCAGCGCCCGCTCCAGCTTGGCTCCGATCAAGCCCACGAAGAAGGCTGGTAATACCGAGCCTTGATAGCCCACCACAGGAATGAAACCGAACATCGTCAACGGATGGGCTGAGCCGTCCGCAACACTATACGCGTTAGGCAAAGCTGGGTTTACCAGCATCAGACCGAGAACGATACCCAGCACCGGACTGCCGCCGAATACTCTAAAGGCTGACCATGCGACTAACGCAGGCAAAAAGGCAAAAGCCGTATCCGTTAATACCTGTGTATATAATAAAAAGTTAGGTGAAATATCCTGCGGCGTCATGCCGAGCAATGCGAGAATTTGCGGCTGAGTGAGCAAACCGCGCAGTCCCATGAACAGCCCCGTAGCGACCAGCACTGGAATAATCGGTACAAACACGTCGCCAAAGGTGCGGATAGACCGCTGGAAGACGTTGCCCTCCTTTTTCGCCTGACTCTTCACCTCTTCTTTAGATGAACCCGTCACGCCAAGCTTTTCAACCTCATCAAAAATCCGATTTACCGTTCCTGTACCAAAAATAATTTGATATTGACCTGAATTGAAGAAAGCCCCCTTAACCTTGTCGATCTCCTCAACCTTTTTCTGATCAATTTTCTCTTTATCATGCACCATAATGCGCAGGCGCGTTGCACAGTGAGCAAACGAAGCGATATTTTCCTTTCCACCGATCGCCTCGATCACTTCTTTAGCTATCTCTCTGTTTTCCGCCATGATGTTCATCCCCTCGTTCATTCCGTTATGTTTGATGATTAACGATCCACTTGATGAATTAGCCTACTCATGTAAAATTCCATTTTACCGCTTGGAAGAGAGCCTCTCCCTTGTCGGCAAAAAAGCGTATTTCGTCACTCTCTGGGTGCGGAAAAATACGACTGGTGAACACTTCTTCCCCATCATTGACGAAAATCTCAACTGAAGATGTATCTACAAACAGATGAAGTTTAATATGATCCTTGTCCCATGCACACTGCCGTACTTCACCGTACGAAGTGGCTACAGGCTCACCCGATTGCGTACGATCCAATACAAGTTTACGGCTAACGGCATTATATTTAATCACCGTTTTCTCCGTCTCACTCGCACGGAATTCAATACCGAATGCCTTGGCATCCAAAAGATCTACTTCGCAGATCATCTCATAGGCAGTACCCTTAAATCCTTCGTAGGTTTTGCTCTCTGAGGACAACGTGTCAGCTACCCGATCCTCACTATTTCTACGCAGCGTGGTTAATTCGGGGATAGGCCGCTGCAAGAGTTTTCCCTCATGAAGCGTAAGTTCCCTCGGTAATGTCAGACAGTGGGCCCATCCGTTCGGATCTGTCGGATATTCGATATCCGGTAGCCCCATCCAGGCCACCATAATACGACGCCCCTGCGGGTCAATCATCGTCTGTGGTGCATAGAAGTCGAAGCCCCGATCAAGCTCCTGGAATGCGCCGTGCTCCAGTGTTCTTGTCTCTGTATCCAGCAGTTTGCCGATGACGTAGCCCGATTGATAAATATTGTGGTTTTCATCCCCTGAAGGCTCCAAGCCCTGTGGAGAAAAGACCAACACACCCGCTCCATTCAGTTCAAAATAATCCGGGCATTCCCACATGTATCCAAACGATTCCAGCCCCGTGCTCAGTTCTCCCTCGAACTGCCAAGTGTGAAGATCCGTTGAACGATAAAGGACAACGCAGCCTGTTGAATCTGTTCTTTGTGCACCAATCACACAGTAGAAACTATCGCCGTCCTTCCATAGCTTGGGATCACGAAAATGGTCTGTATAACCTTCTGGCACATGGCCAATAACAGGATGCTCCCACTTGGTAATGTGACCGCTCTCATCCATAACAGCCATGCATTGATAAGGATGTCTGATCCAGTTTTCGTCACGTGTATTTCCTGTATACATCATGTATAATTTGCCCTCATGCTCCAGCGCGCTGCCGGAATAAGCCCCATGCGAGTCGAAGTAGTCTCCAGGTGTGATGCCAATGCCTGCACTATGCCATGTGACCAAATCTTTGGATTTCAAATGATACCAATATTTCATCCCGTGATCGGTTCCTAGTGGGAACCACTGATAAAATAAGTGGTATTCGCCTTGATAATATGAAAATCCATTCGGATCATTGAGCAAGCCTGTCGGTGGTTGGATATGAAACGACTGCCGCCACGGACATTGCTCCACCTTTTTCTGCAAGCTTGCTATTTCACCGGGCTCAGCCTGCTCGATTAATCGATACTTTTGTTCTTTTGTCATTTTCATAGGTGTACCTCATTTTTTTAAAACTTAGATTTTTGGGAACCGGTTCCAATGCGATGAAAAAAATTAAACGGAACCGGTTCCTATACAATGAAAAAAATATACTCATCCATGGATTTGCAACCGATTCCAATTGTGCAAGAGTGCAATGGAACCGGTTTCGAAGAAATTATAATCCACCTGCTCAGCGTTTGTCAACGCTTTCTCTTTCAATAAGGGTATAATCCATGACCGTCACTTGCTCTACCGTTTTATGTTCTACCAGCCGTACAATGTTTTGGGCTGCTACACGTCCAGCCTCCATATACGGGTATTGAACAGTTGTTAGCGCAGGGTGAATGACCTCCGTAATATCGTATCCCCCAAAGCCAGTGACCGACAAATCCGACGGAATGGTAATTCCTCTGGAATAAGCCGCGTTGATTACCCCAAGCGCGATATTATCCGTAGCACACACCATCAACGATGGCTTGAATTGGTCTAAGATGGCAGATGCAGCAATCCGTGCATCGGACATTTTAAACCCGGTTTCATAGTACCTGATATCATATCCTGCGACTCGCATCGTCTCGTCCGTATAACACGTAGCAGGTAACGCATCGCGAACAGCCTGCCTAAAGCCCTCTTTGCGCTGCACACCGACAGCAACGTCCCTTTCAGTAACACCGACATAGGCAATTTCACGGTGGCCCTGTGACAGGACATATGCACCGATATCATATCCGGCACGATAATCATCATGGATAAGGCTATGGATCTGCTCATGTTGTTGGCCTACCAGTAATACCGGAATACTGATGTCTCGAATCGCGGTCAGGTGGTCGTCTGTAATTTGAGCAGCCAGCAGAATGATGCCTGAAATTTTTTGTCGTGCGAACTCATAGATCGCTTCGATTTCACGCTTTACATCCTGACTCGTATTAGAGATCAGCATCTGGTAATGCTGGGAACGCAGTTCCTCATCAATCCCCATTAACGTATGTGATGTCGCAAAGGAATCCAGCCGTGGCACGACGGTTCCGATAATGTTGGTCCGTTTAGCCTTCAAACTTTGGGCAAAGGTATTGGGCACATACCCCGTGGCCTTAACCACCTTTTCAATTTTACGCTTAGTGTCCAGGCTGACAGATCCGCCGTTCAAAAAACGGGATACGGTGCTCTTGGATACACCAGCCATTTGGGCTATATCTGCAATTGTCTTATTCATGAGGTCCCCCGGAGATTTTCATTTTCATAAGCGTCCAAAACTTCTCTTTTCATATAATTCTATAATACCATATGGCAGGATTGGATTGCTGTAGCTCCAGATTCATCATGCACAAAAAAGCCGTCCCTTCCATGAAGAAGGAAACGGCGTTTTATGATGGACTGAATTTTAAAAATCAAAGTTGTCCGGATCTGGACCTACCCGAAGATTGGCATTTAACGCCTGAATTTGATCCATATCCTCACGCGTCAATTCAAAGTCAAAAATATCGGCATTTTCGACGATTCGATGCGCCTTGGTGGACTTGGGAATAGTGACGACTCCCTGCTGTACATCCCAGCGCAAAATCACTTGAGCCACCGATTTACCGTGCTTGTTCGCTATGTCTTGCAGCACCGGATGATCGAGCAATTGACCCTGCATGAGCGGGGACCAGGCTTCCATTTGAATGTTGTTCTTTTGACAGAATTGCAGCAGCTCGGTTTGGGTTAGCTGCGGGTGAAATTCCACCTGATTGACCATTGGCTTGATTTCTGCATCCTGCATGAGATCTTCCAAATGGTGAATTTGGAAATTGCTGACTCCGATGGCCTTAATCCGTCCTTCTTTATACAAGGACTCCAAAGCTCTCCAGGCTTCTTTGTACTTCCCTTGAACCGGCCAATGAATCAAATATAGATCCAGATAATCCAGTCCCAACTTGTCCAGGCTTGCTTCATAAGCTGCTCGTGTCTCTTCATAGCCTAAATCTGCATTCCACACTTTGGAGGTGACGAACAGATCTTCTCTGGGCAGATTATTCTCCGAGAGGGCTTCCTGAATAGCCTGCCCCACACTGTTTTCATTCGCATAGATTGCCGCTGTATCTATACTGCGGTAGCCATGCTTTACAGCAGCCTTCACAGCATTGACCAGCTCTGAACCTTCTTCTACTTTAAATACCCCGATGCCAAACCAAGGCATGCGAACTCCGTTGTGCAATGTTGTTGTGCTTTGTAGGTTTTGTGTCATTTTGTATCTTCCTCTCTATTTTTTAAAAGTTTTAGCCTGCCAAGGCGGTTGTATCCCTTTTTTCGAGCATACGACTCCAGGCTGTCAGTAGAACCGCCACCAAAACCATTACCCCACCGACCCAAGTTGTATGCATGAGACCCAGTGAATCTGTTACAATTCCTCCCACATACGCTCCGATTGCGATCCCTGCATTAAAAGCCGCAATATTAACAGCAGAGGCGACATCGACCGCTTTGGGTGCAAAACGTTCGGCTAACATAACTACATACACCTGTAGACCAGGCACATTCATAAACGCAAGCAATCCCATAAAGAAAATCGTCACCAGACCTGCCGTTTGAAATGGCACGGTAAACCACAGCAGAAACAGGATCACAGCTTGAATCAGAAACATGTAAAACAAAGCTGAAAGCGGTCTGCGATTCGCAGCTTTTCCACCGATGACATTCCCGATAGCAATGGCGATTCCATACAATAAGAGAATGAATGTTACCGTATTTTCTCCAAAACCGGTTATGTCATGAAGTAATGGAGATAAATAAGTAAACACGACGAATGTGCCCCCATATCCCAAGGCAGTAATGATAAATGCAAGTAGCAAGCGACCATTCGTAACCAGTTTGACCTGCTCGCTGAAAGGAGTCTTATTCCCTTTTCGGAGCGTAGAGGGCAGCAGAATCAGATTGGCAATGAGGGCCACAACACCGACGACCACAATAGCCATAAATGCAGCCCGCCAACCCCATTGCTGCCCAACGTAGGTGCCCAATGGTACCCCTGTCACGGTGGCAACGGTCAAGCCGGAGAACATAATCGAAATAGCACTCGCCCGCCGATCATCGGGAACAAGGTCGGCCGCGATGGTGGACCCGATGGACATGAACACTCCATGGGAGAACGCCGAGATGACACGTGCAATCAGCAGCAGGGTGATTCCACTAGAGACCGCAGCAAGGCTGTTGCCTGCTATAAACACAATCATGATCCACAGCAGTAGCGTTTTACGAGGAACACTCGATGTTAACGAGGTCAACACAGGTGCCCCAATGGTAACCCCTAATGCATACAGCGTTACAGTTAGTGCGGACATTGTTACGGATATGTGCAAGTCTTCAGCGATCAGGGGAAGCAATCCTACGCTGATGAACTCAGTGGTCCCAATGGCAAAGGCGCTTACGGCTAAAGCCAGTAATGGCCAGATACTTCGTTTGGATTCTGGCGACATGTTTTTCACTCCTATCTATAGTAATCTTCGACCAGCAGATGTTATTATGAGTTATTCAATCAATTATGAACAGTACGTACTTTTTAGTGATATAGGTACCAAAAAGTACCCTAGAGGCGACATACACGGAGGGATCGGCATTGGGAAAGAAAAAATACAATATCTCTGTTGAGGCGACATTAGAGGTGATCGGGGGAAAATGGAAGTGTGTGATTCTGTGTCATTTGACCCATGGAAAGATGCGAACAAGTGAATTAAAGCGCATGATGCCTTCCATAACACAAAAAATGCTGACTCAACAGCTTCGTGAATTAGAGGAAGACGGCATTGTCAATCGGATTAGCTATAATCAGGTTCCACCCAAAGTGGAGTACGAGCTTAGTGAATATGGATGTAGTTTGAAAAGCATTTTGGATTCACTTTGTGCCTGGGGAGAAAGACATATTATTAAAGAATACGGGGATAAATCTGCGGTTTTGGAGGATAATATTCTGAATAAGCTGTAAAGCAAAAAAAAGCGTCTGCACTAGATCAGCAGGCGCTTTCTCTCTTACAATTCCAAGAGTTACGAATTGGACATCATTTTATTTGGTAAAATCAATGACCATACGTCCTTGGATCTTGCCATGCTCCATCTCTTCGAAGATTTCATTGATGTCTTCAAGCGGACGTTTTTGTACAAGAGGAACAACTTTACCTTCTGCAGCAAACTGGAACGCTTCTTTAAGGTCTTCACGAGTACCGACCAAAGAACCGATTACTTGAATGCCGTCCAGAACCAGACGCGGAATGTCCAGATCCATTTTATCGGTTGGAAGACCTACAGCTACGACACGCGCGCCAGCCTTCACAACGTCAATGGCTTGGTTGAAAGGTGTTTTGGCAACAGCAGTAACCACGGTTGCATCCAGACCAGCACCGTTCGTTAATTCCTTAGCTCGGGCGACTGGATCTTCTTTCATGCTGTTAACAATATAGTCAGCACCAATTTTTTTGGCCAGTTCGAGTTTTTCATCACTGATGTCAAACGCTACAACTTTAGCATTGAATACATTTTTGGCGTATTGCACAGCCAAGTTACCCAAGCCGCCGATACCGAAGATACCGATCCATTGTCCTGGTCTGATATCGCTTACTTTAACTGCTTTATATGTTGTAACCCCTGCGCAAGTTACACTACTTGCAGCGGCAGGATCAAGATTATCTGGTACTTTGACCGCATAGTCAGCTGTGACAATACATTGTTCTGCCATTGCACCATCTACCGTGTATCCGGCATTTTTAACTTCACGACACAAAGTTTCCCGTCCGGTTAAACAATATTCGCAGTGACCGCAGCTTTCGAACATCCAGGCAATACTTACGCGATCGCCAATTTTAAGACTGGTCACTCCTTCACCTAATTCAATGACTTTCCCAATACCTTCATGTCCCAGAACTCTGCCTGTGACATCACCGAAATCTGCATTTTTTACGTGTAAATCTGTGTGGCAAACCCCACAATATTCAACTTGGACTAACGCTTCCCCATGTTTCAGGGAGCGCAAAGGTTTCTCTTCTACACTAACTTTCTTGTCTTTTGTAACAATTGCTGCTTTCATGTAGATCTCTCCTTTGAGTGGATATGGAATTATTTTGTAATGCACACCCCACTATTATAGTTACTTCCCCCAAAGAGGACAAACAAAATTTCACCACTCCATTATTCTCTCTACACCCCGGTAATAATAAGCAACCATTTCTACCTTTTTCCTAAGTCCTTGTACCCTTGCAGGAACTTTGTACAATAATTTACAATGTAAAAAGTTTCACATACTCTATTTGGAAGAAGGATAAAGAAACATGAAAAAACATTGGAGAGGTTGCTTGTTCAGCATATTTTCCATAATCTTGGCACTGTCGGTAACAGGATGTACATCACCCGCCACTTCTAGTACTACTCGCGCATCATCGTCATCAGCTAACAACGCTCATGCAGTTGTTCAGAAAAGCCCGCACTGGTCCTACGAAGGGGATGAAGGACCGGAGCATTGGGGGGAGCTGGAAAAGGATTTTGTCGCTTGTGGTAACGGTCAGGAACAATCTCCCATCAACATAGAGCATTCCCATCTGGAAGCTTCGCATACGCAGCAGCCGTTGCAGGTTCATTATTCAACCACTAAAGTATCCATACTAAATAATGGACATACCGTCCAAGTCAATGCGGCTAGTCCCAGCAATAATATTGTCGTGGACGGCACTACATTCACCTTAAAGCAGTTCCATTTTCATCATCCAAGTGAACACCAAATAGACGGTAAAAATGCTGAAATGGAGCTTCATTTTGTTCATCAAAGCGACAACGGAAGCACAGCTGTCTTAGGGGTTCTTATACAAAGTGGCAAAGAAAACAAGGCCTTCAACCGCATCTGGTCCAAACTGCCAAAGGGTATCTCTCAAGAAGCGAACTTGGAGGGAGAAATAAATCTTGCCTCGCTGCTGCCAAAAGACCTGCACTCCGTTCGCTACAACGGATCACTGACTACCCCGCCATGTACAGAACATGTGAATTGGACGGTATTGGAACAGCCTATTGAAATGTCCGCAGACCAAATCAATCAGTTTGCTGCCATTTTTCCCGACAACCATCGACCTGTACAACAGCTGGGAACCCGTGAGCTGAAGACCGATAAATAATAAAATATGTCTGGACCAAAGTCTTCAGGCCAGTAGTAATACTGACCATCTTCATCACAGCGTCAGGAATCTTCACGATCAGATCAAGAGACACAGCCCCCCTCTTTCGGGTAGTTTCACTGTGTCTTTCCCACCGGTTGCCTTGTCACTCACTATAATATAAACGGGAATATAGTAGAAATTATGTGCCGATAACTAACACTCTCTAAATGAGAGCCACATACTTTATACTAACTATTTATAGTAAAGGAGTTGGCAAGATGTCTGTTAAAAGAGTTAGCCGCCGGACTAAAAAAGTTGTCCCTCCAATTCTTAGATATCGAACTAAACGTCAAACTAAATTTAGAGTTACTCAAGTACGTAACGGGAGTTTTGAAAATAGTTCCTTTTCGCCATGGCGTCCTGTAGGTAATGTATCTCTCTCGCGCGTTCGTCCTCATACAGGCAGGGCAAATGCCCGCTATTCGGTTCTGCCAGGTCAAAGTGCATCATTAACTCAAACTCTTTCTCTAAGTCCCTTTCGTTCATATCGATTAACATTTTTTGCTGAATCACCAAGTTCCACTGGTATCCTCCGGGTTAGACTTCTAGGTAGCACATTTTCAGGTGGAGTACTAAACCTCATAAGTATTCCTTCAGGAAGATACCAAAGTTATAGTTTGACTATTCCAGCAGCTTCTTTATTAGGCCGTTCAGTCTTTAATTTAGAATTCCAAGTTACTGGTACAGGAACAGGTTCCCAGCTGTCAGTATTAAATCTTGATACTGTTTCTATGGTTTCTATATAATAAACCAAATATAAAGGCCGCCTTATATATAATACAAACAAGAAGCCTCCTCATTCATCTGATAGAGGAGGCTTCTTGTTATTAAAGTTGCTGTCTACTTACCATCGTTATAATCGCACCAGTTGCTCCACCTTCACCGGCAGACCTGTGCGCATAGAGCGGTTGGCAGCGATGCCTGTTAAAATGGACCATGCGCCATCAATATGGGAGGCCGCACGATGAAACCGATCCTCTGCCGGCTTATCGAAAATATCCCGCAGCATGACCGGATCTCCTCCGCCATGTCCCCCCACGCCTTCCTCTACTTCGACCTCGTAAGGTGCTGCAAAGTGAGGATAGATCGTGATGGTTTTCTCTTTTAGCGCCCCCTCATCTGCCTTGCTGCCACCGGAATTAACATAGGATTGCTCGGACACCCGAACTTCCATCCGTCCCTTGGTGCCGTTAAATACGATGATAAAGCCCTCCCAAGGCATATAAGCGTTCAGTGAATAGTTCATTACCGTTTTATTCTGATACTTCACCATGACACTGAGCGTATCCTCAATACTGATATTGTCGCCAAATACGCTTTGGTCCCGCACATATCCATCCTCATGCTCCGCATCCAGATACATACTTTTTAGATGCTCGTTACGATCCAGGTGTAAGGCAAAAGGGTCATTCTCCGCCGCCTTGCTGCCGTAAGCCCGTTGATAGAACTCCGTCACGCCACGCTGCTCCGCATTCTCCCGGCCATAAAATTTCAAATCACCCAGCGCATACACCGTCTCCGGCTTCGAGCCAAGCCAGAAGTTCATCAGATCAAAATGATGGGTTGATTTGTGCACCAACAGACCGCCGCTATTGCGCTTGTCCCGGTGCCAGCGGCGGAAATAATCCGCGCCATGCTGGGTATTCAGCAGCCATTCAAAATTGACTGATAAGATGTCACCCAGTGTCCCGTCCATGATAACCTCACGGATTTTCGTATTATGCGGGGCATAGCGATAGTTAAAGGTGACGCGCAGTTTCCGTCCCGTGCGTTCTATAGCATCCAGAATGTCTTGGCATTTGTCCTCGTCAACTGTCATCGGCTTCTCGGAAATGACATCACAGCCCAGCTCCATCGCCCGGATAATATACCGATGATGCACCCGGTCAATGGTAGTGACGATGACGATATCCGGCTTTGTCTCCGCGATCATCCGATCAAATTCGTGAGCTTTATAGGTTGGAATCAGCTGGTGCTCGTATTTCTCTTGCAACAGCCGATTGGCATAGTCCATTCTCGTCTGGTTGACGTCACAGAACGCGACTAGCTCTGATGTATCTTTGAAAACGGTAACAACTTCACCGTAAAAAAATTCAGCTCTTCCTCCGGTGCCCACAAGTGCATATTTGATTTTAGCCAATAGGTTCACACCCTTTACATGAATTACTTCTATTTTATAGTATAAGAAAGAGCGAAATCTTCGCTTTTATTGTGAATCGGTCCAAAAAGTATGCATATATTATCCTCATGAATATTTTCATAAAGGAGCACGTCGTTATGATCGCCACTCCCCATTTTGCTATCGAGCAAGCGCTTCGGACGGTGCCATTTAGCATGTCTGCTGACCATGTCCATCAAGCGTATGAAATCTATTATCTGCTGGCAGGAGAGCGTTACTACTACATTAATCAGCGTGTATACGCACTACAAAAGGGCGATCTGATCTGGATTAGCAAACATGATTTCCACCGTACGAGTAACAAAGGGAACGGCAGCCATGAGCGAATTTTGATCAACTTTGATGAAGCGTTTGTAGGCTCGTCCACGTCTGTCACTCCATCCGGCGATCAGAATCACCTGCTATTGCCTGAAAAAAGCTTTTTGCTTCGCCCCTCTGCAGCAGAACAACGCGAGTTGGAGCATCTGTTCCAGCAAATGCTGGATGAATACCATCAAGAGCATGCCTACCGATATATGTATCTTCAAAGCCTGCTGCTGCAGCTACTGATACGAATCCGCCGCATACAATCAACGGCTCCGGACACCATAGCGCCTGAGCGCAGCGAGAAGCAGCAGCGCGTGTACTCGGTGATTGAGTATCTGCATATCCACTATGCCGAGAAGCTATCGTTGGAGCAACTGGCAGGACACTTTTATATTAGCAGCACCTATCTGTGCCGCATTTTCAAGCAGACCACAGGTTTTACGTTGGTCGAGTATCTTCAGGATGTACGGGTCCAGCAGGCTCGGGCGTATTTGAAGGAAACAAACTGGAAAGTGACCGCCATTGCTGAAAAAACGGGCTTTGACAGCATTGCTCACTTTGGCCGTGTATTCAAGCATTTCACCGGGCGTACTCCGTTACAGTATCGGAAAGTACATAAAAAGGAGTAGGGAAAAGCCCCTACCCCTTGATGCCTGTTAAGGTAATGCCCTCAATAATTTGCTTTTGGGCGATGATGTAGACGATGAGCACCGGGACGACAGAGATGGTGGTACCTGCCATCATCAGTGACCAATCGGCGGTATATAGTCCTTTGAAATTGTTGAGCAAAAGTGGAACTGTAAATTTCTCTGGTGTATTGAGATAGATCAGCGGATCAAGAAAGCTGTTCCAGGCACCCAAAAAAGTGAAAATCCCGATCGCCGCCAATGCCGGACGAATGAGTGGCAGAATGACACTCCAGTAAATGCGAATGTATCCCGCCCCGTCCATGACTGCTGCTTCCTCCAGATCGCGTGGAATTCCCATGACGAATTGACGGAGCAAAAACACCGCGAATGCATTAAACAAGGCTCCAGGTACAATCAGCGACCAATGCGTATCCAGCCAGCCGATACGATCCATCACCAAGTATAGCGGAATCATCGTTACCTGCTTAGGCACCATCATCGTAGCGAGGAACAAAATAAACAATATATCGGAACCCGGAAAACGGATTTTAGCAAAGGCATACGCTGCCATAGATGCGCTAATCAGCGTCGCTGTCACGATGATAAACGTAATGTAAAAGCTGTTCATGTACGCCTGCACGAAGGGCATGGCCTCCAGCGATGCCGGATAGTTGCTCCATACAAACGGATCGGGAATCCATTGTGGCGGAACGACAAAAATTTGAGAGATATCCTTTAAAGAACTGAGGATGGTCCACAAAAATGGAAAAAACATGATTAAAGAGCCGACAGCGAGCAGCACATGGCGCAGGAGCATCCTGCCTCTGCAACTAATCTCCATAGTGCACCCACCTCTTTTGCATTTTAAATTGCAGCAGTGTAAATATGAGAATAATCACGAACAAAATCATTGCCGCTGCCGCACTTTCTCCCATCGTGAAATCAATGAATGCCTGATCGTAAATGTGATACACAAGCGTATAGCTTGCTTTGGCTGGCCCGCCGTTTGTCATGACGAACGCCTGATCGAACACCTGAAAAGAGCTGATGACCATCATAATGGTGACAAAAAAGGTTGTTGGTGACAATAGCGGCAATGTGATATACCTTAGCTGCTGGAACTTACTGGCCCCGTCAATTTCGGCTGCCTCGTAATAGCTTTTGGAGATGCCCTGAAGTCCTGCCAAAAAAATGACCATGTTGTATCCCAGTCCCAGCCATATGCTAAGTAGAGCAATCGACGGGATCACCCAATGCGTATCGGTAAGCCACATCGGGCCTGCAATGCCAATCGCTCGCAGCAAGTGGTTTAAAATGCCAAATTCACCATTCAGTATCCACATCCAGATGACCCCCACCGATACCGAACTGGTTACGACTGGCATGAAAAAAAACAAGCGATAGATTTCCCTGCCCTTCACTTTATTGAGTACGATGGCTACGAGCAGAGCCAACACAATCCCCACCGGAATGACCAGCACCATATAGTACACCGTATTAATGAGCGCCTTCCAAAAATCAGGATCAGATAATTGACCTTTAAAATTGTCCAAGCCGACAAACAAAGGTACCCCAAAACCATCCCAATTGACAAAGCTTAAGTAAAACGCATACAGCAAGGGCAGCAGTGAAAAACATAACAGACCAAGAAACTGGGGGCCAATAAATAGATAGCCCCACAGCGCTTGATGCTTTTTCTGCATCTTGTCACCTTCCTCCCTGGTCACGGCGCATCCCGTGTTTACTTGACCGCCTTGGATATGATCTGGTTCAACTTCTCAATAGTTGTCGCAGCATCCTGCTTGCCCAGGAACATCAGGTCAATGGTTTCCGTGATATCGGAGTTCAACCCCGGCACCTGTGCATCATATGCTAATGCGGAACCATAAGCATGCCCTTTATCACGTCCCTCAGTCAGATAGCCCGAGTGCTCAATCGTCGCCTTTTTCATGATGCTCTCATCTGCGGCAGCAAGCGTACCCATGGCATTGCCACCTTCAACCAGCCGCGCCTCCTGCCCTTTCACAGAGACGTAGAAGGCTGCCAGCTTCATGGCCTCTTGCACATGCGGACTATTTTTGTTGACAGCTACATATGCAACCGGGATGGCGACAGGCTCATTTTTACCAGTGTTGGAGGGCCAGTAGATATAATCAAAGTCGAGGCTTTTATTTTGGCTAAACAAGGGCTCCAGCCATCTTCCTGCCGCCAGCATGCCGACCTGATTGGACATGAACATGGCATCTGCCCCCTGCCCTTTTGGGAGTGAGCCAAGGTATACCGCATTTCCCTTTTTCACCATATCGTACATAAAAGCGAACGCTTCCTTGCCCTTTTCATTGTGGTCCAGCACATACTTGCCTTGTTCATCAAAGATCCGGCCACCATTCGACCATACCCATGAATACCAGTGAGCCCACCAGTTTTCCGCAATATAGCCCTGCTTTCCGGCGGCCTTCAGCTTGGATGTAACCTCCTCAAAGGCGTCCCAGTTCCACTTGCCCTCATCATAGTATTCCTGCGGTGTTTTCACACCTGCTTCCTTAAATACCTTTTTGTTGTAGTACATGACCATCGGGTTTGAGTCAGGAGTGACCCCATAGATTTCCCCATCACGCTTGGCCGGACCCCATAATCCTTCCGGAAAATCCTCGGCCTTCACGTCACTTGCCTCACTTTTTAAAAATTCACCCAAAGGCTGCACCTGTTTTGCTCCGATCAAACGCGCAATCGTCGACTCATATGAATAAAAGACATCCGGTCCGCGACTTCCCTGTAGCTGTGTCAACAGCTTTTGCTCATATTGGTCTCCCGGTACTGGTACCAGCTTAACTTCGATATTCGGATTCTCTTTTTCAAATGCATCCAGTGCCCGCTGATACACCTTCACCTCCGCAGGGTTACCCCAAACCTGCATCGTAAGCCGCACCTTTTGTCCATCTGTATTCTCTATTTTGGGAGAAGTGCTGCATGCCGTTGCAAGTAAAAACAGAATGCTGAGGAAAAATCCAATTTTTATCCAACTCATGTAATTGTCCACCTTAACCGCCTCCTGTAGCTTCGCATGGTTGTATATCACCCTTCTTTGAAGCGCTTACAAAACTTTCCCTATCATCATATGTAGAAGGAGAAAGCGCGATATCCCCATTTTCATTTTTATATAATTTTTTTTCTTTTGAGTGGCTCTGATATGACAGTAACCAAGAGAAAGACATCACGAGGACGTAAAGGTCTGCACAACAAAAAAAAAGAAGAATGCAGATCACCTGCTTCCTTCTTTTGTATTCCTTCAATTATGATTTCGTTTTCTATGACTTTATTAGCATCTTTTCAAAAGTGTTATAGCCATTTGTTTCGCCTATATAAGTATAGCCACATTGTTGGTAAAAACCGCTAAGCTTGTCATTGCCCGCAATACAATCCAGACGGATTCGATCCTTGCCTGCGAAGCGGATACCTTGCTCAATCCACTGCATAAGCTCACGGCCCAGTCCCTTCCCCGTGTTATCGCGATCTACAACCAAACGATGCAGATACACGGAGGTACCTCCCTCGGAATTCATCCCGTCTAATCCCCACAATCTACAATCCCAAGCACTGGGCTGCTGCTGCAAGATCACTGCGCCTGCCAAGCGATGATCGTCTGAGGTTCGGAAAATAACCACTTCTCCGCGTGAAATAGCACCACCCAGATTGTGATCATCTTCTCCTTTTAGTAATTTGCCCCATTGCGTGGAACCCTTGCTGTGCAGCCATCTGGCCGTCTTTAAAATTAACTCCTGAATCTCAGCCTGATCTTCATTACTTGCCTGATAAGCCACTAATCCTGGTTTGACGGATGGATCGACAATCGTCATTGATGTCATGCTGCACCTCAACTCTATTTTTTTATGTATAAAATATAGCATAAAAAAATAGAGTTTGATGCTCTAGCTAATAGCGTTCAGAATTTACCATTTTCAAGCATAGAGCTTCTTTGCCATTCTCTCCACATCATAAAGATCAAAAGGGGTATGCCGATGCAGGCCAGTACTGGGGTTAAGGGCAACCCAACCGGCTCATGGATTCTAGCGGAAATGACTTTGGCCAGCATCAACAACCCGCCTCCCCAAAGGATGGAGCCCAACAAGAGAAGCCGTGGACGCTTTCCTATCATACAGCGCATGAAATAAGGCACAATAAGCCCTATATATCCGATGGTACCACATGCCCACACCGTAATGGCGGTCAACACAATTGCGAAGGGAATGTACAGGGGTTTCAGCTGCTTGGGGAATGCGAAGACAGATCCTGCGACGAGAAGTGTAACCAAGGTAAGCCAAAACGTAAATGACCCTTCTCTTATTCCCCACCCTCCCACAGACATTGCCCACTCTTGCTGATTTTCTCCAAATAGCACAATAAATCCAGAGATTGAACGAAGGGCTACATCAATAATGAAACCAATCATGAATAAATGAATTCCCGCAGACCGTCCTCGAATGAAACGGATTCTATTTAATGTAAATACAATGAATCCCCCAAATACCGCCCCTGCAATACAAAGGGCCATACCACCAAGAGAGTCTATGTTCATTCCCAGTAAAAGGACAATACATAACCCCACCATTGCCCCAGGCATAAGTCCGGTTAAGGTGGGTGATGCAAATGGATTAGCTATTCGTAGTTGTAAAAGAGTGCCTGAAACGGCCAGACCTCCTCCGAGCAACAACATATCCAAGGCAAATGGCATACGAGTTTGGTATACAACTTCCTTCAATATGGGATCAGGATTGGAAGAAAACAACACTTCCCATAACTCTGCATAGCTGATAGGAAATATACCTGTGGTTAGCGATAGGAACAAACTAAAGATCAATAAAGCGAACCCTGTAACCAGGGTCAAAACTATTCTTTGTGGACGTGGTGGAACTGCGTTCGGTTCAGCAACGATCGTCCCACCTCCACATTCACTCCTATGTATTTCTTGTTCACTCATCAGATTTAAAAGGTCCCCTTTCCTCATTTCCCATAAAATATAAATAATACTATACTTTTATCGGTCATATATGGTGAAAAATGTAACCTTTCTAATCATTTCAACTGATGATATCCATATGAGGAAAGATGGAAGGGACGTGAATGAGGTGCCAAGCCGTAAACCTATTTTCTAAAGTATGAAAAGATGAAGAAGCATCGTATTAAAAAACGAGCTGACCTCCCGGTCAGCTCGTTTCAAATCCTGGTAAAGTGTGCTGCTCCATATTCACAATTTAATTCGTCTGTGCAGCAGGCACAATGCGGTACAATCCTGCAGTATCGCCAGTCGCGGGCCGTACCTCCTGAATGACCCAACCTAACGACAGCACCTGTTCCAGCCGATCATATTCGGCCTGCGTCAGTTCGGATGTGACAGCTTCGCTTCCTTCCTCCAGAGACAGCTCTGGCTCACCTCCAAGCGCCACGGCAATCCACGTACGAATGCCACGGATCGTATTATATTTGATCTGATACCCGTCTGTTACCGCGCTGACAAACACCTCCGGTTCATTGGCCGCCAGCCCGGTGGCAAGCTCCGCATAATCAAATTGTCCGTCCGTTGGCAGCTCATTTTGCTGCACCCGACGGATGAGTTCCTCAGGGGACCAGCCTAATGAACGTAAAGATTCCAGCATGAGCGCGTCCCACTGGGAAATACGTACTCTTTTCGTTGATTCAGTCATCGTTTTTTACCTCCTATAGGTTATGTACACGTACAACCAATCTTAACCTAACGGCTAACCGGGTACGCCACATAATGTCCGGGACTAATTTCTTTCAGCTCGCCAGCATCGTTGCTATCCTTGTCCCATACCCATGAACCGTCGGGTTGAGCCAAGCTATTCTGCCGCTCGCCGACCGCTCTCGGATCAGGCACAGGGATGGAGGAGAGCAGCGCCTGCGTATAGGGGTGAGCGGGCTGCTCATACAGTTCATCTGCGTCGGCTACCTCCACCAACCGTCCATGATACATCACGCCGATTCGATCCGAAATATGCCGCACCATCGACAAGTCGTGAGCGATGAACAGATACGTCAGTCCGAACTCCTGCTGGAGATCCTCCAGCGTGTTAATGACCTGCGCCTGGATGGACACATCCAGCGCCGAAATCGGTTCATCACAGACGATGAACTCGGGATTCACGGATAAGGCACGAGCGATGGAAATCCGCTGGCGTTGACCGCCGCTAAACTCGTGCGAATAGCGGTACAGGTGCTCTCGCTTCAGCCCTACCTTCTCCAGTAAAGCCACTACGGCATCCTTACGCTCACTGCCCTGATGCAATCTGTGAATATCCATCGGCTCACCAATCAGGTCAAGCACGTTCATACCCGGATTAAGCGAGGAATATGGGTCCTGAAAAATGCTCTGAATACGCCGACGTAGCGGCTTGAGCTGCTTGTCATTCAGCTTGGAAATATCCTGACCGTCAAAGCGTACCGTACCTTCCGTATAATCGTATAACCGTGTCAGGCAGCGTCCAACTGTCGATTTGCCACTACCGGACTCACCAACCAATCCGAACGTCTCGCCGCGCTTGATGTGGAAGCTTACGCCGTCAACCGCCTTGAGCACCTCGGAGCTGCGCCCTAACAAATCCTTTGCGGTCACAAAATGCTTCTTAAGCTGGTGTACCTCCACCAAGGGCTGATCCTCACCCGCCACATGGTTGGCCTCTCTCAACGCTTCATTCACCGTCATTCCCCTCCTCTGCACGACCCGCTTCGGACGTCTCGTAGACTCCGGCAGGCACGGCGTCCGGCTCGTTCAACCAGCAGGCTGCTCGCTGGTCAGAGCGCAACTCCACCATTGGCGGCCGCTCCACACAGCGGGCAAACGCATGCGGGCACCGTTCCATGAACGGACAGCCTGATGGCGGGTTCACCAGATCCGGGGGCGTGCCCTCAATCGGCACCAGCCGCTCACGGAAGCCGTTCGTACGCTGGGGTACAGAGCGCAGCAGACCCTGCGTATATGGATGCCCAGGACGATAGAAGATATCGTCCACACGCCCCTCCTCCATCACCATGCCTCCGTACATTACGATGACACGGCTGCACACCTGGGCGACGACGCCCAGATCATGGGTGATCAGGGCAATCGCCATATCGGATTGCTGCTTGAGCGTCTTGAGCAGCTCCAAGATTTGCGCCTGAATCGTCACATCCAGCGCTGTAGTCGGCTCATCTGCAATCAGCAGTTCCGGACTGCACGAGAGCGCCATTGCGATCATCACCCGCTGACGCATCCCTCCGCTGAATTGATGCGGGTATTGATTCATTCGACGCTCCGGTTCAGTAATACCTACCTGTCGCAGTAGCTCCACAGCTGCCTGCGTAGCTGCTTCCTTGCTCAATCCTCGATGCCTGCGAATCACCTCGACCAGGTGATAGCCTACTTTTTTGACCGGATTCAGCGAAGTCATCGGGTCCTGAAACACCATTGCGATTTGGTTACCGCGTATTTTACGCCATTGTTTTTCTGTCAGCGCGGTCAAACTTTCTCCACGGTAACGGATATCGCCGTTCAGCCGCTTGCCGGGTGGGGCAATCATCGACATGATCGCTTTCGCCGTAACGCTTTTGCCGCTACCGGATTCTCCTACAATTCCTACCGTTTCTCCAGCATCAATATGAAAGCTAACCCCTCGAACGGCCTGATTCTCCCCCCCACGAGTGAAAAACGAGACCTCCAGCTGTTCGACAGACAGCAGATGTTCTGTCATTGTGTTTTCGCCCCTTCCTGTCGCTCCTGGAGCCATTGTTAATGGATCTATGCTGTAAATCACCGTTTTACTAATTTGGGCTCAAAGCCTACACGCAGTACATCTCCCAGTACATTAAAGCTCAACACGGTCAGTAAAATAAGCAATCCCGGAAACAATGCCATATATGGTGCCTGTGCAATATAACCTTGGGCATTATTCAGCATACTGCCCCACGTAGCGTTCGGCAGTTGAACACCAAAGCCGAGAAAGCTCAGTGATGATTCCATCATAATGGCTGAAGCGATATTGTTCGTCGCTCCTACGATAATGACTGGAATCAGATTGGGAACGATGTGCTTCAGGATAATGCCAAATGTACTTTGTCCTGAAGCCTTAGCGTATAGTACATACTCCCGTTCGCGCAGCGTCATCGTCTCTGCCCGCACCACCCGGGCGATATTCATCCACATGAGCAGGGCGATAATGACAATGATATTGCCAACGCCTGGCTTCAAAAACACACTAAGCAGCAATATAACTAGAAAAGACGGAATCGACATGATTAGCTCCAAAATCCGCATAAGCAGGTTGTCAATCCACCCGCCAAAATAGCCGCTCACAATGCCTACCACTGCACCAATACTGGTCGCAATAATCATAGAGGCAAAGCCCACCAGCAAGGATACACGACCGCCATACAGCGCTCTTGTAAAATAGTCCCGACCGTAATCGTCCGTTCCAAACCAGTGTGCGCCTCCCGGTGGTTGGAGGCGCTCCAGTACGTTCAGCTTATTCGGGTCCTGCGGTGATAAAAATGCGAAAATCGCTCCCAGCGAGAATACGATCAATAGTATGAGGGCGACGGCGCCCATTTTGCTCGTCATCAGCTCGATCCCGATGTTGCGCCATTTGCTCCGATTCATGTTTTCACCTCGTTGATTTAATTCTCGGGTCCGCCATGCTGTACAAGATATCTGCCAGCAGATTGCCCAGGATCAGCAGCAAAGCGGAAAATAAAGTAATCCCCATAATGACGGGATAATCCATTCCTTTTACAGCCGTCATGCCCAGCGAGCCAATGCCCGGCCAGGAAAATACCGTCTCCGTCACAATGGCTCCCGCTACCAGATCCGCAACCGACATACCAAGCAGCGTAATGATGGGCAGCAGCACATGCTTGAGCACGTGTCGGAACAAAACCAGTCGCTGTCCAGATCCGAACGCGTACTGTATCTGCACGTACTCTTCCTTAAGCTGCGTAATCGTGCTGGAACGGATGTACCTCACATAGACGGATAGAAAGCCAAAGGCCAGTACAAAACATGGCAAAATTCCATGCTTGATTACATCCAGCACCGAGTCCGTTCCGATCGTACGCATCCCTGTACTTGGAAGCCAATGCAAATAAATTGCAAATAGATAAATAAGCAAAATGCCAAGCCAAAACAATGGGACAGAAATACCGATGTACGACATTAGATTAATGAGCTTGTCGATCCAGCGATTCCGATTGGCCGCAGCAATCAAACCAAGTGGAATTGCAATCAACACAGCGAGTATGATGGAGGCGCCCATTAACCCCGCTGTCGCCGGGAGACGGTCGAGAATCTGATCCAGTACAGGCTGATGATTAATTAGCGAATAACCTAGATCTCCTGTCAGGCTTTTTTTAAGCCATAATATGTACTGTACATAAGCGGGCTGGTCCAGCCCCAAGCTATGCCTCATTCTTTCAATATCTTCCAGATGCATATTCGGTGTAACAAAAGAGAGAACCGGATCACCTGGAGCCAGCTTGATCAAGCCGAAGCAGACGATGGACACAAAAAATAGCATCGGTATAACTTGCAGCAACCTTCTGGCGATGAGTTGTCTCATACGTTTTCCTTCCCCTTGCTGTTTTCGAAAAAAATAAGCTGGTTACCCCAGCTTATTTTTTGAAAACCCTGTCTTATTTGTGATAAATTTTGGACAAATCCTCGAAAATCACGACCGGCTTCAACACAGCCTGATCAATACCGCCATACTGCTTGTCGAAGGCCACAATCGTTTTGGTGTATGCAATTGGGTAGATAACCGCATCATCAGCCAAAATTTCTTGTACCTTTTTATAAATTTCTCCACGTTTAGTCGTATCCGACTCACCCGCGCCCTCTTCCAACAACTTATCTACTTCTTTATTAGAATAATGCGAATAGTTGGAGGACGATCCCGTGCTATACAAAATACGATACGCGTCAGGGTCATACCCCATGATATAGCCGCTGATCGCCAGATCGAAATCCTTGGCATTCGTATCAACGAATTTTTGCGACCACGCTGAGGAATCCATACTGTTCACATCCAGCTGAACGCCAATATCCTTGAACTTCTGCTGGATATACAGCGCCTGTGCTTCCTGAACCTTGTTGCCGCCCGGAATGATAATGCGCAGCTTCAGCCCTTCAGCGCCGGCCGATTTCAGCAGCTCCTTCGCCTTGTTCACATCATTATTGAAAAATGCAACATCATTCGTGTGATACAGTACATCCTGTGTCAAAGCGGACTTTGCAGTATCTGCATAATCTTTGGAGCCATACGATACCTGGATCAATTCATCCTGATTCAGTGCATAAGAAAGCGCCTGACGTACTTCTTTTTTGTTCAACTGCTTTGTATCACTGTTTTCATTAAACATCAGGTAAGCCAAGCGGCCTTCGCTGTAAGGGAAAATGTCAAACTTATCTGTCGCTTTAATGGTGTCTACGTTTTGTGGGTCGAGATAGTTTACATTGATTTCACCATTTTGCAGGGCTAAATTGGCAGCATTCGAATCTTTAACAATCCGATATGTCACAGAATCCAGATGCGGCTTGCCGCCAAAATAGTTATCGAACCGTTCAAGTGTAACGTACTCGCCAGTTTTGTACTCTTTAAATTTGAAAGGACCTGATCCAACCGGAGTGTTGTTTTTCGTGCTTTTCTCAATATCCGCTTCATTCTCAAAAATGTGCTTCGGAATCGGGGATACCTGTACCAGGGCCGCCTCAAAAGCTGGGGCTGGCTGAGGAAGCTTGAAGTCCACCGTCGTATCATCAACCTTGCTCGCCTGTACTGGCTTGCCGTTGACCATAAAATTACTTCTCAAGAAGCTGTGCTGCTTCTCATCTAAAATTTTGTTAATCGTGAAAACGACATCGTCAGCTGTCAGCTTCTCGCCATCATGCCAAGTCAGATCCTTTTTCAGTTTTAGTGTATAGGTCAACTTGTCTGCCGAAGGAGTCAGGCTATCTGCCAAATAAAACGTCTTCTTGCCATTGTTCACTTGGAACAAAGGTGCAAATATCGCTTGATCTATCGTCAGACTTACCCGGTCACCCGCATAGTTCGGATTCAGCACCACCGGATCGGCTTGCACGCCGATAATCAGGCTGCCACCATCTTTGGGCTGTCCGTTATCCGCTGTAGTTGCATCTGTGCCAGACGCACTACCATTCGTCGCAGACGAAGATCCCGAATTTCCGCCGGAGCATGCACTTACTACCAACATTAATACGATGAATACGAATATACCTGTCAAATTACGACGCATCGCTCTAGCCTCCAAATTCTTTAAGTATGTATTAAAAAATATTATAAATCGGAATAGTCGGATTTACAATCGTTCAAAAACTGTTTATTCCCCTTGTCATTAGCATTGCAGACATTATGTGATCGAATTAGCAAAAAAGACACCCGTTAAGGGCGTCTTTTAGAAGACCAGCAAACTGATTAATGCCAAGATGGCAGGCAGACCTTGCTTTAATAAAATAGACTTATTAGCCGTTAATGCACCATACACTGCAGCCACTACTACGCAAATGACAAAAAATAATTCGATTTGCCGCCCGATCACAGGATCGGGATAGATCAAGCCCCACACCAATCCAGCAGCCAGAAATCCGTTATACAGCCCCTGATTGGCTGCCAAGGACTTGGTCACTCCTGCCAGTTCCTTCGAGGTACCGAACGTACGCATCGCGCGTGGAGTCGTCCACAAAAACATTTCCAATACTAAAATGTACACGTGCTCCAGCGCTACAATTCCAACCAATATTGAACTAAGTAGGCTCAAATCGCTTCCTCTTTTCCACATGAAATTACTCTGAGGTCATCTTAGATTGATCCTCAAAAGTATAGTTCATCTACCAAAAGCAGTAAAGAGACCGAGCCTATGGCCCGGTCTACTATTTACATGAAGTCTAAAGCCTTACATCGTTCTCGCAAAATCCAACAAAGCTTTGGACATACTGTTGATCTCGTCCGTAGATGCATTGACTTGCTGTGTTAGCGCGGCTTGTGTTTGTGTCAGCGTAGACATATTCCCGATGTTGTGCAGAATTCGCTCGATGAGTGTTTTCATTTCGTCCAGACTGGTCTCGATATTCCCGGTCGCATCCGCACTATGGATGGCAAGTTTTCTGACTTCATCTGCAACTACTGCAAAACCCCGTCCCTGCTCGCCTGCACGCGATGCCTCGATTGCAGCATTCAGACCCAATAGATTCGTTTGATTCGCAATCTCTTTAATGAAGTTCGAAATGTTTTGCGTCTCTTCTGCACTGACTTTGGCCTGATTCGCTGCCTCTGTCGATTGCTCTTGAGCCGTAGCCAATTCCTGTGCCTGGTTACTAACCGAGTTAACACCGTTCACCATTTCTGTAATGGAATCGGATAGATGCTGAATTTTGAGCGTAAGCTCGTCTGCAACAGCCTGCTTTTCCTTTTCCACTGTGATATCACGGATGGTTCCGGCAATGCGAATAGGCACTCCTTTGCTATCGCGTATGCTTCTTCCACTGTTTTGATACCAGCGATATTCTCCATTTTTACTTTGTAAGCGACATACCATATCATATGGCGTACGATCTGAATAGTCATTTAAATGATCAACTACAGCCTTAAACGCATGCTCGGCATCGTCAGGATGTATGCGTGAACTCCAACTGCTTAGTACACTCGGGAAGTCCTGCTCATCCCTAAAGCCCAAAGTATGGCGGAATTGCTGGGACCACCAAAATATATTATCCGGGTTCTCAATGTCTCCATCAGCCAGAATGACGTCATATGGCGCCTCCACCAAAACACGGTTGATGAGATCATATCTTGTAACTAGCGCCTGAAGCTCCTCTGACTTAATCTTCTGATCGTGCACATCCAACAGAGCGCCCGCAATACGAAGCGGCACTCCCTGCTGGTCACGGATCGTCGTTCCGGTAGCCCGGAACCAGCGATATTCTCCATGCTTCAGCCTCAAACGATACTGTACGTCATAAGGGGTTTTCCCCGTAGTATCCAGTAAATGATCAGACAATTCTGCCAAAGATCTGTCATAGTCTTCGGGGTGTAGTCGAGATGACCAGCTGTCCAATACATTGGGGAATTCCTTTTCGCTCTGATATCCCAGCATAGAACGGAATTCTTCTGACCATGTGAACGTATTACTTGGATTGACGGGATCACCCGCAATGACCTCCATGTCCCATAAGCCAATCTCTATCGCCTTGGTAACAAGCTTCAAACGGATATCAACATGTTGAGCATCATTTTTCATGGACTCTATCGCTTGGTTGACATTGTTTGCGATTTCTTGAATTTCAGGAGATGCTGAGGAAACCTGTATTGCAGCAGAATAATCCTTTTGCTGTATTCTTTGTGAGAGTTTGCGGCTTTCTTCTACTAAAGGAGCAAGTGATTGAGACTCATTTTTCTTGAGAAACATATATGATCTTCCCTTCTAAGCCAGTTATATAAAACGGTATAATTTAATATCGGAATTTTATTAAGAATCATTATAAATAAATCTATAATCACATAGGTATTAAGACTTATTTTTCGTGTCCATATACCTATATATCCATACAAAAAACATCGAAAAATGTCGAAAAAGGAAGTGTGTTAACAAGTTTGGAAACAAAAAGAACACCTCTGCATTACTTCGCAAAGGTGCTCTTGGTATCCACTATTCGGTTCAATGTATCTTATTTAATTGAAGCAACGTATTCCTCGCCTTTTTCTTTATCATATTGTCCTTCCCATTTGGACATGACTACAGCCGCAAGCGAGTTCCCTAAAACATTGACTACCGTACGCGCCATATCCAGAATACGATCAATACCAGCGATAAAGGCCAGACCTTCCAGCGGGAGATTCACTGCTCCCAGCGTAGCGAGCAACACGACAAAGGAAGCGCCCGGCACGCCTGCAATACCTTTGGAGGAAATAATCAGCACGAGTACCAGCGTGATTTGGGTCGTGATCGGCAAATCAATGCCATACATTTGGGCAATGAAAATTGCAGCCAGTGCTTGATACAGAGTGGAGCCGTCCAGATTAAAAGAATATCCGATCGGAATGACAAAGGATGTGATTCCCTTCGGACACCCGAATTTCTCCATCTTCTCCATGATCTTAGGCAGGACACTTTCCGAGCTGGCCGTCGAATATGCAAGCAACAGCTCACTTTTCAAAATTTTAACCATAGTCCAGAGACGGGTACCGCAAAGCTTGGCGATAATTCCAAAGACAATCACAATAAACAGTAACATGGAGCCATACACTGACAGTACAAGCTTCAATAACGGCCATAACGAGGCTAATCCAAACTTGGCCACTGTCGTGCCAATCAGTGCAAATACACCGAACGGAGCGAGGCGCATGACCTGATTGGTTACCCAGAACATGGCGTCGGCTACACCTTCAAAGAAATTCAGCACAGGCTTGCCCTTGTTACCAATCGCAGCTACTCCTAGTCCAAACAACACGGAGAAGAATATAATAGCCAGCATATCTCCTTCGCCCAGGGCTTGAATAACATTGGTAGGTACAATATGCACAATCGTATCTATAAAGCTATGGCCTGACTTTTCCGCAGTCTCCACATAGGAATGGATATCGCTCTTGGCCAGGTGGGACATGTCCACGCCCTCACCGGGGCGAACCAGATTGGCAACAAGCAGACCAAACAGGATCGCAATGGTCGTTACAATTTCGAAGTACAGAATCGACTTCCCGCCGAGTTTCCCCAGTTTCTTCATATCTCCGACGCCGGCTACACCAATAATGAGCGTTGAGATTACAATAGGTACGACAATCATCTTGATTAAGCGGATGAAAATATCACCGATCGGCTTTAAGTAGACTTCCACCCCTGAATTGCCGTAAAATAAGGCACCAACAATAATACCTAAAGCCAGACCGATAAAGATTTGCATTGTTAAATTAATCTTTTTCACTTCATGTCCCCCCTGGCTGGTTTGTATATTTTTGCAGTATGCAGCTCTTAATATTCAAATGATGTTATTTATACTACAATCCGAACTATAAAAACCGACAGTTATCTACACATGTATTTGTTTTTTTCTATAAATTCACAAGTATTAATGCTAAGCCTGTGAATTTATCTTACATTGACTTTCTGAAACAAATACCCGGAGGTGAATATGGATGAAGCTAAATACCCTTCTTTTCCTGCTGATGCTTATCTTTGTACCCCTAGCAGGTGAGTTGAATATTCACCCGTTCGATAATACATTTCGTCTCAGCTTTGGTACGCCCGTATTTTTTTTCTTTCTGTTATCTATACGTCATATTCCACCTGCATTATCGGGAGTGTTTGCAGGGATAGCAGTAGTTGCATTTCGTATTTCACTCAATCATTACCTTCATCCCGGCTCTTCCTTTGAAGAATTAATGACCTTGCATGGACCTACCTTTTTTTATTATATGGTTTATGGCCTGCTCTTTCAGGTTCTTAACATTAATGCTGAGCCTTACCGCGCACTGCGTGTGGGCATCCTCTCTGTGGGAATTGAGGTTGCCGCAAGTGTGGCGGAGCTTAGTGTACGGCGAAGCATTGATGGTGATTTCTGGGACATCGTTAAGATCAGCAAAGTGGCTTTTATGGCCATGATCCGCAGCTTCTTTGTGCTTGGGTTCTATAATATGATTCGATTAAATCAATCTGTTCAGCATGAAGAGGCACAAAGACAGCAAACGGAGCGAATTTTACTCCTGGTATCGGACTTGTATGAGGAGTCAGTCCAGTTAGGCAAAACTTTGTCACATGCAGAGCAAATCACCCGTGAAAGCTATGAGCTATACCGCGAGCTGCAGCAGGATGAATCTCTGAAAGATAGAGAACATTACGCCAGACAGGCACTTCGTATTTCCGGACAAGTCCATGAGATTAAAAAAGACAGCCAGCGGATTTTTGCCGGTTTGTCCAAGCTCATTGATTCGGAAAGCGACGTGCATTATATGACCTCACAGGAACTCGGCGAGCTGATCGTCCGAACGAACAGCAAATACGCCCAATCGCTAGGCAAGTCTATCCGTTTCACGCTGAATTTCGATCCTTTGTTGCCCAAACTGCATGTTTATACAGTTCTCACTCTAATTAACAACCTGACCTCCAATTCAGTAGAAGCGATGAAAGACAGTGGAAGGATTGACGTCTCGATTCATTTTCTACCAGGACAAGAGGATATAATATCCTTTAGTGTCACCGATAACGGTCCAGGTATTCCTCAGCGCAAACGGGAAATGATCTTCACACCGGGATACACGACCAAGTATGATGAGGGAGGACAGCCTTCGACCGGCATGGGTTTATTTTATGTGCGTGAAGTCGCGGAGAGTCTTGATGGAACGCTTGAACTACTACAGAATGAAGATGAGCATACAGATAGATTACAGACCACTTTTAGAATCATATTACCTTTACGGAAACTGACGGAGAAAGGAAGATAGCCCGGATGCGTTTTTATATTGTAGATGACGATCAGGGGATTCGTTCTATGCTGGCAGACATTATTGAAGACGAGGGTTTAGGAGAGGTTGTTGGGGAAGCGGAGGATGGTTCCTACGTGAATAGCGGCCTGCTGGAGCTGAACCGAATTGATGTATTGCTGATTGACCTGCTGATGCCGCTTCGTGACGGCATTCAGACCGTGCGTGCACTCGGTGATCAATTTAGCGGAAAAATCATTATGATTTCTCGGATTGAATCCAAAAACATGATCGGTGAGGCGTACTCACTCGGTATTGAATATTATATTGCCAAGCCTTTAAACCGACTGGAAATTATTGCAGTTATCCAAAAAGTAACCGAACGCCTGCGTATGCAGCAATCGATTACAGATATCCAGCGCACACTGCAAGGACTGTCGATGTTCACATCGAATGGCCCATCAGCGACACTGGAACCGACCCGAAACATTGTGAGTTCGGGACAGTTTCTGCTCTCCGAAATGGGAATGATCGGCGAAGCCGGAAGTGTGGATTTACTGGATATGTTGGAATACTTGGACCAATATGAGGAGGAAACAGGCAATCTATCCCCCTATCTGTTTCCCTCGCTAAAGGATATATTTGCCAATATAGCGTTGAAACGATTAGGAGACTCAGCTTCAGCAATAGAGCTAAGCAAGGAAATCAAGGCATCGGAGCAGCGTGTCCGCCGCGCTATTTTCCAGACATTAAGCCATATTGTATCGCTCGGGCTGACCGACTATACCCATCCTAAGTTTGAAAATTATGCATCCAAGTTTTTTGATTTTACAGAAATCCGCAAAAAAATGTTGGAACTGCAAAACAATGTGGAGCCTTCACTATCTCAAGCCCGCATTAATACGAAAAAGTTCGTGCAGGTGCTCTATATGGAAGCAAAACGGCTATTGCATTAAAAGAAAAAGCACCCGCATCTCTCCATGTAGCTATCACATGAAGAATAAACAGGTGCACATTGTCGATGATTTAAATGTCCTTTGGAATTGAGACTCATCTTCTGCTACTCCATAGCTTCCAAGAAACCTACGCCATCGGACAGCAGACGCTTCAAGACATTTAGTTCTTCCGAGCTGTAACGATCTAAAAATTGAAATAACTGATGCTGTGCCTTAGCATGCAGCCGCTCATGTACAAGAAAGAGCTTTTTCCCCAACGGGGTTAGCCGAAAATAAATCTCTTTTTTGTTGTCGTTCAGCTGGGTTCTGCGAATCCAGCCTTCCTTGAGCAGCTTGGTGCTAACTTTCGAAACGGTCCCCTTGCTCAGCTCCATTCGTTCCGCTAAGGTTGTAACATTGATCGGCTCATGCCTCCCAATACAATCCATAACGTGCACATCCGTCATATTGAGCGAAGTCATTCCGTCAAAGTGCTCGCGGATTTCCTCGAGAAAGATCATGCCCTCTCTCTGCTGATGCTGCTCCAGCTGGTGATTCATCTTAATAAGCAAATCATAGACATGCTGAACCGATGTCGCCTTCTCCATACGAACAAGTAGTCACTCCTTTGGCATACTCCTCCTTTCATTATAGCCCACATTTGTTTCGCAGGAAACAATATGGTCATGATCATACCTTTTTCCTTTATATTAACGTGATAATGCATCCTTAATAACACTCAATATATCCGTTTGTTTCACAGAAACAGCCCAAGCGATATACCCATCCGGACGGATGAGAACCGTATGCACATCTCTCCATCCAACGGGCAATTCTTCAGCTATGGCCTCCATATATGAAATATGTGAAAGTGAGATATGGCGAAACTCATTCGATACCTTAGTATCCTGTGCAAGATGGAGAAGTACAAATCGGCCTTCATGAAGAAGATCGTAAGCATACGATGTCACTCCGTTAGGCAACCGCAATTCAAAATCAGCAAACCGTTTCCCGTTCAGCGGATGCTGCGGTATATTGCCAGCCCCTGGATAACATACATCCAGTGCACTAATCTGCTCTGCCATAGACCGATTAATTTCCGGATGGCGGAACCATTCCTCATGTAATTGGCGGTGCGCCAAGACAGCAGGCGTAAAATCCATTAAGCGGGTCTGAACCTCGGTATTCCGTAAAAACTGCGTATTAACCGGATAGCGTTCGTCATGATAGCTATTCAGCAGCGTGTCTGGAGCCCAGCCACGAATCACTCCTGCTAGCTTCCATCCCAGATTCGCAGCCTCTTGCAAGCCAACATTCATTCCCTGTCCGCCTGCCGGGAAGTGGATATGCGCAGCATCACCTGCTAGCAGGATTCTCCCTTTACGATAGGTCTGCGCCTGCCGCGTTGCATTCCCAAATCGAGATAACCAGCGAGGATTGGATACGCCAAGATCCGTACCAAGCAGATCGTACAGCTCTGTGCGCACTTCTTCTAGCGTTACAGGTGCGTCTTTCGGGACATCCATCAATCGAAGTGTAGTCAAAATAACCCGATAAATACCTGGAGACACGGGGGCAATCATCACCCCGCCTCGTTCACTATATTCGGAATGTACGCCATTTTCAGGCGGATTGGCTAACTCTACATCCGCTAATACAGCAGTCAGAGTAGTATCCGTGCCCGGAAAAGCAATCCCCGCTTGTTTCCGCACGATGCTCCCGGCCCCATCCGCTCCTACGACATAGGCAGCAGTCATCACCGATACATTGGCTTGTGGTCCAGACGCGCGTACACTCACCACTTCTACGCCCTGCTCCTGCTCCTGCTCCCGTACAGATACCACTTCCATGCCACGATGGACGACAACTCCCAGCTTGAGCGCATGCTCCTCAATCAACTGCTCTGTAATCACCTGTGGGATAAACAATGTATAATTGGAGGAACTATCAAGCACAGAAAAATCCAAGCGGGTATCCAGCATTGCAAAGTGACCTGTACGTATAGGTCTGCCGTGCTTCATAAACCGCTCCTTCAATCCACGCATATCAAACATCTCAAGTGTCCGTGGATGTAGCGTAAGCGCACGCGACTGGCGAATAGGCTCCTCCAAACGTTCAATTACACATACGCTTACCCTCGCCAATGCCAACTCAGCAGCCAACCACATGCCAACGGGTCCGCCGCCTACAATAATCACTTCGTAATCCATGTTCACACCCCTATCTAAAAACTTTATTCCCACCACCTATTGTTTCAAAGGAAACAATATATATATACGGAAAGCTCCCCTTAACGTTTCCGTATATACTAAACAACACATATAAATGTCGTTTATTGTTTCTCTTGAAACAATACTATTGTAATTTAATTGAGAACAATTATCAACTGCTTTATTAAAATGATTTCTGCCCTTTACTTTAAACCACGTATTCATTTACATTTTGGAAAATATAATTGTATAATCGTAATATAAGACTAAGCTAGAAACAAGCTCTCATAGAAGGGATGATCCTACATGTCGGATGCCAACCAATTATTCGGTCAAGCGCTGGTTAAATCACTGGTCGGGGAACGTGGACATATTCGCGTGGCTCGGGCTTTGCCAGACATTAACGTCGAGCTAGCAGGGAAGAAAAACGCAGAAATGCCCTACAGCATTTATCAACTACTGAAACATATGATTTACTGGCAGCAATTTATGCTGGAGCATTTGGAAGGACGGAAGCCCCAGCTTCCGGGCAATGTCATGGAAAGCTGGCCCGAAGAAACTGGACCGCAAAGCGAAGAGGCATGGCAGGCTGTCATTAATGAATTTTTACAAGGCGTAGATCGGGCTGTGCAAATTGCCGAAACCGCGCAACTGGATGAATCACTGGCTCATTTCCCAGGTGAAACAAAAGCGGGATTGCTGCGAAATATCGCTTCCCACAATTCCTATCATTTGGGTGAAATTGTACTGCTGCGCCGTATTTATGGAGCTTGGCCACCACCAGGAGGCGGCTTCCCTGCTTAAAGGCTACACCACTCCCTTGTCATACGAACAGAGCATAAATTAAACAAAAGAATTCCTCTTATCCGCTGCTCATACCTCCATCAATGCATTGGGATTTGGGTACCGCGAGGAACTCACTTGCGTACTCTATATGGGAACCGACTAACTCGACTTGAAGCCGTTCATCCGTAATCAGGTGTAAACCAAATAACGGTTCCCACGATGCAAACCAAAGAGAGGCTCCGAGGATATGGTAAAACACTTATATTTAAATCGTAATATTGCCTGTATGATCGTGATCAGCCTTATTGCTAACATGAGTGGAAGCATGATCCTTCCACTCTTTGCTATTTATGTAGAGCAATTCGGGATATCTACACTTGGCATGAGCATTTTATTTTCTTTGTTTTATGTGGGAAGATTTCTTGGTGGAGGCATGGCAGGACAAATATATGAAAAGATCGGTGCAAAACGCTTGGGGTTGAGCTTACTCATCGCCGAAATTGTTTGTATGCTTCTGTTCCCGGTTGCAGGAAGCTTCATTGTTTTATCTATACTTAGACTTCTTCAAGGCTTGGTGGCTATAGGGCTAACCGTCTTCGTCAGAGTCACGATCAACCATATGAGCACCGCAGAGAATCGAGGCACGCTCAATGGATATATCAGCAGCAGTGAAGGTGCTGGTATGATTTTAGGCCCTCTTATAAGTGGAGTTATCGTTTCTTATTTTTCTTTATCCTTTCCATTCTATTTCGTTGCTTTTTTTGCCTGTATATCCTTCGTTGCCGTTTCAAGAATGACTTTCGCTAATTCTCTCTTAAAGCCACAGCCACAGCACCCCCCCTTTCAAAAATCGCAGAGAAGAATCAAATTAACGAAACAGTTGTTGCTTTATTCCACCGTTCATTTTCTTGAAATGAGTGCATTTGCTATATTTTTAACATACTTCTCAGTATATGCGACCTACAAGCTCCATTGGAGTCCAGCAGAAATCAGCGTAGCCTTTACAATCATCGGCATATCAACCTTTGTATCAGCACCCTTTATTGGCAAAATATCTGATATACTCAAGGATCGCTTGCTGCTATGTATCATCGGTCTATTGTTGATCATGATGGAAATCATCCTATTTCTGTGGTTCACAGAACCGTGGATCGTATACTTAGGGATGTTCATCGGAGGTATAGGAGGAGCCAGCTATCTGGATTCCTTTTACTCGCAGCTAGGAGATGTTATTCCTGAAGACAATAGAAGCTCATTTATCGGCAACGTCGTATCTTTGTCCGAAGTGGGGGCCATTGTGTCTCCAATCATTGCAGGCGCGCTCATGGACCGTTTTAGCCTCAATACCCCCTTTTATTACAATATGATGTTAGTATTGATTGCGATTGTTATTCAATATGTTATTCGATTAAAATCAAAATCCATAAGAAAAAGGCCACTTGCATAAGCAAATGGCCTCCTTTGTGTTCATCACAGTTCCAACTCGACTGCAACGCCGAAATGATCGGATACAACGGGTCCTGTTTTCCCGTTCAGTACGACCGTTGAAGATTGAACATGTGCGGCCTTATTGGAAAAGATGTAGTCAATACGGAGCGGCTCCGCATTACTTTCCCAGCCAGCAATAGCCTTGATGACCGTGTGTCCTGCATCATGTACTACTGCATTCGGATAGGTGTCTGACCAACCGGATTGCAATACATAGTCATATCCTTCTCCGCGCACTTCAGCCGCGTTGTTGAAATCCCCCATCACAAACATAGGAGCCGGAGCTAAAGGAGCGAGCACTTCGATTGTACGATCCCATAGTCCGCGGAAGGATTCTTCATCATTCCACCAGTTATAATGCCCACTGACAAACCAGGCCTGCACTCCGTCCACCACAGTCTGAATGCCCACAATTTTACGCGAGCGGTAGTTGTCATAGTCCTGTACCGAGGAAACATATTCGTTCACCGTAGCTGTAATCGGTGCTTTGGACAGAATCGCCAAACCCTCGTCATATTTGGCAAAACCCACATGCGCAGGAGCCCACGTCCAGTGATAGGCATCGGACAATAGCCCATTCAGCACATAAGCATAGTTATCACGTTTAATGACAACTTCAGGATCTGCACTATAGTACGCGCCCAAATCGTCCGCTGACAAAGGAGTCTCTTTCATGGACTGATTCACTTCCTGCAAAGCAATGACATCAAACTGCTGTTCATCAATAAAAGCAGCCAATTGCTTCAGCTTATCGTGTTGGTTTTCTTCCATCCAAGCATGTGCATTTAAGGTTAACAATTTCAAGCTAATCACCTATTGAGTATGTCTTGTATATCTGATTTAAGCACATCGGCCTTTGGTCCGTAAACCGCTTGTACTCCATTATCTACTTTAATTAAGCCCAAGGCGCCTAGCGCTTTCCACGTCTTTTCATCCCCGACAGCTTCTGTATCCTTCACCGTCACACGCAGACGGGTCATGCAAGCATCCACCTCGACAATGTTCTGCTCACCCCCAAGTGTCTTGATAATATCCGCAGCCAATTGATTTTGAGTTGAAACCGCTGCCACACCATCCGTTAATGTACTCTCTGCCTCGGAAGTCGCTTGAGGCTCCTCATCCGTATAGTTCCCCAGTCTTCCTGGCGTAGCCATTTTGAATTTACCGATCATAAAATACGCGATAAAGTAGGTTGCTACCGCAAACACAACACAAGTCAGCACGAAGTTGATTATATCCTGTACCAACCCCGCATTTATAGACAATGGCAATCGAGTCAGCAGTTCAATCATACCAAATGAATGTAAACGCAGATGTATGATATCAGCCATTCCGAACGCGATTCCGGTAAGAATAGCATAAACTACATACAACACGGGCGCTACGAACATAAACATGAACTCCAGCGGCTCCGTCACCCCTGTTAAAAAGACGGCTGCTGCTGCAGAGAAAATCATTGACTTGTACTTGCTGCGTTTATCTTTATCTACGCGGCGATACATAGCCACGGCCAGCCCCATAAGGATACCCGCTCCGCCGATCATCTGTCCTACCTTGAAGCGGGCAGGCGTTACGTCTCCCAGCAAGCTGTTGTAGGCTGCCGGATCCGTACCACGAAGCGCACTGAGATCACTAGCCCAAGCCAGCCACAGCGGGTCTTGCCCAGCAACAACGCTTCCTGCTCCAGAACCCGTGAGCACCGTGTAAACGCCACCAAGTTGAGTATAGTTAATAGGAACGGTCAACATATGATGAAGACCAAAAGGAATCAGCAGTCTTTCTAGTGTACCATAGACAAACGGCGCTACAAAAGGAGCCGACTCTCCCGAAGTCGCCAACCAGACGCCAAATTGGTTAATCCCTCCTTGGACAAATGGCCAGACAGCAGACATGATCAAACTAACGATTACAGACCATAAAATCACGACAAACGGGACAAAGCGCTTACCGTTAAAAAAAGCTAGAGCATCGGGGAGCTTGCGATAATTATAGTATTTATTAAACACCACGGCCCCGACAAAGCCGGAGATAATACCGACAAACACACCCATATTGAGTGCAGGAGCCCCCAAAATAGAGGTGAAATAACCACTAACCGGAATCGTTGCACCGAAGAGGGTATGAGTGGTTGCTCCTTCCTGGGTTAGCATCTTCGAGGATACGCCCAAAATCGTTCCTGTTGAAATATTGATGAGAACAAAGGCAATTAGAGCCGCAAAAGCCCCGCCCGCTCGTTCCTTAGCCCAGGAACCACCAATCGCCACGGCAAACAGGATGTGTAAGTTGTTGATAATGCCCCAGCCCAGATTCTCCATGACCCCGCCGACAGTCACCCAGAAATGAATATCGCCAGCCAACATCGCTACTACTTTACCAAGTGAAATCATAATCCCGGCTGCTGGCATGACAGCAACAACCACAAGAAGTGCCTTCCCAAGCTTTTGCCAAAAATCAAATGATAGAAGTTTTTTCATGCTCGTTCAGTCTCCATCCCTTATAGTATGTATAGCATGGGTAGTGCTCAATAAAAAATATTATGCAATCGGTTGCACGATTATTATAATGATATCGCTTTCTATTGGCAATACCCTAGTTATAAATATCTTGGTTAATGATGATAGAAATACTCGAAAAAGCCGCTAATTTGTTGAAATTGGAGCAATATCGTATGATAGAACATAATATTTTCTGCTTGAGATAGCAAAAGGAGACGAAGACGATGGCAGTAACCATCAAAGATGTCGCAAAACGTGCTAAAGTTGCTACTTCCACCGTATCCCGTGTCATTCAAGACAGCCCCAAAATCAGCGAAGCCACCAAGGCACGCGTTCGCAAAGAAATGAAGGCGCTTGGCTATGAACCCAACTATTCCGCTCAAAGCCTGGCTAACCGTGTCACACAGTCGATAGGCATTATTATGCCTGAATCGGACGTGGCGATCTTTCAGAATCCTTTCTTTCCGGAAAGCCTACGCGGGATCAGCGAATGGGTAAACGAGCACAACTATACACTGTCGATTGTCACAGGCAAGACGAGTGATGAATTGCTATCCCGCGTAAAGTTGATGACCCGGACCGGACGCGTTGACGGCTACATTGTCCTGTACTCCAAGCAAAAGGACAGCATCGTGGAGTATCTTCATAAAGAGAAAATCCCCTATACCGTCATCGGCAAGCCTCAGCAGTTTGTCAGTGAAACTACCCATGTAGACAACGATAACTACCAGGCTGCCAAAGATGTGGTCACTTATTTGACGGGGCTGAAGCATGAGCGCATTGCTTATGTTGGCGGTGATCAGGAACACATCGTAAATCTTGAAAGACTCCGAGGCTACCAAGATGCGCTACGAGAGGCTGGCTTGCCTCTACCAAAAGAATACGTGGTTAGGGAGCCCTTTAATCTGGAGGACATGCGCACGTTATTACAGGCTTCCCCGCCACCTACAGCGATGATCGTTAGCGATGACCTTGTAGCCATGGCCGTACAGAAAATGCTTGCTCAGTTAGGCGTATCCATGCCAGAGCAGCTGTCCATGGTGAGCTTTAATAACTTGATGCTGGCTGAGCTGATGAATCCCCCTCTTACTTCCGTGGATATTGATATCTTCAGCCTTGGTTATCAGGCTGCCAAAAGTCTGATCGAAAAAATTAAAGACCCGAAAGAATTGACCAAGCACATCATTGTTCCCCACCGAATTGTAGAGCGCAAATCAAGCCAGACACTATGAATCTCTAAGAAATGAACAAGAACTGATTTTGTGGATATTCATAAAATCAGTTTTTTTGCGTTGACAGGGCAAACGGTTGCACTATATACTGAACTCGCTCATATATTGGTTCCGTTAAAACAACGATCTCATTTTCCGAGAGGGGTACGCAATCATGGTTTACAACCGATTATTTGACGTAGATAGTTGGAAGCTGACAACACACACTCTACATAGCACACACATGCGATTACAGGAAAGCTTAACGTCCATAGGCAACGGTTATATGGGCATGCGCGGCAATTTTGAAGAAACTTATTCAGGGGATCATCATCAAGGGACGTATATCTCCGGTATATGGTTCCCTGACAAAACAAAGGTAGGCTGGTGGAAGAACGGCTATCCTGAATATTTCGGCAAGGTCATCAATGCCATGAATTTCATCGGCATCCGTCTGATTGTAAACCAAGAGGAAGTGGACTTATTTGCGGCACACATCAGCGATTTCGTGCAGGAACTGGACATGAAGCAGGGAATCCTGCGGCGCGCTTGTACTGTGAACGACCAGGTTCGTATCACTACAGAGCGTTTTCTGAGCATTACTACACGTGAATTATGCCTGATTGATTATCAGGTCGAAAATATAAGCGATCAGCCTTTAAGCATTGAGCTTGTTCCTTATTTGGACGGCAATACGAAAAATGAGGACACCAACTATGACGAGGTATTTTGGCTGGAAGAGGCCCGTGAGGTTCAAGAGCAATTCATCAGTCTGTCCACAACGACGATAGATAATCCCTTCGGTATTCCGCGCTTTACCGTAAACGCTACCATGGGTATTGTAACCGAGGGACAGGATGAGCAGACGACGGAAGAGAGCTTTTTGTATGCTGCACGCCACTATCAATATAACGTCTCGCCAGGGGACCGTATCCAACTGCAAAAAATTGTAGCCGTCACCACTTCACGCGATATGGAAAAGGATGCATTGATTCCGCAAGCTGAACGCATTGCCGTGGAAGCTGTGAACAAAGGCTACACCTCTCTAAAGCAAGAGCATATCGACGCTTGGGCCAGACGCTGGGACAAGGCAGATGTCGAAATCGAGGGGGATACGGAGGCCCAACAGGGAATACGCTTTAACATTTTCCAGCTATTCTCTACGTACTACGGTGAAGATGCCCGTCTGAATATCGGACCGAAGGGCTTTACGGGTGAAAAATATGGCGGTGCCACCTATTGGGATACAGAAGCATATGCCGTACCTATGTACCTGGCGCTTGCAGACCCGGACGTAACGCGAAATCTGTTGCTGTACCGTCACCAACAATTGGAAGGTGCCAAGCATAACGCAGCCCAGCAAGGGCTTCGAGGGGCATTGTACCCTATGGTCACTTTTACAGGCGTGGAATGCCATAACGAATGGGAAATTACCTTCGAGGAAATTCATCGTAACGGTGCGATTGCATATGCCATTTACAATTACACCAATTATACGGGTGACTTGACTTATCTGCATGAATACGGAATCGATGTACTGGTCGAAATTAGCCGCTTCTGGGCCGATCGGGTTCATTTTTCCAACAGTCGTCAGCAGTATATGATCCACGGGGTTACTGGGCCGAACGAATACGAAAATAACGTCAATAATAACTGGTATACCAATACGTTGGCTGCATGGGTTCTGAAATATACATTATCGGTCTTGCCTCAAATTTCGACTGAGAAAGCGCAGCGCCTGGCAGTTACAGCTGATGAGCTTGCACATTGGCAAGATATCATCAACAACATGTATTATCCGTATGATGAAGAGCGAGGCGTCTTCGTACAGCACGATACCTTTATGGATAAGGATTTGCAGCCTGTATCCACTTTGCATCCGAGCAATCTGCCACTTAATCAGAAATGGTCATGGGATAAAATCCTGCGTTCCTGCTTCATTAAGCAAGCAGATGTGCTGCAAGGGCTCTATTTCTTTGGAGACCAGTTCACGCTGGAGGAAAAAGCACGCAATTTTGCATTTTACGAGCCAATGACCGTTCATGAATCCAGTCTGTCTCCTTCGATTCATGCCGTGCTGGCCGCTGAACTCAAAATGGAGGATAAGGCAGTCGAAATGTATAAACGGACGGCCCGTCTGGATCTGGATAACTATAATAACGACACCGAAGACGGACTCCATATCACCTCTATGACAGGAAGCTGGCTGGCGATTGTACAGGGATTTGCCGGGATGAGAACCTATAATGAAACACTCAGCTTTTCCCCTTTTCTACCGAAGGACTGGAACAAATATACGTTTAAAATCAACTATCGCGGCCGCTTGCTAAGTATTCTCGTACAGGAGGGTGAAGTAGTCATTACCCTGCTGGACGGAGAACCGCTGACGCTGGAGCTGTATGGACAGCCAACGCACATTACCAGTGGGCAATCGTTAATGGCGAACAGTGCTTCATAAATGGACCAGACAGGGGGAAAGCATATGAAAGCAGTTATTTTTGATCTGGACGGAGTCATTACAGATACGGCTGAATATCATTTTCAGGCATGGGGCAGCTTGGCGGCAGCGCTCAGCATCCCTTTCGATCGGGAATTTAATGAACAGTTAAAAGGAATCAGCCGTACGGAATCACTCGAAAAAATACTAGTGCGTGGTAACCTGTCCGATACGTTATCAGAAGAAGGCAAGCAAGAACTGGCCATGCAAAAAAACACCGAGTATCAGCGGCTTATCTCAGCTTTAACTCCCGCAGACGTTCTTCCCGGTATTAAAGCGCTTCTGAAGGAGCTTCGTGAAGCCCGAATCGGCATCGCGCTCGCCTCTGCGAGCAAAAATGCAGCGTTTATACTGGATCGGCTGGAGCTAGCACACTATTTTGACAGTGTGGTGGATGTTACGTCCATTCGGAATGGCAAGCCTGACCCAGAAATTTTCCTCGCCGGAGCTGCGAATTTGGGCGTTCAGCCTGCCGATTGTATCGGCATAGAAGACGCACAGGCCGGCATTCAGGCGATCAAGGGCGCCGGGATGTTCGCAGTTGGTGTAGGAACGCCTTCGCAAATGCAAGGTGCGGATATCGTGGTAGCCACTACAGCCGAGCTTTCTTTGAGTATGCTGGAGGAACATTTTTACGAGTTCAAAAAATGATCTCATTCTGATTAAGTTCATATGACGTTATGTATGACTAGAGACGAACACCATTAGGTGTTCGTTTTTTTCTTGTACTGTACAAAAGGATTCATGAATATTTATCACTATTTTACACATATTACATGCATATCATGCTTAAGTTTTTTGAAGGGGGAAACGTCATTGGCAAGACCACTCGAGGCGAAATTGGACCATCTAAAAAAGACCCTGGGTCATCTTCCTGATGTCGTCTTCAAAAAAATGAATGTAGGCCAAACGGGAATTCATGTCATTATGATCTATCTCTCCGGTATTGCGGATACAAGTATGATTAACGAACAAATCGTCAAGCCGCTCATTTTAACTGGAGTCCGTGAAAACCACTCCCCAGTTAATCCTGAGAAAATAAAGGAGGAGTTGATACAGCAGACAGCATTTACGATCGATATGACAGAAGGGACAGACCTTGAGACGTGTGTAAGCAAAGTATTATCGGGATATACTTGTCTGCTGATCGAAGGAACGGATGATGTTTTTTTTGCTTCTACAGGCAAATTTCCTTCGCGAAGTGTTGATGAACCCAGCACCGAAACTTTGGTTAGAGGACCAAGGGAAGGTTTTATTGAGGATTTGGAAAGTAACCTGGCAATGGTTAGAAGGCACATCAAAGATATTAGTTTCAGAATAGACAAAATAACCATAGGAAGGAGATCCTCCCGTAAATTAGCAATCTTGTACATATCGGATATCGCAAATCCGGAGCTAGTTCAGGAAGTGAAGCGAAGAGTCGAGACGATTGATGTGGATGATGCTTCTGATACCGGGGTTATTGAGCAATGGATCGAGGAACATCCATGGTCTCCGTTTCCCCAGATTCAAGCCTCTGAACGCTCGGATAAAGCGATAACGGCCTTAATGTCAGGGAGGGTTGTCATTATGCTAGATGGCACCCCTTTTGTCCTAATTGCTCCCATGACCTTCTGGATGCTGGCTCAATCCCCAGAGGATTATTATGAGCGTTTTCCTTTAGGAACATTTTTCCGTATGCTTCGTTTAATGGCTTTGTTCATTGCAACATTCCTGCCTTCGTTGTACGTTGCACTCATTTCTTTCCATCCTGGATTAATCCCGCCTGAGCTGGTCATATCTATCGTTGCCTCAAGGGAAGGGATTCCCTTTCCCGTTTTTGTGGAGGCTTTGATTATGGAAGTGGCATTGGAAATATTACGTGAGGCAAGTCTGCGGCTACCCAAAGGGATAGGACAGGTTATTGGGATTGTAGGCGGCCTGGTTATTGGACAAGCAGCTGTCGAGGCGGCGGTTGTAAGTGCTTTTCTAATTATTGTTGTTGGTCTTACTGCCATTGCGTCCTTTGCAAGCCCGCAGTACAGCGGCAGTATCGGAATCCGGCTTCTTCGTTTTCCCATTATGATGATCGCGGGGGTTTATGGGCTGTATGGAGTAATTTTAGCCTTTATTTGTTTAGGCGTACACATGGTCCAGATCAAAAGCTTTGGAGTTCCTTACATGTCACCCCTAGCCCCTGTTCGGCTAAGAGATCAACAAGACACCTTGGTACGGGTTCCTTTTAAATACCTCAGAAAGCGTCCTATGATGCTAAAAACACAGGACGAAACACATTCTAACCGGAAAAGGAAGTAAACCTATGATTTCTTACGCCTTTCTGTTTCGTCGCACCCTCTGGGTGCAAAAATGCTTTGCCGCATGGATCGTGTGTGCTCTCCTCACCGGTTGTTGGGATAGCAGAGAGATCGATAACTTGAGTATTATTCAAGGTGTCGCCATTGATATGGATCAGCAGAATATGCTGGAACTTACCTATCAGCACTTAATCGCGCAGAAATCCAGAAAAAATATGTACAGCAACGTAACAACCTTTAACAAAGATTCCATCCAGTCTGCTTCCAGGGAACAGGCCAAGCAGGTATCCCGTGCTCCTTTATATAGTTTTATTCGCCTGATTTTGATTAGTGACCAAGCTATACAAAAAAGAAGAATCGACCAGTTGTTAGATACATTTACTCGCTCCTATAAACCAAGTCGAAAATCACTTGTTATGATCATAAAAGGCGATGCGAAAGAAGCGCTCAATAAGATCGGTAAACATCAAGAGATCCCTTCTATTGACCTTGAAGCAATGGCTAAAAACAGCAATTTAAATTCAAAAATACCTTATAGAATAACATTAGGGGAAATTTCTACGCATATCTCACAAGGAGCTGACTTCCTCGTTCAAGGCATAAAAACCAATGGAGGCAACCACTTCTCTGGCGCAGCTCTGATCAGCGGCAAAACGAAGAAATTTGCTTATTGGCTGGACGAAGAGGATGTCATCGGAATCAACTGGATGCTGGGAAAAACGAAGGGCTCAATTATTAGAATTGAGAGCTCAAAGTCAAATCAATCCGTGGTGTTTGAAGTTGAGGATGTCCACACTAAACTTATTCCTCACCTCAACGGGCAGGACCTCTCATTCACAGTTCGTATTAAAGCAGATATTAAACTAAACGAAAGCACGGTTAATTCTGAAGACTTCCTGAAGGAATCATTCATTCAAACCGCTAAACAAGAGGCGCAGGATGAAATCAAATATAACGTATCCCAATCGCTAAACACACTCCAGAAAGAAATGAGAGCAGATGTGGTCGGTTTTGGCACAAAAGTAAAAGTGAACTATCCCGCTTACTGGGATCGGGTAAAGGATAATTGGCAAGATACTTTCAGTCAAATACCGATCGATGTTAAGGCTAAAGTACAGATCGAGCGAACTGGTGCTTATACAAAAGGAGAGGGTGAATAATGTCTAATATACCTTCCATGAAACATGAAAAAATATCCACAATACAAGCCTTATTTACCGTCACTTCGACCGTGTATGCTGTGGGTATTGTCAGTTTACCAAGAACCATTGCAGAGAAGACGCAAACGCCCGACGTGTGGCAGGGACTTTTGCTGGCAACTCTGCTTGGAATCGTCGTCATTTTTATCCAGGTTAAATTGTGCCATAGATTTCCGGGGAAGACGTTCTATGAATTCAATCCTGTGATTGCAGGTAAATTCATCGGCCTTCTGATCAATATCGCATTTATTGTATTTTGCATGATGATCTGCTCTTTTGTATGTAGAATGATGGCGGAATTCCTCAAAGGTCTTGCACTGGAGAGGACCCCGATAAGCATGATTCTCTTGCCATTTCTTCTGCTTATCGGGTATCTGACCTGGGGCGGTCTCCATGCAATGGTTCGATTGATTGAGCTTTTTTTCCCTTTAACTTTTGTTGTTTTTTTATTGTTGATCGTTCTTAATGTCAACCATTTTAATCTTGATCATTTGCGGCCTGTTTTCCATAAAGGATGGCGTCCGATCTTTGAATCACTTAAAGTTATACCTTTCTCTACAATGGGTTTTGAATCCATTCTTATATTAACTAATGTGATGACGCACCCACAAAAAGCATGGAAGGCCGGGTGGATCGGCTACTCGATTGCAATGGGTTTGTATATTTTAATGGTAACGATGGTCGTTGGCTGTATGTCCGTTGAAGAAGTTTCCCGACTGCAATGGCCTGTCGTTTCTTTTGCACAGCAAATTGAATTCCCCGGCGCGTTTCTGGAACGATTTGAAATATTATTTATCATTTTGTGGACGATCAAAATTTTCATGACCGCCTCAAATTATTATTTCTATATTGTGGCTGGGATCAGCCAGCTCACCCAAAAGTGGAACAGGTATATCTGTTATCTCCCGTTAATTATGTTATTTTGCCTGAGCATGTATCCCCAAAATTTTATTGAAATAGGCAACTTCGATAAAATAATAGGTTACTTTGGAATAGTGGTATGCGCGGCAGTACCCTTGGTGCTTCTCGTCATCTCTATGGTCTTCCATCGAACAGAGAAGCCAAATGGGAAGAAGTAGGGGATACTTCCTCCTCGTTCTTGCCAATGAATGCCCCCCTTATGCTAAAGCGTAAGGGGTTTTTCACTTTTTACCCCAGCGGTTATTCTTCGGAATTTTCCAACTGCCCCCTCCACTCAATTACATTCGTGAACTGATATAATGGAAGAGTTAAGCTACTATTAGATCAATATCAGATCAACTATTCTCTCTTAGGAGACTATTGCATATGAAACCAACCTATCTTATGGATGATATACACTGGCAGCAGCTTATTCAAAACGTGGCTGACCATTTTAATGATGTGACGATCAAACGAGGTTTTCAGTACTTTAAGCAGGGAAAGGTCAAAGAATTCGCAATGCCTGATGCTGACCATATCGCGGCTGTCGTGGATGGGAATGAACTCTACGAAGTGGATCTCCACTTGAGTGCTTTTGCTGCCAGCAGATGTACATGCCCTGTTCGCACCAACTGCAAGCATATGATCGCCGTATTGCTGAATTACGCGAATGAACAGGAACGTTCCGTGCATGCATTAGTGAACGCTCATTCGGCAGGATTCACACGGCTGACTACACAAGCAGACACCCGTACCACATCTGCTTTCCGGTCGAACCCTTCGCCGGATCACAAGGAAGCAACAAGAGATGCTCTCCGTAAAAAAGCAAGCAACCTACCGGACATGCCCGTTTCCGAATGGCATGATCTGTTCGATCAGTGTATCGCCCTTAATCATGTGCACACTCAAAATTCCCAATATGTGCAAAGTGCTTTAGCTTCGATCTATGCTGTGAAGCCGCCGCTCTCACCCGGTATGCAGCAGCTATATGGACTGCATGCCCATCTGCGTATACTGGAGAAGCTGGTACCTCAGGCCCCCATGACGGGTTACCCCACTCATACCTATATGGGCTACTACACCCAAATCGCCGCAGATGAGCTGAAAGAGGCGATCGAACGTGATTTTGAGCGTCCACTGGAGCTGACTGATGAACCGATGCACGAAGCCCGTATGGCAGAAACTTTAGCTTATTTGCGCCAGAAAATGCTGACAGAGTCGCGGAACGGTACTTATTTTTCAGACGCATATTATCAGTTCTGGCTATACTGGGTGCATCCTGCAAGGCGGGACTCTAGCATATATACGGAAGAATTACAGCATTTACATGCAGCTGAAGAGGAGCGTAGTGCTACGTTGGCACGCCTTCCGTGGATGCTGGCTCGGAGCTGGATGTATGTTTACCAAGCGCAGGATCATAAAGCCTGGGAACTGCTAGAGGAGGCGGAACGAGCTTTTCCACTAAAAATCTCCTCCAGCCAGTTGCTATTGTTCTTACATGCATTGCGACAGGCCGCAGATTGGGTACGTCTCAAGGATGGACTGCGACATATCGGCCCCCTTCTTCACAGTCATCGAGATGATCATTTACAGGATTATATGCATGATTGGGAGCTGGTTTTGCAGCACCTTCCAGAAGCAGAACAGGACATGTGGGACACGCTGATGGGTATGCTTCCATTTGCCGGGGGGATGTATGAAGAGGCCCTGCTTGCTCATGGAAAATGGCGGCAATGGATCGACTATCAGCTAAGCATACGTAGTGAACCTTTGAGTTTTCGGGTGAGCGTGCTGCAACCCATCGAAAAGAATGCGCCTGAGTTGCTGCTGCCCTTTTACCATCAAGCGGTAGAACGTTATGTGCTGGAAAAAAACAGATCTAGCTATAAAGCGGCAGTTAAGCTGTTAAAGCGATTGTTCAAGCTGTACAAAAAATTGAAGCAAGAAACACGCTGGGAGCTGTTCTTCATGACCTTTACCAGCCGTCACAGCCGCCTGCGGGCGCTACAGGAGGAATTGCGGAAAGGGAAATTGTTATCATGAGCCAATATACCGAAACGATTACGGTGTACATCCAATTAACTACCTATGGAGACGCGCTAATTTATGGCGATTCCTCCATGAACTATAGCATTTCCGGTCAAATGTTGAAGCAACGTTTGTTTGCTTGGCATGAGGCTTCATTTTATGGCACCGAGCTAGAGATTCAGCATGTTCAAGACACAGATATTATCGTGCTGCCCTCGGAGCAAGTGATTCCTTTTCTGGCAGAGCAGGAGCTTCTACAGCATATCGAATGGATCTGGGACGAGGCCAATGCCCCGTGGCTTCGGCTGATCCCTCCATTGGCTCACTGTATTGAAGCGAAAGCCTATGTGCCCAGCTTCACATCGTTTCAAGCGGGGAAGCTGCAATGGGAATGGGATGCAGAAGCATTGGAAAACATCCAACCGGCAGAACTTGCTTTACTCGACAGATTGGATCAGAACGAGCGCGATGGACTGGTAGCGGCGTTCTCGGCCGCTGTTTTTCAGCGCTGGTACGGCACCGAAGCGGAAGCCGCTGACTTGCGAAGAGAATATCCGATTCTCTTCGCTCCCCAACGCCAGGTCGCAGCAGGCCTGGATGCTCAGGCATGGCTGATCGCCATTGGCTGGAAGGCCGATACGGCGCCGTTCCGCCCGCTTCTGCAACTGCTGGAGCCAGAGCTGGAGGACGACGAGCCGTCCTGGCAGCTCAAGCTTGTGTTGCAGGACAAGCAGGACCCGGCCTTGCTGGTGCCTGTACAGCTCGCCGCTGATGGCTATGCATCCGGATCATGGCCTGATGCATGGACGGCGCATGTGCGTGAGCGCTCAGGCGGGTGGCTGGAACGCTTGACCGCCATTTTGCCCGCAGGGCAGCGTGCCGGAAGCCGCGATGACATACTGAGCCGCCCGCTCTCTGACGAAGCCGCGTGGCAATTCCTGACGACCGACAGCCAGCGTCTGCTGGAAAGCGGTTGGCAGGTACTGCTGCCGGCCTGGTGGGAGGCAGCCACCCGCAAGAAGCCGAAACTGCGGGCCAAGGTACGCCCAGGCGAAGGGGCGGGAGAGCGCACGAAGGGCAGCTCGCTGTTCGGACTGGACTCCATTGTCCAGTTCGATTGGCGTGTGGCCATCGGCGATGCCGATTTGAGCGAGTCGGAGTTCGCCGAGCTTGTGGCTCGCAACGAGCGCTTGGTGCGCTTCCGCGGCCAATGGATCGCGCTCGACCCTGCGCTGCTGGCGCAAATCCGCCGTGCCATGGCCGGGATCGACAGCACTCAGGGATTGTCCTTTCAGGACATCCTGCAGCTGCATCTGCTCGGCAACACCGACGAGCCTGAAGGCGACGCCTCGGGCGAGCAGCCGGAGGACCCGGCACGCTTCCGACTGGAAGTAGAGCTGAACGCTCATCTACTGAAGCTGATCAGCCAGCTCGGACGGCAATCGGAATGGCCCGCTTTGGACGTACCCGATGGGCTGCAAGCCGAGCTGCGGACGTATCAGCAGGACGGGTATGCATGGCTTGCCTTTTTGCGACGCTTCGGATTGGGCGCGTGCCTAGCCGATGATATGGGACTCGGCAAAACGGTGCAGTTTATCACTTATTTACTGCACCTACAGGACATTGCCGCCGAGACAGGTGTGCGCTCCAGTTCGCTGCTGATTTGCCCGACTTCAGTGCTGGGCAACTGGCAGAAGGAGCTCAGCCGCTTCGCTCCCTCCTTGAAGGTCATGCTGCACTATGGAAGCAAGCGAGAACAAGGAGACTTGTTCCGCGAAAAAGTCGAGCAAGCTGATGTCATCCTGACCTCCTTCGCTACGGCAACTCTGGACCAAGAGCTGCTGCAGAGCATGACTTGGGATTCGATCTGCCTGGATGAAGCGCAAAACATTAAAAATGCTCAAACCAAGCAATCCACAGCTGTGCGCAGCTTCCCTGCACGTCATCGTATCGCGTTGACAGGAACACCTATTGAAAATCGGCTGTCCGAGCTATGGTCCATTTATGATTTCATCAATCCAGGTTATCTGGGCAGCTCACGCGCCTTTAGCAATCGCTTCATGAATGCTATTGAAAAAGAACATAATGAGCAGCGCACGTTGGATTTGCAAAAGCTGGTTCAGCCCTTCATGCTACGTCGCAAAAAGAAGGACCCTGCGATACAGCTTGATTTGCCTGACAAGAACGAGATGAAAACGTATATTCACCTCACCTCCGAGCAGGGCGCGCTCTATGATCAGATTGTTAAAGAACTGATGGAACGGATGCAGAAGCTGGAGGGGATTGAGCGCAAAGGAGCCATTTTATCAGCCCTGACCCAGTTGAAGCAGCTTTGTGACCACCCTGCTCTCTTAACTAAGGAGGCGCTCCTGGATGCAGTAGCTTCTGGTTATAGTCAGCACGATCTTGAAGCGGTTATTAGCCGTTCATCCAAGCTGGAGCGCATTCTGGCTATGGTCAAGGAGCTGCGGGAAGAGGGCGAGCGCTGTCTTATTTTTACGCAGTATATTGGTATGGGTCAGATGCTTCAGCAGGTACTCGCTCAGGAACTTCAAGAACCCGTGCTCTATCTGAACGGTAGTACATCCAAAACTGCGCGTGACCGAATGATTGATCAATTCCAATCACATACGCTTCCCCCTGACGAGCAGCCGTCCGTGTTTATTTTATCGCTCAAGGCCGGAGGGGTGGGCCTCAATCTGACAGCTGCCAACCATGTCTTTCACTTTGATCGCTGGTGGAATCCAGCTGTGGAAAATCAAGCTACAGACCGAGCCTACCGGATGGGACAAACCAAAGATGTACAGGTTCACAAATTTATCTCGTTGGGTACGCTGGAGGAACGTATTGATGAAATGCTGGAGAGCAAGCAGCAGCTCAGTGACCAAATTATCACCAGCACCGAGGGCTGGATTACTGAGCTGTCTACAGACGCGTTAAAAGACCTCTTCACGCTACGGCGCGATTGGGCATAATGAGGTGCTAAGTTCGTTATACGCCTATTTTAAGGAAGAGTAGTTTATAGCACGGTCCAACACTCCTTTGTGTGCATTTAATATCTCATCACAACAAAGGAGTTGATTTTTAGTGGCCATTCGTCCTCCACAAACGCTGAAATCTACGGGCAGAAAGGTTCCTGTTACGAGATATCGCAATGTGAGTCCAACACAAACCCTTCGTAGATTTACAGTTATCTGGGCTAATAATGATGGTGTACCTTTTAACACGTCTGGATTTTTTGCAACACTCCGGCGTTTAGATGGAACCTTTGTGCAAGCTGCAGGCTTCGACCGCTTTGGTACTGCCCGATTCAACAGAGTCCGCACACCTACGAACCAGCCTTATATTCTGCGTACTTTTAGAGATGATGGAGTATTATTCCGCGTTAGATCCGTACCTGCTGGCGTGTCCTCATTTGTCGTTATTGGTTAAATTCGTACCGAACGCAGCCTAAACGTGTTTAACAAAAAAAGCAGTCAGAACAGAGCGCATCTGTCCTGACTGCTTTTTTTCAAACTACCTACCTACTCGGAATCTTCTTCCACTTGTACGTCTTTCGTAGCGGCTGTATTGTACACCGTTTTGAGCCAGTTCTCACTCGACCAGTTCAGCTTGCCTGCGCCCGCTCCATCCTTGGCCTGCAATTGAGCAACCAGGTTGGCAGGGTCTTCGGCTGTATAGCTGTATGGCAACGTTGTGAACCCATTCCAAGAGAAGGTCTTAGCCTTCGCTGGATAAGGAGCTAATGGGCTATTCGCAGCGTCACTGCCGCCTCTGAACACGGCACCGTTGTCCGAAAAGATAACATCCTCGGCTTTGATTTTACCTGTATAATCCGCTTTGTTAGGGTCTTTTTGATTGTTACGTACCGGAGAAAACACATCAATTAAATACGATTTTTCTAGCAGCACTGCGCCGTTTTCTGTTGAAATCGCACCATTACCCACGACGTCAAAATGATATCCTTTGGCAGCGATCGCTTTGGCCATGTCGGACGTAATTCTTTTTTTGGCTCTGGCCAATCCAGCATCATCCATAACGATGTTATATGCATGCGCATTACCACCACGCAAACGTGGCATACGGTCCTGAATATCCAGATAATAATTATGATGCAGCGTCACTTCCAAATCCGCATTGTCGCCTGCCATTTCCGTGGCACCCACCAGATGCGCTTTCTTTTGTCCTGCTGCAATATCAATGATATCTTCTTTACTCATGCCTACTGCACTGCTTCTCAAATAAGCGTACATAGGATAGGAGGACTTATCTGCTTCCATGGCATTGACTTGTTGGGTTACCCAGCTGTTGGAACTGCGGTCATCTCCTTTGAACAAGGACCAGGAAATCGTAACTCCGTTACTTCCCTTTTTCACATCTACCAGGCCATCATAGGCTTTGTTAAATGTACAATGGTCGATCCATACCTTGGAGCTTGCACCTTCGATTGTAATATAATCCCAGTCATTTTTGTCATAGTTTCCTTTGGTTGCTTCATCCCATTCCCAAAGTTCATCAAATTCAAGGTTACGGAAAATCAAATTAGAGCTTCGTTTGATGACAAAACCGGCATGCTTGATTTTCGCACCATTGGCCGAGAAGATTGTAACTCCATTCATATTCTCGATATAGACTTTGCTCACCCCTGTCTTTTTCAGAACAGGATGTGTTTGTACAGGATTGTTGGCACTAAATGGCATTGCCTTCGCAGCGCTAGGAATTTCATTCCAGCCAAGGTCCAGATCATTCATAATCTCAATCACTTTAACCTTGCTGCCTTTTTTCAATGCTTCGTTGAGATCTACAGCATTGTACACCTTTTTGTAATTGGCATCGGTATCGGCAATGTTCCCACCACCTGTATTACCATACGAAAAGCCAGTCAAATTATAATTATTTTTGGAGGTTACACCAGGCTCCACCCCAGGAGTCGGTTGTTCTGTACCCGGTGTCGGCTTCACAGGTGGTGTACTTGTACCCCCTTCTGAAGAAGCACCGGATACAATCACATTATCGAACTGAGCAACTGTTTTAGACGTTACCAGACCCATGGCTCCAGCTGTGAGGCTGGTGTCTGTTGCGGACAGCTCCAGCTGATCATTAACATACATTTTGATTTCCGGACCAGATAGCTCCAGCTTCACTCTGTACCATGTATGGGTGTCCAGTTTGTATTTTTTATTGGTAGCCAGTGTCTTCATGGAGCCTTTGACTTTTTTGCGAATCTCAAGAGCACCGCCCTTTTTGTTGTACAACGATGCTGCATAGAAGTTGTTAGAATCCGTGTATCTACCTGCCACATATACTCGATTAGAGCCATAAAAATCATTTACATATACATCTGCTTGCACACTATAATTTGTCCATGAGGTATTGCCTTTTACGGAATGGCTTTCGCTTCGACTAGATTGTTGGTATGTAGAACCATTCCCGTCCTTGACCACAGACCAGTTCCCCGAATCTGTGGACCAGCCTTGAGCTTCTCCTTGTTCAAAATCGTCACTTACCTGTACATTCTCATCAGCCTGTGCATGGCCTAATAGCGGTAATGATAAAGACAGTGCCAACGTACTGCTTAACATTACACTTGCACATTTTTTTAACAGACTCGATTTCATATCACAAGTCCCTTCTCAATTGGATTTATGAATACTAAAACAAACGGTATATAACGTATTGATGGAGGAAATCATATCCATACACCAATGAGGGCCCCTAATCGCTATACTCCAATAATTATAGGCACTTAAATAAATATTAAAATATGTCTAATTACTTATCTTTTGTCTTAATTTTTCTATTAATTTTTCGTTCTTTTTCGCGAACACACCAAATGGTGTTTCATAAAATCACAAAAAACGAGATTTTTTTATTTTTGAATAAGACATACGGTTGTCATATTGAGAATGGTACATATAAAGGGTGAGTATCACCAATATCATGTAAAGGAGCGATTAGATGTCTAGCTACGACTACGCTTCCAAATCACAGTTAAAAGAAGCCATTCATACCGCCTACTTACGGTTTGATGGCGAGTTCCAGGGCATCGACGAAAGCCACAAAGATACTCGAATCGACGAAGTAGATAAAACACCCGCCGAAATGATTGCCTACCAGCTCGGATGGCTTCATCTCGTCATGAGTTGGGACAAAGACGAACGGGAGGGAAAAACCGCTATCATGCCCGCTCCGAATTACAAGTGGAATAGACTAGGCGAACTATACCAATCATTCTACAAGACATATTCCCACTACTCTCTGTATGAATTACGCGATATGTTCAAGTTGGCTGAGCAAACGTGGCTGGATTGGGTGGACACACTCAGTCATGAAGAACTCTTCACCCAGGGCGTTCACAAGTGGACAGGCACCAATCCGAACTGGCCTATGGCGAGATGGATTCATATCAATTCCGTAGCACCGTTCAAAACATTCAGAGCCAAGATACGAAAATGGAAGAAATACAACGTGCAACATTGATGAAAAAAAGCGTGCATTGTGCTACAATACTTGAGTTGTATCGGGATACATTTAGGGAAGGGTAAGTGAAACGCCATGCTAATTATTGGTATTGCCGGCGGTACAGGTTCCGGTAAATCGACGGTCGCACGCGCCGTCGTTGAGCGTCTGGGATCTAATAAAGTGACTTTCATATCTCAGGATAACTACTATAAAGACCATTCACATCTGAGTTATGACGAACGTGCTTTGGTCAACTATGATCATCCGTTTGCCTTTGACAACGACTTGCTGATTGAGCATCTTCAATGTCTAAAAAAAGGACAAGCGACTCAAGCGCCCGTGTATGACTTTACGGTTCATGCTCGTTCCACGGACGAGACGGTAGAGCTTCTGCCGAATCATATCGTTATGTTGGAAGGTCTGCACGTGCTGTCAGACGAAAAACTCCGCAGCCTGCTTGATATTAAGGTATTTGTGGATACGGATCCAGATGTGCGCATTCTCCGTCGGGTTCTTCGCGATATTGAGGAACGCGGTCGCACCATCCATTCGATCCATGATCACTATTTGACGACGGTTAAGCCGATGCACGAGGCATTTATTGAGCCTTCCAAAAAATACGCCGACCTGATCCTGCCTGAGGGAGGACATAACGAGGTTGGTATTCAACTGCTGTCTATTTTGACTGAAAAATATTTGGCAGGAGATCGGACATGGGGTACTGTATAAAGTAATCCCGGTTGTTCAGGCTGTCGAGATTTCCTCGGCAGCCCTTTTTGTCTTTTATATGCCATTTGAACTAAATTTCCTTTTGGAATCACCGTGTTGTTTATGTTAGCATGTAAAGGTTAAATGCTTTAGATTTTAGTTAAAGTTGGAAGCGTTATCAACTATATCCGTCAGATGATTAGGCCCTCGCCTTAATGGCGTCTTTTTTGAATAGATATAATTATGGAGAGTGCTGTCATGAATGAGCTATGCAACATTTTAATTGTAGATGATGAAATATTGGTACGGCAAGGGATCAAACATCATTTGTCGTGGGAACAATACGGATTTCGAATTGTAGGTGAGGCATCCAATGGGAAAGAAGCACTGGAGCTGATCGAAGCCTTGCGTCCTCATATTGTCATTACGGATATCGTAATGCCGATCATGGATGGCGAGGAGCTGACACGCATCGTCAGACAGAACTATCCAGATATCGAGGTGATTGTGCTCAGCAGCTACGGCGAGTTTAATTACGTACGCTCCACCTTTCAGCAAGGTGTGGCTGACTATATTTTGAAGCCCAAGCTGGACACAGATGAGCTGCTTCAGGTGCTCCAGCGAACGGCCCGCAAAATTCCATCCATTCAGTATCAGGAAGATGCCGGGAATAATCAAATCACGATGGATCATGTGATCGAAAAATTGATCTCTGGCTATAGCATAGATTATGACGTTGAGCTGGTGAAGCAAGCATTTCCTTACGCCCGTTTTGCGCTCATAGGTATAGAACAGTCGGTACAGCAAGATAAGGGACGCTCTACCAATCCCTCGGCTTCGGACCTATTTTCCAAGCTTACAGACCGAGTAGCCTCTGCCTGTGAACACATCGTTCTGCGACAGCTGCCATCGGATGGGTATGCGGCCGTTTTTTTAGCCAATCTGGGGCCACGGGAATTAGATGCCTGGATGGCTGCGGTTAGGGAAGTTGCTCAAGAGACAAAGCAGCTCGATCCACAGACAGGCTGGGCGGTCAGTCATCTATTTGATGATTTTAATCAGATTAGCAGTGTCTATCAGGATGAACTGCCCAAATTACTAAGCTACCGCTTTTATTTCCCAGAGACAGCGCTGCTGATCGAAGATGAACTCCCTCAGCCTGTTCAGGTGAATCGTTCGTTTAACTTAAAACAGTTTACGGAAGAGATGAAGCGTGAGCATTTTGATACAGCTTTTCAGGATTTGAGGTCCTATGTAGCCGCCATGTCCGGCAACTACACATCGACCGCTTTTGAATTCAAATCGCTGCTCGGAAATATCGTGTTCAACATTACAATTTTGCTCGGGAATCAGGGGTATGATATGAAGGAACTGGATGCGGCGAAATATTCGTATTTCAAAACAATTAATGATGCCCCTCATGTACATGAAGCCGTACGGTTGCTGGAGACTTTTTTAGAGGAAGCGAACCGACAGATCCTGGCTAAGACGCAGCAAGGAAGTAGTGCAAGCATGAAAAAATTGCTGGAGTATATTGAGGAACATCATGCTGAAACACTCAATTTGACGACCCTTGGGCAATATTTCCATTTTAACCCCTCTTATTTGTCCAGTTATTTCACGGCACACCATACAGAGGGATTTAGCGAGTACCTGAACAAAATTCGGGTTGAAAAAGCTGCTGAACTACTGCGATCGGGGACGCTGCCCATTTCAGATATTAGCAGTACAGTAGGCTATTCGGACCCCAGCTATTTTACTAAAGTGTTCAAAAAAGTGAAGGGCTACTCGCCCAGCCAGTACCGCCGGGAGCATCTCCATTAGAGAGCAAGCGCATATCTGCCAGCAGAAAAGAGATCGAATATGAAAAGATATATCCACAAGATCAAATATCAAGGTCTGTTCTTCAAAATCTTTATTGTTATGGTGGTCAGCATCACTGCGGTATCGTTGCTGACCTCTTTGGTGACGATTCGAATGTCTGAACGACTATTCGCTGAGACATTCAGTATTACCAATGCCAAGGTGCTTAGCCAGATTCAATCCAGCTTTGAATCCTTCAATGACTCTATCGTGAATGCTGTAACCCACGCTTCGGAAAATGGAACCGTCAAAAACTATTTGACTAGCGGCCAATCTGACTCGATTAACTCGGCAAGGATTTACTTCGGTATGGCACAGCAAATGAAGCAAATTAAATCGAACGTCGATGCTTATGATGTCGGTGTCGCTGTAACAGGTCTGAACGGACGGAGCTTTTACTCCGATTCCTCCTATTGGCCTGTAACTGCGGAGCAGCTTAAGAGCAGTGCTATTACGGCCCGAAGTGTAGCACGCCCGGCACAGCTTATGTATCAAATGGATACGGAGTTGTTTCATCAACAAATGACTAGCACCATGCAAAAACCCACACCCTATATCATCGCCTCTAAACCATTTATGGAGCGAACCAGTGGCACCTTGTACGGAATGATCTACATTGCCATTCGGGAGCCAGAATTTCGGCGTTTTTATAACAATTTCACGAGTAACGGTAATGATGTGCTGATCTTGGACAAAACAGGACTGATTGTATCGAGCAACCGTCAGGACCTAGTCGGACAACGCTCCAGTGAGCTGCTGGGCTATGCCACCAAAATCAATGAACAGGGACTAAACTATATTAATGCGGATGTAATGAATAAAGAAAGTATCGTTCTTTCCAACTATATCCCTTCATTTGATTTTTATCTGGTGAACATGATCGATAGGCAAACCGCAGTTGGGCAAATTATTGACGTTAAATCTGTTGTCTGGATCTGTATCGCCATTGTACTGATTGCTTTGGTGATTGTTTTTCTCATTTCACGTCGCCTGATTCGTTCTCTGACTCGGCTGGTCAAGCAAATGTCGACTATACGCGAGAAAAATTTTGATAATTATATCCCGGTCACGGGTAGCTACGAGGTCAGACAGTTAAGTCATGCTTACAACTACATGCTTGATGAACTAAATGATTATATTCGTAAGCTTTTAGAAACCCAAAAAGGCCAACGAAATGCAGAGCTTGCTGCACTACAGCGGCAGATCAATCCACATTTTCTGTACAATACATTGGCTTCAATCAAAATGCTAGTGCTCAAAGGAAACAAGGAAACCGCCGCCGAGACGATCAATGCACTCATTTCCTTGCTGCAAAATACAATCAGCAATGTGAGCGAAACGATCACCATCGAGCAAGAAATGGCCAACATGCAAAATTATGTATTCATTAATCATGTGCGTTATGGGCAACGGGTACAGGTAAATTATTTTGTATCACCTGATTGTCTGGAGTATCATGTGCCCAAGCTGATCATTCAGCCTTTTATCGAAAACTCTTTTTTCCATGCGTTTAATGAGAAAAATACAGGGCACATCTATATATTGGTGTCGAAAACAGAGGATACATTGATCTGTGAAGTAGTCGACGATGGAGACGGTATGGATTTGGACGGAAATACAGCGCAGGACGGACTGCCGAATCCCAAGAGCAAACGCCAACTATTTACAGGCATCGGCATTCAGAATGTACACAATCGCATTACCCTTTTGTATGGAGAAGAATATGGTGTGACCATCTCCAGCAAGAAGGGCGAGGGCACCAAAGTAAGAATGACACTGCCTCTAATTGTAAAACCCGCTCCTCCTACCCCATAAATATGGAGCGAGAACAGAGTGGGCCGAATGGTGCTTACAAGCAACAGCGATGGGAAGCACCATCGGCTGCGCAGTGGCGCTTCGTGAATATCTTTAGTCCCTCCTATAAAAAGTACCTAAACCTAAAGAAAACACAAATGTAAGCGGTACCTTTTTGGATAAATCATAATAATAAGACCAATCTGTATAAAGATATTCCTAACTGCCAGTAAAGCAAGGATGATAAACTAAATTCATAAACAAGGTAACCGCTTTCAAAAAAAGTTCTACATGGTTAGCAACATATAAAAAAAGAGTAGGGGTTGAACAAAATGAAAAAAATGTCTTTCCTTCTGCTGATTGCAAGCTTGATCTTGTTATCCGCATGCTCCAGCAATTCTGAGAAAGCAGCTACGACCACAGATTCAGGCAAGAAAGAAATTACAGTCTGGGCTTGGGACCCGAACTTCAACATCGCAGCCCTGAAGCTGGCAAAAGATCGCTATGTTGCCAAACATCCAGATGTAACCGTAAACATTGTCGAATATGCTCAAAACGATATCGTTCAAAAAATGAATGCCGGCCTCAACTCCGGTTCTACTAAAGGATTGCCAAACGTGGTTCTAATTGAGGATTACCGGGCACAGAACTTCCTGCAAGCCTATCCCGATTCTTTCCATGATATGACTAATTCGATCAAAGCATCCGACTTCGCTGATTATAAAATCGGGCCGACCAGCTACAACGGCAAGCAATACGGAGTTCCTTTCGACTCTGGCGTTATGGGATTGTATGTAAGAACGGATTATCTGGAACAAGCTGGCTACAAGGTGGCAGACTTGACCAATATTGATTGGGACAAATTCATTGAAATCGGTAAAGCTGTAAAACAAAAAACAGGCAAAGATATGCTGACTCAAGATCCGAATGACCTCGGTCTGATCCGTGGCATGATCCAAACAGCGGGTTCCTGGTACCTGAAAGAAGACGGTAAAACACCAAACCTGGCTGGTAATCCAGCTCTGAAAGAAGCGCTCTTGACGTACAAAGCCTTGTTCGACGCCAACATTGTTAAAATGAATGCCGACTGGAGTCAATTCTTGGCCGCATTCAACAGCGGTGCAGTTGCTTCTGTACCTACAGGTAACTGGATTACACCTTCAATTAAGGCAGAAGCTTCGCAATCCGGTAAATGGGCTGTTGTACCTTTCCCTAAACTGAAAAATATACCTGAATCCGTGAATGCTTCCAGCCTCGGCGGCAGCTCCTGGTATGTCCTCAACTCGGACGGTCAAGATACCGCTGCTGATTTCCTGAAAGAAACATTTGGTTCAGATACAGAGCTGTATCAAGATATGCTGAGCAAAATCGGAATTGTTGGTTCATTGAACGCAGCTTCCAGCGGTAAAGCTTATGACGTGGAAGATGCTTACTTCGGTGGCGACAAAGTATACAAGAAATTTGCTGATTGGACTAAACAAGTTCCAAAAGTCAATTATGGCCTGCACACTTATGCAATTGAGGACATCATGACTGTTGAAATTCAAAACTACCTGAACGGAAAAGATGTAGATGCAGTTCTGAAGGACGCTCAAGGACAAGCGGAAGCACAGCTTAAATAAGTCAGTCCATCTAGCCAAGGCTAAACAATAAAACGATAAGCACTTAAAACCTTGGGCTTGCGAGTTCAAGGTTTTATTGCTGCATAGGGAGTTGACATGGTATGAAGACAGCCGCGCCCAAAATGACTACAACACGTCTTAAAGCAGGTATGACAGGATGGTTGTTCATATCCATCGCAGTGATCATGATTGCCGCCTTTTATTTCTATCCGATGATTCAGGCGCTAATCTTATCCTTTAAGACGGGTACTGGGTCTAATCTGAGCTTTAACGGCATTGATAACTATAAGCGTCTGTTCACTGACAAAATGTTCATTACCGCTGTGAAGAATACGTTTATCTACTTAATTTTCCAGGTACCTTTAATGGTCATTCTGGCTCTGTTTATTTCCGTATTGTTGAATGATAAAAACCTGAAATTCAAAGGCTTTTTCCGCACCGCCATCTTCTTGCCGTGTATCACATCCCTTGTAGCCTATTCGGTTGTTTTCAAGTATCTGTTCTCGGCTGACGGTTTGGTAAACTCCTTGTTGCTGAACCTGCACGTGATTGGCACGCCAATCCAATGGATTACAGATCCTTTCTGGGCCAAAGTAACGATTATTATCGCGATCACATGGCGCTGGACAGGGTACAACATGATCTTTTACCTGTCGGGTCTTCAAAACATTGACAGTTCCATCTACGAAGCGGCCCGTATTGACGGAGCTTCCCCGATCCGGCAGTTTTTCAGCATTACCGTTCCACTGCTTAAGCCGATTATCCTGTTCACCTCGATTACATCGACGATTGGTACACTTCAGCTCTTCGATGAAATCATGAATATTACCAAAGGTGGACCAGGTAACGCGACATCTTCTATTTCGCAATATATTTATAATCTGTCCTTCAAGTATTCATCCGACTTTGGTTATGCGGCGACCGTATCTTATTCCATCGTCATTATGATCATTATCTTGTCGATTATCCAGTTTAAAGTGGCAGGTGAGAAAAAATGATGAAAACAAAAAGAGCATTTACGTACGCCTTTCTGATTCTTGTGTCATTCATTTCGATTTTCCCGTTCCTGTGGATGCTATCCAGCTCCACGAACCTGTCAGTCGATGTGACCAAAGGCAAGCTTCTGCCTGGCTCCCACCTGATGGATAACATGCACAATCTGCTCGAACAAGTAGACATCGTTACTGCGCTCAGTAACTCTGCAAAGGTTTCCATCTCAACGACGTTGCTGGCTATGCTCATTGCATCACTGGCTGGTTATGGCTTTGAAATTTACAGAAGTAAAGCGAAAGACGTTGTCTTCAATATCCTGCTGATGTCGATGATGATTCCGTTTGCGGCGATTATGATCCCGCTTTACCGGATGTTCGGCAGCATTTCTAATGTGATACCGTGGATCGGCATTGATACGCTCTCTTCTGTCGTTATTCCAACCGTAACTACGGCGTTCCTGATCTTCTTTTTCCGTCAAAGCACCAAGATGTTTCCCAAGGATCTGCTGGAAGCTGGCCGGATGGATGGATTATCCGAGCTGGGTCTGTTCTTCCGGGTGTATATGCCTACGATGAAAACAACCTATGCCGCTGCCGCAATTATCACGTTCATGTCCAGCTGGAACAACTACCTCTGGCCTCTGATTGTACTGCAAACGCCAGAAAATCAAACCATCCCGCTGTTGATCTCGAACCTCGGCTCCAGCTATGCACCGGACTACGGCGTTATTATGATTGCCATTGTCCTGTCCACATTGCCGACTGCACTGGTATTCTTCCTGATGCAGAAGCACTTTGTCGCAGGTATGGTCGGCTCGGTAAAATAATAGATTTCTGTATACGGTCTTCATTCAATTTAAAAATAAGGAGTGTTCGCCTTGACCATTCATACCCCTAGTCTGGACTGGCTCACCGATGTAACCAAATTCGCCGTAAATCGCTTGCCTGCCTATTCCGATCATAAATATTACACCACGCTTCAGGAAGCAGAACACCAGGCCGATATGGTCTGGCGTCACAGCCTGAATGGGAGTTGGAAGTTCAACTATGCGACGAATCCAGCCACTCGCCCAGCAGAATTCTATGCCCCTGACTTTGAATATGGCGGCTGGAGCGATATTCAGGTACCAGGTCATATTCAGACGCAAGGCTTCGGCCAAATGCAGTACGCCAATACGATGTACCCGTGGGACGGACATTCGGACGTTCGTCCACCTCATATTCCACAAGACCACAATCCGGTCGGTAGCTATATCAAAAGCTTTGTTTTGCCTGAAAATATGGCTTCTGACGCGCAGCCTGTGTTCATTTCTTTTCAAGGTGTTGAGTCGGCTTTCTATGTATGGCTGAACGGACAATTTGTCGGTTACAGCGAGGACAGCTTTACACCGTCTGATTTTGAACTGACACCCTACCTGCAAGCTGGCGAAAACAAGCTGGCGGTAGAGGTATATCAAAGAAGTACGGGAGCTTGGCTGGAGGATCAGGATTTTTGGCGTTTTTCCGGCATTTTCAGAGACGTATATTTGTACACGATCCCTACTGTTCACGTACGCGACCTGCATGCCAAGGCGGACCTGGATGCTACCTACACGCAGGGCCTGCTGGAATTGAAACTGACTTTGGAGCAACCAGCAACAGCCCATACAACTGTCGATGTGAAGGATGCCACCGGACATATAGTAGCTTCTTTGAAAGCTGACTTTACAGATGGCATCGCCTCGCTGTCAGCAACTTTGGAGCAAGTAGAGCGCTGGAGCGCGGAAAGGCCTTATTTGTACACGTTGTTCATTCAAATTTATGATGCCGATGGAACACTCGTCGAGGTGATCCCACAAAAGGTTGGTTTCCGCAAATTCGAGATGGTGAACAAGGTCATGCATCTGAATGGCAAGCGCATTGTGTTCAAGGGCGTGAACCGTCATGAATTTAACGCTCGTACCGGGCGTGCAATTTCCCGTGAAGATATGCTGTGGGATATTCGGACACTCAAGCAGAACAATATGAACGCTGTACGTACCTCTCATTATCCGAATCAGACACTGTGGTATGAGCTGTGCGATGAGTACGGGATATACGTGATTGACGAAATGAACCTGGAAACACACGGTTCCTGGCAAAAACTCGGCGCGGTCGAGCCTTCGTGGAATATTCCGGCCAATCTGCCTGAATGGCAGGATATCGTTATGGATCGCGCTATTTCCATGCTGGAACGGGACAAAAACCATGCATCCATTCTGATCTGGTCCTGCGGAAATGAGTCGTATGCAGGCGAAGTGCTACGCAATGTCGCTAATTATTTCCGGTCCACCGATCCGAGCCGTCTGGTACACTACGAAGGCGTGTTTCACAATCGTACGTATGATGATACCAGCGATATGGAGAGCCGGATGTACGCCAAGCCCGCTGATATCGAGCAATACTTGAATGACAATCCACAAAAGCCGTATATCAGTTGCGAATACATGCATGCTATGGGCAATTCTGTGGGCGGCATGCACAAGTATACCGAGTTGGAGAACAAATACGAGCTGTATCAGGGCGGTTTTATTTGGGATTACATCGACCAAGCGGTCATGAAAAAAGATCGTTACGGACGCGAGTACCTCGCGATCGGCGGCGACTTTGACGACCGTCCAACAGACTATGGCTTCTGTACGGACGGAATTGTCTATGCGGACCGGAAGGTTTCACCGAAGATGCAGGAGGTCAAATTCCTGTACCAAAATTTGAAGCTCATCCCGGATACCAAAGGTGTGACCATTCGCAATGAAAACCTGTTCGAGGGAACAGGGGACTATGAACTGGTATACAGCCTGTTGCATGAAGGTCAAGAGATCACGCGAAATGTGAGTCATGTGGATGTGGCGGCTCAGACCGAAGCCTATATTCCATTGACGTTCCCAAGCACAGACGGGAAGCCTGGGGAATATGTCATTCACACGGCGCTTGTATTGAAGGAAGCGACGCTCTGGGCTGAGGCTGGGCATGAAGTAGCCTTCGGACAGCATATTTTCATTGTGGAAAATCCAAATCCGCTGAAAGCTCCTACAGGTGGAGCCCTACGAGTGGTGCATGGCGATGTAAATATTGGCGTTCACGGTACAGATTTCAGCATCATGTTCTCCAAAGGAGCAGGCAGCCTGACTTCACTTCGCTACGCGGGACGTGAGATGATCGCTACGCCTCCTGCCCCGTTGTTCTGGCGGGCGACCACAGACAATGATCGGGGTACCGCACTCGGTTTTGAAGCTGGTGGCTGGTTCGCTGCAAGTCTGACGCGTAAATGTGTGGACATCGAGGTCACGGAAGAGCAGGCAGACCGTGTGACCATTACGTTCCGCTACACGCTGAGCATTCATGCCGACGTACAGGTAACGGTAGCCTATACCGTCTTGGCGGATGGCAGTCTGAACGTAAAATCCACCTATGAAGGTGTATCGGGACTGCCTAACCTGCCGATCTTTGCCCTTTCGTTCAAGGTTCCAGCGGACTACCGCCATCTGGACTGGTATGCGATGGGACCAGAGGAGAATTACATCGACCGGGCCTTCGGTGCTAGACTTGGCGTATTCCGCAACGAAGCTGCGGATAACGTGTCCGGGTATGTCGTGCCACAGGAATCCGGCAATCGTACAGGCGTGCGCCGTGTCGATATTACTGACGATTCCCAGCGGGGCATCCGCATTACCGCACCTGCCACCGCGCCGGTGGAATGCAATATATCGCCGTATACAGCGTTCGAGCTGGAAAGTGCATACCATGTGTATGAGTTACCAAACGTGTATTACACCGTTGTCACCGTAGCTGGCAAGCAAATGGGCGTAGGCGGCGACGACAGCTGGGGTGCTCCAGTACATGAAGAATATCAAATCCCAGCCGATCAAAAGCTGGAATTCGAGTTTACCGTGCAGCGGGTATAAATACACTCCCCGCATAGGCAAGTATATATAACAAAAGCCCTTCCGCTGCTTCCCTCATGGAAAGCCGGAAGGGCTTTTGTATTTACGTAATTGTAGAATAGGCGGCGGACGCCCTATCTATTTCAAAACAACTTCAATATCACGTCCAGGATCACTGTACTTGTAGATGCCAGGATTTAGTTCCAATCTTCCGTCTAATTTAATATCTTTATAACGATCAACATTAACGCCTGTGGATACCATACCCTTCGCAATGATCTCAGGTACTACTTCTTTGCCGTTAATTCGCATCGTTGTTTGGCTGACACCTTTGAAGCCAGGGGAACCGGATTTCGATTCGACAATCAAATCTTTTCCCTCTGTATAGTATGCAAAATCAATTTGATAACCGTCCGCTTTAAGGCCAGCGAACTGTTTCTCTTCTTTAGGTTTATGAAGTGTGACCCAATTTTTAGACGTATCACGTTTCTCAATGACAGCATCGGCGCCCCGGCTAGCTCGTAGCCAGATTGACATACGTTCGCGTGAAATCAAGGTTTTTCAAATCCCTTTGATCTATAAAAAACTCCAAATACCCTGCGTCCCACCAGCACATACCGACCTCATTCAAGGATGATACAGAGAGCAAAACATGCCAATTTTCCGAAGCTTGATCGTGCTTTTCCCGATTCGCCTGGTATTCTTGCAGCTGAGGCAGCACTTCAGATCGTAACTGCTCCGCATACTCCGTACTTCCCCTATGCATAGCTTGCTCGGCTTCCTGGTGGATCTGACTCTCACTCTTATGCCAGTTAAATAGAAGACCCTCCAGCCCGTTTCGGCGTAGATAAGCATCCCGACGAGTATTCCCGGCAAAAGACTGATGCTGTCCCCACACCGTGTCGCTATGTTCATATAGAAGCTCATAAAGCTCTTCGTACTGATCTAAAAGGATATCTCCCAGCTCACCCTCCGATGGCAGCGTCAAGATCGGCTGAAAAGAAATTGCATACGAGGTGAAATCCCTGTTCTCGGCACATACTTCAACCTTCCCATTCGGCGGCAAAGTTTTCTTCAAAGCGCTGCTGTCACCGTTATAGTAAAAGACTTTATGGTCAATATCATAAGCTGGCTCATCCAGCCCAAGAAAAAAGTATAATATGCCCTGATGAGGCAATCCCTCGAATGGTGAAAAAGGCAACTCGCTTAGATTGATCTGAGCAATAAACGTATAATATTCTCCGTCTGAATCACACGGCCACTCGATTGAGGGGGGCAAATCCGGGTAGCCAGCAATTCGACTATTGCCAACACGCTCGTAATTTTCTTTATGATCTAGATGAAATTGTATAGCAGCTTGAGCTTCTTGATTGATCTCTTTTTTTAATTCTTCACCAAGTGAATGCTCTTCGAGTATTCGAGTCAGTTCTTCCTTTAATGGTGGTTGTAGCATCTCACTCGCCCCTTTTAACAAAGTATTATGTATTGCACTCTCATTCAATCTCTCTTAAATCAGATTATCAAATTATAGTCTGATAAGCCATGCCTGCTGTAAAGCGGAAATGGACTAGACATTGTTCATAAATGTTTTGTGATAGGCATTCCGGTATTGCGAGGGAGTCATATGGACTCGCTTTTTGAACAATCGCATAAAATACTTCTCATCCGTGTATCCCGCTTCCTCCGCAACCTGCTTAATGCTCATATCTGTACGGGAAATTAGTTCCTTCGCTTTGTTGATTCGAATACTGTGAATGAACTCCAAGGGGCGCATGCCCGTATTTTGCTTGAATAAACGAGATATATAATCCTTGTTGTAATTGAACTTCCGAGCCAGATCGGTCACGGTCAGCGGTTCCTCAGCATGAATTCGAGTCCACTCGATAATCTTGTTCATACTCACGTTCCCCTGTGAATGGACAGGATTGGAGATCAAGCGACTGAGGGCCAGTTCAGATATCTCAATCAGCAGTGAGGTGAACAAATAGTTAGCACTGTGATATGTAAGATAATGTGAGTTGGCGACATGCAAAATTTGATTGACAATAATATGAATCCGATCTCCATTATCTGCCTGTACACTTTGCGGTAAATAGATATCGCGCATTACGCCATGACGCTGCAAAAGCCCGTCCATAGCACTTGTTTCCTGCTTCATTTCCTCACTAGATAATACATTCGGGGTCGCAGGCACATCGAAGTGAAACCAATAAAATTTAACCCCCGGCAATGATTCCCGGTATCCTCGGTGCGTACGACCAGGGTACAGCAATAGAATATCTCCTTCCCCTATTTCAAAATCCTCCTGTTCCTCCCGTATATATACCGTTTCTTGGACACCCAGGATCAACTCAAAGTTCTCAATGGAACGGCTCATATGCTTCCATGGCACCTCGGAAACAAACTCGCCTGCCGAGATTAGTTGGATCGGAGTATCTACATTCACTTTCAGATAGGTCATGTTATCGCCTCTTTAGATTCATGTTCGGATTTGTCCACCCATTGTATGGTTAAGCTACTGACATACCGCGGTTGCAATGCTAATGTAGTGGAGAAATATACACTTCCATCTTAGCTAAGGAGCGATGATTTTGAAAGCACAAGCTTTTGACTTGCATAAAGTAAGTATTGATTCCGGCCCACTTTACCACGCTATGGAACTGAATACGACCTATCTGCTGGGTTTGGAACCCGACCGTTTATTGTCACGTTTTCGTGAATATGCGGGCTTGGAACCCAAAGCGGCTCATTATGAAGGCTGGGAAGCACGCGGCATCAGTGGACATACACTTGGGCACTACCTGTCTGGCTGTGCACTAATGTTTGCCTCTACAGGCGATAAAAGATTGCTGGAACGAGTAAACTATGTGATCGACGAGTTGGAGATATGCCAAAACAGTCATGGAAACGGATACATTTCCGGTATCCCGCGCGGGAAAGAGATTTTTGAAGAGGTCAAATCCGGAGATATTCGTTCCCAGGGCTTTGATCTTAACGGAGGTTGGGTACCGCTATATACGATGCACAAGCTCTTCGCAGGCTTGCGTGATGCCCACCTACTCGCTCATCATCCCAAAGCATTAGCGATGGAAATCAAACTCGGCGACTGGCTGGAGGATGTATTCCAAGGACTGAGCGATGAACAGGTGCAACAGGTGCTCCATTGCGAGTTTGGCGGCATGAACGAGGTGCTGACCGATCTGGCGGAACATTCTGGAGAGACACGCTTTCTGAATCTGGCGGAACGCTTTTATCATGGAGAAGTGCTGAATGATCTGGCAGACAGCCGCGATACGCTGGCAGGACGACATGCTAATACGCAAATTCCTAAAATCATTGGTGCAGCACGGCAGTTCGAAGTGACAGGCAAACCTCTATATGCGGACCTCTCCCGCTTTTTCTGGGATCGGGTGGTTCACAAGCATTCCTACGTAATCGGCGGCAATAGCTATAATGAACATTTTGGTGAACCTGGCAAGCTGAATGATCGTTTGGGTGAGGGCACCTGTGAAACCTGCAACACCTACAATATGCTGAAATTAACAAGACATATGTTCGAATGGGACGCATACGCAGCTTATGCCGACTACTATGAACGGGCAATGTTTAATCATATTCTGGCTTCACAGCAGCCTGTAGATGGACGTGTTTGCTATTTTGTATCGCTGGAAATGGGTGGACACAAGTCCTTCAATTCTCAATATGAGGATTTTACATGCTGTGTCGGGTCCGGTATGGAGAGTCACTCTATGTACGGCACCGCGATTTATTTTCACACAGCAAATACAATCTATGTTAACCAATATGTCCCTTCTACTGTGACGTGGGGGGAAATGGATGTACAGCTCCAACAAGAAACTCTCTTTCCGCAAAATGGGCGAGGAACGCTGCGTGTCATAAGCAAGGAGCCCAAGTTCTTCACGATCAAGCTAAGATGCCCACACTGGGCGGAGCAGGGCATGATGATTAAGATCAACGGGGAAGAGTATGCCGCAGAGGCATGTCCTACCAGCTATATTGTAATTGAACGGGAATGGAACGATGGAGATACGGTCGAGTACGATATTCCTATGACAGTAAGAGTTGAGGAAATGCCAGATAATCCGCGACGAATTGCCTTCATGTACGGTCCACTTGTGCTGGCTGGAGATCTGGGTCCTGTTGAACAGGAGTCCAACGAGGAACGTCTGCTGGCATCTGTTCTGATCGGATCGGCTGATTCCTTGGCAACCAAGCTGACTGCTGACAGGATCGAGCCGAATACATTCCATCTAAGCGACCTGGGTTATATCGGAGAGTTGAAGCTTCGTCCGTTTTATCAGATATATGATCGTTCTTATACCGTTTATTGGGATCTCTTTTCCAAGGAGGAGTGGACATCAACAGAGGCAGAATACCGTACCGCGTTAGCGTACCAGCTGGAACTGGAACGACGTACAGTGGATGTTGTGCAGCCTGCCGAAATGCAGCCTGAACGGGATCATGCCTTTACTGGCGAACATGTAGGCTTGGGGTCCATCTATAACCGCAAATATCGCGATACATGGCCTGGGGGCTGGTTCTCTTTTGTCATGAAGGTGCTCCCTGATGAGCCTGTCCAATTAGCAGTGACCTATCTGAAGGACTCCGACCGCTCTCATCGTGACTTTGACATCATCGCAGATGGTCAGAATTTGGGAGAAGGCAAGCTGGAATCCGAGGAAATGAATAAATTCGAGACGTTTGCCTATGAGTTGCCTCTGTCTGTGACGAGCCACAAAAATGAAGTGACAATTCAATTCAAAGCCCATCCACAAGGCAAGGTGGCGAAAGTGGCTGGATTACGAGTGATCAGACATTCTATTGTATGACCAAATGATCTATATAAATCTACGATAACGCCACTACGCAGGCGGATAGTGTTTCCCAACTCCACCGCTTTGCTTGTCCAGCACTATTCTGCCTGCTCCGTTTTTTGATGTTCATCTTTTAAATTCAGCTTAAATACAAAAAAAACAGATGCTCCTATGAGCTATCTGCTTTTTTTGTTTACCCTAATAACTTCGAATATAGTGGCTGCTTCATGTTCACGTTACATCATGTTCATTTCACGGAAACTGTCTCTAATCTTGCGCAGCTCTTGCTGGGCTCGACCGTACCGGGAAGCGTAGGTCCAAGCAAGCACTTGATGATAATGCGAAGGCGTTTCAATCGTGGTCACATTATACATGATCGGAATCCCGTCTACTTCTCCTTTTAGGGTGAATTCAATGGCTGGGTATCCATTCACCACCCTGTCGGAGGCCAGCCCCAATTCGGGGTCCGTAATTTCTGACACCAAATGGTCTTCAATAATCCCTTTATATTCTTGAAGGGTCATACTGCTGTCAAAGTCGCTTTTCGGTTCAGACAATACAATCAAATATCTATCGGTAAATTCATTTTTAATGGAAATATCCGCTTCCTCATTAATCATATTATCTCGTGACCAATTCCACGGAGCCGTAATCGCAAACTGGTTATCCTTACTGATAAATACCTCTGGCTTCACGATTTGAGTAATGAGCGTAGAAATTAAGGATACAGCAAAGACAATCGAAGCGATCGTCATCAGGATGATTGCTCCTGCAATAATTCCGTTTTTCTTTCTGCCTACCTTCCCCAAATCCCGTACCTTAACTACATATGTATTGGCGACCATATCTCCAATTCGTTGTTTCCGAGGTGTCACCAGCACACAGATGCCGGCGGGCAGCCCCCAGAAAAGCAGCGGATTCGTATCCACCAGATATATGAGCGTACGGATCAACGATTTAATCATGCCTGGTGGCCTTCCTTCTCCATTCACAACCTGAATACGAAGTACAAACTTGCCCAGCGTATAGCCTGTAAGTCCTTCCAGTAACAGATAATAGCAGAAAGAGCCAATCAAGAAGAGAATCACTACCATGCCCAGATTTGGAGTTTCCGTTTCAGATAGTTTCTTCGCTGCGAAATAAACCAGCCCTCCATACCCAAAGACGATAAGAATGAAGTCAATCATCCAGGCGGCCCATCTTCTGAAAAAGATAGAGGCTCCGTATGTCTCTGATAATACCGCCATCCTATCTGGTTCTCGTCGTTGATAGCCGCCATTCCTCACAAATTCTCCCGGTGCTACTGTAGATGGATTTTTCGATAAATGATGTTCTTCCAAATGATACACCCCTGATGTCAATTTAATCCTAGTTAAGTATAGCATCCTTTTTCATCCAGTGGAGCAAGCCTGACAGCGCACTGGAGTAAGCCGAATCCCGCCGATGAACAAACCACACCTCTAATTTGCTATATGTTTCGGGTAAACGATGCGAAGCAATCCTTCCTGCCTCCTTCGCCTTTACAATTGACGAGTGTGGAAGCATGGACACCCCCAGGCCAGAGGCTACACCACCCACAATGACTTCCAATGTCCCAAATTCCATAGTCTGATACGCATCTACACCTGCTTCGCTCAGAAAGCTTTCCGCTCTTGCCCGATGTGTGCAGCCTATATCGAAGAACAGCATAGGCTTGGCGAGCAACTTGCTCATATCACTTTCTCCCGGTTCCGAAATAAGCACCAACTCCTCTTCGAAAGCCGCCATATGCTCTATATTGGGATCATCGACAGGGCCATAGACGAATGCCCCATCTAACTCGTAATTCAATACCTTTTGTACAAGAGCATGCGTCCCCCCGGTCATAAGCGACAGATGCACATCAGGGTATTGAGCGTGATATCCCGTCAATAATGAGGTTAGATGCGTAACCGCAGTCGTCTCAATCGAGCCCAGTCGCAACGGTCCCGCAGGCTGAGCCGAATATTGAGTAGACTTCTCTGCCTCGTCGAGCAAGGTCAGTATGGATTCTGCATACTCCAGCAGATTCTCTCCTGCCGACGTTAGCGTCATTCCGCGGTTAGATCTGCGAAATAGCGGTACGTTCAATTGTGCCTCAAGCTGCTGAATCCGCGAGGTCACATTGGACTGTACATAGTTCAACACTTGTGCAGCCCTTGTGATACTGCCCTCGCGAGCAACCGCCCGAAAAATTTTCAAATCACTGCTTTCCATATATACATCACCTGGTTGGTATGATCATTTATGATACTGACGTTCGATTTTGTTCATTTTACCGGATGCTTGCCGCTCTGTACAATTCAAAGTACATGCAAATGCATCTAAAATCGACTACAGGAGGCTTTAAAATGAAAGCTGTAATACATACCGGCAAAAGCGGCCTTGAGGGCCTGATGTATAAGGACGTTACGGACAGACATCCGGGGCACGGCGAAGTGAAGGTCAGACTCAAAGCCGCGGGCTTGAACCATCGGGATCTGTTCCTCATGGCGGATCGAACCAACAACGATGCTCCACTCATTCTCGGATCGGATGGAGCAGGCGTGATCGAAGCTGTAGGCGCTGGCGTTCCAAACTCGCTGGTTGGCACTGAAGTAATCATCAATCCTTGTATCGGATGGGAAAAGGCGCACCTCGTTCCCTTGGTTCCTGCCATTCTGGGTGGTCCTTCAGATGGAACATTGGCCGAATCGGTTATCATTCCCGTTCAAAATGCAGTCCGCAAGCCAGCTTACCTGTCTTGGGAAGAAGCTGGGGTACTGCCTCTGTCTGCCTTGACCGCTTACCGCGCTCTCTTCACTAGAGGCCAATTTCAGCAAGGGGATCATGTGCTCATCCCCGGTATTGGCGGCGGGGTAGCCACGTATGCCATGCTCATGGCTTTAGCAGCAGGCGCACGGCTCAGCGTCACATCACGTAGCGAAGCCAAAAAACAAGCTGCCCTCACCCATGGTGCTCATCATGCATTCGACAGTGATAGCGATTGGAAAGAAAGTATGAACGGAGACACCGTGGATCTGATCCTTGACAGCATCGGACCCGCTACATTCGACAATTATTTGGATGTCATCAAACCGGATGGTCGAATCGTTACATTTGGCGCAAGCTCAGGAGATCACATAGAGATTCCGCTTCGCTCCATATTTTTCCCACAGATTAGCATCATCGGTACCTCTATGGGGAGCAGCGAGGAATTCGCAGATATGCTCCAATTCATGGAGCGTCATTCCCTTCATCCCATTATAGACGGCGTCTTCCCTCTACAAGATACGGCGCAAGCCTTTTACCGTATGCAGCAGGGAGCGCAGGTAGGCAATATAGGGATCAGCATGGAGTAATACGCACCTAACCATATGCGTCTAGAAAAAAATCCACTACTATAAAGGGCCTCATCCGAGGTCAATTTTATAGTAGTGGACCTATTCAGTCGATCAAACGATGCTGAACCCATTTGTTGCCGCGGAAGCGCCAGAGGAAAACGATCCCCCGCACCCCCCATTCAATATCCATGGCCAGCCAAACACCCACAATTCCCCAATTGAACACAATACCCAAAACATATCCGAGCACTACCCGACATAGCCACATGGACAGCATTGAGGTGAGGGACGTAAATTTGGAGTCACCTGCCGCCCTAAGCGCAGAAGGTGTGATAAAGGCGATGGACCAGAGCGGAATCTGGGCCAACGTATTAATCAGCATGACCATAAAAATGTCATCTACAATTTCAGCAGGCGGATGAAACAGCCCTACCATCGGCTTAAACAAAGGCATTAGGATCAGCCCCATTACAATAAACGAAGCGGACGACAGCCAAATAAACGATTTGGTAAACTTGCGGGCATCGTGTACATTTCGCCGTCCCATGCATTGACCGACCACGGTCACAATTGTAAGAGCCAGAGCATTTGCAGGAATTTGGAACACATTAGCTAGGGATGAGCAAATGGCATTCGTCGCCAATGCATTGGTCCCCAGGTTCACAATGAAAATTTGGGTTAAAATTTTACCCCCATTAAAAAACATCTGTTCCGCCGCAAAAGGAAGACCAATAAACAGAATCTTTTTAAGCATAGCCAGATTAAAATAAAGCATATCCCTAAGCTGGACACGCAAGTCATCATCTACCCTGACCAAATAAATCAACGCGCAGGCAGCCCCTGCATATCTGGACACATTGACTGCAATCGTCATGCCCAGTACACCCATATCCAACAAGTTAATAAATACGACATTCAGCAGTACGTACGAAAAGTTCATGATAAGCGAAAGAGCCAGCGATGCCCTCGTCTTGCCGATCCCTCTCAGCGCTCCACATACCGCTTCAACAATCGCAATCCCTACAAAGGACATACAGCTTCCCAGCAGGTACACCTTGCCGTTAGCCAATACATCAGGCGAGGCGGAGCCAAACAGCACACTTAAAATTGGATTGTACAACACGATCATAAACAGACTGATGCATAAGGCCAGCAAGGAAACGGAGGATATGGTACCGGAGGTTGCTTTAGAGACCATAAGGTCATTACCGCTCCCCTTATACTGCGCCACGACAACCGTTCCCCCGGTAGACACAGCCACAAACACATTAATTAGAAAAATATTTAATGAATCAATCATATTTACGGCACTGACCGCCGCCATTCCTGACGAGCTAATCATAGCCGTGTTCACCAAATTAAGACCTACGATAAAAGCCTGATCAATCAGAAGCGGGATAAACAGGGCGATAATCTGCCGATAATCAATGGACTCTCCTGAAAAATGTCTATTTAGAAAGCCATGCGTTCTCATCCTTACACTCAGTTGACTCATATTATCACATTCTTTTTTATCAAATTGAAAAAAACCCTTCAGCAGAAGAGTCTTTCATGGCGAAAAAATGTATAAAGTTGCAAGGCTAGATGTCTCTGGCTCTTGATTCTGTACACTTTTCTCTACATAGAAGTATCACTCTAAAAGAAAATCCTGTCAATGGTTTTGCTCACATTTGAATAGAAAAAACCGAAAAAACCTGCTCAGCTTAATGAACAGGTTTTTAAGCAGTATGACCATGCTATGAAACGTTATTAACCTCTTGTTATAAGAATGATTATGATCTTCCCGCAATTAAATCTTGTTGAATAGAAGCTTCATTCTTCTCGAATTTCTTATAGAAAAACATAGGAATGATTCCGATTAAGAAGACGATAAACGGTAGCCAGATAAAGCTGAACTGAATGCCAGACAAAGCAGTCGGGGTCTGAACCTTTCCAGCAATATAGCCTGTGCTACCCATAACCCATGCTGGCAATAATCCGCCAATTCCGCTCCCCGCTTTAATACAGAATGCGCTTCCAATAGAAGTCAGGAATCCACTTGCCCGAATTCCATTTTTCCATTCCCCGTAATCTACTGTATCGGACAACATTGCAAATGGCATCGAGCACGCAAAGCCTGATCCTAAGGCACCTATGATCCAACCAGCAATAATAAGGGTTAAGTTTGTACTTCCCATTAAAATCACGACTTGACCTAGTGCAGCTAATATCAATCCGATAATCATGATCGTATTTTTACTTAATTTTCTGGCGAAAAACGGAATCAGAACCATCGAGATCAATTGCAAAGAGGTCAATCCATTGATTAAAGGCACCAAGTCCTTACTATCCAGATTGTATTGCAGATAAAAAATGAGCGTGGCAGAACGAATATTCAAGCCGATCCAGTAACACAGGTTAGCAGCTACAACGAGCATCCAGGGCCAGTTTCGCTTGATAGCTGTAAAGCTTTTAGCAATCGGGACAGCTTTCGTTTTCACTGCCGCATTTTCACGCAAATCGGCAAACGCTATGAAAAACATAATAATCGCCATGATTCCAAATAAAACGAGTGTTAAAGAAAAGCCTTTTTGATCATTTCCCTGTCCAAAGAAGGCTACGAGGGGTAATGTGAACGTCGTGGCGATGAAGAAGCCCACGTTTCCCCCGACCATACGGAAAGAGTTCAAGACCACACGTTCATTGGAATTGGTGCTCAGGTTAGGCAGAATAGACGTAATCGGCGTACTGATTCCCGTATACAGGATACCCGCTATGATATAAGTGATAGCCGCGTATGCAATTTTCCCCGATTCACTCCAATTGGGTGTCGTAAACGTAAGGACCATGAACACGGCAAACGGAACAGCTAGCCATAGAAAATAAGGTCTGCTCTGACCGTATTTGGACTTGGTCCGGTCAATCAGGATGCCCCAGATCGGGGCATCAATGGCATCAATAAAACGGGTGATAAATAGTAATGTTCCGGCAATCCCGATAGAAAGACCGAATACATCTGTATAAAAATATAACAGATAGCTGGAGATGACACAGTATAGTAGATTGCCAGCCGTATCCGTTAATGAATAGCTGATTTTACGATGAAAAGGAACGGTACTGGTTGCTTTTTCAGGTGGTTCCGTACTCACAATTCTCGTACTCATGATCTTTCCTCTCCCCATGCGAATGAATTATGATTCATAAACCCATACACGCATTTCCCCTTTGGCCCGATTACACCAGGCGTAGTAAGGAATAGCGGTAATTTGTTGAGGAACAAGTTCAGGGGGCTCCGAGCTGTATAATGCATTCGAACTTTTTACCCGATATCCCTCTATGGTCAGCTTTACAATGCCACCTAGCAGATTTTCGCTAAACTCTTCTGTAATAGGACTATCCTTTGGTAATCTTAGCCCTGCCAGGTTCGCCCCATTATCCGCTTCTTCCAGACAGTACACGACTGGACCGCGTTGGAGAGCAATTTGCTGCTGGTTCATGGAGACAAGCGGGTTGCTCCGAATGCGCTCGACTGGCATAGCCAAATGCAATGTGACCACATCGCCGTCCTTCCAAGTACGCTGAATCTCGACATAGCCCTTTTCCAGATGGTCTATGGAGATAGCTTCCCCATTTACCTTGACCTGTGCCTGCTTGCACCACCCTGGAATTCGCAGTGCCCACTTAAATGCAGTTGGCTCTGTTACATGGATCGAAAGAGCAAGATCCGCATCCCACGGATAATGATGAGTTTGTATAATTTCAACCTCTTGACCAGATAAAGTCATGTTCACCTTGCTGGCAATATACAGATGCGTATACAATGTGTCCTCGGTCTGGGTGTACATATTGTCCTCCACCGATGCAATCATTCGCGCCAAATTGGGCGGACAGCAGGCGCAGAAGAACCATTTTTGCCGTTCTGTTTTTACATGCTCCTGATCCTTTCTCGATTTTTGAAAAGGATTGACTTCCAGCGGATTCACGTAGAAAAACCGTTTCCCATCCAGATCCATTCCGCTGATCGTTCCGTTGTATAACGCGCGCTCCAGAACATCGGCATATTTCCGGTCCGGCGCTAAGCGCAGCATGCGGTTAGCCCAGAAGGCCAGCCCTACAGAGGCGCAAGTTTCGCAGTACATGCTGTCATTGGGAAGATCATGATGGCAAGTGAATGCTTCCGCATTCACCGTAGACCCGATTCCGGCGGTAATGTACATTTTGTGGTTCGTGACATTATCCCACAGCGTTTCACATGCTTGTAAAAGGGAAGCATCTCCCGTTTTTGCGGCCAGATCCGCCATCGCAATATACAAATACACTGCTCTTACCGCATGGCCGACGGCCTCTTTTTGCTCCCGCACAGGTTGGTGTGCCTGCTGATATTCAAAGCCAAGGCCAAAATTAATGTTGTTATCATCATTCCAGGTGGGCTCTGTTTGAATATGCTTTCTCTTTTCTTGCTCCTCCACAAAATAAATTGGATGCTGTCCCCGCTGTTCGATAAAATATTGCGCTAATTTAAGATATTGATCCTTAGCCGTTACGTCGTATAATTTGATCAAGGCCAGTTCAATTTCTTCATGGCCCGGATAGCCTTTCCGTTTCCCTTCTTCTGTACCAAAAGTCTGCTGAATCAGGTCTACGTATTTCTCCATAATGTGAAGAAATTTCGTCTTACCTGTCGTTTCATAATAAGCAACAGCCGCTTCTATAAAGTGCCCGGCACAATACAGCTCATGATTATCTCTTAGATTCGTCCAGCGATTATCGGGTTCCTTGAGCAGATAATACGTATTCAGATATCCATCCTCAGCTTGAGCTCTTCCCAACAGATCAATGACTTCATCGGCCCGCTTTTCAAGCGCAGAATTTGGATGATCCCTTAAGCTAAAAGCGACCGTCTCCAGCCATTTGGCAAGATCACTGTCTTGGAAAACGGTTCCATAATACTCCCCACTGGATTCACCGGCCGCAATTCTAAAGTTCTCAATCGCATGACTGGGTTCTGTATCTGGTAATTCATCATTTAGTGCTTTCCACTGATAAGGAATGACCTCTTCCGCCACAACCTGCTTATACTTTTTCCAAAATGAATCATCGACGATGACATGCTTCACTGGCTTTGCCGTTTTCATTGAATAAACATCCCTTCCTGGAAATAGAACGCTTTCATTTTTGAAAAAATAAGGATAAAGTAATGATAATATCGAACAGGCTAACCTGAGCGCCCCTTGCTACAGTCCTTATTTTATCAACCTGAATTTATAAAAAAAATCGCGATCTTTAACTAAAACTTATACGATTTCACACACAAAGGAGCTGACTTCTATGAGCAAAACAGACTTTCTATCTTTCCTTGTCCCTCCATTGCCCTATTTCATAGAGGGAAATTTTACTACATATCAAAAAGGGGACTGGCATCCGAATCGCTATAACTTGGGTTATTTTGACGTAATTATCATTAAAGAAGGACTACTGCACATCGGTGAGGAAGATGAATCGTGGAAGATAACTGAAAATCATGCTCTCATTCTTGAGCCGGACAAGCACCATTTCCCCATAGAGGCATGTACAGAACAAACCTCCTTTTACTGGTTTCATTTTCAAACCAACAGTATGTGGTGTGCCCAATCCTCGCCGAATTTTATTATCCCTAGCACCCCCATTCCTGAACTGCATTTTCACTCAGAACATACCACCATCCATCTACCCAAATATCAGAAATTAATTAATCCCCATGAGCTGTTCTCCAAATTGGACTATTTACTAGCCTCTACTCTAAAAACCCGAAAGCTGGCTCTATGGGAGACTCAACAAACATTTGTGAATATTTTTCAGAGTTTGGAATATGATGAGAATTATAAAAGCAGTTCCTCCAAGTTAGCTGAACAGATCGAAATTTTCTTAAAACAAAACTACAGAAATGCGATTACTAATAAAGACCTGGAGGCGCATTTTCACGTACATCAAAATTATCTTGCTAGATGCATGAAGGCCACCTTTCAGCGTACACCACTTGAGTATTTAATGGACTACCGTCTGGATCAGGGACGCAGTCTTTTGCTGCAAACCGACTGGTCCATCCAACAAATTACGGAGGAAACAGGATTCTCCCAAGCCAGCTATTTTTCAAAGTGCTTCAAGGAAAGATTCGGAATGTCGCCGAAAAACTACAGACAGCAATACTGGAAACCAGCCACCAATTGAATGTTTACGTCTCTTTTACATTTCTTTTACATTTCGATTGTATTCTTTTGATATTGTCGCTTTATACTGAGTCGGTTATATCATTTTCACATCAGAAAAGGGGCATACATATGAAGTCAACTAAACTAGCATTATTAACCATGTTAACAGGGATTCTGGTATCACCAGACCTGATCCATGCGGCAGACACTCAACCATCTGGGTATGCACCACTACGAACACAAGCAGATAAATTGGGGGCAACTATTACATGGGATAGTGATGACCATTCAGTGTTGGTCAAGCTGAAAAATGGCATTGTGGGAACTTTTACAGTCGGTGAGAAGCAATATCGTCTAGCCGGCCAAACCGGAAAAGCAGACCGTGAAATTAAAATAATCAATGGAAATGTATATCTTCCTACAAAAGTGATTACTGCGCTTGAAGCAGAAAATAGCAAATATGCAGATCCTAAAGACGCAGTTCCCACCTATAAAGTGACCCCTTCTGTCGAAACAGAAGCCGTGGAGGATGGAGAAGATGCAGCTGATGACCCTGCGATCTGGCTCAATCCGGTTGATCCGGATAAAAGCAGAATTCTAGCTACCAATAAAGGCGGCGGAATTTTAGTCTATGATCTGGATGGCAAGCAACTGCAGAACATCAAAGTCGGAAAAATGAACAACGTGGATCTTCGTTACGGTTTTACACTGGGCGGTAAAAAGATCGATATTGCAGGCGCAACCAATCGAACCAACAATACGATCGATATCTTTGCCATTGATGGTGAATCAGGAACATTGACCAACGTGGTTGGCAAACCTATTAAAGCAACCATGAAAGAAGTATATGGATTTAGTTTATACCATAGCCTCAAGACAGATAAGTTTTACGCGCTCGTTTTGGGCAAAGAGGGAGAATTCGAGCAATATGAGTTGACTGACAATGGTAACGGCAAAATTGCCGGCAAGCTTGTCCGTCAGTTTAAGCTGGCTACGCAATCCGAGGGCATGGTCGCCGATGATGAATATGGTACGCTGTACATTGCTGAAGAGGATTACGCCATTTGGAAATATAGCGCCGAGCCAGACGGTTCATCCAAGCCGCTGCAACGTGTTGATATTGCAGATGGACGCAGACTTCACGATGACATAGAGGGACTCACATTATATTATGGCAAGGACGGCAAGGGGTACCTGATGGCCTCCAGTCAAGGCAACAGCAGCTATGCGATCTATGAACGACAAGGCGACAATGCCTATATTAGCAACTTCACGATCGGCGACAGCCCTACCGTAGATGGTACGTCTGTCACAGACGGTATTGATGTTCTTGGCTATGGATTAGGCAAGAATTTCCCTCATGGTATCTTCGTTGCACAAGATGACGAAAATCTCCAAAACGGCAAGAAGTTAAATCAGAACTTTAAAATGGTACCTTGGGAACGAATTGCTACAAGTGCTCCTACCCCGCTAACAATAGACGATGGCACCAATCCGCGTGAATTGGTAAACAGAAGCACGAAGTAATGCCCGTCAGGGAAATCGAGACAACAACGTTCTGACTTGATCCATAGAAAAAAGGGGTGTCCTAAAAGCCATAAAACGGCTACTTGGGACACCCCTTTTTGTTTTTAAGCGGCAAAAGGTTCCAACATCCTTACCTTAACTATCTCGTACCCTACGCTTTAAGATCCAGTACCAGTACATTTACCGAATTAGCCGGTAATTGTAAGAGGACAGAATCCGTATGAAGTGTGAGCTGATGTTCGGTAGGCACTACCTTTTCATCATTTTTCTTATTCACGTTAGGTACATGAACAAGCGAGGAATCGCCGGTTAGTGTAATCAGCTTGGCGCTGGACTCAACATTCAAATCTTGTAGATTCAGCTGCGTTGCCTTATCTACGTTGTCGGCATTCACAAGCTTCACATATACATGTTCAGCATCTCGGGTCACCGAATGAAACACGTCCCTGTTATAAGCCTCCAGCTTGTAATCCAGCACTTTGCTGGTTGTCTTGCCGTCCGTGTAGGAGCAAATCAGGTTGCTGCCCGTTTCTCCCCCATAGTTCACCGTGATGGTGTAGTCGGTATTATCGGCCAGTTCTTCATAGCTGGCTGCTCTCAAGTTGCCCGCAGCTGTACTGGAAGAGTAGTCACCCATGGTATAGCCTTCTATGCCTTGCTTGTAAACCTTCACGCCGGTAGCATTGCCGCCATAGCCAATCGCGTATTCGATGACGTTCTTTTTCTCAGCGGTAATATCCGTGAGACCTGCACCCACATAAAAACCGTCCGTGCCGGAAATGCGGGAAGCAACGACCTCTACCTTATAGTTGTTCCAGCTGTCGTTCAAGATGTACAGGCCGTTCAGACCGCTATCTTGGGCTTTGAGGACAAGCCCCTTGCCTTCCTCCACCGTATATCCCACGGAGCCAGGAATAACTTTCCAGGCTGAATTCAATGCCTTGGTAAAATCTTGATCCAGCAGCACACTGCCGTCCTTATTCGAAGTAACAGTCACACGCTTAACCACAACCTCGGCGTTACCTGTCGCGATCTCAATTCCACCCTGAGGAATGAGGTCAATTGGCTGGCCGTTTTTGTAAGTAGAGAACGAAGTGGCCAATACTTTATTGCCCAAATATTTGGCATACATTTGCTGCACATAATAGTTGGGTGTAAACCATACAGTTTCGTCATCGAACCAGATACAATCCGGTGTCCATCTGTACGTTCCGTCCGTCAGGACTTTGTTAAACAGCGGCGCATAGGCAGCCAACCGGACGACATCAGCATTATTTTCGAAGCCCGTCATCACTGCTGCTTCTGCGACTGCGCCTGCCAATGTATTTTTATCTGTTGAGGCATACTCCCCAACAAACACCTTCGACGTTTCTTTCCAGTTGACACTGCCATCAGCGTTATAAGCTCTATAGTAATAATTATAGCGGTCCACATTATTCAACAGATACTCATTAGAACGGTAATAGTGTTCATCGGCAATGGTGTCCATATAGTCTTTTTGCTTTTCATACCAGGTTACAGTTTCTTCCGTCACCTGGTTACCGTCCGCAAAAGCAACCTTGGCAGAGCCCTCCATATTACCGCTCAGGAACTTCCAGCCCTGTTGATAGGCATCGTCGTCTGCTTGAGCGCCAACCGTGGAGATAATGTGCAGCTCATATCCTGGGTAGTTTTTCTCCATGTACTCATCAATCGATGTCTTGAACACTTCAAAGTTAGCGAAGAACTCTGTGCCCCAGTTTTCGTTCCCCACGCCCAGATAACGCAGATCGAACGGTGCTTCATGGCCCATTTTTTTACGCATGGCGGCCCATTCATTGTGTTCAAAATCAACGCTGATCGCAAAGTCGATCAGATCCGTAAAATTCTTGATATAGTATTCTCTTAATGCGCCGCCAGCCGGATGAGCATAATCTGAACGGGCTTGGCAGAGCACACCGCAGGCCATAACTGGAAGCGGAGCTGCATTGAGGTCTTCTGCCAACTGGAAGTATTCCATATAACCAAGACCCATGGTCATCATATAGCCCCATACATTAAAGTTTTCCTTGCGCAGCTCGATATCCCCAATGGATTCCTTCCAGTCATATACGTTTTCCCATATAAACGATCCTTCGGAAATACATCCCCCTGGAAAACGCAAAAACTTCGGATGCATGCCGACCAGTGCGTTCACCAGATCTTTTCTCAATCGGTAGTTCGGATTACCCTGATAGTTGGCGTGTGCCGATGGGGAGTGCTCTTCCTCTCCCGCCCCCCATACATCTTGTGGGAATAAGGAAACCATATCAATGGAAATGTCGCCTTCAAATGTAAGCGCCAGCTGTCCCAGAATCGTAGCTGTACCTGTCAGCACCAGCTTGGAGTTGACGCCATATTTTTTCCATGTGTTTCCACCTTCCACCTGTACGGTTACCGAATCACTGATAGCCTTCTCCTTCGAGTCTTGAAGTTGCAGTGTGATTGTACCCGCAGATTCGGCCTTTGCCCAGATGGTAAACTCATACTTGGCACCTTCTTGGATGGACATGGCACAATTCTGGTTAGAATCGGAAAAGCCCTTGTTTCGAATCGTTGCCCCATCCGCTACTGTTACGTAATAAGAGTTCACATCCTTGTCTTTTGCGCCCAAAAACTCATTTAATCCACCGCTATGTTGTGGAGCCATCTTGTCCGTATCACCAGACCAGGCGAACAATGGATTGCGGTTCCGTCCTGTAGAGCAGCCGCATTCACCAGAAGCATGGGAATACGTATCAAACTCAAAGGATTCGAAGGAGCGATTTTGTACAAGTTCTGCATATATCCCGCCATCTGCCGCGTTATTGATATCTTCGTAGAACAAGCCGTACATCACTTCGCTGACATCCACAACTTCTTTATTCCCATGAATGGTCAGCGTGTATGGAGGCAACTGTTCTGGAAGAACGGATACTTCAAAGCTTTCTTCTATCCTGCTTGAACCTCTGGTCAAGAGAGCCGTAACGGTGACTCCCTGTGCGGAAGTAATCGCCTGAACCTGCCCATGGTCAGAGAGTATGCTAGGCTGGCTGGATTTCCAGGTCACTTCTACTCTTCCACCCATCAGAACCGTTGGCAGAGCTATGTCTTTGGTTATAATTGTCGTCGGAAATGATAAATACTTATCTCGAGCAAGCTTCACGATCTCTTCATCTGTCAATGAATCGCACATGACCTCAATAATTTCATCCGCCGTCAAACCTGCTTTATAAATTCGGAAGTCCGAAACCGAGCCAGCAAAGTCTACATCGGCTGCATGTTGGGAACGACCGATAAAATTGTTGCTATAGTTGGTCGTATCTGCAAACGTTTCGAACCATTTGCGCAGCTTGGCATAGTTACCACTGGAGGTTTGGCTAATGGAACCGTCTGCTGCCACTTCACCATTAACATATACCACCGGTCCCGCACTGCTTAATGTACCGCCTTTTGTGCCGATGACAGACAGGGCTATGTGCATCCACTCATCCCTGACAAAGCCCCTTCCTGGGTCTACGGACAAATCCACCTCAGTGAAAAGAGTTCCGCGCAGATTCCGTGTCATAAACATATAAGGCCCAGTATGCGCTTTACCAAAGTCAAAAACACGTTCCCACATATCCGTGAATCTGCCGAAGTTTACCCAAGCCGTCACTGTAACACCGGTGTTATCGCTTACATCTTTGAACAGATCGGAAGGGAGCTGAATATAAGATGTTCCGTTGGGTCCTCCCTCAAGTGCCAAAGCCGCTCTTCCGGTAGCATGGGAGATCGTAGGTGCTGCTGTGCCTGAAGCAATCCCATCATTACCTTGTCCGGAGCTATCCTTGCCGACGTTCTCTGCATCATCAAACTTGTACCGCGCAATGATTTGATCTTGGAATTTGGTCATCTTTGTGGCTCCTATACCTATAGTTTATTAATGTAATACCTAATTAGTTAATATAAATGCGTACTATATAGCTATAGTACCTTATCCTGTGTACTTTTTTCAATCCAATAAATCAGATTTATAAAGAAAATGCTTGAACAAACTACAATAAAAAAGCAGTTATCACAGAGAATACTCTGCAACAACTGCTGTTTGGTTTACAAAGCTATCCGTTCAATTTATGTCCACAATTCGGACAAAAGTTAGCTCCCTCGTTTTTTGTACCACAATTCGGACAAAAATTTGGCCTTTTACTGTCGCCAGAAGGAGTGGGGGCATCGGGTGCAGGCTGAGTCTCAGCCTGAGGCTGTTGACTTGGGTTCAAATTTTTCATCATTTCATTGGCTATATTCATGCCCATCATCATACTCGCCATATCCGACGCAGCACCGCCGCCTTTTACATTCCCCGATGCCATACCGTCAGTCATCGTCACTTGTTGGTACTTTTGCAGATTACCGATCATTTCATGAGAAGCTGTCTTCGTAATCATATCCTGAATTTCTTGAGGATAATTGAAGCTCATCACATGAAAGCCTGTAATCGTCATACCGTTGTCCATCACTTGCATATCCAGGTCTTCTTGAATGCCCTTCGAAATATCAGAAGCATTTGCCTGTAGATTAAACATGTCCTTGCCTTCTCTGCTGATCCACTTCATCAATAACTGATCCAACACCGAAGTAATGCGTATTTTAACGTCCTCTACAAGATAACTGTCCTTTACCCCGGCAATCTTATCAATAAGCGTAACATAATCGTTTACTTTAAAATTAAACGTACCGTTGGCCCGAATCGGCATCCCGCCTGGCAATTGGGGAGTCGGGATCAAAACCGGGTTTTGTGTTCCCCATTTGACCGTAAACTCCTTCGTATTAACGAACAAGACCTCCACCCGCATGCCGCTATTAAAACCGAACTTGAACCCTTTTAATGTCGATAGAAATGGAATAATATCCGAGTCCATGTTATATGACCCTTCATTCTCAAAGATACCCTCGATCTTGCCATTATTGACAAAAATCGCATCCTGACCGGAGCGGATGATTAATTTACTGCCTTTTTTAATTTCACGATTGCTCCACTTCCAAAAGATCATGTCATCCCTAAATTCTTCCCATTCTACTACATTTGCAAATTGATTTCTGAAGAATCCCATGTGCTGTATCCATCCCTTCCGTTAAAATGATCCTCTGCTGCCGCTATGCGAATGACCGCCGCTGGTGGTTCCGCCCCCTCCGCCTGATGAGCTGCTGCTACTGCTCTTTTCAATCTTCCGCTTCGTTGTCGTGGTGTGAGTGTACAGATCTTGATGTGCAAGAACCCCTGACGTGCTTGCATCCTCGTAGGTCTGCCGATTTACCGTAACCCGACCGCCGGAACTCGAAACCATCTTACCTACAATAATAGACGCCAATCCCAGCGCAATCGCCAAGTGAAGCCAGCCTTTGAAAAATATACTGTCCGGATTCACCCCTGGGCGGATAGCCAAATATTTGTGCGCGCCGAGAATATACTTTTGAAAGGCAAGTCCATAGTTGCCATTCGTCAGATCCGGGGTAATTTCATGGCGGATTTTAGTAAGCCTGTCGTCATCCAGATACCGTTCTGCCTTATAAAATCCGGCCAAGTACACCTCTCTATTCCTCATATCCATCGTTAAAATGACTGCATTTCCATGAGATCTGTCATACCCCGGACCATGATCATCATAAAAATCCTGTGTCATTTTCATAACATCCATATTGTCGGGATTGTTGGTCGTATAAATAATAATGTCCGTCTCTCTCTCGGCACCGTATTGATTAGCCATAGAGTTCAACACATCATACTCTTCCTGATTAAGTAGACCCGCCTCGTCAAAAATCAATGGCTTCATCTCTGTCGTTGCTGCTTCGCCCTTCATTTCCATAGGAACCGCTAGAAAAACAGCAAAGAACATTAAAACAGCCACAATGGTTCTATATTTTTTCAATAGAATTCTCCCCCCATTATTAGCCAAGTTATGAACCTTAATGAAAAGAGAGTTATGCCGAAAATGCCTGCAAACCAAGCTGTCACTTTGAACTTGCTAATCGGAGGCTTACCAACTACCTTGCCCGTCTGACCGTTCATCGCAAACGTATGCTCCAATTGATTGTAGTCATAGTGGATGACCCATACTGGGAGCAGGACATAATCCGCTTGTTTTAATGTAGTATCAATTTGCTTTTCCGTGTAACTCACAGACGTATACTCTGACACCGTGGACTGAATATAAGCATCAATATATTCCTTCACTTTGTCTTTCACGCGCGGGAAAAGCTCCTCTTCGTTATAACTATACTTTTCCGCAATATAGCCCGCTAAATATGGCGTTTTAAAAGGTTTGAGCTGATCATAAGGAAAAGGCTCCAATTTATCCATCAGCTCGTCATTCATTTTCTCCGCAGCATCAATCGGAACCTTCACGTAATTCAAACGGACTTTCCGATATACATCAAAATGCTTCGTTTCTGTATATTCGTAATCTCCGCTCGTATAGGTTCTCACTTGGTTACCTTCACCTTGAACCTCAATTTGATTATGTAATTCATATAACCAGAAGGGGACATACATACCGGTTATTCCCTTGATTCGATCGGCTATCATAAATCGGTTCGGTGTCAGTCGGCCATTCTTGCACCATTTTTTGAACGCAGCTATGGCTTCTTCCTTGCTGATCGAAAAAGGAATAACCTGCGCCGGAGCCAGCTTCCCGGTCAGTCGATCACCCAGTACCACGGCAGAACCACAAAAGCTGCACACCGTTGCACTCGTCTCCACTTCGGTCATAATTACTGCTCCACAGTTATTACAATGATACTCATGGGCCTCATCTTCTGAAAAAACACGATTGGTCAGAGGATCAGGAATCGTATCGATGTTGTCCTCTCTTCCGCAGCTATGGCAAGATAACATTCCTGTCTCACTGTCAAAGACCATGCCGCTGCCGCAGTTGGGGCATTTGTATTCGATAACCGGCATCTGCTCACCTCTTCATGTAGAAACTATTATGATTCTTTGGAATTGATTTTCTGCTTGATTGCAGCCAGCTCATCTTCTGCATTGGTACTCTTCTCATATTGTGCGAATAACGCATCCAGGTCGTCCTTCGTCTCTCCCCGGAGTTCAGCTATCGCCATCGCTTCATCATATGCCTTGTTTGCCTTCTCTTCCAAGGCCTCAAAGCCAGAATCATGGTCGCCCATAGCATTCAAGGTTTGCTGTGCTTTGGCGATCGCCAGCTTCCCTTTAAGTTCGGCACGCCGCACTTCCAGACGCCCTATATCGGACACCAATTTCTCCTGCATTTGTCTCATATGTACGGCGTTTGCCGAAGCTAATTCATAAGAGGTCTGTAACGATTCCAGTTTCTCTGCCTGCAAGATTTTACGTTCCAGAAACTTTCGAGCCTCATCTTCATTGCCAGCTTCCACAGACTTACTTGCATAATGCTGGAGCTTTTTGATCTCAGCTCTACATTCATCCAGTGCTCTTTTCGCTCTTTTCTCATCAGCTAGTACCGAGGCCGTTTCCGCTTTCACCTTGCCCAGATCACTGTTCAAGTTCCGCATATAATCATCAATGGTCTTCTCCGGATCGCTCGCCTTATCCAATAAGGCGCTGATATTTACCTTCATAATATCCTTAAACCTTGATAAAATCCCCATGATGCCCTCCTTCAAAAAGACTGCATTCCCCCATATCATACATCATATTCGGTTAAAAATGTTCATCATTCATCATAGCTATATTCAGGCCTATCGCATCCTTTCCGCTATTACTAAAAAGCAAAGGGTTCAAAAACCCTCTACAGATTTTTGAACCCTTCGAATTCATTGTTGTAGATTACAGTTCTTCATAGGAATTGGGGTCCTGGTCCCATAGCCGTCCATCTTCCCTGCTAAGCGCTGAAATCACGTTCATTTCCTCTGGTGACAACTCAAAATCAAAAATGTCCAGATTTTCCGTCTGATGTTTTACAGAAGAAGCCTTAGGAATTGGGATCGCTCCCAGTTGAATATGCCAACGTAAAATCACTTGTGTCGCGGTTTTGCCATGAGCAGCAGCAATTTTCCCAATCTCTTCATTTTCCATCATGCTGTGACCGCGACCCAAAGGGCTCCACGATTCCGTCACAATGCCCTGTTCAGCATCTTTGGTACGCTGATGCTCCTGATTAAATAATGGATGCAGTTCAACCTGATTGATGCTCGGCGCGATACCTGTTTCCCGAATCAATCGTTCAGTATGCTCAGGCAGGAAATTGCAGACTCCAATCGAACGAATATAGCCCCGCTTCTTCGCCTCAATCAATGCCTGCCAGGCTTCAACATACCGATCAATTTTGGGATTCGGCCAATGGATCAAGTACAGATCATAATAGTCCAAACCGCCTCTATATAGTGACTCTTCGATCGTGACAATGGCTTCCTGATACGCATGTCGACGACCTGGAAGTTTGGAGCAAATCAACAATTCTTCTCTCGGTACTGAACTCTGCTGGACAGCTTTCCCGACAGCGCCCTCATTTTCATAGTTAAAAGCTGTGTCAATCAGACGGTAACCCGCATCAATCGCGCCGGTTATCACTTTTACTCCATCTGCACCCTTCAACCCAGCAGTTCCAAATCCAATGGCAGGCACCTTAGTGCCATCATTCAATACCTTCTCTGGAATTTGATGGTTCATATTAACAGCCTCCTCTCCTATTCTCTTATACCATAACACCTCTTCAATATTCAGACAAAATACAGTGAACCATTCGGTTCCCATATACTTATTACCCACTTGCTCGTGACTTCCCTATTAAATTCTCAGTGTGCTACATCAAAAAGTGCCTGATCCCCGTTGAAATCATACTTGAATTCAAGGGGTCAGGCACATCTATACTACTACTAAATCATATATTCCAGCTCATACTTGACTGCTTGGTTGTCCAACACAAAGCTGAAATGTACTATACTTTTTTATTTCAGGCCTTCCCATACCCAGTTCTCTACCTCTGGCAAGTCAATACCTTCTTCACGAATGAATTGATGATGTTTCTTAACTATTGCATCCATTTCATCCGCAATATTTGCGTACTTTCCAGCGTTAGGTAAGCTTAGAACAGCTTCCTTCACCAAGTCAAAACGGTCCATTTGATTCAATACACGCATATCAAATGGTGTCGTAATATCGCCATTTTCACGGTAACCATGTACATGCAGATTATGGTTATGACGGTCAAAGAACAGATCTTTGATCAGACCTTCGTAACCATGGAAAGCGAATACGACTGGCTTGTCCTTTGTGAAAAATTGATCAAACTCAGCGTCAGATAATCCACGAGGATCTAACTTTTGGCTTCTCAGCTTCAGTAAGTCTACTACGTTGATGTAGCGAATCTTCAAGTCAGGCAGTTTTTTATGCAAGATCGAGATCGCAGCTAAGCTTTCAATCGTTGGCTCTGTACCAGCAGAAGCGATGACAATATCAGGCTCTCCGCCTTGATCTGTACTTGCCCAGTCAATAATCTTTAACCCTTTGTCTACCAATTCTTTCGCTTCATCAGCAGAGAACCATTGTGGACGTGGGTGTTTGGACGAAACAACCAAATTGATCTTTTGACGGTCATTTAAAATAGTGTCAAAAACAGCTAAAAGAGAGTTGGCGTCAGCTGGCAAATACTCACGAATAAATTCTGGTTTCTTATCAGCCAAATGACCCAACAAGCCTGGATCTTGGTGTGTATACCCGTTATGATCCTGTTGGAAGACCGTTGAAGTAGCTACAACATTCAATGATGGGATGTCTGCACGCCATCCTTGATCCGTTGCTTTACGCAGCCATTTGAAGTGTTGAGTGATCATCGAGTCAACCACACGCAGGAAGGCTTCGTAACTTGCAAAGAAACCATGACGACCTGTTAACACGTAACCTTCCAGCAATCCTTCAGCTTGGTGCTCGGATAACTGGGAATCAATGACACGACCATACGATGACAAGAATTCATCATTAGGTTCAATAATTTGATCCATCCATTGGCGTTTGGTTACTTCAAAAACAGGAGCCAAGCGGTTAGACATCGTTTCGTCAGGTCCGAAGATTCTGAAATTGCGATTCTCTTCATTTAATACAACCACATCTTTAACGTATTTGCCCAAAACCGACATATCTTGCGCAATCACTTTACCAGGCGTGGAGTTATCTAGCGCATAGTTGCGGAAATCTGGCAATTTCAAGTCTTTAATAAGGTGACCTGCATTCGCAACAGGGTTCATTCCCATTCGTTTATCGCCTGTAGGCAAAATATCAGCAATCTCAGCTTTTAAACGACCGTTTTCGTCAAATAATTCCTCTGGTCTATAGCTATTCAGCCATTCTAATAAAGCAGGCGCGTGCTGCATATTTTTTTGATCAACCGGAATTGGAACCTGATGGGCACGGAACGAATTTGTATTCGGCACTCCGTCCCATTCCTTTGGACCCGTCCAGCCTTTAGGTGAACGGAAGATAAGTACTGGCCACGCCGGACGAGTAAGGTCATTATTTTCACGCGCATTCTTCTGGATAGCTTCGATCTTCTCGATGGCAGTATCCAATACTTTCGCCATTTCTGGATGCATGTGATCAGGGTCTTCACCTTCAACAAAAAAAGGTTCCCAACCTAAACCTTTAAAGAACGAGGTTAACTCTTCTTTCGATTGGCGAGACATAATCGTTGGGTTACTAATTTTGAAGCCATTTAAGTGTAAGATTGGAAGCACTGCGCCATCCGTGATTGGATTGATAAATCTGTTAGAGAACCACGAAGCGGCTAATGGTCCCGTTTCGGCTTCACCATCCCCAATAACAACAGCCGAAATCAGATTCGGATTATCTAAAATAGCACCTACACCATGAGAAAGGGAATAGCCCAGCTCTCCACCTTCATGGATAGATCCAGGTGTTTCAGGAGCAGCATGCGAAGCAATACCGCCAGGGAACGAAAATTGTTTGAACAGTTTCTTCATGCCTGGGATATCTTGAGTGATTTGTGGATAGATTTCAGTGTAGCTTCCATCAAGATATGAATTTGAAACCATAACCTGGCCGCCGTGACCAGGACCTTCAATGTAAAGCATGTTCAAATCATATTTATTAATAACACGATTAAGATGAGCATAAATAAAGTTTTGGCCTGGAATCGTGCCCCAGTGTCCAATAGGCTTAACCTTTACATCCGAATCTTTCAAAGGTTCTCTCAACAAAGGATTGTCTTTTAAATAAAGCTGACCTACTGAAATGTAGTTCGTTGCACGCCAGTATGCATCAAGTTTTTCCAAATATGTTTTAGACGAGTAATCTTCTAACACGGGTGATAAAGCCATGGTGTCCACTCCCTAGTAATTTTGTTTGTAATTTATTTCCGGAAATTTCATCTACATGTACATCATAACGCTACACTGAATTAATTCAACCTTTTTCACAAGTGATACGGTCCAATTTTGTGAAATTTTGAACATACTATGAAATATAAATTAAAAAGACAGTAAAAAAGCTCTTACATTAAAATATATAGCAGGATAAACCAATAAAATTTGTGATAAATGAAAAGTTTGCAGACTCTAATCCTTTTTCAAAACTATAAAAAAAAGACCGGAGAATTCTCCAGTCTTTTCATTAGTGTACCGATACAAAGGTATTAAATTTCAAATATTTGTAGTGAAATCGCATATGCGAAAATTCAAATGGGGTACCGTTATCCAAAAAGAAAACACCCTCCATAATGCCTACGGGTTCATTTTCTTTCAATTGCAGTAGCTTTTGATCATTCTCTTCAGACGGTTCTGCAAAAATAGATAAAAAGGATTTGGTGACGGCCAGGTTCCGTGAGTCCTCCAAATAATTAAAAATGGAACCCTCAATAATGGTCTGATTTAAATCCTGGACAATTTTAATGGGGATATAGCCCGTTTCGATCATAAATGGATCATCATCAAACAGACGCAAGCGAACGATTTTATAAACAAAATCATGAGTGTCCAAGAACAAATCGCGCTGTAGTTCTTCTGTCGGTGGAATGACCTCAAAACTCAATACTTTGATTTTTGGCTTTTTGCCATGCATTTGAAAATTATCAGTAACTCCTAGATTAGAGCCCTCGTAGTTAAAGATAGATTCATTTCTTATGTATAAGGGATTAATAAATGTCCCGGAACCTTGTTTTTTGAAAATAATTCCGACACTCTCCATTTTAGTCAGAGCACGTTTAATGGAACTACGACTAACCTGGTAAGTCTCACTAAGACTACGTTCATCTGGCAATCTCATATCTGCAAACTTTCCAGCGAAAATTTTCATTTTAAGATCGTCAATAATTTGCTTATAGACAAATTGTGTCATATAGTACTCCTCTTTCAGGTCTTCTATAACTCCATATAGTTTACCATAAACAAGCCCATTTCATCTCATGTTTGTTTGTGTCCCTTCTACTTTACATCCTTATGCATAATGCTACCATGACATATACATCACACCACTGAAACATATCTGCAAATCAGCAAAAAATACAGCACTCCCACATTAACATCCGCATAGGACCAAGCCTGTTTCGAACTTTGTGGGTTGTTTGACTAGACCAGGCTAAAATCCTTGAATACATTGTTATTATTTATCTCGTTCAAAGGTTGTCTAATTAGAATGGTGGGGGGGAGATCACATTGGCTATCCGCTACAGCGTCATCATTCCAACCTATAATCGCGCCCAGCAGCTGTTGCTCACACTCGCTTCATTTGAATCACAAACCTACCCGAAGCAACTATTCGAAGTCATTGTAGCTGATGATGGTTCTACAGACGGAACGAAAGAAATGGTCGAAGGCTTCAAAGCATCCTATCCTCTTATCTATGTGTCACACCCTGAACAACGCGGTCGATCTGCCGTTCGAAATTTGGGACTGCGCCGAGCAAAAGGGCTATACATCATTTTCTGTGACGCTGACTTTTTGGTGCTGCCTCATTTCATTAAAACCGTGAGCCGTTATCACCGCAAGTATCCCAAATCTGTGCTTTCAGGCATTCCGCACTCGTGGGACGATGCATTTACCCACTATCACCCTGATTTTTCTGTGGAAGAAAAAGAACATTGTCGGAGCATACTTACACAATCCGGCTTATGGAATCCTGACTTTGAAACAGCGAATGAAATTGTTCCAATCATCACCCCTGATGATGTCCTTCATCAAACGGGTGCACTGTCTAAAGTCGTTAGCCCCACAAGGGTTCCTCCCAATACGCAGAAACAATTTGCCTCAACGGACGTAGCTCCCTGGATGATGCTAGTAACTCGTTGTGTGGCCATCAGACGCAACCACTTAATTCGTATTGGAGGTTTCAATGAACGGTTTGTGCTGTACGGACTCGAAGACTGGGATCTTGGCTATAGACTGCATCGCTTAAAAATCCCTTTTTATTGCATCAAAGAGGTGGTCGGGTATCATCAGGAGCATCCAACCCATCTTAGAGGTAACGTTTTAAATACGGAAAATCTAAGAATCATGTATGAAACTTACGGGTTCAATGACTCCTCGTTAAATTTATTTGCTCTGATTCCTCCATCCGAGGATTTTGAGACCTACAAAAATACGCTGCGAGTATTGCGCAGGGGACTCCGTTCCAGGTTAACACGTTCATCAGCTATGTTGTTGAGAAGGACACTACGCATTGCTGCCAAGCAGTTTTATTATCACAACAACACCCCAGCATACCAACAATCATTACGAGCGATACAAAGGAAAGCTGAGAACCGGAAAAGCCGAGTCGCTCATGTGTTACGAGAAATGTTAGTAAAGTCTGAAAAGCTGGTGTAATAACAAGAGGGCGGAAGGTCATGAGATATATACCTGGAAGCAGGTTCTGTCTTGGATAGATAATGTCGTATATTAGATTAGTCAAATCATAAATATAGGTTAATTGCGGAAGATTTCATTTTCAGGAGGTAATTCATCGAATGAAAAATCCACAATCGAATGAGATTGTGGATTTACGTGACTTCATCTGGATGCAAAACAGCAGCCATTTCATTTACTTTTGCTTTTCTGTTAATGTTCTCACTTCAATAGGATGCAGGTTTGCCTCGATCTGAGCCCGCTGCGGTTCATACCACTCTGGTAGCATTAATTTCTGCCCCAAAGATTCCGCAGGTTCATCGTTAGCAAAACCCGGTGGATCTGTAGCAATTTCAAATAGTATGCCGCCCGCTTCTCTGAAATATATCGCATTAAAATATTGGCGGTCGATGATTGGGGTCGGCTGATAGCCATAATGCTGGACTGTGCTTCTCCAGTCTTCATGTTGCTCGAAATCTTTTGCGCGCCATGCAATGTGATGTACCGTGCCTGCTCCACCAAAGCCTAAGCCCATTTTGACCAGCGGAACATCCACGATATTACCGATTTCTCCTGCAGATTGATAACGAGCATATTCGGTGTCTTCGTCGATTTTCGTAAATCCGAGTATGCTCTCCAATGCATCCATCGTTTTCTGTGGATTGACGCTAAATAGTACGGCGCCTCCGAACCCTTTAATGGCGTTGTCAGCCGAAATGCCATCGTAAGACCAAGTACTGTTCGCTCCTTCTGCACGTTCAACAAGCTCAAGACGTAGGCCCTCATTATCCTCGAATTGAAGATATTGTTCATTAAAACGACTTGTATTCGTAACTTCAATACCAAAGCTTTGCAAACGGTGCTGCCAAAAATCAAGTGAACCTGGCGGTACCACATACGAGGTTATGCCCACCTGACCGCCTCCGACTCGCCCTTTGGGGGTTCCTGGTGCCGGGAAAAAAGTAATAATCGTTCCAGGACTTCCTGCCTCGTTACCAAAATACAAGTGATAAACCTCAGGAGCATCGAAGTTGATCGTTTTCTTCACTAACCGAAGTCCAAGAATACTTGCATAGAAGTCGACATTTGCCTGCGGATTACCAGCAAAAGCTGTAATATGATGGATACCTGTAGTTTGAAGTGACATATAAAACCCTCCTTTTAATTGTAAAAATCCTTATTTTTCATTATTGATAATCTTTAATGACCTAAGTTCATGTATTAATGAAGTATTGCATCAATGGAATATGAACCTGCCCCTATCAACGCAATTCCGATTACGACAGCAATAAGAACCAGCGGATATTCATAGCCGTTAGCTGTGGCCCAGATCCCGTTTTGGCCATGTACTTTGACAATCGCTCCGAGCATCGTCATCGTAATCAACAATGCTGCTAGTGGAGTAAGCAGTCCTACAGCAAATAGAGCTCCTCCCAGCAATTCCATCAACCCAGCAGCCACGGCCATCAATACTCCGGGCTTGATCCCGATTGATTCCATCCAACCACCGGTACCTTTTGGACCATAACCACCAAACCAGCCAAAAAGCTTCTGAGCCCCGTGCCCCACAAATAGCAATCCTACTACCAAACGTATCAACAACAATCCACTCGCCAACATAAAATCACGCTCCCTATTATATTTATTATTTAAAGATTTTTAAATTAGAGATATTGAGCAAAGCTAAATTCATGGTTTAACGATTTTAGCCTGCTCTCTTCTAAGTTTTTCAGGAGTTACATCATCACCATTTGGATCGTAAATCGTAGCGTTCAAGAGAATACTTTGTACAGATCCCCGAAAGATTTGAAGGTATTCCTTGCGAAGATCCATTTGCTCCGTTTTTTCAATTTCAGTTAACCCAACTTCTTTTGCTTTGTTTGCCAACTGATTAATTCTTTCTAAAATCGCAATCATGTGTATACCTCCCTATGCAAAATTTTCTGTTTGTTTTTATCTTTAATTTATTTATCTTGATATAAAGATATAATATATTTTTATTCTTGTCAATACTTTATTACAAAGAGAAGAAGATGATGAACTCTTGGGTTGCTTCTCACCCCCATAATATCAAGGCCATCTCCATACTGATATTACTTGTATTTTAAACGTACTATTGCAGTGACCAGACCATCGTAGGTACGATGGATATCCTGATAAGATCGCTTCTTTATCTGGATATCCATCTGATACGAATACGAAGCAGCCTTCAGTTCAACTGTATACACGTCCCGAATACAATTCGAAACCTAACAGCTTTGAAACAGACCCTTAGTCCAGCTCCTGTCCATCATTTTCAATTTGAATATGACCACAATACAGACATTGATGGGTACAGTTTTGTGTCAAAGCCGGCTGTCCTTCGATCTTCACATCACTTTTCCCATTCAGCCACGGCATGGTCAGGACTGGAACACACGGAGCCTTCTTCACGCCATAGATGTCTACCATCTCACTAGCCTGCACAGCTGGATTTAAGGGACTGGAGCAATTTCCAAAAGACTGAATGTTCACTCCTGGAACGTAATCTCCAATGTTCATTTGTGCTTTGTTTTTTACGTAGACTCCATGGCTAAAAGGTCTCTTCAAACGGGTAGGTTGTGTGCCATAACTACAACTTAAGATCGCTCCTGCCACGACATAGCTTTTTTTTGCACCCGTTCCCGGTCTCACCTGGGCTTCTCCCACTTACCCCATCCTCCTTAGTGCTTCTATCTCAACTCTTTGCACTCGAATACCTGTAAAAGATCGGCGCAGCAGGCTTTCTGCCACAGCCAAATGGATATAGATATAAGGTTCGATCAGTCCCTCAATCCGAAAAACAGGAGGCTCTATCTCCCCCTGTCTCAGTAGCAAACGCTTCAACGTACCATTGAGGTACCATTCCGTTTGTGCGGACAAACAGTCCACCATCGGCGGACGAAGCACCCAGTATACCTCCTGTCTGGCCTGCTGGAAATCGGTAAGGATGGCTGCTTTCCACTTCAGTTCCGGCATATATTTCTCCAATAATACTTTCATCCGATCGGACACCAGTGGTAGGGGAAATTCCAAAAAATCCGGGTACACTGTTCGTGGATCGGTATGTACAGCCAAAAAAAGAGGTTCATCCTGCTGTTGCTGTCCCTCGGCCTCCGTCAGGATATCTTCTACTTGCAAAGGAGACAGCGCAGCAGGCTCCACCCGATGCTTTACCCGCTCGTCTACCATCAGTCGAAAATATCTCAGTGCAACCACCCCCTTTTGCTAGCAGCATCCCTGACCTGTGTAGACCACTCCAAACCAATGGCTCCTCTACGCTGTTCATCGGTTAAAATGACTCCTTGTACGTTTGCACCCGTAAAATCAGTCCCGATCAGGCAAGCCCCTTTAAAGGATGCACCTGTCACATCTGCTCCAACAAAGCAGGCATCCGTGAGGTCTGCCCCGTCCAAGGACGCTTTTTGTAGTAACGCCTCTTGAAATATGGCTCCCCGCAACTGTGCATCTTGAAAACGGGCCCCCTGCAAGCTCGCCCCTGTGAAATCTACGCCAGCAAAACCCAATGGCTCCCAATCTAGTGAAGCATCTGATCCATATCCGGCGTTACCTATAACGACATCCAATATGGCCTCATTCAACGAGCATCCGCTAAAATTGGCTCCATGAAGTACGCTGTATGTCAAATCGATTCCATTTAGCTGACTTTCCTGCCACACCGTTCCTACCAGGATACAACCATGCAGACGGCTGTGTTCCATTCTGATTTGGCGAAAGGCTGTATAACGGAAATCCAACAGGCTGTAATCCCCATCCGATAGTTCAACTTGGGTCAACGCCTGATAGCTGTACGCATGTTCTTCTCTTTCCTCTAACCACGACTGGATTTCATTTGCCTCCATGGCTCTGCGATCTTCTCGATATACCGACACACTATGATCCATATATTCCCCCACACGAATCTCGAACGTCTCATCTCGCTCCAGCTCTTGAAACTCCGGCAAGCACACAGCCTGTTTCATCGCCAAACGCAACACGTCCACAACGAGCGCATGAATGTGTACTGCTGCCTCCAACATTATCTGCTCCCATTCAAGCTCCGATAGAGAAACATGCTGCTTCTCTACCTCCCCTCGCAATTGTCGCTGCAAATCGGTCCAGTAGGAATATGTCCAGCTTGTATCCCATTCAAATCGGATCGGCTGCGGATCAAGCATCCATAAAACATCGGAAATCTCTACGAGATAACCAGGCCGTTCTTCCAGCCACATGGTACGTAGCATAGAGTACGTGATATAACCGATCCTTCCTTTTCTTCCTTGAAGCTGCTCTTGCCGAATGTGCTGGCAATATCCCCGAAACTCTTCGACACAGGCCTGAATCCGTTGCTCCTGCGTCCCCTTGAACTTCAGTGCCCAGTCTCTGCGGATGAGAAACCACGCCTGATTCAAAATGGCTTGCCATTGCGGTTCTAACTCATCCATAGGCTTCTCCATTTGTACTCAACCACCACCCAAAGCTCTTCATATACTCATATCTACAGGCTGATGCCATTCGTCCGCTGCCCTACAGCCTAATTCGACTTCACTTCACTGCCCTTCATATCCGCTGATCCACTCAATTGAATATGACTGCCATTGCAATCCATACGCAGCTCGCTGCCTGCCGACAAATTCATCGTTTTCCCAGCCGACAAGCTCAGATTACCACCCGCCGAGATACTTACCTGTTTATTGCTCATAATATGAATGCCTTCCTTATCGTCCAGCTTGATAAAAATAGCACCATCTTTACCCGTCACGACCAGTTCATCCGGTCCCAAACGAATTTCTTTTCCATGAGGTGTTCGCCATATTTTCATCTGCGGATTGGAAAACTTGTTATGCCCGCTTCCTCTGTCTGCACGTCGGACTGCACTGCCTGCTACCCCATCCTCTTCACGGCTGCCCGGAAAATAGAGTGAAACCGGGTCCCCTTTCTCCGGCATTACGTACCAGCCTGTATGTCCCCCGCCGCTATACACCGTCGAATAATTGAACCAATGCGCTTGATCGACCGCCTGCTTCTTGTCGCAATCTAGATGGATACGTACCTGATCCTGACGTACGTCTACGACCACCCCGCCTAATGAAGCACCCGCCAGCTTTTCCTGATAATAGCCTTTCTGCCGTAAGCCTTTGTACGAGGCAAGCACATATTGATGCCGCAACAGCCCTTGCCTCATCTCCGTATAAGCCTCAATGACATACAAACTGTGTCCCTGAAAGGTCAACTGAGCGCCCAGATCCAGCACCTCGTCTGTCTCCACCTCATAAAAAATAAAATCATTTTCGTTCACCTTCGCCTGCTCATTTTCCTGAAAGTAGCGAAAAGGCAGCATCTGCTTGCGTACCGTATAACGGGTATGATCTAGCACGGTCTGTGCAGGGCTGTCTTCAATGCCAAAATAAAATTTAGGACTGTCAAAACGCGCCACAGGCATCAGACTCGTATGATAGCGGGAAGCCATGCGTCTTAAAAAAGCCCAATCCGTTTCCTGATACTGAATGGCAATCCGTCCAATGGGCTCTCCACCTGTCGCTCCATCAATCACATCCAACCCTTCATAATCCTTACCAATCTGCTCCAGCATCTGAGGAATCGTCATTTTGGTATATTGAAAAGAACGGGTGCGTTGCTGAATATCCATCCGATAAGTATGGGATATCGCCTCTACCTCCAGATAGTACACATCCCGCACAACCTTCACTTCGACCGATAGCGCAATCCCGCTGAATAGCGGCTTACTTTCACCCAATTCATTCTGCTGGCTTACCTCAATCACCGTGTTCTTTTCCGTCGTTTCCACATAGCTGTCTTGCATCTCTTCCGGGATGATCCCTGTAAAATAGAGCCGAGTATGCTCGTTGATTTTCTTCGTGAGGGTAAGCTGCTCCAGCTCAACCAGCTCGTAAGGCTGGATTTGGATATTATCGTAGCCCAGACTCATAGCGAATCCGCTCCTTTCTCAAGCGTAGTTTGTAAGGGCAATGAAACTGCATGAAGCGACTGCACTGTGTTTTCCGCTACAGGTATCCATACCTCCATGTCCGATTCCGTACAGTTAAACGTCCCCATCATCACCTGTCCTGCATGGGTGAACAGTAGAATTTCGTTGTACAAATTCGTATCCACGCCTGCAGCTATAAAACGGATCATGCCAATGGACAGACCGCAATGATTCACGATCAATTGAGTGCCCAGCCAGTTACGGATTGGTTGTACAGCTCGCAAAGTGTCCGCCATTTGCTCCACAAACTCAGAAAGTTCCTCGTCTGCCAAAGTGGACTCTGTCCGATTAAAGGTGATATTCACCGTTCCATCCTCTGAGGTATAAATGACCTCTGGACGATATTCCGAAGGATACTTAAATTTGGCCTGCTCCAGTGGCATCAAGCTAAAAGATTTTGGGACGCTAACCTCCATTTGTTCGTCCAAAATTACCCTCAATTCCAACGTAATGAGCTCATCACCTAACCGCAACGCCATATTTTTTCCAGACACGGATTGATCCCGATCAGATATAACAGTTTGTGAAAGACTCGTATTTACGTTATTAGATGCAACATCATAATTAAGCCTATTTTTGAGACTTAAAATATGCTCGTCCATATAGCTCATAGGGTTAGTCCCTTCTTCGTAAAAAAGATAAGTATTTAATTCAAAATATAAAAGCAAAAGGGCATATTTAACAATAACCCATCTTATGTATGTATCGGCCAGAATCGAGATTTTGTTTACAGAAAGAACCATAGAATGCGTTATTTTCAATGTACATTTCTGAAATTAATATGGAGAAGGGGATTGATATCGGAACGGACAATGGATCGAATTGAATCCTTCCTTGCTCAGAATAAAAGCAGTTATTATGACTTGGAAAGGCCGCTCCCTTAATGCAAGTGATTTTATCAAGCGGTTTGGATAATGGGGGTTTGTAGAGTTGAAGTTACACATGGTCCACAATCGAACTCATTAAAAAGCAAAAACCCGCTCAATGAGCGGGTTTTTTAATGGAGGCGAACCATGGCACGGCAAATCCACAATCCGTCGTCGAGTAATGTTGAGAGTATTGGGGAAGGTGGCTTAGAATAAATCCATCTTTTTTAGATTACTACGATTATGTTCAGAACGCTCAGATTTGAATTTAATAAAATCTTCGTCTTGTATCTTAATTCTGTCTCTAATAAATGAAGATATCATACTCTCTATCAAGCATATATAAACCATGTTTTAAATCAACAAACTTGCTTGTTCCCGCTGAAATAATCAATGCTTTATAATCTATACCTTTTAATGGCACACAAAATACATTTTCACTCGGATACTTTTGTTTAGCTATATACTTTTCAAACTCTTCGTGAGAATGAAGTCATAATTAGCTATACCCTTCATCAGACTCATTGATAATTTCCTGAACTGACATTGTAAATTTATTTTAGTTAGATAAATCTTTTTCAATATATGGATATTTTAGTGAATCAATTATTCTATTAGATAGATAGTTCTTTTGATACTGGTCTAAATTTGTGTTTACAATTACAGTATCATTTTCTTTTCTAAATAGTTGATCTGTACCATTTTCCAAAAACACCATATCAGGATTAAAGCTCTTTAAAATCTTCCCAATAGTTTGAAATAAGACCTCCAGTCCTTCATAAAATGTTTTCCCAAACAATTGAACACTAATTTCTGTATTTATTTTCATGCCGTATTCTTCTCTTAAAAAATCAATGCTAGTAATATCTTCTGTTTCAATATCAATTGTGAAATATCTGCAGCTAAGACGAGAAAAGTTTTCGTAATTAGTTACTTTATCTTTAACTGTCTCGCTTACTATGTTATAAATTGTTCTCTTTAATGTTTCAGGTCCTAAATTTGAAACTAAAAGTAATTCACAGTCCATCTCACTTTTCTCCTCCAAATACTTTTGTAATTGTGCCATCTTTAACACTAATTAATTCTTCAAGTCTTTTTAAATCACCATTCGGATTTGCTTTTCTTAAAATTGTTCCAGTAATTTCTGCAATTTTTTCATCTGGAAAGTTGTCTAAGTTGAGAACAATTCTTCCAGATTGGTTCTTTGTCTTTCCTGCTATTTCTTTTATTATACTTTGTACCTTACCATCTGGCTTAGGCGCATAACAATCGAATACTTTCCCTTCGATTAAAAAATCTGGATTCGATCCTTCTTTAATCCCATAACCATTTCCACCATCAATTTCATCCAACATCTTAATGTCATAACCTTTGTCAGCCAAGAAATCGGCTGTTTCATTTTGTTTCTTTATTCCATGTGAATCTCCTGCTCCATAATTACCTTTAGGTTTACTACCCTTTGGTAAAGAAGGTTCTGTAAGTTTATTATTACTAACAACGTCACCTGTCACCTTAGTCCCGGACGGATTCTCGTTGGGTTTGCTCGGTTTCTGTGAAGCAGGTGTTCCTTCGCTCTTACCTGACTTTCCGCCAGAAGGTTTAGACGGCGTTGAACTATTTGGACCCTCGCTTTTAGACATTCGATAAAGATCCTTAGCACTTTCCACACTATTGGATGCTCCGGTATACGTTACCGCTGTCCCATGTGCTCCCAAAAGGGCAGATTGTGCCATAGCCAGGACGCCTACAGGTGCCCCTACTCCTGAAGCTGTTACCAAACCACCTAAGAATCCTTCCGTCACAGCACCAACCGTTTCTACAGCTCCGGCTACAGTTGTCAAAGAATGTCCGATCACTTCACCTGTTTTACGCGCCATCGGATGCTCTGAGGTATATTCCTTATTCATTAATCCGAACGAATAATCTTCTACAACCGCTGCTGCTGCTCCTAGTACAACTTCTCCACCCACATCTGCGGCATACTCCAACTCGTTCGCCATCTGCTTCGCCATAATGGCTTCATTTTCCGCATTCTGGAGCTGGACTGCCGCCATAAGATCCCACCAGGACTGAGATTCTTCCTCTTGCTTCGGCTGCGGCTGTTGAGCTATGTAACTGTCGTAGTTCGCCCTCCAGCGTTGTCTCAACTCGGTGGGAATTTGCTGATAAGCATGAACTATAGTGTTCGATTCTTTCAGCAAGTTTTGAACGAGCTCTAGGGGACCACCGGAATGCGCTACATGACGTGCACTCGTATATACTTTGCCTAAAATCCACTTGCTATAATAGGCTTGTTTTGCTTGCTCATGCTCATACTGACTAATCAATCCTTGAAGCGCCAGACCTGCCCAATGTTTTAACGGATGTATGCCTGCTTCTTTAGACGCTCCCAAGGTAGGCGTTCCTTTGCTCCGAACAGGGATTGCTGCGGATACTTGTAAAACCGTTGCCGCCACTTTACCTGCTAGTCCACCCGATGTATTCAACATCACATTGGCTACTTTCCCGACTGCTGGAATGGAGCCTAATAGCTTGGATACTGTACCCAGCAAAGCATTGGCCTGTTGAAGTGCCGCTGGACTTGTAACCTTTGCCGTAGGAGCAGGAGCCGTACTACTGGATGAAGCATTGGCTGCTTTAGATTGTGCGGCCTCATACGCCTTAATATTCATCAACGGCGGCTCAGGTACAGGAGGAAGGTCAGCTACGAAAACTGGAGCTTTTACCGTACCTTCCTGATAAATCACAGGGGCTTTGGTGTCCGTCTCACCATCTAGCACCATACTGCTGGCTCCACCTTTTAAATATATTGCGGTTCCAGCTTCCAATGATAGTTCCTGACCTGCATCCAGCTTTACATGACCGCCCTGAATCTGTACATTCCCCGGACTGTTGACGGTGATACCCGCATCCTCATGTAGTGTAATCGAAAACCCATCGGAAGTGGACAGGATCAGCTCCTGCTCAGACATTTCGATGCCGCTGCCTTGTACGTGTTTCCATACCTTCACATCTGGTTGTCCATTGGCGTGGCGATGCTGTCGTAAGGAATCGGTCACATAGGCTTCCTGTTCACAGTGTGTAGGTAAATACAGCTCCACTTGTTCCCCAACTTCAGGCATGTCATACCAGCCACTATGTTCTTCCGCGACATAACGGGTAGCTACGGGAAACCAACAAGCTTTAGCTGGGTCTTGCTTCGGATCAATTTCCAGTTGAAGTTGTACCAAATCCTGTTGTACTTTCAACACCGTTCCCGTGAGTGAAATCCCGATGGCTTGATCATTTTCATACCGAGCATACTGAATATCCTGTTCGGCTTGGAGATCGTAACGAGTTTGGAGTAAACCGTCCTTTAACTCTGTCACTGCCCTCACAACGACCAGCTCTTTGCCTTGTCCAATGGGTAACGTAATCAAGTCACCCAGCGCATAGTATTGCAGATTTTCAATCGTATAGGTGACATACGCGCCAACACGTTCCCCTGGTTTTCCTGTATCTAACTCATGAAATGTTTTCCGTACCCTATAAAATACATCTCGCTCCACCTTATACTGCTTGCCTTCTGGCATCCCAAAGAAAATCTTAGGTGACACAGCCGTAATCTCCGGTACAAGTACCGAACCAAAGCGAGAGACAAGACGCTTTAAAAAGGCCCAGTCGGTTTCTTCATATTGTAAAACAAAAGTACCTAATTTAGCATAATTGGTCACCGTATCAATCGCATCTCCATACATGTACTTCCGAACCATTGTAGTGACCAGATCATCATGGGTACGATGTATGTCCTGATAGGAGCGCCTTTTCGTCTTGATATCCATTTGATAGGAATGCGAGGCCGCCTCCAGTTCAAAAGTGTATACTCCCCGTATGCAGTGCACAGACATGCGTGTAATTAACCCATGAAACAAACGTCTAAGCGACTGTCCTTGCTCATTCAACTGACGTATGACAATCGGTTCCTGCTCCATGCTCTGTCCAACACACGCGGCTCCCTGTTCTTCCGACAGCATTCCGCTCACGTACAGGTATGCATGATCGTTAACGGTCCTGATAATTCGCAGTTGTTCCATATGCTGAGGTTGAAAAGGACCGTATAAGCGTAGACTTTCATACCCTATTCCGTTTTGCAGTACGTCCAAATGCTTTCATATCTCCTTTCCAGCGGCACAAGGCACGTTCGCCAGCTACCTTGTGTTTACATGTGTTCGTAGCTATCACACCATTCAAACATGAGTTTAAGAGGTTATTTTTAACAGTAAACCATTCTTATGTATGTATCGGATAGAATAAAGACTTTGTTTACAGAAAGCCCCATCAATTCTGTTATTTTGAATTACCATGGCTAACGGATGAATGCATGAACTGTAATGGTACAAAAGGAAATAGATATTAAAATAGCAAATCACATTCACATTAGTTCTACCCTAATCCCAAATGAGTGAACTTATTGAAGACAAGTATTATTTCCTTCGCTTCAAAGCATATCGTTAAAGAGACCGTTGGTACTATCGAGAAGTAGCCTTGTGCATGGGAAATATTCCATAAGGTTTCTTAGAAAACATGAGGCGTATCCGCATGTAAAAAAAGTAGATATTGTAGCGTGGAATCGCTTGATTAATGACTGATTTCTAAGCAATAAATGATAATAAAAAGCCACCAACCAGAAACACTGGCTGATGGCTTTCTTGTCTTACTCAAATGGAGGCGAGGGGAGTCGAACCCCTGTCCGAAGATAACGACACATAAGCTTCTACGGGTGTAGTCACAGTTTTGATGTCACCCGAGTATCGCCCCGTAACCGGCTATACGTTGGGTCAGCCTGATTGTCTTCTTCAGCACACCCCAGGCGGAGATGTGGCAGCGTATCCCACTATAGGTTAGCCCCTACATCCGGCACATGGGCGATGCAGGAGAGGAGCACGCTCACAGGTTATTAAGCTGCGAAAGCGTAGTTGTTTTGTTGTTTGCCGTTTAATAGGCTTTAGCGTTGATGAAGTGGACGCGTCCCCACTACCCGCTACCCATGCTCGAACTATCCCCGTCGAATCCATAAACGCCCCCTTATTATAAAAGGGCTCCACGGATAAATCCGGAAATACCGGAGCATAAGTGCATAATATCAAAAGCTGAATCCTAAGATTCAACACTCGAATCAAGTTAAATCAAGATGCATTGAAAATTTACTACTACGTTAGTATAACATATTACATGTCATAACGAAACGGAATGAGGCCATTAAGGCTCGATAAAATAGCACCATTACAGGAACAAGTAACTTATCCACGTAATTTGTACCATACAGAGTAAGTAGACTGCTTATCTTGCAATTTTTTGCTTCTCTCGTAAAGCACGTTGGATATCACGCTGTGCATCACGTTTGGCAGCCGTTTCTCGCTTGTCATACTGCTTTTTACCTCTACCCAGTCCAAGCAGCAGTTTGGCATAACCGTTGCGAACATAGATCTTGAGAGGCACGATGGTGTAGCCCTCCTGTTTGGACAGACCAATAAGCTTACGAATCTGCTCTTTATGCAGCAGCAACTTACGCGTGCGCGTCGGATCAGTCGGATTGTTACGATTACCTTGTTCAAAAGGGCTGATATGCATATTGTGAATATGGATTTCGCCATTACGGATCGTAGCAAAAGCATCGCTTATATTAGAGCGACCATTCCGCAGAGACTTAATTTCCGTTCCCGTTAACACCATGCCCGCCTCGTAGGTGTCCTCAATAAAATAGTCATGGGAAGCTTTTTTGTTCTGGGCGAGCACTTTCCCATCTGCCTTCTTACCCATGAATACCACTCCTTATGAATAACTTAGATTCAATCTAGAATTCTTGCTACAAAGAGCTACCTAGAAATATATTGTAACAAATTTCGGAGGGTAAAAGCAAGAAAGGTCAAGCCTTCTACATTTCTCATTACACGTATAGCACACTAAAACCAAGCGGCTTCTATCCATTACTACAGACAGAAACCGCTCATATACCTAAGCATCCGTAAGCTTCATTCACTGCTCTCGGAAGCCCCAATCTCCTAACAGTAAGTTATATCAACCTATTTTTTCTTTTTCCGTACAAACCCAGCGGTGCTATTTCCACCGTTAGCGCCCTTTTTTTTCCGCTTGCGACGTGCTGCACCTTCACCGCCTGATCTTGCATCACTACCTGGGGTAGCTGCATCACCAATGAATATCCCGCTGGTAGACGTCTTCCCGCTGGTAGACGTCTTCTTCCGCCGCTTGCTTGCCCCGGATGCTGGCGAGTTATACCCGCCCTTGCCACTGCCAAAGCCGAAGCTGCTAGCTGAACCAGTTCCTGCTCCGTTAGCACTGCCGCGCCCTGAACGCCCTGCGGTGCTGATGCCTCCGTTACCGCCCTCTTTAGGCTTTCCAGCCGCCTCACGACCGCCTTTACGCTCTCTACCAGCCTTGTCCTTGCCGCCCTTGCGGTCACGTCCTTCTCGGCCCCTGCCTTTACCGCGGCCCTCGCCACGTGCAAAATCTCCGCCCTGGCTCGATCCACCCGTCCGTTCACGGCGTTGCCGTTGCTTCATATCGACGAGTTCAAAGTCAATTGTGTAATCTTCCATATTCACACGTGCGACGCGAACCTTAACCTCATCCCCAATGCGGAACACCTTAGAGGTGCGTTCTCCGATTAACGCCATATGCTGCTCGTCAAAATGATAATAGTCGTCCGTAAGTGCACTCAGACGCGTCAGACCCTCGACAGTGTTGTCTAGCTCAATGAACATCCCAAAGCTGGTTACACTGCTGATGATCCCCTCGAACTCCTCGCCAACCTTGTCCAGCATGTATTCAGCCTTTTTCATTTGCTCTGTGTCACGCTCTGCATCCACAGCCACACGTTCACGCTCGGAGGATTGCTGAGCAATGTCTGGCATGCGTGCAGTCAAGTATTCCTGACGCTCATCTGTCAAAGCCCCGCCATTCTCCAACACCTCACGAATAACACGGTGAATTACCAAGTCAGGGTAACGACGAATCGGTGATGTAAAATGAGAGTAATACTCCGCGGCCAGTCCAAAATGTCCTGTTGACTCTGCATCATACTTTGCCTGCTTCATCGAACGCAGCATCATCGTGCTAAGCACCGTTTGCTCCTTCGTACCCTGAATGTCTTCCAACAATGTTTGCAGTGCACGCGGATGAATGGAATTTCCTCGACCTTTGATCTGATGACCAAAATTAGCTGCGAAAGCCATAAAATTTTGCAGCTTCTCTGGATCGGGGTCCTCATGAATTCGGTACAAGAACGGTACCTTAAGCCAGTGAAAATGTTCGGCTACCGTTTCATTGGCCGCCAGCATGAACTCTTCAATAATTTGTTCGGCTATCGTACGATCCCTTTTCACAATATCGACAGCTTTGCCTTCGTCATCTACAATCACTTTGGCCTCATCAAAATCAAAATCAACCGCACCCCGGCGCATCCGATTTGCACGCAGCTTCAACGCCAAATCCTTCATCGTACGGAATACATCAACCAGGTCCTTGTAGCGTTCCATCAGTTCTGCATCTTCCTCTTCGAGGATTTTGCGAACGTTCGTGTAGGTCATCCGTTCCTTTGTTTTAATCACGCTGGTGAAAATATCATGCTTTACGACCTTCATATGCTCATTGAATTCCATCTCACAGGATAAAGTCAGTCGATCCACCTGAGGATTCAATGAACATATTCCGTTTGAAAGTCGATGTGGAAGCATCGGAATGACGCGGTCAACCAAATACACACTACAACCGCGGTTATATGCCTCCTGATCCAGTTTGGAGTTCTCACGCACATAATACCCTACGTCAGCAATATGAACGCCCAGACGGTAGTTTCCATTCGGCAAGCGCTCTACATTAACCGCATCATCGAGGTCTTTGGCATCCTCACCGTCGATGGTAACAATGACCTTATCGCGCAAATCACGCCGTCCTTGACGTATAATTTCTTCTTCCGTAATCGCATCAGGAGCCTGATCCGCTTCCGCCATCACTTCATCCGGAAAGGCTTCCGGAAGCTGATGCTTGCGAATAACGGACAATATGTCGACGCCCGGATCATCCTTATGACCCAGCACTTCCAGCACTTCGCCTTCCGCCGCTGCACGTCCTTCTGGATAGCTCACAATACGTACGACGACCTTTTGCCCGTTCACAGCTCCGTTGAAGCTGTCCTTAGGAATGAAAATGTCCCGATTAATACGTTTATCATCCGGCAAAACAAAACCATATGCTTCGTGGCTCTGAAACACACCGACTACCTGAAGCACTGCGCGCTTCACGATTCGCACAACTTCGCCTTCTAATCGGCCACCCGCAGGTCCCTTTGACGTCACTCTTACCAGTACCGTATCTCCATTCATTGCGCTCTTTAAGTCGTTAGCATGAATGTATACATCCGGGTGCTCCCGGTCCTCTGGAATCAAAAAAGCAAAGCCCTTGGCATGGGCCTGCAAACGCCCGCGCTGCAAATCCATCCGTTCTGGAACACCATAACGGTTCGTGCGGGTCAGCAGAATTTTCCCGTCTTCCTCCAATGCGTTCAAGAGCTTAAGGAATTCACGAAACTCTTCTGCATCCTTAACGTCAAAATGTTGCTCCAGCTCCTGGTATGTCATAGGCTTGTATGCGGTCTCGCGCATGAAATCAAGTAGTTGTTGCTCTGTTATCATAATTTTGTCCACCTCGGGTGACCTTTAATTTTCAGTAATAAATCCGCATGTTCCTTGTTCCTGATACAAGGCTCTTAATATACTCATACCCTAGTATACACGAATTTAATCGACGGCATCCCTGCCTGTCCAAAATCCAAAAAAGCCCCCGTTTCCCATGAAACGAAGGCTTAAGGTATATACTTATCTTATTTTGCGAAAAATGCAACCAAAACGGAAACGATCATAAAACATGCACCCAAAACAGCAGTTACGCGCTGTAAAATCAAATCCATACCGCGAGCTTTGGTCTTGCCGAACAGATGCTCAGCACCGCCAGAGATGGCACCGGACAAACCTGCGCTTTTCCCCTTTTGCAGTAAAACAACCGCTATAACAGCAATCGAGAACACAACGAGCAGCACTTTCAAAAAGATTTCCATGAAAAATCCCACCTCCTGAGCTTATACATCTGTTTTGCAAAACAACACAGCCTCTTTTATGAAAACATGCACATATCATGCTTTAAATAGCCGGAAATTAACGCAAAACACTATTTTTATTCTACCACAGCTTCCAGTAGATAACAACAGCTACAGTAAGACACTTAGCCATTAAGCTTGTGTAGATAATAGATACATTATTCATAACAAAAACCAGACCTGCTTGCATATAGCGAGCAGGTCTGTTTAATTCATGCGTAAAAGCTTCGAGCGTCAGACTTCGTGATCATAAACCATCGATCTAAGACGCTGTCAGCATTTTTCGCAATATTATTTTTTCAGGTTGTAGAAAGATTTCAGGCCGTGGTATTGAGCCAGTTCGCCCAGTTGATCCTCAATGCGGAGCAATTGGTTGTACTTCGCAATACGGTCAGTACGGGAAGGAGCACCAGTTTTGATTTGGCCTGCATTTGTTGCAACAGCGATATCAGCGATTGTGCTGTCTTCGGATTCACCGGAACGGTGAGAGATTACAGCTGTGTATCCTGCGCGTTTAGCCAATTCGATAGCATCGAATGTTTCAGTCAGCGTACCGATTTGGTTTACTTTGATCAGGATAGAGTTACCGATGTTTTCATCGATACCTTTAGCCAGACGCTCGGTGTTAGTTACGAACAGGTCGTCACCAACCAATTGGATTTTGTTGCCCAGTTTTTCAGTGAGCAATTTCCAACCTTCCCAGTCATCTTCGGAGCAGCCATCTTCAATTGTGATGATTGGGTATTTATCAACCCAAGAAGCAAGCAGGTCAACGAACTCAGCAGAAGTGAAGGATTTGCCTTCGCCTTCCAAAGTGTATTTGCCATCTTTGAAGAACTCAGTGGAGGCAACGTCCATACCGAGGAATACGTCAACACCTGGTTTGTAACCAGCTTTTTCGATTGCTTCGATAATAGTGGACAGAGCTTCTTCGTTGGATTTGAAGTTAGGAGCAAAACCACCTTCATCACCAACAGCTGTGTTCAAGCCTTTGGAATTCAGTACAGATTTCAGGTTGTGGAAGATTTCTGCGCCAACACGCAGAGCTTCTTTAAATGTAGGAGCGCCTACAGGCAGAACCATGAATTCTTGTACGTCAACGTTGTTGTCGGCATGAGCACCACCGTTAACGATGTTCATCATTGGTACTGGCAATTGTTTAGCGTTGAATCCACCCAGGTAAGTGTACAGTGGCAAGCCCAGAGCTTCAGCAGCAGCGCGAGCGACAGCCATGGATACAGCCAGAATTGCATTTGCACCCAGTTTACCTTTGTTTGGAGTACCATCCAATTTGATCATCAATGTATCGATTTCTACTTGGTTCACAGCATCCAAGCCGATTACTTCAGGAGCAATAATTTCGTTCACGTTTTTAACTGCTTGCAGAACACCTTTACCCAGGTAACGGGATTTGTCGTTATCGCGAAGCTCTACAGCTTCGTGAGCGCCTGTTGATGCACCAGAAGGAACGATAGCGCGACCAATCGCACCGGATTCCAGATATACTTCAACTTCAACCGTAGGGTTACCACGGGAGTCGAGGACTTCGCGAGCGTACACGTCAGAAATAATAGTCATTTGTACTTAATCTCCTTTGTAATTCATAATTTATTGGTCAAGCCTATACTTATTAAATCAAGCTTACTTGCGGGATGCAATCATAGATTTTCCTGTCATTTCCGCAGGTTGCGGAAGTTGCATCAAATCCAGAAGCGTTGGAGCTACGTCAGCCAGAATTCCATGCTCACGTAGAACGATATTTTCGTCAGTCAAAATGAACGGAACCGGATTCGTTGTGTGAGCTGTGAACGGACGTCCCTGCTCATCAATTTCCATATCCGCGTTACCATGGTCAGCGATGATAATTACCACGCCGCCTTTGGCTTTAACTGCATCTACAACACGTCCAACACATTCATCCGTCGTCTCTACTGCCTTAATTGTTGGTTCCAGCATACCGGAGTGTCCAACCATATCCGGATTGGCAAAGTTCAGGATAATCGCATCATGCTTGTCGGCTTCGATTTCCTTAACAGCAGCATCCGCTACTTCATACGCACTCATTTCAGGCTGCAGATCATATGTAGCCACTTTAGGCGAGTTGATCAAAATACGAGTTTCGCCAGGAAGCTCCACATCGCGTCCGCCACTGAAAAAGAAAGTAACGTGCGGATACTTTTCTGTCTCAGCAATACGCAATTGCTTTTTGTTGTTTTGTACCAGCACTTCGCCAAACGTGTTGTCCAGGTTTTTCGGTTCATAGGCAACAAAGCCTCCAACCGTTTCACTGAACAAGGTCAGGCAAACAAAGTGCAGATTTTTAGGCCATTGTAGCCCACGGTCAAAACCACGGAAATCTTCATTGGTAAATACTTGAGACAATTGAATCGCACGGTCAGGACGGAAATTCAGGAATACGACAGAGTCATTGCTTTCAACCAGCCCTACAGGGCTTCCATCAGCCTTCACAATAACAGTTGGCTCCACAAATTCATCGAACACTGATTTTTCATACGATTCCTTCAATGCTTCGAGTGGGTCGGTATATTGAGGACCTTCACCGTATACGATTGCACGGTAAGATTTCTCAACACGTTCCCAACGTTTGTCGCGGTCCATTGCATAATAGCGTCCTTGTACGGTTGCAATTTGGCCAATGCCCACTTCCTGAATTTTAGCGACCAGTTGTTGCATAAAGCCTACGCCGCTATCAGGCATAACGTCACGTCCATCCATGAAAGCATGAATGTACACTTCGGTTAATCCTTCTTTTTTAGCCAGATCCAGCATAGCGAACAGATGGCTGATATGGCTATGCACACCACCGTCGGACAGAAGTCCGTACAAGTGAAGTTTAGTGTTGTTCTTCTTCGCATGCTGCACGGCTTTAACCAATGTTTCATTGTCGAAGAACTCGCCTTCACGGATGGACTTCGAAATACGAGTCAAATCTTGATATACGATTCGGCCTGCGCCGATGTTCAAGTGACCTACTTCGGAGTTACCCATTTGTCCTTCCGGCAGACCCACCGCTTCACCAGAAGCCGTCAAAGTAGTATGTGGATACTGTTTTAAATACCGGTCGTAATTCGGTTTATTGGCCTGTGCAACCGCATTGCCTTCCACAGTGTCACGCAGTCCGAATCCGTCCATAATAATTAAAGCTACCGGTTTTGGTGCTGTCATCTTACTTCGCCCCCTCAACAAGCGCGATGTACGACGCCGGTTGAAGACTGGCACCGCCCACGAGCGCGCCGTCGATATCGCTTTGACCCAGGTACTCAGTAACATTTTCAGGTTTTACACTACCACCGTACTGAATACGTACAGCATTTGCTGTATTTTCATCATACAGCTCTTTAATCAAACTACGGATGTAGGAAATCACTTCATTCGCATCCTGCGAAGTGGAGGATTTGCCTGTTCCGATGGCCCAGATTGGCTCATAAGCAACTACAACTTGTGCCGCTTGATCTTTAGCCAGACCAGCAAAAGCTGCTACAGTTTGCACTTTTACAACTTCTTTGGTTTGACCTGCTTCACGGTCTTCCAGCTTTTCGCCTACGCATACGATTGGTGTCAATCCATGACGGAATGCTGCATGAACCTTTTTGTTCACCGTTTCGTCTGTTTCGTTGAAATACTCACGACGCTCGGAGTGTCCGATCACAACGTAGTCTACGCCCAGATCTTTCAGCATTCCGCCGCTGATTTCACCTGTAAATGCGCCATCTTCTGCAAAGTGCAGGTTTTGTGCGCCGATTTTAATAGATGTACCTTTTACTGCTTCAACCAGAGCAGGAAGATTTGTAAATGGAGCACATATAACGCTCTCCACTCCTGCAACCTCTGCTTTACCTTTGATCTCTTCGATGAAGGTTTTAGCTTCTGGTACGGTTTTGAACATCTTCCAGTTACCCGCGATAATCGGTGTTCTCAATGGTTTCAACTCCTAACTATTAGGTGCCCTAAAGCCTTTATTACGCGTAATGCGTTTGATTATTTATCGTTAAGTGCAACAACACCCGGAAGTGCTTTGCCTTCCATGAATTCCAGGGATGCGCCGCCGCCAGTGGAAATGTGATCCATTTTGTCAGCCAAGTGGAATTTTTCAGCCGCAGCCGCAGAATCACCGCCACCGATGATGGTGTATGCTTCTGTTGTAGCACAAGCTTCCGCTACTTCACGAGTACCGCCAGCGAAAGGCTCGATTTCAAATACACCCATTGGTCCATTCCAAACAACCAATTTGGAGTTTTTGATAACATCTGCATAGATTTTGCGAGTTTTCGGTCCGATATCCACGCCTTCCCAATCTGCAGGAATGCCGTCGATGTCCACAATGTTCGTGTTCGCTGTAGCGCTGAAATCGTCAGAAATAACGATATCCACAGGAAGGTAGAAGTTTTTGCCAAGCTTCTTCGCTTTTTCAATAAATCCAAGAGCAACGTCCAGTTTGGATTCATCCAGCAAAGATTGACCCACTTCATGACCTTGAGCTTTGAAGAATGTATAAGTCAAACCGCCGCCAATAATTACGTTATCTGCAATGTTCAGCAGGTTGTCGATTACGTCGATTTTGTCTTTTACTTTGGAACCGCCAATAATGGCTGTAAAAGGACGATCTGGATTCGACAGGGCTTTACCAATAACAGACAACTCTCTTTCCATCAGCAAGCCGGAAACAGCCGGAAGAAGATGCGCGATACCTTCTGTAGAAGCATGAGCACGGTGTGCTGCACCAAAAGCATCATTCACGAAAATGTCAGCCAGCTCAGCAAATTGCTTCGCCAGTTCAGGATCATTTTTCTCTTCTCCTGGGTAGAAGCGTACATTTTCAAGCAATAGCACATCGCCGTTTTTCAGTTCAGCCACTTTCGCTTTAACAGCCTCGCCAACTGCTTCGTCCACCTTAACAACAGGCTTATTAAGCAGTTCTGACAAACGCACACCAGCAGCAGTCAGACGCATGGATTCAACAACTTGACCCTTTGGACGTCCAAAGTGACTCGCCAAAATAACCTTTGCACCTTTTTCAATCAGGTAGTTAATGGTTGGCAAGGTTTCGCGAATACGCTTGTCATCGGTAATTTTACCATCCTCAACCGGAACGTTAAAATCTACACGAACAAACACCCGTTTTCCATTCAGTTCTATATCACGTACGCTCTTTTTGTTCATCTCCATATTCCTCCGCACCCTTATAATTTTACGAAACAGGAATTTAAGGCACATTTTGATATATAAAGAGCGGAAACAATAACACCTGTTTCCGCTCTATGATGTTGCTCGATAAGGAATTCTTATTTAGCCAATTTAGCGAAGTATTCCAACGTACGGATCAATTGTGCAGTGTAGGACATTTCGTTGTCGTACCAAGCTACAGTTTTAACCAGTTGTTTGTCGCCAACAGTCAGAACTTTAGTTTGAGTTGCATCAAACAGGGAACCAAAAGTCAGACCTTTGATGTCAGAAGAAACGATTTGATCTTCAGTGTATCCGTAAGTTTCAGGATCGGAAGCTTCTTTCATCGCTGCGTTGATTTCTTCAGCAGTTACGTTTTTCTCCAGAACTGTTACCAGCTCAGTCAGGGAACCTGTTGGTACTGGAACACGTTGAGCTGCACCATCCAATTTACCTTTCAGCTCAGGGATAACCAGACCGATTGCTTTAGCAGCACCAGTAGTGTTAGGGATGATGTTTTCAGCTGCTGCGCGAGCACGACGGAAGTCACCTTTAGCATGTGGAGCATCCAAAGTGTTTTGGTCGCCAGTGTAAGCGTGAATTGTAGTCATCAAGCCTTCAACGATACCAAATTTGTCTTGCAGTGTTTTAGCCATAGGAGCCAAGCAGTTAGTTGTGCAAGAAGCACCGGAAATTACAGTTTCAGTTCCGTCCAGAATTTCATGGTTTACGTTGTAAACGACAGTTTTCATGTCGCCAGTAGCTGGAGCGGAGATAACAACTTTTTTAGCGCCGCCTTTCAAATGTTTCTCAGCAGCTTCTTTAGTTGTGAAGAAACCTGTGCATTCCAGAACGATGTCTACGCCCAGGTCTCCCCAAGGCAATTCTTCAGGGTTACGGTTAGCCAAAACTTTAACTTCTTTACCGTTTACTTTGAAGAAACCGTCATGTACTTCTACTTGTCCTTGGAAAGTACCTTGTGTTGTATCATATTTCAACAGATGTGCCAGCATTTTGGAATCTGTCAAGTCGTTAATTGCTACTACTTCAATACCTTCTACGTCTTGAATACGGCGGAAAGCAAGGCGTCCAATACGTCCGAAACCGTTAATACCAACTTTAACTGTCATGAGTGAGTTCCTCCCAAAGTTCGTTTAGTTTAGTTTTATATATTCAAGACAGACCCGAAAGCCCGTCAAGACAACACAATTAAAAAACCTTATCAATCTCTTAAATAACGGCTTACAATCTCGGCAGCAGCGCCTTCGTCGGTGACAAGAATGTCTTCCTGTCCGAAACGCAATACTGCATGAATAGCAGCAGCCTTGCTCTTGCCTCCAGCCACACCTAACACCGTCTCCGTACGCCTGATGTCCTCCAAACGGAGTCCGAGCGTCAGCATTCTGTGAACAACGACGCCGTCTTCGTTAAAATAATAACCAAACGATTCGGCGACCGCACCCTCATTGCTGATCTGGGCAAAGGTTTCAGGGTCAAGCTTGCGTCTGTGGGCCATTGCTATGGCGTTGCCTATCCCGTGAATGATAATACGACTCTCTCGAATCAGGCTTAATATATCCTGAATATTCGTATCCTCAAGCAAGGAGTTGTAAGCATGATTGCTGAGCAAATCCGGTACATGGAGCAGACGGTATTGAGCGCCGACCTTGCGAGCCATCGTGGAGGCAATTGTATTTGCCTGCATTTCCATGCTCTCTCCCAAACCCCCGCGTGCCGGTACAAACCATCCGCCCTTAAGCGGGCCGTTAGCAGGTAATGCCAGTTGTTCCGCCACATCTGCAATCGTCGTGCCACCTGTTACAGCGACCACGTCCTCGTCATCCATAACACTCAGCAGCGCCTTTGCGCCAGCACGGCCCAGCTCCTGCTTCGCTAACGGTGAAGCATCCGAATCCCCTGGAACGACAACCACCTTCCTCAAACCGTAGGCTTGACGAATCTGATCCTCCAATTGGGACAGGCCGAACAAGTTGTTCGCAATCGGCTCCAGCTGTTCCAGCAGATCCAGTCCTGCTTTGCTCACCTTCATGCCCACACTCTCAATCTCAATTAGCCCTTGCGCTTTAAGGAGATCAGTCTCAGCGCGCAGTACGCGCTCGGTCATATCCAGTGAAGCTGCCAGTGTTCTGCGTCCGATAACTTCGGACAGCATAATCTGATGCAGGATCGTGTACCTTTTTTTCAAAACATCCATGAGGTCGGGCAGAAGCTGCTTCTGTATTTCTAATATCTTTCGCATGCTTTCCACTCCCGCACACTTCTAAGTTCTGTCTCTATGCTATATCTCTAACTGGTCTTAAAATGTCCCGGGATAACTTTTTAAGTCCCACGTATATCTTACCCAATATTTGCTTCACATGCAAGTCTATCTGAACCTATATTTCTCAACTTTTTATGTGAATATGCGCACGTAATAAAAGCTTGCAATTCAATGCCGTATATCATATAATCATCTTTGTTTCCAATTAATTAGTTGGTTGTTTGTAATGATTCATCTTTGCGCCCGTGGTCCAACGGATATGACGTAGGCCTCCGGAGCCTGAGATCGAGGTTCGATTCCTCGCGGGCGCGTCGTTTTATATGATTGGCTAAATGTTCCATATGATGTTTTTAACCAAAAAGAGCGCTAAGCGTTCTTTTTTTAATCAATAGTTTGACTTTCTTTGACTTTTTGTTTGAAATTGTTTATCATGTGGTTAATACGGTAACAGTTTATAAATAGGGATGTGTATTCGGCATATCCACCAAATCCACTAACGATTTAAGGGAGGTTTTTTGACGTGAGCTATGTTCCTATGGTAGTAGAACAAAGTAACCGCGGCGAACGCGCCTATGACATTTATTCCAGACTGTTGAAGGATCGCATTATTTTGTTGGGCTCGGACGTCAATGACGTTGTAGCCAACTCAATTATTGCCCAAATGCTGTTTTTGGCTGCTGAAGATCCTGAAAAAGACATTCACTTGTATATTAACAGCCCTGGCGGTTCCATCACAGCTGGTATGGCCATTTTCGATACGATGCAATACATTAAACCTGACGTATCTACCATTTGTGTAGGTATGGCTGCTTCCATGGGTGCTTTCTTGCTGAATGCAGGTGCCAAAGGTAAACGTTTTGCCTTGCCAAACAGTGAAATTATGATTCACCAGCCACTAGGCGGTGCACAAGGACAGGCAACGGATATCGAAATTCGCGCCCGTCGCATTCTGAAAATGCGTGACAAGTTGAACCGCATTCTCGCAGATCGCACAGGTCAACCACTGGAACGCATCGAAAAAGACACAGACCGTGACTATTTCATGTCCGCTGATGATGCCAAGGAATACGGTATTATTGATAAAGTGTTAACTAGCTCCTCTCCAGAAGGTGTATAAGAAAAGTGGTTTTCTTCTGAATAGCTGGTAAATAAAAAGGCTGCCTCGGATTTTCGTATCCGGTAGGCAGTCTTTTTTATTTACTATTAATTTTCAATATATAACTAATCCAGATTATTGATTTTGTCCCGCAAAAGGCTTACCGCCCTGAGGCAGCAGTTGAGCGAACGAGTAAGTAAACTCCGGAATTCCATAAGCGTATGGCGCATAATCATACAAATCAAACACGATGGTTACTCCACTGTTGGTCACATAAAAATTCTGATCTGCGGCCAACTCTTTAAATTTCTCAAACCCTTCGCCAGCCTGGAGCGCATCAATTTTTTTCTTCAAATCAGCATTCAGGAACTTTTTATAGTTAGGATTTGCCTTCAATACGTCATACAATTGCAACTGCTTACCATCAGCAAGCGAGAACGTATATCCTTTACGTGCCGTCATACCGTGTGCGCCACCTGTATACGAGTAGTCCTGCATAATCACACTTAGAATACCGTCCTTATTATAGGCAATTGCAAAATCATTTTCGAAATCATACGGTCTTTCTGCTGTAACCTCTCCCTCTGCCACCATCTTTTTGCCTGCTGCCAATACTGTCTCTGCATGCTTTTTAAGCACATTATTAATGGCCTGTTGAGCCTCAGGATTCAGCTGGCTGCCGCTGATTTGCGGATACTTAATCTTATAGGATACCTTTGCATTACTCGAAGCTGGAAGCGTCTGAGATGCAATTGTGATCGGATTTAGCTGGCTTTTACTCAATGTTACTGTTTTCTGAGTTGCATTCCACTGCGCATCGATACCCAGATAGTCTTTCAGCAGACTCATAGGAATATATAGCTTCCCGGCGATCATTTTGGCATCCATGCTGCGCGTGTTGATCCCGTTCACATTGGCATAGGCATCCGAGGAGGAGACCACGATATAGAGCTTGTTGTACCCGCTCCCCACTGTATATGTCCCTTCCTTGGTGTCATAGCTCACCGGAATTCCCAAACTATCACGCAGTGCTGCCACTGGAATCATTGTGTTCCCGTTCACTTGTACACCTTTAGCGGCCAACGTTTTACCATTCCATTGGATGGTGACCCCTGGTTGCTGTGTTGTCGCTTGCTGCTGTTTGGTCGAAGCTGCCTCAATATAGGAAACGGGAACGACCGCAACCCCTGCTAAGATTCCCGCTGCCAGCAGTGCTGAGCCCCATTTTTTCGTATGCTTGTTCATCGTAAGTATTCCTCCTATTGTGAATCTGTATTATCTATGTGTTTTGATCACTTTTCTTATTATATCTATACCCTATTGTATGTGGTTTACAATCTGTACACTCACTGATTTCAATCTGTACACCTAACAGCCATTAGCTATGACAGACTCATTACAAAACGGTTTCAATAGACAAAAGAAGCCAACAAGTCACCCTGCAATGTTGCAGGCGCTTGCGGCTCCGTTTAATGGCCTATACTAGTTCATCTCATATTGGGCAGACACTTGGACTTTCACCGTTACTTGGCCCGACTGTATCTCTGTTCCGCCACTCATATCCATGAGCGCTTTGGACATGGCATTCTCACGTTGTGTGAAAACCTGAGCTTCCCCGCCATCTACTGTCACATTCACCAGAGCCCCTAAGCCGCGTTTAGCTGATTTTGCTACGGCACTGGCTTTGGATTGAGCGTTATCCAACGCTTTTGCAATAGCAGCTTCCTCATAAGAAGAAGGATTCTCTACGGAAAACTGTATATTATCTACGTTGTTTGCACCGGAGTTTGTAGCCTCATCCAGCAGCTGACCAATTTTGTCCAAGTTGCGATATTTCACAGAAAGTGTATGGTTAGCAATGTAGCCTTTGAGCTTCTGTCCTTCTTTCTCGTTATAGGTATAGTTAGGTTGTACAGAGAACTGGCTTGTCTGAATATCGTCTGCACTGATACTCCATTTTCCTTTTAACAGCTGTGTGACCTTGTTTATTTTCGCAGCATTAGCTTTTTGAGCAGCAGCAGCAGTATTTCCTTCCGATTGCACCCCAATGGAGAGATAAGCGATGTCTGGCTTAGCCATTATTTCACCACTTCCACTCACATTAATTACACCATTCGCCGTCGTCGCCGTTGCAGCATAAGCGCGATCAGCTCCCGTCCACAGCCCTCCTGCTACTCCTCCAGCTAATAATGCTCCTGCAAGAATTGCTGTGCTTACTGTTTTTGTCCAAACTCTCATCGTACTCAACCTCTTTCTTGAAAATGTTTGTACCTTCCAGACGGAAAAAACGGTAAAAGGTTGCAGTCAAGCGGTATAAATTTCCGAAACAAGGCATACCACAGGGGTTTTAATTATTTGTAGCTTGGACTTAATGCGGTCGCTATATTCAAATAAATATACATCAATAGCTTAATGGTGGGACGGGTTGAATGCTTTTCTCTGGATACAAAAAAAGCCCCCGAGGGGGCTTTCACTAAGAGTACATCATATCACAAAGCAGATGTTCGTTTATTGATTTTCCAGTTCAACCTTACTAACCAGACTTACTAAAGCGTTTACAGCCTGTTCGGCGTCCGCACCTTCGGCACTAATATTGATTTCAGTACCTGTACTGATGGCGAGGCTCATAATACCCATGATGCTCTTGGCATTAACCTTTTTGTCTTCTTTTTCCACAAAAATTTCTGATGAATATTTATTCGCTTCCTGTACGAACAACGCAGCAGGTCTGGCGTGCAGTCCTGTTTTCAAGCGTACGACTACTGGATGTTTTGACATGTCAGCTTACCCCCTCATCAAATAAATCTGGACGCTATTTACTCCATTTTATTTATCACATTATAACATTAACCCGGGACAGACACTAGAAAAAAAACTAAAAAAACCGGGGCTAAGAGCCCCACAGACCCTTTTTTACGGAATCAGGCCGTTTTCCCCCCTGATTTTGTCAGCCATCTCATCAATTTTGCGAAGTCGATGATTTACACCCGATTTACTCACGACCCCTTTTAGCATTTCCCCGACTTCTTTCAAATTCAAATCGGGATGAGCGAGTCGAATTTCTGCCACTTCACGCAGCTTATCCGGCAAGGTCTCCAAACCAACTTCCCTCTCCAGCAGCTTGATATTCTCAATTTGCCGGACAGCGGCTCCGATCGTCTTGTTCAAATTCGCTGTTTCGCAATTAACAATACGGTTTACGGAATTGCGCATATCGCGCATAATGCGTACATCCTCAAACTTGAACAGGGCTTGGTGCGCCCCAATGATACTGAGCAGCTCAATGATCTTCTCGCCTTCCTTGATGTAAAGGATAAAGCCTTTTTTTCGCTCAATACAGCGGGCGTTGAGATGAAACTCATTAGCGAGATCAACTAACGCCTGACAATGCTCCTCATACATCGAAGAAATCTCAAGGTGGTAAGACGACCCCTCTGGATTATTCACAGAGCCACCTGCCATAAAGGCACCCCGCAAATAAGCCCGCTTACAACAGTTTTTCCGAATGATATCACGATTAATCCCGTCAGTGAACAAGAAACCTTCTGAGACAATATAAAGCTCCTTTAGCAGCTCTTGTACACCATTGGGGATACGGACAATATACACATTATTTTTTTTCAAGCGCATTTTTTTCCGTACAAGCAGTTCGATGTGAAGTTGAAAATGCTTTTTGATCAAGGAGTAAATCCGCCTTGCAATCGCGGCATTTTCTGTGGACACGTCCAATATCACCCTTTTATTCGACAGTTGTACGGATCCGAGCATACGTATGAGCGCAGACAGTTCCGCTTTTTCACAGCAGGGCTGGCTTTCAATCATCGTAAGCTCTTTTTTCGTTTGTGCCGCAAAGGACAAGGGACTCACCTCCTTCTTAACATCCAGTTTTGTACCAATTGGTAAATATGCTGGCTCAGTTTGTCGGCATCATGCCGTAAATACGTACGGAACAGAACTAACGTATCTGCCACTACTTTATATCCTCGATCAGCCAGCTCGCCCATGTCTACCTGAACAGGCTTAGCTCCCTGCTCGGCATACATCTCCTGTACTTGGGGTGGAATTTCCCCGTTATTCACAATGACATAGTCAAAGAGGTGATGCCCAACATGCTCATAGATCGCTTGCAGATGATCTCCCACTGTATAGCCGTCGGTTTCCCCTGGCTGGGTCATCACGTTGCAGACAAATATTTTGATCGCATTTGATTTCACCACAGCCTCAGCAAGCTTTGGCACAAGCAGATTCGGTAAAATGCTGGTATATAGACTGCCGGGACCAATCAGAATCGCATCGGCTTCATTAATGGCTTCCACAGCCTCAGGCAACGGCTCCACGTGAGTCGGTTCAAGAAAAACACGTTTGATGCGTCCGCCCGCTTCCGGGATTTTGGACTCCCCGGTGATCACCGTGCCATCCTCCATCTCGGCGCTGAGCACAACGCCTTCTTCAGCCGCTGGCAGTACACGCCCCCGGACAGCAAATACACGGCTAAGCTCACGCACCGCCGTTACAAAATCCCCCGATATATCAGTCATCGCTGCTAAGATCAAATTCCCCAGACTATGGCCTGACAATCCTGATCCAGCACCGAAACGGTATTTTAGCATATCTGACATTACTGGTTCCACGTCAGCCAAGGCAGTCAGCACATTGCGGATATCCCCTGGAGGGGGCATCTGCAGCTCACTGCGCAATATCCCGGAGCTTCCGCCATCGTCAGCGACTGTAACAATAGCCGTAATATCCAGCGGCTTTTGCTTCAAGCCCCGCAGCATGACGGACAAGCCGGTTCCGCCGCCCATAACAACAATACGTGGGCGCTCCCGTTGTGATCCGGTCTCTTTCATGATTTCACCTCATTAATGCCGGTCCCGATCAGCATCCCGATGCGAAACAGAAACGGATTCTGTCTCGCTGGCACCCAGCATTTTTCCTAAATACTCCGATATTGCAACTGAACGATGCTTACCTCCAGTACAGCCAATACCGATAATGACCTGGCTTTTACCTTCTTTGCGATACTGCGGAATCAAAAAGTGCAACATATCCAACAACTTGGTTAGAAACGCCTGGGTCTCCGGCCACTTCATAACATAATCATATACATCGCTATCCTGTCCCGTGTGTGGACGTAGTTGGTCCACATAGTGGGGATTAGGCAGGAAACGCACATCGAATACAAGATCGGCATCAATGGGAATACCATACTTGAAGCCAAAAGATGTAATGTTCACGGACAGCATACTGCTCTCCAGATGGGAAAATCTCGAAATAATCCTCGCCTTTAAGGTTGCGGGCTTCATCGTACTGGTATCAATAACCTGTGTAGCGGAGCTTTTGAGTTCTTCCAACATCTTACGCTCCAATCGAATCCCGTCCAAAGGCATACCATCTGGAGCAAGCGGATGCCGTCGACGGCTTTCCTTGTACCGTTGTACAAGAACACCGTCATTCGCATTCAAGAATAAAATTTCACAATGAATCGTAAAATGATCTTTAATATAATTTAGCGATTCTGACAAGGCGGTGAAAAATTCTCGTCCGCGTAGATCAATGACGAGAGCCACCTTGCCAATTTTACCGTTAGACTGCTCAATCAACTCGGCAAATTTGGGAATCAGCACAGGGGGCAGATTATCAACGCAGAAGAAGCCCAAGTCTTCAAGGCTTTGCACCGCAATGGTCTTCCCTGCGCCTGACATCCCTGTAATAATAATGAGCGTTGCCCACGGTGCAGCATTTTTTAAATTATCTGTCATATGGACTTCCCTCTCCTTTTGCTTCTTTGCTCTATGTCAGTACCCCTATCGTCAACCCCGGATTAAGAGCGCAGCAGCAACCCAGCAGCCCCTACGATACCCGCGTCATTGCCTAAAACCGCTGGTACGATATATACCCCTTTTTGAAGCGGCTCAGGTGCCAGCTTGGCGTATACGCGACGCATCTCTTCAAACAAAAAGTCGCCTGCTTTAGAAACACCGCCGCCTATAATAAACAACTCTGGATTAAGCACAGCGGCAACCGCTGCCATCGATTTCCCCAAATAAAAGGCAGCCCGGTTCACGATACGCAACGCGACTTCATCCCCAGCTTTAGCAGCATCGAATACTTCCTTGGCAGCAATGTGATCTTCCAGCGCCAGAGAGGTCCGGTCGCCACGTTCCACAGCATCCTTGGCCATACGAATGATGCCTGTTGCGGAAGATACAGTTTCCAAGCAACCCATTTTGCCGCATCCACACTGAATAGCCTCCAGATCAGGCACGACGCTGATATGTCCAATTTCCCCAGCCATACCCGAAGAACCTTGGTATATTCTACCATTTATAATAATACCGCCACCTACACCTGTTCCCAGGGTATAGCATACACAGTTTTCTATGCCTTTGCCTGCGCCAGCCCAAGCCTCACCCAGCGCAGCAACATTCGCATCGTTGTCTATTTTTACAGGCTTGCCAATCCGGTTCTCTAGGAGCGCACGGATCGGTACGTCACGAAAGCCAATATTAGGAGCGAGGACAATAATACCATCACGAACATTCGTAAAACCTGCAACACCTGCACCGACACCTTTTAGTTGATCCCACTCATAAGGAGATTGCTCAACAATATGCCGCACATATTTTTCGATATTACCGATGACAACGTCTACACCTTTATCGGTTTCGGTTGGTCCCTCATATGTGTGCAAAAGCTGTCCGTCTTCATTACAAATGCCGACTTTAATCGCGGTACCGCCCAAATCGACACCTACATAGATACTTTCAGACATGTTCCAAGCCACCTTTATGTTTACTTAAAAAACTGGTATAAAATATATGCTTAAAATTCCTGCCTCGTAGGAGTAATCCTACGTTCCAACTATAATTGAAGCCCCCGTTACGGTCAAGGACACTTACCTGTTGAAAAATGTACGATTAGCTGAACTTTTTAACTCATGCCTCCGTAAGAAAAACGTCTATTGACGTACTTTCAAGGAAGCCAGACCACGCTTAACGGAATTTTTCTTGTGATTATAGAATTGTTCAGCTCCGCTGAAAATTTATAAATTCAATAATCATAAAAAGGAGAAAGCCTGTGCAAATGCACCAGGCTTTCTCTTCCTGAACAAACAACGGGGCTTAACAGAGGGGGCTTAGCCCCTCACATGAGCCACTTTGTGTATTATAGACACTCTTTATTGATCCAGTGTTTCGCTCCAGTCGTGGACAGCGCTGCCTTCAAGATACTTCTCGCAATCCATAGCCGCCATACATCCCGTTCCCGCAGCCGTAATGGCTTGTCGATAACGGTTATCCTGCACGTCCCCACAGGCAAAAACACCCGGGATGTTCGTTTCCGTCGTGCCTGGCTTCACTTCAATATAGCCGTGTTCATCGGTATGAATTTGTCCGTTCAGGAAGCCTGTGTTCGGTGTATGGCCAATCGCCACAAACACGCCATCTGCCTCAATCAGCTCATCCTGGTTGGTCTCATTATTGTGTACTTTCAAGCCCTTTAAGCCAGTTTCCCCTGTTACAACTTCCAGAGGAGTACGATTTAATGCCCAATGTACTTTTTCATTTTCACGTGCGCGGTCTTGCATAATTTTAGATGCCCGCAATTCGTCACGACGATGGACCAAGGTTACGCTGGAAGCGAAACGGGTCAAGAAGCTCGCTTCCTCCATGGCTGAATCGCCACCGCCGACTACGATAATCTTTTTCCCACGGAAAAAGAAGCCGTCGCAAGTTGCGCATGTGCTAACTCCGCGACCTACATTGTCCTGCTCACCCGGAATGCCGAGATATTTGGCGGACGCGCCTGTAGCAATAATAACCGACTCCGCCTCAATGATGCCTTTACCCTCTACCTTCACTTTAAAAGGGCGCTTGCTGAAATCGACTTCCTCTACCCAACCGGAAGTAAACTCAGCGCCAAAACGTTCGGCCTGCTTGCGCATGTTATCCATCAGCTCAGGTCCGAGAATACCTTGCTCAAAACCCGGGAAATTTTCAATTTCAGTCGTTGTGGTAAGCTGCCCACCGGGCTGCATTCCTTCAATGATCAGCGGATTCATGTTGGCGCGTGCCAAATAAATAGCGGCTGTGTAGCCTGCAGGACCTGTACCAATAATTATGGATTTATACATACGTTTGTTGCCTCCTTTAAGTGATGTTTGGAGCAGATGTTAGACCTGCTTTTTAAACGTGGAGAGCGGCTGCTTTAGCTTCTGTTTGATACCACACACGCTGTCAATTTGACGTGCGTAGCGGCTTACGGTCGATACGGAAATACCATAGCGGTCAGCTACTTCCTGATAGGTGACGGAATGATGATGCAATTTGGCTGTCAAATATTCCAGTGCAGCTGCCCATCCCTCAGTATGCTGAACCATCGGGACCTCTGGAGCAAGCCGATCCAAATACTCCTGCCAAAGTGATCTCAAATCATGCTGCATGGCCGGATCGGATGATTTGCTCATGACGGTTAGTACCTTGTCCAGCACGGCCTGCCATTGTGGATCAACTGGCGAAGCAGAGATGTCACCTTCAGTTGTATGCGGATCTTGCTCAGCCTCTAACCGCTCAGGATGTTCTGTTTCCGTGTGTGTATGCTGCACATCCTGCTCTGCCAGCTCTTGCAATACTTGCAAAGCACGGCGTTTGAGTTCACCCTCCTGATCAGGATCTTCTACGAAGGACTCCAGTGCCTGACGCACTTCATCGTCACCGATCAAGCTTAACGCCTGAATAACCTGTAGCTGAGTCGCTCGGTCTCCGTGGCGCAAGGCCCAGAAGAAAGATGATCGGATTAGCGGGTCCTTCTTCATACTGTCAGGCACCTGCTCAGCGCCAAACTTCTCCCACATGCGGAATTGCTCCTCAAACGGGAGATGATAGTGATAGCTGAGCACTTGCAGCGGTGTGCCTTCCTGCTGAAGCTCTTCCAATCTGGATAGGAAAAACCTTGGAACCTCCGAGGAAGCATCCTGCTTTTGCAAATGACTCCATAACCGCCGAGCTTCCGCATATCTTCCCGTATTGCTGGCAGCCACCGCTGTGTAATGGTACAAAGAAGCGTCCGCATTGTTCTCTCCATTGCTATGAAGCAACCTGCGGAAATGCCTGTAGGCCTCCTCATGGCGCCCGAGAATCCCCATAGTGGTCGCCAGCTTGAACACCTGCTCCTCCTGAAACGGTATAGTGACCGCCAAGGTTTGAACCAGACGATCCAATTCTGGGCCGCCGCCTTCGTGCTGATAAAAAATCGCCAAGTTGCACAATGCGTGTAAATTACCCGGCTCATCCTCCAACACTTGAATAATGGTAGCCTTAGCATTTTGGAACAATCCCATGTAGTAATACGCTAGCGCCAGATTATTCCGCGCAGCGAACATGTCCGGTTGCTCCTCCGAAATTTGCTTGAGCAGTTGGGCTGCCTGAGCAAATTTTCCTTCCTCCAGCAGAACACGGGCCTGATCATGCTCGACCACTCCCTGCCGGGCCTTAATGCGGTTCAGCTTCGTTGGACGGTCCAGCTCATAATAGAGCAGCTCCATCATTTCCTCGGCTTCATCAAGAAACTGGCCTTCTTCGTCCTCCTCCAGGTACGTGACCAATGCTTTTTCCGCTTCTTCAAACTGCTCCATATTAGCGTAATTATTCGCCATATAGAAATAACATTCTGTCATCGACGAGTCTACGTCACTCAGAACAGAGGACAGGATATCATTCGAACCTGCATAATCCCCCATCTCTGATAATATACCCGCCATATTGCAATGATTCACCGGATTATCCGGTTCATATTCAACGGCTTTGCGAAAATATTTCAATGCCTTGTCATAATGATTGCGATCAAGCGAGCGCACAGCTTTCTCAAAAAAGAAAGATGCGTCGAAACGCAAAGCAATAATCTTAGGGCTAGGTTCCGAAACTCGCAGATGTTTCCCTTTCATAAATAACCAAGGCACCTCCTTTAAAAGTAACTGGCATGTTCATACCCTTCAGTATACCACAACTTCAAAACGACTTGACAGTCGATCCTACCTCATTCCAAAAAACGGTTCCGTACTCGTACCCCAATAGATACATATGCAAAAATACGCAAAATAGCCGAGCGCATTTCCCCTGTATGAAAGGCGCGTTCGGCTAGCAACTAGATAAAACATGTAGACCCAATAAATAAGTATTATAGCGCTAACGGAACCCGTGAACGTTCACGGTGCTGAAATACAGCGAGCTCGCGATAGCCAACTTCATATAAAAGCGCTCGCGCCTTCTCCAAGTGCTCAGCCAGCTTTGCCGGATCATGGGCATCCGAGCCGATGGTCAACGGGATACCTAGCGTGAAAGCTTCCTCTAGCATGCGTCGGCTCGGAAACATTTCGGCACAGGGTTTGGAAAGCCCCGATGCATTCAGTTCCATGGCCCGACCGCTGCGGGCCACCGCTGAGAGTGCGGAGCGCTCCAATTCACGTAGCTCATCCTCTTCCTCCGGCTTCGGATGATGGCCGAAACGTTTAATGACATCCAAATGACCCATGATGTCATATAAACCCGTAGCGGCCGCCTTGGAAACCGCATCATAATATGTGCGGTATACCTCCAGCACATTTTTGCCTTCCCAATGGTGTACCTGACGGAAGTCGGTGACATCCCACTCACCGAGAAAGTGGACGGAGCCAATCACATAATCCCATGGGTATGCATGGATGATATCTTCAATTTCGCGTTCCCAGCCCTCGATATAGTCGCCTTCCAAACCAACACGAATATCAATTTGCCCTTTGTAGCGTTCCTTCAAATCCAAGCATTCTTCCACGTATCGAGGCAGCTCATCCATAGGCATCGCCATTTCTGGATAATAGTTGGCCGGTTCTACATGCAGCAGCGGCATATGATCGGACAAACCGAGCTGATCCAGCCCCAGTCGAATTCCCTGCTGTACGTACTCCTCCAGACTTCCTATCGCATGCCCGCAGCGGGAATGATGCGTATGATAGTCAATTTTCATGTAGCCCTCCCCTTTTCAAACCCTACAATACCCGTCCTAATCACGACGAGGGCGTTCATGACGGCGATTCAGCTCAGCCAGCACGTCATCGAGTGGTAGCTTGCGCTCCTGCAACAGCACCAGCAGGTGATAAATCAGGTCGCTGACCTCCAGGCGCAACTCCTCATTATCTTTGTTTTTGGCTGCAATAATCGTCTCGGAGGCTTCTTCGCCAACCTTCTTCAGGATTTTGTCTACGCCTTTATCAAAAAGATAGGTCGTATAGGCTCCTTCAGGACGTGTCTCCTCGCGCTCCTTAATAATTGCCTCCAACTGGGCAAGCACCTCAAAGCGGCCTTCTGAAGCACTGGAAATAGCATTGGTACGGGTTGCCTGCACTTGAGCTCCTGCATTTCCTGCCCCAGCTACTACAGCTGTCCCTGGCACGGAAATATCACGAGAAAAGCAACTCGTTGCGCCTGTATGACAGGCCGGACCGCTCGGAATGACACGCACCAATAGAGCATCGCCGTCACAATCCAGCTGAATGGAAGAGATCTTCTGCGTATTCCCTGAAGTTGCCCCCTTATGCCACAGCTCCTGTCTGGAACGTGACCAGAACCAGGTCTCTCCTGACTCCAAAGACAGTTTCAGCGACTCACGGTTCATGTAGGCCAGCGTCAATACCTGAAGCGTAGCATCATCCTGCACAATCGCCGAGACAAGCCCGGCCTCATTCCAGCGGACATTATCCAGTATCTGCTCCAGAGATAGCTGTTGGTTCAATTCGTTGCTCATCGTATCTCCACTCCTCTGCGCTTCAAATCTCGTTTCAACTCAGGAATCCCGATTTCTTTATAGTGAAAAATCGTTGCTGCTAATCCAGCATCTGCTTTACCTGACGTAAACACGTCATAGAAATGTTCCTGTTTGCCGGCTCCGCCGGAAGCAATCACTGGAATCCCTACGGTATCCGAAACAGCGGAAGTCAGTGGCAGGTCAAAGCCATCCTTGGTTCCATCTGCGTTCATGCTGGTCAGCAGAATCTCACCGGCTCCCAGTTGCTCTGCTTCCTTAGCCCAGGCCAAGGCTCGAATACCCGATGGCGTGCGGCCTCCGTGCGTGTATACCTCCCATTCGCCCCACGCCTCATTGTACTTGGCATCAATGGCAACAACGATACATTGTGAACCAAAGCTGCGCGCACCTTCCGCAATCAGCTGCGGGTTACGAACAGCCGCCGTATTTACGCCAATTTTATCAGCACCGGCACGCAAAATGCGTTTCATATCATCGACATGAGATATCCCGCCACCTACAGTGAAAGGAATGGCAATTTCCCCGGCTGTCTGGCGAACTACTTCTTCCATCGTGGCGCGACCTTCAACCGAAGCGGATATATCCAGAAACACGATTTCGTCCGCCCCTTCCCGGTCATAAAGCGCAGCCAGCTCCACCGGGTCACCTGCATCGCGTAAGTTCACAAAATTAACGCCCTTAACCACCCTGCCATCCTTTACATCCAGACAGGGAATAATACGTTTAGCCAGCATGCCTACTCCCCCTATGCTTTTGCTACAGCTTGTACGGCAACCTGTAAATCAATGCTCCCTGTATACAATGCTTTACCCACAATAGCTCCGCCTACGCCTTCTTTCGCATAGGTGCTCAGTGTGATTAGATCATCCATCTTGCTGACTCCGCCGGATGCAATCACGGTTCGTCCACTGCTTTTGGCAAGCGCTGCGATTGCCTCCACATTCGGGCCCTGCATCATGCCGTCACGGGAAATATCTGTGAAAATAAATGTTTCCGCTCCCTTGGAGGCCAACTCAGCAGCCAATTCATCTGCTCGAACCTCCGAGGTTTCGAGCCATCCACGTGTAGCCACATAGCCATTTCGCGCATCTAGACCGATGGCGATCCGATCACCGTAGGTACCCAATACCGCTTCCGTAAAAGCACGATCCTCAATAGCTGCCGTGCCCAAAATCACCCGGCTCACGCCCAGCGACAACAGCCGCTCCACATGCTCGCGCGTACGTAAGCCGCCGCCCACTTGTACAGGTACTTGCACCGCAGAAGCAATCCGTCCAATGAGCGCATCATTCACCGGTTGACCTGCTTTGGCACCGTCCAAATCAACCAAATGAATGTAGGAGCCGCCCAAGCGCTCCCATTCTCGTGCTACTTCCACCGGATTTTCGTTGTATATTGTCTCCTGGTTATAATCACCTTGTACCAGTCGTACACATTTGCCATCGCGAATATCAATCGCCGGGTATATCGTGAACAAAGTTAAGACCCCCTTGTGAGCTATTCAACATCTATATGCCTTTACATCAATCAGCGACCAAAGTTGGCGTACCACAAAATGCAGACTCACGAATCGTTACGCTCGCTTTTTCGCTTCTGCTAGTTCCAAAAACTGACGAAGCAGGCGCATCCCCATTTCTCCGCTTTTCTCTGGATGGAACTGCATGCCATACACATGGCCTCTGCCCACGATAGCCGTTACGGGCCCACCGTAGTCGGTCACCGCCAGCAGATCACTTTCGACCTCCGGCTTCGCATGATAGGAATGCACAAAATACACATGCCCTTCCTCCAAGCCCTGCAACAGCGGGTGCTCCGGCTGAGTCATACGCAGACGATTCCAGCCCATATGCGGCACTTTAACGCCCAGATCAGGAGCAAACCGAACGACCTCGCCTGGTAAAATATTAAGTCCTTCATGACTGCCGTATTCTTCACCACGAGTGAACAATAGCTGCATTCCCAAACAAACACCGAGCAGCGGTTGTCCAGCACTTGCAACCTCCTGAATAACCCGATCCAATCCGCTGGAACGCAGATGCTCCATCGCATCCCCGAAGGCCCCTACACCCGGCAAAATCACACCGCTGGAGGCACGAATCACTTGAGCATCTCCTGTCACTACAGCCTCAAAGCCAAGGCGCTCAACCGCCTTGCTCACACTATGCAGATTCCCTCTGCCGTAATCCACAATGGCAATGGACATGGACTACAGCACTCCCTTCGTTGAAGGCACTCCTGTCACCCGCGGATCAATGGAGGTCGCCTCATCCAAAGCACGCCCCAGCGCTTTGAACACCGCCTCAATCATATGGTGGGTATTTTGCCCGTAGTGAACAATGACGTGCAACGTCATGCGAGCCTCCAACGCAAATTTCCATAGAAATTCATGCACCAGCTCTGTCGAGAAGCTGCCTACCTGCTGAGACGGGTACTCTGCACGATACTCAAAATGAGGTCGATTACTCAGATCAATAACAACCTGCGCGAGCGCCTCATCCATCGGTACAAAGACGCTGGCATAGCGCCTTATGCCTTTTTTATCACCCAATGCTTCCAGCAAGGTTTGCCCCAGACAGATCCCAATGTCCTCGACGGTATGGTGGTCGTCGATATCCACATCCCCTCTGGCCTGTACATTAAGATCAAATTGTCCGTGCTTGGTGAACAAATCTAGCATGTGATTTAAAAAAGGAACATCCGTTTCAATCTCTGCCTGCCCTGTCCCGTCTACTGCAAATGACAGCTGAATGTCTGTTTCATTCGTTTTCCGGCTGACACTGCCTGTACGCCCTGCTTCGTTATTTTCGTTCCCCATCGCCATCCACCGCCTTCTTCTCATTGTCCAATCGAACTTGTATCGCCCGTGCGTGGCCTTCCAGCCCTTCATGCCGGGCAAGCTGCATAATGGTCTCTCCATTGCGCAGCAGTGCTTCCTTGCTGTAATAGATCATACTCGACTTCTTGATAAAATCATCAATGTCCACTGGCGAGGAAAAACGCGCCGTTCCATTCGTCGGGATGATGTGGTTAGGTCCGGCAAAATAATCGCCTACCGGCTCCGAGCTGTACGCTCCCAGAAAAATAGCTCCTGCATTTTCGATCATCCCCATATGTTCCATCGGCTGCTCTGTCATGATCTCCAAATGCTCGGGCGCAAGCCGATTGACAATACGAATGCCCTCTTCCAAATTGTCAACGACAATGATGGCTCCGTATGCCTCTACCGATGCAGCAGCAATATCTCTGCGCGGCAACTCCGCCAATTGGCGCCCTACCTCGGCTGATACTTCTTCGGCCAAGCGTTGCGAGGGCGTAACCAGTATGGCTGAGGCCATTTCGTCATGTTCTGCCTGTGAAAGTAGGTCAGCCGCTACATAAGAGGGATTGGCCGTGTCATCAGCCAATACGACAATTTCACTCGGTCCTGCAATACTGTCGATATCCACTGCACCGTATACTTCTCGCTTAGCCAGCGCTACATAAATGTTGCCGGGACCGCAAATTTTATCGACCGGTTCAATACTATGTGTCCCGTATGCAAGAGAGGCAATGGCCTGCGCTCCGCCAACCCTGAATATTTCCGTTACACCAGCCTCTGCCGCAGCTACCAGTGTATAGGGGTCGATCCCTGCCTTGCCGCCTGTCGCCGGGGGTGTCACCATGACGATCTCCGGTACTCCAGCCACCTGAGCGGGAATGACATTCATCAACACCGAGGATGGATAGGCGGCTTTACCGCCTGGAACATACACGCCTACACGTTTCAACGGCCGGATGATTTGACCGAGTAAGCTACCGTCTGGCTGTAAATCCATCCATGAGTTACGCTTTTGCTTGAGGTGAAAAGCGCGAATATGATCCGCCGCTTCTCGAATTGCCTGTATAAATGAAGGCTCTACCTTGTCATAAGCCGACTTCAATTCTTCATCTGTCACACGAAGCTGCTCCGCTGTCAGCGATACACCATCAAACGCTTTCGTATACCGCAGGACAGCCTCATCCCCCTCTTGGCGTACCGATTGAATAATCGTACGCACGGCCTCGTTTTGCTCCGGTGTTCCGTAATCCACCTCTCGTTGGAGGCTGAAATCACGGGCTGCTACGATCTTCATTTGCTCATTCCCCCTACCTGCTGCTTGCTTGCAGAATGTTCCTGAACCGTTGCTCCGTTCCTTTAATCCTTCGGTACTACTTCAGTTGGGATCACCTGATGCAATCGATCACACAACGCCTGAATCGGACCATTTTTCATCCGGTAACTGACCCGGTTGGCAATCAAACGACTGGTAATATCCAGTATGCTAATCTGCTCAACCAATCCGTTCTCCCGCAAGGTCTGTCCTGTCTCCACCATATCTACAATGCGATCTGCCAGACCAATTAACGGCGCCAGCTCGATGGAGCCGTTCAGCTTAATGACCTCCACCTGCTGACCTTGCTCCCGAAAATACTGGGAAGCCACATTTGGATATTTGGTAGCGACCCGCTGACGAATACCTGGTTGCCAATCAGGTAAAGCAATTACCGACATCCGGCAACGGGCAATCCCCAGATCCAGCAGCTCATATACATCCTTGTTTTCTTCCAGCAAAACATCCTTACCGACAATGCCGATGTCAGCTGCACCATACTCCACATACGTAGGAACATCGACGGGCTTCGCCATAATAAATTCCATTCCCAGCTCAGGCAATGGGATGACCAACTTGCGGGTTTCGTCCACATCCAGTGGAATTGGAACCCCTGCCTGGCGGAACAACTTGGAAGCCTGCTTGTAAATCCGTCCCTTCGGCATGGCTACCTTCAATGTTTCCGTCATGACAATTCCCCCCTTTGTACGGGCCGTCTTCCTTCAGCTGTATAGCTGTATACCTCTGCGTACAGATCCTGCTGCTCACGACGTCGATCCTCCGGTCCCCCCGTGAGTCCTGTCACCACAGTAAAACCCTCTGCACGTAGCTGTGCTGCGGCGGATAGCGCCTCTTGTCGTTCCTGCTCGTCATAACGGATAAATATCGGACGCTTCGTCTCAATTGAAATTCCATCCACACCATCGACGATTCGGTTCGTCTTCAATGCGAATCCCGTTGCGGGTACCGATCGCCCAAACTGCTGAAGCAGATTGTCATAACGACCTCCGTTGCATACCGGAAACCCAATTTCCGCTGCATAGCCCTCAAAAGTCATTCCTGTATAATATGAAAAATCACCGATCATGGTAAGGTCAATTAACACATGCTCAGATACGCCGTATGCCTCCAGCACTTCCCACACCTCGCACAAATGTGCAATGGATTGAATCGTCTGCTGCTCCACACTAAGGCGGGTAGCCTGCTCGCAAATTTCCTTCCCACCACGAAGCCGAAGAATGGCCTCCAGCTTATCCCGATGCGCGGGGGCCAAACCTAAAGCTTCAATCGCCGCTCGGTAGCCCACTACATCACGACTGAGCAACAGTTCTTTTAGTGCTTGCTGTTCAGCCTGGCGACCTGGAATGATCTCTTCAAATAACCCGTTCAGGAATCCCACATGTCCCATGGCAATTTTAAAAGAGTTAACACCCGCTGCCTGCAATGATGCAATGGCCAATGCTACAACCTCTGCATCAGCCTCAGGTGAATCATCCCCTACCAGCTCCACGCCTGTTTGAAAAAACTCCGCCTCTCTTCCTGCCTCTTCCTCAATCGCTCGAAATACATTGGCGTGATAGGACAGGCGAAGCGGTACTTCTTCTTCCTTTAGCAACGAAGACACCACCCGTGCAATCGGAGCAGTCATATCAGAACGAAGTACCAACGTAGTCCCCCGGTTGTTGAGCAATTTAAACAGCTTCCGATCAGAAGTAGAACTAGCCACTCCCACTGTATCGTAGTATTCCATCGTAGGCGTCATAATCTGACGGTAACCCCAACGCTCCATACATGCGAGTACATTCAGTTCAATGGCCCGCAGCTTCGACACTGCACGTGGAAGATAATCTCGAACCCCTACAGGAATCTCAAATCCTTTTGGCTTAGACATCTCTATCACCTCATGATTTCACAATATCTTTATCATGGTAAAGTGCTAACAAACTAAAGTATATTCGATATATTATCATGCCCTACTTATGAACGTCAACCAAACGTAGCAGCCCATTTTTACAGCCCGGACAAGTCGCTGTCCCTCTCTATATTTTATCCAATGCAAAATACATGAATCCTAAAAAAAGACTGTCAGCCTTAAGCCAACAGTCCAAGTCAAAGTATTTAGTAGTTTGCCTGTTCATCTTTACTCTGGGATGGAAACTTCGGAACTGTCCCCAAACCGATCCATGAAAATGGTACATATCGAAAAAACAACGTCACAATCAGCCATGTTCCAAACAGCGCCAACACCCATCCGCCAGCAACAGAGAAGACATATTCTATGGGTGTACCATGCAAATCCAGTTTGCGATACACTCGTAATAACGCCGGATGAAGTAAATAAATACCGAAAGAACATGCTCCCAGCCAACTGATGAACATTCGCAGTCTATCACTAGTATGACGATATAAAAAAACCGATAACTGAAACAGCACCAATGCAGATACGAGAGCATATGCATTATGTAGCAGTTCATAGACCAGCGAGTCTGCATAAATGGCTTTGCGGTAGGCTACAAACCATACTTGTACATAAACGACCCCCAGTAATAACCAAGACGCCCACAAGGCCCACCAGCTGATCAATCGACCGCGACCTATTACCGTGCCAGGAACTGGAAAAAGCCACTTCTTAAACCCTTCATATCCAATCGCTACAGCGGCACCCAAGGCAAAATAACTGATATACGTAATCGCAAGGCTTCCTCTCTCCTCTTGCCAAACGTATTTGTTCAGTAGTACAAACCCCCATTGAATGACTAACCCTACTGTCAAAATGACAAAAGCTGCTCTACGCGGACTCGATAACCAATGACGTAAACGCTGCACTCCCCACAACAACAGCGGAAAGACCAAATAAAATTGGATGATGATAATGACATAATACAAATGCGTATACGCTTTTCCCGTTAGCAGCACGAGCGGAAGATCACTAAGCGGCATCAACCCACGTGTCACCAAGGTCAAATAGTACATAAGAGAAAATAAAACGTAGGGTAACACAATAAACATCAGTCTTTTTCGAAAAAACAAAAGCATACTCTTTCCACGAAGTGGCCGATCGACATAATTGTAAAATAGAACAAAGCCGCTCACAAAAATAAATACAGGCACTGCAAAGCTGCTAAACATATTTAAAAATAAAAAAGGATAAAACAATAGAGAATGACGCGCATCAATCAAAGCCATTGAAGTTGCATGAATGGTAATGACGGCCGCAATTAATATTCCCCGGTAAATATCAAGCTCTGGTATACGTTCTTTTTTGACCAAATCAACACGCTCCCATATCGCTTTGCAAAAATATCTATTATCAATTTTTAAATATAACCAACATGCATTACCCCACTTATTATACAGAAAAACAGCACAAGAAAGACCCCTTAATATATAAGGGGCCCTTCTTATCATACTATTGACTACTCATCCACACCAGAGCGTCTTAAATCACGCAACGGATTACCGCCTACAAATGCACCTGCCGGTACATCTTTATGCACAACCGCTCCGGCCGCTACCACAGCCCCGTCACCGATGGTAACACCCGGCAAAATGGTTGTGTTTGCGCCGATCAGCACACGATCCCCGATCACCACTTTACCGATGCGATACTCCTGTATAAGGTATTCATGAGCCAGTATGGTCGTGTTATATCCAATGACCGAATTGTTCCCGATTATAATATGCTCTGGAAAAAAAACATCCACCATCACCATCAGACCGAAGGCTGCATGTTGCCCAACCTTCATCCCCAGCATTCTGCGGTAGATAACATTTTTCAGAGAAAGCACAGGACAATACCGGGCAATCTGTATAAAAATGAAGTTCTTAACGCCTTTCCAAGGGCTCACCGTCCGATAAATTTGCCACAATGCATTGGGACCTTCTACAGGATAGCGGTTCACCTTTCTCACGATACATTGACACCTTGAAGCTCCAGCTTCAGCAAATCCCTCATATCATATAGCATGTAGTCTGGTCCATATCCGCGCAGAGTTTCCTCACCCTTGAGTGACCAGGCCACTCCCGCAGATTTCACACCTGCCGCCTGAGCTGACAAAATATCAAAGGAACTGTCTCCAACCATCAACGTATGTTCCGCTTTAGCATTCAAACCTGCCAAAGCCTTGAGCACTGGCTCCGCGTGAGGCTTCGGATGCTCCACATCGTCTACCGTAACAATATAATCCATAGAGGAAGTCAGATTAAACAGGTTAAGTACACGTATCGTGGATGGTCGTATTTTAGTTGTCACAACCCCCAACTTAATTCCTCGTGCACGTAGCTCCTGAATAACCTCAATAACATATGGAAATGGCTTCACCATTTGATCATGATGAATTTGATTATAAGCACGGTAGTCTTTAACCAGCCCAGATACATCCGTTAATCCCGTAAAAGTACGGAGTTGATCGTCCAGCGTTCCCCCCATATGAGGAATAATGTGCTCCCGCGTTAGCGGATCCGCATCTGGATGGTTCAAAATGTGTAAAAATGTGCTGATTATCAACTCATTCGTATCCATAATGGTACCGTCTAAATCAAACAAAATCGTATTTATCATAGATGCTCCTTCTTGTCCTCATCCGTGTCTTCCTTAGATAGCTTATCCGCTGTGGCTGTTGGAGAAACCGCATCCTGCCCAGGACGGGATACTTGTTCTGGCGTCATATCAGGTACCTGATCAATCCCCGTCTTGCTGGAGACAATCGGGTCGCTATATCTCGCAACGGCCGAGCCCTTCCGACGACGAACCAAGATAAAAATCACGGCAGCCACAATGATGAAAATAGCAAGCAACTGTGAGATCCGTACATTACCGTAATTCGGGTCCAAGTACCCCGGTTCAAACCCTAGCCATACCATAGGGGACCACAGAGCATTCACAAAGGAAGCCAGCCAGTCCGGTCCCTGAAAGGCCAAGCTGTCCGTCCGCACCCGCTCGATGAAAAAGCGACCAATAGAGTACCAAATGAAGTAAAATGCAAACATTTCACCCGCACGTACAAATTTCATCCGGCGAATCACAAGCAGCAGAATCACGCCTACAATACTCCACAGCGATTCGTACAGGAACGTAGGGTGGTGAAACACCCCGTTAACGTTCATCTGATTCACAATGAAATCCGGTAGATGCAGCTGACTGCGCAAAAAAGTCTCCTCCGTTGGTCCACCGTAAGCCTCTTGATTGACAAAATTACCCCAGCGTCCAATCGCTTGACCGATTAATAGACCCGGCGCACAAATATCAGCAACACGCCAGAAGTTATATCCTTTATAACGGAAATAAATAACCGCACATATAATAGCACCAATCAAGGCACCATATATCGCGATACCGCCATTCCAAATTTTAAAGATATCCCATAGATTATCCCGGTAGTCTTCCCATTTGAAGGCTACATAATAAATACGCGCTCCAATAATGGCCGATGGAACACCCAGAAGCAGCATATCCATAAAGAATTCCTGCGGAATACCGAATCTTTTTCCCTCACGGATGGCGAGATATAAACCCACAAGCGCCGCCAGCCCCAAAATAAGCCCATACCAATGGACCTTGATTGCCCCGATTGAAAAAGCAATCGGATTCAGCAGTAATGTTGCCGTTGACATATGTTTCTCTCACTCCTTGTCCTTCCTTGCAACCGAACGAACCTTAATCCATCTCTTCCATATCTTCAGAAATCGTAGCAGTCAGCTTGTTTGTAAATTGCAGGGCTGCATTAACGCCCATTTGTTTCAAACGATAGTTCATCGCCGCTACCTCGATAATAACAGCCAGATTTCGGCCTGGACGAACTGGAATCGTAACGAGTGGAACATCTGTATCAATAATGCGTGTAGTTTCTTCATCGAGACCGAGACGGTCATACTGCTTGTCCTGTTGCCATGCCTCCAGGCGGACAACCAGTGTAATTCGCTTATTATTACGAACTGCACCAGCACCAAACAGTGTCATCACATTAATAATGCCTACGCCTCGAATTTCAAGCAGGTGACGAATGAGTTCAGGTGCTGTTCCATGCAACTGAAAATCGGACGTTTGCCGGATTTCTACCGCATCATCTGCTACCAAGCGATGCCCACGTTTGACGAGTTCCAGTGCTGTTTCACTCTTACCAATTCCACTACTGCCTGTAATAAGCATCCCCACGCCATACACGTCACATAATACGCCATGAATAGTTGCCGTAGGTGCCAGCTTTCTTTCCAGAAAACCTGTGATACGGCTCGATAAAATCGTTGTCGCCATATTAGTTCGCAGTACAGGAATATCTCGCTCTGTACTTGCCTCCACTAGCTCGGCCGGTACTTCCAGGCCACGTGTGATGATAATACATGGAGTCAGCTCTGTACACAAACGCTCCATTCGATCCCGTCGCTCCTCAGGAGGCAGCATACCCAGAAAGGCCAGCTCAGACCTTCCCAAAAGCTGTACCCGCTCCTGTGTATGATATTCAAAATACCCGGCCATCTCCAGGCCTGGGCGATTCAAATCGTCCACGGTGATCAGTCTGCGCAGACCCTTTTCACCGGAAATAACCTCCATTTGGAATTGCTGTACAAGCTCGGATACCTTTACCTGTTTAGCCATTGTATTCTCTCCTCATCTGCAAAAACCGGATTCTATACGCCATTTGATTTATGTAGCATTATTCTATTAACCATACAACCCCACGCAGTCTATCCTGAATGAGTCCACACTTCACTTGATTTAACAATAGGATTCCAGGCTATCCCTATCCCGACAGTTGGAGGCCCCAATCTGGAACTCCTGCCAACGAACCTTGTCTAAATCTAGACCTGCACCATTGTACACCCATCGTATCGGAATTTTCCATTGAATGCAATGCCGAAGCTAGTAGCGGATATGATATACAAAAGAGTCGCAGTTCTCCGCTTGGGAAAACTGCGACTCTCTTCCAGAGGCTGATCTTATTCGCCAACCAGAATGCTCAATTCCGATTCCTTATCAAAAATATGAACTTTGTTCATATCAACAGCCAACTTCGCTTTGACACCATCGCGAGTATTGGAACGTCCGTCTACACGGGCAATAATTGTATCGTTTCCAGCACCGCTCAGGTACAACAGCATTTCATGACCGAGGTTTTCCGTTACATCCACAGTGGATGTAAAGATCGTGTTCGGAGAAGCCTCCAAGAATACAGGCTCTTCGTGAATATCCTCAGGACGGATGCCCAAGATCACTTCTTTGCCAATGTAGCCTTTCGCTTTCAAAATCTGTCCCTTACCTTCAGGTACAAACAGATCCAGACCTGGTGCTGTGAAATGCAATGCACCTTCTTTTTCAACCAGCTTACCTGAGATAAAGTTCATTGTAGGAGAGCCGATAAAACCAGCAACGAACAGATTCACTGGACGGTTGTACAGTTCATCCGGGGATGCAGCTTGTTGAATGATACCATCCTTCATAACTACAATCCGATCACCCATCGTCATGGCTTCAACCTGGTCATGTGTTACATAGATAACGGTCGTTTCCAGACGCTTAGCCAACTTCGTGATTTCCGCACGCATTTGACCACGCAACTTGGCATCCAAGTTGGACAGTGGCTCATCCATTAAGAAGACTTGTGGGTCACGTACAATCGCACGTCCCAAGGCAACACGCTGACGCTGACCGCCCGATAACGCTTTCGGCTTGCGATCCAGCAGATGCTCAATATCAAGGATTTTAGCTGCTTCACGTACGCGTTTATCAATTTCTTCCTTTTTAACCTTGCGGAGCTTCAGACCAAAAGCCATGTTTTGGTATACATTCATATGCGGATACAAGGCATAGGATTGGAATACCATCGCGATATCGCGGTCTTTTGGAGCCACATCGTTCACAACACGATCACCAATGTATAATTTACCGTCTGAAATTTCCTCCAGACCAGCAATCATACGAAGTGTAGTAGACTTCCCACAACCGGAAGGACCAACCAATACGAGAAATTCTTTATCTTGAATGTCCAAATTGACATCAACAACCGTAGCTTTTTCTGCACCCGGATATTTCTTGAAAATATGCTCTAAACGTACGCCAGCCATAGCTTTTGCCTCCCCAAGGTCAAGTTTTGAAATCGAATACATTTTCTACTTGTATCTTACCCTAGTACCCAAAGCCTGGCTATTCGCAAACTGCACAAAAATGCTATTTCCTTTTTGTCACTTTGTACAATAGCAGATATAGTTTGACCAAAACTGCATCATTAAACGTCCGCACGTCCAATCCGGTCTCCTGTTTAATCTTGTCCAAACGGTAAATCAACGTATTACGGTGAACATACAGACGCTTGGCTGTCTCACTCACATTACAATCCAGTTGAAAAAAGATATCCAATGTAGCCATCGTTTCTGAGTCTTCCAGTATGACAGATGACTTCATTACCTGCTCCAAAAATAGTACACGCTGCTCCTTGGGAATGCGATTTAACAGTCTCTCCAAATGAAGCTCCCATGAAAGGTGGATGTGCTCTGTTACATGAAAAAGCTTGCCAAGATGGATCGTCTCCCATAATAAATTCAGCTCGTGGGGGAAACTTTGCAAAGGGACCGAAGGCTTGGAAATCGCCAAATGGAATACACCGACCCATTCATTCGCGATAAGCTCATATAACCCCAAGCTAAAAGCCGTAAGTACCTCCTCCAGCGGTTCCGCAAAATCTGCCTCTCTAGTCTCAGGATCTTTATCCCGTTCATCGTCGGCTCCTAATAACAGCTCCTTTTTTGCGAGAATCAGCCAAGATTGTTCGTCTAATGGAGTAAGCAGCACTTCCCCTCCAAAATAGCTCGCTAACAATCGATGAAGCTGCGTATAGGTAATAGCCCCATCCTGTGTTCCCTCGCCATTCAGTAAAAAAGGCACCATACACGCTGATAACGAATCACGAAGCTCCAATTCAGTGGGAACTTCTTCCTCACTGTTTAGGTCGGCAGCCTGCTGTATGAGCCATTGTCCAAAACGATTCATCCGCTCTTCCTCGCTATAGGCTGGGTTGATCGACAAGCGTGGACCATTCTGCCAGACTTGTTCCATGTTCCCCAGTAACGCTTCTATCAACTTCCGTTCTCGATCCGTCAAATATCTGTCCTCTACCGCAAAAGCAGCCAGTTCACCTGCCGATGCACGAAACGGAAAATATAATTTATTCTCACTAACAAACGATCTATCCGGTATAACTGAATCGGCTGTTTCTCCTTCTGCCATCATTTCTGGGCACCAAGGCACTATGGTAAAAGGCGCTTGAATTATATTCTGAAGCTGTTGCTGAATCCATTCTGTATCCAAAGTCACGCGATCACCACTTCACTTTTTTTAGAATATAGATTAAAAACACTAAGCGAACATAATGAACTCATTATAACCCGTCGATACCTTAAAATAAAAAGCTATATAAAAACATAACTTATAACAATACAAAAAAAGCCATCAACTTATAGTTGATGACTTCTGATGAGCCATGAAGGACTCGAACCTTCGACACCCTGATTAAAAGTCAGGTGCTCTACCAACTGAGCTAATGGCTCGTAAAACTGGTGGAGGATGATGGATTCGAACCACCGAACCCGTAAGGGAGCAGATTTACAGTCTGATGCGTTTGGCCACTTCGCTAATCCTCCATATAAAGGTGGCTCGGGACGGAATCGAACCGCCGACACGAGGATTTTCAGTCCTCTGCTCTACCGACTGAGCTACCGAGCCATATCCATTGGCAAAAAAATAAAGTGCGGAGGGATACCCCTTCCCACTTTAGTACGGCGAAAATACTAAGCTGAAAAATGGCGGAACTGACGGGATTCGAACCCGCGATCTCCTGCGTGACAGGCAGGCATGTTAGGCCTCTACACCACAGTTCCCTATATTTTTCAAAAAAATGGTGCCGGCGAGAGGACTTGAACCCCCAACCTACTGATTACAAGTCAGTTGCTCTACCAGTTGAGCTACACCGGCACAATGGTGGAGGCTGAGGGGATCGAACCCCCGACCCTCTGCTTGTAAGGCAGATGCTCTCCCAGCTGAGCTAAGCCTCCTGGGTATGTATGGTAGCGGCGGAGGGGATCGAACCCCCGACCTCACGGGTATGAACCGTACGCTCTAGCCAGCTGAGCTACACCGCCATAACATAATTTACCAGCTTGTCCTAAATGGCGGAGAGAGAGGGATTCGAACCCTCGCACCACTTACGCAGTCTAACCCCTTAGCAGAGGGTCCCCTTATAGCCACTTGGGTATCTCTCCATATGAACGAACTCGCTTAGTGAAATTCTACAAGATATTCAGATTATCAATAAAATGATATTAAATATCAAGCATAATTCCAAGGTTACACCTTGAAAACTGGATCCGAAACTTCATTGCGTCTTATCTTAGGATAAGCCCTCGACCGATTAGTATTGGTCAGCTCCATGCATTACTGCACTTCCACCCCCAACCTATCTACCTCGTCGTCTTCAAGGGG
>NZ_JAKWFI010000006.1:0-273372 GCF_029522175.1 Paenibacillus sp. P2(2022) | reverse complement strand
GCCCCCCTCAAGATGAGATTTCCCAATTAGTAAGACCCCTTGAAGACGACGAGGTAGATAGGTTGGGGGTGGAAGTGCAGTAATGCATGGAGCTGACCAATACTAATCGGTCGAGGGCTTATCCTAAGATAAGACGCAATGAAGTTTCGGATCCAGTTTTCAGGGTGTAACCTTGAAAGTATGTAGAAGTACATACAACAAGCGTATGGTGATTCATTCACAGAATCTGTGATGAACCGAATAACCTTACGAAGGAATTTGCGAGGCAAATTCATGTTTGGTGGCGATAGCGGAGGGGTTCCACACGTACCCATCCCGAACACGACCGTTAAGCCCTCCAGCGCCGATGGTACTTGGACCGCAGGGTCCTGGGAGAGTAGGACGCCGCCAAGCGAGTTTTATAATTATTATTCCCTGATAGCTCAGTTGGTAGAGCACTCGACTGTTAATCGAGTTGTCACAGGTTCGAGTCCTGTTCGGGGAGCCATTTGCTCTCATAGCTCAGTAGGTAGAGTGCATCCATGGTAAGGATGAGGTCACCGGTTCGATCCCGGTTGAGAGCTTGTTACAGGATGGCCCGTTGGTCAAGGGGTTAAGACACCTCCCTTTCACGGAGGTAACAGGGGTTCGAATCCCCTACGGGTCATAGGATAGTATGGAGGCTTAGCTCAGCTGGGAGAGCATCTGCCTTACAAGCAGAGGGTCGGGGGTTCGATCCCCTCAGCCTCCACCATATTTTGTTCTCTTACATGGATGAAATATAGGGGAATTGTGAATCATATGCATATTGGGGATTAGCCAAGCGGTAAGGCAACGGACTTTGACTCCGTCATGCATAGGTTCAAATCCTATATCCCCAGCCATTAAGAGCCATTAGCTCAGTTGGTAGAGCACCTGACTTTTAATCAGGGTGTCGAAGGTTCGAGTCCTTCATGGCTCACCATTATCATTGTATGCGCGTGTGGCGGAATTGGCAGACGCACTAGACTTAGGATCTAGCGTCTTTGACGTGGGGGTTCAAGTCCCTCCACGCGCATCTTGTTTTTGCGGACGTGGCTCAGCGGTAGAGCATCGCCTTGCCAAGGCGAGGGTCGCGGGTTCGATTCCCGTCGTCCGCTCCAATTTGCGCCCTTAGCTCAGCTGGATAGAGCGTTTGACTACGAATCAAAAGGCCGGGAGTTCGAATCTCTCAGGGCGCGCCATATTTTTAAAAAAATATAATATCGGGATGTAGCTCAGCTTGGTAGAGCACCTGGTTTGGGACCAGGGGGTCGCATGTTCAAATCGTGTCATCCCGATACTGATTTGCGGGTGTAGTTCAATGGTAGAACTTCAGCCTTCCAAGCTGATAGCGTGGGTTCGATTCCCATCACCCGCTTACCGATTACCTAGAAGCCGAAAGGCTTCTTTTTATTTTGTCCACAATATATTAACTTCTATGTATATAGACCATTAAATGATGTCTCTTGTCATGCACGGTTGGGGATGACTTGTGCATATCCTACATAGGCATTTATCACCTAGACCCGAATTTCCCCTCTTACGGCCCCCTTTTTCCTGTAGTAAGGCTAAATTCGTGATCAAATCCATTGAAAATAGGAATCCTATAATTATTATGTTACGAAATTCATGGGGATAACTTTACACCTGCTCCTTTTGTTCTACACACTCTGCTTTATTTATGTGGGTAACACGTAGGGATTAATGAGTAAACAGATTTAGAATACTGAGATTATGGCTTATTTGTGTATATCTTTGTGGATAGAGCGCAATGAATTTCACTTTGTCAACAAATAATAAACATATACACATCATGACACAAGAATTTGTACCTTTGGAAACACGCTTTTTAAAAGAGACTGTGCATAATGTTTCGCGCATTTTTAGCGTCTAAAATCAGTTTTATTTATTAATTTCATTTTTATGTATAAGTGACCAATATATTCTCCAAAAAAGTATTTCAAAAGCATGATTTTTTCCTGTAAATTTTGCAGCTTTTCATACGTTTTTATTGTATGATGTTAAGAAAGTGTCAAATTTCGTGTGTATACGTACCTTTGCTACAACTGAATATGGTGTGGAACAGATCAGATGGGGGGAAAAGCATGACTGAGCTTACGTTAACCGCTAACAAAAACCAATCCAACAATCTGCTGCGGCGGGACGTTCGTTTTCTAGGAAATATTCTTGGTGAGGTTTTGGTTCATCAAGGTGGCAACGAACTTTTGGATATCGTGGAGAAAATACGTGAGGCAAGTAAATCGTTACGTGCCGGGTATCAGCCGGAGTTATACGAGAATTTTAAACAAATGGTCAGTGGACTGGATACGGATATTCGTCACCAGGTTATTCGCGCGTTTGCGATTTACTTTCAGTTGGTGAATATCGCTGAGCAAAACCATCGTATTCGTCGTAAGCGGGATTATGAGCATTCCGCTGGTGAAGAGGTTCAACCCGGTTCTATCGAAAGTTCCGTTCAGGAGCTTAAACAAGGAGGCTTCTCCGCTGAGGACGTTAGCAACATGCTGAATGAACTCTCCTTGGAGCTGGTCATGACTGCACATCCTACAGAAGCAACACGACGAGTAATTCTGGATATCCACAAACGTATTTCTGAAGACGTCATGCTGCTGGATAATCCGATGCTTACCTTGCGTGAGCGAGAACAGGTACGGGAAAATCTGCTTAATGAAGTAATTACACTGTGGCAGACGGATGAACTGCGTGATCGAAAGCCAACTGTATTAGATGAAGTAAGAAATGGAATGTATTATTTTCATGAGACCTTGTTTCATGTATTGCCAGATGTATACCAAGAATTGGAGCGATGTTTGGATAAATATTATCCTGAGCAAAAATGGCACATTCCAACTTATTTGAGATTTGGTTCTTGGATCGGTGGAGACCGGGACGGGAATCCATCTGTTACAGCTCATGTGACTTGGGAAACGTTGTGTATGCAACGCAAGCTGGCTTTGAGAGAGTATCAGCACACGCTGAAGGAACTCATGGGTTACTTGAGCTTTAGTACCAGCATTGTGCGAGTTTCTGATGATTTGTTGGCTTCTATTGAAGAAGATCGCGCCCACATCACACTTAAAAAAATGGAAGTATGGCATAACGAAAAAGAGCCTTATCGCATCAAACTAGCATATATGATTGCTAAGGTGAATAACGTTTTGGATGAGAGCAAACAGGGTACTAAGGAACGCTATAGCTCCGCAGAAGAGCTTATTGCAGATCTGAATGTGATTGCCAGCAGCCTGCGTCATCATTTTGCTGATTATGTGGCAGACACGTATATTCAAAAGATGATTCGTCAGGTAGAGCTATTCGGCTTTCATACAGCTACGCTGGATGTACGTCAGCACAGTCAGGAGCATGAAAATGCGATGACTGAAATTCTTTCTAAAATGAATATTGTGTCAGATTACAGTAAGCTGTCAGAGGAAGAAAAAATAGATCTGCTGGAACAGCTGCTAAATGAACCCCGTCCGATTACTTCGCCATATTTGAAATATAGCGATAGCACACAGGAATGTCTTGATGTATATCGTACGATTTATTTGGCTCAGGAGGAATTTGGCAAGCAATCCATTACAAGCTACTTGATCAGTATGACTCAGGGTGCCAGTGATTTGCTTGAGGTTATGGTATTAGCCAAAGAGGTAGGCCTGTTCCGCATTGAGAAGGATGGCACTGTCATTAGTACGCTGCAATCCGTTCCTTTGTTTGAAACGATAGATGATTTGCATGCTGCACCTGATATTATGAGAAGATTGATGAACCTGCCTGTATATCGACAATCTGTAGCCGCGATGGATGAGCTTCAGGAGATCATGCTTGGCTACTCGGATAGTAATAAGGATGGCGGTGTGGTTACAGCGAACTGGGAACTTCGGGTCGCTATGAATAGCATTACGGAAGTAGTGAACGAGTATGGCGCAAAAGTGAAGTTTTTCCACGGACGTGGAGGAGCGCTGGGGCGCGGAGGAATGCCACTTAACCGCAGTATTCTAGCTCAGCCTCCTCATACCATTGGTGGAGGAATTAAGATTACGGAGCAAGGCGAAGTGCTATCATCCCGCTACTCGCTCAAGGGGATTGCATATCGGAGCTTGGAGCAGGCGACATCAGCGTTAATTACGGCTGCTGCGTATCATCGCTCAGGAAAGAAAGAAGTGTTCGAGGAAAGCTGGGAGGAGATTATTGCCCGTATTTCCGAAGTATCACTGGAGAAGTATCAGGATTTGATTTTCCGAGATCCAGATTTCTTCACTTTCTTTAAAGAATCTACACCGTTGCCTGAGGTAGGCGAGCTGAATATAGGCTCTCGTCCGTCCAAGCGTAAGAACAGTGAACGTTTTGAGGATTTGCGCGCTATTCCATGGGTCTTTGCGTGGACACAAAGTCGTTATTTGCTACCTGCTTGGTATGCGGCAGGAACAGGTTTGCAAAGCTACTATCAAAACAATGAAGATAACCTTAAAGTGCTGCAAACGATGTTTAGAGACTCTGCCTTCTTCCGGTCGCTTATTGATACACTCCAAATGGCAATCGCTAAAGCGGATTTGCTGATTGCAGAGGAGTATGCTGGTATGTCGGATAACGAAGAAGCACGGCAACGTATATTCGGGCAGATTTCTGCAGAGTTCAAGCTGACATCTGAATTGATTTTGAAAATAACCGGACAATCTGAGATTTTGGACGATGTACCTGTTATTCAGGAATCTATCCGGTTGCGTAATCCTTATGTCGATCCGTTAAGTTATTTGCAGGTTCAATTGCTGAGTGAGCTACGCGAGCTGCGTAATCAGAACGGTGATGACGCTGAAATGCTGCGTGAGGTACTGTTGACGATTAACGGAATTGCCGCAGGCTTGAGAAACACAGGCTGATATAGTTTGGCCGTATGATACAGGCAATCGGGTACTCATGGAGTGCCCGATTGTGCTGTGTTTATAGTAATGAAGCGCGAGTTTATTACTTGTGTCCACACTTCAGTTGATTTCTGGATAAAATTAAACTACGATGAATAATCATAAACATGTAATAAGTAACCCATCAGCAAGTCTGGGGGAGTATAGAGTGGATAATATGGAAAGCCGCTTGGTTAGGCTGGTGCAGAAAGGTGATCAGCGAGCTTTTGCGGAGTTAGTCGAGTTATATAAAGATCGGATTTTTCATCTTTCCTACCGGATGCTAGGTAATCGTCATGAGGCGGAGGATTTGGTGCAGGAAACTTTTTTGCGTGTGTATCGTAACCTGGAAAAGTATGACCATGGACAGAAGTTCTCAACCTGGATTTATCGGATTGCTACAAATCTGTGCATTGATCGTCTGCGAAGGAGAAAACCTACATACTCACTTGATGCTGAAATGAATGATCAAGAAGGTGTTGATGGGTACGCCATGCTTGCTAGTGAAGAGCTTACCCCTGAAGGGAGTACGCTGTTGTCGGAAACGCAAGCTTTAATTCATGACGCCATTGACAGCCTTCCGGATAAATACAAGACGATTATGGTTCTACGATATTTGCAGGAGCTTTCCTTACAGGAAATTAGCGATGTGCTCAATCTCCCAGTTACCACAATTAAGACAAGAGTACACAGGGGACGGGATTTTCTACGCAAAAAACTGGAGCACAAGCTATAAATGCTGTGCATACATTCTAGGAAAAGAGCCTGCGTAGATGTTTTTATGAAACATAATGTTCGTTGTAACGTATGTAAGATGAGCAAAGTTTCTAAGCCGGAGCATGTTATGTTGAGAAACACGGAAGAATATTAGAAAGGATTGGCTCATATGGATTGCAAACAAGCCGTCTCTTTTATGCATGACTATCTAGATGGCGACCTGTCTGAGCAGGACAAACATGAGTTGGAACAACACTTGTTAGTCTGCCCGGAATGCCGCATGCGTTTTAAAGAGCTGGAGCGGACGGATGCGATGCTTTACGGTACACGCTATCATCAAGTGCCGTGTGTATCGGATGAGCTGACATTTCGCATTATGAATGCTTTGCCGCCGCATAAACGACAGCCTGCGGTGCCTATGCTAGCTTGGGTGAAGAGGCATCCCGCTGTAACAGCCGCCGCCTTCTTCCTTATTGTGATATGCTCAAGTATGGCCAGCTTTTCTAGCACGGACCATCAATTAGTAGTCAAAGGAAGCAATCTAGATCAAGTTGTTATTCAGGGCGATACTGTAATTGTACCTGAAGGGAAATCCATTGCCGGAGATTTAACAGTACAGAATGGTGAGGCACGTGTATACGGTGATGTAGAAGGAAATCTTACTGTGATTGACGGCTCGTACTATCAAGCTTCAACCGCCCATATTGCAGGACAGGTTAAAAGTATCGATCAAACCTTGGACTGGATTTGGTACAAGGTTACCGATTTGTTCGGGGGACCGTCTTCTCGATAAAAGAAGCTTGAAATGGCAAGAACGATATCGAGCGCCTTTTTCCGCTGGAAAAGGCGTTTTTTTGTATCTAGGTCTGGCGAATTGTACTGTATTTTACTGATTTTGGCGATTCTTTTGTCGCACAGCTTGCAACGCGAGCCTGATCGTTATAACCTAGATAGAGAGAGCATACTGTGTACATATTACACCCACTCACTACAGAAAATTGCGGGGGCATGCGCATGTTGGATTATTTTGCGGACCTGACTTGGAAAGAGTCCATTAAAGATATTATCGACATTTTAATCGTAACCTATATTATGTATCAGCTTATTTTACTTGTTCGCGGAACGCGAGCAGTTCAATTGTTAAAAGGGATTCTGTTCCTGGTTGTTATTTGGGCGGTTAGTACCTGGTTTGATTTGTACACGCTCAAGTGGTTGATGAATCAGATGTTCACCTTTGGTGTAGTGGCTATTTTTATTATTTTTCAGCCTGAGTTACGTCGTGCTCTAGAGCAGTTGGGGCGTGGTAAACTATTTGGGCGTTCGTCAGTAGATGATGAAGAGATCAATAAGTTAATTGGAGAAATGATTAAGGCGCTGAATTATTTATCACGTAGAAAAATAGGAGCATTGGTCGTATTTGAGCGCGAGACAGGACTGAACGAATATACGGAGTCTGGTATCAAGACACAGGCCGTAGTTAGTTCTGAACTGCTAATTAACATCTTTATTCCCAATACGCCTTTGCATGATGGTGCAGTGATTATACAAAATAAACAGATTGCCTCTGCGGCCTGCTATTTGCCATTATCGGAAAATCCCTTCATTAGCAAGGAGTTGGGAACCCGTCATCGGGCTGCAATTGGGGTGAGTGAGGTAACGGATGCCGTAACTGTCGTGGTATCGGAGGAAACAGGGCAAATTTCGTTGGCTATCAATGGTCAGGTCGTGCGTGACATTAAGGAAGAATCCCTAATCTCCAAGCTGTATGAGGAGTTGCGGCCAACACCGTCTTTGAAGGAAAAACGCGGCTCATTCTGGAATCGGAGGGGAGGCCGTGGAAATTCATGATGGACAAATGGATTAACAATAATACGATTTCCAAGATATTGGCGCTTGCGGTTGCTATAATGCTGTGGGGAATGGTTCATCTGGATACAGGTACTCCTTCGTCTACATTGACCGTTTCCTACAATAATAAAATAATTGATAATGTGGCCATTCAGGCCAGTGGTCTGGATGATTCAAAATATGTGCTGTCTACGATGGACACTGATCATGTAAAGATGGAGGTCAGAGGACAGCGCTCTGTCCTGACTACTTTTTTCGCGGATAATTATCAGGCAAAATTAAACTTAAGCGGCTTAGGAGCAGGCACTAAAACATTGTCACTTGAACCGGATTTACCGGATGGGGTGGAATTGGTATCCATGACTCCTAACCGTGTTACAGTAACAATTGAGGAAAAACAAACGAAATCATTTAATGTATCTATAGTACCTAAGGGTAGTCCAGATGCGGGGCTACAGCTCGGTAAGCCTGTGATTGCTCCTCAAACAGTAAAGGTTACTTTACCCAAAAGCCAGCTGAATACCGTTACTGCGGTGCAAGGGGCTGTTAACACGGATGGCATCTCAGAAAAGTTTGAACAGAAACGGGTAAAGCTGAAGGCCTATAACAAAAAGGGGCAGGAACTCACAGGTGCGGTCATTGAGCCATCCACTGTGTCAGTTGAAATCCCGGTCACTCAGCAGGCGAAGTCTGTGCCTGTCAAAATAGTCTATTCCGGAGAGCTGCCAGACGGATTGGCGCTTTCTAAAGTAAACGCAAATGTGAAGGAAGCAGCGGTATATGCATCACAGGATGTATTAAGCAGCCTGAGCTCTTATGTCACGGCTACACTCGATCTGAGTCAATTTACAGAAGCGGGAACCCGTACAGTTCAAGCTAATTTGGCAGCTCCCTCAGGTTCTGATAAAATCGAGCCAGGGTTAATACAAATTCAGGTGACCGTCGTTCCTTCCAATGAAGTTACAGATACGGAACGGACGCTGTCAGGCATCCCAATCGTTTTACAAGGTGCAGGAGATGGAGCTAACGCGACTATTATAGCACCCGCAGGCAAGACGATGGATGTTACTGTGAAGGGCCCGCAGGATTTGGTAAACAATTTAACCAATGATGACGTTAGTTTGGTGGCAAATGTAAGTGGCCTCGCGACTGGTCAACACGAGGTTACCCTAAAAGTAGGCTTGCCTAAATACATTACGCAAGCCGGGAATGCCGGCCAACTAAAGGCAACGGTAAACATTGAGAGCCCTTCTACACCTGCTGTAACGAATCCGAATAGTGAGAATGAATCAAACCCCTCTGGTAGTGGTGATAAGGGGCAGGAGAGGCCACAGGAGGGGCAAGGCAATCAAGGTGGCAACTCTGACGCAAATACCGGGGACAACGCAGCTGCGGAGGATAAAACAAGTCCTCATAACGGCGCAGAATCTTCTGCGAATGGAACCTCGGAGAACGGTCAGCCATAACATGTTTTATCTGTAGTAAATGATCAAGATTATTAGACAAAAAAAGGGAGTCATTTTACATGGGGAAATATTTTGGTACAGATGGTGTACGAGGCGTTGCTAATCAGGAACTAACAGCCGAACTGGCATATAGCATTGGCCGCTGCGGCGGATATGTTTTAGCAGGTAATGTAGAGAAACCGACAGTTGTTATTGGTATGGATACACGGATATCTGGACTGATGTTGGAATCGGCACTGGTAGCCGGCTTGTTGTCTATTGGGGCTAATGTGGTTCGCCTAGGTATTGTTTCGACGCCTGGAGTGGCATATCTCACACGACAATTGAAAGCGGACGCTGGTGTCATGATCTCAGCATCTCACAATCCTGTTGAGGACAACGGGATTAAGTTTTTTGGCGGCGATGGGTTTAAATTAACCGATGAAACTGAATTGAAAATTGAAGAGCTCATGGATGCAAAAGAAGACCAATTGCCTCGTCCGATTGGCAGCGGGTTGGGTACGGTTGTTGTAGACGAGCATTCCCGCTACGATTATCTGGAATTTTTGAAAACAACAATTACTCATTCTTTTGAAGGTCTAAAAATTGTGCTGGACTGTGCAAACGGAGCAGCTTATGAGCTGGCGCCGAAGCTTTTTGCAGATTTGGGAGCTGAAGTGCACACGATCGGCGCGGAGCCAAACGGATTGAATATCAATGATCATTGCGGCTCGACTCATCCTGAAAAGCTGAAAGAGGAAGTGCGCCGCTTGAAAGCGGACATTGGTCTTGCCTTTGACGGCGATGCCGATCGCCTAATCGCAATTGATGAGAACGGGGAAGAGGTTGATGGAGACTACATTCTCTGTATTTGCGGAGATGCAATGAACCGGGCTGGAAAACTCAAGGACAGCACTATTGTGTCGACAGTAATGAGTAATATCGGTTTTTATAAAGCTACTGAAAAGCTAGCTCTCAAGACTGCAAAAACTGCGGTTGGAGACCGTTATGTGATGGAAGAAATGCGTCGGGGTGGATTTAATCTGGGTGGTGAGCAGTCTGGTCATGTTATTTTCCTTGATCACAATACGACAGGCGATGGCATGCTGACGGGGATTCAACTGGTAGATACCCTGAAAGCTTCTGGCAAGAAGATGAGCGAACTAAAATCGCTTATGAAACAATATCCACAAGTTCTTGTAAATGTACGTGTGCAGGACAAACGTAATTACGAGGGGAACCCTGCGATTGCAGAAGCGATTGAACAGGTGGAACAACAATTGGGCGATAATGGGCGTGTATTGGTCCGTGCTTCAGGTACAGAGTCACTTATTCGTGTGATGGCCGAAGGCCCGGATAAGGATGAGCTGGAGCAATTTGTCGGACAGATCGTAGATGTCGTGAAAAAAGAATTAGTTTAAAATTTTGTAAACGTGGGTTGCCTGTTAAACACAAGCAGGCAACCGCGTTTGCGGTTATTCACTAATGCTTTAATGCCTTTAGGGTGTAATTATGAATAAAGTGTCATTGCCAAATGATGCTCTGCTGAATATAATATAGGGATGCTGTGACTCAGATAGAGAAAGCGAGGGTTGTGAGGTAACGTATTACAAGCGCCAGAGCTTGATTTTGTGCGGGGGAACTTGGTGGAGAAGCAATAGATTCCGTTGAGATGATGTTGCTTGCAATCGGTTCACGACAAAGCAAGCTGACGAGGTGAAGGTGTTCGAAACATTCGGCGGGGACCTTCCGGTGAAGCATCAACCCGTAAACCGGCAGCGGAAAATGAACAGGCAACTGTTTACACAACGCACCGGTAGATGCCCTAATTATTTTATAACCTAAATTATAAGATTCATTTCATGAATGTGCGGCCATCATCATTGGCGTGCGCGGTTTGGGAATTTCGTTACATTCGTGAAGAGATGCCTGTAAATTCTATAGTTATCATTGACAACTTCATAGATGAATGAACTTTATTCCACAATCTACCGCACACGTTAGTCCTGTGATGAGTCGTCTTGTGAAATGATGATCGGGAGGATAACGAATATGTGTGGCATTGTAGGATATATTGGTAATCAGAATACGCAAGAGGTATTGATTGACGGACTGAAGAAGCTGGAGTACCGCGGGTATGACTCTGCGGGTATTGCCGTGTTTACAGATTCAGGACTGCAAGTAGCCAAGGCAAAAGGTCGTCTGGCGAACCTAGAAGCTAAACTGGATGGTACACCGTTGGTAGGTCATGCAGGCATCGGACATACACGTTGGGCAACGCATGGTAAGCCTTCTGATGAAAACTCCCATCCGCATTTGGATGAGAGCCAAAAGTTCTCTGTAGTTCACAACGGAATTATTGAGAACTATCTGGAACTGAAGGAACAGCTGATCAGCGAAGGTCATACCTTTATTTCCGAAACGGATACAGAAATCATTTCCCATCTGGTTGCGCGTGAGTATGAAGGAGATATTGTTAAAGCAGTACAAAAAGCAATTACCTTTATGCGCGGTGCTTTTGCACTGGGAGTGCTGACCGAGCACGAGCCTAATAAGCTGGTAGCTGTTCGTCAAGCAAGTCCGTTGGTTATTGGTGTGGGAGAAGGCGAGAACTTTATCGGTTCCGACATTCCGGCTATTCTGAAATATACACGCAATGTATTTATTTTGAACGATGGCGAAATGGCTGTTCTGACTAGTGATGCTGTCGAATTAATGACAATCGAAGGCCAATTTATTTCTCGGGAAATGATTCATGTCGAATGGGATGCTGTTACAGCGGAAAAAGGCGGCTATGAGCATTTCATGTTGAAAGAAATTCACGAACAGCCTAAGGCTTACCGTGACACGATGTTGGGTCGTATCGATAAAGATACTAAAAAAGTTGTTCTTCCAGAGCTGAAGCTGACAGAAGAACAAATTAAAAATATCCGCAACATTCAAATTGTAGCGTGTGGTACAGCTTACAATGCTGGTTTGATTGGCCGTACGGTTATTGAAAGTATGGCTCGTATTCCGGTAGAAAACGATGTAGCTTCCGAGTACCGCTACCGTTCTCCTATCGTAACACCAGAGACATTGGTGATCGTGGTGAGTCAATCCGGTGAAACTGCTGATACATTGGCAGCACTGCGTGAAGCACAAGCAAACGGGGCTCATGTACTGGCGATTACAAATGTAGTCGGCAGCTCTATCGCCCGTGATGCAGATGATGTGTTGGTTACACTGGCAGGACCGGAAATTGCCGTAGCCTCCACCAAAGCGTATTCTTCCCAGTTGATTGCATTTTATCTGTTGGGTCTGTATCTGGCTCAAGTACGTGGCACACAAACGGATGAGCAAGTAGCTCATGTGCTGGCTGCTATGGAATCACTGCCAGAGCAAGTAGAAGAGATGTTGGGTAAAGCAGATGCGATCAAAGCCTATGCTGAGCAAATTGCTAGCAACAAGCACTTATTCTTTATTGGTCGTGGTCAAGACTATGCTGTAGTACAGGAAGGTTCCCTGAAGCTCAAGGAAATCTCCTACATTCATTCCGAGGCATATGCTGCGGGTGAACTGAAGCATGGTACACTGGCATTGATCGAAGAGGGAATTCCAGTTATCGCTTTGGTAACACAGGAATCCGTGTTGGAAAAAACCGTGAGCAACATTAAGGAAGTCAAAGCTCGTGGCGGTGACGTGCTTGCAATCACATATGAAGAGCATGCTGTCGAGCTGTTGAAATCCGTAGATCAAGTATTTGCAATTCCAAAAACACTTCCGATTCTGTCGGCTGCCATTTCAGTTATAGCTCTCCAACTGTTGGCTTACTACGCATCGCTTGCACTAGGTCATGATGTTGATAAACCACGTAACCTGGCGAAAAGTGTTACTGTAGAATAAGCTTTAGTAAAATTCTAAATTCATTGTCTGGTGATAAAAAAAGTGTGGAACCAGTAAAAAAAGTCTGGAACTAGTCATTTTACAAACATCAAGAAAGATCCCGATGATATATCGGGATCTTTTTAGTTTAGGAGGGCAATTATGTCTACAATAGGCCAACGAATTCGAACGATTAGAAAAACAAACAACTTAAATCAAATAAAGTTTGCAAATATGATTTTGAATTTTTCAAGGAACGTTGAGTGAGCTGGAGCAAGATAAATACAGACCCTCTCTTGATATAATTATAGCAATTAAAGAAAACTTCAATTCCCATATAGAGTGGTTAATCGTTGGAGATACGCCTGTATCAAAGAACACTATTTTTAATTTAGCCATTGAAGCTCAGGAATTAGAACTTATTCTTTGTTTCGAAAACTTACTAAAGAAGATAGAGATGAAATTATTGATTTTATAAAACTGAAGATTGTTCGGTACTAATCTTTTACGGGAGTTCCTTAATAATATGTCTTAGAAATACTCATTTTAATCTTGGTACATAAAAGTCACGAATTATCCGTATACCAATTATTCCTGGCATTTATATATAAAAAAATTAACAATGACTATAATATGAATAGAGAAAGGAGTGTAATAATTCATATCCCTAAATTCACTTAGCATATTGCTTTTGTAACACCCCACGGTTTCTGTTTCAGCAGTTTTTTTATACTTGCTCAAGAGCCGTACGTGAGAAATGGTTAGAAAGAGCTTTGAAAGAAGGCGGTTCGAATCTCAGCATTAGATATATCCCAACTGATCTAAAATCAATTTACATAAGAAATGAATTTGAAGATTATGAAGAATGTAGATTGGTGGTAAAAGAATCATCAGCTATCACATAGTTAATTAAATTGTAAAAGAAGGTGTGAGGCGCTACTTCTTTAAGTGAACTAATGGGTACTAAAATTTTCCATTTACTATATCTTTTCTTTAAAGGAGAGACAGAAAATGCTCTATTAAAAAGGGTAATATTTTTACCGATTAGATTCAAATCTTGTTGTTCTAATACTGCTCATTTAATTCAATTCGAAAACCAGAATTTAGAAATGCTGTCTACAGACAATAAAGTTATATACTAAACAATAAAGTTGTGTACTAAATATTAAGGAAACATAATAAAAGAAATCACTTTTAGTAAAATCAAAAGCCTGATGAACAAGTGTCATCAGGCTTTGTTAAAATCAGGACAGCTGCTTTGGTTTAAATAGAGACCGATATTATGGTAAAGAAATATTAGAAAAGTTAATGACAGGTGTTCGGTGAAAATAAAGTATTAGACTAGAGTTGTTGATTTAGCGAGGTTTTTGAACTGAAGAATCGTCAGCTTTTGAAAAATGAGTTTTAGACTGAACAATTAATATAAAGCAGCGGCAGACCAAGACTTGATAAATAAAGCCTTAGACTGCCGCTGTTGTCATTCAACTAACGTTCCCCAATAGTTTAATAAACCACCTATTCTGAATTATCAGCTACCAATAACTTTTCGTTTCCATCTTCTTGTAAGTATCGGATTAGACAAATGTACAATCAGCTGGACATCCCAGGTTCTCGAAAACTGTGCGGGCGGCAGAATCTACCGGCAGGAAAACCTCAATTTGCGGATATAAGCGGCCGCCTGCGGAAATCGAAACCTGTCTGTAGCGTACGGGAATAAGGTCTCCGGAGCTTTCTATTCTGGCTAGAATTGTTTGTATTTGATCAACATTTCCCCCTACATCCGGCACACTTAGATATTCGCACGCGTTATATTTCTGAACTCTATCCAGCAATTTTTGATACCACGCATCATAACGCGAGAGCATGTGCTCACTCTTAAAGGCTTGTATTCCGTTTATGATGTGCTCCTCCCACTGCTTAAACGACGCCTTGTCAAACGTGGAGCGGGACCGGATAGGAAAACCAGAATTAAAATGTAAATCGACCCTATTCATTAAACCGTCATATGAACGGTCGAGAGGGATTTCGAACAATTGATGAAACGGCTCATTTAATCCCTTGATGTCCTGAGTATGTGTTACGACCATGGCGGGAAAAGGGATACTCCTCATCGTTTGCTGAGCCCACTCTAATGCACGCTCCAACGACCGTCCATACAATTCGGTCTGAATTGGAAGAAAGCCGGCTGCCAAAAGCAAATCGTTACGCTCGTCGGATGTACACTCAAGATATTCTGCAATATTTATTATCGTCTGGCGGGTCGGTATGCGGCGGGTACGTCCAACCAGCAGATTTTTATACGAAGGAAAAGCCTCGTCGTTCAGCTCTTGTTGAGTAAATCGTTTCAAGGAGGGTTGAGGTCGATCGACAAGCTTTTGCTGGCGTTTTATCCGCAGGGCTTCAATTTCTCCCATTACGATTCTATGTCTGGAATTCTCCGTATCTATATCCATCTTCTCTTCCCTTCTCTTATGAAGTGTAGTTCTGCACTTGGGCCGAACCTTTATTTAAAGTATACTCCTCATTGAAATGAAGGTCATCTAATGACCATAACCAACATGGAGGAAAACCGATATGATTCGTACTATTGTTGTTGATCCGCATGCCCCGTCTCATTTGGCCTTCAAGGAAGTTGACGCCCCGCAGCCTAAGCCATGGGAAGCGCTTGTGCAAGTGAAGGCCGTCTCACTCAACCGCGGTGAAGTGAGTGACGCTAAAAATCAGGAAATATCTAGCCGTCCTGGCTGGGATTTCGCCGGGATTGTCATCGAGCCGGCAGAGAACGGCGCAGGACCGCAAAAAGGGGCTAGGGTTGTTGGTTTGCTCCCGATGGGAGCCTGGAGCGAGCAAGTGGCTGCTCCCGTATCGTTGTTGGCCGAAATCCCAGACAAACTCACTTTTACGGAGGCGGCTACCCTCCCCGTAGCAGGGCTCACGGCTCTTTATGCACTTCGAAAAGGCGGCATGCTGCTTGGCAAACGGATTTTCATTACAGGCTCTAGCGGCGGAGTTGGGCTATTCGCCCATCAGCTTGCAGTCCAATCCGGCGCATACGTTGTAGGTACGGCAAGCACGGAAGAGAAGGCTGAGCTTGTTCGGGAGGTCGGATCCGACGAAGTGATCATTGGATATTCCGCAATTTCATCAGCCAGCAAATTTGGGCCGTACGATCTGATCATCGATTCAGTAGGCGGCAATGCACTGGCGGCGTTGCTGCCGCAGCTAGCGCCCCAAGGGATTTGCGTTGCGGTAGGATTTTCCTCTTCAAATACCGCAATGATCGATATGAAGAATATGGTGACCAGCGGAGGAAGAACCTTGTACAGCTTCTTTTTAGGTGAGGAACTCACTCGTCAATCAGCCGCGGACGATCTGAGTTTGCTGGCCCGGCTGGTCACAGATGACCGGTTAATCCCACGTATCCAAGTGGAGGCGCCTTGGACCGAAATTGACACCGTTGCCCGTAATCTTATGGAACGGAAATTCTCGGGCAAAGCCGTGCTTCACTTAGATTGATTATATAAGTTTGCAACTATAATCCCAGGAATCTAAAAACGAATCTGAAAAAGAAACGGCAGTAGTACACCCTTACTCGTTTTAGTGGGAGTACCGCTGCCTTTCAATGAACCCGGCTATTTGACCTTTATATTTCGTATAGTAATCCATCCAGCTTTAATAGCAACACAGTTATTCCTCTACCCTCAGTGGCACCGCTTTAAGAATGTTCATTTTCTCTCACTATTCTGCCAGTTGGCTTAATGAAGTGCTCACCAGTCTAATACTTTATTTTCTTCGGACAACAGGACAACATATTTATAAGGAATTAACGTTCATATTTTTAGAATTTTAATAAAAAATATAAATCACATATATTGGATTTTTGTACACAACTTTATTGTCCGAAGAGAAATGCTAAAAGATCAAAGGATTTTATGATTTTCTCGTTATTAAGGTCCGAATGAATTGTATCAATTGAGTCCACACAGTAGGGGAACGGCATTTGATTAGCAATACAGGGTAAATAATCGGTTGTAACATCAAAAACCTCTGCTAAAGATATTAAGTGATTAATTTCAGGCCGTGCTACATTTCGCTCCCAATTAGAAACAACCTGTTTAGTTACCCCGATTTTATTAGCAAGTTCCTCTTGTGTCCATTTATGGAGTAGTCTTAAATTTCTACATTGGTGTCCCAAAGTATTTATGAGTTCACCTCTATTGAGAATATCAAATAGGTTTTAACCCGACCCATATGCTTACTAATTTTGCCTACTTAATAGCCCATATTATAGCTTATTCATACCCTACGAGTAGCCTATGAATAGGCTACGAAGTAAAATATAGCTAAAAAATATTACTATGCTATTGTATAAAGCTGTGAGTTGTTATATTCTACATTTGTATTTTGAAGTAAACCTAAAATATATCTTAGGAGTAGATCTATAGCATCTATTCAACGGAAAATCAAAGAAGGAAGAGGTCAAGGCCACTTTTTGGAATATAAACCTTGGTTGACTGTACATGATGTACCTTCAATAGGGATAGTTACTCGAATTCTTGGTTGAAAAAGTGGTCGACTTCACCATTATCTGTCTAAACACTTTGAATTGACACATCATTACCAAATGGAGTGGTCAGAGCAAGTGATTGATATTCGCGAACAATTCCTTTATTACCCCTAGATAAAACCCTCTATATTGCACAAAAGTTAGGCATTAAACATCCAACTGACCCCAAGAATAAGCTTCCCATCATTATGAATACAGATATGTTACTTACAATAAAACAAGAAGAAAGTATAAAATTTATTGCATATTTTTTGCGAAAGTTACAAGAGAACAAGATGAATTATTTGGTTTACCAAGTGGGTACTGCATGCAAATCGTGAAATATTTAATAGCGAAGCGCTATTGGGTAGTGGATATGACTCATCTAATACAGCCTACTCTACAATCCATGATTATTTTAGAAAATGGCTTCCCATCGGGAGGTATCTCTTTTATCTGACGGAAGATACCTTGCGGGATTTTTCGCGGATTTTCCAGCAGAATATCTAGCTGACATCCAGTCACGTTTTCAGCTAGGCTTCCAGAAATTTGTTAGGTAATCATGTTAAGTTATCGCAAAGTGCAAGGATTCGGAGCACCGGCAGAGAATATCTACAGGGAAGATCTCCCAAATCGGCCGGCACCCCGTCTGAATGTCGACATTCGTCGAATTCCTCATTGATGGCAAACCATTCCCAGCGTTTCCTCTCCATTCGCTCTTTTTAGGCAAAATATTAACATCTTATGTTGGACAGACCAAATTTAACTGAAGTTTTACTATACATTCTTGGAAATTTTGATATAATTCTACATAGGTCAACTTTCCAATTATGATAGAAAATAGAATTTGATGGTTTTTATACCTATCCAAGCTGTGCGCGAGAGACCAGTCCACTGGCTACCCAGCAAGCCGGCATGCGGGGACCGACAATTGTGGAAAATGACAGCCGAGAGTATGTTGCTCCATGACGTCGGAAGGTTCAGAAAGGACAAATCCAACCTTATCCCAATTCCGATGGAGGATGAAGCGCGTGATCATTTTTGAAAAGCTGGAATTCTCCGCCAATCCAAGGGCTGTCCGGTTCATGCCATACGGAGCATTCTTTGAGCCTCATGCAGCACCATCGTCACATCTAATCGTCAGGAAAAGCTCACTACCCCGCAGCCGATCTTTACTTATCCACACCAGGCGGGGGAATACACAAATCGTACATAGAGTGTATCAATATCCCTTAAACATAGGCTTCGACAAAGGCAGCTCCGGTGCCGAATCCGGAGGTACGGCCGACTTCCTGCTGGCCAGCCGGAACCCTACAGCAAGCCTTACATCGATGGGAGGAACATCCCTTGTCCAACCCCCGAATCCAATTCCGAACCCATTGTTAAACCAAAGACCGTCTTCGGGCGGCTCGTCCGCAGCAAGCATAATGAAGCAGAGGAGCCGGAAGTAGCGCTTCTCTTGCGTAGAACGATGCTCTTTGTTGTCTTTCACGCATGGGAGCCGAGCAGCTGCTAGACAGAGGATTGCCGCATGCGATCAACCGGGCAAGCGAAGCGGTGACCTGGCGAAAGCCATTGACATTGTTGGCACATGTTTGAAAAGGCGGAGAGCGAGGCTGGAGCGTTGCTGCTGCATATGCTCCGCCGGATTGCTTTTACCGATGAAGAGAGGGGAACGATCCAGATGGCTTTTGAAAAAGAAACGTTGTTTTGGAACGAAAAATTCGGTAGCGACGATTATACCTTGACGCGGCTACCTTACAGCAAAGCTCCAAGCTCCCTGACGCCCATTATGACAACCGTCGGCGGGACGCTTTCGGAGGAAGTGGCGCAGCGCGTCCTTCAAATGAGCAAGGGCGCTCCGCTGGCCACTTTTATGATTTTGCTCGCAGGTGTTCAGTCACTCTTGTATAAATATACAGGCGCTTCTGACATTCTGGTCGGCATGCCGGTTGTACGGAAACCGAAGGAGACGCGCCGATCCGTTAATCATACGATCATTTTGAAAAACTCGCTTTCGGCGGGTGCGACTTTTAAAACGCTTCTGAGCGAGCTGAGGACTTCCTTGCCGGAAGCGATTCAGCATCAACATATTCCGTTCTTGAAAATGACGGAGAAGCTGGATCTGCAATATGCAGACGGGATACCCGTCGTCCATACGCTAGTATCCCTTAAGGAGCTGCACCTGGACGAAATTGGGCAAAACGTGGTCACGGATTGTTCCTTTGAATTCAGCTTAACGGGCGGGACGATACAGATAGCGTTGTCATATAACGAGCACTTATATGACTCCGAGTTCATGACTCGGGTCGTTGGCCATCTGAATCGCCTGTTGTCCGTGGGGCTTCACGAGTTGGAGCTGGAGATCGTGCGGGCGGACATGCTATCGGAGGAAGAGAAATTTCAATTGTTGCAAAGCTTTAACGATACCGAGAAGGACTATCCCCGTGATCGGACGATTCATCAACTCGTGGAGGAGCAGGCGAAGCGGGTGCCCGAAGCGACGGCGGTTGTCTTTGAGGGTCGGCGGCTTTCGTACGCGGAGTTGAACGAACGGGCGAACCGGCTGGCGCGGACGCTGCGATCGGTCGGTGTGCTGCCCAATCAGCTGGTAGGCTTGATGGCCAGGAGATCACTGGAGACGGTCGTTGGCATTCTGGCGGTTCTGAAAGCTGGCGGTGCCTACGTGCCGATCGACCCGGAATACCCGGAAGAACGCATCCGCTACATTCTGGAGAACTCGAACGCGCAGCTGCTGCTGACTCAAAGGGAGCTGCTGCAGCAGGTGCCGTTCGAAGGAACCGTGTTGGCGCTGGATGACGAGCAGGCCTACAACGACAATGGCTCGAACTTGGAGCCGGCCAGCGGTCCGAATGATCTGGCTTATGTCATCTATACGTCAGGTACAACGGGCAAACCCAAAGGGGTCATGCTGGAGCATCGCGGTTTGGTCAGCTTGAAGCTGATGTTCGCGGACAGGCTGGGCATCACGGAGCATGACCGGATCGTTCAATTCGCCAGCCTGTCGTTCGACGCGTCCTGCTGGGAAATGTTCAAAGCGCTCTATTTTGGCGCGGCTTTGTACATCCCGACGGCCGAGACGATTCTCGACACCCGCTTGTTCGAGAGTTATATGAACGAGCATGCGATTACGGCGGCGATTTTGCCTCCAACGTACAGCGCTTATTTGAACCCGGACCGCCTTCCCAGCTTAACGAAGCTCGTAACGGGAGGCTCTGCGGTATCGGCTGAATTCGTGCAGCAGTGGAAACCGAAGGTCCACTATTTCAATGCTTACGGCCCTACCGAAGCTTCGATTGTTACGACGCTTTGGGATGCGGATGAGGAGCAGTCGGAGCGCAGAGTTATTCCGATCGGGCGCCCGCTGGCCAATCACCAGATTTTTATTTTGGATGCCCACCTGCAGCTTGTGCCTCCGGGAGTGGACGGCGAGCTGTGCGTGGCAGGCGTGGGGCTTGCGAGAGGTTACCTGAACCATCCGGAGCTGACGGCAGAGAAGTTCGTGGAACATCCGTTTGCGCCGGGAGAACGCCTTTACCGGACGGGAGATCTCGCCCGCTGGCTGTCGGACGGAAATATTGAGTACTTGGGCCGGATCGATCATCAGGTGAAAATCCGTGGATTCCGGATCGAGATCGGCGAGATTGAAGAGCAGCTTCTGAAGATCGACTCCGTGCAGGAGACGATCGTAATCGCGCGGGAAGGCAAAAGTGGACAAGAACTGTGCGCTTACCTGGTCGCGGGCCACCCGCTTACGCTCGGCGAGTTGAGAAGCGCGCTGGCGCAAAAATTGCCGAATTACATGATTCCGGCGCATTTTGTTCAGCTTCCGCGGATGCCGCTCACGCCGAACGACAAAATCGACCGCAAGGCTTTGCCCGTCCCGGAAGGAAACGCACTGACCGGCGGCGCGTACGTAGCTCCCCGCAATGAAGCCGAGCGGACGCTTGCCGATGTGTGGCAGGCGGTATTGAACGCCGATCGCGTTGGGGTAACGGATCATTTCTTCGAGCTGGGCGGAGACTCGATCAAGTCCATTCAAGTATCTTCGCGGCTTCATCAAGCTGGGTACAAGCTGGAAATCCGGGATTTGTTCAAATATCCGACTATCTCACAGCTCAGCCTGCATGTGAAACCGATCGGACGTACCATCGATCAAGGCGAAATAACGGGTGAAACGGCGCTGACGCCGATTCAGCATTGGTTTTTCGAGAGCTCCTTTGCGGACCCGCATCATTTCAACCAGTCGGTGATACTGTACCGGAAGGAACGCTTCGACGAAGAGACGGTGCGTCAGGTGCTGCAAAAGCTGGCCGAGCATCATGACGCCTTGCGGATGGTGTTCCGCAAAACGGAACAAGGGTTTAGCGCGCGGAACCGTGCGATTCAAGAAGGCGGGCTGTTCACGCTGGACGTGTTCGACTTCAAGGATGCAGAGAATACCGCGCAGGCTGTGGAAGCGAAGGCAACGGACATTCAAGCGGGCATCGATCTGGAGAACGGGCCCCTCGTGAAGGCAGGACTGTTCCGATGCGCGGACGGCGATCATTTGCTGCTCGCGGTTCATCATGCCGTGGTGGACGGCGTGTCTTGGCGTATTTTGATGGAGGATTTCGCCCTGGGTTACGAGCAGGCCGGCAAAAGTGAGGAAATTCGTTTCCCGGCGAAAACGGATGCGTACCGCACTTGGTCCGAGCAGTTGGCCGCTTACGTGCAAAGCCCGGAGATGGCGAAGGAACGGGCCTATTGGCAGGCCGTGGAACAAATTGCGGTTCCGGCCGTGCCGAAGGATCTGGAGGCGGACGTTACGACGCAGCAGGACAGCGAATCGCTGTTCGTCTGTTTGACTCCCGAAGAAACGGAACTGCTGCTGAAGCGGGTTCACCGGGCCTACAACACCGAAATGAACGATATTTTGGTAACGGCGCTCGGCATAGCCATTCGCAAGTGGACGGGACACGAACGGGTGCGGATCAATCTCGAAGGACACGGACGCGAATCGATCGGAACGGATATCGACATCACGCGCACAGTCGGCTGGTTTACGACCAAGTTTCCGGTCGTCTTGGAGCCGGAAACCGACCGGGATTTGGCCTATCAGATTAAACAGGTTAAGGAAAGCTTGCGCCGCATTCCGAACAAAGGGCTTGGGTACGGCGTATGCCGCTATCTCTCCAAATCGGAGGATGGCTTTGTTTGGGGTGCAGAGCCGGAAATTAATTTTAACTACCTCGGCCAGTTCGACGATGATGTCAACCAGGACGAGATCGGCATATCTTCTTATTCCAGCGGCAGCCCGGCCAGCGACCGGCAGGCCCGCAGCTTTGTGCTGGATATCAACGGCATGGTGCTGGACGGCGCTTTATCGCTCGATCTCAGCTACAGCCGGAAGCAGTATCGCAAGGAAACGATGGAAGCCTTCGCTCAGCGGCTTGAGCAAAGTCTCCGAGAGCTCATTACCCACTGCGCAGGCAAAGAAAACACCGAATTGACGCCGAGCGACGTGCAATTTAAAGGCTTGACCATCGCAGAATTGGAGCAAATCGCTCAGCGCTCAGACCATCTCGAGGAAATCGAAAATATTTACTCGCTTACGCCGATGCAGAAGGGCATGTGGTTCCACAGCGCGCTTGACCGGCAGACGGCCGCTTACTTCGAGCAAACGCGGTTTACGATGCGGGGAGCACTCGACGTCCAGCTTTTCGAGAGGAGCTGGATGGAGCTTGCGAAACGTCACCTGGTGCTGCGGGCAAATTTTGTGAAAGGACCGGCGGGCGAGCCGCTGCAAATCATATACCGCGACAAGCCGGTCGGCTTTGAATATGAAGAGCTGCTCCATTTGCAGGCGGACGAGAAACAAGCGTATTTGGATAAAAAGGCCGAGGATGACAAGCTTCGCGGCTTCGACCTGGAACATGACGCGCTCGTTCGGGTTACGATCCTGCGCACCGAAGAGCAAAGCTATCATGTGCTGTGGAGTTTCCAGCATATTTTGATGGACGGCTGGTGCCTGCCGCAGCTGACGCAGGAGCTGTTTGAGACGTATTCGGCCTTGGCATCCGACAAGCAGCCAGCGGGAGATAAGGGATCGGATTATGGCGCTTATATCGAATGGTTGGAGAAACAGGACGATCAGGCGGCATCCGGCTATTGGACGGCATTCCTGGCAGGTTATGAAGGGCAAACCGTACTCCCAGGACAAAAGGAACCGGCGCCAAACGGCAGATTTACGGCTGATCACGTCACCGCCGAGCTCGGCAAGGACTTGAGCGAGCGAATGGACCGGGTGGCGAAACAGCGCCTGGTTACGGTCAATACGCTGCTGCAAGCCGCTTGGGGCGTGATGCTGCAAAAATATAACGGGACAAACGATGCCGTATTCGGCAGCGTCGTAGCCGGAAGACCGGCGGAAATCCCGGGCATCGAGTCCATGATCGGGCTGTTCATCAATACGGTGCCGGTCCGCGTCACGAGCGAAGCGGACACCGTGTTCGCCGACCTGATGGTGAAGCTCCAAGAGCGGGCGCTGGAGTCTGGGCGTTATGATTACTATCCGCTGTATGAAATTCAAGCCCGCAGCGTGCAAAAGCAGAACCTGATCAACCATATCATCGCTTTCGAGAACTATCCGGTGGACGAGCAGATGGAGCAGGCGGGCGACCAGCAGCACGGCGACCTGACGATCGCTGACGTTCAGATGGAGGAGCAGACGAACTATAACTTCAACGTGACCGTGGTGCCGGGAGACGAGATCGAAATTCGGTTCGACTTTAACGCAGAGGTGTTCGATAAAGACAGCATCGAGCGGCTCAAGGGGCATCTGGTCCATCTGCTGGAGCAGGTGACGGATAACCCGGAAATTACAGTAGGCGAGCTGGAACTTGTGACGGAGGCGGAAAAGGCCGACCTTCTCGGACGTTTTAACGACACTACCACGGAATTTCCGCGCGGGAAGACGCTCATTCAATTGTTCGAAGAGCAGGCGGAGCGCATCCCGGATGCAGCTGCCATCTCCTTGAATGAGCAAGAGCTGACCTACCGCGAGCTGAACGAACGCGTCAATCGCCTTGCCCGTACCTTGCGTAGCCACGGGATATCCAAAGGCCGTCTGGTCGCCATTATGGCTGAGCGTTCCATCGAAATGGTGGTGGGTATGCTGGCGGCACACAAAGCCGGAGCGGCTTACGTACCGATTGACCCGGAATATCCCGAGGAGCGTATCCGTTTCTTGATCGAGGATTCGGGAGCGCAGGTCATGCTGACGCAAAGCCGCTTGCGCGAGCGCCTAGCGGGTTCGGACTCCGTGATCTTACTGGATGACGAGTCCTTCTATCACGAGGACGGCACAAATCTTAATCCGGGCACCGAAGCGACAGATCTGGCCTGCGTCATCTATACGTCAGGTACAACGGGCAAGCCGAAAGGCAACCTTGTTTCGCACCGCAACATCGTGCGGATCGTGCGAAATACGAATTATATCGACATCACCGAGCGGGATCATGTCCTCCAGCTTTCAAGCTATTCGTTCGACGGAGCGATTTTCGATATTTTCGGCGCTTTGACCAATGGGGCGCGGCTGGTGCTGGTTCCCCGCGAGACTTTGCTGGAAATCGGCCGGCTGGCGGATCTCATCCAGCACGAGCGCATCTCGGTCATGCTGATTACGACGGCTTACTTCAACGTCCTTGTAGATGTGAACGTCGACTGCCTGCGGGATGTCCGGGCGATTTTGTTTGGAGGAGAGCGCGTGTCGGTCGGCCATGTGCGTCGAGCGCTCGCCCATATCGGACCGGGCAGGCTTAACCACCTGTACGGCCCGTCGGAAAGCACGGTTTATACCACGTACCTTCCGGTCGACTTTGTCGATGAGTCGGCGGTTACCGTACCCATCGGACGGCCGATCAGCAATACGACGGTGTATATCGTCGACAGCCGGAATAAGCTTCTGCCGATCGGCGTGGCTGGAGAGCTTTGCGTCGGCGGAGAAGGTTTGGTACGGGGCTACAACAACCGGCCGGAGTTGACGGCGGAGAAATTTGTCGACAATCCGTTTGTACCGGGAGAGCGCATGTACCGAACGGGGGATTTGGCCAAATGGCTGCCGGACGGCACGATCGAATACGTGGGACGGACGGACGACCAAGTGAAAATCCGCGGCTTCCGTATTGAACTGGGCGAGATCGAAGCTCAGCTTCAGAAAGTGGAGGGAATTCGGAAAACGACGGTATTCGCGAGGGAAAACGCCTTCGGCGAGAAGCAGCTTTGCGCCTATTATGAAGCGGACCGCGAGCTTCCAGCGGCCGAGTTGAAGAACGTGATTTCCCAGGAACTGCCGGCCTACATGATCCCGGCGTACCTGATCCAGTTGGAGCGGCTCCCGCTGACGGCGAACGGCAAGGTCGACCGCCGATCCCTTCCGACGCCGGAGGAGAGCTTGCAGCCGGGCGAAGGACGTACTCCGCCTCGGACTCCGCTGGAAGCCAGCTTGGCCGGAATTTGGAAAAGCGTACTCGGATTGGAGCACATCGGCGTTCATGACAACTTCTTCGACCTGGGCGGCCATTCCCTGCGGGCGACGACACTGGTGAGCAAGGTGCATCAGGAGCTGAACGTCGAGCTGCCTCTGCGCGACGTATTCCGCTACTCGACGATCGAAGAGATGGCTCTCGCCATCACCCGGATCGGAGAGCAGTCATTCTCGTCGATTCCGCTGGCAGGCGTAAGAGAATATTATCCGCTTTCCTCAGCTCAGAAGCGGCTGTTTATCCTGAATCAGCTAGAAGGGTCCGATCAGAGCTACAACATGCCGGGCGTGCTGCTGCTGGAAGGATCGATTGACCGGAGCCTGCTGGAGAAGGCTTTCCGCGGACTGATCGTACGGCACGAAACGCTACGAACCGGCTTTGAGATCGTACAAGGCGAAGCAGTACAGCGCATTTACGAGAGCGTCGACTTTGCCGTCGAGTACCGTCATGCGAGCGAGGAAGAAGCGCCTGAAGTCGTGCAGGCCTTCATCCGACCTTTCGACTTGGCGAAGCCTCCGCTGCTGCGGGTGGAGCTCGTAGAGCTCGCAACCGAACGTTATTTGCTGATGTTCGACATGCACCATATCGTCTCCGACGGGGTTTCGATGGACGTGTTAGTCGAGGAACTCGTTCGTCTGTACGGTGGCGAGTCATTAGAGCCTTTGCGCATTCAATACAAGGACTATGCGGTATGGCAGCAGTCGGACGAGCAAAAAGCGCAGTTGAAACGCGAGGAAGCTTACTGGCTGGACCGTTACCGGGGTGAACTGCCGGTTCTGGAAATGCCGACGGACTATCCGCGTCCTGCCGTGCAGAGCTTTGAGGGACAAACGCTGACGTCCTTCGTGGACGAGGCAACGAACGAAGGCTTGAAGCAACTGGCCGCTCAAAGAGGAACGACGCTGTATATGGTGCTGCTTGCGGCATATACCGTGCTTTTGCATAAATACACAGGTCAGGACGATTTGATCGTCGGAACGTCGATTGCGGGCAGAACGCACGGAGACACGCAGCCTTTGATCGGAATGTTCGTCAATACGCTGGCGCTCCGCAATTATCCGGCTTCGGAGAAGACCTTCCTGTCGTATCTGGAAGAAGTGAAAGAAACGACCTTAGGTGCTTACGAGCATCAGAATTATCCGTTCGAAGAGCTCGTCGATAAAGTGCAGGTCAGCCGGGATTTGAGCCGCAATCCGCTGTTTGACACGATGTTCTCCCTGCAAAACTTGGAGGATAAAGAGTTTGAGCTGGAAGGGCTGAAATTGTCCCCGTACCCTAGCGAATACGGTACGGCCAAGTTCGACCTGAGTGTGGATGTTACGGAAGAAAACGGCGGCCTGGAGTGCAGCTTTGAATTCGCAACGGCTCTTTATAAAGAAAGCACGATCCGGCGGTTGTCGACTCATTTCGGACATTTGCTTGCGGCGATCGTAAGCTGTCCGGATGCGAAGATTGCCGAGCTGAACTTGCTGACGGCAGAGGAAAAAGAACAAATTCTCGGCGCGTTTAACCCGGCGCAGCCGGAAGTGGCTCCTGCGGCCGCGTTCCACCGGCTGTTTGAGGAACAGGCGGAGCGCACGCCGGAAGAGACGGCCGTCGTGTACGAGAACGACCGGCTGACGTATGCGAAGCTGAACGAGCGGGCGAACCGCTTGGCGGCCACGCTGCGCGCAAGCGGCATCGGCCGGGAGACGATCGTCGGCATTCTCGCCGAGCGTTCGGTGGACTTGCTGGTGGCCGTGCTGGCCGTCTGGAAAGCAGGCGGGGCGTATGTGCCGCTTGACCCGGATTACCCGGCGGAGCGCGTGCGGTTCATGCTCGAAGACAGCGGAGCGAAGGTGCTGCTGACGCAAACGGCGCTGCGAGAGCGTGCCGAAGCCTGGCTCGGCGAAGAGGAGCTGGCGCTAGCGGCGGTGCTGTACCTGGACGACGAAGCGTCGTACAGCGAGGAGCGGGCGAATGCGCCGATTGTCTCCGGCATTTCCAGCAAGCTGACGGATGCTGTGGACGACGGTGATGAGAGCCCTCAGAATGTTGGCACCGACAGCTTCCATGAAGCCCGTCCGGAGGATCTGGCTTACGTAATCTACACGTCGGGAACGACGGGCAAGCCGAAGGGCGTGATGATCGAACACCGCAGCCTGGTGAACACGGCGGCGGGCTACCGGCGGGAATACCGGTTGGATCAGTTCCCAGTGCGGCTGCTGCAGCTCGCAAGCTTCTCGTTCGACGTGTTCGTGGGAGATATCGCGCGGACGCTGTACAACGGAGGCACGATGGTGATTGTGCCGAAGGACGACCGGATCGATCCGTCTCGTCTGCACCACTGGATTGAGCGGGAGCGGGTCACCATCTTCGAATCGACGCCAGCGCTGATCGTGCCGTTCATGGAGTACGTGCACGAGCAGCGGCTGGATATGAGCGGGATGGAGCTGTTGATCACGAGCTCGGACAGCTGCAGCGTGGGGGATTACCGGACCTTGAAGGAACGCTTCGGCTCGTTGTTCCGGATCATCAACGCATACGGCGTGACGGAAGCGGCGATCGACTCCAGCTTCTACGACGAGGAGCTAGCGAAGCTGCCGCAGACAGGCCATGTGCCGATCGGCAAAGCATGGCTGAACGCCAAGTTCTACATCGTGGACGTGCATCTGAACCCGGTGCCGGTCGGGGTGCTGGGCGAGCTGGTTATCGGCGGAGTCGGAGTGGCGCGCGGGTACTTGAACCGTCCGGAGTTGACGGAAGAGAAGTTCGTAGACAGCCCGTTCGCCGCGGGCGAGCGGTTGTACCGCACGGGAGACTTGGCGCGGTGGATGGAAGACGGCAACGTGGACTTCATCGGCCGGATCGACAACCAGGCGAAAATCCGGGGGTACCGGATCGAGACGGGCGAGATCGAGTCGCAGCTGCTGCGGGTGGAAGGCGTACGCGAAGCGGTGGTGCTGGTTCGAAGTGACGCGAACGGGCAGAAGGCGCTATGCGCGTATTACACGCCGGATACCGGAGCGGAGCTGGCAGTAAACGATCTGCGCAGCGCGCTGGCGCAGGAGTTGCCGGGGTACATGATCCCGTCGTACTTCGTGGAGCTGGAGCGCCTGCCTCTGACGCCGAACGGAAAGATTGACCGGAAGGCGCTGCCAGCGCCGGAAGGGGAAGCGGGAAGCGGAACGGAGTACGTCGCACCGCGCAATGAGCTGGAAACAAAGCTGGCGGCGATTTGGCAGGAGGTGCTGGGGCTTGCGAAGGAGATTGGCGTTCACGACAATTTCTTCGACATCGGCGGCCACTCCCTGCGGGCGACGACGCTGGTCAGCAAGATTCATAAAGAGTTGAACGTGGATCTGCCGCTGCGCGACGTGTTCCGCCATTCCACCATCGAGAGCATGGCGGCCGCCATTTCCCGGCTGGATGAGCAGACATTCGTTTCCATTCCGGTGGCGGATGACCGAGAGGTGTACCCGCAATCTTTTGCTCAAAAACGTCTCTTTATCCTGAATCAACTGGAAGGCGCGGAGCTTAGCTACAACATGCCGGAAGCGATGCTGCTGGAGGGTGCTTTGGACCGGGCAAGGTTCGAAGAAGCGTTCCGTAAGCTCGTGACGCGGCATGAAACGCTGCGCACCGGGTTCGAAATGGTGGATGGCGAAGCATCGCAGCGGATTTATCAGGACGTGAATGTTGCCGTGGAGTTTTATCGAGCGGATAAGCAAGAGGCCGAAGAGACGGTTCGTCGTTTCGTCCGTCCGTTTGACTTGGCGAAGCCTCCGCTGCTGAGGGTAGGCCTTGTCGAGCTGGCTCCGGAACGCCATATTCTAATGTACGACATGCATCATATTATTTCCGACGGCGTATCGATGGAAATCTTTGTTGAAGAATTCGTCCGCTTGTACGGCGGCGAGCAATTGGAGCCTCTGCGCATTCAGTACAAAGACTACACCGTTTGGCAGCATTCGCAGGAGCAGAAGGAACGGCTTCAGCGCCAGGAGGCATACTGGCTGGACATGTTCCAAGGCGAGCTTCCGGTGCTGGAAATGCCGACCGACTATCCGCGTCCGGCCGTGCAGAGCTACGAAGGCCAAACGCTGGAGTTTTTCTTCGACGCTTCGAAAACCGACGGCCTGAAGCAGCTGGCCTCGGAAACGGGCACGACGCTGTTTATGGTGCTGCTTGCGGCGTATAACGTCCTTTTGCATAAATATTCAGGTCAGGAAGACGTGATCGTCGGTACACCGATTGCTGGAAGGAATCATGGAGATGTACAGCCGTTGATCGGGATTTTCTTAAACACGCTGGCTATCCGCAGTTATCCGGCTTCGGAGAAGACATTCCTGTCATACCTGAACGAAGTCAAAGAAACGACCCTCCACGCCTTCGAGCATCAAAACTATCCGTTCGAAGAATTGGTGGACAAGGTGCAAGTCACCCGTGATTTAAGCCGCAATCCGCTCTTCGACACGCTGTTTACGATGCAGAATACGGAGAACGAGGAATTTGAGCTGGAAGGGCTTCGCCTGATTCCTTATCCGAGCGCACTGGATACCGCGAAGTTTGATATCAGCTTGGATGTGGGCGAGGAGAACGGCGGCTTGGATTACAGCTTCGAATATGCGACGGCTCTCTACAAAAGGGAGACGATCGAACGGCTGGCGAAACATTACGAACAGCTGCTCGTAACGATCGTAAGCCGTCCGGATGCGAAGATCGCCGAGCTGAACTTGCTGACGGCAGAGGAAAAAGAACAAATTCTCGGCGCGTTTAACCCGGCGCAGCCGGAAGTGGCTCCTGCGGCCGCGTTCCATCGGCTGTTCGAAGAACAAGCGGAGCGCACGCCGGAAGAGACGGCCGTTGTGTACGAGAACGACCGGCTGACGTATGCGGAGCTGAACGAGCGGGCAAACCGCTTGGCGACCACGGTGCGCGCAAGCGGCATCGGCCGGGAGACGATCGTCGGCATTCTCGCCGAGCGTTCGGTGGACTTGCTGGTGGCCGTGCTGGCCGTCTGGAAAGCGGGCGGGGCGTATGTGCCGCTCGACCCGGATTACCCGGCGGAGCGCGTGCGGTTCATGCTTGAAGACAGCGGAGCGAAGGTGCTGCTGACGCAAACGGCGCTGCGAGAGCGTGCCGAAGCCTGGCTCGGCGAAGAGGAGCTGGCGCTAGCGGCGGTGCTGTACCTGGACGACGAAGCGTCGTACAGCGAGGAGCGGGCGAATGCGCCGATGGTCTCCGGCAAGCTGACGGATGCTGTGGACGACGGCGATGAGAGCCCTCAGAATGTTGGCACCAACAGCTTCCATGAAGCCCGTCCGGAGGATCTGGCGTACGTGATCTACACGTCGGGAACGACGGGCAAGCCAAAGGGCGTGATGATCGAGCACCGCAGCCTGGTGAACACGGCGGCGGGCTACTGGCGGGAATACCAGTTGGATCAGTTTCCGGTTCGGCTGCTGCAGCTCGCAAGCTTCTCGTTTGACGTGTTCGTGGGAGATATCGCGCGGACGCTGTACAACGGAGGCACGATGGTGATTGTGCCGAAGGACGACCGGATTGATCCGTCTCGTCTGCACCACTGGATTGAGCAGGAGCGGGTCACCATCTTCGAATCGACGCCGGCGCTGATTGTGCCGTTCCTGGAGTACGTGCACGAGCAGCAACTGGATATGAGCCGGATGGAGCTGTTGATCACGAGCTCGGACAACTGCAGCGTGGGGGATTACCGGACCTTGCAGGAGCGCTTCGGCTCGTTGTTCCGGATCATCAACGCATACGGCGTGACGGAAGCGGCGATCGACTCCAGTTTCTACGACGAGGAGCTAGCGAAGCTGCCGCAGACAGGCAATGTGCCGATCGGCAAAGCGTGGCTGAATGCGAAATTCTACATCGTGGATGCGCATCTGAATCCGGTGCCGGTCGGGGTGTTGGGCGAGCTGGTCATCGGCGGAGTCGGAGTGGCGCGCGGGTACTTGAACCGTCCGGAGTTGACGGAAGAGAAGTTCGTAGACAGCCCGTTCGCCGCGGGCGAGCGGTTGTACCGCACGGGAGACTTGGCGCGGTGGATGGAAGACGGCAACGTGGACTTCATCGGCCGGATCGACAACCAGGCGAAAATCCGGGGGTACCGGATTGAGACGGGCGAGATCGAGTCGCAGCTGCTGCGGGTGAAAGGCGTGCGCGAAGCGGTGGTGCTGGTTCGAAGTGACGCGAACGGGCAGAAGGCGCTATGCGCGTATTACACGCTGGATACCGGAGCGGAGCTGGCGGTGAACGATTTGCGCAGCGCGCTGGCGCAGGAGCTGCCGGGGTACATGATCCCGTCGTACTTCGTGGAGCTGGAGCGCCTGCCTCTGACGCCGAACGGAAAGATTGACCGGAAGGCGCTGCCGGCGCCGGAAGGGGAAGCGGGAAGCGGAACGGAGTACGTCGCACCGCGCAATGAGCTGGAAACGAAGCTGGCGGCGATTTGGCAAGAGGTGCTGGGGCTTGCGAAGGAGATTGGCGTTCACGACAACTTCTTCGACATCGGCGGCCACTCCCTGCGGGCGACGACGCTGGCGGGCAAGGTATTTAAGGAATTAAACGTCAACCTGCCGCTGCGCGACGTATTCCGTCACTCGACGATTGCGGCGATGGCTGAGGCGATCGCCCGGATGGAACGGCGGGAGCATGAGGCCATTCCTCAAGCGGAGGAGAGAGAGTACTACCCTCTGTCCTCCGCGCAGAAACGGCTGTTCATTCAGCACACGCTGGATGGAGCGGATCAGCTTTACAACATGCCGGAGCTGGTGCAGGTGGAAGGCGAGTTTGATTTAGACCGGTTGGAAGCCGCCTTGCGGAAATTGATAACACGGCATGAATCGCTGCGCACCGGTTTTGAAATCGTGAAGGGCGAAGTGGTTCAGCGGATTTACCCGCAGGTCGGTTTTGCTATCGAGCATCATCAAGCGGATAAAGAGGATGCGGCTCAAATCGAGCAGATCGTCCGCAGCTTCATTCGACCGTTTGATCTCGGCAAGCCGCCGCTGCTGCGCGCCGGGGTCATCGAGCTGGAGCCGAACCTGCATATTCTCCTTTTCGACATGCACCATATGGTGTCTGACGGCGTATCGATGGCGATTGTGATCGATGAGTTCTCAAGTTTCTACGCCGGGGAAGAACTGCCGCCACTGCGCATTCAATACAAGGATTATGCCGTTTGGCAGCAGTCGAAGGCCCACCGAGAGCGGATCGGGCGGCAGGAAGCGTACTGGCTGCAAACCTTCGAAGGCGAGCTGCCGACGGCGGACCTGCCGATCGACTACGAACGGTCCGCGGCTCGCAGCTACGAAGGCGCGCATCTGGAGTTCAACGTCGAAGCTTCTCTCTCTGCGCGGCTGCGCGAATTGGCGGCCGAGCGTGAAAGCACACTGTTCATGGTGCTGCTTGCGGCTTATACCGTGCTGCTGTCCAAGTACAGCGGGCAGGAGGACTTGATCGTGGGCACCCCGGTGGCGGGAAGAACGAACGCCGATTTGGAACCGGTCATCGGGATGTTTGTCAATACGCTGGCGATCCGCAATCGTCCTTCGGGCGACAAGACGTTCTTGTCCTACCTGGAAGAAGTGAAGGAAACGGCTTTGGGTGCTTTCGAGAACCAGGATTATCCATTCGAGGAGCTCGTGGAGCGTTTGAATGTGAAGCGGGAGCCGGGCCGCTTCCCGCTGTTCGATGCCGTTTTCGACTTGCAAAATATCGAAGAACGAGACGCCGAGCTGGAAGGGGTCAGCCTGAAGACTTACGAGCTTGACCATTTAGAAGAAGCGAAGTTCGATCTGACACTGTTTATGTATGAAAACAACGGGGCGCTGAGTGGGGGCTTCTTCTACGCCACCAAGCTGTTCAAAGAAGCGATGATCCGCACCTTGACCGAGGATTACCTGCGGGTACTGTCTCAAATTGCGAAAAATCCACAACTCGAGCTAAGCCGGATTGAATGCCATAAACCGGCGGCAGGCGCAAAGAGTGCCGTCGATACGATCGAATTCGCGTTCTAATCCTACAAGCGCGCCTCCGCCGTCAAACGAAAGCGGCGCGCATCCCAAGGAAGACGGCGAACAACGTCCAAGCCCGTAAACGCGCAGGCCGAAAGCAAGCTTTTTCGGACCTGCGCCGGGGCATGCGGTCACTTCATTTTTAGGGGAGGTACGAATGAAATCTTTGTTTGAAAAGGAAGAACGGTACTGGAGCGGCAAGTTTGACGCCGATGACAGCCTGAGCTTCCTTCCCTACAGTCAATCCTCCAAATTATCGGCCGACGGGGAAGCTGCGGCCGAGCCGGGTTTGCTTCACCGTACTCTGCCGAGCGAAATCTCGGAGAGAATCATTTGCCTTGCCAACGGTTCGGATTTGGCTTTGTACATGATTGTTTTAGCAGGAGTAAAAAGCCTGCTGTTCAAATATACCGGGCGGGACCAAGTGCTGGTCGGGATGCCTTCTTATAGCGCAGACCCCGACGGGACTCCGCCGCCGCATGACATCTTGGTGATCAAGACGTCCGTAAGCCGCGAGACTACGCTTAGAACGCTGCTCGGGGGCATCAAAGCCTCCATCGGCGAGGCGCTGGAGCATCAGCACCTGCCTTTTCGGAAAATGGTGGAGCCGCTCCATCTGGACTATACGGGGGACGGTCTCCCGGTCGTCAACACCGTCGCATCCTTCGCCCCGATTCATCCGGAACCGCTGGGTAACCGGGTGGCGGCCGATACGGTTTTTCGCTTCGACCGCCAAAACCACTCCATCGAGCTGGAAATAAGCTTTGACGGGCAGCGGTACGAGCGGGCATTTGTAGAACAGGCGGCCGACCATCTTGTTCGGCTGCTGTCCGTGCTTTTATTTCAGCCGGATCTGGAGCTTGGACAAGCCGATGTGCTGTCCCCAGACGAGAGGGAGACGCTGCTGAAGCGATTTAATGACACCGAAACCGGGTTCGAGCGGGGGAAAACGATTTACGGCTTGTTCGAAGAACAGGCGGAGCTTTACCCGGACAACGTGGCCGCCGTCATGAACGAGCGGCAGCTGACCTACCGCGAGCTGAACGAGCGATCCAACCGCCTTGCGCGGAAGCTGCGGGAGACGGGAGTAGAAGCGGACCAGCTGGTAGCGATTCTGGCCGAACGCTCGCTCGATATGGTCGTCGGCATTCTGGCGATTCTCAAAGCGGGCGGAGCATACGTGCCTGTCGATCCCGACTACCCGGAGGAGCGCATCCGCTTCATGATCGAGGATTCGGGTGCGCCGTTATTGCTGATTCAAAAGCATCTGCACGAGAAGACCGACTTCGCAGGAACGCGCCTCGAATTGGACGATTTCGTTTGGGGCGACAGAGGGGCGGACTCCGAAGGTGCGCTGGACGCTTCGAACCTAGAGCCGATTTCCGGGCCGCTCAACCTGGCTTATGTCATCTACACGTCGGGAACGACCGGCAGACCGAAAGGAACGCTGATTGAGCATAAGAACGTCGTGCGCCTCCTGTTCAACGACAAGAATCTGTTCGACTTCGGGCCGTCCGACACGTGGACGCTGTTCCACTCGTTCTGCTTCGATTTCTCCGTCTGGGAAATGTACGGAGCGCTGCTGAACGGAGGCAAGCTGGTCATCGTACCGCCGCTCACAGCGAAAAATCCAGCCGATTTCCTGGCGCTGCTGGGCCGCGAACAGGTCACGATTTTGAACCAGACGCCAACGTACTTCTACCAGCTGCTGCGTAAGGTCTTGGCGGACCATCCGTACGATCTGCGGATTCGCAACGTCATCTTCGGGGGCGAAGCGCTGAGTCCGCTGCTGCTCAAGGGCTTCAAGACGAAGTACCCGGAGACGAAGCTGATCAATATGTACGGCATTACCGAGACGACGGTTCACGTTACATATAAGGAAATCACGTGGGTCGAAATGGAGGCGGCGAAAAGCAATATCGGCAAGCCGATCCCGACGCTGAGGGTGTACGTCCTTGATGAAAGCCGCCGCCCTGTGCCGATCGGTGTAGCGGGCGAAATGTACGTGGCCGGGGAAGGCCTTGCGAGAGGATACCTGAACCGTCCGGATCTGACGGCGGAGAAGTTCGTCGATTCCCCGTTTGCGGAGGGGGAGAAACTGTACCGCTCGGGCGACTTGGCGGCTTGGCTGCCGGACGGCAACATCGAATACCTGGGCCGGATCGATCATCAGGTGAAAATCCGCGGGTACCGGATCGAGCTGGACGAAATCGAGACGCAGTTGCTGAAGATCGCCGCCGTGCAAGAAGCCAAGGTGCTCGACCGCGACGACGCGAACGGCCAAAAGCAGCTTGTCGCTTACTACGTTGCGGAAACGAGGCTGGCGGTGCATGAACTCAAGGAGGAGCTCGCCAAGCAGCTTCCCGGGTATATGATTCCTTCGCACCTCGTGCAGCTTTCGCGGATGCCGCTGACGCCGAATGGGAAAATCGACCGCAAAGCGCTGCCCGCGCCGGAGGAAGCCGCGGCCCGAGGAACGGAATATGTCGCGCCGAGAACGCTGCTCGAAATGAAGATCGCCCGCGTCTGGCAGGATACGCTTGGCGTTCCGCAGGTCGGCGTAAAGGATAACTTTTTTGAGTTGGGTGGCAATTCGTTAAGTCTGATGAGGCTCGTTCAAGCCGTTTACGATGAAACGGGCATCGAGATACCGCTGAACCGCCAATTCCACAATGTAACAGTTGAAGCCATGGCTTTCGGAGAGGGGGATCTGGGCCTGGATAAAGGGGGAGACTCCTTCATTAAGCTGAATAAAGTAGGAAATCTGAACGTGTTCTGCTTCCCTCCGGGCAGCGGCTTCGGCATCGGTTACCGAGAGCTCGCAAGCAGGCTCGACGGTCGGTCCGTGCTCTACGGCATTGATTTTATCGACGATGCCGTCGATTACGAGGCCATGCTGAACCGTTATGTGGACGAGATCGTCCGCATCCAGCCGGAAGGACCTTACGTGCTGCTCGGCTACTGCTTCGGAGGAAACCTGACGTTCGAGGTAGCCAAAACGATGGAGAAAAGAGGGTATTCCGTAACAGACGTGCTTATGGTGGACTCGTGGATTAAGCACACGCTGACGCCTTCCGAAACGTCGGAGAAAGAGCTTGAAGAAACGCTTGCCGATTTCGACGAAGAAGAGAAGGAATTAATGAGCAACCCGCTCGTGCGGGAGCGGGTTCATCGGAAGGTCAAAGCGACCTTGGCGTACGAAGCGCAGCTCATTAATTCCGGCACGATCCCGGCCAGGATTTACGAACTGATTGCGAAGGACAGCGAAGCGTTCCGCCTGGAGCACCAATTGCCTTCCTGGCGGGGGGCAACGACGCAAGCTTACGCCGATTACCGGCTGGAGGGTGCGCACGAGGAATTGCTGGAACTCGCGCGCGTGGACGAAACGGCCGTCGTCATCCGGGACATCTTAGAGCAAGTCAAGCGGCAGATCGAAGCGGAGGCCGGGGTACTGCATGGAAGCTGACCGACAGCCGTCTGTTCAAGAACAAGGCACAGCGGCGCCTTTCAAGCGCCAAACCGCTTACGCCGCCTGGAAAGCGTTCCGCTGGCTGATGTCCTATGTAAGCCGTCACAAAGGCTGGATGATCGTCGGTGTCTTGTCCGCGATTGCCGCCGCCGTTATTGAGATATGGACGGGAAGTTTGATCGAGCAGCTGACCACCCAGGCCGAGAAGGGGGCGGGGCCAATCGTTCTGCAAATCGTGTACGCGGTCTTTGTGGTCATCTTGATCGGTGTGCCGGCGAAGTTTTTCATGAGCTTCGGCGTGGAGCGAAGCAGCGCCTCTGCGGTGCAGGATATCCGCAACCATGTCATGCGTCATATCGGTAAACTCCCGGTCTCCTATTTAGAAAAGCAGCACTCCGGCGACGTATTGTCGCGGATCAACAACGACCTGCAGCTCATCCAGCAGTTTATGATTCGGGACCTCGCCCAGTGGTTTTATCATCCGCTGTTGTTCATCGGCTGTTTCGCTTATTTGCTCTACCTCCAATGGGAGCTGATGCTGTACAGCCTGCTGTTATTTCCCGTAGCGCTGCTGGTTTCCCAATGGATCGGCAAGCAGTTGGAGCGGTTGACGGAGGAAGCCCAGGCGAACATGGGCCGAATGAACGTCAACCTCCAGGATACGCTTGGGGGCATGCCTATTGTAAAAAGCTACCTGCTATCCGGCATGTTATCTCGCTCCTACCAAGTGCTGCTGCAATTGACGGCCCAAAAAAAGCTGGCCGTGAAAAAGCGGGAAGCCTGGGTCAACCCGCTGCTTTCCACGTTGATGATCAGCCCGATCATTTTCGCCGTCAGTTACGGAAGCTATTTGATCTACAAAGGGCAGCTAGGAGCGGGAGAGCTGATCGCCTTCCTGTACTTGCTGAATCTGTGTCTGGAACCGCTGGAGCATATTCCCGAGCTCATCACGCGGACGTTCGAAATGACCGGTGCCCTGAGAAGGGTCTCCGAAATCGTCGAGCAGCCGACCGAAATGGAAAATGGTCGTTCGCTTCCGAAAGCGAGCGCCGCCCCCATCGAGTTTCAGAACGTAACCTTCGGGTATGAGGAGAGCTCCCCGATCCTGCGGAATGTTAGCTTCTCGGTGCCGGAAGGGAAGACGATCGCGCTTGTCGGAGCGAGCGGCGGAGGGAAGAGCACGGTATTTAAGCTTGTATGCGGCTTTTATCCGCTTGCGGAGGACCAGGGCGAGATCCGCGTGTTCGGCAGCCTGATCCACGGCGCCGATCCGGAGCAGCTTCGGTCGCATTTTTCCGTGGTAACCCAGGATTCATATTTGTTTAGCGGCACGATCGCTGAAAATATCGGCTACGGGCGGGAAGTAGCGTCGATGGACGAGATTATCGAAGCCGCCAAAGCCGCTCAGGCGCATTCCTTCATTATGCAGCTTCCCGACGGCTACCAGACGTATGTCGGAGAGCGCGGAGGCTTTTTGTCCGGCGGGCAGCGCCAGCGCATTGCAATGGCCCGGGCTTTTCTGAAGGATGCTCCCGTTCTGCTACTGGACGAGCCAACGTCGGCTCTTGATCCGGAGTCGGAAAGCGCGGTTCAGGAAGCGCTGGGCGTATTGATGAAGCAGAGAACGACGATGATTATTGCCCACCGGCTTTCTACAGTACAAAACGCCGACGAAATTTGGGTCATGGAACAGGGGAGTATTGTTGAAAAGGGCACTCATGAACAATTGCTGAAGATGAAGGGACTGTACGCCCAGTCGTACTATCAGGAATTTACCGAGTCTGCCGAACGCAGGGAGGTGGCGTACACATGAAAAAGGGCGGATGGCTCTCGCAAGTGAAAGAACTAAGCTACTTGCTGATGTTTATGAACCGCAAGCGCAAAACCCAGTACGCCATTGGCCTGGCAGTGACGGCGCTCACCCAGACATTGTTCCTGATCGCCTTCAGCTTGGTCGTACATAACTTGGTTGATTTCGCCGTGTCCCGAGATACGTCCCTGATAGTGGAAGCCTTTATTATTTTGGGCGCGGCCTTGTTCCTGGAAAATGTGATTTCTCCCTGGTTCATTTACTTATACCAGCGTAGTGTCGAGCTGACTGTGCTGAATATCCGCGAACGTCTTTATGAAAAGCTGTGCCGGGTGCGGCCGAGATTCCTGGAGCAGACGCACCATGGGGACTTGCTGTCGCGGGTGAACAATGACGTAACGACCGTTGAGTTTACATTCTCGCAGGTTTACTTTGTTTTGCTGCTTCAAGTTGTCTTTTGCATCGGCTCCATTGTCTCCATGGTGTTGATCGATTGGCGGTTTGCCGGTGTATCCTTCGTCATTCTGCTGCTGTCCTCCGTGGTCAGCCTGAAATTTGCGCGGGATATTCGCGCCTTGTCCGAACAAGGCTTGCAAACGCTCGGTAAAATGACCGAAAAATTCAAAGATTTTATGGGCGGCATTCAAATTGTGAAGCTGTTCCGCATCCGCACGATTTACGGCCAGTACGAGGCGTTGAACGAACAAATGACGCAGACGCTTCGGCAAACCGCGCAGAAGAACGGCATGCAGGCTGCGGTGAATCATTTTATCAGCTACGTCACGTTCTGCGGCATCATCGTCATCGGCAGTCTTCTTTATGCCTACGGACTGATGGGAATGGGAAGCGTCGCCGCCCTGGCGGTTCTGCAAGTGAATCTGACGCACGCCTTGTTGAACTTGGGGACGGTTCTGTCGATGACCCAAAATTCGCTCGCGGGCGCTCACCGGATTCAAGAAGTACTAAGAGAGGAAGAGGAACCGGAGCGTTTGGGATCTCCTCACAGCGAGCTCGTGTCGGAGGCTGCGGTGGAGTTTCGCGATGTGGAATTTTCCTATCAGGCGGATAAAAAGGTGCTTGTCGACATCTCCATGCAGGTGTTTCCCGGACAGGTCGCCGCTATCGTGGGGGCCAGCGGCAGCGGCAAAAGTACGCTGATCAAGCTGCTGCTCGGCTTTTATCCTGTGGACAGCGGAGAAATCCTGATCCAAGGCAAACCGTTCGGCCATTACACGCTGGACGAAATCCGCAGGCAGATTGCATACGTTCCGCAGGAGCCGTTCTTGTTTACCGGCACAATTGAGGAAAACATCCGCTACGGCAACCTGGATGCAACGGATGAAGAAGTGATCGAAGCGGCCAAAGCGGCGTACGCTCATCATTTCATTCAGGAACTTCCTGAACAGTATAAAACGCCGGTGGGAGAGAGAGGAGCGTCGTTGTCGGGCGGACAAAGGCAGCGAATTGCGATCGCACGGGCGATTCTCAAAAATGCCCCGATTCTGCTGCTGGACGAAGCGACTTCCGCGCTGGATAACGAATCCCAGCATTGGGTACAGCAGGCCCTGAACGTATTGATGAAAGGGCGCACCACCATCCTGATCGCCCACCGTCTCAGCACCGTGGAACATGCGGATTTGATTACCGTCATGAACCAAGGGACGGTCGTCGAGCGGGGCTGCCATCAGGACCTGATTGCGCTCGGAGGTTATTACGCCCGGCTGTACGGCTAGACCCGCTTTACGGCGGGCGGCTTCTTGCTCGCGAATGCGACAGAGTCTTTTAGCAATCCAAGGTATTACTTTATAACCGGTAGTTACCAGAAAACGCAGACACGAAAAAGGAGGAAGAGTCCGAAGGAGCCGTTCCGGGAATGGCCTGCGCGGTTCTTCTAAGAGTGACTAAGTGACATCTAGGTACAAAGCCTATCTATAAAGAATCTCTAAACCGGGAGTGTGTCGATGTGAGAGAGGATACCAACGAGCAATATGGATTAACGCAAGCCCAGCGCCGAATATGGTTCATGGAAATTATGAATCCGGGAACGTCCATCACGATGCTTTCCGCGACCTACCAGATTACGGGCGAGATCAACACACAGCTTCTGAAGCAAGCGGCGGCAGAGATCGTCAAAACCTATGACGTTTTCCGAATCCGCATTAGCGGGGATTTGCAAAATCCAACGCAGTGGTTCGAAGAGCCGGAGAATGTCCAAGCTAGGATAAGCCGCCTCGAAATAGGCACAACCGAACAATTCTATGCTTGGGTGAAAGAAGTAAGCGAAAAACCGGCCAGCGTGTTCGACGAACACCTCTACCAATTTACGATTATCCATTTTGCGAACGGCCAAGTATGGCTCAATTTGACGGTAAATCATATTATTGCCGACGGCTTGTCCGTCAATGCTTTGCTGCATGCGGTGATGGAAAAATACCTGGAACTGCGCAAAGGCATCTCCAGCAGTTACCAGCCCCCTTCCTATCTAGATTATATTTCCTCGGAGCGTGAATATGAGCAATCGCAGCGTTATCAAAAAGGCAAGGAATACTGGCTGACAAAGTACAACACTTTGCCTGAAACGACCGGCATTAAATCGTATCCGCCATTCTCGATCGGCAGCGAATCCAATAAACTGTCCATCACTTTGGACGGTTCCCGGTATGAACGCATTCTGGCCTTCAGCGAACAATATCAGGTCAGCTTATATACGTTATTTCTGTCCGCCATGTACGCCTTATTGTACAAGCTGACCGACAGCACCGATGTTCCGGTCGGCACGGTTTTCGCCAATCGCACCAGCAAGAAGGAAAAAGAAACGATCGGCATGTTCGTCAGCACCGTGGCTACGCGGATTCGTCTGAATCCAGACAGGAACGTGCTTTCCTTGATCCAAACGGTTTCCAAGGAAAATACGGCGGATCTGCGGTATCAGAAATACCCTTATAACCAATTGATCCAGGATTTACGCGAACAACACGGCCGCAACGATCTTTCGGGGCTGTTCCGCACGTCTCTGGAATATCTGCCTTTGAAAATCGTGGAGTACGAAGAAATCAAGGTACGCCTGGAGGCTCACTTCGCTAGGCACGAGATGGACGATTTGCTGCTGCGCTTCGACCATATGCTGAATGAAGGCCATGTAATTCTCCATGCTTCCTATCGTACGGGTCTGTTCGAGACGGCCGAGATTGATCGGATTATGGAACAGTATGTAACCGTTCTGGACCAGTTTCTTCAGAGTCCCGAACTGCCGGTACGCGAGATTTCTCTGCTGAGCGATGAGGAGAGACACCGCATTCTCAATGTTTTTAACCCGCCGGTGGCAGGGCTGAGCGAGGGAGAAGCGTTTCATCGGTATGTTGAAAATTTTGCTCGGGAAATTCCAGATCATCCGGCAGTCGTCTACATGGACAAACAGCTGACCTACGGCGAATTGAACGAACGCGCCGAGCGGCTGGCTTCTCTCCTTCGCGAACAGGGCGTGGGAAGGGAGACGATTACGGGGATCTGGGCGGAGCGTTCGGTGGAACTGCTGGTCGGGGTGCTCGCCGTTTGGAAAGCCGGCGGAGCCTATGTACCGCTGGACCCCGATTATCCGGCGGAGCGGATTGAGTACATGCTCAGCGATAGCGATGCATCGGTGCTGCTTACGCAGCGTCATCTGTTGGAGCGGGCCGGAGGTTGGTTGGCCGATGACCAGCTGAAGCTTCAAGCTGTCTATGCCATGGACGATGAACAGATTTATAACGGGGATGCCTTAGCCGTGGAATTTGAATCTGCCGACAGCGCCCCGCAAGACTTGGCTTATGTGATTTACACCTCGGGTACGACGGGACGCCCGAAAGGCGTCATGATTGAGCACGGTAGTCTCGTGAATACGGCGGATGCGTACCGTCGCGAGTACCGGTTGGATCAGTTTCCGGTGCGGCTGCTGCAGCTGGCCAGCTTCTCGTTTGACGTGTTCGTCGGAGACATTGCGCGGACGCTGTATAACGGAGGCACGATGGTGATTGTGCCGAAGGATGACCGGATTGATCCGAACCTCTTATACGGCTGGATTCGGGACCAAAACATTACGGTATTCGAATCGACGCCTGCGCTCATCCTGCCATTCATGCAGCATATTTATGAAGAAGGGCTGGACGTTAGCTCCATGCAGTTGCTGATTACCAGCTCGGATGCTTGCAGTGTCACCGATTACCGATTGCTGCAGGAAAGATTCGGCGGACAATTCCGCATCATCAACAGCTATGGAGTTACCGAAGCGGCCATTGACAGCAGCTTTTACGGTGAGCCGCTGGATAAGCTGCCGCCGTCGGGTCATGTGCCGATCGGCAAAGCTTGGCTGAACGCCCGGTTTTACATTGTCGATGCTGCGTTAAAGCCGGTTCCTGTAGGGGTTCCGGGCGAGCTTGTCATCGGCGGCGCCGGGGTGGCGCGCGGGTACTGGAACCGTCCGGATCTAACCGCCGAGAAGTTTGCGGACAGCCCGTTTGTGCCGGGCGAACGTCTGTACCGGACAGGCGATTTGGCCCGCTGGCTAGAAGACGGGAACGTGGACTTCATCGGCCGGATCGACTATCAGGTGAAAATTCGCGGGTTCCGGATCGAACTCGGCGAAATTGAAACGGCCCTGCTGCGTTTCCCGGGCGTCAAGCAGGCTGTGGTGACCGACCGTACGGATGAGCAGGGACAAAAGTATTTGTGCGGTTACGTGGGGGCGGATGCTTCCTTGCAGCTGAGCGATCTGCTGTCCCAATTGAAGCAAGAGCTGCCGGCTCATATGGTCCCGGCCCGGCTGGTGTCTCTTGATAAGCTTCCGCTCACGCCGAACGGCAAAATTGACCGTAAAGCGCTGCCTGAACCGACCGGAGAGGTAGAAGTAGGCCGTGAGTATGTGGCTCCTCGCACAACGCTGGAAACAAGACTTGCTCTCATTTGGCAGCAGGTGCTGGGTATTGCGCGAGTAGGAGTTCAAGACGATTTCTTTGACTTGGGTGGTCATTCCTTGCGGGCCTCCACGCTGGTTTCCAAGATTCGGAAAGAGCTGCAAGTCGAGGTTCCGCTGCGGGAAGTTTTCCGCTACACCACGATCGAACAGCTGGCCCAAAGAATCGGCGGTTTAAGGCAGCAGGAGACGTATGAGATTACAAAGGCGGCTGAGGCCGAGTACTATCCGGTTTCATCCGAGCAAAAGCGTCTGTACGTCCTGCGCCAGCTTGACGGGGCCGAGCGCAGCTACAATATGTCGGCGGCGCTTCTTCTCGAAGGCAAGCTGGACCGCACGCGCGTCGAGCACGCGTTCCGGGCGCTGATTCAGCGCCATGAGACGCTGCGTACCGGGATTGAGCAGGTTCAAGGCGAGCTTGTCCAGCGCATCTATGACGGGTTGGATTTTGCTGTAGATTATTTCCAAGCGAGCGAGCGGGAAGTGGAGCAAGTGGTGGAAGCTTACTATCACCCGTTTGATCTGACTAAGCCGCCACTTCTCCGCATCGGTCTGATCGAAGTCGCCGAGGATCGCCACATTCTGCTGTTCGATATGCACCATATTGTCTCGGACGGCATTTCGACAGCGCTGCTCTTCGACGAGTTCAGCCGCCTGTATCGGGGCGAGGAGCTGGCCCCGCTGCGCATTCAATACAAAGATTATGCCGTTTGGCAGCATTCCGAAGCTTACGGGCAGATGCTCCAGCCGCAGAAGGAGTATTGGCTAGAACAGCTGTCGGGCGAGCTGCCGGTCTTGGAGCTACCGACGGACTTCCCGCGGCCTGCGGTGCAAAGCTTTGACGGCCGAACCGTGAAGTTTTATATCGAGAAAGATCGGACGGAGAAGCTGAAAGAACTAGCGGCACGGACAGGGACGACCCTGTACATGGTGCTGCTGTCGGCTTACACCATCCTTATGCATAAATATTCGGGTCAGGAAGATCTGATCGTAGGAACGCCGATTGCCGGAAGAACGCAGGAAGAAGTGCAGCCGATCGTAGGGATGTTTATCAACACTCTGGCCATTCGCAGCCGTCCGGAGCGTTCCAAGCCGTACCTTTCGTACCTGGAAGAAATCAAGGACATCACGCTCGGGGCTTTCGAACACCAAAATTATTTGTTCGAAGACTTGGTAGAAAGTCTTCACATTCCGCGCGCGACCGGCCGGAATCCGCTCTTTGATACGTTCTTCTCCCTGCAAAATACGGAGAACGAGCAAATTGTCATCGAGGGGCTGGAGCAATCGTTTTATCCACTGGAAAATCAAACATCCAAGTTCGAGCTGCTCCTGGATATTTCGGAGCTGGACGGTCAGCTCGAATGCCGGTTGGAGTACGCTACGGCTTTGTATAAACAAGAGACCGCGGAGCGGTTCGCCAGACATTATGACAAGCTGCTCGAAACCATCGCAGCAGCGCCGGACGGGGATATTGCCTCGCTGGAAATGCTCACGGAGGAGGAAATCCGCGAGCTGATGCGCGGTTTCAACGATTCGGAGGCGGACTACCCGCGGCAGCAGACGATTCACGGCTTGTTCGAAGAGCAGGCGGAGCTTTACCCGGACAACGTGGCCGCCGTCATGAACGAGCGGCAGCTGACCTACCGCGAGCTGAACGAGCGATCCAACCGCCTTGCGCGGAAGCTGCGGGAGACGGGAGTAGAAGCGGACCAGCTGGTAGCGATTCTGGCCGAACGCTCGCTCGATATGGTCGTCGGCATTCTGGCGATTCTCAAAGCAGGCGGAGCATACGTGCCTGTCGATCCCGACTACCCGGAGGAGCGCATCCGCTTCATGATCGAGGATTCGGGTGCGCCGTTATTGCTGATTCAAAAGCATCTGCACGAGAAGACCGACTTCGCAGGAACGCGCCTCGAATTGGACAATTTCGTTTGGGGCGACAGAGGGGCGGACTCCGAAAGTGCGCTGGACGCTTTGAACCTGGAGCCGATTTCCGGGCCAGTCAACCTGGCTTATGTCATCTACACGTCGGGAACGACCGGCAGACCAAAAGGAACGCTGATCGAGCATAAGAACGTCGTGCGCCTCCTGTTCAATGACAAGAACCTGTTCGACTTCGGGCCGTCCGACACGTGGACGCTGTTCCACTCGTTCTGCTTCGATTTCTCCGTCTGGGAAATGTACGGAGCGCTGCTGTACGGAGGCAAGCTGGTCATCGTACCGCCGTTCACGGCGAAAAATCCGGCCGATTTCCTGGCGCTGCTGGGCCGCGAACAGGTTACCATTTTGAACCAGACACCAACGTACTTCTACCAGCTGCTGCGCGAGGTCTTGACGGACCATCCGTACGATCTGCGGATTCGCAACGTCATCTTCGGGGGCGAAGCGCTGAGTCCGCTGCTGCTCAAGGGCTTCAAGACGAAGTACCCGGAGACGAAGCTGATCAATATGTACGGCATTACCGAGACGACGGTTCACGTGACGTATAAGGAAATCACGTGGGTCGAAATGGAGGCGGCGAAGAGCAATATCGGCAAGCCGATCCCGACGCTGAGGGTGTACGTCCTTGATGAAAACCGCCGGCCTGTGCCGATCGGCGTAGCGGGCGAAATGTACGTGGCCGGGGAAGGCCTTGCGAGAGGATACCTGAACCGTCCGGATCTGACGGCGGAGAAGTTCGTCGATTCCCCGTTTACGGAGGGGGAGAAACTGTACCGCTCGGGCGACTTGGCGGCTTGGCTGCCGGACGGCAACATCGAATACCTGGGCCGAATCGATCACCAGGTGAAAATCCGCGGGTACCGGATCGAGCTGGACGAAATCGAGACGCAGCTGCTGAACGTCGAGGGCGTGGAAGAAGCGGTGGTGCTTGCCCGTCAGGACGGTGGGGGCGAGAAGGCGCTTGTCGCCTACTTTGTGGCGGATCGGACACTGACGGTCAGCGAAATGAGAACCTCGCTGGCCCAGGGAATGCCGGGGTACATGATCCCGTCGTACTTCGTGCAGCTGGAGCGCATGCCGCTGACGGCCAATGGCAAAGTAGACCGCAAAGCGCTGCCGGAACCGCAAGGCAGCTTGCAGACGGGCGTCGAATATGTAGCACCGCGTAACCGGATGGAGTCCCAGCTTGTGAAGATCTGGGAGGAAGTGCTGGGCTACTCCGGCATTGGAGTCCTGGACAATTTCTTCGAGCTCGGAGGCCACTCCTTGCGGGCGACGAACCTTGTCAGCAAGATTCAGAAGGAAATGAACGTCGAACTTCCGCTGCGCGATGTGTTCCGCTATACGACGGTAGAGTCGATGGCCGGGGCTATTGCAAGCTTGGAAGAAACGCGGCACAGCTCAATTCCGAAAGCGGAAGAGAAAGCGTACTATCCGGTTTCCTCCGCGCAAAAAAGGCTGTACGTCCTGCACCAGCTGGATGGCTCGGAGCTGAATTACAACCTCCCAAGTGCCTTGCAGTTGGAAGGGGCTTTGAACGAGGCCAAAGTGGAAAAGGCGCTGACTACTTTGGTGGCCCGGCATGATATGCTGCGCACCGGTTTTGAAATCGTGAATGGGGAGCCGGTTCAGCGTATTCATCCGCTCGTAGCTTTCAAGGTCGAAAAGCTTCAAGCAAGCGAAGATCAGGTTGCGGCCATTCTTGAAGGCTTCATTCAGCCTTTTGACTTGACCCAGCCGCCTTTGCTGCGCGCCCTGCTGATCGAACTGGAGAAAGAGAAATTCCTGCTCGCACTGGATATTCATCATATTGGTTCCGACGGCCTTTCCATGGACGTGCTGCTGCGCGAATTCGTGCGGCTTTACAATGGGGAAGAATTGCCGGAGCTGCGGATTCAATACAAGGATTACGCCGTTTGGCAGCAATCCGAGGAGCAGCGCCAGCGCATCAAACGGCAGGAGGAATACTGGCGTGGGGTATTCAGCTCCGAGCTTCCGGTTCTTGAGCTGCCTCTCGACTTCTCCCGCCCGGCCGTGCAGCAGTTTGACGGTCAAACGCTCACGTTTACGCTGGATGCGGAGAAAAGCGAAGCTCTCAAACGGCTTGCCGGCGATTCAGGGGCGACGCTGTACATGCTTCTGCTGGCTGCGTACTCCGTATTGCTTCATAAATACGCGGGACAGGAAGATATAGTGGTCGGCACTCCGATTGCCGCCCGTTCTCACGCCGACCTGCAGCCGATTATCGGTATGTTCGTCAATACGCTGGCCCTTCGCTTGGGTCCGGCGGCGGAGCGGACGTTCCTGGATTACTTGCAGGAAGTGAAGGAAACAACGCTTGGAGCCTACGAGCACCAAGACTATCCGTTCGAGGAGCTGGTGGAAGCTCTTCAGGTGAGCCGGGATTTAAGCCGGAATCCTCTGTTTGACACCATGTTTTCTTTGCAAAAGCACGAAAGCTTGGATTTAACCCTGGAAGGCTTGCAATGGTCGCTGTTCGACATCGAGGAAAAGACGGCAAAGTTTGACCTTAGCTTTGATATCGTGGAAGCCGATAACGAACTGGTTTGCAAGATCGAGTACGCTACCTCGTTGTTTAGACAGGAAACGGTGGTACGGCTGGCGGGTCATTACGAGCAGCTTTTGACGTCGATCCTGGCTCAGCCGGGTGCGCGGATTTCGGATTTGGATGTCTTGACGGACAGCGAAAAACATGATTTGCTGGTCGGGTTTGACGTGTCGTCTTCGGCTCTTGCGAAGCAACCCGCCGCAGAGGGTACAGGTTTGGAAGCGGATGAGTCGTGGAGAGAGAGAACGTTCCACGAGCTGTTCGAGGAGCAGGCGGAGCGCACTCCGGAAGCGCTGGCGGTTGTCTACGAAGACAGCAAGCTGACGTATGCGGAGCTGAACGCCAAAGCGAATCGTCTGGCGTATGCACTGCGGGCGCGCGGGGTGAAGCCGGAGCAGGTGGTCGGCATTCTGGCCGATCGTTCGGCGGAGCTGTTGATCGGGGTGCTCGCCGTATGGAAAGCGGGCGGCGCTTATGTGCCGCTCGACCCGGACTATCCGGCGGAGCGGATCGAGTATATGCTCGCGGACAGCGGGGCGTCGGTGCTGCTTACGCAGACCCGCCTGCTGGAGCAGACGGAAGCTTGGCGCAGCGACGGAGCTCTAGTGCTGCAAACGGTGCTTGCGCTTGACGACGCCGCGACGTACAGCCTCGGAGCGGCGGAAGCGGCTGTGGGTGTACAAGCTTTGGGCGAAGCAGGCGCAGAGGCGGAGGCTTTGGCGCAAGCGGCTGCTGCCGAAACGTCCGCCACGGCAGAAGCCGAGAAGAACGTACTAGCGGCAGATCTCGCATCGAATCCGGCGAATGTGAACAAGCCGCGCGATTTGGCTTACGTCATCTACACCTCCGGTACGACGGGCAAGCCGAAGGGCGTGATGATCGAGCACCGCAGCCTGGTGAACACGGCGGCGGGCTACCGTCGGGAATACCGGTTGGATCAGTTCCCGGTGCGGCTGCTGCAGCTCGCCAGCTTCTCGTTCGACGTGTTCGTCGGCGACATTGCGCGGACGCTGTACAACGGCGGTACCATGGTCATCGTGCCGAAGGACGACCGGATTGATCCAACCCGCCTCTACGGCTGGATTCGCGACTACGCCGTGACGGTGTTCGAATCGACGCCGGCGCTGATCGTGCCGTTCATGGAGCATGTGCATGCCGAGGATCTGAACCTCAGCTCGATGCAACTGCTGATCACAAGCTCGGATGCGTGCAGCGTAGCGGATTACCGCACCTTGCAGGAGCGCTTCGGCTCGCAGTTCCGTATTATTAACAGCTACGGCGTAACGGAAGCGGCGATTGACTCCAGCTTCTATGACGAGCCTCTGGAAAAGCTGCCGAAGACGGGCAGCGTGCCGATCGGGAAAGCGTGGCTGAACGCCAAGTTCTACATCGTGGATGCGAATCTGAAGCCGGTGCCGATCGGGGTGTTGGGCGAGCTGGTTATCGGCGGAGTCGGAGTGGCGCGCGGGTACTTGAACCGCCCGGATTTGACGGCGGAGAAATTCGTAGACAGCCCGTTCGCCACTGGGGAGCGGCTGTACCGGACAGGCGACCTGGCGCGCTGGATGGAAGACGGGAACGTGGACTTCATCGGCCGGATCGACAACCAGGTGAAAATCCGGGGGTACCGGATTGAGACGGGTGAAGTCGAAGCGAAGCTGCTGAGTGTAGGTGGCGTGAAGGAAGCGGTCGTCGTCGTCAGGGAAGATCAAGAAGGTCAGAAAGCTTTGTGCGCTTATTATACAGCGGAAGAAGGCTTGACAGCGGCGGCTCTGAAGCGGGCGATTGCCAGCGAGCTGCCGGGGTACATGATCCCGTCGTACTTCGTGGAGCTGGAGCGCCTGCCTCTGACGCCGAACGGAAAGATCGACCGGAAGGCGCTGCCGGCACCGGAAGGGGGGGCAGGAGGCCGCGAATACGTGGCGCCGCGCACCGAACTGGAGGCGAAGCTGGCCGCCATTTGGCAGGATGTGCTTGTTCGGGAGAAGGCGGTAGGCGTAACGGACAACTTCTTCGACCTCGGCGGACACTCCCTGCGGGCGACGACGCTGGTCAGCAAAATGCATAAGGAGCTAGGCGTTGAATTCCCGCTTCGCGACGTATTCCGCTACTCAACGGTTGAGGAAATGGCCGCGGCTATGGAGAGGCTGGAGATCGGCTCGTTCACGGCTATTCCGGCTGCGGAACCTAGCGAGTATTATCCGCTCTCTTCCGCTCAGAAACGTCTCTATATCTTGAACCAGCTGGAAGGAGCCGAGCTGAGTTACAACATACCAGGAGCTATGCTGCTCGAAGGGGAGCTCGACCGACAGCGGTTTGAAGAAGCGTTCCGCGGGCTCGTAGCTCGTCATGAAACGCTGCGTACCGGCTTTGAGATGGTAAAAGGCGAAGCGGTTCAGCGGATTTACGAAGAAGCCGCCTTCCAGGTGGAATATGTGCAGATCAGCGAGGAGCAGGCAGAAGAAACGGTGCGCCAATTCGTTCGTCCGTTTGACCTAGCGAAGCCGCCCCTTCTGCGGGTAGGCCTTGCTGAACTGGCGCCGGACCGGCACATTCTAATGTTCGATACGCATCATATCGTATCTGACGGCGTTTCGATTGACGTACTGATCGAAGAGCTCGTCCGCTTATACAGCGGGGAGCAGTTGGAGCCGCTCCGCATTCAGTACAAAGATTATGCGGTATGGCAGCAATCGGACGAGCAGAAAGCTCAGCTTGCCAAGCAGGAAGCCTACTGGCTCGACATGTTCCGCGGAGAACTGCCGGTTTTGGAATTACCGACGGACTATCCGCGCCCGGCTATGCAGAGCTACGAGGGCCGCACGCTGCAATTGTTTATGGATAGCGAGAAAAGTGAGGGTCTGAAACGGCTTGCAGCCGAGAACGGCGCAACGCTTTACATGGTTCTGCTTGCTGGTTATACAATGTTACTGCATAAGTATACAGGGCAAGAAGACGTGGTGGTCGGTACGCCGATTGCAGGAAGAAATCACAGCGACGTTCAGCCGCTGATCGGGATGTTCGTCAATACCCTGGCCATCCGCAGTTATCCGGCTGCCGTTAAAACGTTCCTTGACTACTTGAAGGAAATCAAGGAGACGACGCTGGGCGCTTTTGAACATCAGAATTATCCGTTTGAGGAACTGGTGGATAAGGTGAATGTGACTCGCGATTTAAGCCGCAATCCGCTGTTCGATACGATGTTTGCTTTGCAGAATACAGAGAATTTGGAAATCCAGCTCCCCGGACTCCATTTGTCGACGTATGCCAGCGAAGAAATTGTTTCTAAATTCGATCTCAGCTTGGACGTCACAGAGATCGAGGAAGGCTTGGAATATCTGTTTGAATACGCCACAGCTCTTTATAAAACCGAAACGGTGGAGAAATTGGCCGCTCACTACTTGCAGCTGCTTGAATCCATTCTCCGCAACCCGTCGGCGACGATTGCCGAGTTGGGCATTTTGACACCGTCGGAAAAAGAGCAAATTCTCGGCGCGTTTAACCCGGCGCAGCCGGAAGCGGCTCCTGCGGCGGCGTTCCACCAGCTGTTTGAGGAACAGGCGAAGCGCACGCCGGAAGCGGCAGCTGTCGTGTACGAGAATGACCGACTGACGTATGCAGAGCTGAACGAGCGGGCGAACCGCTTGGCGGCCACGGTGCGCGCAAGTGGCATCGGCCGGGATACGATCGTCGGCATTCTCGCCGAGCGTTCGGTGGACTTGCTGGTGGCCGTGCTGGCCGTCTGGAAAGCGGGCGGGGCGTATGTGCCGCTCGACCCGGATTACCCGGCGGAGCGCGTGCGGTTCATGCTCGAAGACAGCGGAGCGAAGGTGCTGCTGACGCAAACGGCGCTGCGAGAGCGCGCCGAAGCCTGGCTCGACGAAGAGGAGCTGGCGCTGGCGGCGGTGCTGTACCTGGACGACGAAACTTCGTACAGCGAGGAGCGGATGAATGCCGACAGCTTCCATGAAGCCCGTCCGGAGGATCTGGCGTACGTGATCTATACGTCGGGGACGACGGGCAAGCCGAAGGGCGTGATGATCGAGCACCGCAGCCTGGTGAACACGGCGGCGGGCTACCGGCGGGAATACCGGTTGGATCAGTTCCCAGTGCGGCTGCTGCAGCTCGCAAGCTTCTCGTTCGACGTGTTCGTGGGAGATATCGCGCGGACGCTGTACAACGGAGGCACGATGGTGATTGTGCCGAAGGACGACCGGATCGATCCGTCTCGTCTGCACCACTGGATTGAGCGGGAGCGGGTCACCATCTTCGAATCGACGCCAGCGCTGATCGTGCCGTTCCTAGAGTATGTGCACGAGCAGCGGCTCGATATGAGCTGGATGGAGCTGTTGATCACGAGTTCGGACAGCTGCAGCGTGGCGGATTACCGGACCTTGCAGGAACGCTTCGGCTCGTTGTTCCGGATCATCAACGCATACGGCGTGACGGAAGCGGCGATCGACTCCAGTTTCTACGACGAGGAGCTAGCGAAGCTGCCGCAAACAGGCAATGTGCCGATCGGTAAAGCGTGGCTGAATGCGAAATTCTACATCGTGGATGCGCATCTGAATCCGGTGCCGGTCGGGGTGTTGGGCGAGCTGGTTATCGGCGGAGTCGGAGTGGCGCGCGGGTACTTGAACCGCCCGGATTTGACGGCGGAGAAATTCGTAGACAGCCCGTTCGCCACTGGGGAGCGGCTGTACCGGACAGGCGACCTGGCGCGCTGGATGCCGGACGGCAACGTGGACTTCATCGGCCGGATCGACAACCAGGTGAAAATCCGGGGGTACCGGATTGAGACAGGCGAAGTCGAAGCGAAGCTGCTGAGTGTAGGTGGCGTGAAGGAAGCGGTCGTCGTCGTCAGGGAAGATCAAGAAGGTCAGAAAGCTTTGTGCGCTTATTATACAGCGGAAGAAGGCTTGACAGCGGCGGATCTGAAGCGGGCGATTGCCAGCGAGCTGCCGGGGTACATGATCCCGTCGTACTTCGTGGAGCTGGAGCGCCTGCCTCTGACGCCGAACGGAAAGATCGACCGGAAGGCGCTGCCGGCACCGGAAGGGGGGGCAGGAGGCCGCGAATACGTGGCGCCGCGCACCGAACTGGAGGCGAAGCTGGCCGCCATTTGGCAGGATGTGCTTGTTCGGGAGAAGGCGGTAGGCGTAACGGACAACTTCTTCGACCTCGGCGGACACTCCCTGCGGGCGACGACGCTGGTCAGCAAAATGCATAAGGAGCTAGGCGTTGAATTCCCGCTTCGCGACGTATTTCGCTACTCAACGGTTGAGGAAATGGCCGCGGCTATGGAGAGGCTGGAGATCGGCTCGTTCACAGCTATTCCGGTTGCAGAATCTAGCGAGTATTATCCGCTCTCTTCTGCTCAGAAACGTCTCTATATCTTGAACCAGCTGGAAGGAGCCGAGCTGAGCTACAACATACCGGGAGCTATGCTGCTCGAAGGGGAGCTCGACCGGCAGCGGTTTGAAGAAGCGTTCCGCGGGCTCGTAGCTCGTCATGAAACGCTGCGTACCGGCTTTGAGATGGTAAAAGGCGAAGCGGTTCAGCGGATTTACGAAGAAGCCGCCTTCCAGGTGGAATATGTGCAGATCAGCGAGGAGCAGGCAGAAGAAACGGTGCGCCAATTCGTTCGTCCGTTTGATCTAGCGAAGCCGCCCCTTCTGCGGGTAGGCCTTGCTGAACTGGCGCCGGACCGGCACATTCTAATGTTCGATACGCATCATATCGTATCTGACGGCGTTTCGGTTGACGTACTGATCGAAGAGTTCGTCCGCTTGTACAGCGGGGAGCAGTTGGAGCCGCTCCGCATTCAGTACAAAGATTATGCGGTATGGCAGCAATCGGACGAGCAGAAAGCTCAGCTTGCCAAGCAGGAAGCCTACTGGCTCGACATGTTCCGCGGAGAACTGCCGGTTTTGGAATTGCCGACGGACTATCCGCGCCCGGCTATGCAGAGCTACGAGGGCCGCACGCTGCAATTGTTTATGGATAGCGAGAAAAGTGAGGGTCTGAAACGGCTTGCAGCCGAGAACGGCGCAACGCTTTACATGGTTCTGCTTGCTGGTTATACAATGTTATTGCATAAGTATACAGGGCAAGAAGACGTGGTGGTCGGTACGCCGATTGCAGGAAGAAATCACAGCGACGTTCAGCCGCTGATCGGGATGTTCGTCAATACCCTGGCCATCCGCAGTTATCCGGCTGCCGGTAAAACGTTCCTTGACTACTTGAAGGAAATCAAGGAGACGACGCTGGGCGCTTTTGAACATCAGAATTATCCGTTTGAGGAACTGGTGGATAAGGTGAATGTGGCTCGCGATTTAAGCCGCAATCCGCTGTTCGATACGATGTTTGCTTTGCAGAATACAGAGAATTTGGAAATCCAGCTTCCCGGACTCCATTTGTCGACGTATGCCAGCGAAGAAATTGTTTCTAAATTCGATCTCAGCTTGGACGTCACAGAGATCGAGGAAGGCTTGGAATATCTGTTTGAATACGCCACTGCTCTTTATAAGACCGAAACGGTGGAGAAATTGGCCGCTCACTACTTGCAGCTGCTTGAATCCATTCTCCGCAACCCGTCGGCGACGATTGCCGAGCTGGGCATTTTGACACCGTCGGAAAAAGATCAAATTCTCGGCGCGTTTAACCCGGCGCAGCCGGAAGCGGCTCCTGCGGCGGCGTTCCACCAGCTGTTTGAGGAACAGGCGAAGCGCACGCCGGAAGCGGCGGCCGTCGTGTACGAGAACGACCGGCTGACGTATGCGGAGCTGAACGAGCGGGCGAACCGCTTGGCGGCCACGCTGCGCGCAAGTGGCATCGGCCGGGAGACAATCGTCGGCATTCTCGCCGAGCGTTCGGTGGACTTGCTGGTGGCCGTGCTGGCCGTCTGGAAAGCAGGCGGGGCGTATGTGCCGCTCGACCCGGATTACCCGGCGGAGCGCGTGCGGTTCATGCTCGAAGACAGCGGAGCGAAGGTGCTGCTGACGCAAACGCTGCTGCGAGAGCGCGCCGAAGCCTGGCTCGACGAAGAGGAGCTGGCGCTGGCGGCGGTGCTGTACCTGGACGACGAAGCGTCGTACAGCGAGGAGCGGGCGAATGCCGACAGCTTTCATGAAGCCCGTCCGGAGGATCTGGCGTACGTGATCTATACGTCGGGAACGACGGGCAAGCCGAAGGGCGTGATGATCGAGCACCGCAGCCTGGTGAACACGGCGGCGGGCTACCGGCGGGAATACCAGTTGGATCAGTTCCCGGTGCGGCTGCTGCAGCTCGCAAGCTTCTCGTTTGACGTGTTCGTGGGAGATATCGCGCGGACGCTGTACAACGGAGGCACGATGGTGATTGTGCCGAAGGACGACCGGATCGATCCGTCTCGTCTGCACTACTGGATCAGCCAGCAGCAAGTGACGATCTTCGAATCGACGCCGGCGCTGATCGTGCCGTTCCTGGAGTACGTGCACGAGCATCAACTGGATATGAGCGGGATGGAGCTGTTGATCACGAGCTCGGACAGCTGCAGCGTGGCGGATTACCGGACCTTGCAGGAACGCTTCGGCTCGTTGTTCCGGATCATCAACGCATACGGCGTGACGGAAGCGGCGATCGACTCCAGCTTCTACGACGAGGAGCTGGCAAAGCTGCCGCAGACAGGCCATGTGCCGATCGGCAAAGCGTGGCTGAACTCCAAGTTCTACATCGTTGACGCGCACCTGAATCCGGTGCCGGTCGGGGTGCTGGGCGAGCTGGTCATCGGCGGAGTCGGAGTGGCGCGCGGGTACTTGAACCGTCCGGAGCTGACGGAAGAGAAGTTCGTAGACAGCCCGTTCGCCGCGGGCGAGCGGTTGTACCGCACGGGAGACTTGGCCCGGTGGATGGAAGACGGGAACGTGGACTTCATCGGCCGGATCGACAACCAGGCGAAGATCCGGGGGTACCGGATTGAGACGGGGGAAGTCGAAGCGAAGCTGCTGAGTGTAGGTGGCGTGAAGGAAGCGGTCGTCGTCGTCAGGGAAGATCAAGAAGGTCAGAAAGCTTTGTGCGCTTATTATACAGCGGAAGAAGGCTTGACGGTGGCGGACCTGAAACGGGCGATCTCCAGCGAGCTGCCGGGTTACATGATCCCGTCGTACTTCGTCGAGCTGGAGCGCCTGCCTCTGACGCCGAACGGGAAAATCGACCGGAAGGCGCTGCCGGCGCCGGAAGGGGGAGCAAGCGCAGGCCGCGAATACGTGGCGCCGCGCACCGAACTGGAGGCGAAACTGGTCGCCATCTGGCAGGATGTGCTCGGACCGGTCACGATTGGCGTGACGGACAACTTCTTCGACCTCGGCGGGCACTCCCTGCGGGCGACGACGCTAGTCAGCAAGGTGCACAAGGAACTGAGTGTGGACCTGCCACTGCGCGATGTGTTCCGGCACTCGACCATCGAAGCGATGGCCGAGGCGATCAGCCAATTGGAGCGGCAGGAATACCTCTCCATTCCGGTTCTGGATAAGAGGGATTACTATCCGCTTTCCTCCGTGCAAAAACGGCTGTACATCCAGCAGCAGATGGAAGGCGCCGAGCTTAGCTACAACATGTCCGGCATGACGGTTCTCGTCGGGCGCTTGGAACGTAATCAATTCGAGGCGGCGCTCAAAGGATTGATAGCTCGTCACGAAATTTTGCGAACCGGCTTCGAAATGGTCGACGGCGAACCGGTACAACGGATTTATCCGGACTTGAAGTTTGCCGTCGAATATACGAAAGCGACGGAAAGTGAAACGAAGAGCATCGTAGACGGCTTTGTGCGCGTCTTTGATTTGGAGCGGCCGCCGCTGCTGCGTGTGGGCTTAGTCGAATGGGAAGCGGAACGGCATCTGCTCATGCTGGACATTCATCATATCGTCACGGATGGCATGTCGATGGGCATCTTCGTCGAAGAGCTGCTGCGCCTGTATAACGGTGAGACTCTGGAACCGCTTCGGATTCAATACAAGGAATTCGCCGCTTGGCAGCAATCAGAACCTGTAAAAGAGCGGCTGAAACGTCAGGAAGCCTACTGGCTGGACGTGCTGGAAGGCGAACTGCCGACGCTTGAACTGCCTACGGACTTTGTCAGACCTGCCGCTCGCAGCTTTGAGGGAGATGTGCTGCCTTTCAGCATCGATAAGCAGATGACCGACAGCTTGCAGCGCATCGCCGATGAGAACGGTGCCACCCTTTATATGGTGTTATTGGCGGCCTATTCAATCCTGCTCAGCAAGTACTCGGGACAAGAAGACTTCATTGTAGGCATGCCGGTTTCGGGCCGCACACATGCCGACCTGGAGCCGCTCATCGGAATGTTTGTCAACACTTTGGCGATTCGCCATTATCCGTCCGGGGAGAAGGCGTTCCTCGCTTACTTGAACGAAGTCAAAGAAACGATGCTGGGGGCCTACGACCACCAGGATTATCCGTTCGAGGAGCTTGTGAAAAAGCTGCAGGCGCCGCGAGATCAAAGCCGCAATCCTGTATTCGATGTCATGTTTGCTCTGGAAACCAAGGAAGATAACGTTCAAAGCTTCGGGGATATCAAGATCGAATCTTATCCGGAAACTCATACGGTTTCCCAATTTGATCTTACCTTGGTCATTTCGTTGCTGGATGAGGGAATGAACGGGCAGTTTGAATATGCCACCAAGTTGTTTACGCGCAATCTGATCGACAATTTCGCTCAGGACCTGCTCATGATCATCACCCAAATTTGCGAACAGCCTTCGGTGCTGTTGAAGGATATTTCCCTGAACGGGCAATCCGAACAGGAGCAAGATGTGCTAGAGGCCATTGATATTATTTTCTAATCCCTTACCCGGCTTGGGTGTATGCCGTATTTCTCTCGGTATGCATCCTGCCGGGTGTTTTTTTAAAAATGAAATGGAAAAATCCACCACAGGAATCTGACATCAAGTGCCACTGAATAACTATTTCTATTTATTGGAAAATCGACAAAACACAACAGAAATCGTAGTTTACCTTTGGTATACTACGAATCAAACCATTTAAACAGAGATAATTCCACCATAAAATCCGAATACCCGAAAAACGAAAAGAAGTAATTGTCGATCGTTGCAGACGAGTTTAATTTTTTGACTATGACACCAGAAGAACAACAAAAGGCACACGAAGACTACAGGAAGAAATACAGATATCTAAAACGTGCGCCGCGGCTACTCGTTTACTACTGCCTCATAGGGGAAAAGTTACGAAATACAATGGCCGAAATAGGCCGCAGGAAGGGCTGAGGGAGATAGCCGATGACGTTCCGAGTAAGGAATTTCAACAGGAATGCTAGGCTTGGAATCGATCTCACCGGCACAGTTATGCCGCAAGCATAATCAGGTGGATCAGGACCTGCTCCAGCAGGTTTTCGAGCGGCTGGCTATGCAGATTTTGTCTAGGCATGGCTGTTTGATAGCAGAGCACAAAGCACTCCGGATTATCGACTCTGCCACCGTTGCTCTTTGCTTGCGGAGGTAGAAGTGGGCCGACTTTCGCAAGACCAAGGCTGGTATAAAGCTTCACCTCCGCCTTGCTTTTGCAGATGCTCATGAGGTCCTGCCAGAGAAGGCAACCATTACGACAGCCAAGAAAAATGACCGGACACAGATGGATGACCTTATCGAAGATGCCGGAATCACCCACGTGTTGACCGCGGTTACGTGGACAAAGCATTTGATCGTTATTGCTCGGACGAGATATACTTCTTGAACTCTCACGAACTACAGGGCGGTTAGTTCAAATATATGGACAATGGACTAAAGATGGACAGATTATTGGAGATTCTTTGAAAAAGAAATTTGATCATTTAAGCACGTTATATGCGACATTCAGTATATTGAGGAAATGGTTATGAAAATTATATTATCGTAATAGTACAAGTTTCCAATTTTCTTTTCATGGTAATTTATGGTGGTTTCAGACTTTTTATTTTTCGTGTTTATCACCTGACATTCACTTGTTCAGTTACATTATAGTTGGTTCCTTAGTTCCAGAAACCGGTTGTCCTAGTTTAGGATAACCGGTTTTTTATGTTTCTAATTTAGTCATTTGCACCTAATTGAAGGTATAAGTGTTGAGCAGATGCAGAATTACGTCCTGACATTTGCTCGGCTTTTCTTTTATGGCAGGGGAAGAATTAGGGGAGGAAGGAGAAAACAAAGTTCTTTCAGAATCATACCTTAGAGGAGTTTCAAGATTTTCTATGTCTTGGAGGAGGTATCTACCTAGGCATTACTCTTTGAAGAGCTAATCGTTATCCGTTTGAAAACGGGGAGAGTTCTAAACAAGATGCTTAGTGCTTAGGTGTCAGAAGAAAATAAAATTCACTGAAAAATAAAGTGTTAGATTGACAGTGAATCATTAAGCTAACGGGCAGGATAGTTATAAATATGTTAAAATAAGGGCGAATAAAATCAGAGGTGATTTAATGTTTAATCCGAAGATCTTCTTCTATTAGTTGTGTCTAGGGTCATGGCTTCAAATGCCAAAATCTAACCCGGCACAACGGGGATGAAGATGTTTACACGGGAAGAGATTCAATCCTGGGAAGATGAGAAACAGCGTAGTCTGGAGATCTATAATAAGTCCAAAGATCCAAGAAAAGAGAAGCTTAAGGATTTCCGTAAAGGAATCAAGAGTGTTCATTACAACAAAGAATGTAAAGTAGCAAGAAAAGATGATTATCGTCTGTATAGAACAAAAATGAAACGACTGATGCGTAGTGAGAAATACGAGCTCCTACACAATTACAAACGAACGAGTGGTTGGATTACTTGGTAAATGAGGTAGTCCTTGGATGAACTCATCCTATTGTTGTTCAGTTACTTTAAAGCTAGTACCTTAACATTATAGTTGGTTTCTGATTTTATAAAACCGGTTGTCCTAGTTTAGGATGACCGTTTTTTTTAGTTCTGTTCAAATACAATAAAGTTGTGCACTAAAACAGTGACTGATAATAACCCTTGTAGGGACGTTATATAGAGGTTAAAAGGTATACGAGCGCTAAATGGTAAGTAGAGCCCATTACGTGCAAAGTATTTGGCACATCTTCTATTAACAACGCTCTACTTCTATTTTTTTATTGTACGCGATTTGTCATAATGAGCATTGGTAGTACAAAAATATGGTAATACTTCGTACCCTCCTTGTTGAACATCGGTTCTCGGCAATAACTGTGTATTACGCTTTGGTATCCTGAATCACTTTACTGATAAAGTTGTTTGGGCCAATACCGATTGATGCGATAATTCCTGTTCTCGACAGAATTGTGCTTCATATTCACAGCTGCATTCCCTGTTTTAGCATAAAAGCACGTTCAATAGAATTAAGATAAACAAACATTTCGTTCATTCTGTTGTCAAATCAATGTTTATGAAATGTCTACTCAAATAAAGTTTATGTGATCTGATTCTCTATCTTAGTCATTTAGAGCTACTTTTTTTACACCTCCACGATAACACGAAAGAAGATACATGAAATTTTGACTCAACTTGCATTTAAATATTTTGTAGACCGTCTACCAATCACAGTGTTGCGTGCAGGTGCGGTATATGGACCATATAGCTCTTTCCCTTACGAGTTATTCTTCGTCAAACGTAACCTGGATGGGCGACGGAAGCGAGTGCTTGATTTTGGTGGTGAGGGTCTGTTCCATCGGGTGAGCGTTAGTACTCTTGCAGAACTGATCCGGCTGGCGGCAAAGCGACCGGGTTCCAGGGTGCTCAATGCCTGTGATCCTGAGGTGCCAACCGTAGCTGAGATTGGAATGGCCATCGACGCCATCATGGATGTTGAAGCACCAGAGACTATCTTAATTGATGGGACATCGACGGAGTCATACGTGGGCAAGACCTCTTGGATGATTGAACATCCGGTGATCTGCGATATGGTTGCTGCTGAAAAGGAATTAGGTTATCGCCCAGTGGAGAATTACGATAAAAGCCTGCAAGAGATGGTAGAGTGGTTAGTAGAACAATTAGCTCGACACGACTGGCAGGAAGCCTTTCCACTATTAGCTCAAACGTATCAGCATCTCTTCGACTATGTTGCTGAAGATGCATGGTTTACTAAAGCGTTGAAATGATATCGCAACTTTAAATAGATCAAACTGTAATTGCTAGAATAATGATTTTTACTAATTGATAGTTTTCGAAAGAACTACGACTCCATTTAATATAAAAATAGAAAGGTGTGAAACGTGTGAAGTATAGAAAATTAGGTAAAAGTGATTTGGAAGTATCGGCTCTTGGATTTGGTTGCATGGGAATGTCAGAATTTTATAGCGGATGCGATGATAATGAATCGATCCGTACAATACACAGAGCGATTGAACTTGGCATAAATATGCTGGATACAGCAGATATGTACGGTCTCGGGAAAAATGAATAACTTCTTGCAAAAGCATTGAAAGGGCGACGTAGTGAAGGGATCCTGTCCACCAAATTTGGGAATGTACGCAGTGAAGGTGGTAAATTTCTAGGTTTAAACGGTCGGGCCGACTATGTAAAAGAAGCATGCGCTGCCAGCCTTCATCATTTAGGTACCGACTATATCGATTTGTACTACGTGCATCGGGTAGATCCTAATACTCCGATTGAAGAAACAGTTGGCGCAATGTCTGAATTGGTACGTGAGGGTAAAGTGCGATATATTGGATTATCTGAAGCGACCGAAGAAGAAATTCGGCGGGCACAGGCGATACATCCGATTACAGCTTTGCAGTCGGAATACTCTCTTTGGTCTCGCGATGTAGAAGATGGTATTTTGGCGTTGTGTCGCGAACTTGAGATTGGTTTTGTCGCTTTTAGTCCATTGGGATACGGATTTCTAACAGGTCAAATTCAAAAACTAGAAGACTTGGCTGAAGACGATGTAAGATGACTTTCTCCTCGGTTCCAGGGAGATAATTTCAATAAAAATTTGGATCTTGTGCATCGTGTAAAAGAAATAGCAACAGAGAAAGATATTACGCCATCCCAGTTGGCATTGGCCCTGGTTGACGGCACAGAGAGATGACATCTTCCCGATTCCTGGAACCAAGCGTAGAAAATACTTGGAGGAGAATGTTGGCGCGGTTGACGTTGTCCTGACACCAGCAGATTTGAAGCGTATTGATGAAGTTGCTCCTAAAGGGATTGCTTTTGGAGCTGGTCATTTAAGTATGGATGATGTTGATCTGTAAAGGATATCGATGTTGCAATAATTTTAGTTTATAAGAATACGCTAAGTGCAATTAAACATGTTCCCTTTTGAATATCCATCCGCTTTTTTCATGCTTTTTAGTGATTATGAACTGGAGCTTCTATCTGTAGGTAAGTTCAACTGAAATATAAATGTGTTATTGGTGTGATTGAGCGTTAAGGTGCCTTGATGTAACTCAACAATATTCCTTGCTATGGAAAGCCCCAGCCCTGCTCCTGTTTGGATACCTTCGCTGCTTCTTGAGTGGTCAACTTTATAAAAACGGTCAAACAGCTTCTCTTTTTGATCTTGCGTGAGAGGAATTCCTTCATTTTCGACCTTAATCGTAATTTGCTCAGGAGTTGCTTGCAGTCGAATGCAAATGCCTCCCGGCTTTAAGGAATATTTTAAGGCGTTCATGAGAAGATTATCGATTGCTCTGGCCATTTTATCGCTGTCAACGGAGGTAATGATCGAGGAATCACCGATATCCTTTACGATATATACACCGTTTTCTTGAGCAATGGGTTCGAACTCGAACAACAATTGATCCAAAAGTTGAAATAAATTGATCCTTCTCAGATTTAAATGGGTATCGACCGAAGTGAGCCGTGTATATTCAAACAAGTCATCCAGCAACTTCTTCAAATGAATCGCTTTGTTATAGGTGTTCTGAACAAAGCGCGTATATTCATCTTTATCTTGATATGAGTCTGTTCTTAAAAGCTCGATATAGCCGATAATGCTGGTCAGAGGCGTACGCAAGTCATGTGAAATACCAGTGATCAGCTCCATCTTGGATTTTTCTATTTCACGTTCCTTTACAATCTGCTGCTCTAAACGTTCGGTCATTCGATTGATGTTGTGCGCGACCCGTCCAAGTTCATCTTGCCGAACCACAGGTACCCGATAATGTAAATTGCCTTCAGAAATAAATTGAAGCCCTTGCTCCAATGTAATTAAGTCTCTAACGATTCGTCGTGTCAAAACTAAAAAAGTAAAGATAAACGTAACCATAAACAAGGGGGTAAGAAGATAAGGAAAAAAATTGCGAAACCAATGCCATTCCATAACATTGCTAATTTTCAGGAAAAGTAAAATGAGAATATCATTTATAGCAATAGCGATAATGAGACTCAGCACCATCCTGATTAAAATGTTGACCTGGATGCGTTTTTTTCGTTTTGGCTTTTGTATATGTTCATTCAATTTTGTAGCCAACTCCCCACACCGTTTTAATATATTGTGGATCTCTTGGGAATTGCTCTAATTTTTCTCGTAAATTACGAATATGAACCATCACCGTATTGTCAGAGAAACCGTATGGCGCTTTCCATACATTTTCGTAAATGTGCTCTGAACTAAAAACCTGTCCAGGGTGGCTGGCAAGCAAGATCAGGATAGAAAACTCTAGAGGAGTCAGCGAAATTTCATTCCCCTTTAACTTTACCGAATGTTTACTCTTATCAATCATCAGGTCCTTAATAAGGATAAGCGAATTAAATTCTTCTTTTCCTATTAATGACTGACGCCGTAGCTGCGCTTTTACGCGAGCAAGCAATTCTAACGGATTAAACGGTTTGATCATGTAGTCATCGGCCCCGGTAGTCAGCCCATTGATTTTATCAATATCTTCTTCTTTGGCTGATAGCATGATAATCGGAATATTCGAGATTTCCCTTATTTTAAGACATGCTTTGATCCCGTCCATTCGTGGCATCATGACATCTAGGATAACCAGATGAATTGATGTTTTCTTTATAGCATTCAGAGCTTCCTCCCCGTCAGCCGCTTCAATCACCTGGTATCCTTCATTGCGTAGATATACATGAATGACATCTCGAATTTCGGAGTCATCATCCACAACAAGGATTGTATTCATTACTGACTGCTCCTTTTTTAAAAATTGGTAGATTTAAGAGATTTAAGGTGCCATATTAAATTGTTATCCATAATTAGCCCACGTTCATTCCACCGTTTACATCGTTTCCCTTTTACGACAAACGTAAACGAAAGCAGGAGGGATATTGAGAGGCACCCAATCAATTTTTTCGATGATAAATTTTTCGGAAAGCTGCTTTTTCATTTGAAGTGAATATTGAAAGGCGATAAATAGGCCTCCAGGTTTGAGAGCTTTATAAATCTGTTCAACCAAAGTATCTCTCAATTCACGCTCAAAATTAAAAAAAGGTAGCCCGCTAAAAATACAATCCAACTGTTGAATGTTCTCTTGCTTCATTGCGTCTACTAAACGTGCAGCGTTCGGATGACAGGAGAAGTCTGGATATTCTGTCTGTAAATTATTCCTCATCGTCTCATCCATCTCAAATAATAACACTTTTGTTGCCTCACTTACCTGGGTATTGATACAACGTGTGATGGCACCAGTACCCGAACCGAGCTCTGCGACTGCCCTAACCTCGTTCCAAGGCGCTTGTTTAACCATTTTGGTCGCCAGAAACCGGGAGCTTGGTATAACACTTCCCACATTTTTTGGACTGTGAATAAAGCTTCGCAAAAATAAAAGATTTTCATTGAGTTTCAACTGATTATCCTCCATTACGGTTTATATACACAAATCATATTGAAAAAAACTAAGGAATTTATGAGTATATTTCTAAAGAAAATCTAAAGAATTCATCTATGGAAGGCTTAAAGTCTATGTCATCCAACCCAAAAAGCCTTACCAATCAAGTTGGTAAGGCTTTTTTATAAGAAGAAACAGTTAATTACTTTAGAATTTCTTTAGAAATATCCCTATAATCTCCTAAGATTTTTATACTAATATACTCTCATCGACATAACGAGGAGGTTAGAACATGATTAGCGATATTGTCTTACAGCTAGTCGATCATTATGGATATTTGTTTTTTTTCCTAGCCTTCTGCCTAGGCCCATTTGGGATTCCGGTTCCTAATGAGTTAACTATACTAACAGGTGGAATTTTGAGTAACAACGGAGTTTTAAACCCGTGGATTGTATATATGGTTATCCTCGCTGGCTTGTTTACAGCAATTACATTTGCTTATTTTGCAGGCAGAATTTTTGGAGAGAAATTCAAACCCAAGTTTCAAAACAACCGTCATTTCTTGAAAGCAGAGAAACTTTTTGAACAACACGGAGATATTGCAATGTGTCTTGGAATGTTAATTCCAGTCGTTCGGTATATTCTGCCTGTGTTTGTTGGTCTCAACGGTGTCTCGTACAAGAAGTTTGCTTTGATTTCGTATTTGAGCGCGTTTGCTTGGACCACTACATTCTTTGCTTTTGGCAAATTCTTTGGACATCATATATTAAATTTGCTAGATACAATCGATCCTAAATTAGCCGTGGCTGCCCTAATAATAGCCGTTGGCACTTTTATCATAACGAAGTGGTTCAAGTTGATCTTTACTGCATGAGACGATGAATGAAATAAATAAGACAACACGGTTTGATTTTTTGAAACGATATAAGGAGAACTGTAATCAATGAAAAAAGTAAAGAAAGAAAAAATATTGATTCTTACCGGAAATTATGGAAATGGTCATAATCAAGTAGCCCAAGCACTGCAAGATGCAGTGCAGATTCGGTTTCCTCATATGGAACCTGTTGTTATTGATTTTATGGAATGGATTCATCCCTATGTGAATCATTGGAGTCGATTGCTTTATCTGCAAGCCGTCAAAACATTTCCACAAGTGTATGGATATCTATATCAGAAAACACGGAAGCCAAACGCTCTATCCCATATCGTAAAAATCGTCTTCTCTACTGGAATCGGACGAATGATGAAATTAATTGGTAAAGTACAACCCACTATAGTAATAAGTACATTTCCTTTGGCCGCAGGCGTGATGTCGAAGCTAAAATCATATGGATTAATCGATATTCCTACTGTTACTACGATTACCGATCACACTGATCATAGCTCATGGATCTATCCCTATACCGATCAATATATCGTAGGCTCCAAAATTGTTCGTGATTCTTTGATTCAGTTAGGTGTTGAAGAGATGCAGATTTCGGATACAGGAATTCCTATTCGGCCGCAATTTTCTCAGTCCATGGAAAGAGTGAAAACGGCAAAGAAGCATGGTTTAGATCCTTATATGCCTACTGTGCTTGTGATGGGAGGAGGTTGCGGCATGATTGGCGATGGAAGCTCTACGATTCAGGAATTTGATCAATTGCCTCAACCTGTACAATTCATCATTGTTTGTGGGCATAATGAAAAGCTTCGAATTAAATTGAGTGAGAAGCTGAAAGGTTCCAAACATCGCATCCATTTAACAGGTTATATTCATTATGTTCATGAGTTAATGGCCGTATCTAACATTATGATTACCAAACCAGGAGGAGTCACGACTTTTGAGGCGATTGCTATGGAACTGCCGATGCTACTTTGTAAGCCAATTCCTGGTCAAGAACAGGATAATGCCGATTTTTTAGTTCGCTCCGGTGTAGCCATTCATGCAGAGACATCTCGGGATTTAACAAAGCAGCTATCGAAATTGCTAAATGATGCAAAACTTCTTCAGGAAATGAAGACAAATACTAAACGGTTCCATCCTAAAGAGTCCGCGTTTGCGTCATTAGAAGTTATTTTTGGAATTGTGAAAATGAACAATAGAGTCAATGGAATAAATATATGCTCCTAAAGAAAGACAAGCATTGATTCATTACTGTTAAAAAGGAGCAGGATTATGGAGCAGACATTCATAATTATCATCAGTGGATTACTCATCTACACGATTATTCCAACCCTTATGGTTCGACTATTTGGAATCGGGGTTTATAAAAGAGGAACGAGCAAGCAGCCCATTGCTTTGACCTTTGATGACGGTCCAGACCCAGAATATACACCTCTTTTGCTTGATTTATTAAAGAAGCACAATATAAAGGTAACCTTTTTTGTTCTTGGTCAAAAAGCGGAGCAATACCCCGATCTAATTCAACGAATGCACAGTGAAGGACATCTTGTTGGAATTCACAATTACGTGCATTGGTCCAATGCCTTGATGAGTCCAAAGAGGGTCCGTGAGCAGGTAAACAAAACGGCCAACGTCATTGATCGTATTATTGGGAAAAGAACCTTTTACTATCGGCCCCCATGGGGAGTTATCAACCTGTTTGACTTTTTTTTGATGAGGCAATTTCGTATGATTCTTTGGTCTGTTATTGTAGGTGATTGGAAAAGCTCTGGCGGCAAGCAAAAAATTAAGCAAAGGCTGCTGTCCAAGCTAAAGGGGGGAGCTGTCATTGTTCTTCATGATAGTGGACAGACGTTCGGAGCAGACAGGGAGGCACCTGCATATATGTTGGAGGCACTAAATGAATTTATCACTGAAGCATTATATACAGGGTATTCCTTTCATAGAGTAGATGCTGATCGTTAAACGGGCTAAGTACATGAGTTCGAGAAAAATTGAATTGAAAGGTTCAAAATAAAACTTAAGCCAGGAACACATTTTGTTCAGGCTTAAGTTTTTTTACTTAGGTCTTTGATGAGGACCATAGGGGTGTCAGACATTTTCCATATTTTAATACAGGCCTGGATACTATCCGTTCGTAGCATCTTAATATCTAGGATGACCAGTTCGAAAGAGATTGATTTAACTAGATTTAGCGCTTCCAGACCATCTGCAACTTTTATGACAAAGTATCCCTCATTGCGCAAAAACGTCTTGAATCTCTGAATCGTCAGCTACAACAAGTATTGTATCCATTACATGGCACCTCTTTTTTGCGACAGATATATACAAAAGCAGGAGGGAAATTGAAGGGCACGAACTCAATTTTTTCAATAGTTAAGTCTGCGGCAAATTTTTTTTTCATTTGTAACGAGTACTGAAAAGCAACAAAAATTCCTCCAGGTTTTAGTGCCTTCATAATCTGATTAAGTAAAGTTTCTCGCATTTCACTCGTGAAATTAGAAAATGATAATCCGCTAATAATGCAGTCCAGCTGGCCGATGTCATCGTGATTTAATTTTTTAACTAATTGGCAAGCATTAGAATGGCACACGAAATCCGGGTATTCTGCCTTCAGATTTTCTCTCATTTTCTTATCTCTTTCGAACAATAACACTTTTGTTGATCCAGTTAATTGTGTCTTCATGCAACGTGTGATAGCACCTGTACCTGACCCAAGCTCTGCAACTGTCTTTACCCCATCCCAGGGTACAGACTCAACTACTTTAGCTGCCAAAAATCGAGAGCTAGGTATAAGGCTTCCCACTCGTTGTGGATTTGTGAGGAAACCTTGCAAAAAAAGTAGATATTCATTGAAATTCATTTGTTTCTTCTCCATGATTTATTTTCTCCCTATTTTTTTCGTTTCGATATAAAAATAGTAACGAAAAAATCTAAGGATTTTACGAGGATATATCTAAAGAAAATCTGAAGAAAGAAACCCTGATATACGCTCGACGGGTTCTATAAAACTTAAGGAAATCTAAACATAATAGAGTTTAATGTTTAATTTGTCGAGTTTTTATGTAAACGCTATCATTATATAATTTTACTTAGAAAGGAGGTGAAAGTAAGAAAACACGGAATATGGTACACATAAGCGATGTACTGCAACAGAGAATCGACTGAAAAGCAGGTGTAGAATGCAAATATAAAAATTTCAGGAGGTAAAGTATGATTAAATTTGGCAAGAAAATGTTAACGGTAGTTCTTGCGGCTTCCATGAGTTTTGGGGTGTTTGCAACAACCTCAAGTGCAGCGACAGACTATTGGCAAAATTGGACCGATGGCGGTGGGACGGTCAATGCTGTTAATGGATCAGGCGGTAATTACAGCGTAACATGGAAGGATACCGGGAATTTTGTTGTCGGTAAAGGCTGGACTACTGGATCGCCAAACAGAACGATTAACTACAATGCCGGTGTCTGGGCGCCGTCTGGTAATGGATATTTGGCTCTCTACGGGTGGACGAGAAACTCACTCATCGAATATTACGTCGTTGATAGCTGGGGAACTTATCGACCTACCGGAACGTATAAAGGTACGGTGACCAGTGATGGAGGCACATATGACATCTACACAACAATGCGATACGACGCACCTTCCATTGAAGGCCAAAAAACGACGTTTATTCAATACTGGAGTGTTCGACAGACGAAGAGACCGACCGGGGGCAACTCCACGATCACTTTCAGCAACCACGTGAATGCATGGGCGAGCAAAGGAATGCATCTGGGGAACAACTGGTCTTACCAAGTGTTAGCAACAGAAGGATATCAGAGTAGTGGAAGCTCTAACGTAACGGTGTGGTAACCACTCAACTGCAAACGGTTCAACGAACGGGAGCGATTGGCATTTCGTCACGGGGAAAGCAGGATGAGGGCACATAACCGTATTACAACATAAACAAGGTAATAACGCCGGAGACAAATACTTATCTGGAAACTGGAACTGGGCTATCATAGAGAGCAACAATAATAAAACAAAATCGATCGGTACACGAAAACCCAACGAGTTAGGAATTTGCGATATGTCTGGCAATGTAAAGGAATGGTGTTGGGATTGTTACGGAGACTAAAGGGATACGGTAGTTAATGAAACAGCGACAGTTGAGGACGATTTCTCGTCCACGGCTGTCGCTGTTTTATGTATGGGTTAACATAATACCTAAGGTTGTCGAAAAGATGAGGAGGGGGTATAGTTTATATGTATGTATTTTGCTCGGAAAGAGGTTCATATGGCAACAATTCATGATGTGGCGTTAAAAGCGGGCGTGTCGGTCACTACAGTATCCCGTGTAATGAATAACCGGGGCTATATCAGCGAAGCTACACGCAAAAAAGTGTTCGATGCAATGGAAGAGCTTAATTATCAACCAAATGAAATAGCACGATCTCTGCTACGCAAGCAGTCCAATATCATCGGTCTTATTATTCCCAATGTCTCGCATCCTTTCTTTAGTGAGCTTGCTAACCAGGTGGAGTATTATGCCTATCAGCAGGGGTGCAAGGTTCTACTCTGCAATTCGCATATGGACCCTGTGAAGGAAAAAGTGTATATCGATATGTTAAAACGAAACCGGGTAGACGGCATCATTATGGGTAGCCATACCTTGGAAGTAGAAGAGTACCGACATTTGAATTCACCAATTGTGACATTTGACAGACAGATTGATCCACAAATCCCGTACATATCTTCGGACAATTATCGCGGAGGTGAGCTGGCTACGGAACTGCTCATTCGCAAAGGGTGCCGGAAAATTGCGCATATATGTGGAAATCTGGAGCTGAACATGCTGTCCAATGAGCGGACCACAGCTTTCCGGGATGTCGTGAACAGGAATAGTGTCGAGCATGTAATCGTTCAAACAGACCTGAATGTGTTCGACCAAAAGGAGTACGAGCGATTGATTTCCAAACTCGTTCATGAACATCCAGATGTGGATGGGGTGTTTGCAACAAGCGATATTATTGCAGCCTTTGCGCTGAAAGAATATATCCGCGCCGGACGGCATGTACCGGAGAATGTGCGTATTGTAGGCTTCGATGACGTGAGCGCTGCTTCCTGGCTGACGCCTGAACTTACATCGGTAAGACAGCCAATTGCAGAGATCGGCAGGTTGGCGGTCGAGCTGATTCGTAGACAGGCAGAGGGAGAGCAGGTACAGCCTGTTAATCGGCTGCCTGTTGAACTGATTGAGCGTGCAACGACCTGAATGAAATCTGTTCCTCTAACAAGGGGAACAGATTTTTTTTAGAGAATGTTAAAGGTTTAACATGTCAAACGATTGACATAGAATGATTCTTTGACATATAATCCGTTTGTAAGCGTTTTATTTAAGCGTTCAGAGCCATTACAGAAATAGGGGGATGACAACAGTGAGGAAATTCAAAAGAGTTCAATGGATGGTAATGCTGCTTCTTTTGGTTATGGTGGTGTCTGCATGCGGCGGCTCCGGAGGAGAAGGCAATTCAGCTTCTGGAGGGGGATCAGCGGATTCAGGAAATGTGAAAATTACACTTTTGAACTCTAAGGGTGAAATCCTTTCACAACTTGAGGATGCCGCCAAGGCGTTCCAGAAAGACAATCCCGGCATTACTGTTGAAATCCAGCCGGTTCCGGCCGGTGGATCGCCTTTTGAGCGTGCCTCTGCATTGTATGCATCCGGAAACCCGCCGACCATGATCATGCTTGATACAGGTGATGTGGAGAAATTCAAGGATCGTATCCTCGATCTAAGCGGAGAAAAGTGGAATGCGGACACTGTTGAAAACGCTACCACAACGACGACGTTTGACGGTAAAAATTACGCGTTTCCGCTGGCTGTTGAAGGCTACGGATTCATCTATAACAAAGCGGTTGTTGATAAAGCGGTAGGCGGAAGCTTTGACCCCACCACAATTAAAACCCGAAATGATCTTGAAAAGCTGTTTCAGCAAATCGAGGCATCTGGGAAGAAAGCATTGGTGATTTCACCAATGGATTGGTCCCTAGGCGCTCATTATTTGCCACTTGCTTATGCAGGCCAGAACAAAGACATGGCTGAAGTGGACAAATTTATGGCATCACTGAAAGCGGGCCAGGCTAACTTGGCTACCAATCCAGTATTTAACGGACTTATGGATACATTCGACGTCATGATGAAATACAATATCGATCAGGCTTCCCCACTGGCAGGCGCTTATGAGCGTGGACCAGAACTGCTTGGCAAAGGCGAAGTTGGTATTTGGTTCATGGGCAACTGGGCATGGCCGCAAATCAGCGGTTTTGATACGGCTAACAAAGAATATGGTTTCTTGCCTGTACCCATCAGCAACAATGCTGATGACTACGGCAATCAGGAAATTTCATCCGCTGTTTCCAAACGTATTGTCATTGACAAGGAGAAGAGTACGCCGGAGCAGCAAGAGGCAGCGAAGAAGTTCCTGAACTGGATCGTCTATGATGCGAAAGGTCAGGATTTCCTCGTAAACAAAGCGAACATTATCCCAGCGTTCAAAAATATTACACTGCCTGCGGCCGATCCACTTGGCAAATCCATTCAGGAGTATATTGCAAAAGGCAAGTCAGAGCAGTCGATGAGCTTGCTGCCGGCCGATCACTGGTCTAAGCTAGGATCTTCCATGCAAAAATATCTGGCGAAGCAGGGCGATCGCGCAACACTGGCTAAGGAAATCGAAAACTACTGGAAAAGCGTAAAATAAGGCTTATTTCAAATTACCCGGAAATAGAGAGAGAAATCCGAAACAAAGAGAGGGATCACCATGATTGCGGAAAAAGGAGTATGGAACCGGCTACGGACACGGCTGCTGTTCACCGGACCAACCTTGTTTGCCTTCATAACGGTAATGATCATTCCATTTTTGTACGGCATTTATTTGACGTTCACAAACTGGGATGGTATTTCCACGACACTAACGCTGGTTGGCATCCAAAACTATCTGGCCGTTTTTCGGGATATTGAGTTTTGGAAATCGTTCGCCTTGACGCTCAAATATGTATTTTATACCGTTGTTCTTATCAATGTCATCGCTTTTATGCTGGCTTATGTGCTGACTAAAGGGTTAAAAGGACAGAGTATTTTTCGGGCAGGGTTTTTCCTGCCCAACCTTGTCGGCGGTATTGTACTCGGTTTTATCTGGCAGTTCATCTTCAACAACGTGCTTGTCTATTTGGGACAACATGCCGACATTCAGGCGCTCAGCACGACTTGGCTGGCTGATCCTGACAAAGCGTTCTGGACACTCGTGATTGTAACCGTGTGGCAGAACGCGGGTTACATGATGGTCATTTATATTGCAGGTTTGACGGGTGTGCCGAATGATATTATGGAGGCTGCAAGCATTGACGGGGCGAGCAGCTGGACCAGACTGCGGAAAATGGTGCTGCCCTTGATGGTTCCTTCTTTCATCGTATGTATATTTTTGTCCCTGCAGCGTGGATTTATGGTCTATGACGTCAACCTTGCGCTCACGAAAGGTGGACCGTTCAGTAGTACTCAAATGGTGTCGATGCATGTGTATGAAAAGGCATTCCTTTCCCGTGACTATGGTGTGGGGCAGGCAGAAGCATTCGTACTGTTCCTGATGGTTGCTCTCATCACTCTGCTCCAGGTTTATTTTAGCAAGAAGTTGGAGGTGGAGGCGTAATGGCAAACAAAAAAATCGCTTCCTCCATGATCAAATTCATTGTGCTAACAGTCCTACTCATATTATTCATCGTACCGTTCGTCTTTCTGCTGATCAATTCGTTCAAGGAAAATATGGCGATTACCTCGAATCCGTTATCGCTTCCAGAGAGCTTCAATATGACCAACTATATGAATGCATTTGATAAAATGAATTATATCACTGCATTCACTAACTCATTGGTCATAACGGTGTTAAGTGTCTTGTTTATCTCCCTGTTTGCGGCGATGACGGCTCATTATTTTGTCAGAAACAACACCAAGTTCAACCAATATACATTTATGCTGATGGTAGCTTCCATGATTATTCCATTCCAGGCCATCATGATTCCATTGGTGAAAATTTACGGCTCACTTGATCTGCTGAACAGCAAATGGTCGCTGATTTACATGTATATCGGTTTTGGTAGCTCGCTGGCCGTCTTCATTTATCATGGATTCGTAAAGAGTATTCCGAAGGAATTGGAGGAAGCAGCGCTGATTGACGGCTGCACGCGGATTCAGACCTTCTTCCGCATCGTGTTTCCGGTATTGATGCCTACGACGGCCACTATTTCCATTCTCAATGTACTGTGGATCTGGAATGATTTTCTGCTGCCTTCGCTCATTCTGGTCGATCCTGAGCAAAGGACACTTCCGCTGTCCACATACAACTTTTATGGAACCTACACAGTGGATTATGGGCCATTGATGGCAAGTTTGGTACTCACGATATTTCCGATCATTATCATCTATCTGTTCGCCCAGAAATATATTATTCAGGGTGTTATGCAAGGTTCGATTAAATAACTGTAGGAGTAGGATGCCTTATCAAACATACTAGAGTGTATACGAGAGAAAATGCTGATCAATTTATTTCCCAATCCAAGCATATGCTTCGGCCGGATTATCGGCTGAACTATCATTTAATGGCTGAATTTGGCTGGATGAATGATCCGAACGGTTTCATTCAATATAACGGGCAGTATCACTTGTTCTATCAACATTATCCGTATAAATCGGTGTGGGGACCGATGCACTGGGGACACGCAGTCAGCCGCGATCTTATGAAGTGGGACTATCTACCGGTTGCTTTGGCCCCGGACGGTGAGTTCGACCGGGATGGCTGCTTCTCCGGCAGTGCGGTTGAGCAAGACGGGAAGCTTGTCCTGATGTATACCGGACATGTTGTAACCGGCCCCGACAAAGATCAGGATTACAAGCAGTCACAGGGAATTGCAGTATCAGAAGACGGAGTGACATTCGAAAAGTGGGAGGGCAACCCGGTCATCGGTTATGACGCCATACCGGACAGGGTCAGCCGCAAAGATTTTCGTGATCCTAAGGTGTTCAGGCATGAGGACCAATACTACGTCGTGCTTGGTTCTAATGACGCCCAAGGGAACGGGCTTGTACTGCTTTACCGATCTGAAGACCTGAGAAGCTGGACGTATGTCAATGTGCTGGCTGTGAGTGACGGACGCTTCGGTGATAATTGGGAATGTCCAGATCTGTTCCCGCTCGGCGATCGGCACGTGTTCATGCTATCTCCACAGCGCATGCCTGCTCAGGGAGAAGCATACCGTAATCTGCATTCCACCATGTACGGTATAGGTGATTTCAATGCGGAGGCTGGAACATTTACGGCAGAGCGGTATGCTCAGGTAGATCACGGATTCGATTTCTATGCCCCGCAGTCAACCTTGGATGATCAAGGGCGGCGTATCATCATCGGATGGATGGATATGTGGGAGTCGGAGATGCCAACCCAGCAGGGACATCATTGGGCAGGTGCGATGAGTCTTCCGCGGGAAGCGGTGATCGACCACGACAGATTGCTGTTCCGTCCGCTTGATGAGGTGGAAAATTACCGATCCAATCTGTTCGAGCAGCGGGATATCTTGCTGACAGGCGAGCAGATCATGGACACGTTCGGAGATAGCTACGAACTGAAGGCGGTATTTGAGTTCGAGGCTGGTAATACTGATGAATTCGGCTTGAAGCTGAGAGTGGGCGACGAAGAGGAAACGGTACTGTCGTATCGTCCCGATGACGGTCTATTCCGTTTTAACCGTGAGCGTGCTGGTATCGGACCGGGCGGAGAGAGAAGAGTACCCTTGGGCTTACAAGAGGGACGTTTGGAGCTGCGTATTTTCGTCGATAAAAGCTCTGTGGAAATATTCATCGGTGACGGTGAATACGTCCTCACAGGAAGAGTGTATCCCGGAATGGAATCAACAGGTATTCGTGCATTTGCGAGCGGAAAATGTACGTTGGCCTCGTTCCAGAAGTGGGATATTCTCACATAGAATCGCATGACAAACAGGAGCCTGACCGTTGATGGTCAGGTTCCTGTTTTTTGTGGCCATTTTGCTCGTGGGATTTTAGGCGTGCTTATTTTGCAGATAAGCATCAAGATAAGCATCAATTTTGGTGAGGGCTTCTTCTGTACCGCCGGATTGCTGGAAGCTATTATTTATTTTTTGTACGCCCTCTTTATAGGCTGCGTTTGACACGACCTCATGTACGGCATCTCTTAACGATTGTGAATTGATTTGATCTTTAGTTATTCGATAGCCAGCCTGAAGTTCCGTTAACCGCTGCGCGACCATGGGCTGATCTTTGTCCTGAGGCAGCACCACCAAGGGGACATTAAAGTGAATTCCTTCATTCACACTGTTCATTCCACCATGAGTAATAAATACATCTGTATGACGTAATACCTCCAATTGAGGTACATAGGGTGAGATGATAAAGTGCTCAGGGGCAGGATTAATTTTCGTAAAGTCAGCTTTTTCGCCAGCTGCAATCACGACGATGCCTTCAAAATCGGAAAAAGCCTCAATGCAGGTGTTAAAAAAGTCCTCAGTATGGTCTAGAACAGTTCCCATCGAGATATACAAAACCTTTTTACCCTGTAGTCTGTCTAGCGGGAATGAATTTTCTCTTTTGCGCTCCGGGAAGCTGGGGCCAATAAAAAGATGCTCGTCCCCAAATTGTTCACCATTCGGTTGAAAATATCTGCTCGTATATACGACATTCAAAGCTCCTGAATTGTTCATAAATTGAACCAGCTCTTTGGGAGCAACACCGAACCTTTCTTTCATGAGTTGCAGTGAAGACGTTACTTGTTCATCAGGCTGAAACGGTACTTTAGCGTCGGAGCGGAAGAGATTGGCAGCCATCAGATGATTTGAAATGAGAAAAGATGGGGATGAAGAGATGCCTGGGATATTCAAATAATCTCTTACTAATTCACCAGCTCCGAATCGATCATAGAACACCAAGTCAAATTGAATACGCTCGGACAGCTCCTGAGTGATGGCTAAGATGTCCATCGAAGTCTGGATATGAATATTCAAAAATGCGTTCAGTCCTGCCGGAGTGTTGGTATCAATGGAAGCAGTCCTGACCAGATCAGGATGCAGGTGAACCTTCGCTCCAACTGCTTCGAGTCTATTCTTGTATTTCTCAGTTGTAATGTAATGAACCTGGTCCCCTCGTGCTGCAAAGGCTTGCGTGATCCCAAGCGTGGGGTTTACATGTCCTTCTGCCGGAAAATTAACCATTAATACATTTAACATCCATCCTTACTCCTTTCCTTCTCTTTCATTTAAGATGCAGTTTTAACTGAATCTCTCAATCCATAATAACAATAATATTTATTTTTTCAAATGATATCCTTTCATGATTGCGTTTTAAAACAGTCAACATAATTCAAAAGAATAAGACAAGGACATGTTGGCATGAAATGTGTATAACAAATATTTACCTCGTGCATAGTAAAGACGAACCTATATAGCGAGGGAGGTTTTTTCTAAATGAATGTCCAAAGAGCACAAGAAATAGCGTCCTCTTCCATTATGGCAAATGTGTTGTGCGATGGGTTACCCATCTACATTCAGCATGTGAACGAACAACGTGAGACGGCACGGATCTATGCGCTGAACAATCCGGAAGAGGAACGGGAAGTGCCTTTGTACGCGTTAACAGAACGAGATCAAACCCTTGAATAGAAAGGAGCGACATGAAAAGTGAAACCCAATCAACAGAAAGAGATCGAGGCAGATCGTTTGAATTTTCGTGATCAGACGGACGATGTGGTCAGAGAAGTACCGGCCACAACAGATGCCAGCACAGCTGTTGCAGCAATGACCTCGCATATCAATAAATATGATGTACCAGATGAGTTGGAAGAAGAATAGGGAGTGGACAAGCGCGCACAGGATAACCTGTTGCGTGCTTTTTATATGACGTATAATTGGATCGTATCGAACAAAAAGTATTCAATGCCCAAACGTACAAGTGAAGCTGCCCGTGTGTACGTTTTTTTCTTTTCGTTTTTTTGTAAAATAAGTTATACATGATTTCTGTTCAAACGAAATGGACCAGCTGCTCATAGCGGCATTGTCTCTAATAAGTTGAAAAGCATGAATTCAGAATTGTAGGAGGGAATTATGAACGATGAATTCAATGTACAGGTTCAAAATCTAGATCCGGAAATAAGTGAAGGTGAAGTTGAGAACAAGGATATTTCGAAAATATTAACTATTATATGGATTTTTATAATTTATAGTGAGTCTGTCATTCTTCAACATTTGTTCGGTGGTTTATATCTGTTGCAAAGTTCCTTGTTTACTGTAATCATCATATTGCATATCCTCTTGTACTTGCATGCTCATAGAGTTGCAAAATATTTTTCATGGGCTTATTTTGTTGTACAAGGGGGCTTGATCTTTGCAAGTGCATTTCTTCTACCTGACAGTTTCTCCATAGTACTGGTGGGGCTAATGCCCGTTTTGGTGGGTCAGAGTATAGGTATTTATTATAAGCCGCTCAAGGTTATTCTTGTATTTTTGATCTCCTATGTGCTTTTTTGTGTGGCTGTGGTCTCTCACAATGAGGGCAGGCAATTTGTGTTGTTCATCCCGTTATTTTTTCTAATTGTCGTTGTTATAGTAGCTTATGCCGTTCTTTTTCTCAAACAAGTCAAAGCACGAATCCGCACGCAAAATGTTCTGAAAGAGCTTGAAGCCGCACATCAAAAGGTGGAAGAACTTACAATTGCCAATGAACGACAACGTATGGCTCGTGATCTGCATGATACGCTGGCTCAAGGGCTTGCTGGGCTAATCATGCAGCTTGAAGCCATTGATGCTCATCTGACAAAAGGAAGTACGCAAAGGGCTCAGGAGATCGTCCAACAATCGATGTCACAAGTGCGAAGGACGTTGTCTGATTCGAGACGAGCTATAGACAATCTGCGTTCGAAAACCATCTCGGAAGTTGATTTTGCAGAGGCCGTGGAGGAAGAAATACAGCGATTTACTATGGCTACGAGCATTCGAGTAATACGCAACATCAAAATTAAAGCTTCCGTCCCCAGACTGTTGTTCGAACATGGATTGTTTATAATAAGCGAATGTTTAACCAATGTAGCAAAGCATTCACATGCGAATACCGTATGGATTCATATTTTAGATAACGAAGGCAAGATTGAAATCGAGATTCGCGATGATGGCAAAGGATTTGATAAGGATATTATTGCCAAGCAGACAGGACATTACGGAATTATAGGTATGCATGAACGTGTACGGATGCTGGGTGGAAACATAAATATCAACAGTATAGTTCAAGAAGGTACAGCTATAAAAATAGAGGCGCCTCTTACTAAAGGAGACCTATCATGAAATACAAGATTTTAATCGTCGATGATCATTGGGTCGTTAGAGAAGGGTTAAAGCTGGTGTTGGAGACCAATGACAGCTATGAAGTTATTGGCGAGGCCGGAGAGGGTATAACAGCTCTTAAATTAATCGAAGAACTTCAACCGGATGTTATATTGCTGGATTTATATATGCCACAAATGAGTGGTTTGGAAACTATGAAAGCCCTCAGAGAAAAACAAAATGAAACGCCAGTCATTATCCTGACTACCTATAACGAAGATGATCTCATGATTAAAGGACTTTCTTTAGGGGCAAAGGGATATTTATTAAAAGATACCAGTCGGGAAAACTTATTTCGCACGATTGAGTCAGCACTTAGAGGCGAAACGTTGCTTCAGCCAGAAATAACAGCTAGGGTGTTCGCTGCAACGAATAAGAAAGAAGCCAAGCCAGAGCCGCACGAAAGTAGCTTAGTTCTTACTGATAAGGAAAGGCACATATTAAAGTCGGTTGCACACGGTTTTAAAAGCAAAGAAATTGCCTTTGATATGGGGATTTCCGAGCGTACCGTCAAAGCGCATTTAACGAATATTTATAACAAGCTTGGTGTTGATTCTAGATCCGAAGCCGTTGCCGTTTCGTTGGAGCGTGGTATTTTACAGCTTTAGAGATGTTAACTAAATATATGTTATTTCATTGCCCAGTCGTACATAAGGTGCTTGCCCCTTTGTACGATTTTTTTGTGTGTTCATTGTTATAACATGAAACAAGAAATGAAAAAAATTACTTGACCCACGGGTTGCTGATAGCACCTTTAGAAGAGAGAATCAGGGAGGATGACATGAAGTTGAAGAGAAAAGAAATCAGGATCATGATTACAGGGATTGCATTAGCTATAGTAGCTTCCGGTTGCTCCAGTGCAGCGGAGAACTCTGTAACACAAGCCAGTCACCCGGTAAAAGTAGAGAAGCTTGTAATGAAACCTTTGGCCAATGATTTTAATTTGGCAGGAACATTGCAGGCAAGTAATGAAGCTAGTGTTTCCTTTGAAGCGGATGGACGTATATTGAACACTATGGTGGAGGTAGGGGACTCCGTAGAAAAAGGGAGCGTCCTTGCGAAGTTGGATACATCTGCTTACCAGTTGCAACTGGATCGGGCCAAGGCAACCATGGAGAAGGCAAAGGCTGGTCTTAGCCAAGCGGAGGCTTCCATTCAATCGGCACAGGCGGGTATCCATAGTTCGCAATCCCAGGTCGATGCGGCCCAATCGAAATTGCAGGAATTGAACAATGGCGCCAAAAAACAGGAAATTGCCCAGTCACAAAATGCGGTTACTGCGGCAACCAATGCTTACAATAAGAAAAAGGCGGATGCCGCACGGACACAGAGCCTGTTCCAGGCAGGCGCAGCATCATTGTCGGAAAATGAGAATGCACAGCTGGAATTAACGAATGCACAAAAAAGTTTAAGTGACGCACAAGAGCAGCTGTCTCTCTTGCTTGCAGGCGCCTCGCAGGAACAACGTACCCAGGCTTCAGCTGGTATAGAGCAGGCCAGAGCAGGGCTGGAGACCGCTATTGCTACGAAACAGCAAGGGCTAGCCAGTAAAGCTCAAGCGCAGGCTACCTATGAGGATGCATTGGCTGCTTATGAACAGTCATCCTTGTCACTTAAAAAAGCGACTTTAACCTCCCCGATCACTGGCGTGGTCATTGAAAAAAAAGTAGCCGATGGTCAACTGGGCTCCAGTGGAAGTGAGGCATTCATTGTCGGGAATATCAAGACCTTAAAAGTACTTCTGCCCGTACCGGACAGCGAAATCTTATCATGGAAGAAAAACCAAAAAGTAAATATTTCTCTCTATGATGAAATTAGAACAGGGACTGTTACTCAAATCTATCCATCCACGAATACCAAAACGGGCAGTATTAATGTGGAAGTTAGCATTCCTAATCCTGAACTGAATTGGAAACCTGGTCAAGTCATCAGCGCATCTAAAAGTGTGAATCAAGCGGAAGCACTGTTAGTGCCTGTGGAAGCCGTGATTAGCAATGGAAGTGACCCTTATATATTTAAAGCTGTGAATGGTAAGGCTGTTAAAACCACGATTAAAGTGGGAAAAGTGACGAATAATCAATTCGAAGTTCTCTCCGGACTACAGGCAGGCGATCAAATCGTTACACAAGGAGCAGGAACCTTATTTAATGGCGATTTAATTGGGAATGATGTGCTTGGGAAATCGGAGGAGTCGTCCGAATGATTAAATATATTGTTAAAAAGCAGAAAATTACGCTTATTTTCTTTGGCATGTGCATACTGCTAGGGCTCTTCAATTTTACATCATTACCCAAACAGGAGCAGCCTGATGTTATTCCTATGACAGCTAGTGTTACAACGATCTATCCGGGTGCCTCACCTGAAAGAATCGAGCAAACCATTACTAAGATCATGGAACAGAAAATTAAAGCTGTACAAGGTGTCAAAACGATTTCCTCTACTTCATCGAAAGGCCAATCCAGTATCATCATAGAAGCTTTGAATGATGCGGACCCGACCAAAGTATGGGCTGATCTTCGTACAAAGGTGCAGGATGCACAATCTGAGCTTCCAGAGGACGCGATGCAGCCTATGATCAATGATAGCATGACTAGCTCTTTCATTGGTTCATATGCGATTACTTCTGATAAGGTTGAGGATTTATATTCGTTAAATGAATTAATGAACAAATGGAAAGATCAATTAAAAACAGTCCCTGGTATTTCGCAGGTCAATATTCAAGGGATACCCGAGCAAGAGGTACGAGTTAGTTTAGACACGCAAAAGATGCAACAATATAACCTTTCCTGGGAGCAGGTTGTCCAAGCGATCAAGGATGAGAATGATAGAGTACCTACAGGAAGTATGGATTTCAATGAGCGTACTTATCAGCTGACGGTAAATGCCTCAACGGACCCATCGATTCTGAATAATGTCCAGATTTCAAGCAATGACGATGGATTTCCGATATCTTTGAAGGATATAGGTACTGCCTCGCTTGTTTTTAAAAAAGCAGCTAGTTATACGTATGTGAATACCAAGCCTGCTATTTCGATCAGTGTGAGTGGAGATATAGGCACAGACGTGCCTACAGTTTCCAAGGCAACAACAGCTAAAATCAATGAACTTGCGAGCAGTTTGCCGAAGAATGTACATTTTGAACTGCTTTTTGCACAAAATGATCGAGTGAGTGAAATATTTGGAAATCTGACCAAAGAGATGATTATTGCTATTTTATCGGTCATTGTGATATGTACTTTAGGTTTGAATTTGCTAACTTCTGCATTTGTAGCGTTGGCCATTCCTGTTTCCATCGCCATCGGCTTTATTTTCTTGCCCATGACAGGAACTACGCTGAATCAAATATCAGTCATCGGACTCATCATCGTGCTAGGGATATTGGTTGATGATGCGGTCGTGGTCAATGACAACATTGAACGCCGACGCTCTGAATTTGGGGAAAATGCTACGGAGGCAGCCATTAAAGGAACCAAAGAGGTGTCCTTATCGATCATTACAGCTACGCTAGCTACGGTTGCAGCATTTGCCCCGCTGCTATTTCTGCCGGGTAATATCGGAGACTTTATTAAACCGATCCCTACCGTTATTTCGTTAACCATGCTGGCTTCCATGATTATGTCGCTAACGATTATTCCTATTTTCCGCCAATGGTATGATCAACGTCGTAAAGGAAAAGAGAGGAACCAAACCGTTAAGCCACCTGGGCTTCTGGGGCATCAAATCCAGTCTCTATCCAATGTGTACTCTAAAAACTGGATGCCAAGAATACTACGGCGTCCACTTTTAACAGCGCTGGTTGGTCTTATGATTGGTACAGCCGCTTATGGACTACTTGCGGTTGTTCCCATTCAACTATTCCCAGAATCCGATCAAGCAGATGCCACCATCAGCGTAACGATGCCAGAAGGAACGTCGTTGCAGGCAACCAATCGGGTTATTAACGAGATTGGCATGTGGGTCAAAAAACAACCAGAAACAGAACGGTTGTCGGCAACGGCAGGTGGAGGAGCGCCTCAGATGTATAGCGATGTTGCAGGCGGTCACGGCTCCGGGGGAGCGGTCAACGGTCAACTTGCTGTCGTTGGAAAAGAGGGGCTATTCGATCTCCAAAAAACAGTGGATAGCTGGACTCATACGCTTCAAGCCAAATATCCATCTGCATTGATCAGCATTCGGGTTCCTCAATTAGGTATCCCGGTCGGCAGTGCGGTGTCTATCCGTATGAAGGGAGAAGACATTGATAAACTGCAAAACATGACAGCTAAAGTCAAAGAAATGGTTGCGGCGACCCCCGGAGCTGTAGATGTGACCGATAATATGGGAATGCAAAGCTATAATCTGAATTTCCAAGTCAATCCACAAGCATTGGATAAATATCGGGTTAGCTATTCCAATTTGACACGTACGCTGCTGTTAATGGGTGACGGAGTTAATGTAACGGATTTTGATACAGGTAAGGAACTACTGGATATCAATATATACATGAATAAATCAAACGATGATCCTGAGGTATTGTTCCAGCAATTAAGTGTAACCAATGCGGCAAAAGAGCAAATTCCCTTATCCCAGTTAGTCACGATGAAACCGGACTTTTCCATTCAGCAAATCCACCGCTATGATTTGGAGCGGACAGTAACGATCTCAGCCAATGCAAATGGGCGTACGGCTACAGAACTCACTAATGACATCCGTAGCAAACTAACCCATACACAGTTTGAACCAGGCTATACCTGGGAGATGGGCGGAGAAACATCCGCGCAATCTGATATTTTTACAGATCTGGGCAAGTTAGCTATTATTGTTGTGTTTCTCATCCTGCTCTTGATCACGATGCAGTTTTACTCCGTCTCCACACCGCTCATTATTATGACCACTGTGTATCTGGCAGCGGCAGGTGGAATTCTTGGAAGCTTTATTTCAGGCATGCCAATTGGATTCATGAGTATTATGGGTATCATTTCACTGGCCGGTATCGTCGTGCGCAACGGTATTGTGTTGATAGAGTTTATTGAAGATGCGCGGCGTGAAGGAGCCGAACTGACAGACGCAATTCTTATGGCATGTTCTGCCCGTTTCCGTCCGATCTTGCTTACTTCGCTAACTGCGATTGTGGGTATGATCCCTATTGCCACAATAGGGGAAATCCTCTTCAAACCGTTGGCAACGACCATTATTTTTGGACTGATCTTTTCGACCATTTTAACCTTGTTTGTTGTACCGACTCTGTATATGGTCGTAGCTCATCTGAAGCTGAAGCGGAAGCAGAAGCAGGAAAAGTCTATAAATACCGATAGCTCATTGACCATGTAGGTAAATACAGATAAGAATATACTGCAATTTTTCTTATAAATACGGATCGTACATGAGGCGAATGTCTTTATGTACGATCTTTTTATTTGTTGACAGAGTCAACAAATATCATTACTATAATTGTTGCAAAAGTCCACTAAATAGGGGGAGTTATGGTCAATATCGATGCTAATATCATAGCGGATATGAGGCGTTTTAATCGGTTCTATACGAATTTACTTGGTGTTTTAGATAGACATGTGCTGGATAGCGGATATTCCTTTACCGAGGCACGTGTCATTATAGAGATCGGGTTGATCGAACCGTGTATTGCGAATACTCTGGTCGAATCTCTTCAAATTGATCGCAGCTATATGAGCAGGATCATTGCTAAATTTTGCAAAGAGGGCTTTCTTGTTAAGGAAAATTCAACGTTGGATAATAGAACAAATCTAATTCGTCTGACACCCAAAGGAAAAACGTTCTACAACCAATTGAATGAAAGATCTGATGAACAAATTCTAAGATTAGTTCAAGGACTTTCAGAAGAAGAGATTACAGAATTACATGCATCTATGTTGTTAATTCAGAAGAAATTGGATATTTCGGAGAGGATACAGAATGATACGATTTGAATGCGACTATACCGAAGGTGCTCATGAGCGTATTTTAAAGCGACTACTGGAGACGAATGAGGAACAAACCCCAGGCTATGGTGTGGACGATCATTGTGAAAAAGCCAAATCTTATATTAAAAAAGCATGTGACTCCGAAAATGCGGATGTACACTTTTTGGTTGGAGGTACACAGACCAATACAACGGTCATTTCTTCGATTTTGCGTCCGCATCAAGGTGTCATTGCGGCAACTTCTGGGCATATCGCTGTGCATGAGACCGGAGCAATTGAGGCTACTGGACATAAAGTACTGACATTGCCAAGCGAGGATGGGAAAATCCGGGGTGAACAGGTAAAGGAACTGTACGACGCTCACTGGGGTGATTCTGCTCCTGAGCATTGTGTACAGCCCGGGATGGTTTATATTTCTCAACCTACCGAGAATGGAACGATTTATAGCCGATCCGAGCTGGAAGTGCTAAGTGGAGTGTGTCGTGAATGTGGTTTACCACTGTTTATAGACGGGGCCCGTTTAGGCTATGGTTTGGTTGCAGAGGATAGTGATGCATCCTTGGCAGATATAGCCAAGCTGTGCGATGTATTTTATATTGGCGGCACTAAAATTGGAGCAATGATGGGCGAAGCCGTAGTTATCCTAAATGATGCTTTGAAACAAGATTTCAGATACATGATCAAGCAAAAAGGAGGGCTGCTGGCTAAGGGGAGAATGCTGGGCATTCAGTTTGAAACGCTGTTTGAAGACGGTTTATACTTTGAGATTTCCAAACACGCCATAGATATGGCCATGCTGCTGCAAAAAGGATTATCCGAGCAAGGATTTTCTTTCCAATATCATTCCACAACCAATCAGCAGTTTCCGATTATAGCAGATCGTATATTACAGGCATTGAGCGAAAAATATACTTACTCCTTTTGGGAAAAGGCTGATGATACCCATACTGCTGTTCGATTCTGCACTAGTTGGGCCACAAAGAAAGAAAATATTGAAATGCTGCTACAGGATATCAAAGCATTACAATAAAGATCATGGATAAACGATGAATATCATCTTGAAATTATAGAATGGATGATGTAATAGGCCATACTTCGTTGCATACATTGCAGCGAAATATGGCTTTTTTGTTGTGTAATTTGCTTAATTCAAGTGGCTTGTCTTTAGTTCCATGAAAGAGCAAGCAGATATAAAAATGGAAAAACAAGACAAGAGTGGATGTATAAAATTAACGCCTAATTATTTACACTGAATACCTATCGAACCTGTTTACGATATTGAAGAGGGGAGAGTCCGGTTATTTTTTTAAAGATTTTATTAAAATGGGAGGCATGACCGAAGCCGACATCCTCCGCAATGTGCTGGATTTTGTCTTTGGTGGTTCGCAGTCTGGTTTGAGCCGCCCTGACCCTCACTACGCGGATGTACTCGCTGAAATGAAAGCCAGTCAATTTTAGAAAGATGCGGCTTAGGTAAGCCGGACTAATAAAAAAGCAGGCGGCCACTTGTTCGAGAGTTAACGGCTCATTGAAATGGTCCTGAATAAAAGACGAAATTTCTGTGATTTTCTGATGCATGGGATGAGAGGAAACAAGTTCACTACGCTCGGCCGCTTCCGATCGGTGCACCAGGATAAGCATTTCCAGCAGCAAATGCTGTACACAGCGGTCATGCAGAGGCTGCTTATTCCTACATTCGGTATTCATTTGTAGGAACAGCCGTTCAACTTCGACTTGCTCTCTAGCCGGTAAGCGAAGCAACGCAGATTGCTGGTACGGCGGTAGATCCAGAATGTCATGATCCTGCTGTGGGAGAAACGTCGGGGAAAAATGAATCAAAATGCGTTCTGTTTCCTCCAATTGTGTACTGGCGGTAGAGTGTAAGTCATGAGGGAGGATGAATATCAGATCGCCCTTGCGAGCGGTGTATACCTTGCCGTTCATAAAGTAGATGCGTTCGCCCTGCAGCAAAAAATACAGCTCATAGTTGTCATGAACATGAGGTCTGGGCATAACGGTGAAGCCGGTACGGTAGATGTGATGAATGGAGAATTGTTGTTCTCCGATGACATATTTGTCTTCCTTCATTTCATTCATGTGCTTCTTCCTTTGCCAATTAAGATAAGTAAGCGCATTCATATATCCATAGTATATATGACACCTGCCCACGGTAAAAGCGGAAAAGATTGATGAAAGGAGGTGAAGACACTTCTGAACGTCTCGGATCATTCTTTTATAAAAGTATGCGCTGATGTGAGAGAAAATCTTAGGGAGGAAACAGAATATGAGCAAGCAGCGTACATGGAGAAAGGTGCTATGTAATGTGGTTGTGGGTTCAATGTTGTTGACCTTGTGCCCACCATTGATCCAAGCAGAGACTGCGGTAGGGACAGAGATGGGGAAAGTGGAGAAAGTAGAAAATATAGCGACGAATATTCCGGCGTTTCCGGGGGCTGAAGGTGGCGGTAAATATGTTACCGGTGGACGCGGAGGTGAAGTATACGAAGTTACCACGCTGGCAGACTACGGCAAAGGTGAGCAGGTGATCCCCGGATCTCTTCGTGCAGCGGTCAGCTCCGATAATCGGACGGTCGTATTCCGGGTGGGTGGAACCATTCATCTGAAGGAGCCACTTAAAATCCTGGGCAACAACCTGACGGTTGCAGGTCAGACAGCTCCTGGCGACGGCATAACTGTAAGCGATTACACAACAGGGATTGATGCAGATAACGTCATTCTCCGTTACCTGCGTTTTCGATTAACCGACCGTTACCCCAGTGAGGATGACGCGTTAGGAGCCAGGTACCATAAAAACATTATGATTGATCACTGTTCCTTTAGCTGGTCGGTGGATGAGGTGCTAAGTCTGTACGATAACGTAAATACGACAGTACAATGGTCTATTGCATCCGAAAGTATGCTAATGACTACGCACCAGAAAGGCCGCCACGGCTATGGCGGTATATGGGGCGGTCGGAATTCCACCTATCATCATAACTTGCTGGCACACAATGCAAGTCGCAATCCACGGTTCCCAACCGATAAAAAACAAATCGACGCTGTGGAAATGACCAATAATGTCATATATAACTGGGGATTTTTCTCTTCCTACGGTGGCGGTGAAGGATCGTATAATGTGCTGAATAACTATTATAAGTATGGCCCCAACACATATAAGGACGTGCGTAGTCAAATCTTTGTAGACGTGGGGAGTAAAAAATATAAAACACGCATTTATATTGGTGGCAACTACATGTACGGCAACGAATCGGTTACTCAAGACAACTGGCAGCTTGGAACATCCATTGGATCGATTATTGACCCTTCCACTCGTTTGGCAGAGCCGATTGAAGTCAGAGGGGAATACGACAACGGAATTTCACCAGATGCGTATGGACCATATCAGGCGACAGATGCGCAGACCGCATATACTGAGGTGCTCGCTGGCTCAGGAGCCACGCTGCCAAGAAGAGATGCGGTGGACGCTCGAATTATGAATGATGTGAAGAATGGAACGGGTGCGTTTATCAACTCCCCGCGTGAAGCAGGCTGGATTTACGATGATTATAGCGTAACCACCACGGAGCTTACTGACAGTGATCATGATGGTATACCGGATGAATGGGAACGCGCTCATGGGCTGGACCCCAATAATGCTGACGACCGCAACGGTCAGGAGCTTGCCGGTACAGGCGAGTATGCTCATTTTGCCAAGGGCTATACGAATTTAGAGGTTTATTTAAATGATCTCATTGAGAAGCTGTCCAATGGCAGTGAGGTGGATAATCCGGAGGCCTTCGTTCAGGTATCGGATGAAGGTGGACGTTCACTGAAGCATAACGATATTTTGGAAGCCGGACGTGATGCGACCATAACTGCAACGGCCAAGGATCAAGATGGCATTGCTCACGTTGAATTTGTCATTGACGGTAAACTTGCTGGAAAAGTAGAGAGTGCGCCTTATCAAATCAGTTGGAATCATGTGACGGACGGCACCCATTACATTATTGCACGGGTGACAGACCGCAAGGGGACTGCTACATTTTCCAATCCTGTTACCATCCATGTCAACACGACTGCACCAACGGGGAACTGGCTCAGCGAAGAGGTTGGCTCTGATGGTAACGATGGCTATATCAAAGGGCATACTCAGGTATTAAAAGAAGATGCAAACGGCAGCAGTATCCGACTGAAATCCGCGGGGGATATTGACGGAAAAGCTGATCTTTTCCATTATGCTTATCAGAAATGGGAGGGAGACGGTGAAATTACAGCTCGTGTGGAGAAGATTACCCCTGTGGATGATAATGCCGAGGCAGGGGTAATGATTCGTGAATCGCTGAAGCCTGGATCAAAAATGGCCTTTATGTCTTTAGCATTTGTTAAATATGGTAAACAGGGGATTCTTATCAGTCGTGATCAAACAGATGGTAAAACCACGCGTGCGTCAATGGAGACGTTTATTCCAACGCCATATTCGGTTCGTCTTGTGCGACAGGGGCAAAAGCTTACCGGATGGGTATCCGCAGACGGTGTGACGAACTGGGAGAAGGTTGGTGAAACCGTTATAGATTTGCCGGATCATCAACCGCTATTGTTCGGGTTAGCTACTGATGCATCCAAACAACAAAATGAAGTGTGGAATTACAATACGTCGGAATTCAGCAATGTTAAGGTCCGCAAGCTAACAGACTCAGGAGGAACTTCTCCCACTAGTGTGGTTGTATCGACCTATGGCCCTGCTGACTACACCTCTCTCCAGGCAGCTATTGATGCAGTCCCTGACAACAGCAACACAAGGACTGTTATCCATCTCAAAAACGGTACGTACCGTGAAAAAATAAAGGTGAATTCCTCCAAAAAAAATCTGAGTATTATCGGGGAAGATCGGGACAAAACGATCATTGCTTTTGATGATACGGCCAAGACCGTAGTGGACGGAAAAGAATTAGGAACGAGCAATAGCTATACCATGCGTGTGCAAAGTCCTGACTTTGTGTTGGAAAATGTGACGGTCGCCAACACAGAAGGGACCGGGCAGGTGCAGGCTGTAGCGTTATATGCCGAAGGTGATCGTGGAAAGTATCACAATGTCAAAATTACTGGCCTACAGGATACACTGCTCGTGAACCGTGGCAGACAATATTTTAAGGACAGTTACATCAGTGGCAGTGTAGATTTTATATTTGGCAATGCCCCTGCCGTGTTTGATAATTCGATCATACACAGCCTGCGTGCCGGATACGTAACAGCCGCTTCAACGGAAGAGAACCAGCCAGGTTTTGTATTTACTCAGTGTCGTCTGACAACCGAAGCTGGCTTGACAGGCAAGGTGGATCTTGGGCGACCATGGCGTCCTTACGCACATGTTACTTTTTTGAAAACCTATATGGATGACCATATCAAGCCAGGTGGTTGGAACAATTGGGGTAAAGAATCCAATGAGCAGACTGCAAGATTTGGAGAGTACGATAACTTTGGACCAGGTGCAGAAAGTAGCGGGCGTGTACCTTGGGCCAAACAGCTTACGGCTGACGAAGCAAACCAGTACACTGTTGAAGCTGTTCTGAGCGGGACAGATCATTGGAATTGGCGTCTATAATTGTATGTTCGATAGATAAGCGGGGGATGCGCTTCAAGCGTTTTCCCCCGCTTATGTGCGTGTTTGTGAGCAATTTTGGATGTGATGCATACATAATCTAAAATTGAAACCATTTGTTTTTATGGTAAATATTTTATATATTGAATGATGGAAGTGTGTAAATCATCAAGGACAAAACTAACATTTTTTCTTGAATACATTATGTTGTCGGAGGTGTAGGATGGCACGTGTGTTGGTTGTGATCACGCCTGCTGAAGGCCATGTTAACCCGTCATTAGGATTAATTAAGCAGTTGGTCGATAGGGGGGAGGAAGTAGATTATGTGTGTTCAGAGGAATTTGGTACGAGAATTCAACAAACGGGAGCAAACCTGATCACCTATCCATTTAGTGTGGATGCATTTATTCACAATCCTGTATTAAAGCCGGCTGAATATAAACATCATTATCAATTCGTGAATATGATCGTTAAAGGTTTGATTGAACCGATTATTCCAAAGGTTATGAAAGCAATTGAAAATAAGGTGTATGATTATTTGATTTATGACTATTTGATGGGTTGGGGAGGCAAAATTATAGCAGAGAGGCTGGGAATACCTGCGGTATGTACGGTCTGTTCGTTTGCTTTCGTAGAGCCTCTGGGTTCTGACCAAGGCGGGGATGATCATGACATAAAAGTGAGAGCACTTTATGATGATACGATGAAAGTAGTACATCAATTAGCTGAGGAGTTTCAGGTTGCCGTCCCTGCTATTGATGAACTCGATTCACATTCCCACAGCCTAAAGGTTATATATACAAGCCATTATTTTCAACCGCAAGCTGAAAAGCTGGATGACAGCTATATTTTTGCAGGTCCATCTATTGTACCTCGTGAAGATGCGCCCTCTTTTCCGTTCGACCAGCTTCGTGCTTTGTATCCGCAGGTTGTTTATATATCATTGGGAACTATTCTTAATAGAGATTTGGAGTTTTACAAGCTTTGCTTTGAAGCATTTCGTGATTTGCCTGTGCAATTTGTACTTTCATCAGGCCAATATGCGGAGATGGAGTTATTGGCGGATGGTATCCCGGACAATTTTATGATCAAGCCCTATATTCCCCAGCTGGAAATGCTCCAGCGTGTAGATGCATTTATCACACATGGGGGAATGAACAGTGCAAGCGAAGCCTTGTATTACAACGTGCCGATGGTTCTGGTTCCCATGACATCGGATCAGCCGCTTGTGGCCAATCGGGTCCAAGAGCTGGGAGCAGGGATTGCTGTGAATAAAAATGAGCTTACTCCTGCTATCTTAAAAGCTGCTTTGGTAGAGGTTTTGAATCAAGCCATCTATAAACAACAGGCGCATGTAATTGGCGAATCACTCCGTCAGGCTGGCGGTTATACGTATGCGGCCGATGCAATTATGAGTCGTTTCTCTACTATAAAAAAATAGGGTGCGTGTGCGTCAGCTCCTGATTATAACCAATTCGGGCTACGCATGGCAGGGTAGCATAATAAAGCAGCACGTAATCGGACTTTAGGTTCTCGTCCAGATTACGTGCTGTTTCTTTTATTGATGGTGCTCTATAGGCTGTGATTTCTTTCTTGTAGAGCAGCCGATTGGTCAAACTCTAATTTTTTTGATATCGCCAGCAGACCAAGGCAACAGAGAATCAGGAATAAGCATATCCAATAGGAGTTTCGATAACCCATCCATTGAGCAAACAATCCGCCCATCAAGCTCCCCGCCAATCTTCCGATCGTTGTCGCATTGGAATACAGTGTCGAGGCGTATCCGGGCAGGGATGGCAACAAATCCTGCATATAGCTGATACCAATGGCTGATATCACTGCAACAAAGAATGCTAGGAGAAGCTGTCCCGCAAATAGTTGCCACATCTCCGTCGACATAAGAACGAGGAGGTAATAGACAACGCCTGTTAAAGCCCCTAAAAATATAAGCAAACGGTTGGAGTATTTGGCTGCTAGTACGCCCAGCATGAGCATCAGGGGTATTTCTAAGATTGCGCAAATACTGGATACGAGGGCAACGTCATTCGTGTCACCTTTTAAATTGTGAATGATGAACAAGGAAATATTTAAACTATTCATCCAGTGAGACGTATAAAGCAGAGTAAGAACTACAAAAGGGATCAGGATTTTCATATTTTTATGTAATGTAATGTGATGAAGTGAAAGTTGATCCTTATTTTTAGCCTGAACAGGACGCTGCTTGATAAAAAAGAATAGAAGAACGGCAATAAGTACAAAAATAGAGGTCGTACCAACAAAAATACCTTTAAAGCCCGTATGTGCAATCAAGAAGGAACCCAAGAGCGGCCCGGTAATAAAGCCAAGAGAAAACATAGAACGAAGCGTTGAATTCGCAAAGGCATGATCCGCAGATTTACTGCGATCTACCGCTTCACGTGCACTGGCAAATAACTGCGGCATCCCAGGGGCGCCAATCGCTGTAAAGACCGTCATATAAATAAAAAGTACATAAAAGTTTTGGATTACAAGATATCCTGCAAAGGCGACAGCATTAAATAACGTACAAATCACTAAAATTTGTTTGCGATCCAATCCAGTATCGGAGCGTTTGGCAATAAGAGAGCTGATCCATATACCACAAATCAAAGTCACCGCTGTAAACACACCAAAGGTTCCCACCGATACGCCAAGTGTACTTGTAAAATATACAGCTAAAAAAGGTGCGCTTATGGAAATAGCCATACCTTGCAATAACATACAGATCATGAATAGTGGGTAGTTAGGGATAAAGAAAAGATTTTGAATACGCTTTAGCATTTCATTTTTACACCCCTTTAGATTTAGAAGCAGAACTTACATACCTATCCAACCTAAACTATATATGACTTTAGCATAATTTGTATATTTACATTGTATAAAATATTATATAATTTTTTTTACTTTGATGAGCAACTCATATGCAAGGCCATATACAGACAAAGATATAAGATCAGGAGTGGGATGTAGATGTGTATGCGACTTTTCCTGTAGGATGTGCCTTAAAGGCTGAAGCGATCTATGAACTGCTTGATCAGTTCATTCAATGTTCCAGCGGCCTTCGTAGGAAGGCGGTGATCGGCTTTTTTAATGAAAACAAGCTCACTCTTCGGTAAATGCTGATGCAATATGTTGGCATATGGATGAAAGTGTTTATCCTCTTCACCATAAACGAGCAGAACAGGAAGATGGATTTCCCCTAGCCGTGAGGTACAGTTATACTTCAAGCTGTAACGATAATATTGTTCGACATTCCTCGGGTTTCCCTGCTTCGCGTCGTTGAGTAACTTGCGGAACAAAGATAATTGTTTCGTTTGTGACCAAGCATTAGAAAGCGCAATCGTACCGACTGCGCCGATTTTGGATAGCGCAATGCCCAAAGAAATTTTGTTTCTTAGTCGCCATTCGTTTACCTCCGACATTCCACTGACAACAATCCCTCCCCATGCCCGATCCGGATAAGTCAAGAGAAATTCAAGTACTATTGAACCTCCGGTAGAATATCCACACAAAAATACTTTATCCAAGCTCAACCGATCCATCAAATATTTAATATCCTGGGCGATGAGAGGGTAAGTAACCGTTTGTTCGGAAGTCTGACTTTTACCGTGTCCTCTGATATCAAAAGCTATAGTACGAAAATAGGGCGATAGCCCTTGGATTTGGTATGTGAAATTTGAGCTTGTAAGTACCGGAGGGTGAATGAATAGGATGGCCGTTCCTTCTCCGGAATCTATATAGTGCATGAAATATTCGTGTATGTTTGTAGTAGTCATCGTTAGTTCCCTCACTGAATGGTTTTGATCTTAAATTTGGCTTATTAGATTCAAAAAATTCATGGAGTTGTAACTTTGAATGCAGGAGTTCTCTCTTTTCCCGAAGATCCAATGTAGGAATAATTTTTTTTGTATATGAAAAAATAAGAGGATCAAGGGCACTGTTTTTCTAAGAAGGGGACACACACATGAGCATGAAAAATAAAGTTACCGTTGTACTAATGTTAAGTTTATTGTTGTTGATCTTGGGCTGTAGAGCGGACTCCAGTCAAAAGCTAAAGCAACAGAGCGTGAACCCACATCACACAGCAAATCAAATGGGCAAAAAACCTGTCATTGTAATCTTGATTGATTCTTTAATGGATAAGCCTTTGCAAGAAGCGATTCAAGAGGGGCGTGCACCCGCCATGCGATTTCTCCTTCATCAAGGGCAATATTTCCAGCAGGTAGTCAGCTCATTTCCCACAATGTCTGTGACCATCGACAGCACATTATTAACGGGGACGTATGCAGACCAACATCATGTGCCTGGACTCGTTTGGTACAGTGACCCAAAGAAACGCATGATTCTCTACGGCAATGGTGCCAAAGAAGCCTTGAAAATCGACCAACTGCAAGTATTTAATGATGCTATTTACCAATTAAACCAAGTTCAATTGAACAAAAAAACGAAAACAATACATGAAGCATTAGCTGACAAAGGAAAAGAATCTGCATCCATCAATGCTATTGTTTTTAGAGGAAGAACGGAACATTCCTTAAAGGTGCCTCGTTTTATTGCAAACAGTAACCGTGTGCCAGAACAAGTGAAAATAACAGGACCTAAATGGTTTTCATATGCAACTTTTGCTCAACTGGATCCGGGGAATAGCTGGAATACTTCTCCGTGGAAAAAATTTGGGATGAACGACGAATTTTCTGCAAAAGAAACCGCTTTTCTAATCAATCAAAAAAAACTTCCAAACCTAACCATCACATACTTTCCAGGGAATGATAATTTGGCGCATAGAAAAGGCCCGATTCAACTGGAGGGAATTGAAAAAGCCGATCAAGCGCTGCAAACTGTGTTGAACGCATACGGTTCTTGGGAAGAGGCTGTACAAAATGCTACATGGATCGTCTTGGGGGACAGTGGGCAAAGCGCGGTTTATAATGATCGACAGGCAGCCACTGTTGATATAAGGCCTCTTTTGGGCCATTACCGGATTGCAAAATTAAATCAACCCGTAAGAAGTGATGACCAAATCGTGATTGCCGCTAATGAACGGATGGCCTATATCTATGCAATTGACAATAACGTAGATTTGTCTGACGTGGTGAAGCTTTTACAGCATGAGAATAAGCTCGACATTATTGCTATGAAAGACGGTAAAAATAATATCCAGGTTACAAAGGGGAGAAATGGTAGCCTGTTTTCTTATTATCCCGGTGGGAAATTTACCGATGAATATGGACAATCATGGACATTATCGGGCGAAACGAATCTTGTGGATATTACGATCAATAACAACCGGATCAAATATGGAAAATATCCAGACGTTTTGGCGAGGCTACACGGGGCAATGAATTCACATAAAGGAAGATATGTTGTCGTTACGGTTCAACCTGGATATGAACTGGTCGGTGAAAGTTCCCCTACCCACATCGGAGGGGGAGCCCATGGATCGCTGCATGAACAAGATTCCCTTGTTCCACTAATTATTTCTGGAACGAATACACGACCCAAAACACTGCGAATTGTGGATATAAAAGATTGGCTCCTGCAATTGGTGAATGAATAAGTATTGATCGTTCTTGATATTAAAATTGAGCTATATTAGTATATAAGCATGTAGTTATATAGGTGGAAGGGGGGGCATATATTGGATCAACTAGGTTATGTAGCTGATCATTTAAAGCTATTAGGGGATAAAACCCGATTGATCATGTTATCCCTGCTAAGAGAAAGAGAATGGTGTGTTTGCGAATTTGTAGATATCTTTAATATGTCGCAGCCAGCAATTAGCCAACATTTGAGAAAATTAAAGTCGCAAGGAATTGTAAAAGAAGAACGACGAAGTCAGTGGGTATACTATTCCTTAAACGTAGACGACAAACCGCATATACAAGCTGTTCTTGAGAGCATGCCAGGCTCCAAGCATATTTTGAAATCGCTAAATAAAGAGGAGCCAACAGCATTTTGTGGGCCGGATTCCTCAGCTTGTTCATCCTAAAGCCTATTCCGTTTATCTCTTTGTGGAATAACGGTGTTTTTAATATAAGTATATGTTTATAAGGTAATGTAATGGAGGTTTAGAACATTGATTTTGTTGGCATGCATTATATTCTTAGTTACTTTAGTATTGGTGATCTGGCAGCCTAAACATCTGTCCATTGGATGGTCTGCCTGCGGCGGTGCCTTACTCGCCTTGCTGGTAGGTGTAGTGGATTTGCATGATGTTTGGGAAGTTACTCAAATTGTCTGGAATGCCACACTAGCTTTTGTCGCCATTATTCTGATTTCGTTAGTCCTTGATAAAATCGGCTTCTTCGAATGGGCAGCACTTCACATGGCACGGATAGCCCGTGGAAGCGGAACCCGGATGTTTGTCTATGTGAGCCTGCTGGGTGCCGTAGTTGCTGCCTTTTTTGCCAATGACGGTGCGGCCTTAATTTTGACACCAATTGTACTGGCGATGGTTCGGGCACTGAAATTGGATGAGAAAATGGTATTTCCTTTTATCATTGCGAGCGGATTTATTGCAGATACGACGTCGCTTCCGCTTGTAGTCAGCAACCTCGTTAATATTGTGTCAGCCGACTTTTTTGGAATCAGTTTTATGGAATATGCGAGTCGTATGATTGTACCTAATCTGTTTTCCTTATTGGCTAGTATCGTGGTACTGTATCTCTTTTTTCGCAAAAGAATTCCTAAAACGTTTGATACGACACAGTTAATCACGCCTGCAAATGCGATAAAAGATCCAAAGATGTTCCGTATGTCCTGGGTTGTTCTCACAATATTGTTGGTTGGCTACTTTGCAAGCGAATTTTTAGACATTCCCGTCTCGGTGGTGGCCGGTATCATTGCCATCTTTTTCTTGCTGATGGCTAGAAGAAGCCCTGTGGTACCCATGAAAGAAGTCATCAAGGGCGCTCCATGGGCCATCGTGTTTTTCTCTATCGGAATGTATGTGGTGGTGTATGGTGTGCGTAATGCCGGTTTGACGGATCTGCTGTCCCATGTGATTCAAGCGGCTGCTGATCAAGGTATGTTTGTGGCCACCATGGTCATGGGATTTATTGCGGCGATTATCTCGTCGGGTATGAATAACTTGCCTACGGTCATGATTAATGCGCTTGCCATTGATGCCACCCATACAACTGGTATAGTCAAAGAGGCACTGATTTATGCTAACGTTATAGGGTCGGATCTCGGACCGAAGATAACCCCAATTGGTTCGTTAGCCACCTTATTGTGGTTGCATGTGCTTCGTTCGAAAAACGTGAAAATTTCATGGGGGACTTATTTTAAAACAGGCATCATCTTAACTATTCCTACACTTTTTATTACCCTACTGGGCTTATATCTGTGGTTAATCATTTCATAATGGACAATTGAAGGAGACGCTGATGATGGACAAGAAGATAATTTATTTTTTGTGCACTGGTAATTCTTGCCGCAGTCAAATGGCAGAAGGCTGGGCTAAACAATACTTGGGAGACCGTTGGAATGTATACAGTGCGGGCATTGAAGCACACGGCCTCAACCCTAAAGCGGTGCAAGCGATGAATGAAGTTGGGATGGATATTTCCGGTCAAACTTCAGATATTATTGATTCTGTTTTGCTGAATAGTGCGGATTTAGTTGTGACCTTATGCGCAGATGCTGCCGATAAATGTCCTATTACACCTCCGTACGTGCGCCGCGAACATTGGGGATTTGACGATCCGGCTAAAGCACAAGGAACAGAAGAAGAGAAATGGAGCGTATTCCAGCGTGTACGGGATGAAGTAGGGGCTCGTATTCGAAAATTTTCGGAGACTGGCGAATAAACAAGGTGCACAGCTTAGGAAGGGCGAACTCAGGCATACTTCCTTAAAAGGGCGGTGTTTGTTTGGCATTTTTGAAATAGAAGATCTTCATGTTAATGAAAAAGGGTTAAGGCTCGTTAGACGATACTTAACCCTTTTTATTTTACAGACGAGACTCTATCCTTTTATAGGCTCGTGCATAGGTGCTGATGGTGCCCCTTGCATAGATAACCCGCCGCCAGTTGAGCTTGCTGGAATAACGGGATGTGGCGATCCCTTTTCTAGAGCAGCGCCCGCAGTCTGCTTGGTCAGCTTCTGTTTTTCCCACAGTGCTCTGGCGATCACCAGCATGGAGAGTACACCGACATATAGTAACAAAGATCCGAGTTCCGGAAGCATCTCCTGAAAAGATGCACCGCGCAGTCCCATGGTGCGGAGGAATTTGTACATCCATACGAAGGGAAAGAAATCACCGATTTGAATCGCTAAAGGTGGAAACAGTGATCTGGAAAGAACGGCCCCCGATAGTACAAAAGCAGGCATGAGCACCATCACCATTCTGCCAATGGCAATCCCCGGATGTGCAGCGCCCCATGCAACCAGAACATTGAAGCATACGGTACCGAATACATACAGGACAACCGGAATCATGAAGAGGATCGGATTGGCTTCGAAACGACCTCCCCCAAACATTTTAAGCATCCCGAGAGAGAAGATTAAGCCAGCCGTCGAAAACAGCGTATAAGGAAGAATACGCAGTAGGATGTTGAACGGATTTTGCAGTTCGGCAGCCAGTCTCTTGGAAACCCTTAGTCTGGCGACGATAGGTAAGCTATTGATATTGAGTATCATAAAAGAGAACATACAAGTGAATGCAAGTATCGTCGTATTCTGATAATCATTGGTTGGGTTAAACAGGGAACGCACCTCCAAGGCAATACCATTGAGAGCTCCCTGAGCCTGTTCGGCGTTCATCCCCGTTTTCAACATAGCTGGAACAGACAGTTCCATATTCTCAGAAACGCTAATTTCCTGCATAGCTGTACGAATGGAAGTAATAGATTGAACGTTGGTATTATCAAGAATGAGACCCACGCGACTGGAAAGGGAACGATGGTGATTGTCCTCTAAACCGTGCGGCAGGGAAATAACGGCTAAATATTTTTCGTGATAAAAATACTGCTCAGGGTTGTCCGTAAACGAAACAATCTCTGCTACGTTGATATATGGAGAAGCATCTATCTTCTGGATCAACTCACGGCTGTAGGCTGTGTTGTCCTGATCCACCACTACCACGTTAGCATCGTTAATTTGGCTGCTTGGGAGCAGCAGGGAGTACCCCAGCACTGCAATCAGCGGGAAGATGATAGCTATGATCGGATACTTGGAGTGAACCAGATACGTCCATTCATCACGAAGTGATTTCATTCGTATTCACCTCAACTGTCATGCCTGGTAGCAAAGCGGCTTCTCTTGTTACATATACACGTACTTGGAATGTGGCGGTGTCTGCCTCACCTTTTTCACGGGACATCTTTACATTAGCGAATTGCGGCGCAGCGGTCACATAACGTACGGTACCTTTCAAGTCCTTGTTGAGAGCAGATACTCGGGTTTTAACTTCTTGATTGGCCTTGAATTTACCCGCTTGTTCCTCATTGACATACAGATCGTAATATAAATCGTTGGTTTCCAGGGTAATCACAGGCGCTCCTTGCGCGACATTTTCCCCGACTTTTGTACTAATCGAAGTAACCTTGCCATCCTGTGGTGCCTTTAATACCAGTCGCTCTTTTTTGAGCAGCAATGTTTTAAGCTGAACTTCCTGTGTGTCTTTTTGTTGCTTTAAAAGGTCGATAGCCAACTTCTGATCTGCCAACTGTTGACGGCTTTGCTGAATGGTTTCCAGTTGGGTTCTGGAACGATTGACGGACAATTGGGCACCACGGATTTCCTCCTCGGCTTGTTTTACCGCAACCGCTGCTTGTGTGGTCTGTTCACTGGCCTGCATACGTTCTTCAGGAGTAGCGCCATGGAGCAGCTTTTGAAGAGACTCCTTTTGCTGGCTCAACTGATTTGTCGCTAAAGTCAATGAGGATTCAGCATCATCTAACACTGCTTTGGATGCACTTCCTGCATCATAAAGTGCTTTATTACGTTTGTAGTTAGTCTGAGCCGTCTGAACGTTTTTGGTGGCAGAAGCTACGGCAATTCGTTGCTGCTGAACATCTTCATCCCGAGCACCATTATTGACCTGTTGTTCCGCAGCAGTGGCTTGACGCTCAGCTGCCTGTGCCCGCAGCAGTGCCGCTTGGCTTTTGCTCTCAGTGACTTGAGCTTGCGCGATATCCAGCTGTGCTTGTTTTTCCTGAGTTGTTGCTCGTGTGTACCCTAATTGGATGGATTGTTGCTGTTGGCTGATCTGTGTATTGAACTGCGCAATTTGTGTCCGCAGCTGCTCAATTTGCAAATCCACATCTTTGGAATCCAAAGCCATAAGGACAGTTCCTTTTTTCACTTTCGTTTCTTCTGTTACCGGGATGTTTAGGACTTTGCCGCCTACTTGTTCAAAAGATACATGAATGCTATCAGCATTGAGCGTTGTGCCTTTAACGGATCGCGAAGCAGTGACTTGATCTTGTCCGTTAGTCTGAAGCAGGAACCCCCCGCCGATCAGACAGGCAATAGAAATGACAGGGATGATAAGGCTGGTGACTTGTGTGCGATTCATGGGTAATATGCTCCTTAAGTTCATAAAATGGATTCAACCTAGACTCGAATAAATATCCTGATTATGTACATTTTATTTATTCTATTATTTAATAATTTAGATGTTAGCCGGCTAACTAAAATGCAAAAATTAAAACTTACTCTGGCTTTGCTGCTTTATATATCTCTTTTGCTTCAGGGATGCCGCTTTCTATTTTTTTCAGTAATGTCAGGAGCAGTTCTTTTTCATCGTTGGATAGATGGCTCATCAGTGTGGAAGTGCATGTAAAATGTACAGGCAGCAGTCTCTCTATCATTTCTGTTCCTTGTTCGGTCAGTTTAACAATACTCATACGGCGGTCGGAAGGGTGAACGGATCTCATAATAAGCCCATCGCGTTCCAGACGGTCAAGCAGACCGGTAACGGTAGGCTTGCTAACCCCTACTTTCTCCGCAAGCTCTGTAGCCAGCAACCCTGTTTGAATGTTGCGATACAGGAGAATTAATATTGAAAATTTTCCGTGAGATATACCAAACTTCTCAAAGCCTTCAAAGCTGACTTTAAAAAGACTGGAGGATACGCGCATAAAAAATAGCATCGCTTCTGTCGCTCTTACATCAATCTCTGGGATACGCATAGAAAATTCTTGCAGCGCTTCACGAGTGGGCAAATCCCGTAAATCAAAATCCATGAGGTTCTCCTTTCTTCTTACATTGTGTTCCAGTCGACAAATTAGTTAGTCGACTAATCTTAATCGATTCAAAAATGAATTTCAAGCTAAATTTTGTTAATCGTCATGCAGATTTTTCACTATATGGAGGTTGTCCGTGCAGTAGTTTAAGCTATTCACTACATTGATATTTACAGTGAAGTGCTTGATAATAAGTGGATATCGCACGAGACAAAGATACCCAAAAGTGAGGGACCTGACATGGCGACAAAATTATATTACACCGCTCCAAATCTTACGGAGTGGGACACTCATATTACACAGAGCATGGAAAGAGACGGAGCATTTTTTGTTATGCTCAAGGAAACGGCCTTTTATCCGCATGGCGGAGGTCAGCCATGTGATACAGGAACGATTCAGGGCATCCGTGTATTAGATGTGGTTCTTGAGGATGGGGACATTTGGCATCAGGTAGAACGTTTGCCAGAGGAGGAGAAAGTGGCCTGCCAATTGGATTGGGAGCGCAGATTTGATCATATGCAGCAGCATAGCGGGCAGCATTTGCTGTCAGCGATTTGTCTGGAACTGTTGGGTGCGCGTACAGAAAGCTTTCATTTGGGACAAGAGTACGCCACAATTGATGTCAACTGTTCTGATATAACATCCGCGCAGCTATCGGCAATCGAGCAGGAAGCAAATCGGCAAATCTACAATAACCGCAGCATAAAAAGTTATTTTGTAACCCATGAGCAATTGAAGGACATTCCGCTTGTGAAAATGCCTAAAGTAACAGAAAATATTCGGATTGTTGAGATCGAAGGCATTGAATATAATGCTTGCGGCGGTACACATGTGGCTCAGGCCGGGGAAATCGGGATGATTAAATGCTTGAAATGGGAAAAGCAAAAAGGGATGGCAAGAATCCATTTCAAATGTGGTGCTCGCGCACTCCAGGACTTTAATGAGAGTGTTCGGATTTTGGACGTGTTGTCTGCGAAGTTCAATACTGGGCGAAAGGATATTTTGACTCGATTCGAAAAATGGGAGCAGGAGCATAAGCAGCTCAAGGCGCAAGTGGAGTTTCTACAAGAGGAAAATGCATCGTACCAAGCGAAAGAGCTGCTGTCTGCTGTACAGGGGCATGTTCTTGCTCATGTATTTGAACAAAAATCCATTCAGGAGATGCAGCAATTGGCTGCCAAGCTGACAGCTGAGCATGATTTGCTTGTTTTATTTGCCACAACAGCCGAAAACAAAATCATTCTGGCACATAATGGTAGCCAATCCGTTAGCTGCGGAGCGTTTTTGAAAGAGAATCTGGGCGCGTTTCAGGGCAAGGGGGGCGGTAGCAACCAATCTGCTCAGGCAGCATTTTCGTCCCGCGAGAACCTCTTGAATTTCTTTGAAACGGCCCAGCGGCAGTTCATTCAGGGCTAATATAATGGAGGATTAGTGACGCAGCGGTAGCTTCCACTTTTCCTCTTCTGTAAATAAAATAAAAGAAAAAATAAGTGCAACAACAGCGCCCCAAACGGCTTTATCCCCAATCGTCAAAGTCAGAAATCCCCCCAGCAAGGCTCCTACCAAGAAGGCAGCCAGGATGACACCATAACGCATCGCTCGAATGGCAGCGTTCGTGTCCTTGGTCGTTACAGCGACATACACAGCCTCGATAGCTGATCGAAGGTTACCGGTGCTGACCGTGGAGGTGTACGGCACATCAATGAGCTTGCGGAAGGAAGTCATTTGCACGGAAGCGACGAATGAGACGATCACCACTACTACCGTATTGGGAACTCCTTGCGGAATCAATCCCACGATGAAAAAAATCGCGATTTCCAGTAAAAGAATTGTGCGGGTCCAGTCTGGAGTTAAACGGTGGGTTGATTTGCGTTTAATCCCTTCAGCAACAAAAACCCCCAGTGAAAAGGCGATCAGAGGCGGGATATAGGATAATGCCTGAACCCAGTGCCCCTGAATGACTTTGACAGCCAGCAGGACGATATTGCCTGTCTGTGCGTTGGCGAAAACACCGCCTCTTCCAACAAAGGTATATGTGTCCAAAAAGCCCCCTACTAATGATAGTAAGGCGCCCAGTCGTAACGATTCGGACGTTACCTGATGTAAATGGATTTTGCCTTTCATAAACACGGCATATAAGCCTCCTATACTAAACGTCGATTCTTTAAAGCTAACACGAAAATCCAGGACCATACAATTAAATTAATCACTTAAGCATGAAAATGACACAAAGAAGCCACATCAGGTCCCATACAATAGAAAGGACGCGATGCGGCTTGTTGGAGTGCTGCTTAAAGTGCCATCTGGAACTTCGAGAATATGCTTATTGCAGAGCTTGAACGAGTGCTTTACCAAACTCCTGTGCACCATCTGGGCCGTCGGCTGTAATAATATCGCTATGAGCGACGACATGCTGAGCGACATAGTCGGCTTGATGCGATTGGAGCTGATCCTTTTGCACATCCACGGGGTAGCATGTAGCCGTTCTGCCAGAGAGCAGGCCGGTTTGAGCCACAGCTACAGAGCCTGCGCAGATGCCAGCCACTAAAGTCTTTTGCTCATGAGCTTGTTTCAGCAGAGCTTGGAGATCCGCGTTATTCCACAGATGATCATTTGTTCCTGATCCGCCGATTACAGATACCACATCATACTCAGCCGGCACAGCGTCTGTAAAGACAAGATCAGCCGTCGCTTTACCGTTGTAGTCACCCATGATTTCGCCTGTTTTTGTACTGGCTAATGTTACAGTAACACCTGCTTGCTCCAGCGCTTCTTTTGGTTTAAATAATTCATCCTCATTAAAGCGCTCTGGGGGTATAATAAAAAGAGCTTTTTTACTCATACTCTATTCCTCCTTGAGTGTGTAACGTTATTTACTATTGTAGGGTGGCTTCGTCGGGCTGTGAAGAATGCACTTTCAAGTACGGAGGTTACCTGCAGGTTACTATTCATGTGGAAGATCATGATGATTTCGAAGGAGTTAATTGATATATGTCTGATACGCTGAGAGAAGAAATACGGGAGAAAATTGTAAACGGAGACTACAACTGCGAAAAGGAATTAACGCTATCTGTGCTGAGCGGGAAATGGAAGGTCGTTATTTTATGGCATCTGGGTGTCGAAGGGCCGCACCGGTTCAGTGACCTGCAAAGGTTGTTTCCGAAGCTGTCGCATAAAGTGCTGACCAACCAGCTACGGGAGTTGATGGAGGACGGTATTGTACACCGGGAAGTGTATCCCGAAGTGCCTCCAAAGGTGGAGTATTCGATGACTGAGCTGGGGATGACGATTTTACCGATTGTGGAGATGATGTATGACTGGGGGAAAAAACGGGTGCAATCCATCCGTGAGGAAATGCAACGCAGCAGTGAGGGAAATGTTTAAATCTTGGATGCGATCTTAGATGGACCTTTAACACTCCGTCATATAAAAAAATAGAACGCCTTGCACGATGAGTACGAATTGTACCTAGAGCAAAGGCGTTCTTTGGCATGTTAGCAGTCTGTGTGTGGATCATGTTAGCTAGGAAAAATAGCTGTAGCCCATATGGATCATTGCTGTTCAAGTGCTGGTAAAACCTCAATCCAGCGTGTAGCCCAAGTACCAATATGGTCAAATAAAGGAGCTAAATCGCGTCCCTTATCCGTAAGGGAGTATTCAATCCGCACAGGCTTTTCAGGATAAACCATACGTTGAATGATTCCTTCTTCCTCCAGCTCTTTCAAACGGTCCGAAAGGACTTTTCCACTTAAGTTAGGAATTGAATTCTCAATAGCGACGAAACGTTGCGGACCATTCGTTAGTTGAAATACGATCAACACCGTCCAACGCTTGCTCAGTAGCTCCATAGCCTTTTCAAACCGTGGGCACATCTGCGGAATATTCATGTGATCACCTCATGCTCCTATTATTAACGATTCACTGTTAAAAGTAAATGATTTTACTTTACATAAATTTATTACTTGACGAAATCGAATGATATAAATATACTTTGTTACATAAAGTAACTTGTTAGCTTTGATACGGAGTTTAAGATGTAAATGCTTAAAATTTGAACTTAATTTGATATGATTAATGATGTAATTAAATGAACAGATACGGACGAATCGTTGAGGTTATGGTTTGGGTGCAGGGGGAAGTCGGATGAAGCTAGAATGTGAAGTGTGCGTAGTTGGAGGGGGACCCGCAGGGACTTTGTTATCCTGTCTACTGGCGGAGCAGGGTGTTTCAACGATATTGGTTGAGCGGCAGAGCGTGCCCGGAAAGGCTTTCCGCGGTGAAATTTTAAACGATGAGGGTCAGGAAGTGATCCGCAAACATAAACTGCTCGAACAAATTCATGAGGATCATATTCTCGCCTCCACAAGAATCGAATATTGGCAGCATCAGCAGCAGGTCAAGACGGTTGAGCCAGCTTCAATCCATGGTAATGTAGGGGTGCATATTCCACAACCTCGATTTTTGGATGCTCTGCTCAAGCAGGCGTCCACCTACGAGTCTTTCCGTTACCTGGCAGGTACAACTGTGACTGCGTTGGAGGGTGACAGCGAGCAGGGGTACACGGGCTTGACCGCCCGCGATAAGAACGGTCATGAGATTACAATTCATAGTTCTTTGATTGTGGGGGCAGACGGACGCTATTCGACTGTGCGCAAGCTGGCGCAGATGCCTGTGACTAACATTCGCCACGGCTATGATCTGCTATGGGCCAAAATCACGGCACCTACCGGGTGGGAGCCCGTCACTCGTCTAGCCCTGGTCAACGGAGGTCAGTTGGCTTTATTCTCGCAGGCTGAGGGCTATATCCAAATTGGCTGGAATGTGGAGGAGGGGAGCTTTTCCACCCTGTTTAAGCAATCTTTTGAACCATTTATACAGCTGTTTACGGAGGCTTTTCCAGATTTAGAGCATAGTGTGCATGATCACATTCGTTCATGGAAGGACTTCGTACCGTTGGATATTTTCAGCAGCCGTAGTGACACATGGGCACAGAATGGACTGGTCCTGATTGGAGATGCGGCGCATACCATGACACCTACGGGAGCTTTTGGTTTGAACGCTGCTTTGAAGGATGCCGATGTGCTGGCCAGTGAGCTTCTTCGTTTACGCCAGCAGGTATATACCGCAGAAGACCTGAAGGCTTTCGAAGATGGACGACGGCAGGCTGTCACCGAGCTTCAGGAGCGTCAACTAATCTTGGAGTCCACGTTTCATGAACATTTCTTACACATAGTTAAATGATATAAAACCCCGACAACAACGATTAGCCTGAGAAATGTGAGGCATTTCATATATAGAGTTTATATAAAGGATGGTGCAGAGAGATGAATATTAAAGATGTAGCTACGCTACTTAACGATAAAATTCAAACTGTTCGTGGAGAGCAATCCTCGACAATTTTGGTAGGACCGATCAAGCTGCCAGTTAATTTAGAAGGGGAAACGGTTGTTTTTCAATGGTATTGCTGGCTACCTGTACGGGACGAGGAAGATCGCCAGAACTTACTGAATGCCAATGCTGAGACGATCGTGAAGCGATTGTCCACACTGAACTTGGCGGAGGGACAACAATCAAGTGTATTGGTGTACGGGGATCTCCAACAGTCCGAAAATGCATTAGTTCGCATGCATAGTATTTGTCATACTGGAGATATTTTTGGTAGCAAGCGTTGTGATTGCGGATTTCAACTCCATCAGTCGATGAAAATGATTGTGGAACATGGAACAGGTGCATTGTTCTATCTGGCAAATCATGAAGGTCGCGGAATCGGTTTGTTTAGTAAAGCCATGGCTTATATTCTACAAGAAGAAGGCATGGATACCGTCGAAGCCAACCATCAGTTGGGTTTTGAAGATGATACACGCAATTATGCGGATGCCATTAGTGTGCTTCAACATCTGAGACAAAAACCAGTAACTCTGATTACAAATAACCCTAAAAAGCTGGATGCCTTGAAGAAGTCGGGTATGAATGTGGCGGGACGTATGCCGCTCTGGGGCGATGTGTCACAATATAATGAACGGTACTTGAATACAAAAGTAGAACGATCCGGCCATTTGCGGGATTCCGATCTCAGGGAGGTTCTATGAACACTCACGAAAAATATATGCGCCTGGCACTGGAAAATGCCAGAAGTGCCAAAGGGCAAACAGAACCGAATCCGCTCGTCGGATCAGTCATTGTTAACAATGGCCGTATCGTTGGGATCGGCGCTCATTTGAAGCCTGGTGAGCCACATGCCGAGATTCATGCCTTGCGTATGGCGGGGGAACACGCTCAGGGAGCGACGATCTACGTAACGCTGGAGCCGTGTTCTCATCACGGCCGGACAGGCCCATGCGCGGAAGCGATTGTGAAGGCAGGCATTCGTCGGGTGGTCATTGCAGCACTGGACCCGAACCCGCTGGTTTCCGGCAGAGGGGTACAGATTTTGAAAGATGCGGGCATTGAGGTCATTGTCGGCGTATGTGAGCAGGAATCCATCCGCATGAATGAAGTGTTCAATCAATATATCGTGAGCAAGCGACCTTTTATTACAATCAAATCGGCAGTAACGCTGGACGGTAAAATTGCAACTCGAACCTCTGAAAGCAAGTGGATCACATCTGAGGCTGCACGGGAGGATGTGCATCGTCTTCGTCACGAGCATGTAGGCATCCTGGTCGGTGTACAGACCGTGATTCATGATAATCCTCAGCTTACGACTCGTCTACCAGAAGGACGGAATCCGATTCGTATCATTCTGGATAGTAAGCTTCGAATTCCATTGGATGCTCGTGTCATTACAGATGGAGAGGCGCCGACCTGGATATTCACAGGGCGGGCTTATGATGAAGGCAAGCGAAGCCAGCTGGAACAGCTCGGTATAAAGGTTTATCCGACACAGGATGAAAACAGTGAGCGGGTCAACCTTCCGCAAATGCTGGACATTCTGGGGGCGGAGGAGGTCTCGTCCGTATTCGTGGAAGGTGGGGCCGAGGTGAACGCTTCGTTCGTGCAGCAAGGACTGGCAGACAAGCTGGTGCTGTATATGGCGCCGAAGCTGGTTGGAGGGCGCGCAGCCCCGGGCTTTCTCGGGGGAGAGGGCGTGTCTGCGATGAGCGATGCAGTGGCCTTGCAGGATTTGAGCGTAACACAGGTTGGCGTGGACTGGAAAATAGAAGGGTATTTTGGGCGAGGAAAATGAGTGAGTTGTTTCGGGTGGAGAAGGAGGCTCCGCGAAGGGGTTGATCTTCCGATCGCTGTTGCAGTGGGATTCTTCGGATTGTATAAGATATTTAAAGGTAAGAATCCCACCGCAAAGTCACTCATTTTTCGAAATGGTGTGGAGCATGGGAAGGGCAGGAGAAACTAAACACTTAAAAGCTCAAACTCATTGATTCAAAAACTTATAAATTCAAAAGAACAGAGGATCTGAAGGGCTAAAAAGGCCTGGAGGATTCTTTTTTTATATACTAAACGTTTATTAGGGTGAATGGTTAATGGGGTGAATAACTCATAAGGTGAACGTCTTATGGGGTGAAATCAAAATGACATAATTACTTAATACAAAATGACATGATTTTTGGGTTTTTCGTCCTGGTTTCTTGTGTATTTTTAGAGACTTTCGCCTCGTTTAGTTAGATTTTAGAAATATAAGGATTGACCTGGAAATAGAGATCAAGCACAATGAAGTTGAATTCAGCTTGGAAGAAAAGGGAAAAGCCTTGCAGGGAAAGGGATAAGAGAATTCAAAGGAGGATGTTGGTTGTGAAAAAAATGATATTATGCTTGTTAAGTGCCAGTCTGATATGTTTAGCTGCACCGGTTTCTACTAAAGCCTTTTCGGGTGAGGTCACACAAGGCACAGGCTCCTATTCAACCACACTACCTGCCGGAGCAGCTACACCGCAAAACGAAATTTATAAGACAGCGAATGTAACTAGCCCAATGCCTACTAACGACTGGTGGAGCAGTCTGGCCTGGGTGCCCTACTCCGAGGCTCAATATCCGCATCCACTTGCCTTGAAAAATCAGCAAAACGGTCTGCGCATCTTTAACCCAAGCGGTAAAATTACGGTCAATCCGGGATACATCGCAGGCTGGATGGATGATGTGAATGATTTTACCATTGGTCATTCTGAAAGCGCTTCATTTCCGGATGCCAAGGTGGATGCCTTCAGTGACTGGTTTGTCAGATCCTTACTTCAAAGCGGCAGCAACAAAATGAGTGCTACCTATGGACATGGCTCCCCCTATGTTTTTTTCGAGTTTGGCGGCGGTAATCCCAAGCTCTCGTTCAATGAGGTACCCAAGGTCTGGTCTGGCTCCGCTAGTTCTCCTGTGCTTGGCATTACGATCAATGGCTCACACTATGGTCTGTTTGCTCCTTCCGGTAGCACCTGGTCTGGTCTTGGGACGAGTACTCTAATCAATCAATTGAACGGGAAAAACTATTTTACAGTGGCGGCTTTGCCTGACAATACAACGGCGACCTTGGACAAATTTCAGCAATATGCCTATTCTTTTGTTACAGACTCCAAAGCACAGTACAGCTACAACGAAGCCTCTTCCGAGGTAACAACCACCTTTACCGTTACAACAACCGCAAAACAAGGTACACAAGCGGGTACTATTTTTGCCTTATATCCACATCAGTGGAAAAACTCATCACAATCTCTACTGGGCTATACGTACAATTCTGTACGTGGTCTGATGAAAACAGCGGAAGGGGCTTCTTTTCAAACGAAGATGAAGTTTACAGGCGTGCTCCCTTCTTTGCCCGATTTGGGGTCTTATGATAAAAATAAGCTGAATAGTTATATAGACGAAGCGAAAGCAGAAGTCTATTCTGGCGATGGTGACACGTACTGGACTGGAAAACGTTTGGGCAAGCTGGCAGCCTTGGCGCCAATTGCCGACCAGGTGGGCAATACTGTAGCAGCGAGCCAGTTCCGCAATGAGATTAAAAGTCGGCTACAGGACTGGTTTAAGGCCAGCGACAGCTCAGGAAACCTGAAAAGCTCGAACCTATTTGTGTACAATAGCAATTGGGGGACATTAATCGGTTATCCCGACAGCTTTGGCAGCGCGGTAGAATTAAACGACCATCATTTCCATTATGGATACTTTATTAAGGCTGCGGCCGAAATTGCACGGGTGGACAAGAGCTGGGCATCCAATTCACAATGGGGGCAGATGGTGCAGCTGCTCATTCGCGACATTGCCAATACAGACAGGTCTGATTCTAAATTTCCGTATTTACGTAATTTTGATCCCTATGCCGGCCACACCTGGGCTTCCGGTCATGCCAAATTTGGCGACGGCAACAACAATGAATCCTCCTCGGAAGCGATGAATGCTTGGGCCGGTCTGATTTTATGGGGCGAGGCGACGGGAAATACCCAAACTCGTGATCTGGGCATCTATCTATATACAACGGAAATGAATGCGATTAACGAATACTGGTTTGATGTACAAGGTACAAACACCCCTTCAGGGATGCAAAGTGCGACGGCAAGTATGATCTGGGGTGGTAAAACGGTCGGGAATGCTACATGGTGGACCAATAACCCCGCAGAGGTGCATGGCATCAACTGGCTGCCGATTACTTCTGCTTCCTTGTATCTGACACAATATCCGGAATATGCGGCTAAAAATTTTAGCAATCTGCTGCAAAAAAGCGGGGGGAATTTCAGCCCGTGGGAAGATATCGTGTATATGTACAGAGCGATTTCGGACCCGTCCGATGCCAAGGCCAAATTCAGTGCACGCGTAGCGGCGATGACACCGGAAGCTGGGAATTCCAAGGCGAATGCCTACCACTGGATTTATAACTTGGATGCTGTTGGCAACATCGACCGTAGCGTCACTGCCAATTCACCTATTTATGCCGTATTTCATAAGAACGGTGTAAAAACCTATGTGGCCTACAACTTTACCAACCAAGAGAAAATAGTAACCTTTTCAGATGGACATAGTATTACCGTGCAGCCGAACAGCTTTAATATCGGAAATGGAAACGGCGGCGGCAATCCACAACCTGATATAGAGGCCCCAACCAGCCCGGCCAATGTGCGAGCTACGGCCAAAACGGCTTCGGCGGTTACGCTGGAGTGGGAGGCAGCTACAGATAATGTTGGCGTAACGGGGTATATCGTGTATAAGGACGGGACTCAGGCGGCTGAGATAAACGGCACTTCCGCTTCAATTACAGGACTGAATGCAGCGACCGCTTATAGCTTTACCGTCAAGGCTCGTGATGCAGCCGGTAACCTGTCTGCGGCAAGTCGTGCTGTATCGGTAACTACGGAGGCAGCATCTGGCGGCAATGAGGGTGGCGGAGAAACGGAAGATTACACCGTACGGGCCCGCTTTGTCAGCGATCGTGAAGCACTGATTCAATTTACCCCCAAAACAGCCTCAGTCTATGTTGACGTGCATTATACTTTAGCAGGTGGGCAACAGCTCAACTACCGGATGACCAACAACGCCGGTGTTTGGGAGCAGCGGGTTAAAGACCTCACCATCGGAAAGGCTGTCAGCTATTGGTTCACCTATGAAAAGGCGGGATTGCAATATGAGACGCCTTCATTCAGCTATACCCACCAGACGGCCTCTACAACGACAGGGGTTTCCGAAATTTCCGCGACCGAGGCGTTGGACACGTTCCAGCCCGGGCTTGCTCCTGAATAAATTCGAAATTATGGATATGATAATTATAGAGGAGATAAAGGTATGACAGAATTTTGGGAATCCAGTTTTATAGAAAATCAAATGATGTGGGGCTTTGAACCTTCAGACTCAGCAATTCTGACCAAGGACTTTTTCATTGAAAAGAACGTTAAGAATATATTGATACCTGGTATTGGATATGGTAGAAATGCCAAGGTTTTTATGGACAACGGAATACATGTTACAGGTATTGAGATTTCAAAAACAGCGATTGATTTGGCAAGACAAAAAGGGCTCAATATCAGTATTTTTCATGGCTCCGTAATGGATATGCCTTTTGATAACAAGCTTTATGACGGCATATTTTGTTATGCGCTTATTCACTTATTGAATAAAAGTGAGAGAGAGAAATTTATTAAGGATTGCTATCATCAGCTAAAGCCAAATGGATATATGGTTTTTACGACTATTTCAAAGGAAGCTCCGATGTTTGGAAAGGGAAAGCAGCTAGGTAAAGACTATTTCGAGATCATGGAAGGGGTAAACATGTTTTTTTATGATGCTGACTCGGTAGAACAAGAATTCGGAAAATATGGATTAACAGAAATTTCGGAAATTGTTGAGCCACATAAAAATATGGAAAGCAAACCTCCATTCAAATTTATCATGGTCAAATGTCACAAAGAGCTGTAAGGTGAATGGTGAGAGAACGACACGAGGGAAGCACATATGCTTCCTCCGTGTCTTTTTTTGTTTTTTATGGGGTCGTAATACTTTCGCCATGTTCGTGAGTGCAAGGGTGCGCAATAATGATAAAGGCTGATACAGGAAGATATTACCGAGGCGAGGATTTCCAAAGGTCCCGCAGTGCCTGCCCTAATCGGATCAGGTATCCTGTAAATCTGATGTATCCACCAACAATTAGGGTTCGATTCCCAATCGCCTTCCAAGCGACTTTTGGTAGAGTATTCGAATGGACGAATAAAACACTGAAAAGACCCCGATAAGAGTATCCCATGTCTGGTCTTGATGACAGATGCCGGAGCGATGGCTATGCGGTCAGCGGATACCGGAGAGAGCAAGCGCCGACAGGACCCGAGGCTACAGGAATACGGATTCACAGTCGATGTTGGGCTGGTGAATTCCATCCCCGAAACACGGGAACAGGCGGCTCCTTTCTTTTTCCTTAAGCTTGGCCCCGCCCTCCACACGGAGGGATGCTCTGCAAGGGTCCTACCTCTGCTATAACAAATAAAAATAAAGAATCCTCATTTTAAAAATGTGTTTTGACTCAACGTGCGAATAAGCGGAGCGGTCCGTTTGAATCTGGAGAAGCGAAGCGTTCGCCTTTGCACCTGAATTTTAACCCTATAAGGGGTTCATCAAATCCAAAAATTCAGGAGCAACAGCGATCGGAAGATCAAATGGAACGTGGAGCCGCTACACGCGGAAAATGTACATTTTTAAGTTGAGGATTTTTAACACTAGGAGTGATACGATGTTTAAGAAGATAACGATTAAAGCCGATGAGCGCGGACTGCTGTTCAAAAAAGGAAGCTACCACAAGTTGTTGCTCCCAGGGACTTACCTATTGAAGACATTTCAGCAGGAAGCCGTTGAAATTTTGAATGTAGCCGAATCATTTTTTGTACCAGATCATGATATTCGTTTGTTTTTGACAGATCCTCTATTGCTGGAGCAATTGACTGTCATCGATGTAGAGGACCATGAATATGTGCTGCATTATGAGGATAATCGGTTTGTAGAGCTGCTGACAGCAGGGAAATATGCATTTTGGAACATGCTTAAGGAGCATCGTTTTGTTCGTGCAGATACCCGGCAGCCTGCCATTGATAAGGCTTTGGGGCAAGCATTCTTGTCCAAGACACCGGGCTTCTGGAAAGCCCTTCAGGTGGCCAGTCATGAATTGGGGTTTTTGTATTACGATAATGTGCTGCAAGGTGAACTGAAACCGGGCAAATATTATTTCTGGTTGTCCACGGTGAATACAGAGATCAAAACATTAGATATGCGACAGCAGCAGATGGACCTGATGGGGCAGGAAATCATGACTGAAGACAAAATCACGCTGCGTCTTAACTTCGTCTGTCAGTACCGGATCATTGAGCCGCTACGGGCGTTGGAATTCAGAGCATACGAGGAACAAATATACATTATGCTTCAACTGCTGCTGCGTGAATACGTGGGCACAATGAAGCTGGATGATTTGCTGAAAATGAAGCAGGAGATCGCGGAATATGTCTTGACACGACTGAATGAGCAGAGCGGTGAATATGGGGTTACTTTTACATCCGCAGGGGTGAAGGATATTATTTTGCCGGGGGATATCAAGGATATTCTGAATACGGTGCTATTGGCAGAGAAGAAGGCACAAGCCAACCTCATCACACGACGTGAAGAGACGGCATCCACTCGTAGTTTGCTCAATACGGCCAAGCTGATGGACGAAAACTCCACCCTCTATCGTCTCAAAGAGCTGGAATTCATGGAAAAAATCTGCGAGAAGATTGGTACGATATCGCTGACTGGCGGAAATACGCTGCTGGAGCAGCTAAACACGTTGGTTCATATGAAAGAGGGGCAGGGACTCCAATAACGGAAAATACTCCCGAACGATGAGTGCAAGCTGGCTCAAGGTTCGGGAGTATTTTTTTAGTTCGTCTTGGTGGATGCGAGAAAAGCGTCCATATCGATCACCGGAATGAGAGCACCCCGATGCTCCATCACAGTAGGAAACAATTCGCGTTGCCATTCTTCCTCATTGCTTTGTAGCTGACTGTCTTCAGCAGATGCCGTATCCTCCACCTGATCGACAAGCAGGGCAATCTTCGCACGACTGAGCAAAATCATTTTGTCCTCGGAGGAGTCGCTTGATGCGGGGAGAAACAGTTTCTTGCGTAGGTTAAGGATTGTAAATACATCGCCACGAATGGTCACCATTCCTTCATGCCACGCCTCGGAAAAGGGGAGCGGTGTCCCTTTTTTGGCATTCATGACTTCTTCGACTTCCAGAAAGTTTAACGCGAACTTCTTGTCCGCCAGACTGCACACAATATATTCAGACATAGCAATTCTCCTTACATATTCAGATAAGTCCATCACAAGTTGTGAACTAGCGATAAATTGGGTTAACTATTGCGTTTTAACAGACGGAACGATAAAGTGGAGGATGCGGTAAAATGGTTTTAGTTAATCACAGAATATCACAAACGAGCAGTTAAATCTTCCAAAATAACAACCAACCGGACAAGGCGTGGCTTCGAATTTCCCTTCATATATAGTGTTTGGAGCTGAGGTCGTGTCCGATGCACTACATTTTAAGATAAGCGGGTTGAGGTAGAATGGATCATGAAAAGCAGCGGTTAAGTATCGAGGCAGCCAGATTATACTATCTGAACGACTATAGCCAGCAGGATATCGCGGTCAGACTCGGAGTTTCACGGCCTACGGTATCGCGGTTACTTCAGGCTGCCAAGGAACAGGGATACGTGCGGATCAGTATTGTGGACCCCATGGAGGATATGGACGCGCTCGGAGAGCAGGTGAAGAAGAAATACGGGCTGGATACCGTGCTGGTCTGTTATTCGCCATTAAATGAATATCAGGAGATCAAGAAGCATATTAGCAAAAAAGCAGCCGATTATTTGCATGAAACGGTACAGGATGCTGATATTATTGGAGTGACATGGGGAACAACCATGCATGCGGTGGCGCTTCATCTCCAGCAAAAGCAGGTCAAGGGAGTTGAGGTAGTTCAGCTCAAAGGAGGCGTAAGCCATTCACATGTCAACACTTATGCCGTGGAAACCGTGAATTTGTTCGCAGAAGCCTTTAACACCATAGCTCGGTATTTGCCGCTGCCTGTAATTTTCGACAGTCAAGCTGTTAAGAAAATGGTCGAGGAGGATCGGCATATCCAGCGTATCATTGAACTTGGCAAGCAGGCGAACATTGCGGTGTTTACGGTGGGGACGGTCAAGGAGGATGCGCTGCTGTTCCGATTAGGTTATTTTAACCATGAAGAGCAGAAGCTGCTGCAAAAAATCGGCAAGGGCGATATTTGTTCACGCTTTTTTGACGATGCGGGCAATATATGCAGTCAGGAAATCAACAGCCGTACCGTTGGAATTGATTTACCTGAGCTGCGAAAGAAGGAGAAGTCCATCCTTGTAGCTGGAGGCCAGCGCAAAGTAGAGGCCATTCGGGCATCACTGCGTGGCAAGTATGCGAATATCTTGGTGACGGATCAGTTTACAGCACAAGCACTTTTGCAATAGAACCTGTGGAGCTCAATTCAATTAAACATGGTTACGGTGTATGCCTACAGGGTAACATGAATTGTAGGTGAACGGCTTGTGTACAAGCGTGAACATAATTTCAAAATGTGTTTTACATATGTTCAGTGCCGTGCTATGATGATCTCATCACAGAGAAATAAACGATTCATTTTCTTCACACTATTTATTAAATGAAGGAGCCTTTAGATATGAACATTGCAGCATTAATCGACCATACATTGTTGCGTGCAGATGCGACGAAGGATGAAATTACAAAACTGACTGCTGAGGCAAAAAAATACCAGTTTGCTTCTGTATGTGTGAATCCGGCGTGGGTAGCTTATGCAGCCGAACAGCTCGCAGGCACAGGCGTGGCTATTTGTACGGTTATTGGGTTCCCACTGGGAGCTAATACATCGGCAACGAAAGCATTTGAAACCAAAGATGCTATTGCTAACGGTGCAACTGAAATTGATATGGTAATTAACATAGGCGCTTTGAAGGCGCGTGATGTACAGCTCGTTGAGCAGGATATCCGTGCGGTTGTGGAAGCGGCTGCGGGTACACTGGTAAAAGTAATTATTGAAACCTGCCTGCTGACAGACGAAGAGAAGGTGCTGGCGTGTGAGCTGTCCGTCAAAGCCGGAGCGAATTTTGTGAAAACTTCGACGGGTTTCTCTACAGGTGGAGCTACTGTGGAAGACGTAGCGTTGATGCGCAAAACAGTAGGACCTGATATTGGTGTTAAAGCTTCTGGCGGCGTACGCAGCTTGGAAGACGTACAAAAATTAGTAGAAGCTGGCGCAAGTCGGATCGGTGCAAGTTCCGGTGTGAAAATCATCGAGGGCGAGCAATCTACATCTTCCTACTAAGTTTATTTTAAAGTCATGGAGGGATTCGCGATGAAGGATCAATTGATTCAGAAAGCGCTTGAGGCGCGTAATCAGGCATATGTTCCGTATTCGAATTTTCAAGTGGGTGCTGCGGTTCTTGGGAGCGATGGCACGATTTATCACGGATGCAATGTGGAAAATGCCTCCTACGGCTTATGTAATTGTGCAGAGCGGACAGCGATTTTCAAAATGGTATCCGAAGGCTGCCGAAAAATTGATTCGATTGCGGTAGCAGCTGATACGGAAGGACCTGTGTCTCCATGTGGGGCCTGTCGTCAGGTCATTTCCGAATTTGCTCATCAAGATACCAAAATTTATCTGACAAACCTTCATGGCAATACGGAAGAGTGGACGGTGGATCAATTACTGCCGGGTGCCTTTCGACCTGCGGATCTGGGAAAATAAAAAAAAGAATGCCTCTTTGGGGCGCATTCTTTTTATGGGCAATGTAAGCGCTTAATGTAATGAGGGGGAATTGAAATGAAATATGTAATCGCTTTGGTGGGATTGCTCGTTGTATTTGCACTTACTTACGTTGCCAGCAGTGACAAGCGTAAAATCAGGTATCGTCCGCTGATAGTTATGGTTGTTCTGCAAGCAGCGCTTGCTTTCGTATTGCTGAATACAGAGATTGGTGAAATTCTAGTCAAAGGTTTTGCAAAAGGTTTTAATAGTCTGATTGGTTATGCTATGGAAGGGATTAACTTCGTTTTTGGCGGAATTGCGAATGAAGGAGCAGCACCGTTCTTTATTGGTGTACTGCTGCCAATCGTGTTCATATCCGCACTGATCGGGATTTTACAATATGTAAAAGTGCTTCCTTTTATTATTAAATATATCGGGCTTGTCTTGAGCAAAGTAAACGGAATGGGTAAACTGGAATCCTACAACGCTGTAGCTTCGGCTATCTTGGGTCAATCCGAGGTATTTATTTCCGTTAAGAAGCAAATTGGTCTGCTGCCAAAACATCGGCTGTATACATTGTGTGCATCTGCGATGTCTACGGTGTCCATGTCGATTGTGGGAGCCTACATGCAAATGTTGAACCCCAAATATGTGGTTACCGCATTGGTGCTGAACCTGTTTGGCGGCTTTATTATCGCTTCCATTATTAATCCATACAAGATTGAGAAGGAAGACGATTTACTGGAGGTTCAAGAGGAAGAGAAGCAGTCCTTCTTCGAAATGCTCGGGGAGTATATTATGGATGGTTTCAAGGTTGCTATTACGGTAGCTGCGATGCTGATCGGTTTTGTGGCGCTGATTGCCATGGTTAACGGTATTTTCTCATGGTTGTTTGGGATCAGCTTTCAGGCGCTGCTTGGCTATGTGTTTGCGCCGTTCGCCTTTGTTATGGGGATTCCGTGGAATGAGGCAGTGCAGGCGGGCAGCATTATGGCTACTAAGCTCGTATCCAACGAATTTGTGGCCATGCTGGATCTGACCAAGCAAACAGGCTTGTCCGAGCGTACGGTCGGAATCGTATCGGTATTCCTCGTATCCTTTGCAAACTTCTCATCCATCGGTATCATTTCTGGTGCTGTGAAGGGTCTGCATGAAAAACAGGGAAATGTAGTGGCCCGTTTTGGTCTGAAGCTGTTGTACGGAGCGACGCTGGTTAGCGTGCTGTCGGCAACGATTGCAGGGTTGTTTTTGTAAAAAAAACAGCGAATCAGGAAAGGATTTTTATGATGTCTAAATTTAAACGGATTCACTTGGTCGTTATGGACTCGGTTGGTATCGGCGAAGCACCGGATGCTGCCCAGTTTGATGATTATGATGTAGATACACTCGGTCATATTGCGCGCGAACGCGGCGGTCTGAACATGCCGAATATGGGTAAGCTCGGTCTGTCCAACATTCGTTCCATAGAAGGGGTACCGGTGGCCGATAAGCCACTCGCATATTACACCAAAATGCAGGAAGCCTCCAACGGCAAGGACACAATGACAGGTCATTGGGAAATCATGGGGTTGAATATTGCAATTCCTTTCCGTGTATTCCCGGATGGGTTTCCAGATGAGCTGATTCAGCGCATTGAGGAGCATACAGGTCGTAAAGTTATTGGCAACAAGCCAGCCAGCGGCACGGAAATCATTGATGAGCTGGGCGAAGAACATGTAAAAACAGGCGCACTCATCATCTATACCTCAGCGGATTCAGTACTGCAAATTGCAGCGCATGAGGAAGTTGTACCTTTGAAGGAGCTCTATGAGATCTGTGAGTTCTGCCGTAAAATCACGCTGGAAGATCCGTACATGCTGGGTCGCATTATTGCCCGTCCGTTCGTAGGTGAGGCAGGGAACTTCTCTCGTACCTCCAATCGACATGACTATGCGCTCAAGCCATTTGGTCGCACCACAATGAATGAACTGAAGGATGCAGGCCTGGATGTAATCGCCTTGGGTAAAATCTCTGACATTTATGACGGCGAGGGTGTAACGAAGGCAGTGCGCACAGTGTCCAACATGGATGGCATGGATAAGCTGGTAGCTACGCTGGACGAGGAATTCACCGGATTAAGCTTCTTGAATTTGGTGGACTTTGATGCTGTATACGGCCACCGTCGTGATCCGCAGGGATATGGTCAAGCCTTGGACGATTACGATGCCCGTCTGCCCGAGGTATTCGCCAAAATGACTGATGACGATCTGCTGATCATCACCGCGGATCATGGGAATGACCCAACCTATCGCGGAACGGATCATACCCGCGAATATGTGCCTTTGCTGGCTTATTCCCCTCGTTTTGTAGCTGGAGGCAAGGAACTGGCAGTTCGCAAGACGTTTGCGGATATTGGAGCGACAGTAGCGGATAACTTTGGTGTAAAACTACCTGAGCATGGAACTAGCTTTTTGGCAGAGCTTCAGTAATCTAGACGTCAGCAACGAAGGCAGTCAAGATTATTAGTAACGAAATGAGTAACGATATCAGCATAGACAAATGGGACGGAGGAATAAAAAACATGAGTGTACACATTGGAGCCAAACCTGGAGAGATTGCAGAAACAATTTTGCTGCCAGGAGATCCGCTACGGGCGAAATTTATCGCTGAAACATATCTGGAGGACGTGACCTGCTACAACGAGGTGCGCGGAATGCTCGGATTCACGGGAACGTACCAAGGCAAACGCCTGTCTGTACAGGGAACCGGGATGGGGCTGCCTTCCATCAGTATTTATGTCAACGAATTGATTAGCGAGTATGGGGTGAAAAACTTGTTCCGCGTGGGTACATGTGGCGGAATGAAGGAGCATGTGCACGTTCGTGACGTCATTTTGGCACAGGCATCCTGTACAGATTCCGGCATGAACCGCCATATCTTTGGCGGCTACGATTTCTCCCCGATTGCCAGCTTCCCTCTCTTGAAGGGCGCTTATGATCGCGGGGTTGCCAAAGGATTGAACATGCATGTCGGCAACGTATTCAGCTCAGACAGCTTCTACCGTGATGACAAATCAGTGGTACAAAAGTTGATGGAATACGGTGTGTTGGGTGTGGAGATGGAGACTTCGGCTTTATACACGCTGGCAGCCAAGTTTGGCGTAAACGCACTGACCATTCTGACGGTAAGTGATCACTTGCTGACAGGCGAAGAAACGACAGCAGAGGAACGGCAAACCACGTTTAAAGAAATGATGGAAGTTGCACTGGATACAGCAGTATCCCTGTAAACGATCATACGCACAGTGAGGAGAAATGACATATGAGAATGGTAGACTTGATTGAAAAAAAACGTGATGGAAAAGAACTGAGCACTGAGGAAATTAACTTTATTATCCAAGGCTATACTCAGGGTGAAATTCCTGATTATCAGGTCAGTGCATTGGCGATGTCTATTTTCTTCAAAGATATGAACGAACGGGAACGTGCTGATTTAACCATGGCAATGGTTCATTCAGGAGATACGATTGACTTGTCCGCGATTGAAGGTGTAAAGGTCGATAAGCACTCCACTGGTGGTGTGGGTGATACGACAACACTGGTACTGGCTCCGCTCGTAGCAGCCTTAGACATTCCGGTAGCGAAAATGTCAGGTCGCGGCCTCGGGCACACGGGCGGAACGATCGACAAGCTGGAGGCCATTGCAGGCTTTCACGTAGAGATCACCAAGGATGAATTCGTAGATTTGGTGAATCGCAGCAAAATTGCGGTCGTCGGACAAAGCGGCAACCTGACACCTGCGGATAAAAAATTGTATGCCTTGCGTGACGTTACAGCAACGGTAAATTCGATTCCGTTGATTGCCAGCTCGATTATGAGTAAGAAAATCGCTGCCGGCTCTGATGCCATCGTACTGGATGTCAAGACAGGTGCGGGCGCATTCATGAAAACAGTAGAAGATGCCAAAGAGCTGGCACATGCCATGGTAAGTATCGGGAACAATGTGGGTCGCAAGACCATGGCAGTTATTTCCGACATGAGTCAACCGTTGGGGCTGGCTATCGGGAACTCACTGGAAGTTAAAGAAGCGATCGATACATTGCGCGGCGAAGGACCCAAAGATCTGGAAGAGCTGTGTATGGCTTTGGGCAGTCAGATGGTATTTTTGGCTGGGAAAGCAGACTCTCTCGAAGACGCTGAAGAAAAGCTCAAAGAGGTCATTCTCAACGGCAAAGCACTGGAGAAATTCAAAGAGTTTATTGCGAACCAAGGCGGCGACGCTTCTGTAGTGGATCATCCAGAACGCTTGCCACAAGCGCAGTATCTTATTGAAGTACCTGCAAAGCAGGACGGCGTGGTAGCTGAAATCGTGGCTGACGAAATCGGTACTGCCGCGATGCTACTGGGAGCAGGGCGTGCGACCAAAGAATCCGAGATTGATTTGGCTGTCGGCTTGATGCTGAACAAAAAAGTCGGCGATGCAGTTCAAAAAGGCGATTCGCTGGTTACTATCCATGCCAACCGTGAAGACGTAGATCAAGTGCTGGAGAAAATCTACGCAAATATCCGTATTGCGGATCACGCGGAAGCACCTGTGCTGATCTATGGAACGGTGACAGAGTAAGCTGTAGCTGTATAGTATAAGGCGTTAGCAGATCAATAGTTATAGAGCCGGAGCCCTTACATTAGAGGGCATCCGGCTTTTTTTGTTCTTAGCTCAGGCAACTGAGCGGTGGAATTAAAAAAGCGGTTGTCAATTTCTAGTGAGGGAACTATACTAAATTTATAAACTGACGACCGTTCGTAAGGTAATTGGAGGGAACACATGACACTACAGAAAATTAAAACAGCAAGCCTAAAGCAATTTGCGAGAAAGGGATACGATGCCGCCTCCCTACAATTGATTGCTGATGAGGTAGGAATCAAAAAGCAGTCTATTTATGCTCATTTTAAAAGCAAAGACGATTTGTTCTTAGACATATTTGCGGATGCGGTAGACCAAGAAATTTTGGAGTTGGATCGTTATTTTCAAGCTCAAGCTGAACAATCACTTGAAGCTGTACTGCGAGGATTGATTATTGAATTTAAAGAACGCTATGAGAGCGCCATGAATCTGCGTTTGATTCTGTATGTCGGATTTCTGATTCCATCTGCGTTGGAAAACCAGGTTCAGGCCTTGGTCAAACGCTATGTACAGCATAAAACCAGCTTGGTATATGAGCGGCTGGCAGCCGAAACGTCAGTTAAGCTTCGTGTTCCAGTTCAATCTGCCACTATAGCCTATATGAATTTGATTGAAGGGATGCTGGTAGAACTGGTGTACAACGGCACCGCTGGTTTTGATCCGCGTCTGGAAAGCTCCTGGGATATTTACTGGCACGGCTTGGTTCAGCTCTGATCATCTAAGCCTTTAAAGTAAATATGATTGTATTGGGGGAAGAGAGTTGTGTCTATGAAAGAAACCTTTTGGTCCAGAAATTTTATATTTTTGATGATATCCAACGCTCTATTATTTATGGCATTTGAAATGCTTATGCCCACGTTGCCACTGTTTGTGGAAAGTCTTGGCGGCAGTCCATCACAGATTGGCTTGGTGACAGGCGTGTTTATGTGCTCAGCTATATTGATTCGTCCATTCTCCGGCACACTGATCCAGCTTTTGGACAAGAAATATGTACTGATTATTGGAGTTGTGATTTGTATGCTGGCAACAGGAAGCTACATGCTTTCCACCAGTTTGGTATTGCTGTTAGTCTTTCGGCTAGTACATGGTTTTGGATTCGGTATTGCGAGCACATTGTATGCTACCTCAGCCTCAGATGATTTGCCTCCTCATCGTATGGGGGAAGGAATGGGCTACTTTGGCGTAGGTGAAACCATAGCGATTTCAGTCGGCCCCCTGCTCGGCATATGGATGCTTCATGCGGCAGGTTTTAGCGGGCTATTTTCCACGGGAGCTATAATTTTGCTGCTGTCGCTTGTGATGAGCATATTGGTTCGTCGCCGTTCTGCGAACCCCACGACGGCAGATACAGCAAAGGACAAAAAGAAGGTTCCCTTTAAATTATTTGAAAAAAGAGTGCTGCTGCAATCTGGTCTTGTGCTGCTAATTGGCGTGGTGGCAGGGGGAGTGATGTCTTTCGTGGCCTTATTTGCCAAGGAGCAGGGTTTTAACAATGCGGCCTGGTTCTTCTTTACGGTGGCAATGGCAAGCTTCCTCGTTCGGCTGGTGTCCGGTAGGATTTTTGATACTAAAGGTCCAGCTTATATCTTGATCCCCGCAGGAATTGTGCTTATCGTCGCCATCGTTATGGTGGCTTCATCACGGACCGAGCTACAATTTTTGGTTGCTGCTGTGCTGTATGGTTTGAGTTTTGGTGCTATTTTTCCAGCTTTACAGGCTTGGGCTATCAGTGTAGTCGGAGAAGATGAGCGAGAGGATGCTGTAGGCTCCTTTTATAATTTTTTCGATTTGGGGATTGGTGGCGGTTCTTTGATTCTAGGGATGATTGCCGGATTAACCTCTTATAAAACAATGTATCTATTTTCCACTTTGCTGATTGCGGCTTATTTAATTATCTTTGTGGTGTATAGTGTGCTGGATAAGAAAAAGTCCCGTAACACGTTGAACGTGTAATCTACTAATATGGATGATCTAGATAGAGAGCCACCGTATGGATTCCTATGAACGAGTTTGAAAAATATGACAGCCAGACTCATAATAGATATGAGTTTGGCTTTTTTTATTGTTAGGGTGCAGGACAGCACAGAGGAGGAGAGACATGTTCCGATTATACAGCGATGTTCGTGGGACAGCTTATGAAAGACTGATTGATTATGCTATGGAACGGGCAGATACATTTATGCTAGGCGTACATAACTGGGTAACTGAGGATGACAATGGAGTCGCCGACAAGGATGTTTTGTTCGAGAAATTGTTACAGCAATTGAATCCTTTTTTGCTGTCCACGCACTCCTATGAGGAAATAAGGGGAAAGCATTCCATTGCCTACACAGCCGGAACCTTTTACCAGTACCAATGCACGCCTGAGGCTGGAAGAGTATTAAAGCATGCGGCGTCCAGCCTGTTTTCCTGACGGTGACGACTGACTTCATACAGCATAGCTCCAGTATATTTTGTGAAGGAGGAATATGAAATGGTGGAAAAATGGGTTTGGATGGGTGTGGCGGGGGTGATCGTAGGCTATGTCGCTTTTGCCAATATGAGCGTTCCGACGAACACCTATACTACATCAACGGCGGGTGCCACACACCAGACAGCTCCGCTTAGCATGCAGAATAAGCAAGGGGAAGCAGCGAAGCGTATCGTACATGACCAAAGAATGCAATTTGGAGGACAAGGACAAACAGAATTTAGATTTGAAGAGGGGCGCAAGCTGTATATCAGTATCAAGAATACAGGAAAGCAACCCGTACGATACAAGCTCAACAGTTCGAATGGATCAGACTTGCAAGGCACAACGAGCGGCTTTTCTAGCCGAACGTTACAGCCGGGAGAACGCCACGATCTGCTGTTTATCAAGCCAGAGGGGCAGAATGAGGCTGCAAATGGCTCCTTGAAAGAGCTGATTTTGAAAGTAAGTACGGACGACGGATCACGAGGAGACATCAAAACCTTCGCATATATTACACTGTAAGCTCCTTCCAGAATGGGCACGACATGCGGTCATTAGTCTACTTATGTTACAATAGAACGGTTGAAGACTTAATGAACAGAATAGGTCAGAGTAGAAAGCAGAAAGGATGACCCGTTGTGCCCAAAAAACATGAATCCGATAATCACAAAATGTCACGGAGGCTGTCACTTACAGCCATTTTACTTACACTTACATTTGTAGCTCTTACTGGCTGCGGCCAGGATAATAATGCTGAACCGAGTGATGCTGGAAGCAGTACAAGCATGATCGAGAACAGTGCCGGAGGCAATCAGAGCAGTTCAGCACAAAATGACAAAGCAGCTAAAGAGAGCGAGAGTGCAGAAAACAGCGGTACTGATGCGAAAAAGTCAGCTCCTTCCGTCCCAGCTCCTTCAAAGGATACATCTTCTGCTCCGGCAGCCTCCAATGCATCTCAAAATCCTTTTGAGGTAGCAGGTATTCAAGATCCTAAAGCATTTTTGAACACATTCAAAGCGTTGCAGAAGGCTGTTGCCGACAATGATAAGGAGAAGGTAGCCAATTTTATTTTGTACCCTCTGCGTGTCAATGATAGTGAAAAGTCGCTAACGATTCCGAACAAGAAAGATTTTCTGGCTAAATATGATCAGATTTTTACGGACGCGATTCGTGAGGCGCTGGTGAACCAAAAGACAGATGAGTTGTTTGTTAATTATCAGGGCGTTATGGTGGGATCGGGTGAGCTGTGGCTGAGAAGAGCTACGGACAATCCGAAGCATTTTGGAGTCTTTTCGATCAATCTTGAAACGGTAGCCAACTAAGTCGTATTCCACGTGTGCCCATGCCCTCTAGGCGGTCGGAAACGTATACCATGTTTCTGACTGTCCCCCCTTGAAGAAAGCAATTTATAGATCATCCCATTCCAAAAAAAGGTTTGACATCCCTCATAAACTCTCGTATTATATCCATATAACTCATTAAACAGGTAGGAATTAAAGAATTAAAGTAGAACCTCGCCATTCTGGCGGAGAACCTCTAGGAACAGCAGGCAGACACTGTCCACGCGACAGGTTTGACCTATCAGGGCTGCATCAGGGAATTCTCCGCCCTTTTTTTGATTATGTCTGTAAATAACAGGCGTAAATGAATGGGTATTTACAAATTACATAGAATGAGGGGTGTCTTGATGAAGAGGAATTATAAAACTGGACTTATTCTCGGACTATCTTTGGTTTTAACGATGGTGCTAAGTGCTTGCGGGGCAAGCAAGGAAGGGACGCAAGCGGATGGTAGCTCTGCTTCCGGCTCCAAGGACGTGGAGTTGCTCAATGTTTCTTATGATCCGACCCGTGAGTTGTATGAGGCATATAATAAAGCGTTTGCCGCCCATTGGGAGAAGGAGAAAGGACAGAAGGTCACAATCAAGCAATCCCACGGGGGATCTGGCAAGCAAAGCCGCTCTGTGCAGGACGGGCTGGATGCAGACGTGGTTACATTGGCCCTGGGCTATGATATTGATGCGTTACAGGAGAAAGGGCTTGTTAAAGAAGGATGGCAAAGTAAATATGAGCATAACAGTTCCCCATACACCTCAACCATCGTGTTATTGGTACGTAAAGGGAACCCGAAGGGGATCAAGGACTGGGATGATCTAGTCCGCGGCGATGTACAGGTCATTACACCGAACCCTAAAACCTCGGGCGGAGCCCGCTGGAACTATCTTGCAGCCTGGGCCTATGCGCTCAAAAAGAACAATAACGATGAAGCCAAAGCCCAGCAGTTTGTACAGGAGCTGTATAAGCATGTGCCGGTATTGGATAGCGGAGCGCGTGGAGCGACGACGACTTTCGTAGAGCGTGGAATTGGCGATGTGCTGATCGCTTGGGAAAATGAAGCACTGCTGTCTGTGAAGGAGCTAGGTGCGGATAAATTCGATATCGTATATCCGTCGATCAGTATTTTGGCTGAACCTCCGGTAGCGGTGGTCGATAAAGTGGTAGATAAAAAAGGTACACGCGAGGTGGCGGACGCATACCTGAAATATTTGTACAGTGAAGAAGGGCAGACCATTGCTGCTGAAAATTATTATCGCCCAACATTAGAAAGTGTGACGGCAAAGTTCAAGGATCAATTTCCTAATCTGGAGCTTGTAACCTTGAAGGATGTATTCGGAACATGGAAAGAGACACAGCAAAAGCATTTTAGCGACAAGGGGATTTTTGACCAGATTTATGTACCTGGTAGTTCATAACATAAGTGAAGTGTAAAGGCGAGAGGATCAGTTGGCGCGAGTGCCATAGTCAAAGGATGCAGAGAGGGATGGACAGAACATGAGTCAAATGCAAGCCACCCGAAAACGCGTACTTCCCGGTTTCGGGTTAACGATGGGTTATAGTGTGCTGTATCTCAGTCTGGTGGTGCTGGTGCCATTATCAGCACTGCTCCTGAATTCAACCGGGCTGACGTGGGAGAAATTTTGGGACGTGGCGACGGATGCCAGAGTGCTGGCTTCCTACAAGGTGAGCTTTTTGTGTGCCGCAGCCGCGGCGCTGATCGATCTGTTTCTCGGTTTATTGATCGCCTGGGTACTGGTGCGTTATGAGTTTCCAGGGAAACGAATGTTTGATGCGGTCATCGATCTGCCCTTTGCATTGCCCACGGCGGTGGCAGGGGTTGCGTTGACCGCTCTATATGCACAGAACGGCTGGATCGGCTCACTGTTCGAACCGCTTGGGTGGAAAATGGCATACTCACAGACAGGGATTACGCTCGCGTTGATGTTTATTGGCATTCCGTTCGTCGTACGGACAGTTCAGCCGGTGCTGGAGGAGCTGGACAAGGATGAGGAAGAGGTGGCTGCTACGCTGGGAGCGGGCAGATGGCGTACCTTCCGCAGCGTTATTGTGCCGGAGCTGGTACCCCCGCTGCTGACGGGTTTTGCGCTTGCCTTTGCCCGCGGCATTGGCGAGTACGGATCTGTCGTCTTCATTTCTGGCAATATGCCGATGAAGACCGAGATTGCTCCGCTGCTCATTATGTCCAAGCTGGAGCAAAATGACTACGCAGGGGCTACGGCGGTGGCATTGATGCTGTTGGTCATTTCGTTCGTACTGTTATTCGTGATTAACAGTTTTCAGCGCTGGTCACGGCGCCGTGCAGTCTAACGCAAATGTCTAACGTTAGCATGCAGACAGCAGAGGTCTGCGCATTAACCCCGTGTTCAAGGAGGGATACATCATGTCACAAGCGATAACTGGGCAGGAGCTTGCTTCTGCACCAGTGCCTTCATCCGCACCGCCCAATAGGGTTACAACCGAAGCCCCTTGGGTCAAGTGGACGCTCATTGGTGCTGCTTTTTTAGCTTTGCTCTGGGTGTTGGTATTGCCGCTAATCGCCGTGCTTACCGAAGCACTCAAGCAGGGATGGAGCGTATACGTTGAAGCGCTACGGGACCCGGATGCCATGTCCGCATTGCGCTTGACGCTGCTGGTGGCAGCGATAACGGTTCCGCTGAATACGGTATTTGGTGTAGCGGCCGCCTGGCTGATCACAAAATTTCATTTTCGCGGCAAAGGTGTGCTGGTCACCTTGATTGATTTACCCTTTGCGATCTCGCCTGTCGTCGGAGGACTGATGTATGTATTAGTGTTTGGCGCACAGGGCTGGCTTGGGCCGTGGCTGGACGAGCATGATATTAAAATTATATTTGCTTTGCCAGGCATTATTTTGGCAACGCTGTTCATTACATTTCCTTTTGTTGCGCGCGAGCTTATTCCGCTGATGGAAGATCAGGGGCAGCAGGAGGAGGAAGCGGCGGTCACACTGGGCGCACGCGGCTGGCGCATTTTCTGGAAAGTGACGCTGCCGAATATCAAATGGGGTTTGCTGTACGGCATTATTCTGTGTAATGCGAGAGCCATGGGCGAGTTTGGTGCAGTGTCCGTCGTCTCGGGACATATTCGGGGCGAGACGAATACACTTCCGCTGCATGTTGAGATTTTGTATAACGAGTATCAGTTCTCGGCATCTTTTGCGGTGGCCTCGTTGTTGCTGCTACTTGCTTTGGCAACCTTGGTGCTTAAAAGCTGGTTTGGACGCAAACGCGTGCATTAATTAATAATTGTGTATATGATCCAACAGGGCCTCTCTTTGTGTCTATCGTCTGTTAACGGCGAGAAGATGGGAAGAGAGGCCCTTGTTCTAAGGTGGCTTATATGGATAATAAAATGATCATATCAAGGCACGTTGGTGTGCCCAGGAGGAGCGAAGGGAAATATGAAACATCCGTTTCAGTCCTACCGTCAGTTGTTTCCGGTGCTGTCCTCACATATCCATGTAGGAAGCTGTTCCCAGGGGGCGATATCGAGACCGGTTTCCGCTGCCATTGAGGAATATCATCGAAGCTTGCTGCAACACGGTCATAACGGCGACCTATCTATGGCACGGTTGGAGGAGGCGAGAGGACATTTTGCCAAGCTCATCGGGGCGGAGCCTGACGAAATTGCGGTGCTGTCCTCAGCCTCTGAGGCGATTGCTGGCGTGGCCACTGCCCTTTCTTATGTACCGGGAAAAGAAGGGATTGTGTATGCAGACACCGACTTTCCGACGGTGGGCCACATCTGGCAGGCACAGGAGATGTTCCGTGATCATATTTGCTGTATCCCTTCTACGGAGGGAGAAGTGACCCTAGAGCAGTATGAGGAGCATGTTACGGAGAATACTGCGCTCATTATGGTATCCCATGTGAATTATACCAACGGATTTCAGCAGGATCTCAAATCCATTGCACATATAGCTCATCGAAATCAGGCGTTACTATTCGTCGATGCCTATCAGTCTGCAGGAATGATTCCGATAGACGTAAAGGCGATGGGCATAGATATGCTGGTCGCGGGAGCACGCAAATATATGCTGGGGATACCGGGAGTGGCTTTTCTTTATATAAGTAAGGAGCGAATAGAACGCTTCAAGCCCCGTCTTACGGGCTGGCTTGGACAGGAGTTCGCCTCCCGGTTTGATATTGCTCATCCGGTCCCGGCGGCAGGCGCCCGCCGCTTTGAGACAGGATTACCTTCTTTCATTAGCATTTTTGCCGCCAATGCAGCCTTAAAGCTGCTGCTGGAAATTGGGGTCACGAACATTCAGACCTATATGAATGAGCTGTTGGACTTTTCTATTGAATATGGACGCAGCAAAGGGTTACACATACGAATACCTGATGAAGGAGGCACTTTACCAAGTCTGCTCGCTGTTGAAGTAGCCGATGTGTCGGCGGTAGAGAGGCGTTTGCGGAGCCGAAATATGATTGTGTCAGCACGAAAGGATGTTATTCGTGTGGCTCCGCATTTTTACAATACGGCAGAGGAAGTCCGGCGGGTCCTAGATGAACTAGGCGGGAGTTGTTGAACAGCAAAAACCTCTTCCAAGTAAATGGGAGCATAGCATTTCCCTTTTACACAGGAGAGGCTTTTGTTAGGATAGAGATGTTTAATTATACAATCCGTTTGCGCAGCCAGCCGGATATCAGATCCGTCAAAATGATCAAGACTACAATGCCGAGTAAAATGACGCCTACACGGTTCCAGTTGCGCATTTGGAGTGCAAACAGCAGCGGAGTACCAATACCACCTGCACCAACCAGACCGAGCGTGGTTGCGGACCGGATGTTAATTTCAAAACGATAGAGCGAATAGGAAAGAAACTGTGGAATCACCTGCGGCAGCACGGCGAAGAAAATGACCTGCCAACGGTTGGCACCGCATGCGATCAAAGCTTCCTGCGGCCCGTGATCGACGCTTTCAATCGTTTCTGAGAACAGCTTGGCCAGCATGCCGATGGAGTGAATGCCGAGGGCAAGCACACCTGCAAACGAGCCGGGACCTACGGCTTTAATGAATAGAATGGCGACGATCATTTCGGGAAATACCCGAATGACACTAAGTACAAACTTCCCGCTGCCTGATAAGGGGCGTAGACGGGTCATATTGCTCGATGCCCAAAAGGCAAACGGAAGACAGACAAATGCGGATACGAAGGTTCCGAGCACTGAAATGACCAGTGTATCCAGCAACCCACGCAGCAAGTCCTCCCCCTCAGGAATGTAGACAAATGACCAGTCGGGATGAAGAAAGCCGTCCAATATTGCGACAGAGACGCTTTTGGCCGTCCCTTGTAATCCTTCAAACTGCATCCCGCGAAAAGCCCAAATGTAAATGATAATTAGCAGAATAGCTAACGCCCAAAAGCGCAGGCGGGAGCCAATAGGTCTGCGAAGCGTAGGATCATTCATAATAATTTCCTCCGTAGCAGGTTACTGCCGTAATCAATCGCAAGGACGATGACGAGGGTCAGTAGAATAATAATGCTTGCCCGGTCATATCGGAACAGCCCAAGGGAACGGTCAAGCAGCAGACCGATGCCGCCCGCACCGACCAGTCCTAGAACAGAAGCTGCGCGCACATTAACCTCAAAGGTGTATAGCAAATACGACACAAAATAAGGCAGTGCCTGCGGAACCACACCAAAGGCGATGACTTGAATGCGGCTCGCGCCAACAGCGGTCATGGCCTCCAGTGGCCCGGGATCAATGGCTTCAATCGCCTCAAAGGTCAGCTTGGCTATGATCCCGAAGGAGAAGAACAGCAGGGCGAGCATCCCTGCAAACGGTCCGATGCCGAATACGGCCACAAAGATCGAGGCAAACAGCAAATCGGGAATCGTCCGTACCAGATTCAGGATCGTGCGCATCGGCAGCGAGATTAGCTTGCGCGGCATCACATTATAGGCGCACAGCAACGCGACAGGGATTGCCAATATGGCTCCCAGTGTCGTACCGACAATAGCGATCTGGATCGTTTCCAGCATCGGTTTCCAGATGATAGGCAGGTAACTCCAGTCAGGAGGAAACATTTCTTCCAGCAATTTGCCCATCTCCGGTAAGCCAACGATCAATTGGTAAGGCGTGGCATCCGTATGAATGGAGCAGGCTATCAGCACCACGATAAAAATCATCCAGGTAGCGTAACGCTTATAACGTCCTGGCAAAGGTGGCCCTGCAGGCGGCTTGCTTGGCTGCGGTGGTCCAGCAGATGGTGACGATTGCGTCGAAGAGAGCGGCTGGGCAGTAGAGTCGGGCTTCATGATCCCACTCCCAGCAGTTCATCATGCTTGATGGCCCGGCCGTAGATCTCCGCAAAGGCTTCATCCGTAGCCTCCTCCGGTGTGCCGTCAAAGACGACTTCTCCCGCGCGTAAGCCGATGATCCGTGTTGCATATTCGCGCGCCAGATCAATGAAATGCAGATTGACAATGGTCGTAATCTGCATTTCCCGGTTAATTCGCTGGAGATCGTCCATCACCTGGCGGGTGGTCAGCGGATCAAGCGACGCGACAGGCTCGTCCGCCAGAATGATTTTAGCCTCCTGCGCCAGAGCACGCGCGATGGATACACGCTGCTGTTGGCCACCGGACAATTCATCGGCGCGGCTATAGGCCTTTTCGCGGATATTCACGCGTTCCAGCGCCGTTAGTGCCAGTTCGATGTCTTCCTTCGGGAAGAGACCAAGAATGGTCCGCAGTGTCGAATGATAACCGACGCGGCCCGAAAGTACGTTGCGAAGCACCGTCGAACGCTTAACCAGATTGAAGCTTTGAAAGATCATGCCGATATCACGGCGAATGCGCCGCAGCTCGCTGCTTCCAGCAGACGTGACAGACCTGCCACCTACAACGATGTCGCCGGACGTAATGTCATGCAGTCGGTTAATGGAACGCAGCAGGGTGGACTTACCTGCACCAGATAAGCCGACTATGACAACCATCTCTCCCTCCTGAATCGTCAAATTAATATTATTCAACCCTTTGGTGCCGTTCGGGTATGTTTTCGATACGTTTCGAAATTCAATCATATGCTCCCAACTTTCTCCCCGATGGGGTGGAATGAAAACAACACCGCCATGAATACATGGACGGTGCTGCCCTGTCATTCGTAAAGCCTGTTTCGTAGCTGTTACTTTACCGCTTGGCCGACGGCTTCGGCGTATTCACGCACAGAATCGAAGTTTTTATCGTCGCCCTTCTCATAACCTACATGGGTGTAAATTTCTTTAATGATTTCGCCGCCTTCAGGATCGTTGGCAATGTCTATAAAGGCTTGGGCGATTTTGTCTCTCCACGTTTGATCCATATCGGAACGTACGCTGACGGTGTCATTTGGAATTTTAGCTGTGTAATGAATGACACGTGTCTTTTCAAATACGTCCGGGATTTCCTTCTTCACTGTGTTACGTGCATCCTGGAAAACAGCGACAGCATCAACCTGACCGTTCAGCAGCGCCAGAATAGCAGCGTCGTGGCCTTTGATCGTCACACCCTGCACATCTGTGTCCGGGTCCACGCCAGCTTTTTTCAGCTCTGCTGCGGGGTACACATAGCCTGCGGAGGAGGTTACATTTTGCCAGCCAACCTTCTTGCCTTTCAGATCAGCCAGACTTTGAATCGGAGAATCCTTTTTTACCACGATCATTGCTTTATAAAAGTTTACTTTTTCAGTCGTGTCCTTGCCTGTAGCATCTTCAATGCCATAGCGTTGAGCTTGCAGGAGCAAGTCGGCCGCTTTACGGTTATCGTGTGCCAGTACATAAGCGTTCGGCGGAAGGAATCCTACATCGACCTGTTTGGAAGACATGGCTTCCACAATCGTATTGTAATCAGGAGATACGGTTACTTTTACCGGGATTCCGAGCTTGTCCCCCAGCAGCTTTTCGAGCGGTTTTGCCTTGGCTTCGAGGGTATCTGCATTCTGAGAAGGAACGAATTGTACCTTTAGCTCCTTAGGGACATAGGCTGTGCTTTCGTTTTTAGAGCCATCTGTACCCGGAGTGGAGGCGCTGTTGTTATTGCTTGCATTTGAGCCACAAGCGGCTAAACCCGCTGCCAGTGTGAAGGTCATGCACAAGGTCAGTGCTTTTTTGAACAAAATAATTTCCCCCTAAACATCGTAATAACGAAAATTTAAAAAACCTGTAAATTCAGTGACAAACCAAATCTTAACAGCTAGTCCTGCAGCTAGGGTAAAAACCACTCCTGACTTTGGTAAAAATGATGTAAAATTTATCATTTGCTAGAGACCATAAGCGGTATTTATACGAATTGCATATTTTAACATTCTCTTAACAGTGCTCTGTTAGACTTGTTCAAGCTCTATGACCGAAGTTGAGGGAGAGAACAAGATTGGATAATTTGGACATTAATGATAAGACAGAGCAGGAAAATGCAGGTGCTGTGAGGGCGAAATTCCGCATTATGGTTACAACCGATCTGCATGTCAGCTTGTGGAATTATGATTATTATACAGATCAGGAAACGCTGCATTACGGTCTGGCGCAAACCGCTAGTCTGATTCACACGGCTCGGGCAGAGGTGCCCAATCACCTGCTGCTGGATAACGGAGATGTGATTCAGGGAAATCCGATGGGAGATTATGCTGTACAGCGGCTCCAACAGGACCCAAGCGAGGTGCATCCCGCCTATAAAGCCATGAATCTGCTGGGGTATGAGGCAGGCAGTATTGGTAATCATGAATTTAACTATGGGTTGGAATATTTGCAGACTTGCCTTCGAGGAGCACAGTTTCCTTATGTGAATGCCAACATCTATATAGCGGGAGAGGAAGAACAAAACTACTTTACGCCTTATCTATTGCTGGATAAGACGGTAGAGGATGAAGCAGGCCGTAAGCATCTGCTGAAGGTGGGGGTCATCGGCTTTGTGCCCCCGCAAATTATGCAATGGGACAAGGCGTGGTTGGAAGGGAAACTTATCGTCAAAGATATGCTGGAAACCGCAAGACGGTTTATCCCAGAAATGCAGGCGGAGGGAGCCGATCTCATCATTGCGATGCCCCATGCAGGCTTTGAGGATATTCCCGAAGCTCCCAATATGGAAAATGCGGTGCTGCATCTGAGCAGGGTGGAAGGGATCGATGCCATTGTGTTTGGCCATGCCCATAAAGTATTTCCCGGCCCTTCGTTCTTAGGTATGACAGGTGTGGATACAGAGCAGGGCACCATCCATGGTATTCCAGCAGTAGAGCCGGGCTTCTGGGGAGATCATCTGGGTATTATTGATCTGGATCTGGCCCTTATTGGAGGGAAGTGGCAAGTGACTGCATCTGCTGCCAAGGTACGCCCGGTGTATGACCCGATACGCAAGGAAGCCCTCGTCCAACCCGATACTGCTATCCAGCAGGCGGTAGCAGCTGAACATACGGGAACCCTAGATTACATCCGTGCACCTGTAGGTCAAACGACAGTAGCAGTGAACAGCTTTTTTGCCCAGGTGATGGATGATGCTTCGGTTCAGCTCGTCAATGATGCACAAATTTGGTATGTGAAGCAGCAGCTACAAGGGAGCGAGTATGAAGGGTTGCCCGTTCTGTCGGCAGCAGCTCCTTTTAAAACAGGCGGAAGATACGGCCCGGCGTATTATACTGATATTCCCGAAGGGACACTGGCGATCAAGCATATTGCCGATCTATACAATTTTCCGAATACGCTGCATGTCGTTCGGTTGAGCGGAGCGGAAATTCGGGAGTGGCTTGAGTGGTCTGCTGGTCAATTCCGGCAAATTGATCCTTCGGAAGAGGAGGAACAAGAGCTGATTAATTCTGATTTTCCGAGCTTTAATTTCGATATCATCGATGGCATCACGTATCAGATTGATGTAACACAGCCAGCCAGATATGATACTGCCGGGGAATTAAAGGACCTAGAAGCGCACAGAATCATTCATATGTCTTTTGAAGGGGAACCAATGGATATGCAGCGGAGTTATCTGGTTGTTACGAATAACTATCGCGCGTTCTCCTCTGCGCTGGTTAATCCGGGTGGAGAGCGAATTATACTGGCTTCACCGGATGAGAACCGACATGTGCTGACCGAGTATGTGCGCAATATGAAGACGTTGACGCCAAAGGCCGACGGACACTGGTCCCTCGCCCCATGGTCGGGCCGTCCACATGTGACCTTCCTAACCTCGCCGCAAGCAACGAATGTTGCCCATGCTTATTCTGAATTGCTCTATGAAGGACTGACGGCAGAAGGATACGCTAAGTTTGCTCTTGATTTTCGTCAATTTTAAAATATTTTGCAAGTTATTGTCCTCTAAGTCCACAGCATCAAAATAATAGAAAAAGACTGTCTCTCAGAGGACGGTCTTTTTTCATAAAACAGATTTAAAATCGTACGAAACTCGTGATTTTATATGTCCTGAGTCGTGTTTAAAGTTATTGACCTCTCGTATAATTAGACATATACTTTGATTAAACAAATTTTGGTTTAAAAGGTAATGAAAAAGTCACCATCATTCGTTTGAGGGGGTGTCCCTTTGGAAAAAAACACCACGATCCGCGCAGAGATAGAAAAGTATATTCAAAGTGAAGGCATTTCAATGCAATGTTTTGCAGATGCTTCTAAGGTAAATCCGGGTACACTTAGCGGTATACTTAACCGAAACCCACCACGACCTATTTCAGTTAATCAGCTTGATCTGATTACTGAGGCGATGGGATTGGAAGAAGGATCTTTGTTCGAGATGTATGTAGATGAGTGTTTTATTCATTCCTTGCCACACTGGAGAAGGCTGCGTCCGTTTCTTCTTCGTTGCTCAGAGTTGAACAAGCTGGACTGTATACGCAGTGTGCTTGGTTATTTGATGGACGATTTATCGAATGTTCCGGCTATTTTTGAGACTGCAGAAGCGATGTTTGAGGATGGTCGACATGAAGCCTCCATGCTTTTGTATGATTGTGTCATTGAGAGTGAGAAGTATACCCACTCCGAACGGTTGGCGATTAGCTATTTTCGCATATTCCAGATTCAGATTAAGGATAACCAACGGAACTTGAAGGCTGCTGTACAATTCCATTTGTACCGTAGTCGTCTACCGGAAATTTATGCACTGGAAGGCTTACATATGCTATCTCAAGTGTTTGCTTTAAAAATGCAATGGTCCGAGATGGAAATGTATGCGGACGAGCTAAGAGAGTTGGCGCAGGCATTGTATCGCAATCGGAACCGCTTTGGAGATGAGCACCTGGAGCTGATTAAGCCGCTCGTTTATTACTATGCTCAAGGGCATCTGCTTAAGGCCAGCTGCTATGAGTTTCAGGGTAGATATGAGGAATCCAAGCAATGGATTGAAGGTTACGCAGATTTGAGCTGGTTTGAGGGTTTGGACGAGGAAGGTTGGAAAGTGGTCAACCTGCATCGTGTATATGCACAGGGCAACCGACTTTGTATTGAAATCAAAATGGGCAACACTTCTGCAATCTATGAATATATTACTTACCTGCGCGAGCATCCGGATGAGACACTGGAAGGCCTGAATACGTTGCTCGAATCGGCGAACCGGTTTGGCTATTTCGTAGATGCCGAGCTGGAGCTGTTCAACCAGCAACTCAAGAGATTCTGGGAGCTTGCACCGGAGCAATGGGACACACATTATCGCAAGCACTTTAATGCATTTCGTTTTGCTTCTTTTTGCAAGGTGTATGCGGAATATTATTTTCGAAAAGGCGATTACCCCAAGGGCTTGGGACAAACACTGCATTGCCTGCAATTGTCTGTCGATAACAGCTATACCGAACATATCATTGGTTGTATGGCTTTATTTGAGCAGCATCGAAATTTTGCTACCCCGGAACAGCAGCAGTTGTATCAGAGTCTTTGCCTCGGCGTACGGGCGAACGAAAAAAACCATGCCTATGATCACAGTGCTGGTGGGTATTTATAATTCTAAAATTCATTCAAATTCTTCATATAACACGTACTTACGAGGATGTTCTCATTTCAAAGGGGGATATTCTCGTTTTTTAGCTGTTGCTGGTTCTTGTGACTTTTCGTATGGAAAGGACCGTTTTGCGCGTTGACAAGTTTCGCATGCAGGATTAGGATAAATGCAGCACTGAAAGTGAAGGAGAGCATGTACTAATGACGATTCCCAAAACACTAACGATAGCCGGCTCCGACACAAGCGGTGGAGCAGGTATTCAGGCGGACCTGAAAACCTTCCAGGAGCTTGGCGTATATGGCATGACTGTATTGACTACCGTAGTTGCGATGGAACCTAAAACCTGGAACCATCTTGTATATCCTGTTGCGTTGGACGTGGTTGAGGCGCAGCTGCGTACTGTATTGGAAGGTATCGGTTTTGATGCAATGAAGACCGGTATGCTGGGTTCCGTAGATATCATCGAACTGGTGGCCAGCCACTTGAAAAAGCATGATCTGAAACGGATTGTGATTGACCCGGTTATGGTCTGCAAAGGCACGGATGAAGTGCTTCAACCGGAAAATACAGAGGCCATGCTGGAATTGTTGATTCCTGGCGCTGACCTGGTAACACCGAACTTGTTCGAGGCTTCGCAGCTGGCGAAGAATGGACCGATCACGACACTGGAGCAGATGCAGGAAGCGGCTGCTATTATCCACGAGCGTGGTGCTAAGCATGTACTGATCAAGGACCGTGGCAAAATTCGCGCTGGTAAAGCGATGGATCTGCTGTATGACGGAATCACTTTTGACTGGTTTGAAGCGGATGTTGTACAAACCAACTTTACCCACGGTGCAGGCTGTACCACTTCGGCTGCGGTAACGGCTGGTTTGGCACAAGGGCTGACTGTGCGTGAAGCTGTGGATCAGGCCAAGAAATTCATTACACAGGCCATTGAAGGTGGCTTCAAGTTAAATGAATTTGTCGGTCCGACCCTGCATGTGGCACATCGTTTGCAAAATCAATAAAGGTATGAAGGTCTGTGATCCTAGAGACACTTATAAATCTCAATTAGACAGACTGGATATATATTAGATTGTTTTAGACAGTGACTTTTTGATATATAGGGTTAGATGAGGCTTAAAAGCCGCAATACATGGTATTGCGGCTTTTAAGGTTGTATTATTTTGGCATTCCAGCTTCCAGTTTGGTCTAATCGTACTGTATAATAGGCATCAGATTTATTACATTAAAGGGGGAAACGGAGCAATGACATTATTCAGCGAAATGGCTTATAGCCGGCCAGTGCAACCTGAAATTGAACAGCGGTTTAAAACACTGTTGCAGCAGTTTCGTGAAGCAGACAATGTAGAACGTCAAAATGAAGTTATTCATGCGATTAACAAGCTGCGCAGTAACGTGGAAACGCAACTGCAATTGGTGGAAGTTCGGCACTCCATTGATACGGAAGATGCGTTCTACAAAGCAGAGCAAGAGTACGCTGATGATTTCATGCCGGTAATCCAGGAGTATGTAACCGATTATTACCGGGCGTTGGTGGAGTCTCCATTTAGAGCTGAGTTGGAGAGCCAATGGGGCAGCCAGCTTTTCAGTATTGCCGAGGTTGCGCTCAAGTCGTTCCACCCGGATATCATTGAGGATTTGCAGCAGGAAAATAAGCTGACCTCGGAATATGCTCAGTTGATTGCCTCAGCGAAAATCCCGTTCGAGGGGGAAGAACGCACATTGTCTCAGCTCCTGCCTTTTGAAATGGCAACCGACCGCGAGACGCGTAAACAGGCCTCTGAGGCCAAATATCAATTTATGAGTGAGCATGAGGATGAGCTGGACCGGATTTATGATGAATTGGTGAAGGTACGCACACGCATGGCACATAAGCTGGGCTATGACAATTTCGTAGAATTGGGCTATGCCCGTTTGGGGCGTATAGATTACAATGCAGAGATGGTAGCCAATTTCCGCGAGCAGGTGCTAAAGCACATCGTTCCTCTGGCAACCAAGCTGAAAGAGCGCCAACGCGAGCGGATCGGAGTAGACCAGCTTCGCTATTACGACGAGGGCTTCAACTTCTTGTCAGGCAATCCTACGCCAAAAGGCGACCCGGATTGGATTCTTCGTAATGGAGCGCGTATGTATGAGGAGCTTTCGCCAGAAACACATGAATTTTTCAGTTTTATGGTCGAGCGTGGACTGATGGATTTAATCAGCAAAAAGGGCAAGCAAAGCGGAGGCTACTGTACATTTTTAAGCGAATATGGCACGCCGTTTATCTTCTCCAATTTCAATGGTACATCCGGTGATATCGACGTATTAACGCATGAAGCAGGTCATGCCTTCCAGGTCTATGAAAGCCGGCATTTTGAAATTCCTGAATACCACTGGCCAACCATGGAAGCGGCTGAAATTCATTCGATGAGTATGGAATTTTTCGCATGGCCTTGGATGAAGCTGTTCTTCGAGGAAGATACGGATAAATATCACTTTGAACATCTATCTTCATCGCTGCTGTTCGTGCCTTACGGCGTAGCCGTAGATGAATTCCAGCATGCTGTATATGAACACCCGGACTGGACTCCAGCTGAACGTAAAAGTGCATGGCGCTCCATTGAACGCAAGTATAAACCGCATCTGAATTATGAAGGCAACGAGTACCTCGAAAAAGGCGGATTCTGGCACAAGCAGGGACATATTTTTCAATCTCCGTTCTATTATATTGACTATACGCTGGCACAATTATGTGCATTCCAGTTCTGGAAGCGTATGGGTGAAGACCGAGCGGCAGCGTGGGAAGATTATTTGAAGCTGTGTCGTGCCGGAGGAAGCCGATCCTTTACCGGATTAGTTGAGCTGGCTGGACTGATCTCGCCGTTCCAAGACGGCTGCATCGCCTCTGTGATCGGAGAAATTGAAGCATGGCTGAACAGTGTGGATGATAAAAAGCTGTAAGCATAGCCAAAAAGGGTATTTCACTTACCTGTCTAGCTAAAAGCTTGTAGATGAGATGCTTTTTTTAATGAAAGCAGAGCAGTTGCACGAAAAAAGCCGGGAACCCTACATGATGTAGAAGCCCCGGCTTTGTGTTTATTTTAGAGTAAATATAACTTTATTCATGTTTGGTGTTGAGTGGTTTGAGATTGGCTTCAATTGATGCACGGCGCGGCTCCAAGAATGGAGGCAGTGCCAGCGATTCGCCCAGAAACTCCAGTTCCTCGTCGGTGTCAAAGCCAGGTCCATCGGTAGCCAATTCAAACAGAATGCCATTTGGCTCACGGAAGTACAAGGAACGGAAGTAAAAGCGATCTACAAAACCAGAGTTGGAAATTTGCAGCTGCCCAATACGCTCTACCCACTGTTTGAGCTCTTCCTCGGTTTCAACACGGAAAGCGACGTGATGCACACTGCCGCGTCCTGGTCGCTCTTGTGGCAGATCGTTGCGCTCTTCCAGATGAACTTCAGTTCCTGTACCGCCTTCACCTGTTTCGTAGATAACCACATCCGGTTGTCCGGCAACAGGGGAAGGGTAGGAGCCCTTTTTGCGGAAGCCCATAACCTGTTCAAGAATAAGAATGGTATTCTCCGCTTTGGGAATGGTCAGATGAACCGGACCAAGTCCAACGATGCCGTATTCCGCAGGGACAGGGCTCTTCTCCCAAGGCGTGCCGCCGCGCATTCCGTGATCATGCTCATCTGAAACGAGGAAGAAGCGTTGTCCTTCAAAATCCTCGAACGAAAGCGCCAAGCGTCCTGCTTGATCTATAATTTCGCCATGCTTCACATCCAGCTGCTCGAAGCGGTTTTTCCAATAATTCAGAGCCTTGTCGTTCGGTACCCGTAGGGAGAGCGCCGAAATACTGTTATTCCCTGTACGCGTTTGTCCAGCATGTGGAATTTCAAAGAAAGTGACTTCCGTACCCGCGGTTCCGCGCTCATCTCCGTAAAAGAGGTGATACACACTAACATCGTCCTGGTTCACCGTTTTCTTGATCAGCCGAAGTCCTAATACCTGAGTATAAAATTCAACATTTTTAGCCGCTGCTGCTGTAATCGCCGAAACGTGATGCAATCCTAACAATTTCATGTTATTTGCCCTCCTTGGTTTTTATATGATTAGGTTTTTCAAAGTAAAATAAACCGTCGTCGTAAACTTTTCTTTATATTTATTATCTTGATATTAAGATATATTATTTTTGATTGTTTGTCAACATGAATTACGATCTTGCTACAATACAGTTTCATGACGGACAAAAATTGAAATTCGAAATAATGCAAAAGCAGATACAATAAAGCTCAATATAGCCCAAAGTAGATAGAATGAATTTTATTATAAAAGGAGTTTACTAAATGTATACGGATAAGGATTTAACGATTAGGCCTGCTACAGAAGAAGACCTATATGCACTTTGGACGCTAATTTACAAGGAAGAAGCACCTGAATGGAAGCAATGGGATGCACCTTATTATGAGCATAAGACGCTTTCTTTGGAGGAGTATTTAAAAGAGAAGGAAAAGCGAATCGGACAGGATGACTTTTGGCTCATTGAAGTGGAAGGCAAGGTCATTGGATCCGTGAGTTACTACTGGGAGCATAAGCCTTCGCAATGGCTTGAAATGGGAATAGCTATCTATGATTCGGGGTATTGGAGCGGTGGCTATGGTACGAGAGTACTTCGATTGTGGATCACGCATTTGTTTAATACATTGCCTTTAGTAAGAGTAGGTTTTACAACCTGGTCAGGAAACCATCGGATGATAAAGGTTGGAGAGAAGCTGGGCATGACCCTCGAAGCCAGACTTCGCAAATGCAGATATTATAATGGAGAGTATTATGATTCGATCCGAATGGGGCTTTTACGGGAAGAGTGGAGTCGTCATGTTCTGTGAAAAAGACCTTTCTAGGCATAAAAAGATGACCTCTGAATGTGATCAGGAGTCATCTTTTTGACGCTCATGGGTATTTTGCTTGCTTATTTTTAAGTGCAACTACTCTGATTCTCGAAGTCGCTCCACAATACTTTGTTTGTTATTCATAGAATAGACTGCTACTGGTATCAGTATCCCAAGCAAGAACAGTAAAGGCAACAAGACTAGAAGGGGCCAAAGTATAAAGTGATAGCTTAAAAGCCATAGCAAGCTGCAAAACGGTTTTACAATCAAAATAGAAAATAAGACTGCCAATAGAATAGAAGTTAGGCTGGTGGCGCAAACATAATACAGTCCTTCATAAATCAGCATTCCCCGCAATTGCCGTTTAGTCATGCCTATGCTCTGCAACATAGCAAATTCATTGCGCCGGGTCAGTATGCTGGTTAAAATCGCATTTACAAAGTTCAGGATACCTATGAGGCCAATAATCAAGCTAAGCGTGCCACCGATCAACTCAACAGTGGTTTGCATACCTGATAAAGCGTCCCTTGATGTAATTTTGGATTCGTAGTTCATCATCGGTTCGATTGCTTCAGTGTAGCGCTTCAAAAAGCTCTGCATAGATGTTTCTTGATTTGAGGATACATTAAAGGCGTAGCTCATCACAGCAGGCTCGTTTACAAGTGATTTGTATATTTCCGCCGGAAGGTAGAGGTTATAACCAGTGTAAATGCGATTCGAATTGGTAGATCTAATGCCCACATGGCCAAGCACTGTAAACGTTTGCGTTATATACTCTCTACCCAATGGAGCCTCATCTGCTGTTCTCACATAACTATGCAAAGTAACGGTTTCGCCCACTTTATGATGCATGCTTTCCATGTAAGGCTTGTCGTTATCGTTCAGTTCGACTCCCTCCAGGATATACTTACCGGAAGCTAGTTTCTTAAAATCAAGCTCGCCATCAATCAATTGCAGCCGATGCAAGGGTAAATCCTCTAGCCCATACACGTCTACAAGGAAATTGCCGCGAGCGTCAGTGTTCTGGGGATCATCCGTGATTCCCTTTGTATTCTCGGCCGTGAAAGCTGTTGGGTCACCGTACAATCGACCGCCTTCTTCAAAGCCTGGTTGTGCCTGTACAGCCTTAATAAAACTTTCGGTGGTCCCATTTTCTTGCCCACTAAAACTGCTGGGAACCTGGAAATACTCAGCATGAGCAATGAGAAAATCGGTATCATTAAATTTGGCTAAAAATTTATCCATATCAAAGCTCCGAGATAGTGTGAATGCAGTGTTCAGAAGGACCAAGCTTAAAGAAAGACTAATAACCACTAGAACGGTGCGTTTTTTATTACGCCCCAAATTGGAACGAGCCATGAGGTGGATTTTTGCACCTCCGGTTGATTTTTTCAGCCTGCCATTGCTCTTGTTTATCCCACCTGTGTATCTGACTGCTTCTACCGGCGATACGGACGAGGCAACTCTGCCTGGCTTGAAAGTGCTGATCATTACGGTAATGAGGGCGAACAAAGCCGATCCTATAAAAATCCATGGGTTGGGGGATACCGATACCTCAGTACCGTTATATACACTCGTATTTATGATAAAAGGCACGAGTGATTTACCAATAAAAAAACCTGCTATCAATCCGATCGGGATTCCTAGCGCTGATAGAATCAGTGCTTGTCTACGAATAATCCGGCGTATCTGTTTGCGGCTTGTACCGATCGTCTTTAAGAGACCGTAAAAACGGATATCTCGCATCACTGATATTTGGAAAATATTATATATAATCAAATAACCAGTAAACATGATCAGTAACAGGGCAGAAGTTAACGCTATGATTGTCTCTGTATCTAAACTAAAATTAGCCGAGATGTATGCCCAATTTACATTATTCGCGATATAGTTCGGTGCATCTTCGTCAAGTGAATAACCGCTTTCGGTAATCACTTTATTGAGCTTTCCTCGCAAATCAAAACTATTATCGAACATCATATACGCACTAATGGTTCCTGTATAGAAGTGATCCTTTTTATAGTTGCTTTGTAATTCCTTGGCATGAGCATCGACATAGGCTTTAGAAGCGAATATTTGCCCTACGTTAACCACAGGATCACTTTTCCACCAGCCGGAGAGGATAAAATCACGCTGTACTTCTTTACCTCGTAAGTCAAGCTTTAGCCTCAAAGGTGCTCCAACCTCCAGTGGAACCCCCAATAGCTGTAACGTCTTGGAGTCTGCAATCACTTCGTTTTTCGCCGCAGGCTTGTTCCCTGCATTAAGTTCAATTAAACCGAGCTTCAGCCCTACATCATCGTAATACCAGAATTCCGTATGGCGTTTTAGGAATTTATCGTTTAAAACTCTGTCGCTTAATATACGGTTATAAGCTATTTCCTTGATCAACGGATGATCCTTGACATGATTAAATTCGTCATCCGTTATATATTTAAGTACGGCATGTCCATCTCCACCGACCTGGCGCATAGTTGCCCGCTGTAAGTTTTCCATAGTACCAAGCCCCAAGGTGTACAACGTCGTAAATAACAATGAAGTGAGCGCAATGGCAACAATGGCAAAGAGGTTACGGACTTTGTTTACTTTGAAGCTCTTATCTGCCAGATTACGGATCGTTTTTTTATTTCTAACCTGAATCATTTGCCTTCACCACCGACCATTTTACCGTCCTCAATCCGAATAATCCGGTCTGCCATTTGCGCAATTTCCTCGTTGTGCGTAATCATCACCATTGTTTGTTGGAACTGTTGACTGGATACTTTGATGAGTCCCATCACATCCAGACTGGTTTTACTATCCAGGTTCCCAGTGGGTTCATCTGCCAGGACAATGGCGGGTTTGGCTGCCAGTGCTCTGGCAATGGCTACACGCTGCTGCTGGCCACCTGAAAGATGGTTGGGCAGATTATTCAACTTATGGTCAAGGCCCAAGGTATGTACAATTTTATCTATGTGGGTTTTGTCTGGTTCTTTACCATCCAGTTCAATAGGAAGCACAATATTTTCGTAGACATTTAAAACAGGCACTAGGTTGTAATTTTGAAATACGAAGCCAATTTTCCGTCTGCGAAATATAGTCAATTCTTCATCTTTTAATGTGAAAATATCTTTACCGTCAATCGTAACGTTTCCACTTGTCGGACGATCGAGTCCACCCAGCATATGGAGAAGGGTAGATTTGCCGCTCCCGGACGTACCGACAATGGCCACAAATTCTCCGCTTTCCACCTCCAGGTTCACCCCATCTAGGGCATGAACAGCAGTATCCCCGTTACCATAATACTTCTTCAACTCCTGAGTTTTTAACAGAGTCATTCATTTCTCCTCCATGAAAAATAGTCTGTATCACCATACTTCGCAATACAGACTTTACCATATGAATCTTTCTACAATCTTTCTGAAATCTAACAGTGTTGTAAGAATTACTTGTCTATGGGGAGAAAAATCGAGAAGGTGGAACCACTGCCGCGGCGTGACCATAGTTTGATGTATCCGCCCCCAGCTGAAACAATTTCTCTTGCTAAAAATAGTCCAATCCCGACACCTTCTTGCGAGATTACAGTTTGTGACCGATAGAAACGCTTGAAAATCTTGCTGTGTTCTTCTTCTGCAATCCCAATGCCATTATCAGTAATATCAATCCGGCAGAATAAATCATAAGCACTCACTCTAATAAATATATTCCCGCTCATTTCTGTATATTTGACGGCGTTATCCAAAATATTATAGATTGCCTCAACCGTCCATTTTAAATCAAAAGAAGCCTGAATTTCTTTACTCTCCATAGCAATCGAAATCCCTTTAGCGTTTGCCTTCGGCATAATTTGCTCCAGTGCAGTAGTTAGTAGCCTTTGAACTGACTCCTGCCTTGACGACAATTTGATAATCCCTGTTTCAAGCCGTGATGTTTTTACTAAGGAATGGATCAGGAAATGAAGCTTTTCGGCTTGTGTGGATAAAGCTTTTACACAAGTGGAACCTTCTGGTGGCAAATCATATTCACTAAGCAGTTGTGAGTAGAGGAGGATGTTAGCAATAGGTGTTTTCGTTTGATGCGAGATGTCAGAAATAAGCTCGTTTATTTTATTTTTTTCTGCCAATAAATTTTTCGAGGAAACGGAGCAAATGGAAAGAAATTGCGCAAGCTTGGCCTCTACTGCTGATAAGACGGATTCGTCAAAAACGCGCTCTGAAAACTCGCCACTAATTGCAGCTTCAATCATATGATCCATAGTTTTCATTGTTTTATGTACGTTCTTACGATAGAGAAGAATGGTAACCCCGGCTATGAAAAGAGCAGTAATAGCAATTCCAAAACACGCATAATCCAGCATCGTCATTCATTTCACCGCCCAAGTGTAGCCGATACCGTACACAGTCTTAATGTACAGAGGAGAGGAAGGATGATCCTCCAGCTTGTCACGTAGCCTTTTTATGGTGACTGACAACGCATTTTCGCCTACATACTCAGCGCCATCTGTCCAGATGCTGTCTACCAAATGATCACGCGAAACGGTATTTCCTCGATTGTTGATTAGGATGCGCAACAATTTTTGCTCCGTTTTACTTAGTTCAATAGGTGTACCATTCTTAATAAATTCCATTCTCTCGAATGAAAAAGAAAAATTGTCTAGCTGAATGGAGTCCGCAAGCGAGTATCTGGATTTCTTTAGCTGAACACCAACCCTTGCTCTCAGTACCATCAGACTGAAAGGCTTGGTGATGTAGTCGTCAGCACCCAGCTCAAGACCAGTGACAATATCTGTTTCCATATCATTTGCAGTCAGAACGATGACGGGTATCATTGTTTTTTTTCGTATATGGGTTAAAAGGTCAAGTCCATTCCCATCCGGCAAGTTTACATCAAGAATCACCAGGTCAAAGGCAGTGACGTTCAATTGCTCTTTTGCAGCAGCTATGTCATACGTTTGCACAAATACGTTGTTAGGTTCTTTGAGGGCAAGAACAATACCGTTACTCAAGGCGATATCATCCTCGACAATTAATATGTGATTCATCATTCTCCTCCTATTTTTTTAATTCATCAAGTTAATGAATCTCGAATTCCAAGAATTGCTTACAGTAAAAATGAGAAACGGGTAATCCTAAATCTTCCATCCCCATTTTACAGGATATTGCTCTTATTTGCTCATTCACTCTTCAGACTATTCAGGTTTTGCTAACACCTTTTTTGACATGGCTTATTCATTGCAAAAAAATTTGACAGATACAATATCACTGATATAATTTATCCTAGTTGTTTTGATAATGATTATCATTATTGGAGGGGAGGACAGGGCCGAAGCTTGGTACAGGTTATTGGACAGGCTCCCTTAGTTAGAAATGAAATTGCGCTATTTAATACTGGCTTTTATCGTACTGGCCTTCGCCTCGGTGTTTATCGGTGTGCATGATGTAACTCCACTTGATTTGTTCCACTTATCCAACGATCAAGCGCAGGTACTCCTGATTAGCAGATTCCCACGTTTGGTCAGCATCATTATTGCAGGGGCGAGTATGAGTATCTGCGGGCTCATCATGCAGCAGCTTACTCGGAACCGGTTTGTTTCGCCGACCACCGCAGGCACGATGGATGCGGCACGATTAGGTGTGCTGATGGCTATTATGGTGTTTGGAGCGGCAGGATTTTGGACGAAGATGCTGACGGCTTTTGGATTTGCTCTAGGGGGAACCCTGATTTTCATGAAGATACTGGATAAAATCCGTTTTAAGGACCCGGTATTTATCCCGCTTGTCGGTTTGATGTTTGGAGGCATTTTAAATTCGGTGACGACTTTTTTTGCTTACAAATACAATCTGATTCAGGGCATTTCTTCGTGGATGCAGGGGGATTTTTCTCTCATTATGAGTGGTCGCTACGAGATGCTGTATCTCAGTGTTCCTTTGGTCGCGTTGGCGTACATATATGCGAACCGTTTTACAATTGCAGGCATGGGTGAGGATTTTGCAGCCAATTTGGGCGTACATTACAAGCGCACTGTCAATGTTGGTTTGGTGATCGTGGCTTTGGTGTCCTCTGTTGTTATCTTAACCGTCGGGACGATTCCCTTTTTGGGGCTGGTTGTACCCAATCTGGTCAGTATGTACATGGGGGATAATCTGAAAAAAAGCCTAGCACATACAGCGATCTTGGGTGCCATTTTTGTGCTGTTTTGCGATATTTTGGGACGGGTGATCATTTACCCATATGAGATTTCTGTAGGGCTTACGGTTGGTGTAATCGGGAGCGCGTTGTTCTTGTATTTGCTGCTGAGGAGAAGGGCTTATGAATCCTAAATTAAAAATCGGAATATTAGCCGCTGCCGCACTTGTGTTGATTGCTGCTTTTGTGTTTATAGATCTTCCGCACACCTGGCATTACGCGCTGCCACGACGATTGAAAAAGGTCGCAGCCTTCATTCTGACAGGTGGCTCCATTGCTTTTGCAACTGTTATTTTCCAAACGGTCACGAATAACAAGATTTTGACCCCGGGTATTATCGGGCTGGATTCACTGTATATGCTGATTCAGACGACAATAATTTTTGCATTTGGTTCCGTCCCGCTAATTTCGACCAGCAAAGAATTAAACTTTTTGCTGTCGGTGGGGATGATGGTGCTGTTCGCGGGATTGCTATACAAGTTAATTTTCCGCAAAGATGGACGGGGAATTTATGTGCTTTTACTGATCGGTCTGGTGTTTGGTACATTGTTCAACAGCCTGTCTACCTTTATGGAGGTGCTAATTGATCCGAACGAATTTGCGAAAATTCAGGACAAGAGCTTTGCCAGCTTTAGCAATGTAAACACCGAACTGTTATGGCTTTCTGTATTCGTGCTCGTGCTCGTATTTGCTTATGCGTGGAGATTTATTAAGTACCTGGACGTGCTGTCGCTCGGACGGGAGCATGCAATTAATTTAGGGCTTCCTTACAGTTATATCATCAAAAGATTGCTGATTATTGTAGCGATTCTCATCTCCATATCCACGGCACTTGTTGGACCGATCACATTTCTCGGATTAATTGTGGCCAATGTGGCTTATCAGGTGATGAAGACGTATCAACACCGTTATATAATTCCGGCCTCCATCTGTGTTAGTGTTATCGCATTGGCAGGATGCCAGCTGCTGGCAGAGAGAGTATTCGACTTGTCGACAACAGTCAGCGTCATTATTAACTTTATCGGGGGGGTGTACTTCCTGTACCTTTTGCTGCGGGAAAATAAATCATGGTAGAAGTCAAAAACGTAACCAAACGCTACGGGAATAAAAATGTGGTGGAGCAGGTATCCGTCACTGTACCTAAAGGCACCATTACCTCCTTTATTGGACCTAACGGCGCTGGAAAAAGCACCTTGTTGTCGATGATTAGTCGCCTAACTGACAGTGATGAGGGAGAAATCCTGATTGACGGGCAGGCCGTGAGCCTGACGAAAAGTGAGGAGCTAGCCCGGAAGATATCCATTTTAAAACAGACTAATGATGTCAACATCCGCTTAACCGTGAAGGAGTTGGTCAGCTTCGGCCGTTTTCCGTATTCCAAGGGCAGATTGAACAGCGAGGATCGCAAAATGGTGGAGCAGTCTATGGCTTACATGGGATTGGAGGATATGAAGGACAAGCATATTGATTTGCTCAGTGGAGGACAGCGGCAACGGGCTTTTATTGCTATGATTCTGGCACAGGACACGGAATACATCCTGCTGGATGAGCCGCTGAACAATTTGGATATGAAGCATTCGGTTCAAATTATGAAGACGCTACGCAATTTAGTGGATGATCTGGGCAAAACGATTCTGGTGGTGCTTCATGATATTAACTTTGCTTCCTGCTATTCGGACCATATTGTCGGGATGAAGAATGGCAGATTGCTAAAACAAGGAACGGCTGACGAGATGATAGATAGTCAGGTATTAAAAGATTTGTACGATATGGATATTCCGATTCAACAGATCGGTGATCATAAAATTTGTGTGTACTTCACTTAGGGGGAATGTAAAATGAAGAAAAATTTGATGTTTTTAACACTGGTGCTTGCATTGGTACTGATCGTATCGGCCTGTGGCAAAGCGGCTCCGGCAACACAAGAAGCGACTGGCGATGGCTCATCGACTGCAACAACGGATTCCAAAACCGTCTCGGTCAAACACGCACTCGATGAGAATCCAGTCCAAGTCAAAGTTAATCCGAAAAATGTTGTTGTTTTTGATTTTGGTTCATTGGATACGTTGGATAAGCTAGGAGTAGACGTTGCGGCGGTAGCGCAGCAGGATCTTCCTACGTATTTGAGCAAATATAAAGATTCCAAATATGCAAGTGCGGGTACGCTGTTTGAGCCGGATTATGAGAAAATCAGTGATCTCTCTCCTGAACTGATCATTATCGGCGGCAGACAAGCTGATGCATATAAAGAGTTGAGCAAAATTGCACCGACTATTTCGATGGCTGTAGATACCAAGGATTATATCAATTCCTTTAAGAAAAACGTTGAAACCTTGGGTCAAATCTTCGATAAAGAGGATGCTGCCAAACAGGAACTGGCTGCGATTGATAGCTCCATTAAGGCTGTACATGATAAGGCTGTAGCGAGCAAGGCTAAAGGCTTGATCGTACTAACAAATGAAGGAAGTCTGAGTGCATATGGCTCACAATCTCGCTTCGGTATCATTCATGATGCTTTTGGCGTAACTCCTGTAGATCCTGACATTAAAGTATCCACGCATGGACAAAAGGTTTCTTTTGAATATGTACAGCAAAAAAATCCAGATTATATTTTTGTCGTTGACCGTGGGGCTGTGGTGGTCGAGGAAGGCAAGGAACAGGTTACAGGTAAACAAACCATTGAGAATGAACTGGTGAAGAAAACCAATGCATATAAAAATGGACATATTGTATACCTTGATCCTAACTACTGGTACCTGTCAGGTAATGGTCTGGAATCCGTATCTGAAATGATCAAGGAAATAGATGCTGCACTGTAATGTATACATCCACATCATGGGGGACTGCGTAAGATGAAAGGTCATGTAGATGAAATTTCATTAGATGGGTATCTTCTACACATCTATACACCTCCCGTATCTGTGAATCATAATGAGCTGTATCCTGTGCTGTATGTGCAGGATGGCAGCTCTTTATTTCTAAGCGGGTTGGATGAACTGGAAAGAGGTTTTTCTACGGGAGAGCTGCCCCGTGTGATACTGGTGGGCATTCAGCCCGTGAATCGGCTGGACGATTATACGCCTTGGGAGGCAGTTGCTTTAGTAGAGGGAAGACCTGCTTTTGGCGGTGAAGGAGATGCGTATCTGGCGTTTGTGGTTACAAAAGTAATGCCATACGTCGAGGCAAAATATCCAGTGCAAACTGGGCTAGAGCATACGGGGCTGATCGGTGCTTCGTTGGGTGGACTGATTTCCATGTATGCGGCCTTCCAGTATACGCATATATTTGGACGCATTGGTTCGATCTCGGGCTCATATTGGTTTCCCGGTATGATCGATTATATGCAATCTGCACCATTTGCTACTGTAATGGCCGGGACACGCCGGATATATATCTCTGTCGGGACCCGTGAAGGGGAAGGGAAGACGAATGTACAAAAAGACATGGTTCCGCTGACCCTTCAGGCACACGAGGTGCTCCTGGCACAGGGACTTGACACAAAAGATGTGCTGCTTGAGCTTGATCAAGATGCGGTGCATCGTGTAGATTGTTTTCAGCGTCAGTTTCCTAAGGCCATTCAATGGCTGTTCGGATAGCTTTTAAGGGAATACGAATTTCATACAACAACTTCAAAGGATTGGAGAGCGTGGAGTCTCTATGTCTTTGGGGTTGTTTTTTTTGTATGTATTTTTCGTATAATAGAGAAATGTTAAAAATTTAAAGTTATACGTCATTGAAGTGAGGGGAGACAACGATGAAAAAAAACCGCCTGGGAGCTTCGGATTTGCTGGTAGGTGAGATTGGCTTGGGATGTATGTCGGTCGGTACGGAGGAGCAGCAAGCTGTTTACTTGATCCATGAAGCGTTAGACAGGGGCGTAAATCTGTTGGATACGGCCGATTTGTACCAGCATGGACGCAATGAAGAAATTGTGGGGGCAGCCATCCGTGGACGGCGCCAGGATGTCATCCTGGCGACCAAGGTCGGCAATCGGCGTATACCGGGGCAGGAGGGCTGGGGATGGGATCCGTCCAAGAAGTATATCCTGTCAGCCGTGAAAGAGAGTCTGCGCCGCCTGGGAACGGACTATATCGACCTGTATCAGTTGCACGGAGGGACGATTGATGATCCGATCGATGAAACCATTGAGGCTTTCGAGCAACTACAGCAGGAAGGTGTCATCCGTTACTATGGTATTTCCTCCATTCGCCCGCATGTCATCCGTGAATATGTGGAACGCTCGAATATCGTTAGTGTTATGAATCAGTATAGCTTGCTGGATCGGCGTGCAGAGGAAGAAGTATTGTCTTTGCTTCAGGAGCGGGGAATTAGTGTGATTGCACGTGGACCCGTGGCGAGCGGCGTATTGGCCGACAAGGGGGAAGAAAAGGCAGCGAAGGGATACCTAGACTACGAAGAAGCAGAGCTGCTGGACGTGCGTAAGCAATTAAAAGCATTTGCAGGGGCGGACCGTAGTATGGAGCAGACAGCGATCCGTTATAGCCTGTCTCATCCGGCTGTCGCGGCTGTGATCCCGGGTGCAAGCTCTTTGGGGCAATTGGAGCATAATATTTCCGCTGCCGACATTGCGCCGCTAACTGAGCACGAGCGAGAGACGCTACAGCATATCAGCCGAGCCAATCGTTATGATGCGCAATACCGCTGATCCGAGCCACAATAGTATAAGTGAAGTATACGCTCGAACATGTACTCATCCCAGTTGCAATATATAAAAGAATCATTACAATATAGGAATAAGCCTGATTTATCATTCATATGTGAATGTGAAGATATTATCAATTCACTCTAGGAGGGAACAACGAATGGAACGTATTGAATCTGAGCAACAATATCAGGATTTAATTAGCGGTGACGGTCTAACCGTCGTGAAATTTGATACAAGCTGGTGTCCAGATTGCAAGACGCTGGATAAATTTATGGACGGCATTATGAAGGAGAACGCGGATAAGCGTTTCTTTGCGCTTGATGCCGAGAAGTTTCAGCCGATTGCTGAAGAAAATCAAGTACGCGGCATTCCGAGCCTGCTCGTGTTCCGTAATGGCGAGAAAATTGCTCATTTGCACAGCAAATACGCCAAAACGCCAGCTCAAGTTTCGGAATACCTGACTACGCTGGAATCCAAACAGTAATCAGTACGCATGGTAGGTAGATCAGGACGATCTACCCAAGCCCGCAAAATAGCAAAAGGGATATCCAAGGCTGACCTTAAGGCCACTTGGATATCCCTTTTTGGTTATAGGATACCAAACAATGATTACAAAATAATGAAAAAGAACACAGCCGCCAACACGAAACGATAGATGGCAAACGTAGTCAAGCTCAAGCGCTTGAGCAGACCGAGGAACGTTTTGATTGCCAGCATCCCGACGATAAAGGCAGTAATAAAGCCGGCTGCGAACACCGGGAAATCACTCATAGACAGATGATCCATACTTTTAATCATATCAATCCCCGATGCACCCAGCATGACCGGAACAGATACGAGGAATGTAAATTCTGCGGCTGCCGTATGGCTTACACGTGCGAATAGGCCCCCAGACATAGTTGAGCCTGAACGAGAGAAGCCTGGCCACAGAGCTAGGACTTGGAACACACCGATGGTAAATGCTTGTTTGTACGTGATCTCATCCAACGTATGTGATCTAATAGGCGGATGGAATTTTTCAGCCGCGATCATGAGCAAGCCCCCGATGACCAAACTGTACAAAACCGTTTCAGGACCAAACAAGTATTGCTTGATTACATCACGGAACAGTACACCAATTACTCCCGCAGGGATCATGGCTAAAATAATATGTAACAGGTTTAGACGTGGCTGGGATGAGATTTTGCGTCTGAAATCAAACAGGCTGAGGAATCTGCGCCAGTATAATACAACGACCGCCATCACAGCACCTAATTGTACGATAACCTCAAATGTTTTGACCGTATCATTCTCAGTGTTCAACCCTAGAAGATCAGCCGTAAGGATCATGTGACCCGTCGAAGAGACCGGCAAAAACTCTGTCAGCCCTTCAATAATACCCATAATAATAGATGATAAAATATCCAATTTACTAGCTCCTCCTTACACGCATGTAGGGCAAACAACCTGAGTCGTTTGCCCTAAAAATATGTCATTTCAATAGGAGTGAACGCAAGTGCCAAGTGCAGTATGCTGGTCGCTCAGATCACAAAGGTTCACTCCTGGGAAGAAGTGTCCGACTCCATTTCCGAGATCGGGGATTTGTGGTGTAAAATAATTTCCACCCGACGAATACGATTTTTACCCATTTCACGAATGATAAATTTCACATCATCTTCTATGAATTCCTTGCCCTGTCTCGGTTCCGGAACCCGGCTATACACCCACCCTCCGACAGTATCCACGTCTTCATCGTCCAATGTCAAGCCCGTCAGATCACTCAGATCGGAAAGCATCACTTTACCATCCATCAAATAACTGTTCTCCGTCAGTTTCTCGATTTCCTTCCGTTCATCCTTATCAAATTCATCCCGAATTTCGCCAACAATCTCCTCCAGAATGTCCTCAATGGTAATCAGACCAGAGGTTCCACCATATTCATCGACCAGGAGAGCGATATGAACCTGCTCCTTCTGCATACGTTTCAACAGCGTGTTGACGGGAATAACTTCCGGAACGGTCAAGATCGGTTGAATCAGGCTATCGAAAACAAGCTCGGGATTGCGATCATACTCAAGGAATAGCTGCTTGGTATTAATCATACCAATGATCTGATCCTTACTGTCTGTCGCTACCGGAAAACGGGTATACTGTTCTTCGTGAATAGTCTGCATGTTTTCTTTGAGCGAGCGATTCGTAAACAAGCATACCATATCTGTACGTGGCACCATAATTTCTTTGGCAACGGTCTCGTCAAAAGCGAAGATACGATTTACGTAGCCATATTCGGTGTTATTGATCTTACCACTTTCCACGCTTTCGGACAAAATGATCTGAATTTCTTCCTGAGAGTGCGCTTCTTCATGCTCAGTAGCCGGTTGAAGACCGAACAGACGAACCAGGCGATTGGCCGAGCCGTTAAGGAGCCAAATAAACGGATACATAATCCGGTTAAACCACACGATGACTGGAGAGGTTAACAGGCTGACAGCTTCCGCTTTGCGGATCGCCAATGTTTTGGGAGCCAGTTCGCCGATCACCACGTGCAGGTAAGTTACAATGACAAATGAAATAATAAAGGCCAGGATATGTGAAAACTCCCCATTGATGTTGAGCTGTTGAAAGAGAGGCTCCAGCAGTTTAACTACAGTTGGTTCACCGAGCCAACCGAGTCCTAACGCTGTAATCGTAATACCAAGCTGACAGGCAGACAGGTAGCCGTCCAGATTATTGACGACTTTTTGTAGCGCCAGTGCGTTTTTACGGTTCTCCACCACCAGCTGATCTACCCGGCTGGAACGGATTTTAATAATCGCAAACTCGGTAGCCACGAAGAAAGCACTAAATAAAATCAACACCGCAAACAAAAATAGACTGACACCTATACCCATATAATTTTCACTCATCCCTTTTTCGTTCAATTTTTTAAGGAACTCTATTTTGAGTTCACTTGAACTTATTTTAAGAACTTAAAAGAAAATATACAAGGTTCATATGGAATCGTAGCAGGTCACCTACCTCTAATTTACACGAAAAATAAGGCATAATAGAACCCGCACGGCTCATTGCTTCACTTTACAAGCCTAGTTTAAGGGCGTATGATGAGTTCGAATGAACTTGAAATGTAATAAAGGGAGGAAAGCAGATGGAGTCTTTTACCCTCACTCGCCGTGATATGGCCCATTTGTTGCTGGCCATGGAAGGCCGCAGCGAATTGCAGCCTTTGGCTGTTCTTCAGGACGCCTGGAGGCGCACTCATAGCCATCTTGCCCGTTCCGGTAGTACCATGCCGACATTTCTATATACCGAAGTGACGCCTGTGCTGGATAAAATCATCAAGGGCAAGCACAGCGCAGCCTTTTCGCTGCAGGAGATCGTTTCTTTAGGCCAACTGGTGGAGTATAGCCATGTCTCACTGGCCTCTATGCAAAATTGGGTCAAACGTGATTTCAAGGAGTTCCTCGGCGCTCCGAAAATCGGCAAAAAATACTCAGTCAACCAGGCTGCTATATTGCTCATCGTGGAAGATTTAAAATCATGTCTTGATTTTGAATCTATCCGTCAGCTATTTTATATCCTGTTCCAACAGCCAGAAGATGATACGGATGATCTGATTCAGCCGGTCGATTTGTACGCTGCATATTCAACTTTATTTGAAGAGCTGGATGCGAACGGAGACCAACTGCTTGATGTGGCAGGAGCAGGGTATGCAAAAGACAACGGAAATTCTGCTACAGGACAGAAACGTCAGGAAGCTGCGACAGAAGAACTGCTGGTACAAGCCGCAGATCAATATACTTGTCGTTTACAGCATTTGACCCCTAACCAGTGTGAAGCAGTGCGTAATACTTTGCTGGTGGCAGCGGTATCGGTGCAAAATAGTTATTTTTTGTCGATGGCACGTCGGTATGTGAATGCCACATTATTTTTGGATTTTCAAGGGTAGATTAGGATTGGCATAAGAAGCCGATCCTATTTTTTTGCTCTTTTTGAGGATTGTCTACCCTTTTGGAGACTGAAAAAGTATACAAAAGAGGTATATACACTCAAACGCTGTCAAAGATACAATAAACATATATAATCCAGCAATTGGAAAAACTTTGAATATCTCTTCCAAAGCATCTGGATACACACACAGGAGGTAATGGCATGTCCGATGTCTCCATCATCATTTGTACCCGCAACCGGATCGAAGACCTGACACGCTGTATACAATCTATTGCTGCACAGCAACAATTGGAGCATACAGCTGTAGAACTGCTGATTGTTGATGACGGCGATATTTCCGACCAACAGATTGAACAGTACCGTCACATGGTGTCCGGATTGCCTCAAGGTGTTCTCAAATATTATAAAAAAAGTCGTCCCGGCGTTTGGTTATCCCGCTATGAGGCCTTGTCTCTCGTACGGTATGATATTGTGCTGTATTTTGACGATGATGCCGAACTGGACGATAAACTCTATATCCGGCGCTTGCTCGATACCTACGAACAGGATGACACGATTGTAGGTGTTGGAGGGATTGCAAAGGGACTACATTCAAGCCGGGCAGGAAAGCTGCTTGGCGTTTTGACTTTTCAGATGTCTTCTTCCCTTGGCAAGCTCTCGCCCAGTAGTCTGGCAGGTTCTTTGCTACGTTGGAGCGAAGCAACCGAGACTTTTGACACTGAATTTTTCCATGGCTGCAATATGTCATTTCGGAGGGATGCGCTTCGGGACATGAAGCCGTATCCGTGGATGACCAGCTATGCGGTGGCTGACGACTTATATATGTGCCAGTTAGCGAGCCGTTACGGCAAACTGGTGATTAATCCCGACTTAATGATCATCCATCATGAATCTCCAAGCTCGCGCGATAAGGCGGGCAAAGTAGCCAAGGCGACAGCGATTAACCACTATTATTTTCTTGCCCTGAAAAAGGCGGGATTTATCCAGTATGGAGCTCTTTTATGGACCTTAACCTACTTGATGCTCAAAGAAACGCTGCGCCGTAATTTTAACGCAGCAGATGGATACAAGCAGGGGGTGTTGTTCATTCTGAACCCGCGTAAGCAAAAATATAACGAATATTTAGGCCCGGCGGTTCAGTAATCTGCTTAATACACATTGACAGGATAAAGGGGGAGTATGATGTTAAGCTTGTCCATTGCTCTGTGCACCCGCAATCGGGTTGACGATCTGACCCGATGCATCAATTCAATTGCCATGGGGGGAGCACCAGAGGCATGTGAAACCGAGCTGTGGATTATTGATGACGGAAAACTGCCAAAGCATGTGCTGGAACGTTATGAGCATCAGTTGAGCAGAGCGGGAATTGCCTACCGATATCATCGTAAGGAGCAGCCCGGACTATGGTTATCACGTGTAAAGACGGTGGAGCTTGCGCAAGGTGACATCATTTTGTTCCTTGACGATGATGTTGAGCTGCCGAGCAACTACTTGAATGAGTTGATGCGCACCTATGAGGCGTATCCGCAGGCAGCTGGTGTTGGCGGCATAGCACAGGGAATGAGTAACAGCTTCATGGGTACAATTCGCTGCTTGCTTTCGTTCCAGCAATCTTTGTCCAAAGGGAGATTGTCCCTCAGCGGTCAGTCCGGCTCGATGTACAACTGGCATAAGGCCAAGAAGACGTTTAAGACCCAGTTTTTTCATGGTTGTAATATGTCATTTCGCCGTGATGCGATTCTAAGTCTGGAGCCGGTACCTTGGTTGCAAAGCTATAGCGTCGGCGAGGATTTATTACTTTCCCGTATCGCCATGAAAAGCGGTCCATTGTATATTAATCCGGCCCTTACGCTGCTTCACCATGAATCGCCGTCCTCGCGCGACAATATGGAACAGGTTACTTATATGCGGGTGATGAATCATATTCATCTACTACGTGACGAGGGATCTGGGCCGATCGGTTATGCAGCACTATATTGGACGACGTTGTATCAGATTTTAAGGGAGAGACCCAAAAAAAATCATAAAGCCATTCAAGGCTATAGAAGAGCACTGAAAGAGATTTTCTCAAGTACGAAGGAGCCTGTTAGCGGAGGACAGTTGTCTGAACGCAATTCCAAAAAAACGGTAGGCTGATGGAGGTGCGTCAAAAGACGCGATGTGAGCATAGAGACGAGAGGCTTAATAAGGAACAGGAGTTGGACGTAACATGAGCACATGGACAGCAGCAAGGAAAGTATTCACGGGTGACAGTCTCGCCAAAACGATCATGCGCACGAGCTTTAACAATTTTTTTGTGCTAATCGTCACGACCCTGACTTCCATCCTGACCGCACGTATGCTCGGAGTAGAGGGGAAAGGTGAACTGGCGGCTGTTCTGTTCTGGCCTACGCTGATCGGCAGTGTATTGAGCTTCGGCTTGCCAACCTCGTTAATTTATAACCTCAAGAAGAAAACAGGCACGACGGAAGAACTGCTGGCGTTGTCGCTCTGGATTCAGTTGCCTGCCAGTCTGTTGGCAGGAGCGGTGGCCTGGATATGTATGCCGCTGTGGCTGAATGGCTATGGTGCAGACATTATCCAACTGTCGCAGATTTATTGTGCGGCAGCAGTACCGTTAGCGGTGCTTACAGCACTTACGACGGCATTATCGCAAGGACTGGATCGGTTTAGCGTATATAACGGCCTGCTGTTTTACTATCCGTTACTGAATTTCATCGGTCTAGTGACCCTGTGGCTGATGGGCTTACTCAATGTGCAACTGGCGGGGGCAGTGAATTTTGCCGCGAGTTTCCTTGCGCTCATGTGGGCGTTCCTCCGATTGCGCAAGCATATGAACCTACGCGCATTTCGTCCGTTGACCAGCCGCCAAGTGCTGCGCCCTTATTATAGCTATGGAGCGCGGGTGTATGGGATGGAGTTGATGGGAACGCTGTCCACACAAACGGACAAAATCGTCATTGTGGCGCTGCTGTCACCCAAAGCGTTCGGTCTGTACTCTGTTGTCTACGCCTTGTCCCGTGTGTTCAATGTGGTGCAAAATGCCGTCACTAATGTAACCTTCCCGAAAGTGACAGGGATGGAACACAGCAAAATTGTCGAAACGGTGGGTCGTGCTTTTCGCATCTCCATGGCTGCGATGCTCATCGTCATTGTGCCAGCTCTCTTTATTGGTCGATACATGCTGGGTTTGCTGTACGGGCCCGCTTTTCTGGAAGCATCGCTAACGTTCTACCTGCTATCACTGGAATGTATTATCGGTGGTGGCTCATGGATTCTGGCTTCGGCTTTTAACGCACTCGGTCGTCCGGGACTGGTATTGTTCCGGCAAATTGTGGCCTATGCGATCACCGTCGGTCTGTTTTTTATTTGTACACCGATCTTCGGTTTGGACGGCATTGCTATTGCTTTGCTTGTAGGTGCTTGTGTACGTTTAGCGTTCTCGTTGTTCTCGTTCCCAATGTTTTTCAATGTTCCGCTCTCACGGATCATTTTTGATAAAAGTGATATTACATTTGTCTTGCAGACTATACAAAAGAAGCGCAGGAAGGGAGAACTGAAAGATGCCGAATTCGCATCCCATGGCTAAACTGAAAAATAAGCTGAGCGTCATTCTCGACGTAGTCCCTCAAGGTTCGAACATTATTTATGTCGATTATCCCGTCTATAATAACGGTGGGGACGTACTGATCATGAAAGGCACCGAAGCGTTCTTTAAGGATAATGGCATTCGTGTCCGTGCCCGTTATAGCGCCATGGATATTCCCGATCAGCTTCATATTCCGGGCGACTGGATTATCGTATGCCACGGCGGTGGCAACTTTGGCGATCTATATTCAAATCACCAAAATTTGCGGGAACGCATCGTTCGTGATTTCCCTAACCACCGAATTGTAATCATGCCGCAGACGATCCACTTCCAGTCTGAACAAAAGGCTAATGAGGTGGCGGCTCTGTTTAATGCCCACCCGGATCTACATATGTTTGTGCGGGATACACGCTCTTATCAGTGGGCTAAGGATAAACTGAATCAGTGCAGCATCACATTATGTCCTGATATGGCGCACCAGCTGTGGCCATTGAAGCCGACTACGGAAACCGTGAAGGACGTATTGTACTTCCTGCGTACAGATATTGAAACGGTAGGAGGACAAAAGAAATTCGATGACGAGGCTGATGCCTCACACCGTCTGGACTGGGATACTTTATTCACTCCGCTGGAAGTGAAGGGGATCGTCTATTTCCAAAAGTTTTACCGACTGAATAAGAAAATGGGCGGCCCGTTGCCTACGCGTACATTCTGGTACAAGTACACCGACCATCTTATGAACAAGGCGGTTACGCTGTTCAGCTCTTACCGCGAGGTTCGCACTTCACGGCTACACGGTCACATTCTGGCCTGCCTGCTTGATATGCCACATGTGGTCATCGACAATTCCTACGGCAAGAATTCGCAATATTATAATACCTGGACACAGCCGAATCCGAAGGCGAAGCTGTTCAGCGATACACCCGAAGCATTAGAACAGCCGTCTTAATCGTAAGAAAAACTATTTAGAGACCTCCTGAACACTTCATTGGTTTAGGAGGTTTTTGGTTCAGTGCTATAAGAACATAAGTATAATTTAATTAGATAAACAATTAAGGCAGTGAATATTTAATGGCTTTATATATAGAGGGCGCATCATGGCTTCTCTCTCCCATACCGCTCTATTTTGACAATTCATTTCATGAATAGATATAATTTATGGGATAAAACTTGCAGAAAAGCGGGGAATTCGCCAGCTTTTGCTGTACATCACATGATCGTATATTTATTTAAATGAATCGAGGCTGACGAATGAGCAATCAATCGATGGACATGCTTCTCCCGAAGGATATCGTGCGTGAAGGGGAACCGATTTTGCGCACAAAGGTTGATCCGGTATGTCTGCCGCTGTCTGAAGAGGATCTTCAACAGATGCAATGGATGCTGGATTACCTGAAAAATAGCCAAAATGAAGAGCTGGCCACCCGCTATGAGCTGCGCCCGGGTGTAGGGCTATCCGCCAACCAGGTTGGGTTGAATAAAAGAATGTGTGCTATTTATTATGAAGATGGAGACAAAACGGTAGAATATGGCCTGTTTAACCCGAAGCTGGTCAGCCATTCTACATCCATGATTTACTTGGAACAGGGTGAGGGATGCTTGTCTGTAGATCGGTACATACCCGGATATGTACCACGTTACGAGAAGATTCGCATCAAGGCCAATTTACCGGACGGAACTCAGGAACTGTTAACGTTTAAGGGTTATGCAGCGATTGTCGTGCAGCATGAAATGGACCATCTGGATGGCATTATGTTCTATGACCGTATCAACCCGGAAGATCCGTATAAGCTGCCACAGGGAGTGCATATCGAACCTTTTGTACGTAAATAGTTCGTGATCCGTAAAGTGTGGTGACTCCGTTCACCACCTTTTTATTTGGCAAGAAAATATGGATATAAATGTTGTGAAGCTTTAAACTGAAAATATGTAAGCGCTTATCTCACAGGAGGGATGGCATGTATCGTGGAGTAAGGCATCTGATGAATAATATGCGTATGCGGAATAAGTTGCTCTTCTCCTACGTACTGATTGTCATGATCCCAGTGCTGTTGGTGGGCGGCTGCGTTATTTTTTATTTGCGAGAGCAGGCACTGGACAGTGCGATTGCCCAGACGGTAAATAATGTGGAAAAGATTAAGAGCCAAACAGCAAATTTATTACGTGTGCCAACAGATATTTCAAATGGGCTAATGTTCGATAAAAGGCTAAAGGAGATGGCGAACCGCCGTTATCCCGGCATGGTGGAGCTCATGAATGCGTACCATCAATACAAGGATTTTAATGAGTACACCCAGCAATATAGAGAGGTTGCTACTATCCGGTTCTATTCTTACAATCCGACGTTGGTCAACAATCTGGAGTTTATTCCTGTGGACTCTAACATTGAGCGGCAGCCGTGGTTCCAGGAGGCTTTGAAGGGGACGGCGATTAACTGGTTTTACATTCAGGATAAGGAGGATAACCCAGTTAATCGCCTCAGCCTAGTACGGCAAATTCCTTTTCCCGAATACAATTCCAAGGGAGTTCTGATGATTGCACTGAGTCAGACCGAGTTGAATCATATGCTGAGCAAGGAGCCCTTTGAAACCTTGATTGCGGATCGTAACGGAATTGTGGTCGCAGCTACCCATCCGCAGTCAGTAGGTCGGACGTTGACGGATTTACATTTAGGCTTTGATGTCCAGCGTGCAGGTAAGGGGATATATGAAGCAAAAATTAACGGAACGCTCTCGAACATTATTGTGGATGAGCTGCTGCCAACCTCAAGTGTGAGCGGATTGACGATTATTTCGGTGTTTTCAACGGAACATATCGTGCAGGGGGCAAACCGGGTCAGCCTGATTGGTGCATTATGTGTACTAGCGGTACTCATCATGGCGCTGATTCTGATTACCATCATTTCCTGGCTTATTACCAAACGGCTCCAGCGGCTGAGCTATGAGCTGGGTCAGGTAGCTGCGGGTGATTTTCATGTGGTATCAAGTGTGGAGGGAAGGGACGAGATCGGTGATTTATCCCGCCGTTTCAACTACATGGTGAGTAGTATCCGCCAGCTTATGGCCCAGGTCTATGAAACGAGTGAACATAATAATAAGCTTGAATTGGCACAAAAGGATATCAAGCTAAAAATGATGGCAAGCCAAATTAATCCGCATTTTCTGTTTAACGCGTTAGAATCCATTCGAATGAAAGCACACCTGAATGGGGAGGCGGAGATAGCAACGACGGTTCGTTTGCTTGGCAGGCTGATGCGCAGGAATCTGGAGATTGGCAGTGGTAAAACAACCGTATTACAGGAGCTGGATATGGTGCGATCCTATTTGCAAATTCAGCAGTTCAGGTTTGGAAATCGTTTGGTCTATGAAGTGAATTTGGAAGAAAGCGCGAAGGACATGTCGATTCCTCCCTTAATCATACAACCGTTAGTGGAAAATGCAGTCATTCATGGCCTAGAAAATAAGGAAGAACCAGTTACCGTAAAGGTAGATATCACAATAGAACAAAGAGAGCTGCACATTAAAGTGGCTGATGATGGAATTGGCATGGAGGAAGAGCAACTGACCCGTCTGTTGGATCGGATCACGGGTGCGGAGGAGCCGGAAGGGAGCAGTATTGGTCTACGCAATGTTCATCAACGTCTGACATTGATGTATGGTGAACGTTATGGTCTGCATATTGAAAGCGCATTACAGGTAGGAACAACCGTATACTTTTCCATACCAAGGGAGGAAGCGTCGAATGTATAAAGCGATGATTGTAGATGATGAGCCTGCGATTCGTGAAGGACTGTCTTCCATTATTGACTGGGGAGATTGTGGCTTTCGCATCGTCGATACGGCTGAGAACGGACGCGAGGCTTTGGAAAAGTTCGGAGAGCATCGACCGGAACTGGTCATTGTAGATATTCGTATGCCTGGGATGAGTGGGTTGGAGGTTATACAAAGCATACGCCAAATGAATGGGGAGCCGTATCACTTTCTCATTTTAAGCGGATATGCAGACTTTAATTATGCTAGGCAAGCCATGGGATTCGGGGTGGATGGTTATTTATTGAAGCCCGTTGATGAGGAAGAAATGACGCTGGAGCTAAAGCGAGTACGGCAAAGCATTGAAAACGAAAAGGGAGATGGAAAGTGGGGGAGTCCGTCTTCGCATGAGCGCGATTGGATCGAAGCATTGCTGTTTCCGGTTCATGGAGAACATGCTCGTAATGCTGTAGAACCCAGCCATCGTGCATCCAAGCAGGCTGAACACCAAAACGGCGGTGGAAAACACGGACAACAGCCTGAATTACCAGCATTGGACTGGAGTAGCTATCAGGTGATTCTGCTGGATTTGCGTATACCTGACTGGGATCGGCAAGCCCGGCAGTTGGCAGCAAAGCAGCGGCTGGCCGAATTGTGTCGTGAACAGGGTAGAGGCATTGTGTTTGAGGCTGGAATATATACGGGCCTATTGCTTCCCGCCATGTTAAAAACGGAAAAAGATGCTGCTCAGTTGCTGGCTGCATGGCGACAGGAGCTAAAACCGTGGGTAAATGAAATCTATGGGGCTGCCGGGGCTCCGGTAGACATTCTTAGGGATATCCCCAGATCTTTTGAGCAGGCGTTACGATTATTGGAGCGTATGTTTTTGTTCCGGGCAGAAAGAGTCATGCTTCCCGGAGACCTACATGAATGGGAGACAGTCCCTGCTCACATGAATGAAGCGTCTGACAGAGCATCAGATGATCCCATGCGTTATGCAGAAAAGCTGTACTACGCGCTGGATATGGCTAATGGTAGAGCGGCGACCCGTGTCATTAAGGACATGGAAGTCCAATTTCCCCAGATTTATCGTACAGAATCTGCAATCAAGGCGGCCTTCGCTCAGACATTCACACTCGCACTGAACAAATATGCAGCTGGACAGGAACACAGCCGGACCGTGCTGGAGGAGCATTCCAACTTGATTACCAATGTATATGCCTATTCAACATTGGGCGAGCTGGTGGATCACTCGCTCGAACATGTGTTGCAGTGGATTGGACAGACTGATACGGGTGGCAAGGAGATCATCATGAAGCAAATGATTGACTTTATACATGGTCATTATGATGAAAATTTGCGACTGGAGTTGCTGGCAGATATGTTCAATTACAATAGTGGGTATTTGGGCAAACTGTTCAAAAGTCATACAGGCGAGGCCTTTAATGCCTACCTGGATAAGGTAAGGATTGAGGGAGCAAGGGAATTGCTTGCACAGGGGATTAAGGTACACCAAGTGGCGGGCCGTGTGGGGTATGCGAATGCAGATTATTTTCATAGTAAATTTAAAAAGTATGTTGGAATGTCACCTTCCTCTTACCGTAATCAGGTCCAAAAGAACGGAGGAACAGATGGCTGTTGATCGATTCCCTAGGTTTAACGTTATGAAGTCTCTCTTGCAGATGTCGGAGGTATATCCTCCGAATGAAGAGAGGCTCTTTTTTTATATATTGAAAAAAGACGGATCAATAGAAAATGTCACATTGAATATGGATTTTAGGGCATTTTCATAAAAATGTCATCGTTATGACACAACTTTGACACGATGTTCACATTTTTGATTCTATTTCATTTAAATTTATTCTATATAATGGGGATAATCTGAAGCCCGGTTATGGCAACCATGGGGAAGTTAGCTAAGTGAGTCATTTCCTAAAAAAGTGACGGTTTCATATGTAACAATGTGAATACAATCACAAATATAAAAGACTTCAGATCACAAACATTAAATCATTGTTAAGGGAAGTACAGAGGAGGAGCAGCATCATGGACGTATTGGATTTGGCACGGTTGCAGTTTGCAACCACTACGATTCTTCATTTTGTTTATGTGCCAATCTCCATTGGATTGTCATTGTTGGTGGCAATTATGGAGACTATGTATGTTATCAAGAAAAAAGACTTGTACAAAAAAATGGCTCAATTCTGGGGAACGTTTCTGCTGATTAACTTTGCGCTGGGCGTAGTTACCGGAATTTTGCAGGAGTTCCAGTTCGGAATGAATTGGTCGGACTTTTCCCGTTTTGTCGGTGATGTATTTGGTACACCGCTAGCCATTGAAGCATTGCTTGCATTTTTTCTGGAATCAACCTTTATCGGCCTATGGGTATTCGGCTGGGAAAGACTATCCAAAACTGTCCATTTAGTTTGCATGTGGCTAGTAGCGATTGGTACGATGCTCTCGGCTTTGTGGATTTTGGCTGCTAATTCATTCATGCAACGTCCCGTAGGATATGGGGTTGTAAATGGCCGGGCAGAAATGCAAGATTTTGCTGCTTTGTTAACGAACGAGCAGCTTTTGTGGGAGTATCCTCACACCATCTTTGCTGCTATTGCAACTGGAGCTTTCCTCGTAGCAGGGATTAGTGCTTGGAAGCTGATGCATAAAAAGAATATGGACTTCTTTAAACCTTCTTTTAAATTGAGCATTATAGTTGCATTAATCTGTGCCATTGCTATTCCTTTGTTTGGTCATGGACAGGCTCAATATTTGATCAAAACACAGCCCATGAAGATGGCAGCCAGTGAAGCTCTGTGGGGAGACAGTGGCGATCCAGCGCCTTGGACGATTATTGCCAATATTGATCCTGATAAGCAGGAAAATACCTTTGAGATTAAGGTTCCGTTTGCACTGAGCTTTCTGTCGTATAGCAAGTTTTCCGGCTCTGTGCCTGGTATGAAGGAGCTTCAAGCACAGTATGAAAAGACCTACGGTCCGGGTGATTATATTCCGCCTGTCCGTACGACCTTCTGGAGCTTCCGCATTATGATTGCGGCAGGATGTGCCATGATCGCACTTGCTCTGTACGGAGCTTATCTGAGTTTTCGACAAAAATTGGAGGGCTCCCATCGTTGGTTCTTCCGTCTTATGCTGTGGGGGATATCACTCCCGTTCATTGGCAATACCGCGGGCTGGATCATGACAGAAATGGGACGTCAGCCGTGGACTGTATTTGGTTTGCTGCAAACAAAAGATTCCGTTTCACCTACCGTTGTAGCAGGAGAAGTGTTGTTCTCACTGATTGCATTTACGTCGCTGTATCTCATTTTAACGGGTGTACTGGCATTCCTGTTTGCTCGCACCGCTCGTAAAGGCCCAGATATGGAGCCGCATCAGCATACGGTAATTCATGATCCATTTGCTCAAGGGGGTGGCAGCATTGACGTTAAATGATTTATGGTTCTTATTGATCGCTGTGCTGTTTACAGGCTTCTTTTTTCTAGAGGGCTTTGATTTTGGCGTGGGTATGGCTACTGGATTAGTGCCGCGCAATGACCAACAAAAACGTTTAATGATCAATACGATTGGTCCATTCTGGGATGCCAATGAAGTGTGGCTGATTACAGCAGCAGGTGCGATGTTTGCCGCTTTCCCGCATTTTTATGCAACGATGTTCAGCGGATATTATCTGGTATTTGTGTTTATTTTGCTAGGCTTGATTTTGCGAGGAGTCTCCTTTGAGTTCCGTGGCAAGGCTGAAGGGAAAGGGTGGACAGGAACGTGGGATGCTTGCATTCTGATTGGCAGCTTCCTGCCACCGATGCTGTTTGGTATGGCCTTTGCCGCTTTAGTGAAGGGTGTACCTATTCAGCAAAACATGGATCTGAAAGCCGGATTCTTGGATGTGTTCAATGGATACACCGTATGGATTGGACTGACCGTGGTCGGAATGTGCCTTATGCACGGGCTGACGTTCATTTCTCTGCGGACGATTGGTGAAGTAAGGGATCGTGCTCGTGTGATCGCGTCCAAATTTCTTCCGGTGTTGGGGATTTTGCTTGCTGGTATGGTGGTATGGACTTATTTTGCAACGGATTTATTTGCACGTCGCGGTCCCTTTATGTATGTTGCGGTTGCAGTGGGGATGGTTGCCTATGTGCTAACATGGTATTTCCTGAAGCAGCGCCGCGAAGGATGGGCTTTCGGGATGACAGGTGCCATCATTTTGCTAAGCTTCGTCTCGTTATTCGTTGGATTGTTCCCAAGATTTATGGTGAGCTCGATCAACAGTGCTTTTGATTTGACGATATATAATGCAAGCTCCAGTCCTTACACATTGAAAAATATGACGATTGTTGCAGCAACGCTTTTACCCTTTGTGTTGGCTTATCAGGCGTGGAGCTATTTTGTTTTCCATAAGCGTCTCAGTGAGAAGGATCATCTGGAATACTAATGGATAAAGCCTGGTTTGAATTAAAGGGCATTCGGCCAGTAATGCTGCTGCTGGCCGCCCTTTCCCTGCTCCAGGGAGCAGCGGTAATTGCACAAGCCATCTTTTTGGCAAAGACTGTTACGATTTTATTTGAACACAATCCGCTGGTAATGGCTTGGCCATCGCTGGCGTTGTTTTTCGCGTCTTTTGCAGTGAGGCATACGACGATCTGGCTGCAACGCCGGACAGCCGGTCGTTTTGCCGAAGCAGCAGGCGCTTCCTTACGGGAGCGTCTGCTTGCGCGTTTGTTCGAGCGGGGCCCGGGCTTTGCTGCGCGGGAAGGAAGCGGCAAGTTGGTGACGCTAGCGCTGGATGGCGTGGATCGGGTTCGCAATTATTTGGAAATATCCATTCCTCGTATGATAGACATGATGGCTGTAACCTTACTTGTGCTTGTGTATGTTTTCACATTAGATCTGATTTCAGGTGTGATTTTGACAACTACGATGCCGATTCTGGTGGGCTTCTTTATTTTGCTGGGTTTGGCGGCGCGCAAGCAGGCAGACAAGCAGTGGCGTTCCTATCGTCTGTTATCACACCATTTCACGGATTCGTTGCGTGGGCTACAGACACTAAGGTTTTTGGGACGCAGTCGGGCGCATGGGGAAACCGTAGGGAAGGTCAGCGACCAGTATCGTACAGCCACGATGCGTACGCTGCGGGTAGCGTTTCTTTCTTCATTTGCCCTCGATTTTTTCAGTATGCTGTCGGTCGCTTTTGTAGCGGTAGGCTTGGGTCTGCGTCTGATTAGTGGTTCAGTGGGACTGGAGGCAGCGCTTGCGGTGCTTATTCTGGCACCGGAATATTTTATGCCTATACGCCAGTTGGGATCAGACTATCACGCCTCATTGGATGGTAAAGAGGCTTGGGGAGCGATTCGCTCGATTCTCGGTGCAGAAGAAGAAGTGACGGAGACGAATGCACAGACAGTTCATGATAAAGGATTAGACATCACGGGGCAGGACATCCTCAAGCTGTCTGATGTGTGTTTACTTAATGAAGACGGCTCTGCCCGGCTAGAACATGTGTCTGCAAGTGTTGAACCGCACATGAACATGATCGGCATCGTCGGAGCGAGTGGTGCAGGCAAAACGACATTGCTTAGTCTGCTTGGCGGCTTTTCTGACCCGACTTCAGGTGAGGTGATCCTTGATGGATGCCGATTATCTGCGGATACCAAAGCTGAATGGCAGCGGCATATTGCCTATATTCCACAGCATCCTTACCTGTTTAGCGCTACTTTGGCAGATAATATTCGCTTTTATGAGCCGGAAGCATCCAACCAGCAGGTTGAGTGGGCGATTGATGCCGTCGGCCTACGTGAACTGGTGGATGGTCTTCCGGGTGGATTGAATGAGCCTATTGGGGAAGCAGGTCGGACATTGAGCGGAGGACAGGCGCAGCGGATTGCCTTGGCGCGCGCTTTGCTCAGTGACCGTCCGGTTATTTTATTGGATGAGCCTACGGCACATTTGGATATTGAGACAGAATGGGAATTAAAACAGACCATTTTGTCCGTATTGAAACACAAGAGGATGTTTCTTGCCACCCATCGGCTGCATTGGATGCCGGATATGGACTGTGTCTGGATGATGAATCAAGGTCGTCTGGAAGAGGTAGGTTCCCATCAGCAACTGGTTGCCCAGAAGGGAGAATATTACAGATTGCTAACGGGAATGTCGGAAGGAGGGGGCGGGCGATATGAGAGCAACGGACAATTGTAGCCAAGGCTGGTTTTTACCTTATCTGAAACACTATTTTTGGGCCTTTCTAGCAGCAGCTCTTTTGGGGGCGCTGTCCATTGGGTGTGCAGGCGCGCTGCTCTTTACGTCCGGCCATCTGATTACTCGTTCGGCCTTAAAACCTGAAAATATATTAATGGTGTATGTGCCCATTGTGCTTGTGCGAACGTTTGGTTTTAGTAAAGCCGTTATTCAGTATCTGGAACGCTTGGTAGGTCATGATGCTGCGCTGCGGCTTGTGTCTCGTATGCGGGTACGCTTGTATCGGGCAGTGGAACCGCAGGCGCTGATGATTCGCACCAAATTTCGTACAGGGGATCTATTGGGATTGCTGGCAGAGGATATTGAGCAGCTTCAAAATATCTATCTGAAGCTGGTTCTGCCTGCGTTATCGGCTTTGCTGATATATGCAACAGGCATCTTGGCGCTTGGCTGGATGGATGGAACATTTGCCTTGCTGATGGCGCTATATGGGGGATTTTTGCTTTTTATCGCCCCAGCTATCTCACTTTGGACCTCACTTGCCAAACGGCGTACGTTCAAGCAGGAACGGAGTAAATCTTATCAGGAACTGACGGATGCTTTGTTCGGCATGAGTGATCTGGTGCTGAGCGGACGAACTGGGCATTTCCTTAGCACCTTTACACAACGGCACAACAGGGTTGCCATGGTGGAAAATTCACTTCGCCGGAACGAGTGGCGTTCTCATTGGATCGCACAATGCTTTGTAGGTGGAGGAATTGTAATTATGACTGTGTGGGCCGGAGGACTGGTAGCACAGGGTCGCATTGAAGCGACATGGCTGGCATCCTTTGCGCTAGTAACTTTTCCGTTGCTGGATGCTTTCGTTCGCGCTGGGGAAGCGGTGGTTCATGCGCCGGAGTATCAGGATTCACTTCGACGGCTAAAGGATTCCGAGAAAGGTACATCTGCACTTGCAGTACGATCAGATGCAGGACAACCAGCAGCAGACGATGCAACAGATACTAAAAAGGAACAGGCTACCGCTCAGCAATTAAGCCATGGGGGAGACCTTCTGCTGAACAACGTAAGCTACCGCTATGCGGCAACGCAGGAATGGAGTGTGCGTAATATCTCCCTACACGTACCGCAGGGGGGCAAGGTTGCATTGCTTGGCCGCAGTGGTGCGGGTAAGTCTACGCTGCTGAATCTGATTCAAGGAGCATTGCAGCCTGATGAAGGCAGCGTCACTGTCGCAGGAGTGCCTGTATTTACAGGTGGAGCATACTCCAGTCTATTTGCGGTGCTAAACCAGCAACCGTATTTGTTCGATACGACGGTAGCAAACAATATTCGATTGGGACGACCCGACGCCACGCTGGATGAGGTTCGTGCAGTGACGGAGCAGGTAGGGCTTGGAACCCTGATTGATTCTTTACCAGAGGGTTACGATACAAGAATGCAGGAGACGGGTCTTCGCTTTTCCGGTGGAGAAAGACAGCGCATTGCACTGGCGCGGATTTTGTTGCAAAATCACCCAATTGTTTTGCTGGATGAGCCGACCGTGGGGCTTGATCCGCTGACGGAGCATGAACTTATGCAGACGATGTTTCGCGTGCTGGAAGGCAAAACATTGATCTGGATCACTCATCATCTCACAGGAATGAAGCATATGGATGAGGTGATCTTTATGGAACAAGGCACCATCTCCATGCGAGGCAGTCATGATGAGCTGTGGCGAGATCATACCCGATACCGTAATCTGTATAAGCTGGATCATCCGGTTCTGGAAAAACAGTAATGATCACCGTGTCGGATAATATGGTTCATCTGCTATAAGCTTTGAAACAAGGTATTTAAAATTTCGATTAACTTTTATATACTGGTTAGAGTTGATGCGTCACATGCTCATTAGACATTCAACTGGAGGGGGCTGAAAGAAATGAAAACACTCATCTCTAAACATTGGCATTTGATGCTGATTGGTTTTGTAGCCCTGATCATGGGCGGGTTTGTCTTGTTTTATTTTCAAGGGAGCGTGTCGTCGTTTCCGGCCAATCAATCTCAACAAGCTCAGGAAGAGCCAGATAAAACCAAATACGAGATTGTTACAGTGGGTGTAAAAGGGGACGGTTTCTATCCTAAAAATATTGAAGTGAAAGCCGGCGTTCCAACCAAGATCAATTTTAAAAAAATGACATCCTTTACTTGCATCGATGAAGTACAGTCGTTGAAGATCGGAATGGACGTTTACCTGGATCACGAAAATAATAATTTTACCGTCAAGGATTTAAAACCGGGGGTATATGAGTACAATTGCGGCATGTATATGTACTACGGGACGATCACGGTAAAATAAATCAAAAAAGCTTTCTGGCACATGGGGACTGACCCCATGGATGCTAGAAAGCTTTTTTCTTCCAACTAGGTGAATTGCGACAGTAAGTGTATATATACCATCACCCACCTGTGGTGCAATAAATTCAAGAAATCCGGGGACAACAGCGATGGGAAGCACCATCCGCATGTGTAGTGGCACGAATGTAAATCTTAATCCACTCCCCATATATCTAATTTTGAACTGATTTTTCTCCTAATTCGTCGGGTACCCGCTTTTGAGCCAGCAAAGTATGATAATAGTATCTAGAGATGAGGAGGAGCTTGTTATGGGATCTTCAACTGAAACCGCTTCCAACGCTGATGCTGTGATTCCTGAATCCAATCGGGGAAGACCGCGTAAGGCTCGCGGATCGAAGCCCGAACGCGGTGAAAAAGGCCTGTGGAACAGTGTGAAACAGCAAAAGTACCTTTATTTTATGTCCATTCCTTTCGTCATATGGGTGTTTGTTTTCAGTTATTTTCCACTATGGGGATGGACAATGGCGTTTCAAAAATATAAGCCAGCCAAATCGTTTTGGGATCAAAAGTGGGTAGGGTTAGACAACTTTATTGAGCTTTTTCAGGATGAACGTTTTTATCTGGTATTACGAAATACGCTGGCAATGAGCCTGATGGGTATTGTTTTTGGTTTTGTTGTACCGATCTTTTTTGCAATTCTGCTAAATGAGTTGCGTGGTATGCTGTTCAAGCGAGTTGTGCAGACAGTATCCTACCTCCCGCATTTTGTATCCTGGGTAGTTGTGGCCGGATTGGTGACGAAAATGCTGTCCATTGACGGTGGAATTGTTAACGATATTTTGGTAGCGCTTCATATTGTGGATGAACCGATTCAGTTTATGGCTAAGGGGAGTTGGTTTTGGTACATTGTAACCGCTTCCGACATATGGAAAGAGACAGGTTGGAATACGATTATTTATTTAGCTGCCATCACCGGAATTGACCAGGAACAATATGAAGCTTCACGTGTGGATGGGGCCAGCCGCTGGAGACAGATGTGGCATATTACATTGCCAGGTATCCGCTCGACCATCGCCATTCTGTTTATTATGGCGATTGGACATCTGGTCAGCAATGGTTTTGAAAAGCAGTTCTTACTTGGCAACAGTCTCGTAACGGATTATTCGGAAGTGCTGGATTTGTATGCACTGAATTACGGGATTAATCTGGGCCGCTTCTCTTACGGGACGGCAATAGGCATTTTCAACTCACTGGTTAGCATTCTGTTGTTGTTTACGGCGAACGGTATATTCAAAAAACTGACCAAAGAAAGCATCATGTAGGGAGGGAGAAGCGAAATGACGAATAAGGCATTTAATGCTACACGGTCAGAAAAGCTGTTTGACCTGTTCAACTATATCCTCATGGCTCTGATCGTGGTGTTGACGCTGTACCCGTTTCTGAACGTACTAGCGATTTCCCTGAACAATTCGACGGACACGGTTCGTGGCGGTATTTATATATGGCCTCGTCAGTTTACACTCGAAAATTACAAAACGATTTTCCAGTACGATGGCCTGCTTCGGGGTCTGCAGGTATCGATTTTACGTACAGTAGTTGGAACGGTGCTGGGACTCATCTGTGCTTCTATGCTTGCATTTACGCTGAGTCGGGTCGATTTCCGCGCGCGCAAGTTCATATCCACGTTTCTGGCGTTGACGATGTATTTTTCCGGCGGAATGGTGCCTGTGTTTATTTTGATGCGTGATTTACATTTGCTGGGCACGTTCTGGGTGTATATTTTTCCGGGGCTGATCAGCGCGTTTAATGTTTTTGTCATTCGTTCCTTTATGGATGGTTTGCCGTATGCGCTACAAGAGTCTGCCAAGCTGGATGGAGCCAATGACTTTACGATATATTGGAAGATTATTTTACCGCTGTGCAAGCCTGTGCTGGCGACAATTGCCCTTTTTTTAGCGGTAAATCAATGGAACGCATGGTTTGATACGTACTTGTACAATGGAACCGCCGCGCAGTGGACAACACTGCAATTTGAGCTGATGAAGATACTGCAAAGTACGCAGCAAGGCGGCGCCAATATGGCGAATAGCAACGATATGGCTAAGCAAATGGCTCAAATTTCGCCAGAGTCGATTAAAATGGCAATCACGATTACCGTCACGCTTCCGATTTTGCTCGTATATCCATTCCTACAAAAATATTTTGTAGGCGGTATGACACTGGGAGCTGTTAAATCATAACAATCCAATCGTAGCAGTCAATCCACAACGATAAAATCCTAGAAATGCAGGAGGTTTTGAACATGAAAAAACACTGGTCCAGATTTGCACTGATTCCCTTGCTCGCCGTATCACTTGCCGCACTCGCAGGTTGCGGTGGAAGCGATAAAACAGCGAAAGAAGGCTCATCCAGCGGCACAGACCCAATTACGTTTAGCTTCTTCGGAGCAGATACAAGCCCGCAATGGAATGGAATGAAAGATGAAATAGGCAAGGAAATCACCAAGAAAACAGGTGTAACCTTGAATGCGGAATTTGATGTCAGCGGCGGAGGTGGGGATGACCGGATTGCTTTGATGGCAGCAAGTGGGGAATACCCAGACCTGGTCTCTCCTAAAGCAAATATTAGCAAGCTTGTGGATGCGGGGGCTATGATTGATCTGACCGATCTGATCAACGATCACGCACCCAATCTCAAAAAGCTATACGGCCCCTATATGGATCGGCTGAAATACAGCAATAAGGATCAAGCCATCTATGTTATTCCTACGTATGCAGGGGTGGGACAGGAGAGTTTTGACGCGACGGGGGGATTTGAAATTCAGCATAAGGTGCTCAAGGAGCTGGGATATCCCAAGGTAAGAACATTGCAGGATTTTGAAAACGTGCTCAAAACCTATGTAGCCAAACATCCGACGATTAATGGCAAAAAAACGATCCCTCTCACGCTGGATGCGGACGACTGGAGAATTATGATTACCGTAACGAACCCTGCCTTCCAGACAACTGGAGCGCCGGATGATGGTGAATATTTTATTGATCCCAAAACTTTTGAAGCCAAGCTTCATTACAAACGTCCGGAAGAAAAAGAATATTTCCGTTGGTTAAACCACATGTACAATGAAGGGCTGCTCGATAAAGATTCGTTTGTGCAAAAAAGCGATCAATACAAATCCAAAATTGCCAGCGGTCGTGTTCTGGGTCTGATCGACCAGGAGTGGGGTTATCAGGATGCCGAAAATGCATTAAAAGCGTCAGGCAAGGCTGATGCCAGTTACGCGCATTTTCCAGTTACACTCTCAGAGGAGTACAAGGATCGTTCCTTTCAGGATACAGGTTTTGCGTCCGGTTATGGTGTAGGGATTACGGAAAGTTGCAAGGACCCGGTGCGGGCTATTAAATTTCTGGATTATTTAGCTTCCGATGAAGGACAGGTGCTAGTGAACTGGGGAATCGAAGGCAAGCACTATGAAATCAAAGACGGCAAACGCGTCATTCCTGCCGATGTATTGGATCAAAAAACGAACAATACAACCAGCTTCAATAAATCCACTGGAATAGACTTGTACACATTAATGAGCGGACACTATGGTGACGGAGTGAAGGACTCTACGGGTAACTACTACACTGCCAAATTCCCGGAACAAATTATCGCGGCTTATTCGAAGCCGGAGAAAGAATCAATGAAAGCGTATGGCGTAAAAACGTGGAAGGAACTGTTTCCAGGAAAAGAAGAATTTGATGTGAAGCCTTGGGGCGCAGCCTATAACCTGACGACAGACAATGAATCCAACTATAACGTTACATTTAAAAAGACGACAGACATAATCCGCAAACGTATACCGGAAGCCATTTTAACACCAGTTTCCAATTTTGATACGGTATACGACAACATGATTAAAGAACTGGATGCCGCCGGAGCTGTCCAAATGGAACAGCAATACACGCAACTGGTGAAGGACAGAGTGGAGTTATGGAGTGGGAAGGCTGCTAAATAACGAGTCCATATTTTCCAAACTTTGAAATCTCGGAGTGACAGAGCGCATGCGCCATGTGCAATATGGGGTTCAGCGCTTTGTCTGACCTTGATGAGGGAGGGTTTGAGTTGACGAAAGGCGAAAGACCACAGTCCCTACGGTTATGGTATCGCCAGCCTGCTGAGGTATGGGAGGAAGCATTGCCAGTCGGCAATGGACGGCTGGGAGCTATGGTATTTGGCGGGATCAGAGAGGAGCATTTGCAATTAAACGAGGATACGCTCTGGTCCGGATTTCCCAGAGATGGCGTTCAGTATGATGCATTGCGATATTTAGAGCCTGCCAGAAAGCTGATTGCAGATGGAAAATACAAGGAAGCAGAGCAACTGATTAATTCGAACATGCTGGGTCGAGATACAGAAGCCTACCAGCCTTTAGGAGATTTGTGGATTACACAGGATAACCTAGGGGAGATTGCGCATTATGAACGGGAACTGGATATGCAGACCGGAACGGCAGTGGTCACTTTTCAGAGTGATGGAGTCCACTATACTCGCGAAGTTATCGCCAGTGCACATGATGGAGTCATTATGGTGTCACTGACTGCGAATAAGGTCGGAAAAATCCATGCATCTGTGCGTATGACTACCCCCCATCCTTGTGAGGATGAAGTTGGAGAGGATGCGCTTGGTGATTCCTGCAAAGGAGCCAACGATAACGATCCATCCGAGGAACCGACCAGGGACTTCATTACGTTGACTGGACGAGCGCCCAGTCATGTGGAATCTAATTATCACGGTGATCATCCACAGTCTGTCGTTTACGAAAATGATTTGGGGATGGCTTTTGCAGTTCAGGCGAGGGTTATTCCCGAGGGAGGAACCTTGACGACGAGGGATGACGGAGCGTTGATCATCTCGGACGCGGATAAAATCACGGTGTATTTGGCAGCGGCTACCGGATTTCGGGGATTTCAGGCTATGCCGAATAGTGATGCAACAGAGTCGGCAGAAGCATGCAAAGTCATTCTAGACGGAGCGATTTCGCTAGGAAGTGAGCAGGTGCGGCAACGCCATGAGCAGGATCACCGGAAGCTGTTTGACCGTGTTGCATTAGAACTGGGAAGTGACACGCTAACTGACGAGTCCGTTCTCCCGACGGATCTGCGATTAGAACGCTATCAGAAAGGTCAGGCAGACCGGGGGCTGGAAGTGCTGTTATTCCAATATGGCCGTTATTTGCTAATGGGCAGTTCACGTCCGGGCAGTCAGCCCGCCAATCTTCAGGGCATCTGGAATGACCGGGTACAGCCGCCGTGGAACAGTAACTATACAACCAATATTAATACACAGATGAACTATTGGCCCGCAGATGTGTGTAATCTTGCCGAGTGCCATGAGCCATTGCTGCACATGATTGGAGAAGTCGGTCGTACGGGACGCAGGGTCGCTTCCATCAATTATGGGGCTCAAGGATGGACAGCTCACCACAATATTGATGTGTGGCGAAACGCCGGACCGTCAGATGGCCATGCCAGTTGGGCATTTTGGCCGCTTGGGGGTGTATGGCTGACCGCTCACCTATGGGAGCGTTATCTGTTCACCTTGGATACAACCTATTTGGCAGAACAGGCTTATCCGCTTATGAAGGGGGCGGCGGCCTTTTGCCTAGACTGGCTTGTGGAGGGCCCGGATGGTCGGCTTGTAACGTCCCCCTCCACTTCGCCTGAAAATAAATTCATCACGCCCGAAGGCGAGGATTGCAGTATATCCATGGGCTCTACGATGGACATGACGCTGATTCGGGAGCTATTGAGCAACTGTATTCAGGCCGCGGATCTGTTGGAGTTAGACGATGAGTTCCGTAGACGCTGCGAAGAGACACGGGAACGATTAATACCCTATCAAATCGGCCGTCACGGTCAGTTACAGGAGTGGATGGTCGATTTTGAGGAAGCGGAGCCTGGGCATCGACATGTTTCGCATCTTTACGGGCTTTACCCCGGCCGACAGATCCATATCCGTGATACTCCAGAGCTGGCTGAGGCGGCTCGCATATCGCTACGCCGCCGGCTCGATCATGGTGGCGGTCATACCGGGTGGAGCTGTGCCTGGTTGATTAACCTGTACGCCCGGCTGGAAGATGGCGACACTGCGCATCGGTATGTTCGCACGTTGCTGTCGCGATCGATCTACCCTAATTTATTCGACGCTCACCCGCCTTTTCAGATCGACGGTAACTTTGGTGCGACGGCAGGCATAGCAGAAATGCTGCTGCAAAGCCGCCCAGGCGAGCTGACGCTATTGCCTGCCCTGCCATCGGCATGGCCTGAAGGACGGGTCAGCGGCTTGAAAGGGCGTGGCGGAATTACGGTCAGCATGGAATGGTCCGGTTCGCGGCTCGTCCGTGCGGAGCTTACCGCATCGGTCCAGACGGGAAGCTGTACGATTCGCAGTGCACATCCGTTTAGCGTTGATGATCGTCAGGCTCAGCCTGATCCCAAGCACGGAGGATTTATTTTGTCATGGACTTTTACCAAAAAGCAGGAAATAACGAATGAATATACGATTATAATTGAGGGAGAGGAAGATTAGACACAATGACTATTTTTCAATTTCCGCAGGACTTTATGTGGGGTACCGCAACGGCCGCCTACCAAATCGAGGGGGCTTACCAGGAGGATGGGAGAGGGTTGTCGATCTGGGATACCTTTGCCCATACGCCTGGCAAAGTGTTCAACGGTGATAACGGCAATGTAGCTTGTGACAGCTATCATCGTTACGAAGAAGATATCCGTCTCATGAAGGAGCTGGGCATTCGTACATATCGTTTCTCGGTGTCCTGGCCACGTATATTCCCTAATGGTGATGGTGAAGTCAATCAAGAGGGATTGGACTATTATCATCGTGTAGTTGATTTGTTGAATGACAACGGAATTGAACCGTTTTGTACACTGTATCACTGGGATCTGCCTCAGGCGCTACAGGATGCCGGAGGGTGGGGAAATCGTCGCACAATTCAGGCATTTGTCCAGTTTGCGGAAACGATGTTCCGTGAGTTTCACGGTAAAATACAGCATTGGCTGACATTCAATGAACCGTGGTGCATCGCCTTTTTATCCAATATGCTGGGAGTTCATGCCCCGGGTCTGACGAATCTCCAGACTGCGATTGATGTAGGACATCATCTGCTGGTTGCACATGGCCTATCTGTACGCCGATTCCGCGAGCTTGGCACCAGTGGCCAGATCGGTATCGCCCCAAATGTCTCCTGGGCTGTTCCTTACAGCACTTCTGAGGAAGATAAAGCGGCTTGTGCACGCACGATTTCCCTGCACAGTGACTGGTTTCTCCAGCCTATTTATCAAGGCTCGTATCCTCAGTTTTTGGTAGACTGGTTTGCGGAACAGGGAGCTACCGTACCTATACAAGATGGAGATATGGACATTATCGGTGAGCCAATTGATATGATTGGTATCAATTATTATAGTATGTCGGTTAATCGATTTAATCCGGAGGCAGGATTTCTTCAATCTGAAGAAATCAATATGGGACTACCTGTAACAGATATCGGCTGGCCGGTGGAGTCACGTGGGCTGTATGAGGTACTACATTATTTGCAAAAATACGGTAACATCGATATTTACATCACAGAGAACGGGGCTTGTATCAATGATGAGGTCGTAAACGGAAAGGTGCAAGATGATCGTCGAATTTCCTACATGCAGCAGCATTTGGTGCAGGTGCACCGGGCAATTCATGATGGTCTTCATGTTAAAGGCTATATGGCATGGTCACTTTTGGACAATTTTGAGTGGGCAGAGGGGTATAATATGAGATTTGGCATGATTCATGTCGATTTTCGCACACAGGTCCGCACCCCCAAGGAAAGTTACTATTGGTATCGAAATGTAGTAAGTAATAACTGGTTGGAGACTAGACGCTAAACAAAGAGAAATGATCTGAATATAAAGCAAATTTAGGTCTGCCTCCGCTCCCGTTTGTTTAAATAGGAGGTCCTCTGGGGTAATAATAGCCAAGATGAATTACAGATGGTTCTAGTATATAGAGGCCGGCAAGAATAAAAAAATAAAAAATGTGCATACTGAAAAAAATACTTGGCGAAGGCACTTTTTAACCATTTTAAACTAGAGGGAGTGGAGGGTATGGCTTCGAATTTTAGAAAATCAGGATCAAGGGATAACCAAATGAGCCGCACGGTATCTGTTATTTCTTTGATCGCTTGCATTGTAGGTATTATTCTTATTTTGCTTGATATAGGGAATTTAACCGATCGTAATATCTATCTAATGACAGGCATTGGCGCCTTTGCTGCCGGAATTTTCATTTTTCTAATCGGGAAATCATTTGTCATTGCCCGCAAGAAGGAAGACCAAGAGAACGGACATCGTTAATACAATTGAAAAGATGATGTAAAACTGATAACGAAAACAACAGCGCGGGGCTTCGAGCAGTGTAGGATGATAACTGTAAGGAGTCCCGATTTTTGCTTTAGTATAGCTTTTTTAAGATACTTCAAGATGCATAATTAACGTTTTTATATGTCATTTTTGAATTAAAAAGAAATTTTGAATTTGCAAGAGAAATTTTATTTTTAGAGAGGTTTTTCACAAAAATCGGACAAATAATCGACAATTCTGTTAACAATAAAAAAAGTGGCCGCTTTTCTGCTATCTTATATAAGGGCAACATTACAGGAGTTCGTTAGTTTTGAGTAATTTACTATTTTAAGGAGAGGGGAACAACATGAACAAAAAACCAAAAGCGATTATTGCGTTGGTTTTGACCGTGCTCACGGTAGCATTGCTCATCTGGACGTGTTTTTATGCTGGCGGAAAATACGTTGTTTTCGATCCGAAAGGACCAATTGGGCAAGCACAAAAAGAGCTGATCATTCTTACAACTGCATTGTCTGCGCTTATAATTGTACCGGTTATGATTTTGACCTTCTTCATCGTTTGGCGGTATCGCGACACCCCAACAAACAAGGTGAAGTATCAACCCCATTGGGATGACAGCAAAAAGCTGGAAACCACATGGTGGGCTATTCCGATTATCGTTATCTGTATTATTGCGGTCATCACTGCGAGATATACCTACATGCTGGAGCCTTCCAAGCCGATTGCAAGCACGCAAAAGCCAGTAACGATTCAAGTAACCTCATTGGACTGGAAATGGCTCTTTATGTACCCAGAGGAAGGTATAGCTACAGTTAACCAAGTTCACATTCCTAAAGGTGTTCCAGTCCGTTTTGAACTGACTGCTGACGCTCCGATGAACTCGTTCTGGATTCCGCAATTGGGCGGTCAAATCTACACCATGTCAGGCATGGCCATGAAACTGCATTTGCAGGCCGATCACGAAGGAACTTACTTTGGCTCGGGTGCAAACTTTAGCGGTGAGCATTTTGGACAAATGCGTTTTGATGTAGAAGTCCAGTCGGATGAAGAGTATAAAAACTGGGTCGCTGACATCAAGAAGCAGTCTAAGCCGCTGACGAAAGACGGCTATTTGGCGCTTGCAAAACCAGGTTTGTCCCAGCCTGATGAGTATTCTTCGATTCCAGACGGATTGTTCAAAGAGATTGTCAACAAGTATGTAGTGGAAGGCTCTTCTAATCCCCATGCTGGACATGGTGAAGCTACATCCACAGAAGATTCATCCAAGACCGACACAGAAGAGCATGCCGAAATGGATATGAGTCATATGAATATGAGCGGACACAATTAAAATGATTATAGGGAAGGAGGCCCCCAATGCTTGACAAAATAAAAGAGTTTGCATCCACTTTCTTCGTTACTGGAGACCCGATGATCTATGGAGCGGACGTTTCCATCGCACTAGCAACGATCGGGATCGTGTTTGTGCTCACTTATTTCAAAAAATGGGGCTGGCTTTGGAAAAACTGGTTGACTACGGTTGACCATAAAAAAGTCGGTATTATGTATATTCTTGCGGCCATCTTGATGTTATTCCGCGGAGGCGTGGATGCATTATTGATGCGTATTCAACTTGCTACACCTGATGTGACACTCTTACATCCTGAGCATTACAACCAGATTTTTACAACTCACGGCACAATCATGATCTTGTTTATGGCGATGCCGTTGATGTTTGGTTTGTTTAACATCGCCGTACCCCTTCAAATTGGTGCGCGCGACGTTGCGTTTCCTTTCCTGAACGCATTGAGCTTCTGGCTTTTCTTTATGGGTGCGATGTTGTTCAACTTGTCCTTCGTTATTGGCGGTTCGCCAGATGCAGGCTGGTTGAGTTATCCACCGCTCTCAGAACTGCAATTTAGTCCTGGCGTCGGTCAGAACTTCTATATCTGGGGTATTCAGATTTCCGGTATAGGTTCATTGGCTACAGGGATCAACTTTATTGTTACCATCATTAAAATGCGCGCACCTGGTATGACTTGGATGAAAATGCCTGTCTTTACGTGGTCCGTATTTTCATCATGTGTTATTATCATTTTCGCGTTCCCGATTCTGACGGTTACTTTAGCTTTGCTATTCCTTGACCGCTTTGGAGGAGGACACTTCTTTACCCTTGATTTCGGCGGTAACCCGATGATGTATATCAACTTGATCTGGATGTGGGGTCACCCTGAGGTATACATTGTAGTATTGCCAGCCTTCGGTATTTATTCCGAGGTTATCAGCGTATTCTCTAAAAAGAAATTGTTTGGTTACAAATCCATGGTTTACGCCATGTTCATTATTGCGATCCTGTCCTTCTTCACGTGGGCGCATCACTTCTTCACAATGGGATCAGGCGCAGATGTTAATGCATTCTTTGCGATTTCGACGATGGTTATCGCAATACCGACAGGGGTTAAAGTATTTAACTGGCTGTTCACGATGTACCGGGGTAAACTCGAATTTAAAACTCCGATGATGTGGTCTATTGCATTTATTCCGAACTTCCTGATTGCAGGTTTGACGGGCGTCATGTTATCTGTAGCGCCTGCGGACTTCCAGTTCCATAACAGTTACTTCCTGATCGCTCACTTTCACTCTGCTCTGATTGGTGGGGTAGTGTTCGGTTACCTGGCAGGTCTGTACTACTGGTGGCCAAAAATGTTCGGTTTCACATTGCCTGAAACGCCTGGTAAATGGGCTTTCTGGTTCTGGAATATCGGGTTCTATGTATGTTTCATTCCGCAATATTCCCTCGGTCTGATGGGTATGACACGTCGTCTGAGCACTTACGGCTGGGATACTGGCTGGCAGCCGCTTAACATGGTGTCAACCGTTGGGGCATTCCTGATGGGGATTGGTTTCTTGTTCCAGGTTCTTCAAATTCTTCTGGGTATCAAAAATTACCGCAAGCTGAAGGATACAACTGGCGACCCTTGGGGTGGTCACACGTTGGAATGGTCAATTCCTTCACCTGCACCGGAATACAATTTTGCTACCATTCCGCAAGTAGAAGAACGCGATGACTGGTGGGCAGAAAAAGATAAACGTGCAAAAGGTATTTTCAGAAAGCAACCGCCAATTGAAGCGATTCATATGCCGAAAAACTCGGCGATTCCATTCATTATGTCGGTATTCTTTTTCATTGCAGGTTTCGGTTTCGTATTTGGATGGTCGTTCTTCTATATTCCAGGGCTGATCGGCGTAGCAATTTGTATGATTTGCCGTTCGTTCTTCTCCTATGATGGCGACTACTATATCCCTGCGGATGAAGTAAAACGCACGGAAGCGGCAATAAGGGGGTCTGTATAATGGCACAAGCTGCAGCACATCACAGCCATGATCATGACCACGGGCATCACGATCCGCAAGAATTGAAGATGCTTGGTTTTTGGATCTTCCTCGTAACGGACGTAATCCTGTTCAGTACCTTGTTCGCAACCTTCGTCGTCCTTCGGAATAACACGGCCGGAGGACCAGGTGGCGCAGAGCTGTTTAACATGACGGGCGTTATTATTGAAACGTTCCTCTTGCTCACAAGCAGCTTCACAAGTGGTCTGGCTGTGTTGGCTATGAACAAAGGAAGCATGAAGGGATTAATCAACTGGTTAATCGTGACGGCAATCCTGGGTCTTGGTTTTATCGGTTTTGAAGTTTACGAGTTTGTTGAAATCGTACATGAAGGTGCTAATTTTGGAACCAGTGCGTTCTTGTCGGCATTCTTCACCTTGGTCGGAACACACGGACTTCACGTTTCGTTAGGGCTGGTTTGGATGATTGGACTTATGTTCCAGTTGAAAAAACGCGGACTTACTCCAGAGACGAAGGGCAAAGTTTCGGCATTGAGCTTGTACTGGCACTTTTTGGACGCTGTCTGGATCTTCTTGCTGACAGTTGTCTATTTGATGGGGGTGATGTAGATGGCACAGCATCAATCAGGAGCAGGTTCGCATGGTCATGATGATTCTCACGGTTCAGTGAAATCCTATGTTATCGGATTTATTCTGTCCATCGTACTGACCATCATTCCTCTCGGCGTGGTTATGAATCATATGTTGAGCCGCACTTCGACGATGGTTGTTATTTTAGCCGCGGCAGTGCTGCAATTTCTGGTTCAGCTATTCTTCTTTATGCACATCCGTGAAAGCAATGGACCACGTTGGAATGTGATGACTTTAATCTTTGGTATAGTGATCCTGTTGACCGTCGTGGGCGGTTCTGTATGGATTATGGAATACAACATGGTAGCACACTAATAAATAACACAAAGAGGAAGCGGCTCTATGCCGCTTCTTCTTTTTTTGTAAAGGGCCTGCTGAAATTAAACTGTGGCTTCTTGAACTCAAGTTTGCATGTGTGTAAAATGGAATTGTATAACAGAAGAGTGAAAAAGATAATACTAATGGAGAGTGAGGAAAACGTCATGAACACCGAAATATTGTTTAAACCTTTTAAGATAGGTAACTTATCGCTTCCCAATCGGATCGTTATGGCTCCCATGACACGAAATTTTTCTCCCCAAGGTGTTCCAGGACCTGAGGTTGCTGCGTATTATCGTCGTCGTGCGGAAAATGCTGTTGGATTGATTATTACGGAGGGAACGGCTATCAATCATCCCGCAGCTGTGGAGCACACAGGCATCCCTAACTTTTATGGTGAAGGGTTAAAGGGGTGGGCCAAGGTAGTAGAGGAGGTCCATGCGGCAGGTGGCAAAATTATACCGCAGCTTTGGCATGTGGGTACGGCCCGGAAAATAGGTGCGGATAACCAACCGAATCCCGAGGCATTGCCTGTCGGTCCTTCGGGTATTTCTCCCGCCGGAGAAAAGGTAGTTGAGCCATTGACGGAGGCGGAAATTGCGGATATCATCGCAGCCTTTGCTCAGGCCGCTACCGATGCCAAGCAGGTGGGGTTTGACGGCATTGAACTTCATGGAGCGCATGGCTATTTAATAGATCAATTTTTTTGGGATAAAACCAATAAGCGTACCGATCAATATGGAGGCGATTTGGTTCAGCGGACCCGGTTTGCGGTCGAGGTTATTGAAGCTTGTCGCCGTGCAGTGGGTCCGGATTTTCCAATTGTACTGCGATTCTCCCAGTGGAAGATGTACCATTATGGAGAAAAGCTGGCACAGACACCACAGGAACTTGAACAGTTTCTTGCTCCATTAGTGAAGGCCGGAGTGGATGTATTCCATTGTTCAAGTCGCCGTTTCTGGGAACCGGAATTTGAAGGCTCAGATCTAAATCTGGCAGCTTGGACGAAAAAGATAACAGGCAAGCCAGTGATTACGGTGGGATCTGTTGGTTTGGAGAAGGCCTTTCTGAGTGATCTGGAAAAAAATAATAGTCTTCAGACTGATCAATCCAGTAGTGTAGAGGCTCGATTAGAACAACTCATGGGGCTAGTAGAACGAGAGGAAGTTGATCTGGTTGCAGTTGGACGTGCATTGCTGGTTGATCCGGCATTTGCAGTAAAATTGCGTGATCAACAGATAAAAGAAATAATTCCTTACCGTGATGAAGTATTAAAAACGTTGAAATAAGAAAATTTCCGTTACAGGGCAAGCTGTAATATAAGCTATTCGTAAATTCTACGAATTTGCTATAATAGAAGCATCAAGTCGAAATACACGGGGTGAAAAGGATGAATTCTGAAACGGAAGCTTTGGATTGCGAGCCGGCTTGTCACGGTTCAGATCAGGAAATTGAGCGCATAAAATCTTCCCTTGTTGAGGATTCCATCGCATACAAAATGTCGGAGCTGTTTAAGGCGCTAGGTGACCCGACACGGATTAAGCTGATTTATGCCCTGGCCCAAAAGGAACTGTGTGTTCATGATTTAACACAGGTGTTGAACATGGGCCAATCTGCGGTATCCCACCAGCTTCGTTATTTGCGCAACCTGCGTATTGTCAAACGACGCAAGGAAGGCAAGACAGTGTTTTATTCACTGGATGATAATCATGTGGAGCAGATTTTTTTGCAAACCCATCAGCACATATCACATCAATGATTTTTGACAAACCAACAGCAGGGCGCCAAGCAATTGGCGCTCTTTTGGTGCTTGTCCATTGAAGTCGATTTTTTTTGTTAATAAGGGCTATGATCATTGACTTTTACCCCTAAACCTGAATATAATGACCTTAACAAATAATATATGAACAGTTGCTCATATATAGATAATTGGAGGCCAATTATTATGGATGCTCTAAAAAGAAATGAACGGCATGAATGGATTTTGGAAGGTTTGGATTGCGCCAACTGTGCTCTCAAAATTGAAAATGGAGTCAGTAAAATAGAAGGGGTTCTGGATTGCTCCGTCAATTTTGTAACAAAAACGTTGACGATGACCACAACTTCGGATCAAAAAGAAGAGGTTTTTCGCCAAACGGAACGGAAAGTTCACAGACTTGAGCCTCATGTTCGGATGGTTGCCAAAAGTGCCGGTGGACGCCTGCGCGAAGATAGCCGAAGCAGCGTTGGTGCCGCACAGGCAAGCTGCACAGAGGATTGCGCATGTGGTCATGAGCATGATGGTGAAGGACATAATCACAATGATGGACAGCATGGTGCTCACAGTCATGGTGGCCACAGCCATGAAGCGCATGGCGCGCACGATGGGCACGACCACGGTAATCATACACACGTACATCACAATCACCATGCAGTGCACGATCATGGTGAAGCTACCCATGCTCACTCACATTCGCACTCGCATGATGATGATAGCCATGCCGGGCATACGCATGATCATGGTACGGACGGTATGCGCCGTATGATTGCGCGTCTGTCCATAGGAGCGGTTATTGCAGCTGTTGCCTGGTGGTTACCTGTTGAAGGTGTGGGCAAGCTGGCTCTATTTTTAGTGGCATATATCATCGTTGGCGGTGATGTTGTCTTGCAGGCTGCACGTAGCTTGGTGCGTGGAATGGCCTTTGACGAGTATTTCCTGATGACGCTGGCTACGGTGGGTGCATTTGCTATTGGGGAATACCCCGAAGGCGTAGCTGTCATGTTCTTTTATCAAATTGGAGAGCTATTCCAAGGCATTGCGGTTAACCGTTCACGCAAGTCCATCAGCGATCTGATGGATATTAGACCAGACTATGCCAACCTGAAGACCGCTGAGTCCGTACGGAGGGTGTCTCCAGAAGAGGTCCGTATTGGAGATTTGATCGTAATCAAGCCGGGTGAGAAGATCCCGCTGGATGGTAAGGTTGTAGAAGGTAAATCGCATGTTGATACCTCGGCGTTGACCGGTGAATCTGTGCCTCGTACCGTTGAGCCGGGAAGCAGTGTGATGAGTGGATTTGTGAACACGAACGGACTTCTGACGGTAGAGGTCAGCAAGGATTTTAGTGAATCTGCGGTCTCTAAAATTTTGGAACTGGTGCAAAATGCGAGTGCCAAAAAAGCGCCGACTGAAAAGTTTATCACGAAATTTTCCAGATATTATACTCCTGTAGTGGTTATTGTAGCGTTGTTGTTGGCAGTTGTTCCTCCGCTTGTTGTGCCGGGTGCACAGTTTGCAGATTGGTTATATCGTGCGCTTGTCTTCCTCGTTATTTCTTGTCCGTGTGCGCTGGTGGTGTCCATTCCACTGGGCTTCTTTGGCGGAATCGGGGCAGCCTCCCGTTCAGGTGTGCTGATCAAGGGCGGTAATTATCTTGAAGCCCTGAATCATGTAAAATACGCTGTTTTTGATAAAACAGGTACGCTCACCAAAGGTGTGTTCCACGTGACCGAGATTTATCCTGCCGAAGCTTTTACGAAGGAAAGTCTGCTGGAGACTGCTGCATTGGCCGAGATGCACTCCACGCATCCTATCGCAGCTTCCTTGCGTGAAGCTTATGGCAATGAACTTCAAACGGAGCGAGTGCAGCAATATAGCGAAATATCCGGCCACGGGATTCAGGCCCAGATCGATGGGCACAAGGTATTGGCCGGAAACGCTAAGCTGATGGAGCGGGAGCGTATTGCTTTTAATGTGGCGCAGCAAGCAGGGCCAATGGATGAAGGAACGGTCGTACATGTGGCTGTAGACGGAACGTATGCTGGCTGCATTCTGATATCGGATGAGGTTAAGGAGGATGCGGCCAAAACGATTGCTTCGCTGAAAAAGCTGGGGGTGGTCAAAACCATCATGCTAACAGGTGACAATCGGACAGTTGCCGAGGCTGTAGGACGTCAGTTAGGTCTGGATGAAGTACGGGCAGAACTGTTGCCTCAGCATAAAGCCGAAGCCATTGAGCAGTTGTCTGCAAGTAAAAAACCGAGCGATAAAATCTTGTTTGTAGGCGATGGAATTAATGATACACCTGTACTTGCCTTGGCAGATGTTGGTGTAGCGATGGGCGGCTTGGGTTCCGACGCTGCGATTGAAGCAGCAGATATCGTAATCATGAACGACGAGCCTTCAAGGCTGGTGACGGCGATTCATATTGCCCAACGCACACGCCGTATCGTATGGCAAAACATTATATTTGCGCTAGGTGTCAAAGCAGTATTTCTCACATTGGGCGCGTTTGGTATTGCTACTATGTGGGAGGCTGTATTCTCCGACGTAGGTGTAACATTGCTAGCCGTATTAAATGTGATGCGTGTGCTGAAGTTTGGTTCTGACGAATAAAAAGGGAACACCCCCGTTAACATTGGATGTAGACATCCTATGAAAACAGGGGGTGTTTTTATAGCAGCCTTTTTTGTGTAGACATGTGCTTTCAGCAGTATAGAGACCTATTTTTCTCATATATCGTAGTTGTGCAGAGATGTATAAATGTGGGGAGGGTCTAATACGTTTAAGGTAGGGACTTTATAAGTAAGACCCATGTAACATTCGGTTGGTCAGTAATTAGTAAGCGTTTTCTTTATTTGGAGGGGTACTCGAATTCGTGTGTGCCAACTTGCTGACGAAAGAAAGGATGGATTACTAGCATGGAGGCTAAACTGATGCATGTATTCGCAGAGCTGTTGGGTGGCATAAACAGCCGGGATTGCAACGTTCCAGAGCCAGGTATGGAGTCTACTACACGGAGATTGGCTATGGAGACGCTAAGAGCAGGAAGCCATCAAGTATCTGCTGCACAGGAGGAAGATCCATTGGGCTGGCTGGTTAGTTTAGCCGAGCAGGGTGCAATCAGTCGAGCGGAGGCATTGCTGGCTGCAAACCCGGAATTACTTGGAGAGCCGATGCTGAGTAACGGCAATGATACAGTGCAAGCCATGGACACACTACTAAAATGGAGCGATGAATACAGCGACACCTCCATACGGCTTTATGCGGATGCTCCTGCAAGTATGAGTCGTAAAAGTACAGAGGAAGCATCAGGAATAGGTAGTCTTGACGGTTATAGTCTGCTGCATGGTCCATTGTCACTGGCATCCGGCCGCGTGAGGGAATTATGCTATGCCTATTTGGAAGCGGCAGAGTCTGGACAAAAGATTCATGCCCCTGACGGGGAGCCCGATCCCATCCTTGTCCCTGGTTCCCGTGCATCCGATACGTACACATCATTTAATAAAGCATCTGGTTTGCCTGGATTGTGTGAGCACCTGTCCCGACGAATTATTGGCCTGCTGGAAACAGATTACGAGGGCTTGTTTGAGTTGCTGGACGGATTGCCGCTGACTATAGCTTTGACTGAGCAAAACAATGCAGTGGGCATCGGAAGCCTGCAGGATATGCAGCTGGAGGCATTACTGCGTGCAGCGTTGCGGAGTATGCGCCAGGGGGGAGAACCACGGCTGGAGATTATGGTGCGCAATCCGGCTGACGTAAACCAGTTTCAGACTATCCGAGACTGGATTGACGGCGTTGCCGAGCAAACGTTGTGTGGGCGCCTGCGGTGCGTTCCATATCGGGTAGGCGTACTTTTGACGATTGATGCAAGTTTGGTGCCTAATGCAGGCCATACATGGAGTGAGCAATCCGTACAGTCGGAAAAGTCGGCCAATGCTGATAGCATGTTCGAAGTGAGCGCACGACAGACCAAGCAGGCGGCTCAAGCCGCAGATTTGGCACGCTTTGCCGATACGGTCATTTTAGAAGTCACACCAGCTCCATCTGATGGTAACAGAGCTGGGGATTCGCTGATTCCATCCGTTGTTGATGGTCATGAGAATGCTAATGATACGATAAAACGCATAATGGAAGCTGTTCGGCGTGTAAAGCCCGAGCTTCCTATATGGGTGGCGATAGATGAAATTCACAAGTCCCTGGATGGGAATTGGATCTGGGAGAACGAACTGACGGGGGTCATTTGCTCGGATTCAACAGTTCCTGCTGTGCGCCTCGCGGCTGCGCGTTGGAGACTGCAACAGCAAGCCAATCGTCAACACACTTCAGAAACTGCACACACCCATGCGTGGAAGTTTCCACTATAGTCTGAAGATAACCTGAATTCATGTGATAGAGGATTTTGCAAAGATCCAGTAAGCGACTTTCAATGAACAATATATAGATCGAAATGGTCTAGTTCGTCTATATATTGCACTTTGGAGCGACTGGAATCGAATTTTGCAAACCCTGAATAGAACGCTTTGAAATATAGAGGATAGAGGATACCTGCGTTGTTTGCGCGGGTATCTTTTTTTATTTAGGCTATTAGCAGTTTACAAGTGGAAAAGGAAGGGTATATAATAAAACAAAAGTTTCTCTAAAGCAAAATAATTGTATAGATGCAAAAATGATTATCATTCTCATTGCCAAACATGCTGCTTCGGGCTTCCCGAAGCAGCATGTGCTATTTTAGGGCACTTAACAATGGATATCATTCTCAATGAGATGCAAGTACAAGGAACCAAAAATGGAAAGGAACGTGACAAGATGCAAGCAGTTCAACGATTACAAGATACGTTGTCTCCCTCTAACCGAACACTTTCAAAAAACAGTGGCAGCGGACGACCCGGTCCCAATCGCAAACCGCAATTTCAGCTCAAAAGCATGCTGAAAAATAAGGAGATGCAGGCTGCTCTAGGCAGTGGAATGCTAATGCTGATGGCATGGGGAGTCTCACATTGGTGGCAATGGCTATCCATCATTCTCTATGTAGTGTCTTATGCCCTTGGAGGCTGGTCCAAAGCCAGAGAAGGGATTGAAACCCTGATCCGAGAACATGATCTGGATGTTAATTTACTTATGATCGCTGCGTCTTTAGGAGCTGCGGCCATTGGCTACTGGAATGAAGGAGCCATGCTGATCTTTATTTTTGCACTCAGCGGTGCGCTTGAGAGCTATACCACCGAGCGCAGCAGTAAGGATATTTCCGAGCTCATGGCGTTGAAACCGGAAACGGCTTTGCGCTTGTCTCACGACGGAACAGAAACGGTTGGCATTGAGCAGCTGTTACCAGGCGACCTGCTGCTGGTTAAGCCCGGCGAACTAATTCCGGCGGACGGTCGAATCTCCAAGGGCGTGTCAGCCGTGAATCAGGCATCCATTACCGGGGAATCTGTTCCGGTAAACAAAGAGGCAGGTGACGAAGTATATGCAGGCACCATTAATGGAGAAGGCGTGCTATATGTAGAGGTCAGCCAGTCCTCGGAAGATACTTTATTTTCAAAAATCATTCGTATGGTAGAAGAGGCCCGGACCGAGGTTCCCGATTCCCAGCGGTTTATTAAAACATTCGAATCGGTATACGCCCGAATTGTTGTTGCCGTCACGCTGATCGTCATTGTGGGTGCACCCCTAGCATTAGGCTGGACGTGGGCAGCGGCTTTTTACAAGGCGATGGTGTTCCTTGTCGTAGCCTCACCTTGTGCGCTCGTGTCATCCATTATGCCGGTGATGCTATCGGCCATTTCCAATCGTGCCCGGCGGGGCATCCTGTTCAAAGGTGGCGCGCATGTGGAGAATATGGCATTAACTTCGGTTGTTGCTTTTGACAAAACGGGCACGTTAACGAAGGGCTCACCTGTGGTCACGGATTGGATTGTCGCCCCAGATTACGATGCTGATGAGCTATTGCACATTGTCGCGACAATCGAAAGCTATTCCTTACATCCGCTGGCGCGAGCGATTGTAGCCAAAGCCGAAGCTGAATTGGGACAGAGAGAGCTGCTCACAGCCGAGCAAGTGCAGGCCCTTACCGGATGGGGGATGGAAGGCATTATAGGTGGGGTAAAATGGAAAATCGGTCGCACGAACGTGCTGGATGAACCTGGTCTTCTGACTGAGCCAGAGTGGGTGGAGAGTCGAGCACGACTGGAAGCCGAGGGCAAAACCGTATCCATCATTCTCGCGGATGATCGGATTGTCGGAATGCTGGCGCTACGTGACGAGCTGCGTCCACAGGCACGAGAATCTGTGAAACGCCTGCAAGCACAGGGGATTCGGGTCGTCATGTTGACCGGAGACCGCCCGGAAACGGCAGCCGTGATCGCGGCACAGGCTGGAGTCGACGCCGTATATGCCGGCTTAATGCCGGAGGGCAAAGTCAGTCATATTCGCATGTTGCGGGAGCAATACGGGCATGTCGTCATGGTCGGCGACGGTGTGAACGATGCTCCGGCTTTGACCGCAGCAACCGTAGGGCTAGGCATGGGGATGCATGGCAGCGGAGCAGCCCTGGAGGTCGCAGACGTGGTGCTAATGAACGACGGAATTGAGGAGATTGCTCCGACGATATCACTGGCGCGCAAGGCGCAGCGAGTGGTCAAACAAAATATGATCTTCGCGGTAAGTGTCATTGTGCTGCTGGTGATCAGTAATTTTGTGCAAAATATAGCCCTGCCATTTGGGGTCATTGGGCATGAAGGTAGTACACTGCTTGTCATTTTGAACGGCCTGCGCTTATTGCGGTCATAAGACTATAAACCAATTCACAAATCACAAGATTACAAACAGTCAGGAGCATTCAACCCTCATACATCCAAGGGGGATGAATGCTCCTTCTTTCTTTAGTAGTGTTAGTCTATTTTGTATGCAAGGCAAAGTTTATCTCATACTTCTAATCGCGACTGCTGTACGCCTATCTACGACGCGGTGTAGACCGCCGCAAGAACAGGGAAAACAGTAATCCCGCCAGTGCAATTCCGGTTGCAATGATGAAGGCATCATTAATGCCATGGATCGTCGATTCTGTAACAGCCCTTCCGTATACCTGTTGTATCGCGAGTGCAGAGCCGCTTTCCGCAGAAATACCCGCTGTTTGTGCGAGGGTTTGTCCCAGTTGTGATACGCCTTCCGTTACAGAGGCATTGGCTGTGGTAGCGACATTCGCATAATCTGCCATATGAACCGTAGTCCGGCTGCTCATTACAGTAATGAGCCAAGCGGTACCGATAGATCCGGCGATTTGCCGTACTGTATTGGACATGGCAGTACCATGGCTGCCGAGATGTGGAGGCAACTGGTTGAGCCCTTCCGTCTGGACGGACATCATCAGCAGTGACATCCCGAAGCTGCGAATCGTATAGATGATCATAATATGTCCATAGGTGGTGGCATCGGTCAGCAGACTGAATTCCCATGTCGTGACTGCCGTAATGATTAGCCCGATGATCGCCAACGGTCTCGCGCCAATACGATCGAATACTGCCCCTGATATCGGTGACATCACACCCATCAGCAGTGCACCCGGCAACAGCAGCAGACCGGATTGCAGCGGTGTAAAGGCGCGTATATTTTGCAAATAGATCGGCAGTAGCAGCATCCCGCCGAACATGGTCATATTGACCGTAGCCCCAACCAGCGTAGATACCGTAAAAATATCGTATTTAAATACACGGAATTCCAGCATAGGCTCCAACATGTTCAGCTCACGCACGACAAAAAACACAATAAACACGATCCCGAAAGCGAGCGAGAGTATAACTGTATTGCTGCTCCAGCCCTTGTCTCCAGCTGAACTAAAGCCATACAACAGAAGGCCAAAACCAAGGGTGGAAAAAATGGTTCCCAGCAGGTCAAAATGCGGTTTTGTCAGCTTGGACACATTTTTGAGCCAGCGCACAGCAAACAGAATATCAATGATCGCCAGCGGAATTACTAACAAAAATAGCAGCCGCCAACTGTAGTGCTCCACAATCCAGCCAGATAAAGTGGGTCCTACCGCCGGAGCAAACATCATGGCGATCCCCATGGTTCCCATAGCAGCCCCCCGTTTTTCGGGAGGAAATACAGTCAGGAACACGTTCATCACCACAGGCATGATGATGCCCGCACCGCTGGCTTGAATCACGCGTCCAACCAGCATAGGCGCGAAGCCGGTGCTGGCAGCGCAGACGACAGACCCGGCAGTAAATAACCCCATCGCGGATATGAACAGTGCACGTGTCCCGAATGACTCAATGAGAAAAGCGGTGATTGGAATCAAAATCCCGTTGGTCAGCATATATCCGGTGGATAGCCATTGAACGGTTGTGGCAGACACATTGAAATCATTCATCAAGTGCGGAATCGCCACGTTCAGCAACGTTTGATTCAAAATCGAAATGAAGGCGCCTAGCAGCAGCACGGACAGAATGCGTCCGACGGACATTTTTTGATCCATGACAGCCTCCTACTTGTGAACTCTGATCGTCGCACTCATTCCCGGGATAATTCCCAGCCCCTTGTAACCTTGAATGGAAATGGTAACAGGCACGACCTGCGTCACCTTGGTATAGTTGGCAGTGGTATTGGAAGTAGGCAGCAGTGAAAAGGTGGAGGCGGTCGCCAGACCGATCTTTTCGAGCTTACCGCTCAGGGACGTATCCGGGTAAGCATCAATATACACGTCTACGGTCTGACCTACCTGGAGATCCTGCACGGCCGTTTCGTCTATATTGGCAGTAATCCAAAGATTGTTCAGATCAAAGGCTTTCGCTAAAGGTGTACCCGCCCCGACTATCGAGTTGTTGACAGCCGTTTGCTGCACAACGGTACCATCAGTTGGAATCGTAACGCTAATTCGGCTTCCGCCTCCTTCAACACTGCCCAGCGTGCTGCCAGCGGTGTACGTCTTACCAACTTCAGCATTCCAACCTGTGAGCTTGCCCGCGCTTGGAGAGGCAACGGTAACCGCTTGTCCGCTCACTTGGGCATTATCGGTTTTTATGTAGTTGGCGGACTGATTGTAGTAATAGGCGGCGGCTCCACCTCCTGCCAGAATAATGATGATTACCAGCAGGTTAACTAATATGGCGCGCGAATTCATATTGTGCATGCCTCCCTAGTATTTTTGGATGTTCAAAGTATGCGTCAAACGATTCATAATATTCAGATGGGTTTTGGGAAAGGTTAAGAGCGTATGCCAAAAGGAAAATCTTGCTGACAAAGGATGATGCGCATAATGACGACCAGAATCATAATTGTATATGACAGTGAAAATGGACATACGGAACGTCTTGCTCGCTCGATCGCAGAAGGGGCACGCATGGATCACACAGAAGTGATGCTAAAACATGTGAATGAGGCCGATGTGAATGAGCTTGTAAGCGTAGATGCGATCATATGGGGGTGCCCGGGTCATTTTGGTACCATCAGTAGCGGTCTGAAGAGTTGGATTGATAGGCTGGGGTATCTGTGGGCGCAGGGCAAGCTAGTGGACAAAATCGGGGCTGTGTTTTGCACAACCGCTACCGTTCATGGTGGATTAGAATCAACGCTGTTGAATTTGATTACTCCTATGCTTCATCAAGGTATGATTATTGTAGGCCTGCCCGCTAGCATCACAGAGAATGCGCTCTACGGCTCCTATTACGGCGTAGGGGTAACATGTCCGGTGGAGACAGACCCCGATGGGCCGCCCAACCTTCCAACGGGGGATGATCTTGCATTAGGTCGCTCTTTGGGCAAAAGGGTCGCTGAGATGGCGGGACGGTACCGTAACGCCGAAAGAGAATAGGAGGCCGCCGATGACCATTGCTTTTATTGTAGTAGCTGTGGTTGCCTTTATCTTTTTGCTGGTATTTAATACGAAGATGACGCGCAAGTCCTCGGCCAAGAATCGCCCCAACCAAGAGGAATCCCGGCAAAGAAGCAAACGTCCTTATCCTGTGCAGGTGGAACCCAAGACGCATGAATTGACGGAGCATACGGGAGAGATCCAGCCTAAGAATTCGAGCGTTGAAGAACATCGTGCAGAGGAGCAGCACAAATTGCCTGATATCCAAACGGATATAAAGGTGGAGAAAGATCGCGAGAATACAGAAGGTGCCTACGGGGACCAGGATTATCGTGCGGCTTTGCGTGGTTTTGCTGGAAAGGACGAAGAAAAGGATGGACATTCCCGACTCTCTAATGGAGAGAAGGAGAATTCCAAAAGTGAGGACGAGCAGTATCGTGAAGCACTGCGTTCCATGAACCGAAAAAAATGAGATCCCTTCATTTGAACATGACAAAAAGGCTGCTTTACTGTCTGGAATACAGGCAGAAGACAGCCTTTTTGTGTTGCACGGCTATAGCCATTCGGTTAGCCCGATCATCGTAATCAAGCCAAGAATAAAGGAAAATGTGGCGATTCGCTGGTTACCATCCCCGTGACTTTCGGGAATCAGTTCCTTGTAAACGATAAACATCATAGCCCCGGCGGCAAAAGCAAGGCCATACGGCACCAGTCCGTTCACCCAGCTGCTCAAGTAAAAACCGATCAGACTGGTGATGATTTCCACAGCCCCGGTTAGGGTAGCAATGCCCAATGCCTTGAAACGCCCAATGTTTTGATTCACCAGGAATAACGCTACAATAAAGCCTTCCGGGGCATTTTGCAGACCGATAGAGAAGGCAATGAGATTGCCTAGATTCTGAGTCTCACTCGCGTAGCTGACCCCAACAGAGAGCCCTTCCGGCAAGTTGTGCAACGTAATAGCTGCGATGATGAGAAAAGATTTGGACTCCAATTGAAAAGTTTTGGAATCCGGGTCCTCCAAATCGGCATGGGGGATATACATTTCCATCACCAGTAATACGAGGCAACCGAGCAAAATCCCCGCAGTCAGCACGAACCAATTGGAATGCTGTATCGCTTCTGGAATCAGGTTATACACCGATGCAGAGGTCATAATTCCTGCGGCATAAGCCAGCAGAACATCACGAAGCCGGTGCGTGATATTACGCATAAACAGAATAGGCACGGCGCCAAGTCCAGTGGACAAGGCAGAAATTAAGCTACCTACGAAAACGTCATTCATAATCGGGATAATCCCTCCATACCTCATTTATCTTTAAGCTTCGCTTCATGAAAACTTCATTTGACTGTTTACAGCTCTTTCCGCATAATGAAATTAGGATTTAGAATCAGTCTAAGTCATAAAAAGCTATAAAACAAGTGATTCGTTTTTACAACATCCGGGTGTCCACTTTTTGGGATGAGCTTCTGCCAGCAGTACTTTTAGAGTATATGCAGCAGCCCAGCGCCCGGTACCGAAAACTCGCTATATAATACTTATGATATTTTAGGAGGAACCAAGATATGTACAAGTCCATTATTATAGGTACCGGCCCTGCCGGTTTGACCGCCGCTATTTACCTGGCACGTGCTAATATGAACCCGCTGGTGATCGAAGGACCGCAGCCAGGCGGACAATTAACCACGACTACAGAAGTTGAGAATTTTCCAGGCTTTCCTGAAGGAATCATGGGACCCGATTTGATGGATAATATGCGTAAGCAAGCGGAGCGTTTTGGCGCTGAATTCCGCACAGGCTGGGTGAACAAGGTAGACACAACTGCTCGTCCATTTACACTGGATGTAGAAGGTTTGGGTGAACTGGTTACCGATACGCTGATTATTTCCACAGGGGCGACTGCCAAATACCTGGGGATTCCCGGTGAACAGGATAACATCGGACGCGGCGTGAGCACTTGCGCTACCTGTGACGGGTTCTTCTTCCGTGGCAAAGAAATCGTTGTTATCGGTGGTGGGGACTCTGCACTGGAAGAAGCTAATTTCCTGACTCGTTTTGCCTCCAAAGTAACGTTGGTACATCGTCGTGAAGAATTGAGAGCTTCTAAAATTATGCAGGATCGTGCTCGTGCGAACAGCAAAATTGAATGGGCGCTCAATCGTACTCCTGTAGAAGTAGTTGCAGACGAAAACGGAGTAACTGGCTTGAAAGTGCTGAACAATGCAACAGGTGAAGAGGAAATCATTACAGTGAGCGGCGTATTCGTGGCGATTGGACATCATCCGAATACAGGCTTCCTTGAGGGACAAATTACAACGGATGCGAACGGTTATATCGTCGTTAATCCGGGTACTTCCGAAACAAACGTGCCTGGCGTATTCGCTTGTGGCGACGTACAGGATACACGCTACAGACAAGCGATTACCGCAGCAGGTAGTGGTTGTATGGCTGCTATGGACAGCGAGAAATACATTGAAAGTCTGGAGCACAGTGCACTGGCCCTGTAATACTTGCAAGTGTGTATAAATATGATGTAACAAAATAAATGATGAGGTGATATTCATGGAAAAAGCAATAGTTTACACATCTACAAACTGCCCGCATTGTCGTCAAGTAAAAAGCTACCTGGCTGAAAAAGGCGTCGAATACGAAGAACGCAACATTGAAACCAATGAAGCTTTTGCGCAAGAGGTTTGGGATATGGGCATTCGTGCCGTTCCATTGACTCTGATTGGGGAAGAACGTATTTCCGGTATGAACAAAACCAAGTTTGAAAAAGTGTTGAACGCTTAATCCAGCCTAACAGCATGTGATTTTCATATGGTTTAAACAAGGCCCTCGCCGCAGTTGCATACTGCGACGGGGGCCTGTTTTTTGGTCTTTTACAAAGATACACGTACACGCCCGAGAAAAGGAGCCGTTGCCGCATAGGCAGCACCTAGCATCGTCGAACGGCTGCCAAGCGTGGAGAAACGAATCTGTAATTGCCGACGGTGATAGGGCAGGGCCCGCTCTTCGATCACTGTACGCATACTTTGCTCCAACCAAGGTCTGGCTTCCGCAAGCGGACCGCCAATGATAAGCATGCCGGGGTTGAGGCTGTTCACAATATTGGTAATACCTACACCTAAATAGCGCCCTATTTCACCAAGGACGCTTAATGTACTCGCATCACCTTGCCGGGCAAACGGGAGTAATTCCGCTGTATTATGTGCGGGCAGCTTCAATGTGGATGCTACATAGGCCTTCTCCGAAGCATACAGCTCCCAGCAGCCTCGGCTGCCGCAGGAGCAGAGGCGCCCGTTCCAGTCTATGGACATATGCCCACTCTCACCCGCGTATCCCCAAGCCCCTTGATACGGCTTGCCATCAATGATAATTCCGGCCCCGATCCCGGAGCCTGCACTGATGTAGACCAGATCCCGCACAAGCTGCCGATGATCGGCGTCCATACCATAGTACAATTCACCTTGTGCACCGACGTTGGCCTCATTATCCACCACTACGGGAAGACCCAGCTCTGTCTCAAGCTGTTGACGCAGCGGAACCTCTTCCCAGCCCAGATTGGGTGCGAATAAAACATTTCCGGTTTCATCCACCATACCCGGTACCCCCAACCCAATGCCAACAATACCGTGAGGGGAGGGAGGAATGACCTGCATGAGTTTCTGAATGAGCTTACGGATTTGTTCGATGACAAAGTCAGGATCATGCTGGGTTAGAGAAAGGGTAAGCTCTGTTTCAATGGTACCTGCCAGATCGGTCAGAGCACCCTTGATGTACTGTACGCTAACCTCGATACCGAGCACAAATCCTGCACGGCTGTTGAACAGCAGCATTAAAGGTTTACGCCCACCGCTGGATTCTCCTAATCCTGTCTCATACACCAATCCATCGGTGATAAGCTCTGCAACCAGGTTGGAAACGGTGGCCTTGTTTAATCCGGTTTGACTGGATAACTGTGCCCGCGATAGAGGGGCATGAAGGCGGATTCGCTCCAATACAATGGATTTATTCAGCTTTTTGACAAGCGCCTGATCGCCAGTAACATTCATGGTTATTTTCACTTCCTGTTGATGTAATTCCCGTTATTATATCATAAAAATAAACTTAGTTTAAGCAATAGACAAAGTTTCTTGGCTGTGCTAGAATCGTTTTTGTAAACGTTTACTATAAAGGAGGAACTTATAATGGCTTATTTCGAACAAGTATCTAAAATTAAATTCGAGGGCAAGCAATCCGATAATCCTTTTGCATTTAAATTTTATAATCCTCAGGAAATGGTAGCGGGAAAAACGATGGAGGAGCATCTGCGTTTTAGTATGGCTTATTGGCATACGCTGGTTGCAGGTGGCTCTGATCCTTTTGGAGTAGAGACTGCGGAACGTCCATGGTCCAAGTTTACTGGACTAGATTTGGCGAAGGCACGTGTGGAAGCTGCCTTTGAACTGCTGGATAAGCTGAATTTACCTTATTTCGCCTTCCACGATGTGGATATTGCACCTGAAGGCGCGTCACTGAAGGAATTTTACAGCAATCTGGATACCATCGTGGATCTGATTGAGGAGCACATGAAGGCTACGGGGAAAAAGCTGCTGTGGAACACGGCGAACATGTTTAGCCATCCACGTTATTTGCATGGAGCTGCGACAACTTGCAATGCAGATGTATACGCACACGCAGCTGCTCAAATTAAAAAAGGACTGGAAGTGGGCAAACGTCTGGGCGCAGATAACTATGTATTCTGGGGAGGCCGTGAAGGCTACGAAACACTGCTGAATACAGATTTGAAGTTGGAACAGGACAATCTGGGACGGATGTTCCATATGGCTGTGGACTACGCGCGTGAAATCGGTTTTGACGCTCAGTTCCTGATTGAGCCAAAACCGAAGGAGCCAACCAAGCATCAGTATGACTTTGATGCGGCGACGACGATTGCCTTCCTGCAAAAATATGATCTGGATCAGCATTTCAAGCTGAATCTGGAAGCTAACCATGCAACCTTGGCGGGTCATACTTTTGATCATGAAGTACGTGTAGCACGGGTTAACGGCATGTTGGGTTCCCTAGATGCCAACCAAGGCGATTTGCTGCTGGGCTGGGATACGGATGAATTCCCGGTTGATCTGTATGATGCCACACTAACTATGTATGAAGTGTTGCAAAATGAAGGTCTGGGCCGTGGCGGTATCAACTTTGATGCCAAGGTGCGCAGAGCATCGTTTGAGCCAGAAGACTTGTTCCTCGCTCACATCGCAGGTATGGATACGTATGCGAAAGGGTTGAAGGTAGCCGCCAAACTGATCGAGGATCGTGTGTTTGAGGACTTTATTGAGAAGCGGTACAGCAGCTTTAAGGAAGGCATTGGAGCAGATATTGTATCCGGAAAAGCAACGCTTGCTTCTCTGGCTGAATATGCTCTGGCGAACGAAACACCACGCAAAAACGTATCCGGTCGTCAGGAATATCTGAAAGCAACACTAAATCAATACATTTTGGCTGATTAATGCCAGAGCTTATATATGAAATAAGGATTTCACGATAAAGGGAAGGAGGAACTCCAATGCAGGAGAAGCTAAATCAGGAGCAGGAGCGTTATGTCATCGGCGTGGATTTGGGTACCAGCGCAGTTAAAACGGTGCTGGTCAACCGCAAGGGGCAAGTGGCTTATGAAACCTCACAGTCCTATCCTCTCCATCAGCCGAAAGCAGGGTATAGCGAACAGCATCCTGAGGACTGGGTCAGTGGCACGTTAGCATCACTGAAACAGCTTGTGGAGAAGGCCGGAATCGCCGAAACAGATGCTGTGGACGGCATTAGCTTTTCGGGGCAGATGCACGGGCTTGTGCTGACTGACAAGGAAGGCCAAGTGCTTCGTCCGGCTATTCTTTGGAATGACACGCGCACAACGGCACAATGCCGCCGTATTGAAGAACAGCTCGGGCCAACGCTGCTAAGTATCGCACGCAACCGCGCGCTGGAAGGCTTCACGCTGCCCAAGCTGCTGTGGGTGCAGGAGCATGAGCCAGACGTGCTGGCTCGTGCGGCCCATTTTATGCTGCCTAAAGATTATGTGCGCTACTGTCTCACAGGAGAACTGGCGATGGAGTATTCGGATGCGGCGGGCACATTACTGCTGGATATCGCGAACAAGCAGTGGAGCGAAGAGATCGCTGCTGCGTTTGATCTGCCGCTGTCGCTGTTCCCGCCACTGGTGGAATCCTTTGACCAGACGGGTACACTATTGCCGGAGATTGCGGAGCAGAGCGGGCTTTCGTCTGAGACCAAGGTCTATGCAGGTGGAGCAGACAACGCATGTGGCGCGATTGGCGCTGGCATTTTGAGCGAAGGCCGCACCTTGTGCAGCATCGGCACCTCAGGAGTTGTACTTTCCTATGAGGAACGCAAGGATATCGACGTTCAGGGGCGAGCCCATTTTTTTAATCATAGTGAGCAGGATGCTTATTATATCATGGGAGTTACACTCGCGGCTGGATACAGCTTGACCTGGTTTAAGGATACCTTTGCGCCAAAACATTCCTTTGACGCATTGTTGGAAGATGTGAACTCGGTCGAGCCGGGCAGCCGCGGGCTGCTGTTCACGCCTTATATCGTAGGCGAACGTACGCCTCATCCGGATGCAACTATTCGAGGCAGCTTTATCGGGATGGATGCAGGGCATAAGCTTGCGCATTTTACACGAGCGGTACTGGAGGGAATTACGTTTTCGCTCAAGGAATCCATTGATATTCTTAGAGGCACGGGAAAAACGGTGAATGAAGTGATTTCCATCGGCGGCGGTGCGCGTAATGAGGCATGGCTGCAAATGCAGGCCGATATTTTTAACGCGGATATCGTCAAGCTGGAAAGTGAGCAGGGACCTGCCTTGGGAGCAGCTATGCTGGCTGCCTATGGTAGCGGGTGGTTTGAATCGCTGCAAGCGTGCGCTGAAGCTTTTCTGCGTGAAGCAGCAAGATATTCGCCGAACCCAGAACGTGTGGCACAATATGAAGGCTTATACGAGCTATACCGTGAAGTGTATCTACACACACGGGAGCTAAGTGAGCATTTGGCGGTCTATCGGTAATATGGTGAGCTTTGAGCTTAAATGAGAAGCGGCTTCGGGTGTAGAAATCCCCGAAGCCGCTTTTTACATGTAATGATGTTATGAATTAAATACTTTTCTTCATTTTCGCATGATCTTCATTCACTGAGCTCACGGCACAGCCCGGACATGACTTGCTTGATGAACAGCCGGCACAGGCGCCTTGGCGGCTTTTTCGCAAAAATCGTACCAACACCCACGCACTATAACCGAGGATCGCCAATAAAATAATTACATTGATCATGGAATCCACTTCCTTCTATATACTGTAGGGTCTGAATTAACCCCAACCTAATAATCTGCCACACTGATAGATCAAGACGGCGATGATATATGCAACGGTCAAAGGATAGACCACAGAAAATGCAGTCCAGCGCCAAGAGAGTGTCTCTTTGCGAATAACCGCTACCGTGGCCAGACACGGCACATACAACAGAATGAACACCATAAAGCTAAATGAGGCAAGCGGTGTAAAAGCATGACTGACTTGCAGTTCCAATCCCTGCATATCGGGAACGTGGTAAATGATATTCATAGTCGATACGACTACCTCCTTGGCCATAAAACCTGTGAGCAGGGACGCGCCTGCTTGCCAGGTACCAAAACCAAGAGGGGCCAATAGAGGTGCAAACCATCCTCCAATTGTAGCGAGCAGGCTATCATCCATTTCTACCCCGAAGCCCTGCGGACCGAAATTGGACAAGAGCCAGATGCCAACGGAGCCTGCAAGAATAATCGTTCCGGCTTTACGGACGAAGCCTTTGACCTTTTCCCATGTGCTGCGAAATAAGGTAAGAGCCTGCGGTACCCGATAGGGAGGGAGCTCCACGATGAAGAGGGAAGGCTCACCTGATAAAATAGATACTTTGGAAAAAATTTTGGCAAGTATAAGCGATACGGTGATCCCTAACACATACATCAGCATGATAATGCTTGCCGCATGTGACGGGAAAAACACACCTGCAAACAACGCATAGACTGGCAAGCGGGCCGAGCATGACATAAAGGGTACCAGCAACGTTGTAATGAGGCGTTCTCTTGGTTGTTCGATGGTGCGTGCCGCCATAATGGCCGGAACATTACAACCAAATCCAATAATGAAGGGAATGAAGCTTTTCCCGTTCAAGCCCACAGCCTGCATCAAGCGATCCATGAGTATCGTGACCCGTGCCATATACCCAGAGTCTTCAATCACCGAGATAATCAGAAATAAAATAGCAATTTGAGGCAGAAAAACTAGCACACCCCCGACTCCAGCCACGATGCCGTCCACGACTAGACTTTGTGTAAAAGCGGACGCGTTCAGGTGAACGAGTAATTCAGAAATCCAGCTGCTGAGTGTCCCTGAAAAAAATTCATCTAGCATATCTGAAAGAATTGTACCCGCCCAATCGAAGGTAAACTTGAAAGTAGCGTACATCAGCAGTAAAAAGATCGGTATCCCCAAGTACCGATGAGTTAGCAGTGCATCCAGCTTATCAGTCAGACTGTGAGGTCTGAGTTTGGATGTATCAATTGCCTTGGTGCACAGATCAGCAATCCATGCTGTTCGTACAGAACGAATATGCTGAGCAGGGGGGATGGCATACCCTTCCCTGAGAAGCTCTTGTTCGCAACGCTGGATGCGTGCCGTTACTTGTTCACGCTGTGTCTCATTCGTCATCCATTCCATGACGACCGGATTGTTTTCCAGGCATTGTAATGCGGCCCAACGGAGCTGAGGCACAGATGTATTCGGCAGCAAGTTGCAAATATCCTTAATAGCAGCTTCGACGGCGGGGCCGTAATCCAGTTGAAAAGCATTGGATGTATGTCTGACCTCTCGAAGGGAAGCAAGCATTTGCTTACTTCCGCTACCTGTACGTGCCACCATAGGAATAATGGGAACGTTCAATTGATCAGCCAACAGTTCCTTGTTTACCCGAAGACCGGTGGCATCGGCTACATCAGTCATGTTTAAGCCGAGTACAAGCGGACGACCGTATTCCAATAGCTGTACAGTCAGATAAAGATTGCGCTGGAGCTGGGAGGCATCCACGATGTTAATCAGCGCCGCAGGCGGCTCCTCCAGCAAATAACGAGTAGCGACGCCTTCATCCAGCGACAGAGGGAGTAAAGAATAGGCACCCGGCAAATCCACCAATACGGCAGACTTGTCACGCAGAATTCCTGTTTTCTTTTCCACGGTGACGCCGGACCAGTTGCCTACTTCTGCATACGTACGAGTCAGCTTGTTGAATAATGAGGTTTTACCTGTATTGGGATTGCCAAAAAGAGCGATCATGTCCATGTCGGAACAACCTCCAGTTGTTTCACTTGATTTTGACGGAGACCGACCAGCTGTCCGTTGCATTCAATAACAATAGGACCGCCCAATAGACTGATCTTTTTTAAGCGTATGATGGAGCCTTCGTTGATGCCCATGTCTGTTAAGCGTCGGCGCAATGAGGGATGAAGAGGGGCAAGAGATTGCAAACGCACAGTTTGGCCTAATGGCGTACGAAGGAGCGAGATACATTCTGGCATGGTGCTCAGCCTTTCTGATCTAGAATGAGAATCAATATCATTTACTTCCGATGCCAGTACCATATCATGAGGAGTACTAGATTGCTGTGATAAAATTCTCTGCGAACGACATGTTTGCCTAAGCTCCCAACTGTTATATAGCAGAGCATGGTGTCACAACCTGCCTTTAAATGCACTCTTACTCGCCTGCAACCGACAAAACTAGAGCGTTTGGGGCAACTGTTTTTATGGTAAGATAGAGCTGTTTACAACTATGCTAAGAAGGGCAGGAACGCTCTGTATGAACAGAAAAATCGGGGTTAGGCTTGTAAAATGTCTGGTTGCAGGTGCGGCGCTGGCTGTGTTGCTGCCGCAGGCTGTAGAGTGGGGCAGCAATGTGTATGCGTCGTCGGTCAAGCCGACTTCCTCCGTATCCTCGCAGCAGCTTCAGAACAAGCTTTTACAGGCAATGGCTACGCGGAGTGAAACGCTGACCTTTACATATCAAGGGCGAGTGAACGGTCTCAAGCAGCAGCTACAGACAGCCATCCAACAGGCGATGGAGAGCGATCCGTATGTGAATTATACGATCAAAAGCTACGCATTCAGCTATACAGGCACAACCACCTCCGCCCAGGTTACGATTCGTTTAAGCTACCGGGAGACGAAGGAACAGACGGCATATGTGGATAGCACAGTTCAAGCTGTGTTGGGGGATATCATTACGAAGGGAATGACGGATCACGAAAAGGTGAAGGCCATTCATGATTGGATCGTCGTTCGCCTGAAGTATGATGAAGCACAGCAAAAGTACACAGCCTACGATGGCCTGAAAACGGGCAGCACAGTGTGTCAGGGTTATTCGCTGTTGGCCTATAAAATGCTCGAACGAGCAGGGATTACGAATCGGATTGTGGAGGGTAGAGCAGGGGGACAGCTGCATGCATGGAATCTTGTTTTATTAGATGGCCGATGGTATCACATGGATACGACATGGGATGACCCGACCCCCGATCGCGCGAACGAGGTAAGCACTTCATATTATCTGCTGACGGATTCAGAAATGCGGCGGGATCACTCATGGGTGAAACAATACCCTCAGGCGAATACATCGTATCGGGAAACCTTATCGGCATTGATAGCTACTGGAGGGTCAAAGGCTACCGTGTATCAAAAACTGTACAATAACCTGGAATATCCATTGCAAGACGGCAAGGGGCTGGTCAAATCATCCGCCGATATCAAGGAGCAGGTTCATAAGGTGATAAATAAGGGAGGAACGTCACTTACCTTCGGCTATCAGGGGACGGAACGAAGTCTCAAGGAGGATTTGCAATCCTTATATCAACTTGGCTTGAAGTCCATTTCCTATCAGATTACGGATCTTGGAAGTACCGGCAATCTTCGTGTAACCCTAAAATGGACCTGATGATTTTGCTGTAAAAAGCTACATTAACAAAGGAGTATTCTAATTTATATGCACAAGCGTTCCTTTACCTATTTGCTTGGCACGCAGACGATGTCCAATGCGGCCGACATTCTTTACATTATGGCACTTGTGTCTCTGGTTTTTCATGAAACAGACTCGATCTTCTCTTCGGTGCTCGTTCCGTTGCTGCGAATGGGTGCACAGATGATCAGCGGCTTTTTGGCACCGCTCATTTTGGCCCGGTTCCAGCTTCCATTTATTTTATTCGTTTCCCAGTTCGGACAACTGGCCTTCTTCGCTGTACTGCTGGGCCACTTGTGGTCAGCGGGCACGGAGCCCGTATGGGTGATTGTGTTTGCGTTGGTGACAGCCATGTCCTTTCTGGACGGCTGGACTACACCTGCGCGCAACGCGCTGATTCCCCGCCTTGCTTCCGGGGAAGGGCTCATGCGGGCAAACAGTCTGGTATCGGTCAGCGATCAGACGGTGCAATTAGCGGGGTGGGGGCTTAGTGGGGTGCTCGTAGCTATGCTGGGCTCGGAAAAAACATTGCTGGTGGCTGGCGGTCTGTATATGATAGCGCTGATCTTCACCAGCTTGATTCGAGATCCCCTAGAAGGCAAAGCCCATTATTTGCTTCAGCCTGGAACAAGGGTGCAAAATGGAGATGTCTCAGCTTATGAGGCTGTAACCGAGCCGGGACAAGGGCACCATGACTTGCCTCCCGCACAGTTGGAAGATAAGCTGTATGGTCCGGAATCAGAGAGTCCGTCGGTGCCTCCTAAACGTAAAAAGGAAATACTGCGAGAAGGTTGGAATCTCATCGGAGCCAGTCGCAGACTGAAGGCTCTTATTTTTATGGATATGATTGACCTGCTGGGGGGATCGGTTTGGGTAGGCGCGTTCACGCTTGCCTTCGCTCAGCAGGTCTTGCACAAGAGCGAGGCATGGTGGGGATACATCAATGCCGCGTATTTTGCAGGGGCGATTGGTGGCGGCATCGTAGTCCTTGCCTGCGTCAAGCTGTTGCAGCGCAGACTGCTGCCCGCCATGCTGGCAGGAATGGCAGGCTATGGACTGCTGACAGCTTGGTATGCACTGAACACATTACCGCCACTAACGCTGCTTATCGTGCTGTTGATGGGGCTACCTGCGGAAATGTCGGTCGTCTCCCGCCGCACGATGATGCAAATGAGTGTGTCGGTACATGATTTGCCTAAGGTGCTGTCCGCCCAGGCTACGCTGACAAGCCTGACGTTTTGTATTTCGCTGCTTTTAATGGGCTGGATTGCAGATCATCTGGGTATCGTTAATTTGTACTTGTTTTCAGCAGTCTTGACGCTGATTGCTGTCATATACGGTATTTTTAGTCGTCGTGCCTTATCTATGTCTTTATCAGCTGAAGTAGCTGCTTCTTCCAAATAAACAGAAAAAGCCCGTCTCCGGGCATATACAGGGGAACATGAGGATAACGGTCTTGGGACCAGGTGTATCAGAGTGTTTCCCTGATATGTGGAGACGGGCTTTTTATCACACACGGTATTCTATTATTTATCCGAAGGCGGATTTGAACTCAAATCACATTCTTTTAATGGAACGATTTTAGTACGTTTAATCCATTTGTAGCCAAGCCACAGCAGAAGGAACAGCGGCACACTCATATACGTAGCGATCATCGTTTTCCAGTCAATCTCCTGTCCGGTGAAAGCATCCGTCCCTTGCCCAATAATGACAATGATACATAGAGCAAAGGCGAACAACGGTCCAAACGGGAACCAGCGGGCTTTGTAGGGAAGTTCACTCAGACTGTGACCCTGTGCAGTAAAGGCACGGCGGAAACGATAGTGGCTGACTGCAATCCCAACCCACGTAATGAATCCGCACATTCCCGAGGCATTGAGCAGCCAGTTATAGACTACACCGTCTCCATACAGGGAGGCGAGAAAAGCCAGCATACCAACAGCAGTCGTAATCAGAAGTGCATTCATAGGAATGCCGCGTCGATTGATACGCCCAAGGAAACGGGGGGCTTTACCTTCCCGCGCCAAAGCGTACAGTACCCGAGTCGCTGCATACATACCCGAGTTGCCTGCCGACAATACGGAAGTCAAAATAACGGCGTTCATGACTGAGGCAGCAATGGCAAGCCCCGCTTTTTCAAATACGAGCGTGAACGGACTGACTCCGATATCACTGATATCTCCTCGCAACAGATTCGGATTCGTATACGGAATGATCAAACCAATAACGAGAATCGCGAGAATATAAAAGAACAAGATGCGCCAGAAGATTTGACGGATGGCACGTGGCACATTGTCACGCGGATTTTCGCTTTCGCCAGCGGCTACCCCAATTAGCTCGGTTCCCTGAAAGGAAAAGCCCGCAGCCATAAATACGCCCAATACAGCGAAGAATCCACCATGGAACGGGGCATCTCCTACCGTGAAGTTGGCAAATCCCACCGCAGGACCACCCATGATGCCGAAAATCATCAGCACCCCTACGGCCAAAAAGATGATTACAGTCACAATTTTAATCATCGCGAACCAGTATTCGGACTCACCGTAGCCTTTGACCGTCAACGCGTTCAGCAAGAAGATTATGGCCAAGAATAACAGACTCCACCAAGCAGAGTGACTTTCTGGGAACCAGTATTTGATGAGCACGGTCGCTGCTGCCAATTCGGCAGCAATCGTTACTGCCCAGTTGTACCAGAAGTTCCAGCCCATGGCGAAACCAAAAGCCGGATCGACGAAGCGACCTGCATAGGTATTAAAAGAGCCGGATTCAGGCATAAACGTAGCCAACTCACCGAGGCTGGTCATTAAGAAGTAGACCATAAGGCCAACTGCTGCATAAGCCAGCAGGGCACCGCCAGGTCCAGCTTCGGCGACCGCGCCTCCACTGGCGAGGAATAGCCCTGTTCCGATCGAGCCGCCGAGGGCGATCATCGTCATATGGCGGGCTTTGAGACTTTTACGCAAGGTTGCGTCAGATGTTGCTTTGTGTTGCACGTTCAAACACTCCTTCATGAAATTGTATTTCATGTCAGGGCAAGAGCCAGAAGGAGGGGGAGTATATAAATCAAAAGACCGCAGGGAATACGCCTGCGGTCTTGTCTATGCATTCCGCACCATACCTTCTTCTATAACAAGATAGCTCAACACACGTGTCTGTGTTAGGACATCGCGTGACAGTTCTGCTCCTTTCGGTTAGCAGCCCCAGCATACGGAGTATTTACAAAGAGTCAGCTCCGCATACTTCGGCGGGTGTACCTTTCTACTGGAATCTCAGACGGCTCTTGGCGTCTCCTCCAGTGTACTGATTACATCCGCGACCTCTACCTCATCATAAAACAGGTTGATGAGGTGTATGACATGATATTATATTGTATAGCGAACTACAGTATATCGTACCTGTACACCTTCTGACAATCGACAATTTTTTGAAAATCCACTTATCGATTCTTAAATCAGGAGTTCCGCTTGGCCATCTGCTGCCAAACCGTACCTGCGGCTTGCTCGCCTGATTCGATGCGCTCCAGCGCCATTTTAGCTTGTAGACTGACCTCGAATTCGGGGTCTTCGACGGCCTTCTCCAGCGCATCACGCGCATCCTCGGTCCCAACCTCGTATAGAAAACGGGCTGCACGCCAGCGAACCAGCTTGCTGCTGTCCGATAGGGCTCCGATCATAGCACTGGTAGCGACGGGATCGCCAATGTCCGACAACGTGTCGCCAGCAGTGCGGCGTACTGCCGCTGAAGGATCGCGCAGCGCCTCGAACAGCAGTTCCATCGCCTCCGGTGTACGAATATCGCCCAGATAGACGACTCCCAGCCGCCGCAGCTGCATTTTGTCGTCATGCAGCGCTTGCCGGATCAGCGGCAAATGCTCGGGCGTCGGCTCCAGCCGATCCAGCGCAGCGTAGCGTGTGCGCCAGTCCTCGTGTTGCAGGGCCTGCTTTAGCTCGGCATCGCTCCACTCGCGGCGTTCCTCCACGAATTCGCTGTTGTCCGCGCCGTGGGCAATCGCCTGCTGGATAATTTGTTCCAGCCGATCCTGCGGAAAGGCTGCCTCCAATTCCTGCTCAACCTCGCGGGCAATATCCGGCAGTTCACCGTAGCGGACGCCGTAATCACTCAGCTTACGTTCCTTGATCAGCGTTGCACTTGCTACACGGGTAACGGCTTGCACGAAACGGTCGGACAAGGAAATTCGTTCCTCCTGCTGACCCGCTTTAACTCGAATTTGCATGGGAAGGCCGCGAAAAAATTGTACAAAAACCTGTGCTTCGCCAAACGCTTCCCCAGAGGTTTCCTCTGGTAAATCCCAATTAGCGTCAGCACCTTCCTCGCCTAGCTGATCCCGGACCTGACCCAGAATAGTAGACCAATCGGCATTTCCTTTACGGTCAAGGGCTACAAAATCAGTCGTGTGAAACACGCTTTTGACCCCTTCAATGGCCAGCATACGCCGGATAAATGGGGGAGCCGAACGCTCATTGTCCCGTGTATATGTTCTGCGGATACCCGCTTCCAGCCGCTCATCCAGATGCAGCATCATGGTGTTCGGACTGGGAGTTGGCTCGATAGATGTTATCTTCATAGCTCGGTACAGCCTCCTGTTCAAAAGTTCTCCATATATCATATATAGCTTATCTGTATTGTACCTCATTCTGCGTAGGTCTCCAAAGAGAGAGTTTTCGTTTATAGAGAAAACACAATGACATATATCACATGATTTAGATGAGTATACCTGTTAAATAGGAGTATTTCATAGGTTTTATTCTAGAAATCCGGGGGCGGTGGCGATGGGAAGTACCATCCGATTGCGCAGTGGCGCTATAGGTAACTTTTAAGTTCGGTTTTAGTCTGATGTTGTATTATGCATCCCGCTTCAGTGGATCGTTTTGACGGCGGCGAATGAGCAGGGAGGCGATAAGTCCCACAGACAGAACAGCCGCCAGCAGCATAAATGTAGTCATCTGATTGCCGCCATTCCCCATCAAACGAATGGAAAGCATAGGAGCTATACTCGTACCGGCAAACAGGATGAAGGTATATAGTGAGACCGCTATGGCCCTTGCTGCCCCGCCGAGCTGACCAACTATTGTAATGAGTGAAGGGACACTCAGGGCAATGCCGCTGACAAAACATACACTTAATACCACGATAGCTATTAGAGAATGTGTCATTCCCATCAGCGCCAAGCTAAGGATGGAAAGAAGAAGAGCTGTACGTAATACAAGGTGTACATCGAATTTCAGGGCCAATTTTCCGGCGAAGGGTGAGAGAAGCATGCCGATGATGCCAGCCGACCTGACATATAGCATCTGTCTACTATTCAGGCCAAATTCGGGACTGCCAAGGTAGCTTCCCAAAACCGTATACATGCTCACAAATGACATCAGAAGAACAAAAGCAATCGTGTAGCTTAACCATAAAGGATACGAACGCAGAACGGTCCCCAACTGACCGAAGGCTGCCAAAATACGAACCCCTCGTTGCGGGGAGGGAGCTTTAGGCAGGAAAAAAAGAACGATCAGGAAGGTGATTGCGTACAAAACACCTAGCATCCGAAATACCATATTCCATCCGATTTGTTCGCTGATGATAATACTAAATACCTGTCCGGCAATACCTGCCACTAGAAAACCGGTGCTGATAAAGCCGATGGCCGTTACCCGTTTTTCGGTTGGAAACATGTCTACGGCGTATGCGAGAGCAACGGGGGAAAAGGTGGCTGCCGCCAAGCCCTGAAGCAAGCGCAGTGCAACTAATACAGAATACTGACTGGTTAAGCTGAGGGATAACGAAAGGATCGTCAATGCGAGCAATCCAGCGACGATAATCTGCTTGCGTCCAAAGCGATCAGACAATCCTCCATAAATAAGACATCCCGCTGCAAAGCCTAAGGAAAAGATACTTCCCGGCAGAGCTGCTTCAGCTAGCGTTTTTCCAAATACTTTAGCAAAGAGAGGGACCAAAGGGATCGTCACATACAGGCTGGACATGACGACAACCGCTGACCAGCATAGGATTACAGTCATCCATGCATAAGGGAGAGCAACATTTTCCTTCTGGATAAGGGTATCTTTTGTTCGTAGTTTACTCATCAATAGAACACTCCTTCATCATCAAATAAGTAATTTGAAATACAAACAATTAAATATATTAGATAACCTAATTATATGTTCAAAAAAAATTACCTGCCCACCCCCAGTTTGTCTTCCATATGATGATGGATTTTTTCTATAATCCGTGAAAAAACGATCTGCTCCTCGGGCTCCAAAATACTCGCTAGGGAAGCACAGGAAGACCAAAATACAGGGAGCACTTGCTGTACAAGGTGAGAACCCGCTTCTGTAATGCGTACATGAATTTTGCGCCGATCTGTAGAACTATGTTCTCTGATAATCCAGCCTCGTTGCTCTGTCCAATCCAGGAGGGATGTTACAGATGCACGTCGGATGCCTAGACGGTCAGCAATCATAGAGGGGCTCATCTGAGACTGGGATTGGTGCAATCTCAATAGCAACAATAAATCTAGCTTACTCTCTGTCAGGCCGTAAGCAGCTAGATCCAAATCTACCGCGTCGAGCACATTATCACCTGTCCATAGCAAGAAGAGACCAATACGGGCAAGTCGCCGGTCTGTTTCTGCAAGGGCAGTTTGATCCATTAACTCTAGATAAGGTTCTGGGCCCAGACGAGGAAGAGATTGCTGGATGAAGTCCCGCTTACTTTGTTTTGGCGGCATAAGTTCACTCTTTTCATATAATTAGGTTATCTAACTATATATCAATATAACGTATTGTCATGAATAAAACAATATCTAGAAAGAAATACTGCTACATTCAATACAGAAGCAGGGTTAAAAATCAGCTGAATGAACCAAACTGTAAATAGGTTACCAAAATGCGCCAAAAGATAAGTGAAGGAGGCGTTCCTATGTTCCGCAAGCAGGAAAGAACGCTCATTATTGTATGTATAGTAATTGCGGCCATTATGCTATATGCCGTAATTAAAAGCATAGCTCGCTTGACTCCCTAGTTGGTAATCAAGAGTGAATTCGAAGTTTTCCCTATTAAAAATGTGAAATGAAGGAGTGAAACCCATTTGTCTTCACTGGACCCTGTATTGCTAAGCCGGATGCTGACCGGAATTACCCTGTTTGTTCATATCGTATTTGCATCCATCGGCGTTGGCGTACCCTTAATGATTGCACTTGCAGAATGGCGCGGGCTGCGAACTGGTGATCCGCATTATACACTGCTGGCACGGCGGTGGGCTCGGGGGTTTGTCATTACTGTCGCCGTGGGCGTCGTGACAGGCACCTCCATTGGTCTACAGCTCAGTTTGCTGTGGCCTACCTTTATGCGGGTGGCTGGACAAGCGATTGCGCTACCCCTGTTTTTAGAGACGTTTGCTTTCTTTATCGAAGCAATATTCCTAGGCATCTATTTGTATACCTGGGATCGGTTTAAAAGTAAATATTTTCACTTGATGCTGCTCATCCCGGTAGCGATTGCCTCGTCTGCCTCAGCGGTTTTTATTACGACTGTGAACTCGTTCATGAACCAACCTCAAGGCTTTACACTCAAAAATGGAGTCATGACCAATATTCATCCCATCGAGGCTATGCTAAACCCGGCCACGCCGACCAAAGTGTCCCATGTACTGGCTTCCTCGTATACATTGAGCGCAGGGGTGCTGATGGGGTTGGCTGCTTACAGCATGCTGCGGGGGCGTAATCACCCTTATTTTAAAAAGGCGCTGAAGCTGACGGCCACCTGTACCATTGTATTTGCCATCAGCACAGTGCTGATTGGAGACGCATCCGGCAAATTTCTGGCCAAATATCAGCCGGAGAAGCTGGCTGCCGCCGAATGGCATTTTGATACGATGACGCACGCCCCCTTTGTATATGGCGGCTTTATGGACGAAAACGGTGAAATCAAATATGCCCTGAAAGTGCCTTATGCACTTAGTATCCTGGCAGGTAATTTGCCTAGTACGGAGGTTAAGGGGTTAAATGACTATCCGGTGGAGGAGCGTCCGCCGCTGTCTATTCATTATATGTTTGACCTCAAGATCACCACTGGAGTGCTGATTCTCGTCATCCCACTGCTGTATCTGATCCGTAAGCGTTTGCCAGGTCGCAAACCCTACCCCAAATGGCTGCTGCTAGCGCTCATTCTGGTCGGACCGATGGCGATGGTAGCTATTGAGCTGGGCTGGATGTTTGCAGAGGTCGGCAGACAGCCGTGGATTTTACGCGGATATATGAAGGTGTCCGAAGCAGCAACCACTTCTACAAGTGTTGGGTGGATGCTGGTGTTGTTTGTTATTTTGTATCTGGTGCTGTGCTTCTCGGCCATCAAGGTACTCAGCAAGCTATTCCGTAATAAGGATGCCGTGGAAGAGATAAGACAGCTGGGCCTGGAAGGGGCTGAAGGCAAGTGAGCTATGAAATTGTAGGTATCGCTATATTGTGGACCTTCCTGTTTGGATATTTGCTTGTGGCGTCCATTGATTTTGGTGCAGGCTTTTTCAGCTTTTACAGCGTGCTGACAGGCCACCAGAATAAAATCCACAATATCATTCAACGATATCTGTCTCCGGTATGGGAGGTAACGAACGTATTTCTCATCTTTTTTGTGGTGGGATTAAACGGGTTCTTCCCGGATGCGGCTTATTACTATGGTACGGCGTTACTCGTTCCCGGCAGTATTGCGATTGTGCTGCTCGCGATCCGGGGAGTATATTATGCTTACAATACCTATGGGCATTCGGGTAAAAATAATATCGTCTACATGGCATTGTACGGTGCGACTGGGCTGCTGATTCCCGCAGCACTGTCGACGGTCCTCGCTATTTCAGAAGGTGGCATTATTGTAGAGAACAGCACAGGTGTTCATCTGCAATGGGGCCAGCTATTAAGCAACCCTTACACGTGGGCAGTTATTATTCTGGCGCTGGTGAGTGTATTGTATATATCGGCGATGTTTTTGTCCTTTTATGCCAAAAGGGCAGGGGACAAGATAGCTTTTGAAATCGTACGAGGGTACGCGTTACTCTGGAGTGCTCCTACGATTTTGGCGAGTTTGTTCGCATTTTTCCAGATTAACAAACAAAATCCAGACCATTTTGCCAATATGCTTAGTATGGCCTGGATGTTTGTCGCATCCTTCATATGCTTTGTGGGAGCAGTGTATCTGGTCTGGCAGCGGCGGCATTTGGGTATCTCCTTCATCCTGGTGATGCTGCAATTTGCATTTGCCTGGTATGGCTATGGCCGCTCACATCTTCCGTATGTTCTGTATCCCTACATTAATGTATATAACAGCTTTACGAACTCTACGATGGCGTATGCATTGATTACGGCGTTTGTTGCGGGTCTGCTGGTGCTGATTCCTTCGCTGATCCTGATATTGAGATTGTTTCTGTTCGATGCAAAGTATGTACGAGGACAAGCGGGAAAGAAGGGGTGAGTTAGAGTGGTTGCTTTCGAGCATTTTACGATCATGTATGAGTCGCCGATCATTATCGTGGTGGCGATTGTGTTTTTGTTTATTTATTCGGCACGCTTTAAAAATCCACAGGACTGACAATAACATGTGGAGCAGGCCTTCTGATAGATCCGGGAGGTCTGTTTTTGCTGTATTATCGCAGAATTTCCTTTACAGATGTGATTGAATTATACTTTACATAGTTCAGGATGTTGCATCATTTCATGATCACATTTGAGTGACAATATATAGTTAAATTGAACCGTTGTGTTTTTTGGAGAACGGGTCTGTCAGGGAGGGGCTGCATCATGCCTAAAGTGCGTTTTAACAATATGGATCATGTAAATACCGATAAAACCATCAAGCAATTCAGACAATGGCGGCAGGAGCGACGCAGCAAAATAAAGGATTACACGTTCGTTGTGCCCAACCATCTCCCGGAGCTGGAGTTTCTGCATAGTAATCGGGAAATGGCGACGGCGACCTGGGTGGGCCATTCCACCTTTTTCATTCAGTACCTTGGGCTGAATATGGTCACCGATCCGGTGTGGGCAGAGCGTATGGCTTTTGATAAAAGATTGGCTCCGCCCGGCATTCGCATTCAGGATGTGCCACCGCTGGATATCATTCTGCTGTCACATTCGCATTATGATCATTTACATTTGGCATCGTTGCGGAAGTTATATCGTGCAGATACATTGATGCTCGTCCCCTCGGGGTTAAAGTCGAAAATGATCCGCAGAGGCTTTCGCAACTGCCATGAGCTGCAATGGTGGGAGCATTTTACGGTAGGTGGAGTGCGGATTACATTTGTTCCGGCACAGCACTGGACACGGCGTACGCCGTTTGATACCAATACTTCACATTGGGGTGGATACGTTTTGCAAAGTGAGCAGCAGGTGATCGGTTCTGCCACGTCTGTTGCAGGCTCAGATGCTCACGCAGAATCAGATTCAGCGGAGGCACCTACGTTGTATTTTGTGGGAGACACGGGATATTTCCGTGGGTTTAAGGAGATTGGCGAGCGCTTTGCTATTGATCTGACCTTTATGCCGATTGGTGCGTATGAACCGGAATGGTTCATGACCTCACAGCATGTGACACCGGAGGAGGCGTTGCAGGGCTTTGTGGATTGCGGCGCAGATCAGATGATCCCGATGCACTATGGAGCCTTTAAGCTGGCGGACGATACGCCGAGAGAGGCGCTGGATCGTCTTGAAGTGGAGCGAGAGCGCTTGGGGATTGCAAAGGAACGCATCCATGTACTGGGGCACGGAGAGACGCTGAAAATTGGGCGCCGTTGCTCAACTAGAATCTGAAGGGTTCAGTAACGTATATAAAATAAGCGACTCGGTGGACAATGAATTTGCCTGCCGAGCCGCTTTTTCTAGTTTTAGGCTACCGTCCAGAATTAAACGGCTTCGATATCACTCGCCAAAGAGGAATCATTGTTCGAGATGGGATGACGAACGATTTTAACCTCATAAAATGTAATTTTGTTTTCAATAATATAGTCTGGAATTTGACGGTGGTTGTGGGATTCGCGGAACGCTTCACTTTTCGTCCAGCCTTGGAAGTTCTCTTTTTCCTGCCAGCGTGTGCTAATCGTTACTTCCTCATAATCCTTCGTGTTTTCCGTCAGCAGCACTTCCAGACCGAGGAAGCCTTCCATTTTTTCAACCTGTCCTTCTTTGTTAAATCTTTCGATGAGCAGGTGGGCATTGCCCGGTGTAATTTTAGATGTATTTGTAACGATAACCATATTAAATTCCTCCTGAATGATGTGGTATGGTCGGTATAATAACCGGATAGCCATCCTCAAATTTGATGGTAGCGTTCATTTCATAAATGTCGCGAAGAAAAGCAGACGTCAAAATCTGACGGGGTTCGCCAGCGACGGCGATTCGTCCCTTTTTAAGCGCAATCATATGATGACAATAGGCCGCAGCTTGCTGCAAATCATGCAGTACCATAACAATCGTCAAGCCGGACTCGTGATTGATACGCCGCAGCATATCCATAACTTCAAATTGATGGGCGATATCCAGAAAAGTGGTTGGTTCATCGAGTAAAAGAATACCCGTTTGTTGGGCCAAGGCCATTGCAATTCGCGCTTTTTGTTGTTCACCTCCCGATAGAGTATGGAACATCCGATCTGCATAGGGCTTGATGCCTGTGATTCCCATGACATGGTCGATAATATGCTGGTCTTGCCTGGTAGGACTTGTCCTCAAACCCTTGGTATGAGGGGATCTTCCGTAAGCGACCAGCTCACGGACTGTTAATAACGGCAGCATGTCCTTCATTTGCGGCAGCATGGTAATCGTCTGGGCAAAATCACGCCGTTTATATTCCTCTACGGGCCTGCCCAGTACGGAAACCTTGCCCTGATCCTGCTTGAGCAGCCGGGTCAAAATCCGCAAAAGCGTAGACTTGCCTGAGCCGTTGGGACCGACAATGGCAGTGAGTTGTCCGGCGGGCAAGGTAATGTTCACATCGTCCAGCTGGAAATACCCGCGTTGTAAGGAAAGATGCTTACCCTGAATGGCTGTCATCCGAAATTCCCCCGTTTCTTGAGCAGGATTAAGAAGAACGGTGCCCCAATGACGGCCAGCAAAATACCGACAGGCAGCTCAATCGGATCAAACCAAGAGCGTGCCACTGTATCGGCTAGGACAACCAGTGTCCCACCGCCCACAATGGAAAGGGGGAGGAGGAAACGATAATCTTCCCCGATGAGCAGCCTTATAACATGGGGAACGACCAGTCCTACGAACCCGATCAGCCCGGCTACACTGACCGCCGTGCCGGCGAGCAGGGCAGAGAGCAAGATAATGAGCATCCGTTGAAGCTCTACCCGCTGGCCCAGCAGCTGTGCTGAATCATCACCCAATAGCAACAAATTCGCAGGCTTAATGGCAAACAAAGAGGCGATTAAGCCAATGATAGCGTAAGGAGCCATGAACTCCAGATGATGCCAGCTTCGTCCATTTAACCCGCCGGATAGCCAAGGAAGTACAGCCTGTACGCGGTCGCTGTACATGACCATTACTCCGTTGGTGAGCGCGCCCAGCAACGCGTTGATTGCAACACCAGCCAGTACAATTTTGACAGGGGAAGCCCCTCGGTCCCAAGCCAGCAGGTAAATGACGATCGCACTCAGAAAGGCTCCCAAAAAGGCGGTTACCGGAAGAAGGTAACTAAGCTGTGGAAGCATCACCATCGTAATGACGGCTGCAAGCCCACCTCCAGCCGATACACCAATAATGCCTGGGTCAGCCAATGGATTTTTCATGACGCCTTGAAGAAGTGCTCCTGAAGCTGCGAGACAAGCGCCTACCAGTAAACCCACCAACACTCTGGGTAGTCGGAGATCCATTAGGATCGTGCGATATGTGGATTCATCATTATGTAGCAAAACCTGATTGATTTCTTGAAGTGGAATCGACACCGAACCGTAGGCCAGACCGTACACAGAGACAGCTAGCAGTAAGATCGGAAGGGTAATCCAGGCGATGGTGCGTCTTCTGGTGCGCTGTAGTTTGTTCATCGTCATCGCCTATTTCGCCGGATACAGCTTTTGGTGCATCAAATCCAGCGCTTTAGTGATCCGTGTCCCCGGATTCGTCCCGAACAAATCTGAAGGTAAAACTTCGACCTGATTGTTTTGGACTGCCCTGATTCCGTTCCAAGCTGCATTTTCCTGCATTTCCTTTATAAATGCGGCTTTAACCTCTTCCGTATTACCATGGGTCATGATGAAAATGTAATCAGGGTCAGCTTGTACGATGCGTTCTGTGTTCAACTGCGCATATTGCGGGAAATTTTGCAGGCCCGGAAAATCAGCGGCGATATTGGAGCCACCTGCAACTTCCAAAATATTTCCGCCTAGAGAATTCGGCAGCGCCGCCATGTACGTGGCCGGGGCTCCGTAAACCAGCAACACCTTCGGTTTGGAGGTAGAGGCTGTTTCTTTTTGCAGCTTGACTACCTGTTGGTCAATTTGTTGGTTCAGCTTTACGGCCCCGGCCTGCTTTTGCAGTAATTGTCCGAACAGCGTAATTTGTGACTGGATATCCTGAACTGAATTGGCCCCAGTCAGCAGTAGTTGTGAACCGACTCCTTCAATAGCTGGAATGTCTTTTTCATTCATAGGATAATTGCCTAGCACGACATCCGGTTTGAGCATCGTGATTTTCTCTAGATCCACTTCATGGGTGGAGCCTATTTGCTGAACGTTTTCAGCAGCAGGTACGACGGAAGGTCCATTGGAGTTGGGTCTGCCCACGGCTGTCCCGCCTAATGCGTAAATAATATCCAGATCGCCATTGCTGAGCGCAACGATATGTTGAGGGATCTTTTGAAACGCCAACGTCCGTTTTGAAAAGTCAGTAACTTGAATCGTCGCGCCGCTTGTTGTGCTTGAAGCGGTAGATACGGAAGCGCTGGCTGGTTTCTGATCTGCGGAGGTACCATTACTACATCCGGTAACTGCCAATAAAAGCGCTGCGGACGACCACAACACATAAGATTTCATGTTATTCCTCCTGCAATTTTCAAGTTAAACAATAATGATAATCATTTTCATTTATGTATAAGAGAATGATAATGAATATCACTGAGTATTGTCAATTGAAAAAAGCAATTTTTTAAATAAATTTTGAACTAAAAACAAAAGAGAGTCATTCGAATTATAGAAGAAGGAACTACAAATTTTTATTAAAAAATAGCATATATCAAGGGATTACGTACACACAAATACATATTGACATTTTCGAAAAGTGTAAGATATATTGGTGATGGGTTTACTTGATTTTGCGAAATTATGGAATAGAGAGGTGGGGAGACAAGCTCGAAAAGAGCTATTTTTTTTAAATTATCAATTGAGAATGATAATCAATTAGTTATATTCTCGTGGGGAGGGACTGCTGTCAAAATGAAGAAGGGGTATTCTGCAATTATTGCTGTGTTTCTGCTGGTGAGTGTGCTGAGCTTTTGGCCAACTTCGTCATCTGTAGGAGCCGCTGCGGCTTCTCCGAAATTGGCGGATGGTACATACACGCTCAAATACAATATTCTCAAGGCAGAAAATGATTCGGTATCCATGGCTAATGATTATTTTGAAAAACCAGCTAAGTTGTATGTAAAGAAGGGTCAAATGACCATGCAAATTAAGCTGAATCATAGCGAATGGACAACCGGGTTTAAAGTGGATTACAAAGGTAAAATCATCGATACCAAGGTCATCCAAAAGGATGCCAAAGCCGATACTCGCACCGTGCAATTTCCCATTGTGAGTGTCAACAGCCCGTTGATCTCTAAAATCCATGTTACTGTCCCTGCTTACAATTACGATCATGACTATACGATCCGCTTCGCTTTTGATTCCAAAAGCATCAAAAAAGTTGCAGCCGTCCAGTCAGCGAAATCAGCCAAATCTTCCAAAAAGTAAATTGAAGCCATCTTTATCGTTCATAAAATCAACATAAATTCAAGCATAAAAAATTGAGGAGTGTGTGTAGATATGAATATGGTAATGAATCGCTTTGAGCAATTTTCTTTCAAGAAGGCATTCGTAGCACTGATCATGACAGCACTTGTTTTTGCACTGATGGCTCCACTTTCTGCTAAAGCATCAGCAGCCGACGGCACGTATAACGTAGATTATACCGTTCTGAAGGATCAAACCAATGAAACTTCTCGATTGGACAGCTATCTGACGAAGCCTGCTCAGGTTACGGTAGCTAATGGCAAAAATGTTGTTCGTCTGACTGTGAAAAGCAGCAATCTGATTACGGCGTTCAAAGTAGAGCAAAATGGCGTATTGCAAGATGCGACTGTAGTAAGCACAAATACGGCAAACAACACTCGTGTCGTGGAATTCGAAGTGGCTGACCTGAATGCCAAAGTAAATGCTTACGCTGAAATTACCATCTCAGTGATTGGCTACACAGGCAAGTACGATGTACAACTGCAATTCGACGAAATCTAATCCAAAATAAAACGTAAAAGGAGATTAAAACATGAACATGATTATGAATCGTATGGAGAAATTGTCTCTAAAAAAAGTAATGCTCACTGTATTGATGGCTGCGCTTGTTTTTGTGGTACTAGCCCCATTCTCAGCTAATCAAGCGAACGCGGCTTTGCCTAATGGAACGTATCAATTGCCTTATACCGTTTATAAAGATGGAACCACTGAGCCTTCTTACATGGATACCAATGGTTATGTAAAAAAACCAGCCACACTGATTGTTACGAATGGTCAATACAAAGTGCGAGTAGCTATTACTAAAAGTGCTTGGGTTACTGAATTCAAAACGCAACAAAACGGCCAGTATGTGAATGCGACTGTGGTAAGTACATCAGGTGATACAAGAATAGTAGAGTTTCCTGTAAGTAATTTTGCTCAAAAATTAAACGTTAAGTTGCATGTAAGTGTACCAAAAGAATACACTGGCGGCATTCCTTACGATCACGACTATGTTGTTCAATTCCAATTCGACGACAGTGATATCTAAGGGTTTCTTTTTGAGATAATGATTTTGAACTGAATGCTCATTTGGAGCTTAGTTCCAAAGCTCCAAATGAGTATATTTTAAGTAGGGGGATACATCACCTTGAAAAGCCGATTGAACAAATATATTACGACATTCGCTGCTATTCTAATGTTGTTTTCTTTATTTTCACCATACGCAGGAGCAACACCCGAGGATGAATCCACTTCGTCGAATTTGCCCGACTCAAGCACTACAGTGACTAGTGCTACGTATGCTACTTATGAGTATCCGGTAGAACTGCCCGGTCCATATGTTGAGCCTACGAATGCTATAACAACAACTGAAGCGACTTATGCAGATGGAGAATACCTGATTGATTATAAGCCTTTGCGCAAGACAGTCAGTGGAAGCACCAAGGATTCGAGTTTTAAAACAAATTATACCTACCCTGGAGATTTGATTATTAAAGATGGAAAATACCATTTTTCATTTAAATTTGCAGAGGCTCAAGGGCTTTCGAAATTTCTAGTTGAACAAAACGGGGAAACGGTTCCCGCCAAAATAGAAGTAGATTCCGGAAAAGCTTCGGGAACGGTAAGCTTCGATGTTTATGATTTTCATCAAAATGTAAATACGGAGTTTGGATTTAACAGCAGTTCTCCATGGTATGTAGATACCGATCCGGACCGTTCAGTGAAGGAATGGATTGAGTTTGATCCTTCCAGTTTGAGACTTAAAAACTCAACCGAGAATCCAACGGTTCCACCAGTGACACCGCCGGTAACGCCTCCTGGCACAGGAGAAAAATTAACTGATTTGGACTTTACCCTCTTGAAAGATGGAACAGAGGAAAAGTCCATGATGGATGGGTATACGGAGAAGCCAGGCTCGCTAATTGAGCGTGGAGGCAAACAATATGCCCAGTTTACGTTAAAGAATAGTAAGCAAATTGATGGCTTTAAGGTAGAGCAAAATGGAGTGTTAACTGACACCTCTATTGTAAGTGAAGACCAGAATGCGAATACACGAGTTATCGAGTTTGAAGTAAAAGAACTACCAGCCAAGCTGAATGCATGGGTGAGCATCAACTGGCCTGAGTTGGGCTACGTGCATACTTATAATGTAGATCTGCAGTTGGCTTCTGTACCTGTACCAACAACTTTGGCGGATGGAACGTATGCTATTAACTTTAATACCTTGCATGCAACCAAAGATCAGCCATCAACCATGGCCCAATATCTGTTGTCTCCAGCGACTTTAACGGTAGCAAAAGGACAAAAGGAAGTTTCCTTCACCATTAAAGACAGCACTACCGTAACAGAGTTCAAGACAGAACAAAACGGGACATTAACGGATGCAGACATTGTAAGCGAGGACAAGACAGCCAACACGCGTGTTGTGAAATTCAAGGTTGCTGATTTGGACGCAATTTTGAATGCACAGGTCCATGTGAGCACGACTTATCCAGGTGGGGTTTATGAGATGGACCATAAACTTCGTCTTCAGTTCGATAAAAATAGTATCACAGAAAATGGAAGCTCTCCAGAAACGACATCCAATCTGGACTTCACTCTTTTGAAGGATGGAACGAATGAAGTTTCTATGATGGATGGGTATACGGGGAAACCAGGCACCTTGATTGAACGTAATGGCAAGAAGTATCTTCGTTTCACCTTGAAAAACAGTAAACAAATTGATGGTTTTAAGGTAGAACAAAACGGAGTATTAACTAATGTTGCTACAGTAAGTGAAGACAAAACTGCGAATACACGAGTTATCGAATTCGAGGTTAAAGAAATACCTGCTAAGTTAAGCGCATGGGTAAGTATCAACTGGCCTGAACTGGGCTACGTGCATACCTATAATGTAGATCTTCAATTGGCTTCTGCACCTACATCACCTAGCTTGGCAGATGGAACGTATGCTATTAACTTTAATACCCTGCATGCAACCAAAGATCAGCCATCCGCAATGGCGCAATATCTGTTATCTCCAGCGACTTTAACGGTAGCAAAAGGACAAAAAGAGGTTTCCTTTACCATTAAAGACAGCACTACCGTAACAGAGTTCAAGACAGAACAAAACGGGACATTAACGGATGCAAATATTGTAAGCGAGGACAAGACAGCCAATACACGTGTTGTTAAATTCAAAGTAGCCGATTTGGACGCGATTTTGAATGCACAGGTCCATGTAAGCACGACCTACCCAGGTGGGGTTTATGAGATGGATCATAAGCTTCGACTTCAATTTGACAAAAACAGCATTACGAATGCTCCAACCCCGGTTGATCCTGGGACGCCAGGTACACCAGGCACGCCTGGAAAGAATTTAGCTGATGGAACGTATTCAATCAATTTCGATGCGTTGCATGCAACCAAAGATCAAAAATCGGCCATGGCGCAATATTTATTGTCTCCGGCTACGCTGACGGTATCGAAGGGCAAGTATGAAGCCTCCTTTACGATTAAAGACAGCACCACCGTGACAGAGTTCAAAACAGAACAAAACGGGACGTTGACAGATGCAGATATCGTTAGTGAGGATAAGAATGCGAATACACGTGTTGTGAAATTCAAGGTGGCCGATTTGGACGCTATTCTGAATGCACAGGTGCATGTGAGCACGACCTATCCAGGTGGGGTTTATGAGATGGATCATAAGCTTCGTCTTCAATTTGATCGCAGCAGCATTACAGCTAAAGGACCGGATAACGGAACCACAACTCCAGTGGAAAATGGCAGATACAGCATTGATTTCTCCGTACTCAAAAACGGAAGCAATGAAATATCTGTGATGGATGGATATATGCAAAAGCCAGCCACACTGTTAAAACAGTCTGGTAAAAATATCATTCAAATTAAAATGGACAAGAGCAGTTGGATTAAAACGTTTAAAGTAAATGGTTCTGAAGCTCAGGTGGTTGAACAATCCACCTCTGCAGACACAAGAACAGTACAATTTGAAGTACCTAATCTGTCAGATAAAGTTACAGTGAACACGCATGTCATCGTACCTGGATTAGATTTGGGTGGCATCCCTTATGACCACGTATATGATGTGCAGTTCCAATTCGAGCCTGCTACCATTCGTAGCTTTGTTGAGCCTACCTCTTCAGGTGCGGCTGATCCTATCGTTAAATTGGATTTTGACAAGCTTGCCAATGGGAAATATGCATTGAAATTCACCATTGTGCTGCCAGATGGCATCACAGGATCTGAATCTCCGGCTCAACGCTTCATCACTAATGAACCAGCGCAATTGGTCGTGGAAGGCGACAAACGGTTTGTAGGTCTGAAGCTGCAAAACAGCAATGAAGTTAAGGCGCTGCGCATTTGGGATAACGCAAGTGGAGGTTATCAGGATGCAGAAGTGACCCGGGAAGATGCAGCAAGTAATACGAAGGACGTTCGTTTCAGTGTAAGTGACTTTAAGAACAACGTAAAAGGTCAACTGGTTGTCTACGAAGCTCCTAAAGTGGCAAGTAGCGCTCCGATGGTTTTCAAGGCGGAGGATCGAGTAGAAAAGGTATATGATTTTGAATTTAAATTCGATACCAGTAATGTATCTTATCACAACGAAACAAAAGCAGACGAAGTAGAACAGGGGAAAAATAACTTAGCCGATGGAGAGTACACGGCGAACTTCCGTGTGCTTGCAAACGGAACGGACAAGGATTCTTTGGTGGCTCCATTTGTACAGAGTCTGGCCAAGTTGATTGTGAAAAATGGTAAGGTTCAGGCTCATGTAACCGTAACAGACAATCAGGCTTTGAAATTATTCCAAACGGACTTTGAGGGCCGCTACGCGAATCCGACGATTGTGGGTACCGACACAAAAGGTGATACACACACAATTGCCTTCGAAGTACCCGATCTGGATAAAAAGCTGAGTGTGTACACACAGGTATATCTGCCTGAGAAATACATTTTTAATGAGAAATTCGGCGGACAGATTCAATTTGACCGTGCATCGCTCAAAGGTGAGGGAGTTAATGCAGCTACAACTGCAACCGCTACTGAATCGGCAGCAGCTTCTACGGACAAAGCAACAGAAACGACCACCTCGGTAGCTGAAGCAAAACCAGCAGTTGAGCAACCAGTTCAACCTGCTTCCGAGAAGCAATACACGATCAATTACAACGTATTTAAAGACAAAACGAATGAAGCGTCCGTTATGGATGGTTATCTCGATAAGCCAGCCACATTGATTGAAAAGGGAGACAAGCGCTATATCCAAATCACTTTGAAAAACAGCTCTTGGATGCCGACTCTACAAGTGGAGCAAAACGGTACCCTAAAAGATGTGGAAGTGATCTCGACATCCGGTGATACACGTATCGTTCAATTTGAGGTAGGGGACTTGTCTCAGAAAATCAGTGCTTACACACACGTTATTGTGCCTGGTTTGGTCCTTGGCGGAGTACCGTATGATCACTGGTATACGGTTCAGTTCCAATTTGATGAAGCAAGCCTAAAGGTGAAATAATCTCAGGTTATGACATCAATGAAGCCTAAATAACAGCAAAGTTTGTATGCGAGCAAGTCTTGGTGCCCCGGCATCAAGACTTGTCAGCATTTACATACCCGAGGAATTTGCAAAAATCTACCCGAAAAAATTGGGACTCACGCTGTTGCTCTATATTTTGAATTGAGGTGATTGGATTTTCATGAAACAGTATGCAGCTTTGGCTCAAAGGAAAGCGTTTGGTTTCTATATGTTAATCGGCATCATGATCTTGTTGCTGGCCGGATGTTCCGGGGGAGCACAGAACGGACAGAACCATAGCGATGGTTCGACTTCAACAGCAGCGTCAGTTGCAAGCGGAAAGTCGTCTGATGATAAAACAGCAACTCCACGTATAGTGGCGACTACAGTAGCCATTTCTGAAATTACGGATGCGCTGGGCTTGGATTTGGCTGGCAAGCCGACAAGCACCAAAGTATTGCCTGATCGTTACAAGGATGTCCCTGATGTGGGAAATCCGATGAGTCCTGATATGGAAAAAGTAATGTCCTTGAAACCTACAGATGTGCTTTCGGTGACCACACTCAAATATGATTTGGAGCCTAAGTTTAAGGACCTAAACATTAATGCTGAGTTTTTGAATTTTGAAAGCCTTGCGAATATGCAAAAGGAAATTCAAAAGCTGGGAGACCGATTTGATAAAGCTGAAAAGGCGAAAGAGATTAATGGGGCCTTGGATGCCAAAGTTACTGAGATTCAGCAAAAAATTAAAGGCAAGAAGTCTCCTAAAGTACTAATTCTACTGGGTGTTCCGGGAAGCTATCTGGTGGCTACCGAACATTCCTATATTGGGGATCTGGTTAAAATTGCAGGCGGGACAAATGTGGTTCAAGGTGAGAAGGTGGAGTTCATAGCCCACAATACCGAAGCCTTGCAGCAATCCAATCCTGATATCATTTTGCGCGCTGCACACGGGATGCCGGATGAGGTCGTAAAAATGTTCGATGAAGAGTTCAAAACTAACGATATCTGGAAGCATTTCAACGCTGTGAAAAAAGGGCATGTTTATGATTTGCCTGAACCGTTGTTTGGCACCACAGGGAATTTAGCGGCAAGCTCTGCGCTGGATGAGCTGATGAAAATGCTGTATCCTTCGAATTAAAGGAAGCTGATGACATGTCCAAAAAATTATGGAGCCTTATTGTTGTAATTGTCTTACTCGTCGGTGTCATGCTGTACTCAGCGATGACAGGCAGCCTCAAGGTGAATTTGAGTCAGTTGGTGGCCGGATTGTGGACAGGCACAGATGATCAGGTGAATGTGGTCAAGGATCTTAGACTACCGAGAATTATCGTAGCTGTGATGGCGGGTGCAGCCCTTGCAGTGGCGGGCGTTTTGCTGCAAGCCGTCATGAAAAACCCGCTGGCAGATTCCGGGGTGATCGGCATTTCTTCGGGAGCGGCCTTGGTCTCGCTGATCGCGGTGACCCTCTTTCCGGCGCTTTATTTCTGGATGCCGTTCTTTTCATTTATCGGCGGTGCGTTGGCCTGCCTAATGGTCTACGGATTTTCATGGAAATCTGGCTTGCATCCCATTCGACTTATTCTGATTGGGGTGGCAGTAAACGCCATCTTTTCCGGCCTAGGTCAGTCGTTTAACTATCGGGGCAGTTATGCGGTCACCAGCATTAACCAGGTCACCACCTCAACCTTGTCTATGAAAAAATGGGTAGATGTCGAGGTGATTGTGACTTATGGCGGAATTGGTTTAATTTTGGCCATGCTTGTCTTCTCTTGGTGTAATTTCTTGTCCCTTCAAGATAAAACGGCTAAAAATTTGGGCCTTAACGTGACACGTGCACGACTTTTAATTTCTGTGATAGCAGTGCTGCTTGCAGCAACGGCTACAGCTATAGCAGGAGTAATTGCTTTTATCGGCCTGCTCGTTCCGCATTGTGCCCGCTATCTGGTTGGCTCGGATCATAAGTGGCTGATTCCGTTTTCTGCCTTATGCGGCGGTTTGCTGCTGTTGCTTGCGGATACGCTGGGGCGAACGGTGCTTGCTCCCAATGAAATTCCGGCCTCTATTATTATGGCAGTCATTGGCGGACCATTCCTGATATTCCTGATCAGAAAGGCGGATCGCACCTATGGACATTAAAAATATAACCTTCTCCTATGATCGGAAAACAGATCGTCTACATGCGATCAATGCTGTTATTGAACGGGGACGAATTACTACGATTATTGGGCCCAATGGATGCGGCAAATCGACACTGCTCAGTGTGATGTCCAACAATGCCGTTCCTCGCAAGGGCCAGGTGGTTCTGGATGGCAAGGAGATAGCCCACTACAAGCCCAAGGAACTGGCCCGTCAATTGGCGGTAGTTCATCAGCAGAACGAAGCGCCCTCTGACCTGACAGTAGAAAAACTCGTCAGCTTCGGAAGACTGCCTCATAAGAGCATGTTCACATCCAGCCGGGACGAGGACGAGGAAGCAGTCGAATGGGCTATAGCCTGCACCAATCTGGAGGGACGCAGGACACATACACTGGATCAGCTCTCAGGAGGAGAACGGCAGCGTGTGTGGATTGCAATGGCCTTGGCACAGCGAACGCCGATTTTATTTTTAGATGAGCCGACCACCTATCTGGATATGTATTACCAGCTTGAGATTTTGGAGCTTATTCGGCAGCTCAATCAGGAGCACGGACTGACCATCGTGATGGTGCTGCATGATATTAATCAGGCTATTCGGTATAGTGATGTGATGATCGCTATGAAAGAAGGACGCATAATAGCGAATGGTTCGCCTATAGAGGTCGTTACATCCGAACTGATTCAGGCAGTCTATGGTGTGAAGGTAGTCATAAGACAGGACGAGGAGGCGGGCATGTATCTTATTCCGATTGGCGTCGGAGATTCCGAACATTTACACGCACAGAGAGAGTGTAAGGTATCTGTCCTTGAGTTATCTCATTGAATTTAAAAGATAAAAATGGTTCTGATCCAGGTGTTTGTCAGGTGACAATCGTGAGGACAGAAGCATTTTTTTATTTTATTTATAAGATATTGGATGAGATTCAGGGGCAGTTCTGCTTAGACTACGGTTCGAATCCGATCTTTTGTGTGTTATACTATTGCCGTCGGTAATTTTGTGTTTAGCACTTTACTAATGATAAGGATGGTATGCTTATATGATCAGTACAAGCGGCGTAACGCTTCGTTATGGTAAACGCCCACTTTTTGAAGACGTAAATATCAAATTTACTCCTGGGAACTGCTATGGCCTGATTGGGGCGAATGGCGCGGGTAAATCCACCTTTTTGAAAATTCTTTCCGGTGAAATTGAAGCCAATTCAGGTGAGGTTCACATGACACCGGGCGAACGGATGGCTGTCCTCAAGCAGAACCATTATGAATACGATGAATTTCCGGTTCTGGAAACCGTTATTATGGGTCATACGCGTTTGTATGAAATCATGAAGGAAAAGGATGCACTGTACGCCAAAGCGGAGTTTTCCGAAGCAGACGGTTTACGTGCTGGTGAATTGGAAGGCGAATTTGCAGAGCTGAACGGTTGGGATGCCGAGCCGGATGCGGCTGCATTGTTGATAGGTCTGGGGATTCCGCGTGATCTTCATGACAAAAAAATGGCTGAAATGAGCGGCAATGACAAAGTGCGCGTTCTGTTGGCACAAGCGTTGTTTGGTCGTCCGAACAATTTGCTGCTTGATGAGCCTACCAACCATTTGGATCTCGAATCCATTCAGTGGCTGGAGAACTTCCTGATGGACTATGAAGGCACTGTCATTGTTGTATCCCATGATCGTCACTTTCTGAACAAGGTATGTACGCATATTGCGGATATTGATTTTGGTAAAATCCAGATGTATGTCGGCAACTATGACTTCTGGTACGAGTCCAGCCAGCTTGCACTTACACTGGCTCGCGATGCGAACAAGAAAAAGGAAGAAAAAATCAAAGAACTGCAAGCCTTTATTCAGCGCTTTTCTGCGAATGCTTCCAAGTCCAAACAGGCAACTTCGCGTAAAAAGCAACTGGATAAAATTACGCTGGACGACATCCGTCCATCGAACCGTAAATATCCGTTCATTAACTTCAAGCCTGAGCGTGAAGCGGGCAAACAATTGCTGACTGTAGATAGTCTCAGTAAAACCGTGGAAGGTGAGCAAGTACTGAACGAGTTCAGTCTGGTCGTGAACAAAGGCGATAAAATTGCGTTTGTAGGTCCGAACGGTCTCCCTAAAACAACGCTCTTCCAGATCTTGATGAACGAACTGGAAGCGGATAATGGTGAATTTTCCTGGGGGATTACAACGAGCCAAGCGTATTTCCCGAAAGATAACTCCACTTATTTTGAAGGTGTGGATCTGAATCTGGTGGACTGGTTGCGTCAATATTCCAAGGATCAGGATGAAACGTTCCTACGCGGCTTCTTGGGACGTATGCTTTTCTCAGGCGAAGAAGCGCTTAAGAAAGCAAGTGTGCTGTCTGGGGGAGAAAAGGTTCGCTGTATGCTGGCAAAAATGATGCTGAACGGTGCTAACGTACTGCTTCTGGAAGAACCGACCAACCACTTGGACTTGGAATCTATCACAGCGCTGAACAATGGTCTGATCGATTTTGACGGGACTATTTTGTTCACTTCTCATGACCATCAGTTCATTCAAACCATCGCGAATCGCATCGTGGAAATTACACCAAACGGCGTAATCGACCGTACGATGAGCTATGATGAATACTTGGAAAATGAAGAAATCGCTCAATTGCGTGAACGCATGTATCCGGTAGAAATCGGCTAACATCCGAACTGCTAATTTCAGCAAATAGATAAACGAAAGAGGAGCTCCATCAGGCCATTGCCTTGGCCGGGAGACTCCTCTTTTTTCGTTTTGTGCCATGACCCTTAGCTTGCTTGGTTCCGAGAGTGAGTCAAGATAGATCCCGCCTGATCTCGGTCCCCTATATAGCCTAGAGGGTGTCTTATGATCCGCCTGTACGACGGCGTTGGTTGTTCGGCTTCTTCGTATTTTGGCTTTTCAGTGTTTTGGTGGAACCGCCTTGAAAGCCGCCCTGCTGTGAAGCGCCGGACTGCTGTTTTTTTTGTGCCAGCTTTTCGCGAATGGCATCTGCGAGATTAATTTTACGTGGTTCCTTAGCATCGCTCATGAATAAATTCCTCCTGTTGCCGCCAGATTCATGTCAATCATGCTGGATTGAAGAAAAACGCGGCTGTGTCCTCATTTTATACGTTTTTAAAAGAAGGGACAAGGGCAACAATGATAACACATCGCTGGAGTGAGGCAAGAGGAGAAATGTCTGTTTTTTGCATGAAGGAAAAATTGTTTTGTGTAACCTACAGGGATGGGGCCTGGCAATACTTTTTCATTGTTCCTACAGCGATGTAGAGTGGAAAGACTGTTTCTCTAGACCCACACAAAGTTCGTCTGTTATCCTAAAAATAACAGTTAACCACAGGCAAATTGTTATTTTTAAGGCAGCTGTGCTGCTTGTTTGAGGGGTAGTGTAAGGGCAGCTATGCTGCTTGTTTGAGGGGTAGTGTAAGGGCAGTTGTGCTGCTTGTTTAAGAGGGAGTGTAAGGGCAGCTATGCTGCTATTTTTATTTCTGGGCAGATCTTTACGCTGCGAACTATCTATTTGAAGGAGTGTCCTCCGTTGTGGTAAATGTCTATGATGAAATACGAAAAGGTGAGCGAGGGGCGTGGGTAAGCATTGCTGCTTATCTTTTGCTGTCCGCTTTTAAGCTGATTAGCGGATATATATTTGCCTCTAGCGCGTTGCTGGCTGATGGATTCAACAATGTCACCGATATTGTGGTGTCGGTTGCTGTATTAATTGGTCTGAGAATTTCGCAAAAACCACCAGATTCCGACCATGCCTATGGACATTTTCGGGCCGAAACGATTGCGGCGCTGCTGGCGTCCTTTATTATGGCTGTCGTTGGTTTGCAGGTGCTGATTGATGGAATCGGAAGCATTTTCAAGGGAGAAAAGCAAATACCGGATATTACCTCTGCGGGTGTGGCTGTGATTTGCGCAGTGATTATGTTCGGGGTGTACCTGTACAATAACAGGCTCGCTCGGCAAATCAACAACAAGGCGTTGCTGGCTGCGGCCAAGGATAATCTATCAGATGCACTCGTCAGTGTTGGAGCAGCAGTGGGCATTATTGGCGCACAGTTCGGGCTGCCGTGGTTGGATACTGTGGCGGCGATCGTGGTAGGATTCATTATTTGTAAAACGGCGTGGGAGATTTTTAGGGATTCCACACATAGCTTGACTGATGGATTTGATGAGCAAGAACTGAACGACTTACGGAGTACGATTGCTCTTATACCTGGAGTAGAGGGAATTCGAGACGTTAAAGCACGGGTACACGGTAACCATGCGCTGGTGGATGTGGTCATTGAGGTGAATCCGCAACTCAGTCTGATCGAAGGACATCGGATCAGCGATCGGATTGAGGAACGTTTACAAGAGGTTCATAATACAATGCACGTTCATGTCCATGTAGAACCTAAATTATAGATTAATTATTAAATAATTAGTATTAAAAGTGACTTTAGACCTATATCAAAAAAGGTGTACACGCTATCTTTTGTGACGTTTGGATTATATCTCTCTTCCTGCTGCTTTTACTATAATGAAGGCATGTCCGGCTATATTCGTCGGAATTATGCTCTTCAAATTCGTAAAAACAGCCAGGAGGTGCAACATTGAGAAGACGCGTGATGGGAATGCTCATGACGTCAGCCGCGCTGTTGGCAGCAATTCATGTGGCGCCGGGTCAGGTTGACGCAGCGGCATCGACAGCATCCACAGGACAGAAGGCGGTTATTCAGGCGGCTGTAAAGCTTAGATCCGATCCTTCGACTACGGGCGATGTAGTCAGCTTTATGAAGCAGGGAGAGGCCGTAACAGTATTGGAGAAAACGAATAGCTATTGGTATAAGATCAAGACCTCTGATGGAGTAACCGGCTACACAAGCAGCTCCGACAAGTACATAAAAGTTGGCGCTACCAGCGTCGCTGCTGCTGTCACCCCGTCTGCCAGCCGTAAAACGGAAGCCTCAGAGTCAGCTAAAACTGTTTCAGCTTCAGTTAAAAATGTTTCAACTAAAGAGGCTCCGGCTTCAGTGAATAGTTCTGCCGGTCAAACGAAAGCTACGATTCAAACGTCCGTTCGTTTGCGGGCGGAGGCATCCACTTCTTCCGAGGTTCTGGGCTATATGAATACAGGGGATGTCGTTACGATTACCGATTCCAGTAACGCGTATTGGTTTAAGATCACCACTGCTGATGGTACAGTAGGCTATGTCAGCTCATCTCCACAATATATTCGTATTGGTGAGGGGGTTGTTGTGCAGCAGCCTGTGGCATCTTCGGCTGCACCCGCTTCAGATACTACTGCTCTACCTGCGGTAGCGTCTCCTGCTTCGACGGTTAGCTTGCCTTCTGGTGATGCAGCGGCTGCAATCGAACAGGTTATTGACACAGGTATGACTTACCTTGGAACACCTTATGAATATGGTTCTGATCGCAACAGTACGGCTACTTTTGATTGCTCGGCATTTACTCGCCAAATTTTCCGTCAGGCTGTAGGGATCCAGCTCCCGGCAGATTCTCGTTCACAGGGTGAGTGGATCAAGCAGAACAGTCAGCCGAATACAGATATGACTACACTGAAGCGTGGCGATCTGCTCTTTTTTACAAATTATAATGCATCTTCCGGGGCGTACACGTCCTTGGATAATTCCTCCCAAACGATTACGCATGTAGCTGTATACTTGGGAGACAACAAGCTTCTCCATACGTTTTCTGTAGCGGCCGGTGGTGTAAAAGTTACGGATTTCAGCAAGCCTTGGCAGGATCGTTTCCTGTTTGGGGGCAGCGTGATCCAATAAAAACGCCGTTCACTGTTAAAAGCTGCATCAAAAAAGGATGTTCCACATCTCTGTTGACCAGGGTGGGAACATCCTTTTTTGATAAGCATATGATACATATCACGTTTGGGTGTAGCTATCATCCAACGTCTATGAAGCTCGTTTTCTTCCGGTAAAAAGTGAAATAACGAATAAGACCAAAAATAGCACAAATAACATTTTGGCTATTGTAGCTGCTACGGAGACGACGATACCAAAAAAACCTAAAATCCCGGCGATCACAGCAAAAACTAAGAATAAAGCCGACCATTTCAGCATGTTCTGTATCCTCCTTTGATTGTATATAATGTGGCATACTCGCGCCCCGATAGAGCGTGGTAGCAGAGGATGGTGACTTCTACAGATTAAGTGTGGCTGTGCCATCATTATACGTTGTTTTAAACGGTGCGAGGGCCCGTGAATCATAACCTTTGGAGCACAAGAAGATACCAGTCTGGACGTTGTTTCGTGTCCGAATGTAGAGGGTAACTATGCAGTAATCATAAACATCATCGTGAAAGACGAAAGAGAGGTTACGCTATGTTAACACAGGTCAGCATTTTTATTATTGCTATCGCATTTGCCGTACTCGTTATTTACCTTATTAAGACATTGAAAGCAGCTCAAGGTTCTCTAGATAAGGTAACTCAAACCTTGCAGGAAGTACAAAAGACAGTCGATGAACTAAGTTATGAAGTAAAACAAACGGTTCGACATGCAAATGACATCACCGCAGACGTTGATCATAAATTGAAGCAAGTGGAACCTGTGATGGAGTCGGTTAAAAACCTGGGGGAGGTACTCAGCGAAGTGACGCTGGCCGCCAAACAGGCTTCAACAGCGTTAATGACACGCCTTCAGAAGTCACGTAGCACTGCGAGCAGCACTTCCGGAACGGAGAAGGCGATCAAGTCAACGGGATCGAACAGACCTTTGACTGCAACAGAGCGGACGGTTCAGAGCTACAATGCCACTTATGGGGAACCTGCGGGCAAGCCGGCTAAGAACTGGCTGGGTTATGTAGACATCGCTGCTGGGGTGTGGCAGAAAATGCGTCAGTAGTATAGTGCTGAACCGTAAACTATAGGAAATTCATTGAAAGGGTGAGAATTATGATGAAGACATTATTACTAGCCGCTGGTTTGCTCACTCCCTTTTCCGGACAGGATACGGTTCAGCAAACCGTCTCCCCGCAGACAGCGGGGCATATGGTAAGGGCTGTTCAGACGATAACTGATCCACATGCTGTGCCAACTGATTTTCATACCTTAAATGGCATATCTCTGGATGATACTCGTGCGGATGTATTGAAAAAACTGGGCAAGCCACTTCGAATTAAGAAGGATAAGCTGCTGCTTTCTACAGAATATCAATACCCGGATGTCACCGTAGGTATGCGTGAGGACGTCGTCTCCTATGTGCATGTAGATCCTGCTGCCGGTCGAATCAAAGTGAATGATAAGTGGCTGCCACTGCAACGGAAAACGCTGGATCAAGAGCTAGGCGGCTCGCAATTTACGGCAGAAGACGGAGAGGTGTATGTGCGCGGGCAGCGGGCGATCAAAGTATTTACGGATAAGACGTCTGACAAGCCAAAGTATGTTGAGTTTTTTGATGAAACGGAGTGGTAATCGATTTTTTCGAGGCGTGACATCATATGGAAGTTTCAAATGGATGAATGAAGTGTAATAGTCAGAGAAGTCAATCCTTAAAGGAGCGTGAGAAACATGAATCAGACCAATCATAAATCTTATGCCAAGGTGGTAGAGAACGGTGTACAAGCCGTTGAAGCTGTGAATGAGTTGCGTAACACGGGCTATCGTTATGAGGATGTGTTCGTGCTCGCTCATGATCAGGATCGGACGGATCGTATCGCAGATACGGTAGCTGCCAAGGAAATCGGGATTAAAGAAGAGGGCGTTTTTGACTCCTTAGCGAATTTGTTCCGTTCTCGTGGCGATGAGCTTCGTGCTAAAATCACTTCCTTAGGTTTTACCGATACGGAAGCAGATTTTTATGAAAAAGAATTGGATCAGGGTAAAGTGCTGGTTATTGCGAAAAAAGCGTGATTTTCCAGCTCATCATAGGATTAAGCAAACTTAGATTTGAAAAAGAGGATGTTGGCCGCAGCCCAAGTGTTTCGCGGGTCCTCCAAAAACATAGATAAGGAATGGGGTTTTAGCCTCATTCCTTATCTATGTTTTTGGAATGCCTGCTTACGGAAACGCTATTTCTAATTAACAAGGGTGTTGCCCCATAAGCAGGTATAGTATAATACATGGGTTACAGATAAGGAGAGAGCAATGAGAATTCTAATTGTTGATGATAATCCAACGAATGTCATTATTATTCGTGAAATACTAAAAAAAGAAAATTATCGCGATGTGATCTCTGCCAGCTCGGCCGCAGAAATGCTGGAGCATCTGGGAATCGGCGACCGTACCATTAGTCTTCGCCCCCGTCCTTCGGATATTGATTTGGTGCTGCTCGATATGATGATGCCTGAAATGGATGGCATTGAAGCTTGCAGTATTGTACAGGAATATGAACATTTAAAAGATATTCCGATTATTATGGTCACCGCTGTAGGCGATTCTAAAAAATTGGCCGAAGCTCTGGATGTGGGAGCCGTCGATTATGTCACAAAGCCGATCAACAAGGTAGAGCTAATGGCGCGAATTCGATCTGCCTTGCGTCTTAAGCAGGAAAAAGACTGGCATAAGGACCGGGATCAGCGAATTCAGGATGAATTGAAACTGGCTGCGATGGTACAGCAGGCGGTGCTAAGTCCTGCCATTCAGGACCCTATGCTGCAAGCGAATGCACTGTACCAGCCTTCCTTTGAACTGGCGGGAGATTTATATTCATGGTATCCGCTAGGAGAAGGGAGATATGCCATCATTTTGCTCGATATGATGGGGCATGGCATTTCTTCTTCTTTGTTTTGCATGTTCATTGCGTCTGTACTCAAGGATACGGTGACCACGTATGTGGAGCCGGAGAAGGTCATACAAGAGCTGAATCGTCGTTTTAATCAACTGGACCTGGGCAAGCAGCTGGTACAGTATTATTTTACGGCGATTTATATGGTGATTGATACTCGTTCACGGCGAATTGACTATGTAAATGCAGGGCATCCTCCCGGCTTGCTGTTCAATCAGGACGGTAGCATAACCAAATTAGACCGTGCGTGTAGTCCGGTCGGATTGTTTGATAAAATTGATGCAGAGATGCACACGATTTATTACGAAGGAACTGGGCATATCGCTTTGTATACAGATGGCTTGCTGGAGACGGTAGAAGGTGAATATGAGGAACAATTGGAGTATCTGACTGCCTGTCTGCGCAAGTATGAGGAATGGAATGAAGAAGCGATGCTGGATGCGTTTTTTCGTAACGAGGGGCCGCAGGATCGCGATGATGATAAGTGCCTGATCTGGATTTCATTGAAAGAGGGAGAGAGCTTGCATGAAAATCAGAAATAAACTGCTGATTGGCTTTGGATCGCTTATGGCGATCCTCCTTGTGCTGACGCTAATCAGCTATGACCGGATGGGGAGCTTGAATGAACAGCTGAACCAGGTTTACCAAGAACGATATGTGAAGGTCCGGAAAACAACGGCTATACGCGGACAGGTGAACGATATGGCTAAAGTCATGGCCAACTTGATCTTGAATCCAGGCTCCTCTGTCAGCGAGGCCAAGCGCGAGATGGATGATATTTCTGCTACTGGAACAAAAGTGCTGGCTAGTCTGCAAACGGATTCCGGTACGAGTGAAGAGCAACAGCAGATTGACCGGGTGGCTGTCGCCTGGAAAGATTATCTAAACTATGAAGAGAGACTCGTTTCCTTATTGGAGCAAGATCGTATTGAGGAAGCTAATGCTTTCCGTAATAGCACGGGTCTGCCTGCTCAAGAGGAGGCAATGGACAGCATTAATACCCTAGCTGTTTTCCAAGACCGGGAAATTGATAACGATATGAAGCAGGCCAATCAGGCTTATGAGGAATCTGTGCAGATTACCACAATCCTGATGGCGGCCGGTCTGATGATGGGCTTACTGGTTATTTTGTGGGTGCTTCCTAGCATTGCCAAAGGTCTAAATACCGTTAACCTCATGATGAACGGTTTTGGCAAGGGAAAGTACAGGGCTATCAGCCGCATGAGTGTGGCCTCCAAAGATGAAATCGGAGAGGTTGCTCGTGTGTTTCAACAATTGGCTGGAGACCTGGATGAAAAAAGGAAATTCGAGCATTCCGTCCTTCAAACGCAGAAGGACCAAACTTGGCTTAATGCCAATACTGCTCGATTGACTGAGCTGTTTCGCGGTGTGAATTCACTGGAGCAGGTTGCTCAGATGTTCATTAGTGAGTTTACACCCATTTTGGGGGGCAGCTATGGAGCCATCTACCTGCAAGGAAAAGAGGTAGAAGACAACCGGTTCAAGTTATACGGCTCCTATGCAAAGGTGACTGGCGAAGGCTCGATCAGAGACGCTATCCAGGTGGGCGAAGGTTTGCTTGGACAGTGTGTTCTGGATCGTAAGCCAATCTTGATCACAGAGGCACCTGAAGGATACTTGTCCATTGGCTCCGCCTTAGGAGAAAGTAAGCCAGTTGGAATTATGATTTTCCCTATTATGTTCGATGATGAATGCATTGGTGCCGTGGAAATAGCGTCACTGGATCGCTTCAGTGATCTGGAAACGAAGCTGTTTGCTCAGTTAGTGGAGAGTTTGGGAATCATTTTGAACAATATCAAGGGACGGATGCGGGTTGAGCAACTATTGCGCGAATCACAAGCACTTACCGAGGAATTGCAATGCCAGTCCGAAGAGTTGCAAACTCAGCAAGAAGAGCTCAAGCGTTCTAACGAGAATTTGGAGCAGCAAACAGAGGAGCTTAAGCGTTCCGAGGAATTATTACAGCGTCAACAGGAAGAATTGGAGCATTTTAATACTGAACTGATTGCTAAAACGAGAGCACTGGAAGAACAGGTTCGAGAAGTGGAAGAAAAGAACGATGAGATCGAACGTGCACGAGCCCAGTTGGAGCAACAGGCGATGCAGCTTGGGATCACAAGCAAATACAAATCCGAGTTTTTGGCCAATATGTCGCATGAATTGCGTACTCCGCTAAATAGCTTGCTTATTCTTTCTCAGCTGCTGTCTGAGAACAAGGAAGGCAATCTCAAGCCCAAACAAGTTGAATATGCACAAACCATTTATATGTCGGGCGCGGATTTGTTGAAAATGATTGATGAAATTCTGGATTTATCCAAAGTGGATGCTGGAAAAATGGATATTAACCATGAAACGGTCCATTTGAAGGAACTGGAGCTGTTTGTAGAACAGAATTTTGCTCCAGTCGCAGCCAAACGAGAGCTTCAACTGCATACCGAAATCGAAGAGAATTTGCCAGATGCTATTATAAGTGACGGTTATCGTCTCAAACAAATTTTACGTAACTTACTGTCCAATGCGTTCAAGTTCACCACGGAAGGTTCTATAAGTTTCAAGGTATCTCGGGTAAATGGAGAGCAGCTTCCGGGTATGCTAAATCCACGAAAATCCTATCTGGCTCTATCTGTGCGTGATACCGGCATCGGGATTGCTTCAGATAAGACAGATCTGATCTTCGAAGCCTTCCAGCAGGTAGACGGTACGACTAGCCGAAAATACGGGGGAACAGGGCTGGGGCTGTCGATCAGCCGTGAGCTTTCCAAATTGTTGGGCGGTGCCATTACAGTCGAATCCGAGCAGGGACAGGGCAGTTGCTTTACACTGTATTTGCCGGAACAAACGCCTACCGAAAAGAATAAGGATTCTCATTCGAGAGAGGCGCTTAACAGTGCAGATGTGCCTCCGGCTTTTGAAGGCGCCGCTGCTTCAGCGGAAGCAGATCTTCCAATGATTATGCCAGCTGAACGCTTACCTGTGTATCAGATACCTGCGAAGAGCGGAGCGGAGGACATACATCCGGGTGACGACCGAAACGAGATTACCCCGCAGGATAAAGTGCTGCTGATTATTGAGGATGATATTAATTTTGCTAATATTTTGTACGACATGGCCCGTAGTCGGGGCTTTAAGGCGTTGATTGCTCTCAAAGGAGACGATGGGCTGAACATGGCTCATACCTATTTGCCCGACGCTATTATATTAGATATTCAGTTACCTGTGATGGATGGCTGGTCCATTTTGGGCGAGCTGAAAGGCAATTCGTCGACACGTCATATTCCAGTACATGTTATCTCAGTCATAGATGATGTGAAGCAGGGCTTGATGATGGGCGCAATTGCTTATCTCAAAAAGCCTTCCTCGAAGGAGAGTCTGGATAAGGCATTTTCACATATAAAGTCGTATACGGACCAAATGGTAAAACGCCTCCTTGTAGTCGAGGATGACGATAATCAACGCAAATCCATTATTGAGCTCATCGACCATGATGATGTGGCCATTACAGCGGTATCGACTGGTAAAGAAGCACTAAACGAGCTGGCCACCCAGCGGTATGACTGCATGGTACTGGACCTGATGTTGAGTGACATGACAGGCTTTGAATTGCTCGACCGCATTCGGGAAAATGAGCAGCTCACCGATCTGCCGATCATTATTTATACAGGCAAAGATCTGGATAGTAAGGAAGAAACACAACTTCGAAAATATGCAGAGTCCATTATTATTAAGGATGTCAAATCACCGGAACGACTTTTGGATGAGACTACGTTGTTCCTGCATCGGGTGGAGGCAAATCTTCCTGAGGACAAACGTAAAATTCTGCAGAAGCTTTATAACAAGGAAGAGCTGTTTGAAGGCAAAAAAATATTGTTGGTAGACGATGATATTCGTAATGTATTTGCTCTGTCCAGTGTGCTGGAAAGCTATCGTATGGAGGTTACCTTTGCTGAAAATGGAAGGGAAGCACTGGAACTGCTCGAACAGACACCTGATTTTGATCTGGTGCTGATGGATATGATGATGCCGGAAATGGATGGATATGAAGCGATGCGACGTATCCGGTTAATGCCACAATTCGAGAAGCTGCCTATTATTGCCCTGACAGCCAAGGCGATGAAAGATGATCGTTCCAAGTGTATTGAGGCAGGCGCTTCCGATTATGTAAAAAAACCGATTCAAACCGAACAGCTTTTATCATTAATGCGAGTGTGGTTGTATTCGTAACCCAAAAAAATGGGTAATATAAAACGACACATGATTGAGAGCGGTGCAGGCAAAACCTATTTAGGAATTGGAGAGAGATTATGACATCGAAGGATATGGCGGATAATGCTGCTAATGAAGTGAAATCGAATGACAATGAGCGGGAAATGATTGAGATTGAGCTGTTGCTGGAAGGTATACATCGGCTGTACGGCTACGATTTTCGTAATTACGCTCTGCCTTCGATCAAGCGGCGTATTTATTATCATGCGCAGTCCGAGAATGTAAGTACGATATCAGGACTTCAGGAGAAGGTGCTGCATGATCGCAGTGCCTTCGATAGACTGGTACAGAGTCTTTCTATTCCGGTGACCGAGATGTTTCGCGATCCGGAGCTGTTTCTAATTTTTAGGCAAAAAATTATTCCTATTTTACGAACGTATCCGTATATCCGAATCTGGCATGCAGGTTGCTCCACAGGTGAGGAAGTATACTCTATGGCAATCTTGCTGCATGAGGAAGGCTTATATGATAAGGCCCGTATTTATGCGACGGATATGAATAACCTGTCTTTACAGCAAGCGAAAGAAGGCGTATATGGGATCGACCGAATGAAGCTGTATACCAAAAATTATTTGGAATCTGGGGGCACACAATCGTTCTCTGAATATTATACAGCCAAGTATGATTCGGTGATGTTTCATCCCTTTTTACGAAAAAATATCATTTTTGCTGAGCACAATTTAGCGACAGACCGGTCTTTTAACGAGTTCAATGTGATTTTTTGCCGGAATGTTATGATCTACTTCAACGATGAACTTCGCAACCATGTACATGGGTTGTTTTATGATAGCTTGAGTCATTTTGGTGTGTTGGTGCTTGGGGCCAAGGAATCCATACATTTCACCGATTATAGTGATTCCTACGAGCCGCTGGACCGGGTAGAGAAAATATACCGGAAGATTAAATAGAGATGCTTAGGAGGATTCCATGGGGCTTCATGAACCGATTCATATATTGCTGGTAGATGACAGACCTGAGAACCTGCTCGCTCTTGAGGCAGTGCTGGAGAGTGAACAATATAATCTGGTAAAGGCCACATCAGGGGAAGAAGCGTTGCGATGTCTATTAAAAGACGAATTTGCACTTGTTGTCCTCGATGTGCAAATGCCGGGTATGGATGGAATTGAGACCGCAAAGCTAATCAAGGCCAGAGAGAAGACGAAGGATATTCCGATTATCTTCATTTCAGCTAACAGCAAGGAAGCGGAGCATTTGTTTGCGGGATATTCAGCGGGCGGTATTGATTATATGGTGAAGCCGTTCATCCCTCAAATTCTCAAGTCCAAAATTGAAGGCTTCGTACAAATGTATCTGACAAACAAGCGCTTGAAAACACAGTCCATGCTGCTTCATCAGAAGACGCAGGAGCTGGAAAAGATGAACAGCGAACTGATTGCCGCCAAGGAGGCGGCAGAGATTGCTGCCAATGCCAAAACTGAATTTTTGGCAATGATGAGCCATGAGATTCGCACACCTATGAACGGTGTCATTGGTATGATTGATCTGCTGATGGAGACAGAGCTGCAAAACGATCAACAGGAATATGCCGATATCATCCGCCGCAGTGCAGACGCGCTGGTCGCGGTCATTAATGATATTCTGGACTTTACCAAGCTGGAGTCAGGCAAGATGGAGGTTGAGGAATATCCATTTGATTTGGTTTCCTGTATCAAGGAAGTTTTCAGCCTGTTTACGGTAGAAGTGAACCGCAAGAATTTGGAGCTGGTTTATTTTCTCGATGAACAGTTGCCTCCCGTGTTATATGGAGATATGGGCAGATTGCGTCAAGTACTGATTAACTTGGTGTCCAATGCCGTCAAATTTACAGACCAGGGCGGGGTATATGTCTTCGCATCGGTTAAAGAGCGTAGCGACAATGGGCTTACGGTTGAGTTTTCTGTAAAGGATACAGGGATTGGTATTGATCCTGCCAAGGTTGGAAGGCTATTTCACCCTTTTTCCCAACTGGATTCTTCAATGACACGCAAATATGGTGGAACAGGTCTAGGACTCGCTATTTGCAAAACCTTAGTGAATATGATGGGCGGAGATATCCGTGTGGATACGAGTGGAGAACAGGGTGTGACGTTTCATTTTACAATGAAGCTTGGCTTTGCCAAGGAAAATGAACTGGAGGGGGAGTCCAGCCACGATTGGGAAATTCCACAACAGGAGCCCCCAACCCGTAGACCTGTACTGGTTGTGGATGACCATCCCATCAACCAGAAGCTGATGGTCAATATACTGGATAAGCTTGGCTTGGCTTCAGACGTGGCAGCAGATGGGCAACAGGCGCTTGATATGGTCACTGCGAATCAGGATTACGACTATATCTTTATGGACTTGCAGATGCCTGTAATGGACGGCCTGGAGTGTACGGGTAGAGTACGTGAACAGTTGGCGGGGAGATCTCAACCTGCGATTATCGCTATGACGGCTAACGTCATGGAGGGAATTCAGCCCCGATGTATTGAGGCTGGAATGAACGATTACATTAGTAAGCCCGTTAAAATCAGCAGTGTAAAACAGGCGTTGCTCCGGCATTCTCCAGACCATTTTCCAATGCAGCCAGGTAAAGATCGAATCAATGAAGCTTAGCTGGTGTTATTTGACAGGTGTATAAAAAGTTATAACGTGATTCAAACGCTCGTATATTGGGTTAGTATGTAGGGAAATCTTTTTTTGGGAGAGTAGGCCTATGAATACAAATAAAAATGAGAAGTTCAATGCGATCACAGAAACAGCTGATGGTGTAAATACCGTTTATCTGAGTGGAGAATTAGACCTTTCGGTAGCACCTGATTTCCGTCTGGTCATGGAGCCTTTAGTGGGGGAATCCAGCCAGGATTTGATTGTTAACTTGAGAGACCTTAAATACATTGACAGCACAGGCATTGGTATTTTGCTATCCATTTTAAAAGCAAGGCATGGGATGGAGTCCCGGTTTACGGTTCAAGAGGTACCGCCTCAGATTCAAAAACTGTTTGATATGACCGGTATTGCCAAATTCTTTGCCCCCCAGGAGAATTCCCAATAGGAAAGGAAAGAAAAAGAAATGAATGCTCAAATTCAAAAAGTAGTTCTTAATTTGCCGGCCACAGCTGACTTTGTTGATATTGTAAGATTAAATTTATATGGTATTGCCGCTAAAATGGGATTCTCTTATGAGGATATCGAAGACATGAAAGTGGCTGTATCGGAAGCCTGTAATAACTCTGTCCTTTATGCATATGGTCATGAGGGAGGAGTCGTGGAAGTAACATTCGAATTTGACGAAGCTTCGTTGTCCATTCGTGTCAAAGATGAAGGGGAGAGCTTTGAACGTGTGGAGGACCCGTCTCGTATCGCATCCTTGCATGACAAGGAGTTAAATGATGCGCAAATTGGCGGATTAGGCTTTTATCTCATGCAGGCGCTTATGGACGATGTTCAAATCTTGAATGAGACAGGAAAAGGTACCGAAGTGGTGTTGGTAAAGCGTCTGACCAGAAGTGAGGAAAGAGTATGAATGAAAAGGTAACTCCCCCGGAGTCGATGGATGAAGCCGTTGGTCTAATCTGGGAGTACCAGCAAACCAAAGATAACGAAATTGCTACCGTGCTGATCCGCAAGTATGAGCCTATGGTCAAGATGGCTGCCGGGAAGATATCCCGTAACCGCCCGGACTTATACGAGGATTTATATCAGACCGGTCAGATGGCTTTGATACGTCTGCTCCAGCAATACGATATCAGCTTGGGTATCCCATTTGAGCCGTACGCTATGAAAAGTATGCTGGGACATATGAAGAATTATTTACGCGATAAATCCTGGTACATACAGGTCCCTCGCCGTATCAAGGAAAAGGGAGCGCTTGTTCAACATGCGATTGATGAGCTGACCGTCAAATTAGAACGCTCACCCAATGTGAACGAGATTGCGGAGTATTTGGACCTTACCGTTGAGGAAACGATCGAGGTGCTTGCAGGTCGCGAATGCTACCACTATGTTTCACTGGACTCGCCATTATCCCAGGAAGAGAGTGCAGCTACGTTAGGTGAGCTTATTAGCTCAGATGCTAACGATTTTGACACGGTGGAAAAACGGATGGATCTTCAGCAGGCCTTAAGCCAACTGAAAGAGCAGGAACAGAAAGTGCTTCTTCTGGCATTTCAGGATGGTCAATCTCAACGTGCGATTGCGCAGACGTTGGGCGTATCGCAGATGAGCGTTTCCCGTATTCAGAAGCGGGCAACAGAAAAGTTGAAGCAGATTATGTCTAATTCCTCTATTTCATGACAAGATCGCTGAATTCATGGCTTATAATATTTGACGTCCCATCGTAAGGACACGTTATTCCAATTAGGGAAGCGTGTCCTTTTTATAAAGCGGAAAAAACAAAGAAAGGATGGAATCCATGACAGCATTTGAACAGATTTCTACCTTTCGTGGAGGATGGGAATGGTGGGACATCTGTGCTGCGGACTGGCAGGATTCGGTCATACAGCACTTGAAGGAGAAGCTCCCAGAGGCCGCAGAGTGGCTGGATAAGGTAGAGGACATTCCATCCAGCTTTATTTCTGTACGCTTTCCAGATGGTAATCAGCCGTTGATGTGCGGATCGTTGATCTACTCCGTTCAAGAGGAGATCGACAGTCAGCGCAATTGCAACAAGTTTTATTTTCTAGTTCTAAACCAGAAGCTAGTGACCTTAAATTTGGACCAAAATACCCGCGAAATTATGCATACCCCAGAACGCCAAACCATGCTGCAACAGTGTGAGGATGCGGCTGATGGCATGTTCGTATTGGCGAGAGCTGTGCTTCATTATTTTCATACGGGAATGGATAAGTTTGAGATCAACCTGAGAAGACTGGAAGAGGACATGGAGAAAAGGAACGCACGTACGCTGATGGATTCTATATTGAATGCGCGTTTCGAGCTGTTGTATTGGAGCAATATGTTCATCCCTTTTTCAGAGCTGGTCACGGCTTCCCGCGAAGCCTATCTGGATAAGCTGGAGGAAAATCGCTTTTTTAAGCAGTTACTGTACCGTGTCACTCGGATGGAGGGACTATTCCGCCATTATGAGAAGGAAATCGACACACTAATCTCCATTGATGACGCCATTTCCGCATTTAGGGGCAATGAGATTACGAAGACACTCACGATCGTGACCGCTGTATTTACGCCGGCCACTGTAGTAGGCGCTATCTGGGGCATGAACTTTGAAAATCTGCCTTGGATCAAAACAGGCTGGGGTTTTACCTTCGTGATTATGGCTACTCTGTTAAGTATGGCGGGGATGTACGGCTGGCTGATGATGAAGGGATGGACAGGAGATTTATTAAAAACAAACAAGCGTAACAAATTGTAGCGGCTGCTTACGGCAGTTACAATGTGCATTCAAAAAACGATCCATCACAACCGGAGGCATTTTAGGAGCTCATTACCGGTTCGATGGATCGTTTTTATATGAGATAGAAGACAATCACTTAGTACCTTGGCTCATTTTGATATATCCTAACAACTCGGCGATAAAATCTCCGATGACTGGAAGATTTAACTGCACCAGGAAGCTAAGCAACCAAGCGAGTAAGGCGAGTACGACCACTGTACCCAGTGTAAGGCCAAGACCCCTTGAAATCCCAGCCGTCAGATTACTAATAATTCTTCTTTTCGTACTGGAGTAGTTCTCTATAATATCTTTGAATTCTGCTTTTTCTAATGTATCTGCGATTTGATCTAGACGTTTGTTAAGCCGCTTGACCTCATGGCGTAGCTCAAAAGGATGTTCATCCACATCAAAATCTCTTTCAGGATCATGCTTTTTAACATGAGTAGGTGAGGTCTGCTTGGATGAAACCTCGTCTGGTTGATCTTGTGTCTGTAGGGGGTGAAAGGTTCTCTTGTTGTTCCGAGCAAGATCATCTCCATAGGAGCTTGGTTTGTTCATTGTCATCCCAGCCTTTCTATCATTTAAAAACAGCCAGCTTCTTGCATGCTGGCTGTTCAGTGTTTGGAGCTCATTTTGGTTGTGATCGGAACGTATTCGTATTAGGAATTTGCATTTAATTGCTTCTGAGTGTCCTTGGCTGCCTGAGCAGTTGCATCCATAACTTCTTTATCTGCTTTAGCCGCTTCATTAGCAACATCAGCAGAGGCTTTAGTTACGCTGGATACGATGTTGTCTTTGCTCTCGGCCACCGTTTTGGCTACATCTGCTGTTTTGGTAGAAACGGTTTTGGCCAAATCCGTCGCTTTACTGCTGACTACGGATGCAACATCCTTGGTTTTGTCGGAGACAACAGTCATTTTTTCGGACAGATCGCTACGCAAATCACGGCCTGGCTTTGGAGCGAACAGCAGGGCTGCCGCAGCACCAATCAAACCTCCAATGAATAAACCCTTTGCAAAACCTGAAGTGCTTGCCATATTTTGATTGTCAATGTTACTCATGATATATCACTCCTTTTATAGAATAAAAAATATATATAAATGTTAGGTAGCCCTTCTTAATAGCCTGGACACAAGTCCGAGCAAGAACACGAACAATGCGGTTCCAAGTATGGCTGGAATGACTGCAAAATCTCCGATGACTGGACCCCAGTCTCCTAGAATCATGGCACCGAGCCAAGCTCCTACAAAGCCAGCAATCATAGAGCCTGCAATGCCGCCAGGCATTTCATGACCAGCCAGTGCATCGCCAATCAATCCGATAATAATAGCCATTACAATACTTAGGACAATTCCCCACACAAGGATCGCCTCCTTTATCCTGAGTTCACACAACGATAATGTTTTTGATGAATGCTGAGCTTTCGTTATTTCTTCGCCTTGCTTACTTCGTATATAAACGTTGTGACCCTGAGTGAAACAAAAAACCATCTTAAAGCGCTTATGGTCGGGGAGGAAATGAAGGGAAGGAACGCCACAGACGCGCTCGCCAATAGACCACGGGAACGGTAAATACCAGCCAGATCATACCTGCAATATAGCCACCTACAATGTCGGTAGGAAAATGAACTCCTAAATATACACGGCTGAGGCCAATCAAGATAATGAGCAATGCACCAAGAACACACGGAAGGAAGAATGTACGCTTATGAACCTTTCGTTCTATAGCCCAAATGGCAAATATCATTCCGTAAAATCCCATGGAAATCATCGCATGACCGCTGGGAAAACTGTAACCTCCTGCTTCAACCAAATGTTGAAGAGACGGACGTTCCCGTTGTAAAAATTCTTTTATGATCGTATTTAGCACCCACATCGCCGTAAAGCTGCTTAGGATGGCAAAGGAATACGCTTTTGAGCGGAGATAGACCCAGCACAAGATTGCGGTACCGATTGCTATCAGTAATGATATGCGGAATGAGCCTAACGATGTAATGAATATAGCGACGGGGAGTAGTCGGTAATGAGCAGCAGCCGTGTTCGGAAAAACAATATCTTGAATGCGCTCATCCCAATATAGAAAAGGAGCTGTGCCAATCCATCTTACTGAATAGGCAATGAGAAGTAAGACAGCGATCATGATCATAGATGCAGACAGACTGCGACGCAAAAAGCTTGGTAAGAATCGGAATCGTTGAGGTTCTTGGGATAGCATATGTAGTAAATCGCCTCCTTATGGCTGTGATAGATTCATTTTGTGTACTATTAACTTAACGAATAATGAACTGGAGAGCAAAATCAGACAGAGACAATAGGCTGATTGACGCATATAAGTGCGGGGTAAAGGGATCGTATTACAGCGTTTGTAATGCCAGGGCCGGAAGTGGATTAGGAATCACGAAGTAAGGGCTACTTTACGGAACTGGAATCCATGGAGGTGTTAAGGATGATTAAAATAGTGACATCAGCAGAAAGACATACCTCAAATAAGGGATGGATTCATAGTGAGTTTAGCTTTTCGTTTGCAGATTATGAAGATCCGAGCAATGCCCATTTTGGATGTATGCTAGCCCATAATGATAATGAGCTTAAACCGCAGCAAGGGTTCAAAAGACATCCGCATCATGATTTGGAAATCGTCACCTATGTAATTGAAGGCCTTCTGCATCATAGCGACAGCTTGGGCCACGAACAGGATCTGAAAAGCGGCTCGATTCAGGTTATGAGTGCGGGCACCGGGATTGAACATGAGGAGCGAAATCCTGGGGATGAAAAACCGGTTCGTTTTTTGCAAATGTGGTTTCTACCCGAGAGTCCTGGCCTTCAGCCTTCTTATCAGGTACAGAGATTCAAGCACAGTGAACGCCTAAATCGACTTCAGCCCGTAGTGTCTGGTTCAGAGGTGGAGGGAGCCCTATCGATTGCACAGGATATAAATCTGTATCTGAGCAGATTGGAAAAGGGACAGCAGCTTGAGTATCCGCAGCAAGAGGAGCGCCGCACTCACATTTATATTATTAGCGGTCATGTCGAAGTTACGTGTCAGGATGGGGAATTTCAGTTAAAACCTGGCGATGCTGCGCGAATTCAAAAAAGCTGTACATTAAAGATACTAGCTACAGGGAATGAGGAAGTATCTGAACTGGTATTAGTAGATTTGCCTTGAAGCTTCCATGGGTAAAGGAAGAAGTGGATGAAAATACGTATATGCATCAAAAAAATAAAGCTCGTATCCCTTGCGCGTCTGTTAAGACGACCGGAGATACGAGCTTTATTTATGGTGACACACTTAAAATAGCCAAGCTGTCTGTCCTACAAGCTGATTTACGAGGACTTACGCAATCTACCCAGTTCGGAGACAATGGCTTCAACCTCTGAAATGCTGAGGTTAGGCTTGCTGATTACCATATCGTAGACATCATGGATGTCCTCGTATTGCTCTAGCGAGAAAGCGGAAGCCTGCATAGCAGCACCACTCGCCATACGAAGCTTGGTTTTAATGCCTTCAATCATATACTCAATGTTGGCATGAGACGGTACAGACAAATCCATCGTTAATGTTCCATCCTTTCATAACAGGGGAAGTTGCCTGTATTGTATCATGTTTTTGTTGTAGAATGTACTGATAGCCAGATTACCGATATACAACTGAATGAAGGAGGATGGACAAAGTTGTCTTTGTATAATCGAGCTTCTACATCTGGTCGCTCGCCCTTAGAACCTAATGTAGAGAAAACAGATCGCTACGGACTCGCACCGTTTTTCCGAGAAATTCAACATCAGCACGCTATAGATAAGTTGACTTTTGTATGTATCGGTACAGATCGCTCGTCGGGTGACTCACTCGGGCCACTGGTAGGCACCATGCTCAAGGAGCAAGGCTTTCCGCATGTGATTGGCACCATGACAGAGCCTTGTGATGCGGATCATCTGGTTTCATACTTGGAGTGTATTCCCCAAGATCATCATGTGATCGCCATAGATGCTTGTCTTGGACAGCATGGCTCAACCGGAATGTTCCTTGTTGCCCGTGAACCGCTAACCCCTGCGCGATCGGTCGGGCTGTCTCTGCCGTCCGTTGGGCATTATAGCGTTGCAGCGATTGTGAATGAGCGCAGTCCCAAACCGTACTGGACACTCCAGATGACGTCGCTTCACCTGGTCATGACGATGGCTGCATATATTGCAGATGCAGCGGCTTGTGAATTTGGTTTAAAAACAGCTTCGCAAGATTTTCCAGCGGGCTACCGTTTCAGATATTGATGGTCTGCTTAATAATATACATCAGCATGTTCTACTCACTAATATATTCAGAACCAATAGATTATATACAGAGAAGGAAGGGTTCCACATGGAAAAGGTATTATGCGAAGGAACGACGATCTGCTATGCCGAACAAGGAAAAGGAGATCCGATCATTCTGTTGCACGGATTTTGCGGAAGCTCCTCCTATTGGGATGAGGTTGTTCCCTTGCTATCCCCAAGCTATCGTTGTATTGTTCCAGACTTGCGTGGACACGGACGCAGCGATGCTCCACTCGGAGCCTATACGATTGATCAAATGGCAGACGATGTGCTTAAACTTCAGGAACAATTGGACATTCCTCAGGCTGCATGGTTTGGTCACTCCCTAGGAGGCTACTTAGCCCTTTCCGCGGCCCAGAGACATGCAGAGCGTCTTACGGCCTTTGGATTGATTCATTCGACGGCTTATGCAGATACGGACGAAGGTAAAGAAAAGCGGAACAAGGCTGTATCCACCATTCAAACGGAAGGAATTACAACCTTTGTAGATGGGCTCGTACCAGGGTTGTTTGCTCCTGAACATGTGGAGTCGATGCCAAACCAACTACTCAAAGTCAAAGAAATTGGTTACAAAACACCTCCACAAGGAGCCGTAGGAGCATCACTGGCTATGCGCGAGCGCCCGGACCGTCGGGATGTGCTGTCGGCTTCTGCATTGCCAGCTCTTTTAGTAGCAGGGGAGCAGGATCAGGCGGTTCCTCCAGCCCGGACGTTTACAACAGATCGGGCCGGAGTAACTCAGGTTACCCTACCGCAGTCTGGACATATGAGCTTGTTCGAAGCACCACAGTTATTAGCGAATGCCATCTTGTCATTTTTGGACCAGAACTTGAAAAAGTAGAGTAGGGTAAGTCTAAAAACCGGAACCTTCTGATGTGGTAACAGAAGAGATCCGGTTTTTTGCTGACTTGTTGCTTCGTATCGGTTGATGTGTAAAATGCCTAAGTCATATTGTTTTTGTTCAAGGCAAACGCTGTCGGCAAACCGTCAATACTTTCTAAATTTTTTTCGTATGCATACTTTTTAAGTGCTTCTTCGCCCATCTGAATCGCTACGTCCTTCAGCTTTTCCCGTTCGCTCGTGTAAGTCATGAAGGGAACTGCAAAACCACATGAATGTTGCACCATATGAACATCTACAACAATGATTTGTCTTGCTCCAGGCAGTGGATTGAAGAGAGGATACAGCTCATTCCAACGCTTTGTGTTGGGCAGCACGACTGTGCCAGTACCAAAGAGCCTTAATACACAGGGCTCGCCTTCAAATGCACAGAACATGATGGTTACCCGTCCGTTCTCTATAATGTGTGCGCTTGTCTCGTTGCCACTTCCCGACAAGTCGAGATAGGCTACCTTATGATCTGACAATATACGAAAAGAATTATATCCCTTGGGGGAAATATTCACATGCCCCGTCTCAGATACAGGTGCTGATCCTACAAAGAAAATATGCTGTCGCTGTATGAACTCCTTATATTCCGGTAGTATCGAACTAAATTGTTTTCCCATACTTCAACATCCTTCCTGTAATTAATGCACAATTGTTTCTTAAGAAAATAAATATTATATTTTATTTTGTGATTTAATGCATTACAACGATTATTTTTGTTTCTTATGAAACAAAAATAACATGAGACTAACGGAGAATCAATATTAAATTTTCGAATACTTGTATTTGAAGTTGATTACATGACCGGCTACAAAACATTGTGCTACCCAAATGTTACGTGTCATACGTGATTTTCTGAGTGCCGGATCATTGATGCTATAAATGATTTGTAATTGTACTAAATAGAATTACGCCATGATGGCGGCATTTGGCTTTTAGACAAGGATGTCTTACAATCAGAAGGGACAGGGTTGCTGGTTCTCTAGGCATCAGGATGAAAGGAAGGGAACGGCTTGCTTAGAAAAGATTATTTGCTTAGTATGATGGAAGAATTGACATCAGCAGTAGCATCAGTGCTCGGTCTGAGGCGTGAAAATAAACACGTCGAAGCGCTAAAACAGCTAGATGACCTACTCAACAAGCAGTTTCGCCTTCGTTCAGATTTGCTCAGACGATTGCCGCCAGAACAAATTATTGAGCTTTTCCGAATGGGCCCTGGGATGGAAGCGGATGAGCTTCAGCAAGTGGCTCGCATTCTGGAAGAAGAAGCTGTTATATACATGGAGACCAGCAGAATAGACGAGGGCATACGAATTTTAATGAAATCTCTTCATTTATATTTGTACAGCGATCTGAATGGCGCAAATCGTGATCTACAGGTCCTGCCTGAACGAATAGCGTGTATCGTACAACTGGTTCATGAATATGAGCTTTCTCCTGAAACCAGCAAGCTACTGGCTGTTCATTATGAGCGGGAAAACAGACTGGACCAGGCCGCCGATGTCTGGTTTGGATTGGCATGGGAGCAGCCAGAGCTGGGATCGGAAGCAGAGGCATTTTACAGTCAGTTACTGGATAAGGCCGATGCAGAGCTAGAGCGGGGTGGAATTTCACGCCGGGAAATCATCGAGGGTTTGTCCGAGATCACCCAATTACATGAAAGAAAGTGAGATGTACCTTTTGGATTCACTGCGCGAACTTGTATACCAATTGACCACGGGAGGCTCCCTCATAACAGCAACGCTGAGTCAGCTGCGCAAACGTGAGGATGCTTCTTTTACTAAAGTGCAAATCAAACCTGTGGAATTGAAAAACAAACTGCATTACCAGTTTGCCTTTCATTACAGCAACAAAGTCATTCATGAAAATCTGACCCCTGATGAAGCTAATGAGCGCATGACTGCCTTGTTTGAGGACACATTCCGCCAAGGACTTCTATGTGCCAAGGATGCAGACTATCAGGTGCTGATCAGTAAAAAATATAAAGTATCCATTCTGACAAAGTCACCGAGCAAAAGTAAAGCCGATTTGTCTCATAATCGTAAAAAGCAATATGTGCTTGAGGAAGGAGAACGTATTCCTTTCCTGATTGAGCTGGGGATTATGAATGAGGACGGTAAGGTACTGGCCCGCAAATACGATAAATTCCGTCAAATCAACCGTTTTCTCGAAATGGTGCAGGATGTATTGCCCAGCCTTCCGGTAGGCCGTCCATTGACGATTGTGGATTTTGGCTGTGGCAAGTCTTATTTGACCTTTGCCTTGTATCACTATTTGGCGGTACAGCAAAAACGACCTTTGCAGATTGTCGGTTTGGACTTAAAGGCAGATGTTATTGAAACCTGTAATGTTCTGGCGCAAAAGCTGCAATATCGACAGTTGGAGTTTCTGGTCGGAGATATCGCAGACTACAATGAATTGGAGCAGGTGGATATGGTCGTTACCTTGCATGCATGCGATACAGCAACAGATGCAGCGCTGGAAAAGGCTGTCCGCTGGGGAGCGTCTGTCATTTTATCAGTTCCGTGCTGCCAGCATGAGCTGTTTAGCCAACTGGAAAACCCGGTCTTGGAGCCTTTGCTCTCCCATGGCATTTTAAAGGAGCGTTTTTCTGCACTGGCAACGGATGGAATCCGGGCCAAGCTGCTGGATATGATGGGATATCGGACACAGCTCTTGGAATTTATCGACATGGAGCATACCCCAAAAAATATTCTGATTCGTGCTGTCAAAGGCCAAGCGGGAGAACGGTCCGTTCTGTGGCGTGAGTACACAGCATTTCGGGATTTTATACATGCTGATCCTTATTTGGAACGTGCTTGTGCGGATTTGCTTCCCGAAGGAGCGGGGCAGAAGCAGACACACAGCTAAGAATATAGTGAAAGTGGAGCCACTGCGGGGTGGCTCCACTTTTTTGTAAATTACAGTTCATGGTTGCTATACGCAAACCTCTACCCGCCATAGGCACTTCTAAAAGCGGTGCACAAAACATCGCGATCCACCTTCCACAATGCCGCGAGCTCCTCGCTGACATCTTCGTCCCACCAGTCGCACAGTAGTTTGCGATTGCTATGGTTTTCCGCAATCCAGATGAGGTGGCCGACGACCTTGCGGCAATATAGCTCCTCGCCCTGCTTGACCAGATCAGGAGCAATGTGAACAGGCAGACGTTTGCAGGTTCGGTACAGCTCTTTGCAGCATGCGCGGCGGATCCCGCGAGCCGTGGGCAAACGGGATTGTGAATTGTCATGTTTGGGGAATTTGCCGGGAGGCATATTGTACCCCCTCCTCTCTCTCACAACTTATGCGGGCAGAGGAGCCGGGGTCACTGACCTCCCTATTTGAGCGAAGTGGCGGCGTGTTCTGCCGCTGTGATACACTAATGAAAATAGAGAAACAGGCAGGGAGTGGGAAGAAAAAATGGACCATATATCTAGTATCATTAATTATTTGTTTGAGATCATTCGTAGTCTTGGGTATTTTGGTATTATGCTAGGCTTGATGGTGGAGGTCATTCCAAGTGAAATTGTCCTCGCTTACGGCGGCTTTTTAGTGTCCTCAGGTCATATTAATTTTTTTGGCGCAGTCGTGTTCGGAACGATTGGCGGGGTGCTGGCCCAACTGTTCATTTACTGGATTGGACGCTATGGTGGCAGACCCGTATTAGATAAGTATGGGAAATACATACTCATCAAAAAAAGCCATGTTGACCACGCTGAAGCCTGGTTCAATAAATATGGCACGGGGGTCATTTTTACAGCTCGCTTCATCCCTGTTGTTCGTCACGCGATCTCAATCCCTGCCGGGTTGGCTCGAATGAACGTATGGCGCTTTATTATTTTGACGACGCTAGCGATTATACCTTGGTCTGTTTTGTTTATATATTTAGGTATGCTGCTGGGAGACAAGTGGGAGCAAATTGACGAAGTGGCAGCACCTTACATCAAACCCATTTTGCTAGTTGCTCTTGCGCTCTTGATCATTTATTTTGTTATCAAATGGATTGTAGCCAAAAACAAAAAAGGAAGTGTATAACATGAGCCGTACTAACGTATCGCAATATTTCGGCAAGGGCTTGAGTCCTGAACAATTTATGGAGGGCATGGAAAAGAACAAAGAAGCCTTCCGCTCCGGATACGATCAGTTTGTGTGGAGCCGCGAAGAGGATCGGGAGTTTTTTGAAAGCCTGAACCATCGTGATGATCTGCGTGTGCTTATATTGGCTGCCGACTGGTGTGGGGATGTAGTACGCAATGTGCCAGTTGTGTTCCGTGCGCTGGAGAATAGCGGTATCCCAACCGAAGTATTGATTCTGGAAAATCATCAGGCGCTGATGGACGACTTCCTGACGATGGGCGGACGTGCTGTGCCGATTGTGATTTTTGCGGATACTGGGGGTCACGTACTAGGTCACTGGGGACCACGTCCTGCACATGTCCAACAAATTATGATCGAATTCAAACGTGAAAATCCAGATCGGGAAGCCGATGACTATCAAGAAAAAATCGCAGTTGCTCGCAAAGAAATGGCTGCAAAATATGGGGAGGGAACCGAGGTTCATCCTGTGATTGTTCAGGAATTGCGCGAGCTGATCTCGGGATTTTAAATTATGACCTTATCCATTCGCAGCTTTAATCTGGGTCCGCTTCAAACGAATGCTTATTTGCTTCAAGGGGATGATCCACAGCGCGCCGTTATTATTGATCCAGGAATGAATCCGGGACCTTTGCTGAGAGCGATTGAATCCCTGAGCATTGAAGCTATCCTGCTGACCCATGCCCATTTTGACCATATTGGAGGAGTGGAGGAGATTCGCAATGCGAAAGGATGCCCGGTGTATCTGCACGCCTTGGAGCAAGACTGGCTCACATCTCCTAAGCTGAATGGCTCCCTGATGTGGCCAGAGGCTTCTCCACCGATCTCGACAGGACCTGCCGAATATGATTTGGCGGAAGGTCAGCAATTAAATCTAATTGGGCACACGTTCAAGGTGTTCCATACACCGGGGCATTCACCCGGAAGTGTTAGCTTCTTGTGTGGCAAAGATCTTTTCTCCGGGGATGTGCTATTCCGTCAGGGCGTCGGACGCACAGATCTGACGGGTGGTCGGGAACGGGACTTGTACGATTCCATTCAAAATAAATTGTTTCCGCTCGGAGATGACGTTACGGTCTATTGTGGTCACGGACCCAAAACATCCATTGGTTATGAGAAAGCCAACAATCCGTATATCCGGTAAATTTGATAAACGTTAATTAATTGAGGCAAAATCAAAGAAGTGACAGGTTTTGCCTCAATTCGACAACAAAATATAAATTATGTATAGACAAAGGTTTTTATTTTTGTTAACATAAATTTATTGAAGTTACATACTAAACTCGCGAAGCACGCAAGCTGTGGATGAATCCCGGTTTGCGTTCTTTTTTTTGCCCATTAAGAGGATAAAGAGGCATGAAGCCGTCAGATCACAAGGGGGAGCAAGAATGAAAAGAAAACATATATATGAGGTACACCGTGAGAAAGAAGGTAGTTTCCGTCTTCCCAAAATAGCAGATATTGAAGATGTTGTGGTAGGTTCCGAACCGAAGATCATAACTTGGAAAAAGGTGAAACGGCAGGGCGGAACCCTTACGCAAAACTGGCATATACGGCTTAATGAGCATAGATTTGGACGTGGAGACGGTCGATTATGAAGATACATAGATGATATAGACAAGCTACCTTTTTTTTAGTAGACTTAGCAGATAAGTTCAGACAAACGGGGGGGCTAACGATGCATCATTTAGGAGCTAGAATTATGATCGTCGCGGATGCTTTTGAGCAGAATCTTCCTGTGGGCGAACATGGTTATATCATTGCTTACGACCGTAATGCGGACAATGCTTTTGACTATGTCATTCGCGTACCGAAGGTGAATCGCAATTTTTTCGTACCATCCGGGGACATTGAGCTGGAAGAAAGTATTCTCAAGCTGGAAGCCGAGCGGATTGAGCGTGAAGCGCTGATAGATTACGCCCTTGCTACTCATAATGAGAAGCTGTTCAGACATGTGATGAACGGTGGTCATGATTCAGTAGAGACTGAGGAAGAAGAAACCGCGGCAGAATTGTTGTCACAGGCTGATTTTATTAAACAAGTTAATTTGCGTGCTTGGATATAGGAATCGGCTGTTGCCGACTCTTTTTAACAATATATAATGGGCACGATTTCAGCTGCTATAGTTTTCTTGAAAGAGCACCGAGAGGTGCTTTTTTTATATTCTTTTAGTAACATTTACCTCATTGATGTACAGTCTGCTTCTCTACCGCGTCAAAGATTGAATTGTATAGGGTTCTATCCTATAATTAAAAACGTTATTTCAAAGTTCGGTGTAACATTTTTGATACCAGGATTTTGCAAAATCCGATTCCAGTCGCTTATTGGATTTTTATATATACATGAGGAGGGTTTTGAATGAACATTTCCAAGGAAGATGTCCGTCACGTAGCCAGGCTGTCCCGATTGAATTTGACCGAGACTGAGGAAGAAACTATGACAGGGCAATTAAACGCCATTCTCCATTATGCGGAGAAGCTGAATGAGCTGGATACGGAGCAGGTAAAACCGACCACTCATGTGCTGCACGTCAGCAATGTCATGCGAGACGACGAAGTTCGCGAAAGTTTGACGCATGAGCAAGTGATGCGTAATGCACCTGAAGAAGAAGATGGACAGTTTAAAGTTCCTGCTGTTCTGGAATAGATTTCACATTTGAAAGGAGGATGCAAATTGAGCTTGTTTAATAACACATTGCCGGAAATACATAATAAGCTGCATCAAAAGGAAATTTCCGTGAGTGATCTAGTGGGGCACGCTCTGGAGACAATTGATGCGCGGGAAGAGAAGATCAGGGCCTATATTACTGTCGACGAGGAACGGGCTCGGGCATCCGCACGTCAGCTGGATGATCAGCTGGTTTCGGGAGAGGAACGAGGGTTGTTGTTTGGTCTGCCGGTCGGTATTAAGGATAATATCGTGACGGAAGGGCTGCGCACAACATGTGGCAGTCAGTTTTTGAAAAATTTTGATCCCGTGTACGATGCCACAGTTGTCGGTAAGTTACGCGCAGCACAAACGGTAACACTGGGTAAAATGAACATGGACGAATTCGCCATGGGTGGTTCGAACGAGAACTCCAGCTTTTTCCCTGCACGTAATCCTTGGGATTTAGAACGTGTTCCCGGCGGTTCCAGTGGCGGCTCGGCTGCAGCTGTTGCGGCAGGTGAAGCTTATTTCACGCTCGGTTCCGATACAGGTGGCTCCATTCGCCAGCCCGCTTCTTATTGCGGCGTAGTTGGCTTAAAACCAACCTATGGTCTGGTATCCCGTTTTGGACTGGTGGCTTTTGCTTCGTCTTTAGACCAAATCGGTCCGATTACAAAAAATGTTCAGGATTCAGCCTATGTCCTGCAAGCCATTGCAGGTTATGACCAGAAGGACTCCACTTCTGCGAAGGTAGACATTCCTGATTATTTGAACGCTTTAACCGGAGATGTGAAGGGACTTCGTATCGCTGTGCCTAAAGAGTATCTTGGTGAAGGCGTAGATCCACAGGTCAAGGAAAAGGTGCTTGATGCACTGAAAACACTGGAAGGATTGGGCGCTGTATGGGAAGAGGTATCTCTTCCGCACACGGAATATGCAGTTGCAACGTACTACCTACTGGCTTCATCTGAAGCATCGTCCAATCTGGCCCGCTTTGACGGCGTGCGCTATGGTGTACGCGCTGACAATCCGGATAACCTGCTCGATCTGTACCATCAGTCCCGTACGCAAGGGTTTGGTCCTGAGGTGAAGCGTCGGATTATGCTCGGTACCTATGCACTCAGCTCCGGGTACTACGATGCTTATTATTTGAAAGCTCAAAAAGTGCGCACACTGATCAAACAGGATTTTGATCGTGTATTTGAACAATATGATGTGATTATCGGGCCTACTGCACCGACTACCGCGTTCAAAATCGGTTCCCAAGTAGACGACCCATTGACAATGTATTTGAACGATATTTTGACGATTCCAGTGAGTTTGGCTGGCGTGCCGGCGATCAGTATTCCTTGTGGTCTTGCAGATGGAATGCCAGTCGGACTACAAATTATCGGGAAAGCCTTTGACGAGTCTTCTGTACTGCGCGTAGCGCATGCATTCGAACAAAATACTGAATTTCACAAGCAGCGTCCGCAGCTGTAATTTGCCAAAAAGGAGGGAACCTATTCATGTCTACAACTACATCTAAGTATGAGACGGTCATTGGACTTGAAGTCCATGTGGAATTGCATACGAAGTCCAAAATATTTTGTGGATGCTCGACATCCTTCGGAGCACCGCCAAACTCCCATACATGTCCGGTCTGTCTAGGACATCCGGGGGTATTGCCGGTATTGAACCGTCAAGCCGTTGATTATGCTATGAAAGCGGCAATGGCGCTCAATTGCACCATCGCTGATGTCAGCAAATTTGACCGCAAAAACTATTTCTACCCCGATTCACCGAAGGCTTACCAAATTTCGCAATATGACCAACCGATCGGTGAGCATGGCTGGATTGATATTGAAGTGAACGGTGAAACCAAGCGTATCGGCATTACCCGGTTGCATCTGGAAGAGGATGCGGGGAAATTAACCCACGTTGATGGTGGCTATGCTTCTTTGGTTGATTTTAACCGGGTCGGCACACCATTGGTTGAAATCGTTTCGGAGCCGGATATATCTTCGCCGGAAGAAGCCAAGGCTTATCTGGAAAAAATACGTGCCATTATGCAGTATTGTGACGTATCCGATGTGAAGATGGAGGAAGGCTCGCTTCGTTGCGATGCGAATATCAGTCTTCGTCCGCATGGACAAAAAGAGCTGGGAACCAAAGCGGAACTGAAAAACATGAACTCCTTCCGTGGCGTACAGCGCGGACTGGAATATGAGCAGTTCCGGCAAGAACAGACGCTGGACGAAGGTGGAACGATCGTACAGGAAACACGTCGCTGGGATGAGGCACAGGGTAAAACCTTGTCCATGCGTGGTAAGGAGCAGGCGCACGACTATCGTTATTTCCCAGACCCGGATCTCGTTACACTGCATATTGATGAGGAGTGGAAAGAGCGTATCCGTGCTTCGATTCCTGAATTACCCGACCAGCGTAAAGCACGTTACACTTCGGAATATGGATTACCTGAGTATGATGCACAGGTAATTACGTCCTCCAAGCCATTGGCTGATTTGTTCGAGGATAGTCTTCAGTACACCAAGGATGCCAAAGCCGTATCCAACTGGATTATGGGGGATTTACTCGGCTATTTGAACAGTGCCAATGTAGAATTGTCGCAGGTTAAATTGACAGGTCGGGGCTTGGGTGAAATGATCGGACTACTGGAGAAGGGTACGATCAATAGTAAAATTGCCAAAACGGTCTTCAAGGAAATGCTGGAAAGTGATAAACTGCCACAGCAAATTGTTGAAGAAAAAGGGCTTGTGCAAATCAGTGATGAAGGTGCAATTCTGACAATTGTCGAACAAGTTGTAGCAGCCAACCCGCAATCGGTCGAGGATTACAAAGCTGGCAAGCAAAAGGCCATCGGCTTCTTGGTCGGTCAAGTGATGAAGGAGAGCAAGGGCAAAGCTAACCCTGGCCTCGCTAATAAGTTGCTGACAGAAGTGTTGAACCGTTAATGGCATAGTTATGACAGGGGCTTGTCTTTTAGGGACAGGCCCCTTTTGCATAGGTGCAAAGACACGAATGGGGCATCAAACACGTATTAGAAGCGTGATGACATATGATGAGTTTCCTTAGGAGGGCAAACAGCATGGTTACCCTATGTTCATTGGAAGATGATAATATTGTCAGTCAGATATGGCGTCTTCAGCATGTCGCTTATAGACTGGAAGCTGAACTGATTGGATTTGATGAGATTCCTCCACTGATGGATACATTGGAGACGCTGAGAAGCTGCGGGGAGTCTTTTTATGGGTGGCTGGAGGATGATGAACTGCTAGGAGCACTAGCTGTGCAGTCTGAGTCATCTGGTTCGCTTACCCTTACACGTATGATGGTTCATCCAGATCATTTTCGCAAAGGGATTGCGGACTCCTTAATGAAGCATGTTTTGAATGAATATCGGAATGTCCCCCTGTTTATCGTCACCACTGGAACTTTAAACACTCCTGCGGTGACGCTTTATCGAAAACATGGTTTTCGCCCCGTTTCCGCGGCAGAAGTGGCCCCAGGCGTGGAATTAACCACCTACCATTTGCATAACGTGGAATAATACTCACAAACCGCGTGCCCGGACAGGGAAGCACGACATAACCGGGAGGAGAGACTCGAATGAATAATCCGTGGATTATAGATGATTCACATATCATTTTACGGCTATTACTGTCCATGCTTCTCGGTGGATTCATTGGCTTTGAGCGAGAACGTTCCAATCATGCTGCTGGTTTGCGGACTCACATTATGGTCAGTCTTGGATCGGCGCTGATTATGCTACTCTCCATTTACGGCTTTGCTGATTTTATTAAAGAAGCTAATGTGCGTATAGATCCAGCTCGTTTGGCTACGGCGGTGATTACTGGCGTAGGCTTTTTGGGCGCAGGTACGATTATGTTCACAGGTAAATCCATTACTGGACTCACAACGGCGGCTTCCATTTGGGTCGTAGCTGCCATTGGCCTTGGGGTCGGAGCAGGCTTCTATTTACCCTCTATAGCGGCAACTGTGCTCGTATTTTTAAATTTATGGGTGTTCAACAAATTAGAACTTCGGTATATGCGTGGACGCAAGCCTCATCTTATTACACTGTACGGATTGTCCTCTCACGGATTGCTCGATCAAATTTCGACTTATTTAGAGCAGGAAAAAGTGGAAATACGTAAAATCATGATTAAAGAACATGAAAATGTTCCATTTCATGAATTGCACCCGGATCGTCAGAGTATGGAGGTTTCCCTGGAGGTGCTGGCCCGACATGACTTTAATCCGGTGCGTATTGCAGCTGATTTACGACAATGGGAAGATATAGCTGCCGTCTCCGTTGAGTGATCATAACCCTTTTTTTTACAGTTACTATCAAATCTGATTGGGGTACTATGTAACCATCAAAGTATTTTACAGCGGAGCTACGTATGGAATTCAAAGGGGAGGATGGCATGAACTCGGAACAACCGTTACCGTCGGGAGAGTCCGGACAGGCTGAACAGCCACATGGACAGAAACAGCGGGGGCGTCTGCAATACGCTAAATTTCGCAAAGTAATTGCCATTATCATGGCAGCACTGATACCTGGAATGGGACATCTTTTTTTAGGACTATTTATTAGGGGGCTTACATTTATTGTATTGCTCCTGCTAGATATTTTTGCGATGCTGTATGTTTCCTCCGATGGATTGAGGATTAACATCCCATTACTAATTTTGCTGGGCTTGTTCATACCCGTTTTATATTTTTATAATGTATATGATGTCTTACAGTCAGCGGATTACATGGTTCGTTATCGGCGCAAGCCAGATCAATATGCACGAATGGATGCTAGAGGTCAGCAAAGTAGTCCATTTTATGCGTGGGAAAGAGGCTTTGCTTTTGCTGTGCTATTGGTGGCAGGCGGTGGACTTATGATTCTGTTCCGCATGAAACCTCGCTGGTTAAGCATTTTCTTTGAAGATTATGGGTTCCTGACGCTGGCCATTATATTAATGATAATCGGTTTATTCCTTTTTCTAAGGGAAGCCTTTCTATCCTTTAAACGTAAAAAGTTGAAAGAAAGAGGGTGAAGCAGGCGTGCACCGCAAAATAAGAGTCGGCCGCTACACCTCTTCGCTTCTGTTGATGGCTGTAGGCATTTTGCTGATTGTAGATGTGCTTCAGAACACGGAATATATGCTCCAGCTCCTTGTGTGGTGGCCTGTAATCTTTGTGCTTTGGGGTCTGGAGTATTTGATTTTTTTTGGCGTGTATTATCGCAAAGAGGGCAAGCCTGACAACGGACGACGTTTCAGACCTGACTTGAAGGGGATTCTGTCCGCTTTGGTAGTGGCTGCTTCGGTTTTTATCGTGACCCAGCAAAACCATTATATGTACCTGTGGAACCGGGTTAGTCTCAATCTGACATCGGCGTCTATGGATTTTAGCCAGGCTAAAGAGAATCGGTATGATATGGGCGGTGTGCTGGTACCTGTAACTATGCAGACATCCGATTTAGTAGTTGATTCAGTGAATGGGGATATAACACTGATCAGAAGGCCGGTGTCCAATATTGAGGTACGCGGGACTCTATGGGTGGATCAAGCGCCTGCTGCCGAAGCGGACAAGATTGCTCAAGCTTCTTCACTGACTTCTACCGACGGCAAGACCATCCAGATTCGTCCGGAGGTACAGTCATACGGAGCATCAAGTAAACGTCAGCCTCGAATGAACATGTTGATCACCGTGCCAGAGGATCGGCGCTTCAATATGCAGATTAGAACCTCCAACGGGAATATTACCTTGAATGGAGTAGACGCTATCGACAGCATCCGGCTTGAGAGTGGTAATGGGAATCTCACAGTTAATGACGCTATCGGCAATGTCAAAGGAGGCACCCTGAACGGTCAGATTAAATTGCATCGGATTTCTGGAGATGTGGATGTACGCACGAACCGTGGCGATATGCAGGCAGGGGATATTGAAGGGGCCTTGTCACTCCACACTATGGTAGGTGACATTCAGGTCGCTCGTTCGGAAGGGGATATTACCGTTGATACTCAAAATGGTGACATGAATGTGCTGGATTCTACAGCCAAGCTGAATGCAAATTCGCTTAATGGCGCTATCAAAGTGCATAGCGAGAGGGTGGGCGGAGATTGGAAAATATACAGTGCTGTCGGTGATATCGTATTGGATCTTCCATCAAATGGAGATTTTCAGTTAGAGGGTTCAAGCAGTTATGGTAATCTTCAGTCTGATTTTCCATTTAAGATAGACAGTAAAAGCATTTCAGGTCAAAACGGGGATGGCAAATATGTGATTAACGTAGAGGGGAACAGCAATTTAACCATTAAAAAGTTACTGATGCCGTCATTACCCGACTTGGATGATTCCGGAGGATCGACTGCTCCCGATGCAACTGTAAGTTCTCCGGGTGAACCTGAAGTTCCTGCGACCGATACTTCTGTACGGACATCCGGCGACAATACGGCGCGTTGACAAGATTCTTGAGTAGACCGTACAATGTGAGTAGCTTTAGAAGTGAATTGTAAATAGATGCGTGGTAATTGATAGGATTGCAAGTAAGGGATAAGGCGGTGGACATATATGGCAGCACGCGTCCAGCATGCTTTGGAACTTCTGAAGAAGACAGGTGTACGCATAACACCCCAGCGCCATGCCATATTAAACTATTTAATGGAATCTATGGGGCATCCGACTGCAGATGAAATATATCGTGCGCTTGAGTCCAAGTTTCCAAGTATGAGTGTGGCTACGGTTTATAATAACTTAAAGATGTTTATAGAAGCGGGTATGGTACATGAGTTGACCTATGGAGATAACGCCAGTCGTTATGATGCCAATATTTCGGAGCACTATCACATCATTTGTGAAAAATGCGGAAAGATTGAAGATTTCAGTTATCCGTATTTGGCAGATGTGGAACGCCATGCCGCGTTGGAAACAGGCTTCGAGGTGCATGGACATCGTATGGAGTTACACGGAGTATGCAAAGCTTGTAGTAACAAACAATCGTAGCGAAACAAGGGATAAAAGTTTTTAGTGCGGTATGTATATATTGTAATGGATTGGAAACGTGAGGAATTCCCCATAAGTGGGGATTTACCGCGTTTTTTTGTTTAAATCACTTTGTTTTTTGTCTCAGGTAATCTGTTAAAGTTACAAAATACAGAAATCAAAATTTCTTACAATGGAGGTTCAATATTGGCCAGAAATCATTCCAGACGCCGCCGTAAACGTTCTCGATTCAAAGGAGCGGCAAGCCTGCTATTATTCGCAGCGATTATATGCGCAATTACTGTCGTATGGTATGGTAATCCTCTTCACGAGAAACCCGATTGGCAGGGGAGTGTCCGACCTATTTTTATGAAGGGCAAGTTGACCGGATATGAAGCTCAAAGCTCCGGCAAGAACATGCTGATGCCGCTTAAATTGATACAAGGTCAAATTGACCCTGCCATTCGTTATGAGGATGACAGCCAAACCGTCATTATGGCAACGAGACAAAGCTTGCTCCATATGAATGTTGCAAAGACACAAGGCGAACTGAATGGTAAAACATATGCACTTAGCGCCGCCCCTCAGATAATCAGTGGAGAGGTGTATATCCCCATTGAGGCTGTACGTGAAGTATATGGTATATCCATCCACGAAGACCCTGTAACAGGGGCTGTCATTCTGATGAAAGCCGGAGAGAAAGTCAGGCTAGGTAGTGTAGAAAAGAAAGATGGGCAACAGGATGCTAGAATTGCTTTACGCAAAGAAGCCTCTAGTCTATCTTTTATTTTGGCAGATGTATCACAGCAGACGAAAGTACGCATCTGGTCTCAACAGGGCGATTGGTATTTTGTGCAGTTAGACAATGGTTATGCAGGATACATGAAGTCAGACTGTATCTCTGAAGGAGAAGAACTTGTGATACCTTCGGTTAAGGACGATTTGTCAATCTCGGAGAAGCATTGGCAGGGTAAACCTGTGAATCTCGCTTGGGAAGCCGTCTATAATCGTAAGCCTGATCCTTCCAAATTTGACCCTATGCCTGGAGTAAATGTGGTGAGCCCTACATGGTTCAGCGTCGTTGATCATGAGGGTACTGTAGAAAGCAAAGCGGACCCGGCATATGTCAGCTGGGCGCATCGTAAGGGCATGGAGGTATGGGGCTTGTTGAGCAACAGCTTTAACCCCGAAATAACAACAGAGGCACTATCTACCTTTGAACGTCGAAAATCGATTGTAGATCAGATGATCTCACTTGCCCAAGAAAATGATCTGGATGGTATTAATATTGACTTTGAAAATGTCCATACGAAGGATGGCCCCAATGTCACCCAATTTTTGCGGGAACTTAAACCGTTGGCCCGGGAACATGATTTGATACTGTCCATTGATGTTACGCCTAAATCTCAAAGTGAGATGTGGTCTGTTTTCTTGGATCGAAAGGCATTGGGTGCTATAACAGATTATCTCATGGTAATGGCGTATGATGAGCATTGGGCGGCTAGTCCAAAAGCTGGTTCCGTCGCCTCATTACCATGGACAGAAGCATCAATTCAGCGGATTGTTCAGGAAGACGAAGTGCCGCCTCAAAAAGTGGTTTTAGGTATTCCGTTATATACCCGCGTTTGGTCCGAGACTCCCAAAGAAGGGAAAATTAAGGTCACCTCCAAATCAATTGGTATGGAGTCAGCAGCGGATATCGTAGCCCAATTTAAGTTGAAGCCCAAATTTAGAGCTTCTGAAGGTCAGAATTATGTCGAATATACCGAAGACGGTGTTGTCAAAAAGATTTGGCTAGAGGATCAGATATCCCTGAAGGCAAGAGTAGAACTTGCCAAATCACTGAACCTGGGCGGAATTGGTGTGTGGAGTCGGAGCTTTGCAGATGAAGACGCTTGGATAACACTGAAAGAAATAATTAAGTAAGATAAAAAATTATACAATTGAAGAAGGAAGTTTCTTATTTATGTAGAAATGATCACATGTATCCAAATATCCAATTTAGCGGTTATAGCCGCCTTGCAGGTATGGAGGGTGAAGTGCAGCTAACCAAATTAAACCTGATGCATGATGAATTGTTGCAGGAAGATTCAATAGGTGTTATTTCGTACAGAAAGCCGGGAGAATATTTTCACGGTTCGATGTTGTATGACTTTGATGAACTCATTCTAATTATTGGAGAAGGCCGGGAGCCAGTTCAATCTATACAACACTTATTTATTAATGGACTAAAATGCCAAGTGTTGTACACAACGCTTAGTTGTCTGAAGGGTTGGATTATCGCAGGTGAACAAGCCAACATTATAGATTATGTGCTAGAAGGTCGTATGGTCTGGGGACGGGATGACAGGGTACGTCTTTTAAGACAGGAAATTATTGAATTTAACGATCCACTGCGGGAGCAGAAGCGATTTCATGAGTTCTCCCGCTTTCTGGTCAATTACGTTCAGGGTAAGAAAGCAGTGCGAGAAGGGCGGATCATTGACGCTTATCAAAGTGTTCTGAAGGCACTGGATCATTGGGCGTCTATTGAACTCATTGAACGTGGGATTTATCCAAAGGTTCACTTATGGGTTCAGATGCAGCCGCTGGATCGAACAATTGAGAAGCTGTATAACGAGCTCACATTAAGTACGGAGACTCTGGAGCAACGGGTTGAACTGGTACTACTCGCTTGTGAATTTTCAGTCATGTCAAAAATGGAGGAGTGCTCCTCTCCGCTATTCCGTATATTAGGCAGCAGACGGGAACCTTGGTCTATAGATGAACTTATGAATCATCCTGAGCTCAAGAATCTACAATTAGATCTTACCGTCGTGCTCCGTAAACTGGTTTATCGTTCGCTTATTAGAGAATCAGCCGTCGGGGAATTTAGGGATCGCGGACAAAATCGTGAACTGCGCTACTCCCTTCTTTGATGAGCGGAGGTTATTTTATCAGGAAGAAAGGTCGATAAATGATCTTTTCTTCCTTTTTTCTTATGTGATTTAGAATTTACAGGAGATTAAAAGATATAAATGATTATTTTAGCTTGACGAGTATGTAAATTATGTGCTAAGTTATAACTCGCCCCATTAAGCAACACGAATAATTTAGAACTGTCTAAAGCAGGATAAAGGGTGTTGCATCAAGCAAGGAAATAAATTTTTAAAAAAATGCTTGACGAAAAATGAGGTTATGTGTTACATTATTTAAGTCGCCGCTGAGACGCGGTGGTGAAACAAAGTGAGTGAAAATAAAGTTTGATCTTTGAAAACTGAACAACGAGTGAGTACGGATTTTATTTATAAAGTCCAAAAAAAAGAGATATTTTATCTCGTCAGTTTCAAAATGAGCTAATCGCTCTTTCGATAAACCAGCTTCGGTTGGTCTTTAATGGAGAGTTTGATCCTGGCTCAGGACGAACGCTGGCGGCGTGCCTAATACATGCAAGTCGAGCGGGGTTAGTTAGAAGCTTGCTTCTAACTAACCTAGCGGCGGACGGGT
>NZ_JAKWFI010000005.1:0-367371 GCF_029522175.1 Paenibacillus sp. P2(2022) | reverse complement strand
GCTCCGCCTTTCCTCCTTCTCCCATGCAGGAAAAGGATGTATCGGGTATTAGCTACCGTTTCCGGTAGTTATCCCTGTCTTGTGGGCAGGTTGCCTACGTGTTACTCACCCGTCCGCCGCTAGGTTAATTAGAAGCAAGCTTCTAATTAACCCCGCTCGACTTGCATGTATTAGGCACGCCGCCAGCGTTCGTCCTGAGCCAGGATCAAACTCTCCATTAAAGACGTTACAAAGTAACGTCAACCTGTTTTATCTTCATCCACTCCAAGGAGAAGAACCGAAGATAAAACAATATAGAAAGAGCGATTAGCTCATGTTGAAACTGACGAGATAAAATATCTCTTTTGGATTTTGTAAACAAAATCCGTACTCACTCGTTGTTCAGTTTTCAAAGATCAAACTTGCGTAACTCTTTACTTTAACTCACTTCGTTTCTTCACCGCATCTCAGCGGCGACTTAAATAATATATCATGTTTCTTTTATCTTTGCAACACTTTTTTTCAAGAGAATTTTTCAATTAATTCTAATTTGTTTTTATGTTGCTAATCATCTTGTAAAAGACAACTATAAGAATATACCACATGACTATGATAATTAGCAACATCTTTTTTAGTGACATTATTCATGTGTAGGATTACTGCATTTAAAAAAAAGAGACTATCATTCTCAACTAGCAGAATAACAGCCTCTTTAACATTTATTCCTTTCACCTTATGACTAACAAATCGGGACGGTAATAGCGTTTACCTCTTTCTTATATTTATCTGCGTCAGTCATTAATCCATGGATTTTGACGTGCACGAGCACTATAGGATGAGGAGCGAGATCTTCCTCCTGTCGATTTACGGGATTTATGCTTCTTAACAGTAGCATGTTCACTTGAAACCTTGGCTTTAGATGTTTCTTCCTTGGATGTACTGCTAGAGTTGTCTTTTGATTTGCCTTTAGACGCGCTATCGTCTTTTTTTGAAGAAGCACCTTCATTTTGCGATGGAATAGTCAGATTGTTACCTACCTCTTGCGTTCCCGGAGAGGCTGGCGCCGACTCGATGTTTCCTTCCCGGCATCCACAGTCTGGCATAAACATATAGGGCGTTGTATATCCCTCTAATGGATACATAGGTGCATTTCCATGTGCGAACGGATGATATGGATGATTCGCGGCGTGTTGAGCCATTGGTTGGCTAAAGTCGGACACGTATCCACTTGCAGGCATACTATATTGTGGTCCTCCCCATGCGTTGCCCCACTGGCTACCCTGGACTGCACTCTCTGGTTGCTGCTGCGGACCCCCTTGGTGGATAAATGGAGGATAGACAGGATAGGATGTATTTTCAGACGCTTCATGACTCGGATAATATCCAGGGGTGCAGCAGCAATCTGAATAGGCAGGATAAGGTGTGGGATGAGCATGTATGGGTGCTGCTGTCTGCACAGGTCCCCAGCACCATGGATGCTCACAGTCATGATGATAGCCCTGATCTGCAACTACAGTAGGAGAGGCATGTTCTGCAAAGGAAGTATTTACAGGAGCATCCCCCCAATTCTGAGGAGACCCAATCCCCGGATACAACGAGTTCGGCATTGCATTTATTGGCGGACTGTAATCAAATGTCGGTTGCTGTAATGGCCATGAGGAATTTTCCATCGGCTTCGAGCTTGTGCAGCCACAAAACTTTTCAGTTACAGGTTGCTTTTCGATATTAATTGGAAGCTGCGGTTTAGGTGCAATCGGTTGAGTGACTATAGGTTGCATTTGTTGAGGTGGGGCAGGTTGAGTAATTATGGGCTGCAATTGAGGTGGAGCAGGATTTACGGGCGCCATATTGACAGGTGCCATGTTCACGGGTGCCATATTGACGGGCGCCATAGGAGCTTCAGGCAGTTTTAATTCAGGAAGCTTAGGAGGATTCACTGTTTCTTTCGGCTGTGTCATTTCTTCTTTAGGGCTAGGCATATTCTCCGGTTTAGGCTGTGTTAATTCCGCCTTGGGCTGGGTAAGTTCTTCCTTGGTCGGGGATTCGGTTTTAGGCTGTGTCATCTCTTCTTTCACTGCGGTATTTTTTTTATTCATAGAAAGATCAGATGCGTTTTCTTTGTAGTGTGGAATATTAACTGTTTCTCCAACCAGAAGTGCGTTCGGGTTTTTAAGTTGGGAATTGGCATCAATAATTATCTTAAGCGGTACATTCCACGCCTTGGACAACTTCCATAACGTATCACCTTGCTTAACCTTGTGTTGATAGACCGTTGACGGCTGTGTTTCCATCGTAACAGGATCTGTCGGAATTTTGATTTTCTCACCGATGCTCAACTGATTAGGGTCTGCCAATTGGGGATTGGCGGCAATAACTTTCTCTAGTGTCACATTATACTTCTGTGCCAGTAAGTATAGAGTGTCACCTTTTTTGACGATGTGTATTTTCACAGGTCACAAACCTCCTAGACTTTCGTTCGGGCGGGATAAACGCCCGGCTTCTGTTATTACATCCTATGCACCTCCCGGGCGAATGACCCCCTACAAACAAAAAAATCCTCTCAACCGAATACTCTTACAAGCATTCAGTCAAAAGGATCTCGATTATTTTAGTCCTGCCACACTTTATAGCCATCCTGATCCACAATCTTCCGGAACTCAGCCAGAAGCTCCAAAGTCACTGGACCAGCAACACCGGAGCCAATCGTACGACCATCTACTTCATAAGCTGCAATCACTTCTGCCGCAGTTCCCGTAAAAAACACCTCGTCCGCGACATATACATCATGCAATGTAAAAGGTTGCTCCTTAAGCGAATATCCAAGCTTAGCACACAAATCGATGATAGCATTACGAGTAATCCCCTCAAGCGCTCCCAAATAACAAGGCGGTGTGTACAACACTCCATTTTTGACAATGAAAATGTTGTCAGCAGAACCTTCCGTCACATATCCTTGGGAATTGAGCATAATAGCCTCACCTACACCAGCATAGTTAGACTGGATCTTCACCAGGATATTGTTGAGGTAGTTCAATGATTTAATCTTTGGATTCAAAGCATCCGGGATGTTGCGACGCTGAGAGACAGAGATTGTCTTCAGGCCTGTCAAATAAGCTTCTTCCGGGTAAATGGCGAGCTGCTCGACGATAATGATGACACTCGCTTTTGCACAACGAAGGGGATCCAAACCTAGATTTCCAGCACCACGGGATACAACCAATCGAATATATCCATTACGCATTTCGTTAAGGCGAATCGTTTCAGCCATGGCTTCCAACATTTCATCAGGAGACAACGGAATGTTCAACTGAATAGATTTCGCAGAATCATACAGACGCTCTAAATGCTCCTTACATTTAAAAATATTTCCGTTATAAATACGAATACCCTCAAATATACCGTCTCCGTACAAGAAACCATGGTCATATACGGAAACCTTTGCGTTCTCCTTAGTTACATGCTGCCCATCCAGATAGATCCATTGTTCTGCCATTACAACCACACCTCCGATTAATGTTCCTTCAAAATAGGTTCGATCGCTGCTTCAACATACTTGTAGCTTGGATAAGAGCCAAGAATGCGTACATGGCACCCCAAAGCCTCGATCTCTGCAAAGGCTGCCGGAAGCAAAACGGAATGCAGAGATTCCAGAACTTCAATGTAAAAATAATAATTCCCCAATTGCTTTTTGGTCGGACGCGATTCAATACGAGACAGGTTTAACCTGCGCCATGCAAATGCAGATAAAACCTGATGTAGCGCTCCCGGGAAATCCTGTGGCGGCGTGACCAAAATACTGGTTCGCTGGCCTTCTGGCGTACGCGGGAACCTTACAGGTTCATGTCCAATCAAGACAAAGCGGGTAAAATTGTTATCGTGATCCGTCACCTTGCTGGCCAAAATGTCCAATCCGTGTTTGGCAGCCGCAAGCTTGGTTCCGAGAGCGGTCCAACCTTTACCTGGGTTATGTTTAACAATTTCGACGGCTTCGGCCGTACTTCCTGCACTCTCCAGCTCAGCTTGAGGAGCGAAAGCTTGTATGAATTCTTTACATTGGGGAAGCGCTACAGGATGGGACATAATTTTGACCACTTTGCTCAAATCCAGCTCGTCCTGATCCCCAAGAAATTCACTACGATGTCCAATAAGATTTTGAATCGAAGGATATACCCATTCCGCCTGCATTGGAATGTCTACCTCATGTACAAGCCAGTCCATATGCAAACTCACAGAGCCGTCAATCGTATTTTCAATAGGAATTACACTATAGTCTGCCTGTCCCTTGTCTATTGCCTGAAATACGTCTGCTATATGTTTGTAAAATAGAAGTTCACAGGGTGTATCTCCTAACAAATATTTAATCGCTTCATGAGAAACAGTCCCCTCAGGAAGAAGTGCAATTCGTTTCATATCGTAAGTTCCCCTTTAATCATATCCATAAAAGGGTGTGTATTCCCTTCTGTATATACTTTAACCCCTTCAACCTCTGGGCGCAATTTCAAAACAGACGCAGTGATCCCTTCTTTGTTCATTGTCTCCGTTAAATACAGTTCAAGCTCCGCTTTGCGATTTTCCCGTTGATCCATCAATGCCAGCAACGTCGGTCCAGCACCACTAAGGGCCACACCCAATGCACCATAATGGTGCGCATCCTGTAGGATCTCTGTCATACCCGGCACTAGTGCCGCGCGGTAAGGCTGATGAAGCTGATCCCGCATCGCTTCGGCGATTAGATCTGTTCGGCCCGATGCCAATGCCGCTACCAGCATTGAAGCATGACTTATATTATATACAGCATCCTTCAAGGATACGTGGGTAGGCAGGACCTCTCTGGCCTTCGACGTAGACAGTTGAAAATCTGGAATAACTACCATTACCTCTAGATTAGCATCCGGTTCAATCCGTAAGTGCTTGGCATGCTCGCCATCCCACATAGCAGTAATAATACCACCAAACAGAGAGGCTCCGACATTGTCCGGATGCTTTTCGATAGCGCTTGCCATGTCAAATAGCTTGGAATCCGACAGAGGCGAGCCAATCAGCGTATTAGCAGCCACCAGGGCACCTACAATGGCGGAAGCACTGCTGCCCAAACCACGGGTAAGCGGAATATCCGAGTACATCGAAATTTCCAGCTCAGGAACAGATACACCTGCTTCACGAAAAACCATTTGTGCTACCTTGTAAATCAAATTGGTTTTATCTTGGGGAACGCCATTCATTTGATCTCCGTACAGATGGAAAGCTGTCTGCTCGGCCTCTTTTAATTCAATCCATGCGTATAGAGACAACGCCATGCCCAATGTATCAAAGCCAGGTCCTAGGTTAGCCGTACTCGCAGGCACGCGCACTCTTGCTGTTTTCAAAACGGTCATACAAATGATTCCTCCTGCTTTTATTGACTATCCCTCTACCCGATATACACTCTTGATGCGGCGAATCACGTCCAAAGTTTCAAAATGCTCTAAAACCTTTTTCATACTTGCTTTGCTAGCTAAATGAGTCACGATAATAATTTCAGCATCGGGATTAGTCTCATTCGGTTGCTGCACGACAGATGCCAAACTGACATTGAATTCAGCAAATACCTGCGTAATCTGTGCCAATACCCCCGCTTTATCATCCACGTGCAAAAGCACGAAATTTTTGAAATACACGTCTTCGTCATTGCTAATTTTTTTAGGATTGTAGGGTACGATTGCTTTAAGCCCATTTACGCCGAGTTTGAGGTTTTTCACTACAGCTACCAGGTCAGCCACAACTGATGTAGCTGTTGGCATTTCACCTGCACCTGCACCATAAAACATGGTTTCACCCACCGCTTCACCATGTACATAAACTGCGTTGAACACCCCGTTCACCGAAGCTAATGGATGCTGCTTGCGCACCATAGTTGGCTGAACATTAATCGTAAATTCATCACCTTGACGCTCTGCAATGCCAAGTAATTTCATTTCATATCCTAATCTTTTAGCAAAAGCAATATCTTCACTGGTTACCTTGGAAATGCCGCTCACGCTTACATCCTTGAGCTCTACATTGGAACGGAAACCAAGGGTCCCAAGTATCGCCATCTTTCGGGCCGCATCCAATCCTTCGACATCTGAGGTCGGATCAGATTCTGCGTATCCAAGCTCTTGGGCTTCCTTAAGAACCTCCTCATACGAGGCTCCTTCCTGGCTCATTTTAGTTAAAATATAGTTTGTTGTCCCGTTCACAATCCCCATAATGCGGGTAATACGGTCAGAGGAGAAACCTTCGATGAGCGTACGAATGATCGGTATACCGCCCGCTACGCTAGCCTCATAAAAAATATCACATTGTTTTTCCTGTGCCTTTGCCAATACTTCAGAACCGTGCAATGCCATTAAGTCCTTGTTGGCCGTTACAATGTGCTTGCCCCTCTCTAGCGCTTCGAGAATGTACTCCTTCGTCTGATCAATCCCACCCATGACTTCGATAATCACATCAATTTCAGGATCTCGAATGACTTCCCACGGGTCCTCCGTAAGCTTGGCGGTGTCCACTTCAATGGCACGATACTTTTCTATGTTTTTTACAGCTATTTTTTCAATGACGATCGGTGAACCGACTTGTCTGCTCAAGTCTTCCTGATTACCCTCAACGATTCGAACGACTCCCGTACCTACAGTCCCCAAGCCTAACAATCCTACTTTGACCGGTTTCATCCATTCCCCTCCTGCAACTTTTATCTAACGAACTGTATCGCTCAGCCTTGCCCAATCAGGCGGACCCGCTTGACTCCAGAAATGCTCTCCAAGCCCTCCAGCAGAACACCCAATTCATCACTAAGCCTGGACATTTCTACTGAGATGACTACGTTGGCTCTGCCTTGCAGTGGAATACTTTGCTGGATCGTCAGCACATTACCTCCGTAATCTGCCACTCTACCGAGCACCCTGGACAGCATGCCGGATTGATGCTCTAGATCAATAGAGATATTGACAATTCGCTCGCGCTCCAACTGGTTAACCAAATGTATGCCATCTTTATATTTATAAAAGGCGCTTCGGCTTAGCCCAACTTGCTCCACGGCATCATGCACGGTTTTAACATCTCCCGAAGCCAGCAGCAGTTTTACCTGTATGGTCTTAACAATAGCTTCAGGCAAAATATCTTCCCGTACCAAGTAATAGCGCTCTTTCAAGAACGTCCTCTCCTCAAAGACTTATGTTTTTGTATAGAGGACATTATATCGAAACTCTTGAAAATCGGCAAGCTAACAATACAAAAAACGGCTACTGCCTTCTATAGAATTCCCTATAGTGCAGTAACCGTTCAGGTTTTAAAGCCTTATTTCATTTTTAGTAGTAGCTGCTACCTTCTACAAATTCGAACTCGAAATCAGCAATGCGGACAGATGTACCATCTGTGGCACCACGCTTGCGTAGCTCAGCATCCACACCCATATGACGCAACGTTCTTGCTAATTTTAAGATAGCATCATGTGAGTTCATCTGCATACGCTTCATCATGCGCTCAATTTTGGGGCTGTGCACCACGAATGTGTCGTTTTCACGTACGATCGTAAAGCCCTCGTCTTCGGCCGTATCCAACTTAAATACCTTACGTTCATTGACTTCTGCTACTTCCTCAACAACCGGCTCGTCTGGTATTTGATCCAACAGATCAGCAGCCCGATAGAGCAGTTCCTTTACACCCTGACGTGTCAAAGAGGAAATAGGCATGATTTCAAGGTCAGGACGTATCGCAGCAATTTGCTCTTTGAAGTGAGCAAGATTTTCTTCAGCTTCCGGCATATCCATTTTATTGGCCGCCACAATTTGTGGACGCTCAGCCAGAGCTGCATTATATTGCTTTAATTCGTCGTTTATTTTGGTCCAGTCTTCAAACGGGTCACGTCCTTCAGAGCCCGCCATATCCACAACATGGATAATGATTCGCGTCCGCTCAATATGCCGCAGGAATTCATGACCCAGTCCAGTGCCTTCATGAGCTCCTTCGATCAAACCAGGCAAATCGGCCATCACAAAGTTCCGCTGATCCCCCACATCTACGACGCCCAGATTTGGGGTAATCGTTGTAAAGTGGTATGCGCCAATTTTAGGTTTTGCGGAAGATACAACTGACAACAAGGTAGATTTTCCTACACTAGGAAATCCGACCAAGCCTACGTCAGCCATCACTTTTAACTCAAGTGTAATATAACGTTCTTGCCCCTCCGCACCGTTTTCAGCCAATTCAGGTGCTGGATTGCTCGGTGTAGCAAAACGAATATTACCGCGTCCTCCGCGTCCTCCTTTAGCTACAACGACCTGTTGGCCATGACGTGTCATATCTGCCAATACTTCACCAGTGTCATCATCCATGATAACTGTTCCCGGTGGTATACGGACGATCATGTGCTCTGCGTTGGCTCCGTGTTGGCTTTTGTTGCGACCTTTTACTCCACGCTGGGCTTTAAAATGCCGTTGGTATCGAAAATCCATCAAGGTGCGCAAACCCTCATCTACACGGAAAATCACATCTCCACCGTTCCCTCCGTCACCACCAGCTGGGCCACCATTAGGAACATATTTCTCACGGCGAAACGCAATTAATCCGTCTCCACCGTCACCGCCTTTAACAAAAATCTTCGCTTTATCTACAAACATGGTTACACCTTCCTTATGTCTGGCACTGCATTCGAATTTGAAGCATATCTCCTGTAGGGAGCTTCTCTGTTCGAAGGCGTTCACTTCCGAGTACGGATCTGACCTGCTTTAGTATATTTAAATCGGTAGGTATGTCACTTCCTTCAAAGCGGACGATAACATCATTCTGATCCATACCGAAATAAAGTGTCAATCTGCGCACTTCTCCCCAGGACGACCGGCCCCCGCCATATTGATACGCACGCACCGTTTGTATGACGGCCGAGGCAAGCGACTCGCCGTCTTCGGGAGACATGACAGCGTCTAACTTTAACTCTTCCTCAACCTTTACCGACAATTGTAAATTTCCGGCGTTCACGCGAAAAGACTGCAAATAAAACACCAGCGAGGGAATACCCAGCTTAGATATTTTACTGTCTTCCGACACCCGCCCTTTTATTGTTTCCACATAAGCAGCTGATTTATCATGCTTATTCATACGAATATAGCCATAAAGCACCTGTAAATCATTCATCCAGTCATGCCGATGATGGTTAAGCGTCGCTATCGCTGTACGCTCAAAAGAACGCAAAGCAGCTTTCCGCTCAAGTTCAACCTGTCTATGGGTATACCACATACCAAAACAAGCAGCAGCTACAGCCCACACAGCTAGTATGATAATCGTTAATGCTTTGGGATAGAGCAGTGAAAAAACCAAAGGAATCAGAATGGAACCCAACGCCAGATAAGGCGCTCTTATCCGCTGGAACATGGCTTCTCTCCGTTCTGCGATAATTAAATGGACTAGTCAACAACCTTAATCCAGTATAGCACAGACTAACTTTCCAGTTCATTACCATCATGCAAAAAAGCCTCCGACAAAAGTGCCGGAGGCTTTTCAGCGTGTCTAAGCCGCTATTAAGCTTCTACAGTAGCTGCTACTGGAGCAACGTCGATCGGGTAGATGCTCACCTTTTTGCGATCACGGCCCCAACGTTCGAACTTCACAACGCCGTCCACTTTCGCGAACAGAGTGTCGTCCTTACCGATGCCCACGTTCGTGCCCGGGTGAATTTTCGTTCCGCGTTGACGAACCAAGATGCTACCGCCGGTAACTGCTTGACCGTCAGCACGTTTCACTCCAAGACGTTTCGATCTGCTGTCACGTCCGTTTTTTGTGGAACCTACACCTTTTTTCGATGCGAATAACTGAAGATCCAATGTCAATTTCAACATGATGTCTACCTCCTTCTTTGTTTATTTTCTATTTGAATATACTTACCGTATGATTCAGCAATGCTTGTCAGCATAATTACCATGGACTCCAACAACAGTTGAACCTGTGCGTTCGCATCATGATAACTTTCAGGAGATAGATACGCGCTTAAAAAGCCGTTTTCCATTTCCGTTTCCATTTCAACGTCCGTAAGAGCTACAATCGAATTGACAGTTCCTACGGTTACCGCCGAAACACCAGCACATACGATATCTTCGCCAGATTTAGCAAAATTCGCATGGCCTTTAACAGAAAACCCCTGTATGCTGCCATCCTCCAGTCGTATAATACGCACGATAATCAATTATCGCACCCTCTTACGCTTGGATTTTTTCAATCGTCACTTTCGTGTACGGTTGACGATGACCTTGCTTCACATGGTAGTTCTTTTTAGGTTTGTATTTGTATACGATGACCTTTTGACCTTGACCATGCTTCTCAACTTTAGCCGTTACAGAAGCTCCAGAAAGAAGCGGTGTACCTGCTGTCAAGCCATTGTCGCCAGACACTGCCAGAACACGATCGAACGTTACAGTTTCACCATCATTAGCTTCCAACTTCTCGATGAACAATACGTCGCCCTCTTGAACTTTGTATTGCTTACCACCTGTTTCGATAATTGCGTACATTTGCTTGCACCTCCTTATGTCTCAGACTCGCCTAATAGCAGGTGGCAGTTTCTTTAAGATACTGCACTTCAGTACCTGATTGGAGCGGTTACAGCATGTGCAGCCAATCTTACGCATCACACATACTAAATGATTGTAGCACAAGCTTCGTACACATTCAACCTTTAGTTTTGAAATAATTTTGATTACGCACGTTCTATACGAGAGTCTTTTCTTCACGCACTTTTTTGCGGGTCATTTCCAGTAAACCTAACCGCGTCCAACCGACAACATAGGATTTAGTCCGGTCCTTTTTTAATCTTGCCTCCAGCACAGAGGATACTTCCCTACGATTCTCCTCTTGTTCCATATCAATAAAATCAATGATGATAATACCACCAATATCACGGACACGTACCAGGCGGGCAATTTCTTCTGCTGCTTCAATGTTAGTCTGGGTCACCGTCTCTTCCAGATTACTGCCGCCCGTAAACTTCCCAGTATTCACATCAACGACGGTCAATGCCTCCGTATGATCAATGACAATGTATCCGCCACCCTGAAGCCATACCTTTCGCGCAAAATCGCGTTCCAGCTGCTCATGAATGCCATAAGCTTTGAAAATAGTTTCTTCTGCACTGCGAAATATACTTACATGAGCTTTCGCAGAACCGATCTGTTGCAGCATTATTTCTGCATCCTTTGCTTGCTCCTCACTGTCAATGACCAGTTCATCCTGCTCAGGTGTAAACACATCGCGAATTAAACGCTGAACGATACTCAGATCCCGGTGCAATTCACACGGTGCAGAGTGTTCGCCCGCTTTACGCTGAATAGCCGCCCATTGCTTGCGTAGTTGATTCAGATCATTTTCAATCGCCTCTATACTCATTTCCTCTGAAACAGTACGAATGATGACCCCTTCCTCACCCGTGCGCAGTTGCTCTCCCATTGCTTTCAAACGGGCACGTTCTCCCTCACGCTCAATCTTCTTGGATACGGCCACATAATCAGCACGGGGCATGTAAACAATCCAGCGGCCGGGAAGTGAAAAATGAGTGGTCACCCTGGCTCCTTTGCTACCAACTGCCTCTTTTAATACCTGTACTACGATTTCCTGCCCCACCTTTAACAGTTCAGAAATGGACGGCTTTACCTCTGGCTGCTTGTCCAAATGGGCATGAAGTACGTCATCCACATACAAAAAGGCATTCTTGCGCTGTCCAATGTCAACAAAAGCGGCTTGCATTCCCGGTAGCACATTGACCACCCTAGCTTTGAAAAAAGAACCTAGAATTCCCCGTTTTCGCGGTAGTTCAGCCGCATATTCAACCAACCGTCCCTCTTCCAACAGTGCCATTTGGGTCATCTGCTGTTGGCATTGTACAATCATTTGCTTCATGGTTTTTCAACCTCTCTGAATACAGCCTCTTCCTCAATTCATAAAACATTATTTGGGCTTGGATTCTCCACCATTTGGCGGGCGTGCCGCAAAATAAGAGCGTATAAGTCGTTGCTCCGGCAATACAGCTACAATCCGTCCCTGTTCATTCATAACGTAAACCATATGATATCGATCTCTTCTGAAAAGACGCAAAACAGGCTCCAAATGTTTCACTGGCAGGGATACAATAGGTAAAGCAATGCTTCCTTTAGCCGCTTCGCGGTAAAAAAGCTCGTCCCTCCCCAGCAAAAAACGTATAAAACGGTAAGGGATATTCCGATAATCCACAATATTAGAATAAAGCAAAAAAATCCCTACCGCCAGCAGATTTAAATGTAAAGGCTCATCTTGCCTTAATAACGGCGAAATACCATACAGGCAAAACAGCAGACTGGTTACGATACTGGCTCTAAAAGTCCATACTAATGTGCGATGATAAGAAAAGAATAAGCTAATCAGTGACTGTAATATTTTCCCACCATCGAGCGGTAAAATGGGCAACAAATTAAACAATGCAATAACAGCATTCCCTTGAATTATATAATTTACATAATCATGCTCCAACCCACTCACATGCCTAAGCCACAAAAGAATGATGATCATGATTCCGTTTTGCAGGGGGCCCGCTAGGGCAATGACAATCTCCTTCCACGCATTGAGCTTCCCCTGATCTTCAATGACAGCCACTCCTCCAAAGGGTAACATCTGTATGGAAAGTAAGCGCGCTCCCAGCAACGAAGCAGCTGTCGCATGACCTAGTTCATGTATAAACACCAGTGTAAATAAAGTCATGATCTCGATAAAATGTCCAGTTAATACAGAGGTCAGCATAACTAGTACAAACAGTGGATGCAGTGATAGGGTCACCCCTCGGACATTAATCAAGGGCTACCACTTCCGACGGGTCAATGTATTGATCCCCTCTTTGAATTGCCAAAAATAAAGTTGCCACCTCGCTACCGCTGTGACTTGCTGGCAATACACCGATCTCTTCACCCTCCTGAACCCAATCGTTCACTTTTAAGGTAGAGCGTGAAAGCCTTCCGTAAGTTGCTGTGATGCCCCCAGTGTGACGAACTGTAACCGAAATCCCGCTTTTGGGATGGTTTAATACGTCTAATACACGTCCTGCATCTATACTTTTAACAGCGATTGCCCCGTTATCGGTAACATTCGGCGTAATTTCTACCCCTTTAAGGCTCAGTACAAACGGCTGTGTTATATTGCCTTCAATCGGTGGAGAGCCCTTTCGACTAGCGTCTACCTGGTTCGTTTCATGCTCCTCGCCAAAAATCGGTAAAAAGGAAGGAGCTCCGTCAAAATAAGTTTTATACCATTGTCCGGCGGCTACAAAATCCATGTCCTTATTCAAGGCATCCGCGACAAACATTCTCAAATTTACTGCATAGGGAATATCCCAGCGAAATAAGCCCCATACCACTCCAAATAACACTGTTGCTATGACAGTTCTGCGCCAAAAGGAACTCCAAAAAGACGGACCACGATTTGCCCCAAAAGATTGCTGCCAACGTTGTCGATCATTTTTCCACTCGGTTTCTGGGTCTCTGGGCGAGTTGGCACTGACTACAGGCATCGATTTCATTTCTCTGTACCCGTACCTGTTCTGATCTATGCCTGAGGAATACGCCTCCGCTTTGTTTCCCTCGATTAGCTGCTGTATACGTTCTTTTCTGCGCTGCTTGATTCCGGAATTTTTGTCCATCTTATTCAGCCCCCTCAGCGAGGTAAGTTTATTACATCTTATGAGGACGGGCTTCAACTTATGTTGTCCGGGTGGGAAATACATACCCTAAAAAATCAAAAAAACCGGCGCTAGCGCACCGGATATGTTTTGTATTTATAACATTTATGTAATGACCTAAATTTACGAACCATTATCATAGAAATTAAAAAAGCAAACCAAAAACACTTAAATAAGTTGCCACTTATTTAAGTGTCGAGTATTACAATGAACGCTACTGTAACACTTACCTTAGAAATCTTCCTGATTTCCTTATCCACCCATACCAAAAAATTTCTTAAAGCGTGTCATCACGCTCTTCTTCTGGTCCAGCTGCATAAGAGGCACAGTATCGCCCAAGATTCGTCTCGCAATGTTCCGATAGGCAATCGCTGCCTGTGCATCCGGATTCATAACAGTAGGCTCTCCTGTATTTGCTGCTTTAATTACCATTTCATCATCCGGTACAATCCCAATAAGGTCTATGCTAAGCACTTGTAGAATCCCATCAATATCTAACATATCTCCGGATTTAACCATACTATTGCGAATGCGGTTAACCACTAATTTAGGTGATATCACATGTGAACTTTCCAGTAAACCAATGACCCGATCTGCATCGCGTACAGCAGCATTTTCTGGAGTAGTTACAACAATGGCCTGATCCGCACCGGCAATGGCATTTTTAAAGCCTTGCTCAATACCCGCAGGGCAGTCGATCAATATATATTCAAAATCCTTCTTAAGCTCTAAAATAATATCCTTGACCTGCTCCGGCGTAACAGCACTCTTGTCCTTGGTTTGAGCAGCTGGCAACATATACAACTCCTCAAAACGCTTGTCCTTAACCAGTGCCTGATTCAGACGGCAACGACCTTCCGCTACATCAACAAGGTCATAAATAATCCGGTTTTCCAGACCCATCACAACGTCTAGATTACGCAAACCGATATCCGTATCCACCAAACACACCTTTTTGCCGAGCAGTGCAAGCGCTGTTCCTATATTGGCTGACGTCGTCGTTTTGCCGACGCCGCCTTTTCCTGAAGTGACGACGATAGCCTCTCCCATGTGCTACACCCCTTTGAACACGTTAAAATCGCGGCCCAGACGCACAATATTGCTCATTTTATCTATTTGCATAGCGCCATCCTTGAGATACGCAAATTCCATGCCGGATTCACGCGTCTCCCATTCATCTGGTGGACGGCTGATCATTTCGGAAATTCGCAGCTGTGTTGGTGCAAAATAGGAGGCCGCGATAATCGCTTCACTATTTCCCTCCATCCCTGCATGCGCCATGCCCCGCAGAGCGCCAAGGACATAAATATCACCAGTACAAGTTATAATTCCACCCGGGTTAACATCTCCCAAAAAGAGTAAGTTTCCATCGTGATGAAGCACTTGTCCTGAGCGGATAATCCCTGTCACCGTGTGAATGGGGGGCTTGCCCTGCACTACCGCAGGCAATCCGGGTGATTCTACAGACCTGATGAGCAGATTACCCTTCCGCTTTAAAATCTCCAGAATACTTTCCTTCTGCTCCTCCGTTACTTCCCGACTTCCCAGCTTAATATCCACATGAATGATCGGGCCTGTTAAAATATTTTGATGACTGTGCTCCAGCTTAAAACGCAGCTCACCCAGCAAATCCTCAAATTCGCATTGATCGTCCAGCAGGAATACCAGGCCATCTTTGATGCCTTTAATCGTGACATGATTCGATTTCACCGCCATTAGCCTGTCCCTCCTATCTCAATCATTTCGTCCCCGGGACGTCAAATCCCTGCTAACCCGGACAAAATGTGTGTAAAAAGACCTAGACAGTCTCTTCCTTTTTCACACGGGTACCCAAACGCTGTAATTGCTTGCGAACAGGGACATAAATGATGAGGGCGAACAGAAAATGGATAAATAAATCAGGAATCATATACTGAGCAAGTGCCCAATTGAAAGTCTGATGATTCAGCTGGAACAGCTGATCAATGGCAAAGAGCATAGAATCCAGCAGGAAACTACCAATCAACACGGCCGCCATCATAATGGGCATCGGTGCACGTCTAGCTGTAAACACAAGCCCTAATAAGTATGCAGACAATCCCATTGCAAAAGAATAAGGGCCAATGATAAACCCGTAGTACACTACGTCATGAATAAGTCCAAAAACAATACCTAGCACCAACGCTGTATGACGGCTGTAATACACAGATACAAACAAAATTACGACATACACAAAATTTGGGACCATTCTTGAATGCCAACTATCCGGGAGAAGCCACGGAAGAATCGTTCCTTCAGCTATAAACAAGACAAACAGCAGCAGTATCAAAACCTGACCGCGCATCTTCATTATTCCGGTACCTCAGGAGTGTAGAGGACGAGCAGTTCTTTCCAATCCACAAAGCTGGCTGCCGGTTTAATAATCGCTGTCCGTGTTTTGCCGAACTCTCCAACCTGAATTTTCTCCACCGTTCCAATCATTAGGTTTTTGCGGAACTTCCCGCCTGCACCAGACGTAATAATCTGATCACCCTTTGCGATTGGATCTTTTTCTTCAATGCGAGTCATTTGAAATCTGTTCGTACCCGGATCATAGCTTTCAATCATACCAAACGATTGATTTTCCTTACCCAAGACTGTCGCTGCAATAGCATAAGAATTCGGATTTTTAGGATCCAATGTAGTCAACAGCGTAACGGTAGACGTAAAATTCCCCGTGCGGCTAATGACTCCAACAAATCCTTCAAGTGAACTGACTTCCTGACCAACCTTGGCTCCATCCTTCTCACCAATATCAATCACGAGCGTTTTGGAATCATTGCTAACACTGTTCACTTGAGCAACACGATAATCATAATTATTTTTCGCCTTTTGCGTTTGGGTGAACTTCAGTTCATTCTGCAATCTGGCATTTGTCTCAACATAATTATGAGTCTGAATCTGGTCACGAGTTAGCTTAGCCACGGCTATTTTTAACCGCTCATTTTCTTCGTAAATACTACGCATATTGCCGATATCTTCAAAGAAGCCCGCTATTGCTGAAGCGGGCCTGTAAAAGATACCTTGCACAAAGCCAATTGAATCTCTGGCGAACTTCTCGGGCCAGGTTAAGGAATTTCTCTGTCCAAGTGTAATCCCCATAAGGGCAATAAACAGAACGATTCCGATCAATAGAACAAATAGTCTTTTATTGCCAAACAGCTTAAACAGTTCCTACACCCCCGATTCAACGTTTGGAACGGACGGCAGAACTGCTGCGCGATTTGAACAAATGGATATTTTCCAGTGCTCTACCCGTACCGATTGCCACACAATCCAGAGGATTTTCCGCTACGATCACCGGCATTCCGGTCTCACCTGCCAACAGCTTATCCAGGTTGCGCAGTAGTGCTCCACCACCAGTCAGTACAATTCCTCTATCCATGATGTCCGCCGCCAGCTCGGGAGGGCATTTTTCCAATGTTACTTTGACTGCGTCCACGATCGCATTCACGGTGTCTGACAATGCTTCGCTAATTTCATCGGAGGTAATCGTAATTGTCTTCGGCAAGCCTGTAACCAGATCGCGTCCGCGGATTTCCGATGTTTCCACTTGCTCTAATGGCATTGCTGAACCAACTTCCATTTTCAACTGCTCAGAAGTCCGTTCACCAATCATCAGGTTGTATTGACGTTTCACGTATTGAATAATAGACTCGTCCATTTCATCGCCAGCCACTCGTACAGAACGACTTGTTACGATCCCTCCCAAGGAAATGACCGCAACTTCGGTTGTACCTCCACCGATATCGACAACCATACTGCCCGTAGGCTCCCATACCGGCAGATCAGCGCCAATTGCCGCTGCAAACGGCTCTTCAATCGTGTACGCCTCTCTTGCGCCTGCTTGCTTGGTCGCATCTTCAACAGCACGCTGTTCCACTGCAGTAATGCCCGAAGGCACGCAAACCATCACGTTCGGATGGCGCGGAAACAATGAACGTTGTGCTTGCGCCTGACGGATGAAATATTTAATCATCGTTGCAGTCGTATCAAAATCGGCAATGACTCCATCCTTCATTGGACGAATTGCACGGATATTTCCCGGTGTGCGGCCGATCATTTTTTTCGCAGATTCCCCAACAGCCTCAATGGTTTTTGTATCTGTACGCAATGCGACTACAGATGGTTCACGAACCACGATTCCCTTACCTCTTACGTATACAAGCGTGTTTGCCGTCCCCAAGTCAATTCCCAAATCTTTTGTAAAGCCACCCAGCATGATGTTAATCTCCTTTTCTCTTCCCTGAAATCTGTTATCCCTGTATAAACGGTTTATTCAGGCCGGTTTATCCGGTCGTGTTTAAATGTTTGATTTAAATATTATATTATATCAGACCTTGTTCCTTCAAACTTACAAAGGTCCCGTCCCCGATCACAATATGATCAAGCACGTCGATACCCACGATGTTGCCCGCTTCCATCAAGCGGCGGGTCAACTGGATATCTTCCGGGCTTGGCTTCGGATCACCGCTCGGATGGTTATGAGCGCAAATAATCGAAGCACTGCTGCACTTGATTGCAGCCCGGAATACTTCACGAGGATGCACGATGGCGGAATTCAGGCTGCCCATAGATAGCGTTTCCTGAGCAATGACATGGTTTTTGGTATTTAGAAACAGGCAAACAAAATGCTCTTTCTGCAAATAACGAAGCTGCTCGAACAGCAGATCTGCCACATCCCGCGGGCAACTAATCACCGGGGTCTCCAAGTGGCGTGACAATGCCAATCGACGCCCGAGTTCGATACCCGCTTTTAGCTGTATCGCTTTAGCATTTCCAATACCCTTAATCTGGGTCAACTCGCTCAGACTCATATCCACCAGTTGACGCAGATTCCCTGCCTGCTGCAAAATACGCTGCGCTAAATGCACAGATGATTCTCTTTGTGTTCCTGTACGCAGTAGTATTGCTAGCAACTCCGCGTTGCTCAAGGCATCCGCCCCATATGTCATCATGCGCTCTCTTGGTCGTTCTTCATGGGGGAGGTCGCGAAGCATCAGTATTGGCGACTCCAGCATATGTTTATCCCCTTTTATGGACGCAGCACATTTACTCCAAAATCGGACAGCATGTCCGACAGCAAAGAAAGCGGCAATCCTACGACGTTAAAATAACAACCCTGAATAGATTCCACCAACGTAGCACCCATGCCTTGAATGCCATACGATCCTGCTTTGTCAGACGGTTCACCAGTATTTACGTATGCCACAATTTGTTCTTGGCTCAAAGGCTTCATTGTGACATCCGTTTGGCGATGTCTAACAAGCATCTTGCCGGTTCCGGTATGTATGCAGGCTACCCCGGTGTACACACGGTGTGTTCTTCCCTGCAATGCAGTCAACATGCGAACCGCGTCCGCATGGTCGACAGGCTTGCCCAATACCGAATCCTCCAGCACGACAATCGTATCACTGCCAATCACCAATCCAGCTTCCTGGGACTGTGCGGCAGTGCGCACGACCGCTTCGGCTTTGCGGGCCGCAAGGGTCTCCACGATTTGCTGAGGCGTCCAGCTCTCAGGCGTGCTTTCATCCGCATGACTCGGCACCACCTCAAAGGGGAGTCTCAAATATGCGAGTAATTCCTTCCTTCTTGGTGAAGTCGATGCCAGAATAATGCGGGGCGTAATTTTCCCGTCCATAAGGGAAGCTCCTTTTCATCAGTTAGAGCCTGCGGTACAGCCAGAATGCGGCGATGATGCCGATCAGACTAAGCAGGCTCAATTCAAAATTTATCGTTATGTTGTAGCTGATAATATCCAGATCCGCTCTCGGCGACCAGGATATCGTAGTGGGGTGGGTCAGAAAGGAAAGGACTTTGACCGATTGAAGGGCCTTAGCAATCCAGGCACCCAAAAGCCAACCGAGCAACAAAAACAGTATAAGCATTCCTACATTTTTTTTCATCCTGATCTTCCCTCGCCATTTTTTGACACCTTCATTATTATACGGTGATTTGTACTGCAATACAAACAGAAATCCGGCATGGGGAACTATTTCCAGTTCCTTGCCGGAAAGTATGGTTAGTCTACTGTTTTATGAATTGAATAAATTCCTTCTCACGCAAAACATATTCCATCATGGAGGACTGAATCTCCCAAATGTGTTCCTTGGCTGTATTCTTGTTATATTCTCCAAGTGCAGAGACTGCGCTGTTCATCGCCTTTTCAAGCGAGGTTGCGGTGGCAGCCGCTTCCTTCGGAAGACCAGTGGGAAGTGCAGCGACATTTTGTGTCCACTGCTGATGCAGGTCGTTCAGCTCGCTCATGTCGGAGGCTGACACCGTATTTGAGCCTTCTTCTCTGAGCAAAGTTGAGGAAAGCCCGCTCAGCTTCCCCACTAATGAGTTGCTTAACTGAAAAAAGGTAGTCAGTTTATCACCATTACCTCCGTAAGCCGCTTTTTCGAATCCAGGTAATTCGAGCTCGCGGACATACAATTCCACTCCTTGTGTCTTCAATTGATTACTGAGCAACTTGGCTTGCTCCCTATCCGACGATATTCCTGCATATACCCGGTTTTGATCCTCGCTATCCCCTCCTGCTGCAATGCCTGCCTTCAACAGTTCTTCCTTTGCCTGTAAAGCCCGCTCTGGAGTGCTGAAAACCCCATATTGCAGCAAATAATAGGTTTGTGGAGGCACTTGAGTTGCTACGACGGCGACAGGGGCAGCATTCTCTTTTGCATACGTGTTATCGACATCAACAGATTCTTTAAAAACAGGCACAGCCTCATCAGCAGAAGGATCAGATCCCGGGACCATACCGCCTCCGTTAAACAGTAACAACAAAATATATCCGAACATGCCTCCCGTCACCAACGCGCTGGCTACAGAACCGATTAATCTCCATCTGGAAGGGTGAGGTGGACGCTTTCTATACTCTTGACCGGAATAATAGGTTTCCTCAACCTCAACATCGTCCTCTTCCGGACTTTCCGGTAGAATGTCCGCATCTGACCAGGAAGCTGCCGAACGACCAAAAGGGTCGTCCCATCCCTCTTGTACCCTCAATGTTGGAGTAAAGCGCCGAGTTGCAGTGCGTTTGTTCGTCTCCACAGGCTTACCGAGCTCTGAATGTTGTGTAGTTCGAGTATGTTTCTCCATACTGCTAGTCCGTTCCATTCCTTTACGCTGGTTATCCGTTTGATAAAGCTCATCATCGTGATATAACTCCGTATCTCTAATCGGGTCACGCTGTCCGTTCGTAAATGACTCATTTTGGTTCGGAAGCACCTGTAGTTTATCCTCCCGGCTTGTTTCCGGCAACTGTTGATCGAACCGGAATGTCATCTTGGCCTTGTTCATGGATGCACTCCCTCCTTGTCCCATACTTCCTCATAGTCTGTTGTATGAGTCAAGCTGAGAGAATATGCCTCGGCTTTACAAAAAAAGGGTATCCCGAAACACCTTCGTGTTCGGAATACCCTTCAAAGCTATAATACATTGGCGTAACAGCCCATGTTCATGAGTATTACACTTGTTGCCCGCGAAGATGGCGTGCTAACGCGTCGCCAGCTTTCCAGATATCTCCTGCTCCCATTGTCAGCACAAGATCGCCTGGTTGTAACCGATCTTTCAGCTCTTCGATCACAGCTTCTTTGGTTGGTAAATAGATTGCATTCGCATTGCTGTTTTGGACGATTAAATCCACCAGTTTGGAAGAATGCACACCTTCAATCTGTTTTTCTCCCGCTGGTGAATAAATATCGGTAATGATCACTTCACCAGCCTCGCTAAACGCACGGCTGAACGCATCCAGCAGGAAAAAGGTACGACTGTAGCGTTGTGGCTGGAACACGGCAATAATACGCTTGCCAGTTGCTCTCGCTGCACTGATCGTAGCCTCAATCTCTGTTGGGTGATGCGCATAATCATCAATAATCAAAATGTCATTGCCTTCACCTAGCACTTGAAAACGACGTTTCGCTCCATGAAATTCCACAATAGTTGCAGCAATTTGATCAAATGGAATCCCTGCTTCCAGACATGAAATCACGGTAGCCATCGCATTATACATGTTATGTTTACCAGGTACAGACAATTCAATCGTTCCGAGTGCTGTTCCCTTACGGCTCATCGTAAAGCTTAATCGGCGGTCACCTAGTTGGATATCTGTCGCCATGTAATCCGCTTCATGCTCTACCCCATAAGTAATGACCCGAGTTTGGAGCTGAGGCAGCATCTCTCGGATGTTCTGATCATCTGCGCATACAATAGCTGCTCCATCCGGCCGAATTTGGCTCAAGAATTGCACGTAAGCACTTTTCAGGCGATTGAAGTCCCCATCGTAATTTTCCAAATGATCTGCTTCAATATTGGTTACGATCCCCTGCCAAGGATGATATTGTAGGAAAGAACCATCGCTCTCATCCGCCTCGGCAACGACAAACTCGCTTTTCCCCGCTTTGGCGTTCGTCCCCAAATTCGTGATTTCGCCGCCGATAATATACGTTGGGTCAACGTTACATCTCTCCATAACCAGAGCGATCATAGAAGAGGTTGTCGTTTTCCCGTGCGCACCCGCAACCGCTATACCCTTACGTTCGTTAAGCAAGCGAGCCAGCATCTGCGAACGGTGCAGTGTTGGAATATTCAATTCTTCTGCTGCCACCCGCTCTACATTGTCACGTGACAATGCTGTTGAATAGACGACGATATCTGCGCCCGCAATATGTTCAGGCGTGTGTCCAATATATATTTTTGCGCCTTTTGCCGCCAGTTTTTCTGTCAGCTCCTGTGATGCCACATCTGAGCCAGTCACGGTATATCCCATCTCCAGCATGACCCGAGCAATCGCGCTCATCCCGTAGCCGCCGATACCGATAAAATGAACATGTTCCGAAGTAATCAACAAATTTCACCAACCTTTTTCCGAATCGGTTTGATACATAAGGGTAGCCCGTACATCCGCAATAAGATACAGCGTGCCGGACACCACCCCCAGATCTTCCGCTTCCGTATGTGACTGAAGCAGGTTTAAAGCCTTTTTCCAGTCACCTTCTACAATAATTTTTAAATCCGTTTTGGCATAAGACGGCCGCAGCTTCTCCACGAGATGAGCCAAATCAGCGGCATTCATTTTGCGGCGAAAATCGGGCTCGGTCAGGATAAGCGTATCCACTAGTGGCAGTATATGCTGCAAGTATGCCTCATGATGCTTGTTTGATAGCATCCCCATCATTAAAACCAATTTTTTGTACGAATACACTTGTGGGAGACTCTTGGCCAGCGTTTGCGCCCCTTCTGGATTATGAGCCCCATCAAGGACAATTCTCGGCGAGGTACTGACTTGTTCGAGACGCCCTGCCCAGGCAGCTTGCCTAAATCCCTCCAGCAGATCCTCATCATCCAACACAAAAGCCATATACTGACGTAGGACTTCAAGTGCCATCAGAGCTCCTGCCGCATTAGAACATTGATGCTCACCTAACAACGTGATGTCGATTTCCATATGTCGGAAGGGTCCGGCGAATGAAAAGGTCTGACCTGTTTCATTCCCGTTTAACCGTTCATACGTAAATTGTTCTCCTGCCAGGTACAAGGTAGCTCCTTGCTTGGCCGCCGTTTCACGTATGACCTGAATAGCCTCGGGCTGGGAAACACAACTGACGACAGGTACACCCGGCTTGATGATCCCAGCCTTTTCTCTTGCAATCTGTTCCAGTGTATCTCCCAAAATGTCCGTATGGTCATAGCCGACATTCGTAATGACCGAAACGATAGGACTCACGATATTAGTTACATCCATCCTTCCCCCGAGGCCTGTCTCCCATACCACAACATCTGGAAAAGCTACCGTAGCATAGTACAAAATAGCCAACGCTGTGGACACCTCAAACATCGTAGGTGATCCCAACTCACTATCTGCGATTTCTTTCACCAACGGATACAAGCGATTGGCCAGTGAAACCAGCGTTTCATCTGGAATATCGGTCCCGTTGAATTGAAAACGGTTCGTAAATCGGGTGATGTACGGAGAAGTAAAGGTCCCAACATCGTATCCACATTTCAGAAGCACAGAGGTTAGAAAGGCACAAGTCGAGCCCTTACCGTTGGTTCCTGCAATATGAATAAATTTCAGATGTCGTTGCGGATCACCCAGCCTACTCATCAGCTGTTCGATTCGCTCCAGTCCGGGTCTAATGCCAAACGGAATCAACCCATTAATCCATTCCACTGCTTCATCATAACTTTGTAAAGGGGCTATGTCGCCGCCCCTGATCGTATCTGACATCCTCTTCACCTTCAGGTCATTTTATTGTGAGTGAAATTATCCCTTGAGTTCTTCAATACGTGCGATAACTTTAGCGCGCTTATCTGAGTAATCGGCTTGCTTGGCCTTCTCTTCCTCGATGACTTTGGCTGGTGCCTTCGCCACAAAGCCTTGGTTGGAGAGTTTTTTCTCCACGCGCTCCACTTCACTGTTCAAATGCTGAAGTTCTTTTTCAAGTCTGCTAATTTCCTGGGCAATATCTAGCAGTCCGGCTAACGGCAGGTATAGCTCTGCGCCGCTAACAATAGATGTCATGGCTTTATCTGGAGCGGTGAACTCTAAGCCTGCGTCGAATTCAGACGTGTTACAGAATCGACGTACATACTCTCCATTGCGGTTAATGATATCAAGAACGGCTTGATCGCCGGGTTTTATGAGCAATTCAATTTTTTTACTCATCGGCACGTTGACTTCAGCGCGGATATTGCGCACAGCGCGAATCACGTCGATCAGCAAATTCATTTCAGCGACCGCGTCCTTATCCTCGAAAGCAGGATCGTAAGCAGGCCAAGCGGCCAGTGTGATCGTTTCTCCCTCATGCGGAAGGTGCTGCCATATTTCCTCGGAGATAAACGGCATGAACGGATGAATCATGCGCAGTGTCCGATCCAAAACGTATGCAAGTACCGATTGTGTTTTCTTTTTCGCCTCTGCATTATCGCCATATAGGGAAAGCTTCGCAAACTCAATGTACCAGTCGCACAAATCATCCCAAATAAAGTTATACAGAAGGCGGCCTGTCTCGCCAAATTCATAAGCATCTATTAGACGCGTGATGTCGCGTGAAGTTTCGTTTAGACGGTGCAGAATCCAACGGTCAACGGTGCTCAAGTCACCAGTAATGTCTATATCTGCCGCAGTGACGCCTTCCAGATTCATCAGCGCAAAGCGTGATGCATTCCAGATTTTATTGGCAAAGTTACGCGCCTGCTCCACACGTTCCCAGCGGAAACGAAGATCTTGTCCAGGTGTGCTGCTGGTGGAGATCATATAACGCATTGCATCGGTACCATATTGGTCGATCACGTCGAGCGGATCAACACCATTGCCCAGGGATTTGGACATTTTTCTTCCGTCCGCGTCACGAACCAAACCGTGCATAAGTACATCCTTGAACGGAATCTCTTCCGTGAACTCCAGCGCGGTAAAGATCATACGCGATACCCAGAAATAAATAATGTCATAGCCTGTCACCAGAACATTTGTCGGATAATAGCGTTTGAGATCCTCTGTCTGCTCAGGCCAACCTAGGGTCGAAAACGGCCACAAAGCAGAGCTGAACCAAGTATCGAGTACATCCTCATCCTGTTTGAGTTTTCTACCGGCATATTCAGGCAAAGTGGTAGGGTCCTCCGCCGATACAATAACTTCTCCGGTTTCCTCATCATACCAAGCCGGAATACGGTGTCCCCACCATAATTGACGGGAAATACACCAATCCCGCACATTTTCAATCCAATGCAGATAAGTACGCTCAAAGCGATCCGGTACAAAGTTTACACCGTTGCCAGCCTTCTGTGCTTCAATCGCCTTAGCTGCCAGAGGCTTCATTTCCACGAACCATTGCGTCGACAGATAAGGTTCTACAACTACGCCAGAACGCTCACTATGACCTACTTGGTGTACATGCTCTTCAATACGAATCAGTACACCCTGCTCTTTCAAATCAGCGACGATTTGCTTACGGCAATCGCTGCGATCCAGTCCCTGATATTTGCCTGCTTCAGCATTCATCGTTCCCGTCTCGTCCATCACCGTAATTTGAGGCAACTGGTGACGTTGACCCATTTCAAAGTCATTCGGATCGTGAGCCGGTGTGATTTTAACCGCGCCGCTACCGAAATCTTTATCTACATAGTCATCCGCAATGACCGGAATTTCACGCCCGATGATTGGAAGCACAAGCGTTTTGCCGATCATTTGCTTATAGCGTTCATCTTCTGGATGTACAGCTACAGCCGTATCGCCCAGCATCGTTTCAGGGCGTGTAGTGGCTACAGTAATAAATCCGCTACCGTCTTTCAGAGGGTATTGCAGGTGATACAGATTTCCGTTCACCTCTTTGTATTCCACCTCAATATCCGACAATGCGGTACGTGCAGCGGGGTCCCAATTTATGATGCGTTTACCGCGATAAATCAGACCCTTTTTGTACAGTTTAACGAATACTTCGCGTACCGCTTTGGACAGTCCCTCATCCAATGTAAAACGTTCACGAGAATAATCGAGAGAAAAACCCATTTTCTCCCATTGATTGTGGATATTGTCCAGATAAAGATCTTTCCACTCCCACACTTTCTCCAAAAACTTCTCACGGCCCAAATCATAGCGAGTCAAACCTTCTTCACGTAGCTTCTGCTCTACTTTTGTTTGAGTAGCAATACCTGCATGGTCTGCCCCTGGCAGCCACAAGGCATCATAACCCTGCATCCGCTTGGCGCGGATAATAATATCCTGCAAAGTAAAGTCAAGAGCATGTCCAATATGCAACATACCCGTAACATTCGGTGGTGGAATAACGATAGTAAAAGGCTCTGCCTCTGGATGTTGCCCGGCGCGGAAATAGCCCTTCTCCATCCACGTTTTGTACCATTTTTGTTCTGCTGATTTGGGATCGTACGTTGTTGGCATTTCCAAGGTTGTCTTGTTGTCTTGTTCTGACATATCAGGATACCTCCATGATTTTCAATTGGCAAATAAAAAAGCCCTTCATCCTCAAAGGACGAAAGGCTGTTCTCTCGCGGTACCACCTTTGTTTCACCCCTAGTGTATGTATCCACTGATCCATTACACATGGTGTGACACTTTATGCAGATAACGGTTGCGGACCGGCCTTATTCTACCGTGAACCTCTTACCTTCCGAAGGAATGAAATGAGGAACCGTTCAAACAGGCGACTCCCGGGTGACTTCGGCCAGTAGCTTCCTGCGGAACCTCACAGCGCTGCAATTCCACTCTCTGAAGGGCTTGCTGCCTACTCTTCCCGATCTCAGTCTTTCAATAACTATACCACATCATACATTTCCCATTGACTATAGTCAACACCCATTTCTCATTGACGATAGTCAGCACTTCGTCGCATGTTTCAGCAACCGAATCAAGGGATGTACAATACCTGCCCTTCTTCTACATGATGCTCTGCCAATCTATTATACAATTGAAGCTCCCGTGTGCTGAGCTGATAACGGTCTGCTATCGTTTCCAGTGTATCCTCGCGCTGTACAATGCATAACCGCACCTTGCGGAAAGGCGTTTCATCCTGTGTATGGAAAAAAAGATTTTTCCACTTGGCATCCTCACGCTCTTCCTCGGCTTTCTGATCCTGACCTTGCGGTTCATGTTCCAGTTGCTGCTGGTGTTCGGCTTCCTTCACCGAACGGCTGGATTGAAGCAATGATGAGTAGACAACCGGGTCCGGCTCGTCTGCTCCTTCATCCTTTTTACTGTTAAGCGCCACGCGCATCTCTGGCTTTTCCTCAGTAAAGGTATCCTGAACTTCATGGTTTACCTGTTCCGACGCTTCAGGCCTGAAGTCAAAGTCATTCCCCTGACTTGTTTCCAATTGCGGCTCCAGATAAATCTCTGACTCTGTGGCAGAATGAGGCTCCGACAGCAAAGGGTCGTATGCTACATTAGGAGATGCAGAGGATACTTTGGGCTCGTTCCCTTCCGTCCCTGCTTCCTCTTGCTGAAATGCCCACACTTCCGACGCCTCCTGCTCATGCTTAACTTCGGAAGAGCTGTCTTCAACTACTTTTCCCGTCCACGGCTCATAATATCGGTTCGGATCTACTATCGGATCATAAGCTTGATGCTCCAATGATGGCTTCTGTTCCCCTTGATCCTCTGACGACTGTTCCCAGTAAGCTGACTCTTGTTGTGCTGGTACTTTGTATGAAGTTTCCGGGTCTGAAATGTTGTTGTATACCGAGTCTTGGGTAGAATAAGCCTCTTCGTGACGATGCTCTCCAGCGCCGTAAAGAGATGGAGCCGGATGTTCAGGTGCATGCACCACAGTAAATTCCTCATCCAGCCAAACCGCCGTCTCCTCTGCATGCGAGCTTTCCACCCCATGCAAAGAAAGCACCCCTGTAATGTTTAGACTACGTAAAGAGAGCAGGTCCACATCAAAATTTTCAATCTCCACGGAGATATCTTCCAATCTTCCTACCCGGTTAAGCGGAATGGTAATTTCCACAGGGATCAAATGATGAAGCTCGCTCGTGATCTGTTCAGGTGTGCGGTACACGCCCTCCAGCAGCAAATGCCCTCGCAAAGCGGCATGGTCGCCGTGGGTTACAACCTGAATGCGTGGCAGAAGCTCAATTTCCTCCAACTCGGCAATCCCGGCAGCTTCCTCCGTCAAATGAATGCGTTCATAGATATCAAAACGCAAGCCTTGCGGCTGATCATTCTGTTGTTTATTCAAGGATGGCATCCTCCTTTGGGCAGCCTCCGCACATCCTCTGACTCGTGTCAGGCGCACGGAAACTCCATATTGCAAACCGTTTCTAGGTTCAAGTATATGCGCCAAAATAGAAGGCATGCCATCTTTTATAGTTGTTTGTGCAGCTTTTGAAAATCATCCGGCCAAGCATCCTCGACGATAATCGTTTCGCCGCTCAGCGGATGACAGAAGGTGAGCCGCTCTCCGTGAAGGGCCTGTCTGCCAAAATCAGTAGCACGACCGCCGTATAATACGTCCCCAAGTAAAGGATAGCCAGCATGACTAAGATGTACGCGTATCTGGTGCGTCCGACCTGTCTCCAGCGTCAGATACACGAGACTGACCGCAGCCGAACCACTCCCCCATACTTCGCCAACTTCCACATGGGTAACCGCCTTCTGTCCAGTTGGGGATACACGGCGGCGCTGTTTATGATGCCTATCCTTGCCAATCGGCCAATCCAACGTCCGCAGCGATGGAGGTACTTTCCCTCGTACCAAAGCTACATAACGACGACCGATGTCCTTAGCTCGCATTTGTTCGTCCAGCTTGAGCAACGCAAATTCATTTTTGGCATATAGCACCGGGCCTGTCGTGTCCACATCCAGACGATGTACATGCCGTACTGCTGTATGAATGTCGTTGATTTCATAATAGGATGCGACAGCATGATCCAATGTTAGCGGACCATCCTTTACACCACCGTCTGGATGGACCGCCATCCCCGCTGGTTTGTGTACAACCAAGCAAAAATCATCCTCGTATAGTATCTTCAAATCATACCAACGTGGGATGACGTCGAGGTCCACTACAGGAAAAAGGGCCAGCCGCAGCCGGTCCCCTGTAAGTTCAATCCCTTTTTCATGCCGTAGCCTGCGCCACAGCTTGTCCGGTAATCCCAGACGATTCAACAACCAGCGATCCACAGCTTCAGCGCGATTTTCATCAGTTGCAATTTCTGGCCCTGGTGTGACTTCCAGCCACGGTCCTCTTCTTTTCCAGCTGCCTTTCCAACTCATAGACGTTTGAGCGCGCGATAGTTCGCTTCAATGGTCGCATCAATATCCTCAACGGTATGCACACCTGATACGAACATGCCCTCAAATTGAGATGGAGCTACACTAACACCCTCATTGACCATTTCAGTAAAGTAACGGCGGAAGTGGTCCTGATTACTCGTTTTAGCAGTGTCAAAATTGACAACCTTCTCGTCTGTGAAGAACGGACACACCATAGAACCGACACGGTTAATCGTGACAGGAATCCCCAGCTCTCGCGCGTTACGTTCGAATCCGGCTTGAAGCCGTGCTGCCCGCTCTTCCAGACGATCATATACTTCCGGTGTCAGCAATTTTAGCGTCGAATAACCTGCTGCCATAGCCAGCGGATTTCCGCTCAGCGTACCCGCTTGATAGATCGGGCCAGATGGTGCAATTTGCTCTAGAATGTCGCGACGGCCGCCATATGCACCTACAGGTAGGCCACCACCAATCACTTTGCCCAGACACGTAAGATCCGGCGTCACACCAAAGCGCCCTTGAGCAGAATGAAGTCCTACCCGGAATCCAGTCATCACTTCATCAAAAATCAGCAGACTTCCGTACTGTCGGGTTACCTCACGCAAACCTTCCAAAAATCCAGGCTGTGGCGGTACAACACCCATATTGCCGGCTACTGGCTCGACAATAATCGCAGCAATCTCTTCGCCAAATTTCTCAAAAGCCAGCTTCACCGACGCCAAATCATTATAAGGGACAGTGATTGTATGTGTGGCCACGACTTCAGGTACACCCGGACTATCAGGTAGACCTAGGGTCGCAACACCAGAGCCCGCTTTAATCAGCAAGCTGTCTGCATGACCGTGATAAGAACCTTCAAATTTAAGGATTTTACTGCGTTTCGTAAATCCACGCGCGAGTCGGATCGCACTCATTGTTGCCTCGGTTCCCGAGTTGACCATTCGAACAATGTCCATAGAAGGAACACGCTCACATACGAGCTTGGCCATTTCCGTTTCCGCAAGCGTTGGGGCTCCGAAGCTGGTTCCTTTTACAACAGCAGCCTGTAAGGCTTTAACCACTTCAGGGTGCGCATGACCCATAATAAGCGGTCCCCACGAACATACATAGTCTATATAGGATTGACCGTCGATATCATATACACGTGATCCTTCCCCACGATCAATATATACCGGTGTTATACCCACGGATTTAAAAGCTCGAACCGGACTGTTTACGCCACCCGGAATATATTGTTTTGCCTCATCAAAGGCTGCTTTGGAACGCGTATCCTTGCGTACCGTTCGTTGTTCGTCGATCATTCTAATCACTCCTGTCTTCTGAAAAATACACTTATTGCTTCAACCATCTTGCCGCATCCTTGGCAGAATAGGTAATAATCATATCTGCACCGGCACGCTTCATGCTTGTCAGAATCTCCAGCACCATCGCTTTTTCATCAATCCAGCCTTGGAGGGCTGCCGCTTTGACCATTGCATATTCACCACTGACATTGTAAGCCACCATAGGCAAATCAAATTGGTCCTTAATGGTGCGCATTACATCCAGATAAGAAAGAGAAGGCTTCACCATCAGCATGTCTGCACCCTCCATCACGTCAGACTCCGCTTCCCGCAACGCCTCACGTGCATTGGCAGGGTCCATCTGATAGGATTTGCGGTCACCAAACTGCGGCGCAGAATCAGCAGCTTCACGGAAAGGACCATAAAAAGCAGACGCATATTTGACGGAATACGACATAATCGGAATATGTGAAAAACCTTCCAGATCGAGTCCCTGCCGAATCGCCTGTACAAAACCGTCCATCATATTAGAAGGAGCGATAATATCTGCACCGGCTCTGGCCTGAGAAACGGCTGTGCGTACCAGCACCTCCAGAGATTCATCATTCAATACTTCACCGCACACTTCACCATCATGCTCATGCATGTGTACCATACCGCAGTGTCCATGGTCCGTAAACTCACACAAACAAGTGTCTGCCACGACCAGCAGTTCGGGATAACGCGATTTGATCAAACGAGTAGCTTCCTGAACAATACCGTTGTCCACAAAAGCTGAAGTCCCTACACTGTCTTTGGTTTCTGGTATGCCAAACAGGAGCACAGCAGGAATGCCAAGCTCACTAATTTCTTTCAGTTCTTCCTCCAGCCGATCCAGAGAAAAACGGTATACACCTGGCATGGAGCTAATCTCCTGTTTCACTCCAGTACCAAATGTTACGTAGATCGGTTGGATGAAATCAGACGGATTCAAAACCGTTTCACGCACCATGCTGCGGATGGCAGCTGACTGACGCAAACGACGATGTCTGGTAAAAGGGACACTCATAATTACAAACCTCCATTTTTTTATACATTCATTTGTAAAAATTAAAATTTATAATGTCATAACCGTACTTGATTGTTTCCAGTCACATAGCGATTGAATTAGACTTTCAATGGTCGCCTTCTCTGACATCAAACTGACAGTCAATCCGGCTTGGGTTGCTGTCTCACCAGTCAAGGGGCCGATCACAGCGATCGTAACTCCCTCCAGCAGCGATACTGGATCACTGATCCCCATTTGTCTGAGGGCTTCCAAGAAAAAGGTTACGGTTGAGGAACTGGTAAACGTAATCGCGTGAATGGCACGCTCCTCCAGCAGCTTGAGAAGTTCATCATCCTGTGTGTTGGCAGCCAATACCGTTTGATACAAATCAGCCTCGGTCACATGAAGTCCCATCTCCCTCAGCTGATCCGGCAACCAGGAGCGAGCGAGATCACCTCTTGGCAGAAATACGCTTTGTCCTGCCTGCAAATCCTGTTCAAACGCCTCAAGCAATCCCTCTGCCTGAAAAGGTCCTTCGATCTGTTCTGCTACAATTCCGTGTTTTCGAAGTGCGTCTGCTGTGGCTGGTCCGACTGCGGCAATACGAGCTTTGTATAGCGCACGTACATCCTTGCCCTGTTCCTTTAAATGAGTGAAAAAGTATTCCACCCCGTTAACGCTGGTAAAAAACACCCAGTCATATTCAGGAAGTCTCGCAAATGCCTCTTTAATTTTCAGCTTTGCCTGCTCGTCCGAAGGGACGACGGTCTGGATAACTGGGAATTCATAAGGTTCACCGCCAAGCTCTTCAATCCGGTGAACCAGACTGCTGGCTTGCGCGCGTGCGCGAGTAACCAAAATTCGCTTGCCAAACAAAGGCATATCCTCTGCCCATTTTAACTGTTCACGCTGATTGACCACTTCTCCGACAACGATGACGGCGGGCGGTTGAAAATTCGCTGCCTTCACTTTGGCTTCAATATCCGCCAGCGTACCAACTAGCGTATCTTGCTCGGCGCGGGTCCCCCAACGAATCAAAGCAACTGGAGTATCGGACGGCTTACCATGCTTTATCAGCTGATCACTGATATAGCCGATCTTCGCTACACCCATCATAAAGATCAGTGTACCCGTTGCGTTCGTTACTTTATCCCAATGAATACTTTTATCGAGTTTATCCGGACTTTCATGACCTGTAATGATAGACAGCGACGAGGCCATCTCCCGATGTGTAACGGGAATGCCTGCATACGCAGGCACGCTGATGGCTGATGTGATGCCAGGTATGATTTCATAGGAAATACCGTGTTTACGTAATAGCCCGGCTTCCTCGCCGACTCGCCCAAAAATAGTGGGGTCTCCCCCTTTGAGCCGGACGACTGTCTTTCCTTCCAAGGCTAAATCCACCAGCAGCTGATTAATTTCCTCTTGCTTCATGGTGTGACGATCTGGCAGTTTGCCGACATATATTTTTTGGGCCCCTGGCTTCATCAGCCCCAAGAGGCGAGGGCTTGCCAGTCTGTCATACACAATGACATCGCCCAGTTGAATGCACTCCCAACCCTTGACCGTAATTAATCTTGCATCTCCGGGTCCTGCACCTACTAAATATACCTTTCCCACCATTCCACTATCCCCTCACCTGCGCCAGAATCTGTTCCGCTCCTTTGGCTATCAAACTGGCCGCCACCGCTTCTCCCAGCTTCTGCGGATCATTTCCCTGGAGCGTTTCCTTCAAAATAACCTCGCCATCTGGCGAACCTACCATCCCTGTGAGGCTGATTTCTTGATCAGCCCAAACCGCATGAGCTCCGATTGGCACTTGGCATCCCCCATTTAACACACCCAGAAAGGTTCGCTCAGCCGCAACCGTAGCCGAGGTATCCTGGTGGTTGTAGAGTTTCAACAATGCCAATAGCTCTTCATCGCTCGCACGGCATTCAATACCGAGCGCTCCCTGTCCCACTGCCGGTAAGCATGCCTCCTCTGGTATATAGGACGTAATGCGGTCTTTCCAGCCCATCCGGTGCAAACCTGCTGCTGCCAAAATGATGGCGTCAAAACCTTCCGTCTCCAGCTTTTTCAGACGGGAATCAATATTGCCACGTACTGGCTCTAATTGTAGATCAGGTCGCATGGACTTGATTTGACTGGCTCTGCGCAAGCTGCTTGTGCCCACCTTGGCTCCTGAAGGCAAATCCTCCAGACTCTTGGCGCCCAATGTAATTAGGCAATCGCGTGGGTCCTCACGGCGCGGTACAGCGCCATTGACAAGACCTTCCGGCAATTCGGACGGCATATCCTTCATACTATGTACTGCCATATCAATCTCACCAGCCAGCATGGCCTGTTCAATCTCTTTGACAAAAAGTCCTTTGCCACCCACTTTGGACAAGGTTACATCCAATATTCGATCACCCTTGGTCAGGATTTTTTTGACGACAAATTGTAAATTCAATCCATGCTCCGCGCACAGTGCATTCAAATCCTCAATGACATGCCCGGTCTGAGTTAACGCCAGAGCGCTCTGTCTGCTGCCTACCACAATTGTTCGCATGTTATTCCTCCTGATTTTGCGCAATCCATAGATCTATTTCTTTTTCGGTCCAAGCCATAAATTCATGACGTCGTATCTGTTCCAAAATTCCGCTACTCGCCAAGCGTCTTAATAGTTTGGTCCTTTGCTGTGGGGAACTTATCTTACGTTTGATGACCTGTCGCATATCGTGCATAAAATCCAGATAAGGCTCATATTCGCTACCGAACAACGTATCCAAGGCTGATGTAATATCAGCGGTCACAGCGGGGCCTGCCCCTTCGGTGGAAATACTAATCGTCAGTCTCCCTCGTTGGATGATGCCCGGCGTTATAAAATCTCCCTCTTCCGAGCGATCCGCCACATTTACCAGTATACCCCTTTGTCTGGCCTCATGCGCAACCTTATTATTCACTTCTCTCTGGTTCGTAGCGGCATATACAAGAAAGGCTCCCTGGAGGTCACCCTCGCGATATACGCGATTTACCCAGTGGAGCTGCTTGTGATCGGCCAGGATCTGCAAATCCGGCGTTATATTCGGGCTAATGACGGTAATGGACGCCCCACTTTCCATCATCCCCTTAACCTTTCGTTCCGCAATCCTGCCGCCGCCTACAACACAACAGAGCTTATTGTTACAATTCAACGAAATCGGGACAAAATGCTGCAAGTGGCTTTTCACTCTCCCGTCCACTGATGAAATACAGACCAGGAATTCAGCAAAAAATTAAGAATTAGTAGCGTGTAGCCAACCAAAGACCACTTTGCCATGACAAGGCCTGAACGCTGGTTCAATCTTTTGCTCACTAAAAATACAATATACACGCATAAGGCAATCGCTGTCATCAGCACTTTGGTATCTAGTAAAAGACGCCAACGTTCCTCGGCAATAATAGAAATGACAGCCACGACAATAGAAACTCCCAGCAGAGGAGTACCAATTAACAGCGCCATATGTGTATACCGATCCATCATTTCCAGACTCGGCAGGCGCTTGATCGTGTCATTCCATTTCTTTACTTTCAATTTACGATGCAAAAACAGATACAATCCCGAAAATACAGCTGCTACCGTCATCGCGACAAATCCAAGATTAGCCAGCGCAATATGAATCAGAAGCAGCCCATGTACTGTATGCCAATTTCCAAGCGGGTTGTCGATCGGCTCCATCCATATATTGTTAAGCACAAGAACAGCAAAGCTAATGATATTAAGCAGCAATACTGCAAATTCCGATCGCTGATAACGTGACAGAATCAAAGAAATCAGTACCAGAATAAATGAAAACAGAAACAGAAAGTCGTAGGTCACGAAAATGGGAAGATGCCCTTCATTCCAGGTTCTCATTCCCATAAAAACAAGCTGGAGCACTACAACGACAAGAAGAAGCCCTGTACCTGTCCGTTTAGCATTCGCATTGCGACGAATTCCATCCGAAAATACAAACAGAAGGCTCAGGGCAAAAACATAAATCATTGAATCATATATAAGCATGCCTGAGGCCATGTCTGTTCACCCACCTTTACAGGCTGGCCGGCGCAAACGACGCTGGCAAAGCCTGAGCCTGACCGGTTTTTCCATGAACACCAGCCTCCGGTTTTATCAACGCAGATGCATCGCTTTTATCTACTTTCTGAGCAGCGTCCTCCAAACGATCCTCCAGAGCAAAAATGTGGCTAAACATGTCTAGCGCCTCATTTCCCTGCTTTTGGACAGCCAGTTCCTTAACCCGATTGATCGGATCATGCATCATCTGATTCAGCATACTTTTCGTCAAGCGGCTTATCACTTTACGCTGCCGTTCATCCAGCTCGGGAAGCTTGTTATACAAGCTTTCCAGCGTATCCTGATGTATAGACTCCGCTTTTTCCTGTAATGCACGAATCACCGGACGCACTCCCATCGTTTTCAACCATTGATAAAACTCGCTAAGCTCATCTTCGATCATATGCTCGATTTTTGCAGCTTCAGTACGACGCATTTCCAGGTTGCTCTCCACGATCCCTTCCAGATCATCAATATCATATAGGAAAACATTCTGCAATTCGCCAATAGCCGGATCCAAATCGCGCGGAACCGCGATATCAATCATAAACAAAGGACGAGACTGACGACGTTTCATACTGGCTTCGACACGGTTGCGATCCAGAATATACCCCTGAGCACCAGTCGAGCTAATCACAATATCCACATCCGCCAACCGATTCATGCCTTCCTCCATCGTAACTGGTGTTCCATTAAACTTGGAGGCCAGATCCTCGGCGCGGGACAAAGTTCGATTTGCTACAATAACCTCGGCAGCTCCGCCGCTGTACAAATGCTTAACGGTAAGCTCACTCATTTTACCAGCACCGAGGATTAGTACCTTTTTATCCGTAAACATCCCGAAAATCCGTTTGCCCAGCTCAACGGCTGCATAGCTAACAGATACGGCACTTTCTCCAATAGACGTCTCCGAATGGGCACGCTTGCCCAATGTGACGGCCTGCTTAAACAGCATATTAAACCACGTTGCTGTAATTTTCTGAGATTGAGCCTGGAGAAAAGCATTCTTTACCTGACCCAAAATTTGTGTTTCTCCGATGACCATGGAATCCAGACCACAAGTCACACGGAACAAATGCCGAATTGCCTGCTCGTCTTCATATATATATAAATGTTGTGTAAACTGATCACGAGGAATACCAAACCATTGCTCCATAAAACTGCGTATAAAATAACCGCACATGTGAAGGCGGTCGACCACAACATATATTTCAGTCCGATTGCAGGTTGCGACAACTACGCCCTCCAACACACTTTTGGTAAGTTTGAGTTGCTCCAGCGCTTTTGGCAAATCCTGTTCTGCAAATGTAAACCGTTCTCTGACTTCCACAGGCGCCGTACGATAATTCAACCCAACAACGACGATGTGCATTGTAAAATTCACCTGCCTAAACTGTAATAAGAATACTCATTGTTATCATAAACTATGTTAATTATATCACAGAAGTCCGAATCCCCTTCGGCTGTTTTATGAATTGTTTATGAAAATTGGATAGCTTTCATAAACATCCAGCACGTTCTGTATGATTTAGTTTAGTTTGAACTACTTTTAAAACAAATAACCATGGAATTGTTCCATGGTTATAATATAGGACGCACAAAAGGCTCCATAAAAAAAGATTTATACCAACTCAGCCAACTTGCACTTCGGTGATTCCACCTGAAGTTCTCCCAAGCCGCGAATTAGCTTCTTCGCATATGTTTTTTTCGGTTTTAGAACGGATACCAGGTAATCAATAGCCAGCTGCGGATCAACAGTCTCACCGCAAGTATAACAATCAATAGCGGCAAACCCTCTCTCAGGATACGTATGAATAGAGAGATGACTCTCCGACAACAGTACAAGCACGGTAGCTCCCTGTGGTTCGAATTGCTTGGATTGAACGGACATCACCGTTGCTCCGCAAGCTTCAGCAGCTTCAACTAATTGAGTCTCCAGAAACTGCGCATCATTCAGTAATTCAAACTCAACACCCCAAGTATCTACGGCAACGTGTCTTCCGAAAGTTGAGTATTCCAATTCCATCTTTCGGTTCCCCCTTCCTAGGAATAAAATGTTTGAAAAAAATTTCATCCGCTAGGACCTACGTCATTCACTTCTCCGAGGGATAACCTCTCGCAACATTCAATGTCCTGAGTGAATCCTGGTTCCTATATTCATTTTCAACGAGATTAAAAATAACATCTATGTGCAGCAAATGCAATCATTTTTTTGGAATAAAAAAGCCCCTTTCGGCAAAGAAAGGGACTACACTGTATAACAATTCATTCCATATATTCAGCCTTTTAAGCTTCCAGTGCAAACAATTTGGAGCAACTCATCCGAAGCTTATGGTCAATCTGTTCCAGCTCAGAGAAAGTACGCGCCAAATTCCGTTCGTCAAGTAACGAATTAATGAGGTTGTATATATCTGCTATTTCATTTTCGACGTTCTGATGTTGAAAAAGCTGCTGCAGTTCTTGCACTGTATTTCTATATTCAAACACCAGCCTAGAGCCTTCCGCATTCTTTTCCATAATTTTGCGGACCGCACCTTCATTATAAAAATACACCATAGTGAATCCTTGATACATGCGGTAAACAATACCTTCACCCTTAAAGCGAACAAATAGTTGGCGTATAAACAGGGTTAGCTGTGGATGCACTAAGCGGCAAGTTAATTCACAAACAAACGCTCCCTCTTTGGCTTCAAAAAATAAATGAACTTCCTCACCCGCAATATGCTCTAGAACGATTTCCTGTCTTCCGTTATCCAGAACTTTAATGCGGTAATGCACCTGGGGATCATCCACTGCCTGCAAAAATTCGTCCATTTGGGTTTCTGACAAGGTCAAAGTGGTTTTTACATACTCTGTGGCTAACCGCTGTGCCATACCAATCTCCTCAATTCTTTCCTGAACCTTTAGTGTAAGCTTTATACTTTATTATACATCAGTCCTGTTGCGCTTTCTTGCGTATCAAATCATAAATATCCGCCATTCATCGAAAATAAACGGAAAATACCGGAATCGCAGCTGTATTATCCTCCATATGCTCACTTTTATGCTTAAATCCCACGATTTCCTTTGTTTATTATATATTATTCCTACCCTTTTAGTGAGTTTAATGTTTTTGAATCCAACATCATAAAAAAAAGGCGCCCTTAAGGACGCCCCTAACCTTACAATTCCGTCTGCTCTTCGTCGTCATTCTCGATATAACTGGAGATGACCGACCACAGCTCTTCCTTGCCCATGCCTTCTTCGGATGAAAAGGGGATAAACAAACCCCCGGGAAGTATTCCAAGTTCCTGCTTGATTACCTTATAGTGCTTTTCTCGACGTGTTTTAGGGATTTTATCTGCTTTTGTACCTACAACACAGACAGGAAGCCCGTTATGGCGCAGCCAGTCGTACATCATGATATCATCCTTGGACGGTGGGTGGCGCAAATCTACCATTTGTAGCACCAGCTTGAGCGGCTCACGTTCCAGCAAATAAGACTCAATCATTTGTCCCCAAGCCTTACGTGACGTTTTGGATACCTTAGCATAACCGTAACCGGGAAAATCGACAAAATAAAGCTCATCATTAATCCGGTAATAATTGAGTTGCTGAGTTTTACCCGGCGTAGAACTGGTACGCGCCAAATTTTTACGGTTAATCATCCGATTAATCAGTGATGATTTTCCAACATTGGAGCGCCCCGCCAGAGCAATCTCTGGCAAAGCGTCCACTGGAAACTGATCCGGACCAACCGCACTTATTATAAATTCTGCTTTTGTTACTTTCATTGTGTCTTTAATTCCTCTCTAATGTACCCTTGCCTGCTCAACCAAAGCATGCTTTAACACCTGATCCATATGGGCAACGGGGACAAATTCAACATCCTGCCGGATACTGTCGGGAATATCCTTCAAATCCCGTTCATTATCTTTGGGAAGCAGAATTTTTTTGTAGCCTGCCCGATGGGCAGCCAGCGATTTTTCTTTCAAACCACCAATCGGCAATACGCGACCGCGCAGGGTAATTTCGCCCGTCATCGCTACATCCTTGGATACATGACGGTTGGTCAAAGCCGAAATTAATGCAGTAGCAATCGTGATTCCGGCAGATGGACCATCCTTCGGAATTGCTCCCTCAGGAATATGAATATGGATATCATTTTTCTCATAGAAATCCAATTCGATGCCCAGATCGACTGCTTTGGAACGAGTGTAGCTGAATGCCGCCTGAGCGGATTCTTTCATAACGTCTCCTAGTTTACCCGTAAGGATAAGTTTCCCGCTCCCAGGCACGACCGTCACTTCAATCATCAGTGTTTCACCACCGACCTCTGTCCACGCCAAGCCTGTAACCGTACCGATCTGATCCTCCAGTTCTGCTACACCGTAACGGAATTTGGCGGTACCCAAATAATCTTTCAAATTATCCGGTGTGATTTCAATCGGTCCTTCGCCACCGGATACAACTGACTTCGCCGCCTTGCGGCATAGAGAAGCCATTTGCTGTTCAAGATTACGCACACCAGATTCACGGGTATATTCACGAATGACACGCAGCAGCGTATCCTCCCCAATAACCAACTGTTCCTCTCCCAAGCCATGCTCTCTCTTCTGCTTGGGCAGGAGATACCGATTGGCAATTTCCAACTTCTCCAGTTCGGTGTAACCGGGAATATAGAGCGTCTCCATACGATCCATCAGCGGACGCGGGATATTATGTGCAGCATTGGCTGTCGTTACAAACATCACGTTGGACAGATCAAACGGCAACTCAACAAAATGGTCACTGAACGTGTTGTTTTGTTCAGGATCGAGCACTTCGAGCAATGCCGCCGATGGATCGCCCCGGAAGTCGGAGGCCATTTTATCAATCTCATCCAGCAAAAAGACTGGATTAGATGTTCCTGCGGTCTTCATTCCCTGAATAATCCGACCCGGCATCGCGCCAACATAAGTCCGGCGGTGACCACGGATTTCCGCTTCATCCCGCACACCTCCGAGAGAGATGCGGACAAATTCCCGACCCATGGATTTGGCAATCGAGCGAGCCAGCGAGGTCTTGCCGACTCCTGGCGGACCTACGAGACACAGAATGGGTCCCTTAATGGTCTTCACCAGTTTGCGCACAGCCAAATACTCCAACACCCGCTCCTTGGGCTTATCCAGCCCGTAATGGTCGTTATCGAGTATTTCTTCTGCTTTGACAATATCAAGATCATCATCGGTGAACTTGTTCCACGGCAAGCTTAACAGCCAATCGACGTAATTGCGGATGACACCACCCTCGGCAGAGCTTGCTGGCATTTTTTCCAGACGGTCAATTTCCTTTTCGACCTTCTCCTTCACCGGAACCGGCAACTCTCGTTCACTTAGCTGGTTGCGTAGTTCTTCAACTTCTCCTGCGCGACCTTCCTTCTCACCAAGTTCCTTCTGAATCGCCTTCATTTGTTCACGCAGATAATACTCCTTCTGCGTCTTTTCCATTTGCTTCTTCACACGCTGGTTGATTTTACGTTCCAGCTCCAGCACTTCACGCTCATTGTTTAAAATATCTAGAAGCTTCTCCAGACGCTGAGTTACGTCGATCGTCTCCAATATATCCTGCTTTTCCTTAATTTTGAGCGTCAAATGGCTTGTGATCACATCAGCCAGGCGTCCTGGCTCCTCAATATCAGATACCGCAGCGAGAGTCTCCGGTGTTACCTTTTTGGACAAATTGATATAATGCTCGAACTGAGTTAATACAGTGCGCATAAGCGCATCCATTTCAGGCTGCACATTTTCTGCCTCGTGCAGCTCCTTCGCCATTACCTCGTAATATTCTTCATTGTCCGTATATTGAATAATCTCAGCACGTTCCAGCCCTTCCACCAATACTCGAATGGTTCCGTTGGGAAGCTTGAGCATTTGGCGTACTTTGGCTACCGTGCCGACTCGAAAAATATCCTCTTGTGTGGGTTCTTCAATATTAACTTCTGATTGAGAACACAGGAGAATCAAATTGTCTTCAACCATCGCTTTTTCCAAAGCCTTGACCGATTTTTCCCGGCCCACATCGAGATGCAGAACCATGCTCGGGTAAACCAGAAGTCCTCTTAAAGGCAGCAAAGGAAAACGACGACCTTTTGTCTTGGTGGGTCCCATCGCTTTCGCACCTCCAGTGATTCTCAGGTTCCGGATTTTACAATCCTCACGTTGCTATCTTTCATATTTTATCAAATGTTTTATAAAAAAACCAATGAAAGACTAGTTCATTAGCAAGATCCTGTATCTGAAATCGTCCCATTATGCGTTCCATCCGCCTGTAACAAGGAGGACTGGGATGGGCGAAAAGTCTCAATTGGCGCATGTACAGGCGCATCCGTCGTCATCTCTTCTCCGAACACATGACGGAACACTTCGGTCACCGACTGTACAGGGATGACTTTTAGTCCCTCAATGCTGTCAAATAGAGCTTGCCAGTTATCCTGCGGAATGATCACTTTTTTGGCACCAGCCTGAAAAGCAGCTTCGACCTTCGCTAATACGCCGCCAATCGGCTTGACTCGACCATGGATGCTAATCTCGCCAGTCATGGCAATTTCATGATCCACCGGAATTCCCCGCATCGCGGAGGCAATAGCTGTTGCCATCGCAATCCCTGCCGACGGACCATCTACTGGCGTCCCCCCGGGAAAATTGATATGCAGATCGTAATTGGACGGAGACAAACCGAGCGTACGCAAAACAGTCAGAACATTTTCCACAGAGCCTTTAGCCATGCTCTTACGACGCAGTGTACGGGAGTTACCTCCGATCTCTTCTTCATCCACAACACCCGTAATATTATAGCTTCCCTTTCCTTCGGGAACCGGAACCGCAGTAACTTCAATTTCCAGCAGCATGCCCATATTCGGACCGTATACAGCTAATCCGTTAACGAATCCGATTTGCGGCAAGCCCGGTATTTTTCGATCAGGACGGGGTTGAATTTGGCTGCTACCCGCTACCCATTCCACGTCCGAAGCATCGAGTCGTTCCCTTTTCTCGGTAAGTGCCAAACCAGCAGCAAGCTGGATCATATTGACTGCCTCCCGGCCGTTGGTCGCGTAACGCTGTACAACCTCTACTGCCTCTGGACAAGGACCAAAGCCTAGCTTGTGTACAGCATCTTCAGCAATACGAGCAATCTCCTGCGGCTGCAGGGCACGGAAATAAATTTCCATACACCGGGATCGAATAGCAGGTGGCAGCTCGTGCGGCGAACGGGTCGTCGCACCTACCAAGCGGAAATCCGCTGGCAAACCGTTTTGGAAAATATCGTGAATATATGCAGGAGTATGCGAATCTTCAGAATTGTAATATGCACTTTCCAAAAATACCTTTCGATCCTCCAGCACTTTCAACAGCTTATTCATCTGCGTTGGATGCAGCTCGCCAATCTCATCAATGAACAACATCCCTCCATGAGCCTTCGTTACAGCTCCGGGTTTAGGTTGAGGGATACCTGCTACCCCCATCGCTCCTGCCCCTTGGTAGATTGGATCATGTACTGAACCAATTAACGGGTCCGCAATACCACGTTCGTCAAAACGGGCCGTTGTGGCATCAATTTCCGTGAATTTAGCATCCCCTTTGAATGGGGAGGACTGATTCTTCTTGGCCTCTTCCAGCACCACACGTGCGGCTGCCGTTTTCCCTACACCAGGGGGGCCATAAATAATGACATGCTGCGGATTCGCACTGCATAACGCCGCCTTGAGCGCACGCAGCCCATCCTTCTGACCGACGATATCCTGTAACGTGGCAGGACGTGTGCGTTCAGCTAGCGGCTTAGTAAGTGAAATAGAGCGCAATTTGCGCAACTTATCCAATTCCTTCCGAGATTCCCGATCCACCGCACTACGGTTCGTTTTCTGGCTCCGTAGAAGGTTCCAGAAATACAGACCAATAACAATCCCAAAAAACATTTGCACCAATAACAATATCATAGTCAAGTCCATCGTATTCCCTCCGTTTCTCATCTCAGCAATTTGAAAATGCTGTTCTATGAAAGACAGTATTTCCTTTTCCACGAGAGCTAAACGGCTGTCTTTCAAAAGATCAGAGAGAAATACAAAAACACCGCGAAGAACAGTTCTGTAGCAGAGCTGCTCTCCACGGTGTTTAAACAATGACAATTAGTTTATGATTATACCTATTTTAAAATAACCGCTTATGCCTACACTTTCTCGGCAGTGTGACGCTCTTCACGTCCGGGTATTTTACCTGTTTCCTCATAAGCTTTGACGATGATATCAATTTCTTTTTTCAATTCGTCAACCATTTCAGCCTCAGGGACTTTGCGAATCATCTTTCCATAACGGAACAATAGACCTTCTCCGCGTGCTCCGGCAATTCCGATATCAGCTTCCTTCGCTTCACCCGGGCCGTTAACTGCACACCCTAGTACAGATACTTTAATCGGCACCTTGAGTTTTGCAATGTAATCCTCTACCTCGTTCGCAATAGAGAACAGATCAATATCCAGACGCCCACAAGTCGGACAAGAAATCAATGTAGCTGCGTTCGTGATCAACCCAAACGTTTTGAGCAACTCCCGTGCTACCTTCACTTCTTCTACCGGATCGGCACTTAGCGAAATACGCATGGTGGACCCGATACCAGCTGCCAACAGTGCTCCCATACCCGCTGCGCTTTTAACCGTTCCAGTAAAGAGTGTACCGGCTTCGGTGATGCCCAAATGGAGGGGATACTTAATAATTTCAGCTGCCTTCGTGTAAGCCGCAATCGCCATTGGAACGTCAGAAGCCTTCAGTGATACGATAATATCATGGAAATCAAGCTCTTCGAGTATCCCGATATGGTACAGTGCACTTTCTACCATCGCTTCTGGCGTCGGGTAGCCATACTTATCCAGTAAATGCTGTTCCAATGATCCGGCGTTCACACCAATCCGAATCGGAATCCCTTTTTCTTTACACGCCTTAACGACTGCTTCCACTTTTTCACGTCGTCCAATGTTGCCTGGGTTAATACGAACCTTGTCAATCCCATTTTCAATCGCCAGTAGAGCCAGCTTGTGATTAAAGTGAATATCTGCAACCAGCGGAATATGAATCCGCTTCTTAATTTCCTTAATAGCTGCGGCAGCTTCCTCATTGTTGACGGTAACCCGCACTATCTGACATCCGGCTTCTTCCAAGCGAAGAATCTCAGCTACTGTAGCTTCCACATCTGCCGTTTTGGTTGTACACATGCTTTGGATGATGACTTCATTGCTGCCGCCAATCGTCAGATTCCCGACTTTAACGGGACGTGTGTCTTGTCTTAAGAACATGTACTTTTCTCTCCCATTAACGCCAAACCTCCACCCCATAAAACCTCATACAGGTTTAGTGAAGTGGAGATCTGGCTTCTCATGTTGTAGAGATCGCGAAGTATCAATCCTTAGGCGCTCTCTTCTTGTTTTTTATCCTTATCTGTACCACCGAGTTCCGGTGCGATTTTGTCTTTTACTACCTGCTCGTTGATGACGCAAGTCGTCACATCATCACGGGAAGGAACTTCGTACATAACGTCGAGCATAATACCTTCGATGATTGCACGAAGGCCACGGGCACCCGTGTTACGCTTGATCGCCTCACGAGCAATGGCTTCCAGAGCATCTTGCTTAAACTCCAGCTGCACATTGTCCAGTTCCAGCATCTTCTGATATTGCTTGGTCAAGGCATTTTTTGGTTCAGACAAAATACGAACCAATGTCTTCTCATCAAGCGGCTCCAGCGTAGAAATAACTGGCAAACGTCCTACGAATTCCGGAATCAGACCGAATTTCAGCAGATCCTCTGGCAATACCATGGAGGTATATTCGCCTGGTTTCAGATCTTTTTGTTCACTAGTCGCGTTAAAGCCGATGACCTTCTTACCGATACGACGTTTGATCATTTGCTCCAGACCATCAAAGGCACCACCGCAAATGAACAGGATATTCGTGGTATCAATTTGAATGAATTCTTGATGTGGATGCTTACGACCACCTTGCGGAGGTACAGAAGCAACTGTGCCTTCCAAAATTTTAAGCAACGCTTGCTGTACACCTTCACCCGATACGTCACGCGTAATGGACGGGTTTTCGGATTTGCGGGCTACTTTATCAATTTCGTCAATGTAGATAATGCCGCGCTCGGCTTTTTCTACATCATAATCGGCAGCTTGAATCAGTTTCAGCAAAATGTTTTCAACGTCTTCACCCACATAACCCGCTTCCGTAAGGGAAGTGGCATCTGCGATAGCAAATGGGACGTTCAAAATTTTAGCCATGGTTTGCGCAAGTAACGTTTTACCCGAACCTGTAGGTCCAAGCATCAGAATGTTACTTTTTTGCAATTCCACATCATCAATTTTGTTTTGTGTATTAATACGTTTGTAGTGATTATATACCGCAACAGACAATGATTTTTTCGCTTGATCCTGACCAATAACATATTGGTCCAGAATTTCACGGATTTGCATTGGTTTTGGAATGTCTTTCAGATCTACTTCTTCTTCATGACCCAATTCTTCCTCCACAATTTCCGTGCACAACTCGATGCATTCGTCACATATATATACGCCCGGTCCGGCAACAAGCTTGCGAACCTGATCCTGAGATTTACCGCAGAAAGAACATTTTAATTGTCCTTTTTCATCATTAAATTTAAACATAGAGCCACCCCTTTACAGATTAATCGGTTTAGACAGCACCTGGTCAATGATACCGTATGCTTTCGCCTCTTCCGCTTCCATGAAGAAATCCCGGTCAGTATCACGTTCGATTTTTTCGAGGGGCTGACCTGTACGCTCCACATAGATTTGATTCAGCTTGGCACGTGTTTTGATAATCCAGTCCGCATGAATCAGCATGTCGGAGGCTTGCCCCTGAATGCCGCCGAGCGGCTGGTGAATCATAACTTCACTATTGGTAAGTGCATATCTCTTGCCTGGTGCACCGGCTGTGAGCAATAAAGAGCCCATACTAGCAGCCATACCTACACAAATCGTCGATACATCCGGCTTAATGAATTGCATTGTATCATATATACCCATGCCTGCAGTAACAGAACCGCCTGGCGAGTTAATGTACAAATTAATGTCCTTCTCCGGGTCTTCCGCAGAAAGGAACAATAGCTGTGCAATGACGAGATTGGCGACATCGTCATCAATCGGGCCACTTAGGAAAATGATGCGATCCTTAAGCAACCGCGAGTAAATATCGTAAGATCGTTCTCCTCGATTCGTTTGTTCCACAACCATAGGGACGAGACTCATCACGACCAACCTCTTTTCTTTATTAAAATGAACACCTGTATTCATCCGCTTCCTTAAGTCCCATTAAAACGGAAGCGGCAATCATGAAACGTGAACACCTTACAAAATATTTTAACATGTTCAGAGTCTCGTGTCATATTTGCCTGTGCTCATATATAAAATGCAGGCTATTTACAGACGTCCTGCCGAGACCTTCTCATATTTAACCATGTTTCGTATGTATGTGCAAATGTACGGTAGTGACTTATGTAAAACAGAAAACACCATTCACAGCGCTTTCCATAAACGACTAAAATTTGGATTGTCTAAGGTAAAAATAAGGCACGTAACTTTCACTACGTGCCTTATCCTTATCTAATTACTACGTTGCAGCCTGTTACAGCATACACCGTATATTTTATCGTTTAAATTACTCAGCAGCTGCAGCTGGCGCTTCAACTTCTTTGCTGTTTTCAACCAGCAAAGCGATTGTTTTGCGCAGTGAGATCTCTTCTTTCAAGTTAGCGAACGAGCCGTTACTTTCCAGAATGCTGCGGATCTCTTCTACAGAACGTTTGTAAGCATCAGCCATGTTTTGCAGCTCTTCATTAATTTCCGCTTCGGAAACTTCGATGTTTTCTGCTTTAGCCACTTGCTCCAGCACGAGGTTGTTGCGTACGCGCTTCTCAGCATCAGCTTTCATTTGCTCTTCCAGGTCTTCTTTGCTTTGACCGGAGAAGCCGAGGAACATTTCAAGATTCATGCCTTGGCTGCGCAGACGGTTGTCGAAATCGCGAACCATGTTTTGCACTTCACTCTTAACCATTGCCTCAGGAATGTCGATTGTTGCATTTTCAGCAACTTTCTCCACTACAGCGCCCTCACGAGCTGCTTTAGCTTCGTTTTCTTTGCGTTCCAGCAATTGCTTTTTCAAGTCTTCCTTGAATTCAGCAAGTGTATCAAATTCACTTACATCTTTAGCAAATTCATCGTCCAATTCAGGAAGAACTTTGCGTTTCAGTTCATGAACTTTCACTTTAAATACAGCTTGTTTACCAGCGAGGTCAGCAGAATGGTAGTTCTCAGGGAACGTTACTTCAACGTCCTTGGAATCACCAGTGTGCAAACCAATCACTTGATCTTCAAAGCCAGGGATAAAGGTATTGGAACCCAGTTCCAGAGAATACTTCTCAGCTTGTCCACCTTCGAACTGTACACCGTCTACGGAACCGTCGAAGTCAATGATAGCTGTATCGCCGGATTGAGCAGCATCTTCATCAACGACAACCAATTCAGCATGACGTTGTTGCAGGCGCTCCAGCTCTTGAGCCAGTTCTTCGTCGCTTACTTCGATTTTGCTTACAGGCACTTCTACGCCTTTGTAATCGCCCAAAGTTACTTCAGGTTTAACCGTAACTTTTGCTTTGAATTTGAAAGTTTCGCCTTTAGCAAATTGATCAATTTCAACATCTGGGCTATCTACTGGGAAGATGTCTGTTTGCTCTACAGCTTGGCTGTATGCTTCTGGCAACAGGAAGTCAATTGCATCCTGGTACAGACTTTCAATGCCATAACGTTTTTCAAAGATAGGACGTGGCACTTTACCTTTACGGAATCCTGGTACGCTTACTTGTTTAACCACTTTATTAAAAGCTTTGTCGAGTGCAGCGGCTACACGATCCGCGTCTACCTCAACTTCAAGAACCCCAAGGTTCTTCTCTATTTTCTCCCAAGTTGCTTTCATTTTATGCTTTCCCCTCCAACAAAATCTTCACTTAGTTTTCATTACAATCAACGCACACAAAATAACCACTATAGTATATCTAACATTACTGTCTTTTTCAAGAGCAGCCCTTGAATGCTTTAACAGGTAAACGTTTCCGGTCATTAAGGAGTGTTCATTCCCGCCGCTACGAATATTCGCATCGACCGATATGCTTGCTCAAAACGGAAGCGCAGTGCATCTGTAATGCCATATATAGCGCGAGTTTCTTCTTCATTGTTGTTCCCGTTCAAACTTTCCGAAACGGTCTGATGGAGTGCTGCTGCCCAAATATCCGGCATTCCGTCCTCCTCTATCAACATTGATCTATAATCTTTAGTACCGTACACGGCCATCACAAACTGTGACCACAGCTCCTGTGCAAAATAGAATAGTGTGGGCTCATGCACTTCAGTCTGGTCAGCTACCCGTTCCAAAATACGCATAATCGCCTCTGGAAACTCATCAGGCTGTAACGGAACCGTTTCAATATCGATTTCCGTCTTTTCATCCCCTCGTCTGATTTCTATCGTCCCTTCCATTCCGCGGCGTCTCAATGTCTGTAGAACACGGAATTGGAGAAGAGGATGGATTTCCCGTTCAGTAATCCAGCGAAGCAAAGCATCGTCGATCTCCGGCAGTTCCAAGTAGGATAGCTGTTCCAAAGCTAGAATCGTCTGTTCGGATAACGGTTGATCCATAGCCATCTGCAAAAGCTTGTTACCGTAGCCTGCATCCTGTTCCTGCTTAAAACGTGCATGACGGCGAGCCAACTCAACTTCACTGACTTCGTCTTCTTCCACATTGTCCGTTACCGCTCCGCTGTCAGCATACTGTGGAAATGCAGCTTCCAACCATTGTGATAGAGCGTTCCATTCATCGTATTGTTTCTGCTCCTGTCCCTGACACTGCATCAAAAAGCGCAGCATCGCCATCGCCTCTCCGTAACGTTCGTTTTCAAGCATCACCGTAAGTTGAATTTGATAGTAGTCCAGTGTCTTCGGAAACAATACGATATTATTTTCTTTTGTCGTCACCTTGGAGTCCTTTATTTTCAAGGCACCCCCTCTCCTCCGCAAGCTAAAGTATTCGTAGATTATATGAGAAACAGCAGCCGAAGTTCAACTACTCGTCTTCAACATATTCACCTGTATTCTAACATACCCTTTTATAAGGCAAAAAAAACGATGTGTAGTCTGAATTTATGTGGTGTAGAGCCCGAATAAGCGATATATGTAAAATAAGACTTGAATCTTTTTCATCCATATGATATATTAATATTCGCTTGAATTTTATGTCCCAGTAGCTCAGCTGGATAGAGCAACGGCCTTCTAAGCCGTCGGTCGGGGGTTCGAATCCCTCCTGGGACGTATAGCCGAAGCTTCCTATTTAGGAAGCTTTTTTTATTTTCCACCCACGTAAGATCTACCATGGACGTTGGAGCCAGCATCGTATTACAACCTATTTTAATGTAGAAAAGGCTGTTTCCGTAGCGCTATTCGAGCGCTTGTCTGGGACAGCCTTTTAATCGAGGATATACCCATTACACCGCTTGACTGCGTGGAGTAGTAAGGAGTTTAATCAAATGAAATTAATATCTTGGAATGTAAATGGCTTAAGAGCCTGTGTAACCAAAGGATTCTATACTTATCTAAAAGAAACGAATGCCGATATTTTTTGCGTACAGGAAACGAAGCTTCAAGAAGGACAAATCCTCATGGAGAACATGGAGGAATACATGCAATACTGGAATTATGCTGAGAAAAAAGGGTATTCTGGCACAGCTATTTTCACCAAAATCAAGCCGCTCTCTGTGCATTATGGACTTGAAGAAAATGAAGAACCGGAGGGTCGAACCCTTACGCTGGAATTTGAAAAATTTTATCTTGTCAATGTGTACACACCGAATACCAAACGGGATTTATCCCGATTGCCATACAGGCTCGAATGGGAAGACCGTTTTCGCAACTATCTGCAACAACTAGACACTCTGAAGCCTGTCATCATTTGCGGAGACTTGAACGTGGCTCATCAGGAGATCGATCTCAAAAATGCCAAAGCCAACTACGGAAATGCTGGCTTCACGCCCGAGGAACGAGACCGCATGTCACAGCTGCTCAACGCTGGATTTATAGACACCTTCAGATATTTTTATCCTGATCGAACGGATGTTTATTCCTGGTGGTCCTATATGCCAAAGGTGAGAGAACGGAATATCGGCTGGCGGATTGATTACTTCCTCGTCTCGGAGCGGCTTCGTCCGCTTTTAATAGATGCGAGTATTGATTGCCATATTACAGGCAGTGACCACTGCCCTGTTATATTAGATTTGCAAGATATTTCCGCGTAATTCCGCACTAATACAAGAAATTAGGGTCTTAAAAAGCCGTCATGCTCCGTTTGGCAGCATGACGGCTTAAATGAATTAAAGCGATCTCTCCAGATGCACCTCGATACGAGAAACCAGCCGGTCTCTCACATCCTGCGCCTCTTTTTGGTCTAATACAGCCTGGTTTATTGTCTTCTGTTCCTCATTGCTATAATGCAGTATATACTGTTTCACTATGCAGTCCGGCGCGTAAGTATCCATGCGACTTGTATTATAATACGTCACCTGGCAGCTTCCGAGAAAGCAGAAGGTTAACTCACCTGTAGCTGTGAACAGCCAGCCTGGCAACTTGGGCTCCAGCTTCAAGGTAAGCCCCCTAGAATCATAGCCAAATGGCTGCCCGCCTGTCATCATCCATAGCCACATATGAATAAATTCTGCCGTTGATCCACTCAGCCTCGCAATATAGCCCGTTCCATGCAAACTTGCATCAGGATTAGCACTGCTAGCAATAAAGGAACTGTTTTCCAGCGTACTTCTTCCATAGATCGCAGCGTCCATAAAAGGGGGTAGCGCTTTTTGGATGTCTGCAAAAAATTCAGTGTATAGACCCACCTTTAAACACTCAAGTAAATATTTATATTCCATATGCATAAATATCGATTCATTTTCCAGCCACCCTGGCGTGAAAGCTCTGGAACGGCCCAGTTCAATCGGCTGTCCCGCCAGACTCTCATTCACCTTATACATACCCAGCTTTTTGTCGTAAAGCTCGCTCTGTCTGATAAGTCGATACAGCTTCCTCCCATTTACAATGTCGCCAGTTACTTTCATAGCCCGGGTTGGTCCTTCCAGGAAGAACGGTATATCCTTGCGTTTAAAGGAATGTATATTTACAAACAACCCCCCGTTCTCATCCTGCTGTACCTCGAATTCTTTGGCTTCATAATAAAAGAAGGTTGGGTATATCCCCTTTCCTATACGCAGAGCCTTATCCATCCCCTCTTGAATCTTACGTTCAGCCCGCTGCAAAAACTCCAGTACATCATCAAAGGATAATGCTGCTTCTGTCCCTTCAAATCCAAAGCGAACCGTTTCACGGTATGCTTCTCTAGCATCCGAAATCCGTGACCAGAAGCCATGATCGTCACTACCATTCTCAGGCTCCGCATCATTAAAATCGTGGTAGTACTCTTCAACTGCGAGCCCTAATTCTTGGATCAACCTGGCTACCTCTAGCGGTAGCCTCAGCACAAAGTCTGCCGAAAGCTTCATCTGTGCATGTATTAAAAATCTTACGAGTCGCTGTAACTCGCATAGCTCACTAAAGCCCGAAGCAAACAGCCCCGGAAGTCCGTTCATGGAATCATTCCATCCTGGTTTCCCCGCCTCCATCTCAATTCCCAAGCCTTCTGGATCTAATGTAGACAGCTTGATGGCAGCCAAGGATAGCAGCTTCTCGTACAAATTGGACTTGTAAATCTCTCCGTTGCCTCGTCCGGTTCGAACCCAGTGAACATCGCGGGTCCGCATGTGAAGTTGAGCTTTCTTCTCCTTGCTTTCTACAACCGCTCCGTACTGACGAATACGTCCGTCCTTCATCTGCACGTATTTGTTTCGGCGCGGCTGTACCCATGCGGGACTGTCGTAATACATGTACTCCCTGGCCGAGAGCAGGAGTTCTTCTTGTTTGTCTGGAAAGATACTTAAATAGCTTTCGATTAGATCCATATTATAAGTCCAATGGTCGATCCAGAAGCCTTCACCAAAATCAGCCTCATAGCATTGCTCGGAATGCTTGAGGGCTTCGGTCACAAATGTCTCTACCGTTTGCTTTAGTCCAATATTGTCATGAATGATGTGCTGAATCAGCTCGCCCGGGGTAAATGATGATTGAAAAAAAGTACACAAAGACGAATGGGCCGCCACTTCCACCTGTTCCAGCAACGGTTCGAGCTCTCGTATTTGAAAGCTACAGCCTTTTACAACAAGCGGGTTATAGCCGTCCGGCTGAATCAGGCTCATAAACAAACGAATATTAAAATCTCCGACGCCCGGGTTAAACCACACATCATTTCTCCGATTCTGGTTCGCATCGCGGAAATTACCATTCCCTTGCGAATAATACCCCGCCTGGAGTTTGAAAAAATTATAGTCTCGTTCCAGATCTCCATGCTTGCGCGAAAATACATGATACACAAAGGGTTGCTCCGTGCCATTGTCCAGCAATAATGGATAACCCCCACGTAGCAGATTATCCAGATAGCTCTGACGGCAGTACTCGTCAAACAACGGAATGGATGTCTGCGTGGCCATTCCATCCGTCAACTCTTCAACTAACGTTCTAGCTTCCTTCGCCTTTTGATCGATATAAGACATCGTTGCAATTTCTGTAATCCGTTCATTGATCAATTGAATATCATTCACATGCCCGATGACCGAACAGTAATTTACAGCTGCACCTGCCGCCAGTCGTGCCGCATAACCGCTAAACCCACAAGGCACTTTATTCGTCGTCACTGGCTGCTGTGATATCAGGTCTTCGACACGTGTATGGATAAAGCAGTCAGGGAAGGTCAGGGACGTATTTTCACCAAATATAATGGATGGATCGACAATGGGACGTACTAGTCTGGCCTTGCCATCCTGCTCCACAAAGCTATACATAAAATGTCCCACCTCAATCTGATGGACCTCACTTGTATCCGCTGTACTTCCACGTACCTTATAGTAAGGTATGCTGTTATTGAGGTTATACACATCCATCCAGCTTTTCAGTGTATATCCAAGCTCCTTGTAAGCCGTATTGTCAATACCGAAGGGCAGCACAGCCGGCATGCCGTCCAGCACCTCCAGCTCAAGTTCTTGATCGGAATGATTGACAATCTCAACCTTGCGCACCAAAGCAGCGTAGCTTTCATGAGGAAGCGTAAAATATTGCACACGCACCTCCAGCCCTATATCTGGATGAGAGCTATTAATTTCCAGCATATGGCGGGATATTAACATTTTTTGTTGCTCATGCTCTAAAGGACGCACAGCCGAAAACGGCTCCATATAGCTCCACTCATCCTGCCTTTTTACCTTTAAAAAGGTACGGAAGCCATGGATCGGTACGAGGCTATAGCTGCGGTTAGCCGGAAAAAATTCCATAATCGCTCCATTTTTATCCTCCACACCAAAGCTCGCAATTCCTTGTCCACGATTAACATAATACGCCCACAGGGGAATCCCCTGAACACCAGCAATGCCGGGCAAGAAACTGGAAAAGGGCTTGGCATGCGCAAAATTTTCAATCACAAAACGTCCTTGATTGTCAAAATAATACGGCTGCATCGTATCCCCCTTTTCTATTTAAAACCCGTTCTTCGCCATCATTTGCTTGAACCATAGCGCACTTTGTTTGGGAGTCCGTTCCTGCGTCTCGTAATTGATATGCACAATGCCAAAACGCTTGCTGTAGCCCCAGGCCCATTCAAAGTTATCAAGGAAAGACCAGACAAAATACCCCTTGAGCTGACCTCCCTCTTCAATGAAGCGATGACAGGCCTTTAAATGCTCTTCAATATAGCGCTGACGCCCGGTATCCTCAATCTGTCCATTTACCAGTTCATCCCTCATCGCTGCTCCATTTTCCGTAATCAGAATGGGCAAGCCCTTGCTAAAATCCTTCTCAATCCGTGTCAGCAGCTTATAAAAAGATTCAGGGTGAATCTCCCATCCCATGTCCGTTACTGGCTCCTCCATGTGAACCTGCTCTACTTGCAGCAACGAAGCGTCGTTCGTTGATCGAATGATGCTACGGGTATAATAGTTAATGCCCAAAAAATCCCCCGGTTGCTGAATCAGCTCCATATCACCAGGCTGTACAAAATCCAATCCATTCAGATACGTTCCGTACCATTCCACCATATCTTCAGGATACTTTCCGTTAAACAATGGCTCCGCAAACCAACGATTAATAAAGCCATCTCTTCTAATGGCAGCAGCCACGTCCTCGGGTCGCTCGGAAGCCGCATCCACATGTTCCATGTTCAACGTAATGCCAATCTTACCCGTTAACCCTTTCTCCTTGTGCAAATTGCTGGCAATCCCATGACACATCAGAATATGATGGGCGGCAGTAAAGGCTTCCCTCCAGTTCTCATGGCCAGGGGCATGCTCTCCTGTACCATAGCCCAAAATAGAGGCGCAATAAGGCTCATTGATCGTATTCCACCAGTTTATCCGCTCGCCGAATCGATCCATGATTACAGAGGCATACGTTTTAAAATGTTGGATAGTCTCTCGCTGTGTCCATCCACCCTCGTCCTCAATCCACTGCGGTAGATCCCAATGATACAGCGTCAGCATCGGGATCAGTCCAGCCAACTCAATCTCATCCAGCAGATGCTCGTAGAAGAGCAACCCCTCTTCGTTAATAATGCCAGCCGCGGGCATAATACGTGGCCAAGCTACAGAAAAACGATAATGTAAAAAACCAAGCTGTTTCATTAATTGCACGTCTTCTTTAAAGTGGTGAAAATGATCACATGCTACATCTCCACAGTCCCCTCCGATTACCTTCCCGGGGATTTGACAAAAAGTATCCCAAATGGAGGGCGTTCTGCCGCCCTCATCTGTACCCCCTTCAATTTGATAAGAAGAGGTTGAAGTTCCCCACATAAACGTGGCAGGAAATATAAAGGTATTCTCGCTCATACTCGGTACCGTCCTTTCAGGAATCAAGACTTCACAGCTCCAGCCATTGCACCGCCGACAATAAAGCGCTGGAGGAAAATATACAAAATAACCAGCGGTAGTGTAACAATCAAGATACCGCAAGCAAGCAGCGGCCAGTTGTTCATGTATTGTCCATAGAAAGAGAACAGTCCCTTGGTCACTGGCTGATAGGCGGGATCAGACAAATAAATGGTAGGACCTATAATGTCGTTCCATGCACCAATGGCTGTCAAAATGATGCCTGTCGCCAACACGGGCTTCATCAGTGGTACAAGAATCGTGAACAAATAACGTGAATAACCGCATCCGTCCATTGCAGCCGCTTCATCCAGCTCTCGGGAGACAGACTTGATATACCCCACAAACATCAGGAAAGCGATGCCGGTACCTGTCGTTTTCAGCAAAATAAAACCAAGCTGTGTATTGTACAGTCCCAGACTATTAATAAGGGCAAATTGCGGAATTAGCGGATTGGGGAGATACATGGAAATCAGGAAAAACACATAAAAGAAGGTGCTGAACTTAACATATCCCCGTGCTAGCGGAAAGGCGGCAAACACGGATATAATCAGGGTTAATAACGTAGAAACTCCTGTATACAAAATACTGTTCCACATATATTGAGAGAAATTCCCTTTATCCCAAGCATCCATGAAATTCTCCAAACGCAGACCCTTGGCTAACGCTACAGGATCCATCAAATACTCGCTTTGCGTCTTCATCGATACATTAAAAAGGTAGAAAAGCGGGAGTACATATAACGAAAGCATGAGCAGTACGATGGTGTAGCTCACTATTTTGGTTCCTTTGCTACTGCTCATTACATTTCCACCTCTCTTCTGCGCAAGTAATAAAGTGCAATCATTGATACCGTAAACACGAATACAAACTGGATCATCGCAACTGCGGAAGCAAGACCATAATCTGATGTCCCGGAGCCAAAGGCTGTGGCATATACATCAAATGCAAGTGTCGTCGTGTTGAATTTACCCCCTGTCAGCACATAAATAATGTCAAAGGTTTGCAAGGCGCCGATAATGGATAGCAGCATATTGACGGTAAAGGACGGTGCAATCATTGGAAAGGTAATATTTTTGAACGCTTTCCATCCAGAAGCGCCGTCCATATATCCCGCTTCATATAAGTCACTAGGAATGGATTGGAGTCCAGCTAAGAAAATAGTCATCGAGTAACCCATGTACATCCAAATTTGCACAAAAATGACCAATTCAAATGCAATATCATAATCCCCAAAGAAGTTGGAGCTGGTTCCAAAAAAGTTCAGCAATGCTTGCGCAGGACCGCCAAGCGGATTGGCAAGCAACTGCCAGATCAGACCGGATACCGTTACCCCGAGCACAACGGGCAGAAAAAATACAGAGCGATATAACACATCACCTTTGAGCTTTTTATTAATAAGGATAGCCATGAATAGCCCAACTGCGTTTTGGATCACAACCACCGCTACGGCAAAATATAAGGAACGGCCAATGGAAGCAATACGATCTCCAGAATCGGAGGAGGTGAAAAAGGTCGTGTAATTCTCAAATCCGATAAAATTCCACGTCTGTCCCGGAACCCCGGTAGCATCTGTAAAGGAAAAAAGCACGGTTACCATAGAGGGTCCAAAACCAAGAAGCAAATAGAGCAGCACCGGAATACTCAGCAGAAGATAGGGCATTATCCGGGCTGCACCCTTTCCAAAGGGATACATGGGTCTCACACCTTTTCACATTATTATGGGAGCTTTGCAGTTACCATTGTGTTCATGTAAAATCTATGGATTATTTAGGGGCTGCCGCATCCCAGTCTGCTTGAGATTTCTGCGCAAGCTCCAAAGGCGTTTTTAACGGACCGGCAGGCGCCAAAAATTCCGCATGTACACTGGCTTCCTTAATGTACTGTCCAACATTCTTACGATTGATAAACAGCTGATCCCAAGAGAGCTTGAAGTTTTCCAGTGAAGGCTGGATTTCATTAACGAAATCGCTGCTTATCTTCACATCAGACTGTGTTGGCAAAAATCCAGCAGCATTCACAAAATCCGTGTAGTTCTGTTTCTCAGAGAGCATTTCAAGCCATTTGATCGCATACTCCTTGTTTGGTGACTTTTCTAGTACCATCCAGGTCATATCATACTTGCCTGCCAGGTTTTTATTTTTGGCGGGGTCGTTACTGCCCGGAATCGGGAAATAACCAAATTTCAGCTCTGGATTGGCTGTCTGAATCGTAGTTGCATCCCACGTACCATCCGCTATCATAGCTACACGCCCTGAAGCAAACAAACTTGGCAAGGTGCCATAGTCAATTCCCATAAATCCACCAATGGCATTGTTCATCAAAATTTGTGATTTTTCCAGCACCTCAAGCTGGACAGGGTCAGTCAGTTTTGTTTTACCTATCCACAACCCTTTGATGTATTCCAACTGATCATCATGGATAGAGACCTGAAGCCCTTGGACAGCAAGGTTGATAGGCCATACATCTTTACCGCCGAAACCAATCGGTTCTACACCGTTATCCTTGAGCACCTTCATAACATTCACCAGTTCGTCCCATGTCGTGGGCACAGCAAGATTATATTTTTCAAAAATCTCTTTGTTGTAAAACAGACCTGTCAGTGCTACCTTCCCCATGTTTACACCGTATACCTTGTCGTTATAGGTCATGGCATTTTTGACATCTGTAGGATTATAGTTTTTGATAAAAGCTTGATCTGACAGATCTGCAATGAGTCCTCCCTCGATCCACTGCTTCCACATCGGATCAGCAGCTCCCTTAGACCATTCCTGCGGTGCGCCTACGAAGCTGAATTTCAGAGGAATAATATCTGCATCACCGGTTGAACCCGCATTCATACGCGTTTGCATCAGTTGATCATAAGTGGAATCAGCAGGAACCGTCGTATACTCCACCTGAACATCAGGATACTTCTCTTCAAACTTTTTATTAAATTCCTTTATATAGTTATTAATATTCTCCTGCTGCCAATGAATAATTTTTAACGTGACCTTTTTATTCCCGTTCTGCCCAGCTTCGTTACCTTTACCGCAAGCGGCTAATACCACGATTAAAGCGGTTACAACAAGTAAAGAAAAACACTTTTTCAGCATTGCAAAATTCCCCCTGTAATCTTAGAATAAAATGCACTCACTCTCACGAAAGCGGTTTAGTTAATTACAGCTACTATTATGTATCGAATAGCCTGTATTTGTAAATAGCAATTTGTAAATTATCAAAAAATCATTAACTATCGTTAAATCAAACTTCATTATCCATAATATATTAGGATTAATCCTTTAATAGCACGGTTGACTCTCTTCTATGAGGTAGCATAGAATACGAGTAATCATTAATTTTAGAATGCAAGGTCAAATGAACTAAATCAGTTTAGTTGCGGAGGATTCCATGAATATAAAAACAATAGCTAGCATGGCAGGCGTTTCAGTAGCAACGGTTTCGAAGATCATAAACAATTACACAGATATCAGTGAGGAAACCCGGCAGCGAGTACTCAAAATTATGGAGGAGACAGGCTATAGACCTTCTTCCTCGGCTAAAACGCTTGCTACCAAAAAATCCAATCTGGTAGGCGTTATATTCGCTGGCAAGCTGAATGTCGATTTTAGCCATCCTTTTTTTGTAGACATCATTAATGTTTTCAAAAAGCAGATTGGCTTGCTCGGTTACGACCTGCTGTTTTTTTCGAATGAGAAATTTCTGGATAATGGAGAGGACTATTTGGCTCGCTCAAAATATTTCTCAGTGGACGGGTGCATTATTATTGCTGGAGACGAAGTGGAGAAGAGTGTTTTTGATCTCGATGCCAGCCCTATCCCCTGCATCGGTGTCGATATCGAATTAACCGGAGCCAGTTCCTGCTATATCATGTCCGACAATCAGAAGATTTCAATGAAAGTTGTTGAGCATTTTTACATGAATGGATACCGCGAAATGGGTTTTATAGGCATAGAACGCCCCTCCTTGGTTATTAAAGAGAGAGAAGAAGCTTTTATCTCATCACTAAAGCGGTTTAGCCTTGATGTCAGACCGGAATGGATCGTGTATGGCAAGGACTATGCAGCAGAGGATGGATACCAGATCGCAAAGGCGTGGATAGAGCAAGAAAATTTACCAAGAGCTATTTTTGCGGCTACCGACCTGCTTGCCTTTGGTGCCATCCGTGCTTTCAAGGAGAGCGGCTTGAGGGTACCCGAGGATATTGCCGTAGTAGGATGTGATGATATTGAAGCCTGTCGTTATACCGATCCTCCACTGACGACTGTGAAACAAGATAAGCAAAAAATAGGTCGTCTGGCCGCTATGGTGCTGTTTGACCTGATGAATAAACAAATGGATACGAAATGTATTAAAGTGGAGCCCGAACTCGTCATTCGCACCTCCTGCGGAGCCCGGCAACATTGGAACCCTACAAGGGTTGAGGGATAGCACATACCTAAAAAAGGTGACTCCTGTCGAATACAGAAGTCACCTTTTTGCAGTTATATAACAAGAGCCCTTTCGTTTAAGCCATTATTTGTAGGCCATCGTCGCATTCACGGCCTTTTTCCAGCCTTCATACAGGCTGTCACGTGTTGCTTCATCCATCGTAGGGGTAAAAGAAGTTTCCACTCTCACTCGCTTACGAAGTTCATCTGTACTCTTCCAGTATCCTATCGCCAACCCTGCCAGACACGCGGCCCCCAGCGCCGTTGTCTCATGGATAACTGGCCGTTCCACCGTCGCATCCAGAATATCGCTCTGGAATTGCATAAGGAAATTGTTCAACACGGCTCCTCCATCCACTCGCAACATCTTCACCGTAATTCCTGAATCAATCTCCATGGCTGTAAGCACATCCTTGGTCTGATAAGCGAGCGACTCCAGGGTGGCACGGATAAAATGCTCCTTCGTGGTCCCACGTGTCAGACCAAACATCGCTCCACGCACCTCGCTATCCCAGTAGGGGCTGCCCAGCCCGACAAAAGCGGGTACAAGATATACTCCTTCTGTGGAGGAAACACGGGCCGCATAAGGCTCACTGTCCTTCGCTTCACGGAACATGCGCAGCCCATCTCGCAGCCACTGGATCGCAGAGCCCGCAACAAACACACTCCCTTCAAGTGCGTATTGCACTTTGCCTTCCTCCAGCCCCCAAGCGATGGTCGTGATCAGACCGTGCTTGGATTCAACCGGCTGATCTCCCGTATTCATCAACATGAAGCAACCTGTACCGTAAGTGTTTTTGATCATTCCTTTTTCGTAACAAGCCTGACCGAACAAGGCTGCCTGCTGGTCACCCGCTGCACCGGCGATCGGTACATTCTGACCAAAAAAATGATAATCCACGGTGTGCGCATATACCTCGGAAGAAGGCCTTACCTCGGGCAGCATGATTTTCGGAACTCCCAGAATATCCAGTAGCTCTTCATCCCACTTTAGCTCATAAATATTGTACATCAGCGTTCTGGCCGCATTGGAGTAGTCTGTTACATGGGCCTTTCCGCCGGATAGTTTCCAGATTAGCCACGAGTCAATCGTACCAAATAATAAGTCACCTCGTTCCGCTCTTTCCCGCGCTCCTTCTACATGGTCCAGTATCCACTTTACTTTAGTGCCTGAAAAATACGGATCGATCAATAGCCCTGTTTTGCTGTGAAACAACTCCTCATGCCCTTGCCGCTTCAGTTCTTCGCAAATATCCGAGGTTTGGCGTGATTGCCATACGAGTACGTTATACACGGGTAATCCGGTATTTTTGTCCCACACGGCCACCGATTCTCGCTGATTGGTAATGCCGATGGCAGCAATTTGTTTTGCTTTTACACCGGATTCGGAAAGACAGGAGGCAATAACGCCCAGAATAGAACTCCAGATTTCATTCGCATTCTGCTCTACCCAGCCGGGGTGAGGAAAATATTGCGGAAATTCCCGCTGGGCCGAGTACACCACATCTCCTTCGCTATTGAACAAAATCGCTCTTGAACTTGTCGTTCCCTGGTCTAGTGACAAAATATATTTTCCCATGTTCATCTCTCCCCGTGTAAATCCATCGTTTTTACGCTGTAAGCTTGTGATCCATTTTATGATTTTTATAAATACGACTAATACCGAAGGTAATCAAGAGTACAACCACGATAACCCCTAATAAAATCCAGAAGGCCGGAGTCATACTCCCCTTAAAAACGGCCTGATAAAACGGCCCTGCGAAAGATCCCCCCAATAGCGGTCCTACAATGGGCACCCATGCATATTTCCAGTTGGATGCTCCCTTACCGGGTATCGGTAGTAAATAATGCATCAGACGCGGCCCAAAATCCCTCGCTGGATTGATGGCATAGCCCGTTGTGCCTCCAAGGGATAAACCGATACTGACAACCAAAAAACCAACAATTAGCGGTTTAAGGCCGTCTGTAAACGAATTGGCACCAAACGACAGTAAAGCAAGAACAAAGATAAAAGTACCTATCATTTCACTAAGCACGTTACCAAACGGATGATCAATAGCTGGTCCTGTCGCAAATACACTGAGTTTGGCTGCTGTGTCCTCCGTCTCTTTCCAGTGGGGCCAATAATGCAAAATGACGATCACTGCACCCGCCATGGCTCCAAGAACCTGAGCCACAATATAACCGGGAACATCCTGCCATGGAAAACTACCCTGAAATGCCAACGCGAGTGTAACTGCGGGATTCAAATGCGCTCCGCTGATTTGGCCCACCGCATACACCCCAATAGCTACCGCGAGCCCCCACCCCAATCCGACCACAATCCAGCCGGAAGCGTGGGCAAAAGACTTTTTCAGGGACACCCCTGCGCACACTCCGCCACCTAGGGCAATAAGAATCATTGTCCCTATGAATTCGGCTGCGTATGGCGACATACAACCAACCTCCTCAATAGATCATCCGATTTTGATCGTTTTCATCGCGCAAAAAAAAGAAAAGCCATCACAAACCAACCCTGTGCTGTAACATGGGATGTCTGCGTGGCTCTCTTGTCTCCGTCACGATTATTAACTTAAATTTGATATTATATAAGCATGTAAGCGATGTCAACTGCGGATTTACGTCTTCTGATATCCTAAAATAATCGTTGACCATGTTAGATTGCCCGATTTATGATGTAAAAAAATGGCTGAATGTAAGGATTTCAGGATGAATACGACACTCCCAAACTTGATGATGAAGGGAAGAATGTTATGCTGAAATTTCTGCAAAAAATTGGCAAGTCATTAATGCTTCCAGTAGCTACATTACCCGCCGCAGGGATTTTGCAAGGGCTGGCTCTCATTAATTATGAAACGGATATTCCGCTTGGCCCTGGAGTTGGTGGATTTCTGAATCATTATGTCACTCCTTTTCTGAATGAAGGGGCGGGTGCTATCTTTGGCAATCTGGCGCTCATTTTCTCCATCGGTGTTACTATTGGTCTGGCAGGCGACGCGGTAGCCGCACTTTCGGCAGTCATTGCCTATTTGGTGCTGACCCGTATTTTGGCGGCCGTACCGGGTATATTTGCGTATATTCCAGACGACGTCAAGCTGGACATGGGCGTATTGGGCGGTATTTTTATCGGCGGATGGTCCGCTTATCTGTTTAAAAAATATCATAATATTCAACTTCCAGATTGGCTCGGCTTTTTTTCGGGCAAACGTTTTGTCCCCATGATTACAGCCTTCACGACCATGATTTTAGCCATTCTGCTCGGCATGATCTGGAGTCCGATACAAGATGGCATTGCAGCCTTCGGCAACTGGATTGTTGGCTTTGGTGGAATCGGGTCAATGGTGTTCATGATTGCCAATCGACTGCTGATCCCGCTCGGTCTGCATCATGTGCTGAACTCGATCGCATGGTTTCAAATTGGGGACTATACCAACGCTGCAGGTGAAGTTGTTCATGGTGACCTGACGCGTTTTTTCGCAGGCGATACATCGGCGGGTATGTTCATGTCCGGCTTCTTCCCCATTATGATGTTCGCTCTGCCAGCGGCGGCTCTTGCATTCATCCATACGGCCAAGCCGGAAAAACGTAAAGCTGTCGCTTCCATCTTTATCGGTTCTGCGCTGGCGTCGTTCCTGACCGGTATTACTGAGCCTCTCGAATTTTCTTTTATGTTCATTGCACCTCTGCTTTACGGCATTCATGCTCTGCTAACAGGTCTGAGCGGCCTAGTCGTATACCTACTGGATGTCAAACTCGGCTTTTCCTTTTCAGCAGGACTCATTGACTATCTGGTCAATATGAAGCTCTCCACCCACCCATTGCGAATGATCCCGATTGGGCTTGTCTTCGCCCTCATCTATTATTTTCTGTTCCGCTTCATCATCCTCAAATTCAACCTAAAGACTCCCGGGCGCGAAGACGATGTAGATGACACCCTTCTATTTGAGGCTAACAAATCCATACCCGTTGGAAAAGCAAGCGCCTCATCCGGCACCCAGTCCAGTCAGGCAGGCCAGGTCCTAACCTATCTCGGCGGTTCAGACAATATCCAAAGCATTGATGCCTGCATCACGCGGCTGCGTCTTGTCGTCAAGGACGACAAAGCGGTTAACGATCAAGCTCTTAAGCAGCTCGGAGCGTCAGGAATTATCAGGCTTGGGAACGGTACCCTACAGGTTATTTTCGGTACTCGATCTGAAGCTCTGAAAGATGAGATACAACGATTGATGTCATGAAGCTAATCCCATGCCTTAAGCACGTGCGATCTTCCTATAGCAGACGCACGTGCTTTTTTTTATGGATAAACGTTTCAAATTTTTTGTTTTTGGTTAAGGCAATGCACATAAATGGGTAACAGCTTCATATGATGGAGCTAAACCATTTACAACTTGTTCAGCAGGCAGATTATTCAGACAGCAAGGAGGGAAATGATGTGAAGACAGTACAATGGCAATGGCTGGTATTATGTCTTGCTTTTATCACTATGATTAGTGGTTGTAGTGGGTCCCTATCCTCTAAAGGTCAATCATCTGAAGCTAATTTGTCAAACAGCAAAAAGATAACGCTTACATTGTGGTACTGGAACCGTTCTATTGACGATGAATTGCTCGTCCAGGCAGAAAAACAGTTTCCCAACATTGAATTAAAAACTCAAAAAATAGGCGGTGACTTTAAAGCCAAGCTGAAGACAACGCTCGCAGCTCGTTCCGGTGAACCGGACATCGTAGCTCTGAACGACTGGATGGTGGAACTATTCCCGAGTGCAGATCGTTTTTATGATCTAAAGGAACTCGGAGCAGACCGACTGAAGGATCAATATTTGGAATGGAAATGGAATCAGGGCATCACTCCTGATGGTAAAATGATTGCATTTCCCATGGATACTGGGCCTACCGCCCTCTTCTATCGAAGCGACCTGTTTGAACAGGCAGGCTTGCCAAGTGATCCTGAACAGGTCAGCGCCTCGATCCGCACATGGGATGATTATATGGCAGCCGGAGAACAACTTCGGCAGAAATTCGGAAGCCATTCATTTTTGGCCGATAATATTGTAAACGTTTACAATCAGGTACTCGCTCAACATACGAACCTGTACTTCAAGCCGGACGGAAGTTATATCGGCAATCAATCTCCTGACATCCGCCTGGGCTGGAAAACCGCTGTGGATTTCCACAGGAAGCATCTGCTCGCCAATGCAGATGGCTGGACTCCTGAATGGAATGCTTCGGTCAATAACGGCAAAATCGCCTCGTTCGTAGGGGCAATCTGGATGAAGCAAGTTCTCACAGAAGCCGCACCGGATACAGCGGGCAAATGGAGAGTCGCCCGTGCTCCTGGAGGAGACGGAAATCTGGGAGGGTCTTTCATCTCTATCCTCAAATCTAGCCAACACCCCAAAGAAGCCTTTGAAGTTCTGACCTGGCTGCAAAGCCCGGAACACCAACTGGAAGCCTACCATAAAATCGGCCTGTTCCCATCCACTCCCGGCGTCTATGACGATCCAGTCATGGAGACACCCGAGCCTTTCTTTGGTGGTCAGGCCACTGGCCTCATTTTTGCCGCCTCCGCACGTCAGGTGAAAAATAGCTATTTCGGCGAGCGCTATCCTGTCATCCACGGCATTGTAACCCGTCGTCTTGCCAATGTGGCCAAACAAAATGCCGATCCCGACTCATTATGGACGGAAACAATGCAACGAATTGAACGGGAATTACAGCGTTAAAAAACAAAACTTCAAAAAAGGCGTGTGGACAATATGCTGAGAGAAATCTGGAAGCACCGGGCCGTTTATGCTGCGATCTCGCCATTTTATTTGCTGTTTGGCATCTTTGGCTTGTTTCCGATTGGCTTTTCATTGTACCTGGCGTTTCACAAATGGGACGGGATCGGAGACATGACCTACAACGGCTGGGGCAACTTTCGTTACCTTGTGACAGACAACGAATTTTGGCAGGCTGTAGGTAATACGTTTGTGATCTGGGTGTACGCCACGATTCCAATGCTATTTCTAGCACTCATTGTTGCCTTTCTGCTTTATGCCCCTTTTGTGAAAATGCGCACCTTATGGCGAGTTGGATTCTTCCTGCCCAATGTGACATCTATTGTTGCTGTTGCCATCATCTTTGGCGCCTTATTTGCCAACAATTTTGGATTTCTCAACTACCTTTTGCAGCTCTTGGGGCTACCTATGATCCAATGGCTGAATGTGCCATGGGGTATCCAAATCGCCATTTCTTCCATGGTCGTCTGGAGATGGATGGGTTACAACGCCATTATCTATCTGGCTGGGCTCCAGAGTATCCCACATGTGCTGTATGAGGCCGCCAAAATAGACGGGGCAACCGGAGCGCAAGCTTTTTTCCGCATCACCATTCCGATGCTGCGCCCAGTCATTCTGTTTACGGTCATTACGTCCACCATCGGTGGGATGCAGCTGTTCACCGAGCCACAGGTCCTGGTCGGTAATGACGGCGGTGCCGGGGCAAGTGGCATGACCATCGTTTTATACCTGTACCGCGAGTCGTTCATTAACAACTATTTTGGATATGGCGCTGCTGTCGGATGGGGCATGTTTCTCATCATTGCTCTATTCTCCATCATCAATTGGAAACTCGTTCAAGGTAAAAAATAACGATGGAAGGAGCTTTACCACATGATGCAGACACGTGCAAAATCCATTGTTTTATATGCTGGGCTGTTGGTAGGTATCATCCTGTCGATGTTTCCATTTTACTGGCTAATCGTCATGGCAACCCGTACAACCTCAGACATCTATCGTTTTCCGCCACAATTGTGGTTCGGCAGCCACTTCCTGGATAACATCACGAGAGTATTGCAGCAGATTGATTTTGCCGGCGCCTTTTTGAATACCCTTTTTGTAGCCAGTTCGATTACCCTATTGGTGCTGTTTTTTGATTCACTGGCCGGTTTTGCATTCGCAAAGTTTGATTTTCCGGGCAAAAAGGTGCTATTCGTCATTCTGCTAGCTACAATGATGGTCCCTTCACAACTTTCGCTCGTCCCCTCCTTTGTCATGATGGCTTCCTTTGGATGGGTAGGTACGTTCAAAGCGCTCATCATCCCGGGTATGGTAAATGCCTTCGGGATTTTCTGGATTCGTCAGTATGCAGAAGAATCTATTCCCAAGGAGCTCCTGGATGCGGGGCGTATGGACGGGTGCAGCTTTTTTCGGCTGTACTGGAATGTAGCACTGCCGATTTTACGCCCTGCGTTCGCTTTTCTCGGCGCATTTACCTTTATAGGAGCTTGGAATGATTACTTATGGCCATTAATCGTTTTAACGGATGAGCGCAAATTCACCCTCCAGATTGCATTGTCGCAGTTGAACGGGATTTACAATACGGATTATGCGATGGTCATTGCTGGCACCCTGCTGGCTGTACTTCCTCTTATTATTTTGTTTCTTTTCATCAGCCGCCAATTTATTTCCGATCTTGCCGCTGGAGCGATCAAAGATTAGCCTTCACTTGATTCCCCTTATTCTTTTCATGTATAATGGTTAATCGTCATTTCAAATAGCTCACATGGCCAAGTCAGATATTTAATGGGCTAGTCAAGATAAGAGATTACCATTTGAACATGAACTATGAACCGAGGGGAACCTTCCAGATGAACAAATTCACATATTATAACCCCACCAAATTAATTTTTGGAGACAATCAAATTGAACAATTACAGCAAGAACTGTTGAATTACGGCAAAAACATTTTGTTGGTATATGGAGGCGGAAGTGTCAAGCGAAATGGTTTGTATAACCAGGTATTAAATGCGTTAGAGCCTCTGCACCTCAACATTCATGAATTGGCGGGCGTTGAACCCAATCCGCGCTTGTCCACCGTTAAGAAGGGCATCGACATTTGCCGAAAGGAAAAGATAGACTTTCTGCTTGCAGTGGGCGGCGGAAGCGTTATTGATTGCACCAAAGCTATCGCAGCAGGAGCTGAATATGACGGCGATGTGTGGGATATTATCAACAAAAAACATATGCCGACCCAGGCTTTGCCCTTCGGTACCATCCTTACACTGGCCGCCACTGGTTCGGAAATGAATCCGGATTCAGTTATCACCAGCTGGGAAACGAACGAAAAATACGTGTGGGGCAGCGCGGTGACGCATCCGAAGTTCTCCATTTTGGACCCGAAAAACACCTTTTCTGTGCCACGTGATCAGACGGTTTATGGCATGGTGGATATGATGAGCCACGTGTTTGAACAGTACTTTCACAATGTCAAAAATACACCGCTGCAAGACCGCATGTGCTTTTCCGTGTTGCAAACCGTGATCGAAACGGCACCTAAGCTGCTGGAGGATTTGCACAACTATGAGCATCGCGAAACGATATTATATGCTGGGACGATTGCCCTGAACGGTACGCTGCAAATGGGTTACTTCGGGGACTGGGCTTCGCATACCATTGAACATGCATTATCCGCTGTATATGATATTCCTCATGCTGGTGGTCTGGCGATTCTGTTTCCCAACTGGATGAGACATACGGTGGATCAGGATGCTGCACGCATGAAGCGGCTGATGCTCAGTATGTTTGACTTGGACACTGTAGGTAAAACTGACAGAGAAATTGCCTTGGAAGGTATTGACCGTCTAAGTGCGTTTTGGACAAGTCTCGGTGCACCTTCTACTCTGGCCGATTACAACATTCATGATGAGCAATTGGAAAACATCGCAAACATCGCGGCCCGTGAAATGGAGCACGGAGGTTTCGGTAATTATCAAAAGCTGAAACAGGAAGATATTTTAGCTATACTGCGTGCATCGTTATAACATTAAAAAAGGAGTACCCTCAAGCCTGTGATGGCTGAGGATACTCCCTTTTAGTATTTATGAATTTACCGTTTGTCCCTTTTCTTCTACTTGGATAGCCGCCCCTACATTGGCACCAGCAAGAATACCCTTGTTCTTATTAGGATACAAAGAATTCATATAAGTCCGGGTTTCGGCAACGACAATTCCCGACAAGCCGAGCAAAGCAATCAGGTTTGGAAAAGCCATCATGGCGTTAAAAATATCTGCCAGCAGCCAAATCGCATCCAGTTTAATGAACGCGCCCCCGCCAACCAGTACAATGAACAAATAACGATAAGGCTTGATCCACTTAACCCCAAGCAAGTATTCAACACAGCGTTCCCCGTAATAGTTCCAGCCGAGCATGGTGGTGAATGCGAACATAATCAGGATGATGGTGAGCAGCTCTGCTCCCAGCGGAAATGCACTGGAAAATGCTTGCTGAGTCATCAAGCCTGCATCGGTAGGCCCGCTCCACACCCCGCTCACCAGTAACGTCAACCCGGTCATCACACAAATAACCATCGTATCAATAAACACACCCGTCATGGAAATCAGCCCTTGTTCCGCAGGCCATTTGGTTTTGGCAGCTGCGGCTGCAATCGGTGCGCTCCCCAATCCAGCTTCGTTGGCAAAAATACCTCTGGCTACCCCACTGCGCATGGCCAGCATAATCGTAGCTCCTGCAAATCCGCCGGTTGCCGATGTAGTTGAAAATGCCGAATGAAGCACAAGCGCAATTGCGGCAGGAAGTTGGTCAGCAAATCGAATCAGTACAATGATACAAATCAATACATACAGGCCTGTTTTAAAAGGAACGACCTTCGTCGATACCTTGGCAATGCTTTTGAGTCCTCCAATGGTCACAAGACCTGTAAGGACAGCAATTGTCAGCGCCGTTACAATCGGCGGAACGCCAAAACTGTTTTCAGTCGAAGATACAATCGCCTTGACCTGAGGGAATGTTCCAATTCCGAACAACGCTACCAGCATCCCTGAAAAAGCAAACAGCATCGCCAACGGTTTAAAACGGCGTCCCAGGCCTTTTTCAATATAATACATCGGGCCGCCGGAAAATTGTCCATTCCGATCCTTCACCCGGTATTTTACCGCAAGTACACCTTCCGCATATTTCGTCGCCATCCCAAAGAAGGCTGCAACGACCATCCAGAACAGGGCACCTGGCCCGCCCAGCTTAATGGCTGTCGCTACACCGACAATACTTCCTGTACCGACGGTAGCCGCCAATGCCGTACTCAAAGCCGCAAAACTACTTACATCCCCGCTACCTTCATTCGGGGCCTTACCGATGAGCTTGATCGCCAGGGGCAGGCGGAATACCTGCAACATTTTTAGACGTATGGTCAGCCATAACCCCGTTCCCATAACAAGGATGATGAGAGGCGCCCCCCATATCCAACTGCTAATCGTTTCTAACACATGTACCAAATTCATTTCAACCCGCTCCTCCAGCATAGTAGAAAACAAAAAAGAGTCAAATCTGTTGATTCGACTCCTGGAGAGGTTAAAGGCACGAAAAAATACAACCATCTTGTGCAGGATTTCACCTCTAAAAGCTTATAAAAAGCCTAGGGCTATCCCTGTCACAGGTTATTCGCGTCTCTGTCCTTTTGCCTGAGAGTTTAAGCAGATGTGATCTGCGGTGCACCTTCGGCGCCCAATTAAGGGTCTCTCCAGAGTTCTGTCCGTTTACGGTCCCTGCTCGTTGCTGTAAATCAGCCTAAGCACCTGAGAGTTTTGCCCCTTCGGTTGGAACTTTCATTCCATCTCCCGCAAACATCAACCAGACATATGAAATTTTTATTCATTATACAGAAAAATTTCAGCTTATTACAAGTGAAAAATTTGTGAAGCCCTCTGAAAGAATCAATAGAGTGTCTATACAAAAAGCGGGTACAGCAGATTGCATCCTGAGGATTTTCTCTGCTGTACCCGCCAAAACGATATGGAATTACAGTTCTTCACCGTTGGTTGCTATCACATTTTTATACCAGTTAAATGAGTCCTTTTTGGAGCGTTGAAGCGTTCCGTTACCGTCATCATCCAGATCAACGTAAATAAATCCGTAGCGCTTGGACATTTCGGACGTAGACATGCTCACAAGGTCGATAGGTCCCCAGCTGGTGTAACCAATCAGATCAACACCGTCAGCAATCGCTTCCTTCATTTGGGCAATATGCTGACGCAAGTAATCAATGCGATACGTGTCATGCACAGAGCCGTCTTCTTCTACCTTATCATACGCACCCAGGCCATTTTCCACGATGAACAGTGGCTTTTGATAGCGATCATAAAACGTATTCAGTGTAACACGCAGGCCGATCGGATCGATCTGCCATCCCCAGTCGGAAGACTGCAGATACGGATTTTTCACACCGCCTATCAGGTTCCCTGCTGCCTTTTCGCCTTCTGGCCCTGCCGATACGGTCAAGGTCATATAGTAACTAAATGAGATAAAATCGACCGTGTTATTTTTCAAAATTTCGGCATCGCCGGATTCTGTCTGGATCACAATATTATTTTCTTCAAAATAGCGGTTCATATAGTTGGGATATTCCCCACGAGCATGCACATCCGTAAAGAACAGGTTCATTTGATTTTCATGCTGTGCTTTCAGGATATCTTCTGGGTTACACGTATGTGGGTAGCTTTCAATGCGGGCCAGCATACAGCCGATCTGAGCGCCCGGAATGATCTCATGTCCCCGTTTGGTCGCCAATGCACTTGCTACAAATTGATGGTGCAATGCTTGATATATCGCTTGTTGCTTGTTTTCTACACGGTCAATAACCACACCGCCGCCTGTAAACGGGCTCATAGTCATGACATTAATTTCGTTAAAGGTCAGCCAGTATTTTACTTTATCCTTATAGCGTGTAAATACCGTTTCGGCATATTTTACGTAATGATCCACGACTTCGCGTCCCAACCAGCCATTATATTTCTGTGTCAAACCTAGCGGTGTTTCATAATGCGACAGTGTTACCAAAGGCTCAATACCATACTTGCGCAGCTCATCGAATACATTGTCGTAGAATTGCAATCCCGCTTCATTCGGCTCGGCATCATATCCATTCGGGAAAATCCGCGACCAGTGGATGGACATCCGGAATACTTTAAAGCCCATTTCTGCAAACAAGGCAATATCTTCTTTGTAGTGGTGGTAAAAGTCCACACCTTCACGCTTTGGAAAACGGGCGTTTACCTTCCCTGCCAAGATGTCCTCCAGTCGTTCGGACGAAATTTCTATAGCATGATCGTTCTTACGTTCTGATTTAGGTACATAGGCTATCATGTCTGCGCTGGACAGACCTTTTCCATCTACGTCAAAAGCACCTTCCAATTGGTTGGCTGCAGTTGCCCCGCCCCAGAGGAAGTTTTTCGGGAATCCTTTTAGCGTCTTCGTCATGGTATGAAAACCTCTTTCCTTAATTTAATGTTTTCACTTTAGTCAGTAACCCGTCAGGTGCTGCAATGCGAATCCATAACTAACGGTAACCGTTCTCCTTTGAAATGCATCGACAGATGCTTTAAAATAGACGTAATGCCCTCATAAAGCATCCTAATTGTTGTAACGCGTTTCATGTCAAGTATTTTTTTCTCAGGTGAGGAGAAGCATCATGTCGAATCTTGATCAAATTGCAAAACTGGCGGGCTTTTCCAAAGCTACGGTATCCAGAGTGTTAAATCAGTCCCCCCATGTAAGTCACGAAACCAGAGCTAAAATTTTAAAAATCATGCAGGAATTAGATTATGTTCCTAATCGGAATGCGATCTCTCTATCCAAGGGTCAGACGCTTCAGATTGGTATCATCACTTCAACTATCAATGAAATTGTGCTGGCATTTCTGGACAGCTTTGTGGAAATCGCAGGCCAATATGAATTCCAAACCATTATTTATACTTCGGGAGAAGACAAAAAGAAAGAGCTTCAAGCTTTCGAGGATTTAAAAAGAAAAAGAGTCGATGCGCTGGTCATCATTTCCTGCGTGAATGACACTGATTTTTTGAGTACCTATTGCAAATATGGACCGATCGTGGCATGGCAACGAATGGAGCATACCGATATTCGCTCCGTCGCTATGGATCAATATGAAGGATACATGTTAGCATTAAAACATTTGATACAAAAAGGCTATACACGTATAGCCAATGCTTTTGGTCGTCCAAGCAGCATCAATACTCACAGCAGACAACGAGCCTATGAGCAGATCATGAGTGAACACAATCTGCCGGTGCTGCCACACTGGAACTATTCTTCTATTTATAACATTCGTGATGGCGAACAGGTCGTGCGCAATTTGTTACAGCATCGTGAGGAATTTCCAGAGGCTATCTTGTGTGCTAACGATTATGTAGCAGTGGGCATTCTCTGCGAAGCGCGCAGACAATTGCTGAGGGTACCGGAAGATCTGGCGATTGTTGGGTTTGATAACACGGAGCTGGCGCACACCATGGGGATTACAACGGTTCAAAATCCCATTATGGCTCAGGCGGAAAATGCCTTTTTCATGCTTTCCCCTCAGCTGATTGGACGCCAAATGGAGCTTCATTCGCTAGAATACAGCCTCATAGAGCGTACGACTACTTAAGGGCACAATTGACTTGCAAATTAGGCAAATGGGCCTTGATATGAAATATTTTTTGTCGAAAGAGAATAAAATATGTTGAAATCGCTTTTTTTTGTGCTACAATAGCACTATATCGAAGGATTGTGACCGGTGATGCGGGCAATGCCTGAGTTCAATTGAGTGCTATTGCTAACAATAGTGTTGAATTGTGCTTGGGCATTTTTTATTGGTAAAGGATGGGAGGGGGAACTTCAATGATTATTGAGAAGGTGCTCAATAACAACGTCCTGTTGACTAAAAACGATAAAGGCAAAGAGGTCATTGTCATGGGAAGAGGTATTTCCTTCAAAAAGGTGGCTGGGGACCAAGTCGATGATCATAAAATAGATAAGATTTTCATGTTAAATGAAAACGAGTTCACGGCCAGACTAACTGAGCTGCTAAACGATATTCCTGTGTCTCATCTGGAGGTCGTGAATGAAATTGTGACCCATGCAGCCGAAGTGCTGGATACGGAGTTAAGTGATAACATTTATTTAACATTGACCGACCATATTCATTTTGCCATACAGCGGGAAGAAAAAGGATTGGCACTCAAAAACGCGATGCTGTATGAAATTAAACGCTTTTACAAAAAAGAATTTGCAGTTGGGCTGGATGCTCTACAAAAAATTGAAAATACGCTCGGTGTAAAATTGGGCGAAGACGAAGCGGGATTTATTGCACTGCATATGGTGAATGCACGGATTGATGGTAACGAGATGAAGGCTACACTGAAAATGACCGAGATTGTCCAACACATATTGAATATTATTACGTATCATTACGGGATTGTGCTGGATGAGTCTTCTTTTAGCTATTCGAGATTTTTGACCCATTTGCAATATTTTGCAATGCGAGTGATTCGCAAAGAGGTTATTCACAGTGGTGAAGAATTTTTGTACAACCAGGTAAAGCAAACATATACCGAGGCTTTTGCTTGTGCCCAAAAAATTAATGAGTATCTGGAAAAAACATATGATCAATATTTAAGCAAAGATGAGTATGTATATCTAACGATTCACATTCATCGGGTAACTGAGCGTAATAACATATCAGGCTAAAAACTTTATATCCTCATCGTTCATGGATTGTGACTGGTAAGGCAGGCAAAACCTAAACTGATGGTGAAATCGACGTTCCCTTATAGGAGGAGTGCGCAGTTTTCACCACGAGTTTAGGTTTTTCTTGTTTACAAGGTTAAAAAAGATGCACGCCGGCGCATCTCAGTAACAAATGTAAACGGTAAATCCTATCAGTAGCAAGAATAACACTTAAGGAGTTCTGAACATGAGTGATAAAGAGCTATCCAAAAAAATAGTGACTCTCGTTGGCGGCGAAGAGAATGTCAATTCGGTATTCCATTGCGCTACACGCTTGAGATTTAAATTAAAAGATCGCACAAAAGCAGACAAAGCTGCACTGGAAGCAACACCTGGTGTCATTACAGTGGTGGAAAGCAGTGGCCAGTTCCAAGTGGTCATTGGTAACAATGTAGGTCAGGTCTTTGAGCATATGATGGCAGAAACAAATCTGCAGGATGCAGATAATCCAAATGCGAAAAAAGAAGAATCTTCCGAAAAAACGAATTTTCTTGGCAAAGCGGTCGATATCATTTCCAGCATTTTCTCACCTCTCTTGGGTGCTCTTGCCGGAGCTGGTTTGCTCAAAGGGATTATGGCCTTAATTGCGTCGCTCCATTGGATTGATACTGCAAGCGGTACGTATCTCATTCTGAACGCCGCTTCGGACAGCGTGTTTTATTTCTTGCCTATATTCCTAGCTATTACATCGTCCCGTAAATTTAAGACGAATGCTTTTGTATCGGTCGCAGTTGCTGGAGCCCTCGTCTACCCGGATGTTATTGCAGCGGTGGACCATCCGGCAAAACTGGCTTTTCTCGGGATTCCAATCATTCTGATAAAATATAGTTCCAGCGTAATCCCGATTATTCTCGCGGTATGGGTACAGTCCTATGTGGAACGTTGGTTTAATTCCTTTGTTCATCAATCGGTTAAAAACATTATCGTCCCTATGCTATCACTGCTAGTTGTTGTTCCGTTGACGTTTTTGGCCTTTGGTCCAGTCGGTAACCTGATCAGCCAAGGCTTGGCGAACGGTTTTACATGGGTGTACAATTTAAGCCCATTGATTGCCGGAGCTGTTGCTGGGGCATTCTGGCAAGTCTTTGTTATTTTCGGCGTACACTGGGGCTTCGTTCCTATTATGCTGTCCAATATTCAAACATTGGGTTATGACACGATGCTTCCAATGCTTACAGCAGCCGTACTTTCTCAAGCGGGTGCAACACTGGGGGTATTCCTGAAATCACGAAATACTCAAATGAAAGCTTTGGCTGGTTCTTCTACACTGGCAGCTGTATTCGGGATTACTGAACCTACGATTTATGGTGTAACTTTGAAATTGAAAAAGCCTTTCATTTACGCTTGTATTTCTGGTGGTATCGGTGGCGCTATTATCGCTTCCGGCGGAGCAACTGCAAAATCCTTCTCCCTGCCTAGTTTACTGGCGTTGCCAACTTATTTTGGAGCTGGGTTCTTGTGGGTTGTTATCGGCTTACTCGTTGCCTTTGTACTTGCAGTTGTATTGGTTATGATTTTGGGCTTTGATGATCCAAAAGAAGAAGCTGCAAAAACAGAAACAGCACCCGTAAAAAAAGAAGTAGCCATCGAAAAAGAAATCCTCGTAAGTCCGCTGCAAGGTAAAGTGCTGCCATTAGAACAATCTTCTGATGTTGCTTTTGCTTCAGGCGCTATGGGGAAAGGAATCTTGATCGATCCTACAGAGGGTGTGCTGACATCTCCGGTTAACGGAACGATTACGACAGTATTCCCGACCGGACATGCCATCGGTATTACTTCCAATGACGGAGCAGAAATTTTGATTCACGTTGGTGTTAATACAGTGAAGCTGAAAGGACAATTCTTTGACAAACGCGTCAAAGAGGGTGATGTGGTGAAGCAAGGACAGTTGTTGCTTGAATTTGATATCGAACAAATTAAAGCGGCAGGCTATACAACGACTACGCCGATCATCGTAACCAATTCCGCTCAATACCTGGATGTACTGAACACCATGGAAACGGAAGTGAAACGTGAGGATTACTTGTTGACCGTTGTAGTCTAACGTTTAACTTTCAGACTAAAAGAAGCTTTCCTAATGGAAAGCTTCTTTTTTTATACATCATGAGACAAGTGTTACAGCGAAAAATGGAAATATCATATATTGTAAGTTTGAGATTGTAAAAAAAGGAGGATTTCTGTGAAAAAAGGATATATCGCCGGGTTAAGTGTCATTGTGTTGCTTATCATTGGTATCGCTATTTCAGCTGTAGTTAAATTTCAAGACTTGGAGCAGGTAGTTCAGCAGAAAGATAAAGAGATCCAAGCGAGCAAAAGCAATTACCCCGAAATATATGACCACTTGAATGCGGTTACAATGGATGGTTTTAAACAATTGATTCAGCAGGATCAAAGTGTATTTGTCTATGTTGGCAGACCCAGTTGTGGCGACTGCAATCGGTTTGAGCCTAACTTTAACAAGATGATTGAACAGTATAATCTGGGCTCCAAAATTACTTTTTTAAACGTTCACAAAATTCATAAGGACAAATCCCAATGGAATAAGTTCAAAGCAGATTACAACGTAAAATACACCCCCACGATTGCAGAATTCAGGAACGGCAAGCTGGTGGATAAAATAGAATGGACGCCAAAAAGAGATCTCAGTACAGATGCAGTAAAAGAATGGCTAACCTCCAAAAAACTCATTTTATAAGCCTCTTTTTATCCATTTCATTGAGAATAATAGAGTTGTTCATGCAAAAAAGGTATTCAAGCGAACAACGCATGAATACCTTTTATTAAGAATGTCCAAATCATCAAGCTGATTAAAAATAGTTCCTAGCGCTCTTCACTCGCTTCGGAAAGCCTTGTTTACACCCATCCGTTCCTATATTGCAGGCGATTATACAGTACGAGCATCAATCGAATCGGGAAATTCATATCGAATAATATCCGTTTCGGATACGATATGTCCGATTTGTGACTCAATGAATTCAAAATCTCCCTCTACTGCACCTATAAAATGCTTGGTACCAGGTTCTACAACGATGACCATACCAGGGCTGACTGTCTGTGTCATCCCATTGATACAGACACTTCCGGTTCCTGAAACAATGGTCCAAACCTCTTTTCGGAACTGATGCTCATGATAGCTGATAAATCTCCCGTTCGAAATGACAACACGTTTGGTGACCGTTTGTAACCCGCTTGCCGCTTGTTGATGGGACAAGACCGTTTGCTTTCCCCAGAATCGCTCCTCAAAACGCGGTCCAATTTCAATTTCTGCCACCATATCCTTAATTCCTGTTGATGATTGTCGATCCGTAACCAGCACACCATCCGGCCCAGCAACAACAATAATGTTTGGGACATTCCAGATGCTAACCGGAATTTCCAGTTCATTGATGATATGCGAGTCATGTGATGCTTCCGAAATATATCCGGGACCGCTTAGCTTTGAACTTACTTCCCGCACCAACGAATCCCACGTTCCCAAGTCCCTCCACTCTCCATGATATGGGAGCACGGAGAGCTTACGAGTGTGCTCTACTACCGCAATATCAAAGCTGGTTTTAGGCAAGTCTGCGTAATTTGTCGAAAGTGTTTTATAATCGGCTGGTAAACTCATTTGCGCCAGCACATCCAATAAAAAGCCGAGTCTAAAAGCAAACACTCCGCAGTTCCATAAGGCTCCTTCACGGATCAAGGCTTCAGATCGAATCAGATCGGGCTTTTCTACAAATGAACTCACCCTATAATATTCCTGGTCAAGTAAAGGAGCTGAAGGCACAATATATCCATATTTATCTGAGGGCTCCGTTGGAACAGCCCCCATCAATGCGATATGGCTTCCTGATTGCTCTAATATGGAAGGAAGCCTGCGCAGATGCTCGAAAAATTCATCCCCCGCATAGCCATCCACCGGCATGACCCCCACGATCTCGTCACGTGATGCACCTGCAATGTCATGCAAGTAAGCGGTAGCCAAGGAAATGGCCGGGAAGGTATCCCGCTGAGTCGGCTCCTCAATCACTACAGCGTCTCCACCAATTTGTCCCTGAATCAGTTCGACCTGAGTTCCACTCGTAGAAAAATAGGCTTGATCTGCCAAATTCGCCTCATCCAACTGCCTCCATATCCGTTGCAGCATGCTTTCCGGCCGCTCGTCATGACGTAGGATGGAAAGAAACTGCTTCGGACGGTTCACATTGGATAAGGGCCATAGACGTTTACCCGAGCCTCCGGATAATAAAATCATTCGCAAAGATGCAACCTTCTTCCTCTAAATTCATATTTTCTTACATTATTGGACTGTTTGCTTTTCGTGCTTTTGCCGAATACATAAGTATGTATCATCGTAGAACATACATAGTTATGCCATGTTAATGGTATCTTTGTCCGTACAGGAGATGTCAGTCATGCCTATAAAAATACTCATCCTTGAAGATCAAAAAAGTTTGGCTGATATGATTGCTCTTCATCTTCAGGAGGAAGGCTATCATACCGAACTAATCTATGATTGTAAACTCGCAATTCCTACATTAATGCACTTTAAGCCGGACATTATTGTGACCGCTCTAATGTTTTCCGGTAAAGTCGAATCTGAGCTGATCAGTCACATCCGTCAATTCACCACGGTTCCTATGCTCGTCATCTCTAATAACACCCTGCTGAATATAAGAATAAAGGCTTTGGATGACGGAGCGGATGACTTTTTATGCAAACCTTTCAGTCTGAGGGAGCTAAATGCCCGCATCAAAGCCTTGCTGCGCCGCAGTGGTAGCAACATGCTCACTGAATCACGAACGATAACCCAAAAGCTTAAAAAGGTAAGAGTTTGGGTGAATGATTACCGTCATAGCCTGTTGGTCGATGACCAGGAAATCGAAGTTACTCACATCGAATTTTCTATTATAAAAGAGATGTCCAGCAATCCAGGGAAAGTCTTTACCCGTAGCGAGCTGATGGATCGGGTCAAAGGCGGAGATGGCGCTTATCTGGACCGTACCATCGACGTACATATCTCCAGCCTCCGCAAAAAAATTGAACGTGATCCTAAAAATCCTCAGCATATCCGTACCGTTTGGGGCAGAGGCTACAAATACGAGATGTAGTCGTAATAGCGGCTGCCTGTTTCCTTCTGGGCAGCTTCCTTTTTATGGAATCTTCCGTTTTGTCCATCGCCGATATGGAAGAAAACAAGCTGCTCCGCCCAGGATCCCTATGACAAACAATACCCAGCCAAAACGGTAGGCTGAAGCCAGAATAACGACAACCTTACCGTTTCCGCTGCCATTCGTTATGAATCCGGTAGTTACTCCATTCACAGACAGACGCGCTCGCTGATTTTCGTTACCCAGCCTGAACTCCCATAGTGGATTGGGTGATTCCGTCTCCCGGATCAGCACCTGCTGATGCATTGGATTATATAGCGTAAAACTACGTTCCATGGAATTTTCACGAGTAGCCTGAATGCTTTCCGCAGCGTGTGGTGCCATAAAAAAGGTATCCATATCCGTTCCCTCAAACAGCGTAAATTGATCCACTGTAATCATCGCTTGATAAGGGATGATGGAATATTGCTTCATTTGAAATAAGCCCGTCTGCTTCTTGTGCGCATGCGCTAAAATCTGAAACTGCATCATGGTGGTTCCTGCCGGAGCCTTTACAATCTGGTCATAATGATTCCATTGCTCCTTATCTCTCTCCTCCACCTCATCAATATAGGAGGTTTGAAGAACCTGGGACGCTTTATTTAAGAAAATGACCTTCATGTGCCGACTTCCAATTTGTTCTGACCGTGCATCCAACTGCACGGCATACTCTTGCAGCGGTTCCGCCTTCATTTTTTTGGACGCATAAATATTCCAATCACAGGAATAGCTAGGTGCGTAACGGATGGACAGTTCTGTGTCCTTGATGGATAGATCCGTCTGGCCAGGTCGAATATCTGCTACACAACCAACATCCGTGCTCAATGATTCCTTCGTGTCCTGCCCAGGCATCACGATCACTTCCTGCCCGCCCATTCGATGAATATCTGCAAAATGGCTCAATGACGGCACCTGACTGTCCAGTACAAGGGTTAAGCGATATTTTCCCTTGGTTAAGAACAGATTTTTAAATTCGACTCGGCCATAGTCGTTCAGCAGACCGGGAATTTGTATGCTTTTCTTGGCAAAGCTATCTTGGTTGGGCACCGTTTCAATAACCTGCTTTTCGGATAAAGAGGTAGCGGGTAATCGCTTATAAGAGTCCTCCGTACGAAGCGTTCTGGTCAGCACCTCTCCAGTCTCTTCATTCTTCCATTTCATAGTTAACGATCCTTCATATCCGGCAGGTAAATTAGCCAAAATAGCTGTGGCATAGGTTCCCGTTTTGGCGACTTCCACTTCTCTGCTTAACGTCCCTTTTTGGTAACTGATTCCCCGACCCATACTAAGTCTAGGTAAAGCACGTTCCGTCTGCACATTCCCTTGAGCATTAAAATCGTTCTCTGCCTCCAAGGTGAAAAAGAGCTTGCCCCGCTTCAATGCCTGCTCCACCGGAAAAGATAACCGATCCAGTTGATCCACAGGAACAATCGCAAATTGATTGACCGCATTAAAGCCTTGCAGGTTATTAACCGTGATTGGGTTATCTCCCTTTGGAAAAACATGTTCTCCCAAATCAACCCATTGAAATTGGTTTAATCCCTCATCACGGGTCTTGATGTTAGCCACTCCATCGGGCAGTGTGACTTGTATTTTCCCGCCTGCCTTATTCATGAACACTCTTGCATATACATGCGAGGTTTGAGGCTGGTCCATCTTTTTATGCATCGTAAACGTGTTGGGCTTGCTGTATTTCCCCAAGTCACGCAGCTGAATATCGTGAATCCACCAGTAATTTTTTTGCTGCGGACGCTGGAGGGTTAACAAATCCATTCGCATCCAATAGCTGCCAGGCGGCGAGACGTATTCCCCGTAAAATTTTACACTGTCAAAATTATATCCCTCTGAAGGCGCCACAACATAGCTAACCCCGAGCTCACGCATTTGCTTATCATAAAACCTCATTTTTACATGCATTTTGTTCGTCCCACGACCAGAAACGGTGATGTGGAACTGATATGGGTTATTTTCCTTGGCTTCTAGCAATCCCGATCTAGCAACCTGCCATATATTACTCGGATCTCCCTTCATAATCTCACCATGCAGAGTCGGCACGTCGTTCGATTCCTCTCGGGGGTTAGCCTGCACACTGAACAACTGTGGATTATCAGGCTTGAAAAAGGTTTCCGTTCTCAGCATAGAGTCAAAATCAAGCACCGTTTTGCCTTCAATACTGCTCATCTGATAGGGTGCCACATCCAGTTTCTTACTGGCGAAGGTGACCGCAATCCCTGCATCCATCTCCATATCAAACGGGAAGTTCCGTATATTTTGGGAGGATAAATACCACAACCAATCGTTGGTTGATGCAAAAGTTTTGGACCATTTTAAAAATGCATTACCATCCTCAATGGCATCAAAAGGCCGCAAGTAGTCCTCTGCCGGGAGCTGGGACAACAGCAAGTCATTAAAGGAGGCTGCCTCCACATAATCCCCCTTGTTGACCGTCTGAATGGTGTTTAACTCAGGCTTCAACGCGCTGAACAGCACGCCAAAACGGCTGAAATCAAAACCAGGCAGATGACTGTAGCTCTCCAGTCGGCTAAATCCGTAAGGTGTCACAATTTTACTTGCAAGAATATTCATATAGGGCGGTGTCTGATCAAGATTGAATATGGAAAACAAATCGTTCTTATACGTACGTTTCAACCCGGTCTGACCTTCCAGCTGAGACAGGTGGAAATCCTGCCGCTTCTCCTGTCCTTCATATTCATCATGGTAGACCAGTTGGTTGACCCCAAAGGTAGAGAACAGCCAGCCTAATCGCGAGCTTAGTCCGTTGTCCATAACATACTGTAGAAAATTCATATAGTATGTGATACCGGGATCATTGCCTTCATGATGAAAGATCGTATTTTTAGGAGAAGAGTATACCTGAAAATCCCCGGTCGCCTTCTCGGTTGCCGTTTTTCCTTTATTCCATTTGGGCGTCGCTACTCCGTTATAGCTTTGAATCATATTATCGGCAATCGGAAAATACAGTGCCTTGCTGTCAAAACGATCTGGGTCAGTCAGCTTTTCAGCCATTTGACTATAAGCCTTCGGCACTTGTACCGGCTTGTAGTACCCCTCAATGAACTGGGTACGCAAGGGAGCAAAATATACGCCCAGACACAAAACGACGATAACAACCGCCAGCTTTTTATACACACGCTGTAGCGGCGATGATCCAAACCATTCCATACATTGAATTATGCCAAAGGTCAGTAACACTCCGAAATTAAGGGAAAGCAGTCCAATAAATTTGTTAGGATCACGGAAAACCGAACCAATCACAGGGGTTTTCGTAACCAAAATAACAAACCACTTGGCAATGGACGGAAATGTCGTTCCAGTCGCTGCAACCATAAATAACAGCGTAAGGAGCGAGAAGATCAGAATGATCGGATTTTTATGTGAACGTGTCACCATCGCGTATCCGATCAATAGCAATAAGAATCCCCCACCTACATAAAACATCGCAGGCAGTGAGGAAAAGGAGAACATTGGCCACCAATAGCTCAGTAAATAACCCACATTATATAAACTGCTATTACGGCTGAACAGAGACAACGTATCCACGACGTTGATATTATGCTGAGACGCTTGAGCGTCCATCAACATGCTACCTACATACAGGGACAACCAGTAAAAACTAAGCAGTCCGAAAAACACACCAAAAATCATGCCTTTACGCAAAAAATTACTGTATAAGGGCTGTAAATAGGCGCGCCCGGCCTTACGATGAGTCCAGGTCAGTTTGAGCAGGAGCAGCATGGTGAACAATCCCAAATAAATCATCCCGAAGAAAAAATAATGAATGGCCGCAGCACTAACAGTGAATACTGCAGCCAGCAGGAACAGGTCAATCCAGTTCCGCTGATACAACTTATGGGGATGATAGTTTTTAATTTGTTGAATTTGAAACTTGGGGTCCACCGCACTGAAAAAGAATCGCAGCATTAACGGAAACAAACTATACCCACAGAGCAAATAAATATGCTGGATGCGAAAAATAACCCACGGATTCAGTGCGTAAAACAACGAACCAACCATGATGGCAAAAATACGGGTTTTCGTAAAACTTGGTGAATAATACACGCTGACCAGTCGCTTGGCAAAGGCATACATCGAAAATGCCGAGACAAATAACAAGCCTGTGATAAACGACTTGAGCAAGACCGGGCCGCTTTCGTCAAATAATAGTGAAAGTCCATAGAAGGGCAAGATGTACAGGATACGTGGAGCATTGAACAAGGTCGAGGTAGACCATCGTTCGTTCCATACCCCGGTTATTTCCTCCAGATACCGATGAGAGGTGGCTCCAAAGGCAATGTCACTGAATACGATTTGTCCTAATCCATAGATGGGGGCAAGATATGCCACAATCGCAGCCAGCATCAATAGGATTGCCGCCATATCGTAGCGGTAGCGAAATATCCACTTTTTCATGCTTGTCCCCCTCTCTTGAACCTCTTGTATCTGTTGGTTATCTTGGGCCTATCTATCTTCTCAAATGAACGATGGCCTGCAATCCCTGATCGGTGTTACGCAGCTTTAAGCGACCACCTATAGTCTTCAGATATGCATCCATGTGATACAGGCTGAACGTATGCTCCTGTGCGTTTTGGGAATAGTCCGGCTGGAAATAGCTCCAACGCATCTTGTCATCAATCCCGCCGCCTGTGTCTTCAATGATAATCATAATTTCAGCTTCTTCCAGCCGTGAGCTAACCTTAAGCATATGAGATTGCCGCTTGGACCGCAGACCCGTTCGGCCCCGTTCCTGATCCTCCAGTTGCTCTCCATCTTGGTTCATGGCCTGCACTGCATTTTCCAGCAGCCCCTGTATCGTTTTGTACAGCATGGGTGCTTGTGCTGCAATGGATGGAACTGGCTCTTGCCGCAAGATCACTTGAATGTGCTTCATATTCAGCGAACGGTTCGCCCATTTCAGCGATTCGGACAATACCTCATTCATATCGGTGAAGCTAATTCCGCTATTATCATGCATTTTCTCTTCCAGCTCATCACGCAAACTACGGACGCCTGTCAGTAATTCTCCTAGTGAGGATTCCTGTCTGAGACGACCCTGAATGAAATTTTCATTCAGCTCGCGGAAATACTCCAGTTCCTCATGAGATGCTCCTTTTCCCTGACTGGAAGACACTTCAAAGCGGTTGGCTAGATCTTGATAAAATCCCAACAGCTTTAAATCATCGCCGCCTGTGAGACGGCTAGTCTGTTCTTGTAGCTCTTGCAGCTGTTGCTCAATCGTCTGCATTAACGGCAAATAATACGTGTCCTGCTGTTGTCGCATATCTTCATCCCGCCGCTGGTCACGCACTTGATTGTTCACGATGGCATCTTTCACAATCCGTTTGCGGAACTGTATGAGCATGGCCCACAAAATAATGAGTATTAGAGCCATCACCATCCACAACTGTTTGCGAAAGGAGCTAATTCGCTGGGCAGTATCCTGACTGATATCCTTAACCGATATGTAAAGGGCCTCTTCCCCAATGCGGCTGAATCCTATTCCGTATTTCTCTCCACGATCTTCAACGATACCCGTATTGCCCTCCAGCAGCCTACGGGTTACACTCGTGATGTCCGTCCGGTTGATATCCGAAGTACTTCGGGAAGCTACGATCTTGAATTGACCGTTATAAAATAAAGTCTCATGCTGATTCACCGGCTTACTTTTAACAATTCCACTAAGCATTTCAGCGTCAACTGTACGCACCATAAAACCGCCCGTCTGCGCCCCTTGAATCCTGCACGCTATGTACTGGGCAGGCTGATGATCCTCAGTCACAAAAGAGCTGACCGCACAACCATTTTGCAGCCATTTAATCTGCTGGACCGCATTCCTCATCTCACGATTATCACGTCCGACCATCACATGATACTGTTCATCCAGCACATAAAAAGACCCGCTCTCACGCTTAAACCCCTCAGTATATTGACGTGTTCCCTGATTCAGCATCTCTCTGCCCAGACTGGACGACAGCTCTTTTAGCTCAGCTTGCCATGCGGCATAATGCTCCGTTATGCTGCCAGACAGTTCCTGTACCTCATCCTGGAGCTGCTCGTTCTGAATTTCCGCCAAGTGACCGCTGAATTGCCGCATGACGAACCATTGTAGCACAGCGGCCAAGAACACTGTCACACACAAAACCATCAGGTACAGGATCAGCTTTTGCCAACTTGGTTTCAACAAAGCCCATTGCTTCATGACCTGGCCCCTCCATTTTGTTCAAGACGGCTCAAAATCGCTTGCATCAGGCATTCCAGCTCGTAGCTGACCAGCGGTAGCCGTGCGCACAGCAACCGGGGAGTGCGGCGCTGGAGTGCGGCAAACCTCGCAGCGGTTTCCGTTGCCCCGTCTGTCAGCAGGATCAACTCGCATGTTTTGGCTATATATAGACGATCCAAATCTTCCTCGCTGTATGCTCGCAGATCAACAACGTAAATATCATGACGATCGTCCATATGCTGAAGTGCACTGGAGACGGCCAGAGTCACCCCTGTATGTCGCGCAGCATGATACTGGTGAAGAAGACGCATTCCTTTTTCCCAGAGCGCGTGTTCAACCGAATCAAATCGTTCACAAAAAAGACGCAACGCCCGTTCTGTACTGACATCTTTTAAAAATGCCAAAACGCTGATATTATACATGTAGTTCCTCATTTCTTACTTCCTGATTGGAGTTGCGCAGTTCTTATGACACCCCAAAACATTCTATTTGTTGACGACAGTCCTATGGTGCTGTCCCTGCTTGAACGGACATTGATGCAAGAAACATTCACCTTACATACCGCTCACACGCCTAAAGAAGCTCTGCAAGTGCTGGAAAAGTACCCGATTGATGTTGTCGTCTCCGATCTGCTTATGCCTGGTTTGGACGGAATTACGTTCCTTCGTATGATTAAGAAAGATTATCCACATATCGTACGCATCATTTTGTCTGGTCACCTGCATACGCAGTCCATTTTATCGGCCATTAATCAAGTCGGCGTGTTCCGTTTTTTGACGAAACCGCTGGAGCTGGATGATGATACGCTTAAAAAGATACTGTATGAGGCGCTTGATCAGGCTAGGCTCAATCGAAACAGCCTGTATGCAGACCAGAACGTGGCAACTGACTTGTCGATATTTATAAACAGCATTTTGAATGCTCCGTACCGACCGTATGTCCTGCTGAATGAACAAGATATCGTAACCGCCGTACATATTGCACTTGCTGAGCTGTATCCTGTCGGCTGCTCACTGCGTCATCCTGCTGGCGAAGGTATTCAGTTAACTCCGCATTCATTATATATACCGTATGAGGAGCCAGAATCTTCCGATCCCGACCTGTACTCGCTGGATACGCTGACCCTCGGTCATTCATCGTTACGCCTTATCCGCCTTAGCGAGATCGCCTGAGTGACGGGTGCCGCCCTTTAACACGGCGGCTACCCCAATCACAGTCAGGCAGGTGTACATCCACAACATCCCCCCCGTTAGCAGCGGATGGCGGATGTAGTTTTTCACATTCCCCCATGTATACAACACCGGACGGAAGAAGTACCAACGTTCCAGTGCCTTTCGCAATCCGCCCTCCTCAGATGACATCGTACGATCCATCACCGAGAAGTAGTAGGCTTTTTTACGTAATACATCCTGCAAATATACCTGTTTTTCATCATGATATACCCGTGTAAAAACCGCCCGGCGAATGACTCCGCCAGACTCTATATAGCGTAAGGTTGGCTGTATTTCTTCAAAAGCAATTTGCTCCGCATTAAATCCGCCTGTTGATTCGTAAGCGCTCATTCGCCAGAAGCGTGCAGCTTCAATGGAGCGTTTTCCCAAGGTCTCTCCTGCGTTGTTAATTACATTCCGCTCGAAAACCTTTACTTTGGAGAAAAAATTATTTGCTTCCGAATATGCCTCCTCTGGAATAACCAAGGCACCAATATCTTGATGATCGTCAAAAAAGTCGATGCTTTGCTGAATTAGATGTTCGGCTAAAATCATATCGGAATCCAATACAAATATGTATTCGGCACCCAAGCGCTTCGCTTCCTCAACCGCTTTGACTCTAGCAACTCCCCGCTCTCCATGAGGAAGCTCCAATACGGTAACGGGTACTGAGCTCCCTGCGGACAGCATACGAATCGTCTCAACCGTCCGATCACTGGAGCCATCATCGGCAATTACAATATGCAGATCCCTGTAATTTTGCCCCATACAGCTTCGCAAACAAGGCTCTATTGTACGTTCATTGTTGTACGTGGAGAAGAGAATGACCACTTTGTCCACTCTGTTCCGCCTCCTCTGTCCAATTCTCCATCAACTGCTCAAACGCGGCAGCTGTATGATCAAAATGAAATCTTAGCGCATATTGGTACGCTCGCTCACGGATGGCCATGTAATCTTCGCCACCCTCTGCCGCTCTTTCCATTTGTTCAGATAATCCTCGAATATCGCCGTGAAAGCATAAATATCCGCTTTTTCCGAAATCCGTCGCATCCACCAGACCGGGAGAATTGCTCACAATGCTGGGAGTTCCAACCGCTGCCGCTTCGGTAATCGTCAATCCCCAGCCTTCACGCAGGGAAGGGAATACGAGCGCATGGGCACGGCTCATCAGCTCCAGCTTATACTCTGCTGAAACAAATCCATAAAAGGTAATATCGGCTTGTGATTGTCCCTGTTCATCCGGTTCTCCGTATGTCAATCCATACCGTTCTATAATCGGCAATAATTGTTCTGTCACATAGGTTTTATCGGTTTTTCCGGCAATCCATAACATAGCCTGGGGGAACTTTTCCTTGAGCCGCCCAAAGGCTTCAACGACCAGATCAATGCCCTTATATTTAACAAAGCGTCCGGCATACATGAAGGTTGGGTTAGACTCCTTCGTCAAAAATTGTTCACGCGGCCAATGATCAAACTCAATGCCTTCCGGTAAAAGATGAACGCGATCTGGATGAAAGCCCAGCTTAAGCAGATCATACCGGGTAGACGGGGATACGGTGAGCGTCCGATCCTTCCGTGCCAGCTTAAGCATGAGGGGCTCCATATGAAATCCAATCATATTTAGCGGGAACCTGGCATTTTCATACCATATTTCCCTTGTTAGCTGATGTATGAAAAAAATTCGCTTGGATGCCTCCACCCAAAATCGGGTAAAGAACTGATGCGTATTCGCTTGATTAATTACATAGTCAATCTGCTGCCGATGACGACGGTAATAGCGCATCGCATAATAAATAACACTGTATATGTTTCCTTTTCGAATATACGTAATTCCGTCGATGACTTCATGCTCAGGCATCCCCTCAAATTGGGGTGAGAAATGAATGAACTGAAACCGGCCTTGCTGTGAGCGTTTCAGCATTTCATGGGTGAAAATTTCTGCTCCCCCGCTTTTCGGAGAACGAATGTCACGCCAGGAAAGCAATAGAACTACGGTCTTATCGTCCTGCTCTAGTATGGTATTCATGGGGTGATTCCTCCCCTTATCTTTATTTTGAACAAATACATATAGGCATCTATCACAAAGTAGAGAGACATAGCTCCGTACACAATGAACTCTGACAACAAAAAATCGATCGGGTCTGTGTGAGCCATATGAAAGGCTACTAATAAAGCTGCGGCTCCCGCCATCAGACTGAACATAAAGGTGCGTCTGCCCACTAATACGTGCACATGCACAAAAAATAGCACGATGGAAAAAAGCCAATACACCCAGCCTCCCCATGGAATATAGGCCTCAGCCGCCTGGTAAGAGGCTCCAAATAATATGGGAATAGAGGGTGGGAATATATAAGTTGTGCCCACATATACACACAGCGCGGCTACAGCCATTAATCCAGCATAGATTACAATTAACTTGCCCAAAGCCTGGCGGTCATGCCCCTGCGCACCGATCTTTGGAATAAAGGCAGCAATCAAGCTGTACGAAACGTAATAGACCAACTGGCTGTACTTCAGCGCAATGGCATAGCTGCTGGCCTGCTCAGGAAAATAATGCTGTACATACAACATGTCGATGGATATACAAAACAGAATGAATAAATTCGTCATAAGGCTGTCGGTGAAATCCTGACCTAGTGACTTCCATAACCCAGCAGGGATATGTTCTCCTCTATATGTCAATAGGGACAAGCCTTGGGCCGAAACGATCCAGCCGTGAAGCAACGACAGCAGCATTCCCCCACAGCTCGCTAATAGTAAGGCTTCCAGCCTTAACCCCAGGGCAGCCAGGACAAAAAACAGGCATAGCTTCCCTAATACCTCAATGTAATAGTTCACATTGAGCGCCAGCATGCGTTCCCTCCCCTGTAAATCTCCACGGCACGAACTCACCAGAATATGCAATCCGATCAAGGCATACAGCATGAACAGCGGGCCGGACTCAACGCCCAATAGCGAACGCAGCAACGGATGAAAGGAAAGTGAAATGATCATGGCAAGCAGAGTTAGCACTAGAGGTGCTTTTAGTAATAGAGAACCGAGCGGTAAGCTGCGTAGCAGAAGCTTCTGGTCAGCCTTGGATACCAGCTTGGCGGTTAACAGCTGGATGGATAAGCCCAATACGGACAACAGTGCAAAGAGGGCCAACAGCGCGTTCGCCTGACCATAGGCTTGTCCGGTAAGATACCAGCTCGCTGCAATGTGGAAGAAAAAATTGAATCCGTTAAGCAGCACATTAAAGAGGGGGAACATCAACGAACGCAATCGGTTGTTCACGTGGTTATCTCACCCGCCGATCCAGTCGCCAAATCTCAATGATAGAGCGCAAAAAACGAATGGAATCCTTCCAGACATGAATGTGCGAGCCATCTCGGTCAATGCATTTGACGGGTAGTTGCAGCACACGGAGCTGAAGTCGCTTGGCAATGAACATCATCTCCAGATCCAGCGCTAGTCCGAGTTGTTCCTTCAAATGTGGAAACATCCGCTTCACGGCAACCGAGCTCATCACTTTAAGACCCGTCTGGGAATCTACTACACCGGTTGGTAAAAAGGGGCGAGAGACGACCCGTTTGCCAAAGCTAACGATAGATCGCAATAAAGAACGATTCTCGGCGGTCATATCTTTGGTTCCAATCACAACATCATAGTAGCCCTGTTGAACAACATTGATCATTCTGGCAATATCCTCAATAAAAAAGGAATCGTCCGCGTCCACAAATACGTAGTAATCCGCACCGATGGTCCGCATTCCTTCCAGATACGTCCCTGCCTTGCGCGTATTGCGTCCCAATTCCCTTGTTTGAAGCAGTGGACTCAAGTTCTGGTTAATCCGGTTTACGGACAAGTCCGTTGCTGCCTCCAGCGCTTTAATCAAGGCATTCGTGCCATCGTGGCTACCATCATCAATGAGATAAATCGAACCCTCTATAATATGGCTGCGGATAAAGGCTTGCAGTCGCTCAGCAAAGGTTTTGACATGAACAAAACGTTTCTCTTCGTTATACACAGACAAGATGAATGCAACATGTTGGCTTTTAGTCGAATACTCGGGATAGAGCAAGCTTTGTATTTCAGAAAGTATTTCTTCGGTATCATTGGCTTGCCAAAATAGCAGACGCAATCGGCCTACTCCGATAATTTGCACCATATGCAGATCACTGAACGGAAAGGTTACATCCGTCACCAATAGCAATGGCATTTGTGGAAACTGGCTACGGATCTGATTAGCTTTCCGCACGGCTTGCCCCGGCTCCCTATAATCTATCAGGCAGCAACTTGCGCCCTCGTAGACTGAAGCTTCCTCCGTGTCCTCGCACTGTATATATTGGTAAAAACAAATCACATTGGGATAATCAATAGCCCTGTTATTATCGCTAAAAATGGCTATAGGTCCCTGCACACAAACCTCTCCTTTTCCTCCGAATAGTTCTATTTTGTTGAAAAAGAATTAAAAATGTTTGCTTAGTAAGATTAAATTAATGTCCAAATACTTCATATTTTCTTAACAAAATAGCTCACATCCCTTGATATATAAGCATTCAAGAGAAGAAAAACTATTTTTCATATTTGATAAAAACAGAGCATTTAGACCTGATTCATCAGGACTACTACTATACGAATTACAAGGTGAATCCGAAAACAAAATTAGTTCTATGGGATTAATAAAAAGATACACATATGGTCATTTTGTCATAGATTGATAGGCGAATAAAACCAATTCGTACGTCCATACTATGGACAACATGTCATTTTCCATCATGAATAATTATTAAAATATAGGGAAAGAAGGTATTTTTATGGAAGCATTTCATGTCAATCGTGATGGGTCATTATCTACTCCCTTACGAGGAAAGGACGTGCTAGCAAACCCTCTTTTGAACAAAGGGGTGGCATTTACAGAAGAAGAACGCAAAGAACTGGGCTTGGAAGGAATTCTTCCTCCCACTGTCCTTTCATTGGAAAAACAGAGCGTTCGGGCATATCAGCAATTCCTGGCACAACCCACCATGCTGCGTAAAAATGCTTCACTTAACGACCTTCATAACCGGAATGTCGTGCTTTACTATCGGCTGCTAACCGACCATTTGAGTGAAATGCTGCCCGTAGTCTACACACCGACTGTAGGAACCGCCATTCAAGAATACAGCCATGAGTACAACCGCCCTGGGGGCGTATATTTATCAATAGATCATCCGAACGGTATCGGACAGGCGTTCTATAATTCCGGATTGCGTAGTGAGGATGTTGACCTGATCGTGGTCACGGATTCAGAAAGTATTTTGGGAATTGGTGACTGGGGGGTCGGGGGAATTAACATTGCTATTGGCAAACTTGCTGTATATACAGCTGCGGCAGGTATTCATCCCGGGCGGGTGCTGCCCATTGTACTGGATGTGGGCACGAATAATGAAAAGCTGCTGAATGATCCGCTATACATCGGAAACCGTCATAAACGAGTTCGCGGAGAAGCCTATCATCAATTTATTGATACCTTTATCAGCAAAACGTTAACACAATTCCCGAAAGCGCTTTTGCATTGGGAGGATGTGGGCAGCGTGAACGCACGCCACATTATAGGGAAATACGGTCAAAACATTCTCACCTTCAATGATGACATCCAGGGCACAGGAGCAGTCACATTAGCTGCGATTGTTTCGGCGGTAGGTGTCACCAAAACTCCGCTACGTGAACAAAAAATACTTGTCTTTGGTCCGGGGGCAGCAGGAATCGGCAACGCCGACCAAATACGAGGAGCTATGATCGAGGACGGGCTTCCTGAAGAAGATTCATTCAAGTCATTTTGGGCCTTTGATTATCGCGGATTATTAACGGACGATATGGAAGATGTACTCGATTATCAGAAACCATATGTGCGTAAAAAGGAAGAAATCAGCTCATGGTCCCGATCGGAAGACGGCAAAATACCGTTGCTGGAGGTCATCCGTCAGGTAAAACCTACAATCTTAATTGGGACTTCCGGTGTAGCGGGTGCCTTTTCTGAAGAGATTATCAAGGAAATGGCAAAGCATGTGGAACGCCCGATCATTATGCCCATGTCCAATCCTACCAATCTGGCTGAAGCGGTACCCGAGGATTTGATACGATGGACTGATGGCAAAGCATTGATTGCTACGGGAAGTCCCTTTGAGCCCGTCACCTATAACGGTACGAAATTTGAAATTGGTCAGGCGAACAATGCCTTTGTTTTCCCGGGACTGGGTCTAGGCGCAATTGTGGTCAAGGCCAAACGAATCACTCCTTCCATGTTTACCGCAGCAGCTGATGCCGTTGCCAACGCCGTAGATTCGAATGAACTTGGCGGCGCACTGCTGCCCCATATTCGAAAATTACGTGATGTTTCGTTTGCGGTTGCGGTTGCGGTAGCAAAGGCCGCAATTCAGGATCAGGTAGCTCAGGCACACCTTCCAAATATTGAGCAAGCCATTCGGGATGCAATGTGGAAACCGGAATATGTGAGGGTCAAAGCCGTGGAAAGTGTAATCCAACACCCTCACTAATCCTTCACTAGGCATAAGCAGTTTGACATAACATAGGAACGAATGTACAGTATTAGTCAAAAGAATAGGAAAGTCCACTAGGGGAGCCATTATGGCTGAGACAAGAATGAATCTTGGACCCTTTGAACCTGATCTAGTTCGTACTAGCGTAGGAAAGTGGAGCCTTCTATATAGGGTTTCAGGCGTTTTTGCGCATTGAACCTATGTTGAAGCCGCTCCAGTTTTCGGGGCGGCTTTTTGGCATTGTTCCGAGAATTGTATCTTACGGGACTTCTTATTCTCCATTTTTGTTGGAGGTGGGGAAATGAGTTTTTCGCAAGAGCTCCGTCAGCAGGCGGATGGCATTTTTCAAGCCATTTATGAGCATCCCTTTGTGAGAGGTATTGCTGAAGGAAATTTAACAAGGGAACAGCTGATTCACTATGTAAAACAAGACTTTGAATATTTGAACGCCTACATGCGGATTTACGGCATCGCAATCTCCAAAAGCACGAGCCGGGAGGATATGGCTGTATTTAACGAACAGATCTCTTTTATTCTCAACAGCGAGGTTCATCCGCATCAAAATTTTTGTGCTATCGCAGGTGTCACCTATGAAGAGATGCAGGGATATCCACTCGCTCCGTCCGCTCATCATTATATCCGCCATATGCTGACCGTCGCACATGAGGGTAGTCTTGGGGAAATCATGGCCGTGCTGCTACCATGTCCATGGACATATCTTGAAATTGGACGCAGGCTAATGGATGAGGTAAGACCAGACGAGTCTCATCCGTTCTATGAGTGGATTTGCTTCTATGGCAACCAAATTGAAGATGTAACCTTCAAATATCGAGAGCGTGTGGATGCTTGGGCGAAAGTCGCCACGGCTGCCGAGCGAGAGCGGATGATTGAGCATTTTATGCTAAGCTGCCAGCTGGAATATATGTTCTGGGATATGGCTTATAAGCAGGAACAATGGCCCGTCCAGATGCGCGCTACGGTCTTGGAATAATCAGTATAGATGAGAGAGGATAAACATGATGAATATATGGGAACAAAGTTATTCGGCGCTCCTGACAAAGGTACAAAACAGCAACCCCCTCGTTCATAATATAACCAATGTGGTGGTCACCAACTTTACAGCCAACGGCCTATATGCACTAGGGGCTTCCCCGGTGATGGCTTATGCACCCGAGGAAGTAGCAGATATGGCCAAAATAGCGGGCGCCGTCGTGTTAAATATCGGTACGCTAAACCGTGAGCTGGTGGATGCCATGATCCTTGCTGGACAATCGGCGAATGCTCACGGTGTTCCAGTTCTGTTAGATCCGGTCGGTGCAGGAGCGACTAGCTTTAGAACCGAGTCAGCACTACGAATTCTAAACGAGGTTAACATCTCACTAGTACGAGGCAATGCAGCCGAAGTCGCTCATCTGATCGGAGAAGCCCGAGAAATTAAAGGGGTAGATGCAGGCGACAGTGCTGACAGCAGTAATGTCGATCTGGCAGTTCGGGCTGCGCAAACGCTCCATACCATGGTTGTCATCACTGGAAAAGAGGACGTCATCACGGATGGGGTTGAAGTACGATTGATTAGTGGCGGAGACGCGCTGCTTACGAAGGTAACCGGAACAGGCTGCCTGCTGACCTCTGTGTTGGGTGCCTTTGCAGCAATTGAACCCAACCTGCTGCTCGCAGGCACAGCAGGTTTGGCATTTTACGGTGCAGCAGCTTCTCGAGCCGCAGCGCATACCGCAAAGCTGGGGCCGGGCAGCTTCCAGATTGCCTTTCTCGACGAGCTTGCCAAACTACATACTGGTTCGCTAGAGGGGCATGTCACGATCCGTGAAGCTGGAACAACTACAACAGGTGGTGCGCGATGAGAGACGTGCATGTACCGAGAGCGCTGACGATTGCCGGTTCAGACAGTGGCGGCGGGGCTGGAATTCAAGCCGATCTCAAAACCTTTCAGGAGCTTGGCGTATACGGCATGTCAGCTATTACGGCCATAACGGTACAAAATACTTTGGGAGTTCACGGTGTATATCCGCTGCCACAGGAAGCAACAGCGCAACAGATCGAAGCTGTAGGATCAGATCTTGGAGTCGACGCCCTAAAGACTGGCATGCTGTTTGATGCAGGCATCATCCGCCTGGTAGCCGAGCAGATCCGAAAGTTCGGCTGGGAAAAGGTTGTCGTCGATCCTGTAATGATTGCCAAAGGGGGCGCAAAGCTGCTGCAACCAGAAGCGGTGCAAGCTTTGAACGACGACCTGCTCCCCTTGGCCCTGGTCGTCACACCAAATATCCCGGAAGCGGAGGCCTTAACCGGGATAAGCATTCGTACGATGGAAGGACGCCGTGAAGCTGCGAGACATATTAGCAGCCGGGGTCCCAAATTCGTTGTGATCAAGGGCGGCCACGATGAGGAGAGCGAAAACAGCGGTCAGGTCATTGACCTGCTCTTTGACGGAACAACCTTCACAGAGCTGGGCGGCAAGCGGGTGCGAACTGTCCACACACACGGAACAGGATGTACGTTCTCAGCAGCGATTACCGCTGAATTAGGGAAAGACGTGTCTGTACCAGAAGCTATTTTGAATGGAAGAGCCTTCATTCAGGCGGCGATTGAAGATACGTTGTATCTGGGCCAGGGACACGGTCCAACCAATCATTGGGCCTACCGCCGTCGTCAGGAGATACTCCAATGAGCGGTCGAATATTACCTGAGATCATGCGCCGGCATTTACAGATGTATCTGGTTGTTGGAAGCGTGAACTGCCTCGCGGAACCAAATCGGGTCGTGCAGGAGGCTCTTGCTGGCGGCACAACCATGATCCAGTTCCGGGAAAAGGGCCGTAGCGCGTTAACAGGGGTTCCTATGTTTGAACTTGCGCGTCAGCTACAAGATCTGTGCCACCACGCTGGTATCCCCTTTATCGTCAATGACGATGTGGAGCTGGCTCTTGAGCTCAACGCCGACGGTGTTCACATCGGTCAGGACGATGAATCGGCTGTTTCTGTGCGTACGCGGATCGGAAACCGAATCCTTGGCGTCTCCGCCCATACGATTGAGGAAGCACGTCGAGCCATTCTGCAAGGTGCGGACTATCTCGGCGTCGGACCCATCTATCCCACCATCTCAAAGGATGATGCTCATGCGGTGCAGGGTCCAGCCATTTTACATGAGATGCGCAAAGCGGGAATTGATCTGCCCATCGTCGGGATCGGTGGCATTACGATAGACCGTGTGGAGGAAGTGGTAGGTGCGGGTGCCGATGGTGTAGCGGTGATTTCGGCTGTGACGCAGGCAAAACAGATTCGAGCTGCTGCAGAGGAACTAAAGAAAAAGGTAGTGCTAAGCATCAAACATCCGGGGATGTCCCAAAAGCTATAAAATGCTATGTCCCTTCCTTTACCCCATTATGTCACTTTTATTGTTTACGCAAGAGCCTCATTTCCACTAATAAAGTAGAAATGAGGCTCTGTGTTGTCATAAAATTAATCTTTTACAGCTTGATTTCTTGTGTTCTTTTTCTCAGCAATAAGTAATCCTAGCAAAATGTACCCCCTGTACAATATCCCCATGAACAGAACAATACCAACGATTGAAACAAGAATAAGTAGAATATTCGCTACAAATAAAATAATTGCCATAGTCAAAATATCACATCCCCCAAATGATACTGATTTTTAAGCGTTCCTATCCCCAGTGCACTTGAGCTCGTTGAATACCTGATTAACTATAAATATATGTCAATCGTCTTTTCTAATATTCGTATAGCATTCGAGAACAATTAGAAAACGATATTTAATTATATTGGTTTTTGGTTCCCCACTCACATAACCCTTCCAAAACAGGCAATAGTGTTTCCGCTTTTTCTGTGAGACTGTACTCGACTTTAGGCGGAACTTGAGGATACTCTTTCCGGTTCACCAATCCATCCGCTTCCAATTCCTTTAGCTGTGAACTCAATGTTTTGTATGTAATAGCTCCGATTTGTCTTTTCAGATCATTAAAGCGAACCACTTGGTTTTCGGCCAGAAGATAAATAATAACCATTTTCCATTTACCACCAATGACTGACACTGTATAACCAAAAGGTGTATCTTCAATATTTTTAACTTTACCTTTAAATTCAGCCATACTCATATTCACACTATCCTTTCGGGTAGTACCTATCAAATTAGTGCGTACTACGTTTTTATTTGCGTTCAGTTTATACTAACCGTAATTTGAAGTAAAGGAGAGAAAATATGACTAAAACAATACGCCTGTTAATGCCGCAATGGCAAGGAGGAAACAATCCTAACTACTCTTTTGGAGCTGAACTGCTGGCTTGGCTAGCCCCAGACAATGATCAACCCCTTATTCATGTTCCAGTTCAAGCTTATGATGGAACTCCGCTTGATAACGAGAACGGTATGTATGGGAGAAAACAGCTACTTGAACAATTAGAGGCTGCTCAACATATCATTGACGCTCATAAGCCAGATCGCATAGTAATGTTTGGTGGTGACTGTTTAGTCGAGCAAGCCCCGTTTGCCTATTTGAACGAACGATACGGTGGAGAATTAGGGCTAATTTGGATCGATGCTCACAGTGATTTAGTTAGATATGTGGGCTATGATAACGGACATACATTACCACTTGGGAATCTGTTGGGAGAAGGAGATGAGGAGTTTGCAAAACATGTGAAAGTTCCTCTTAAGCCTGAAAATGTCTTTATCGCTGGATTAGCAGCTCCTACAGAAGAAGAAACAAAAGCATTTTCAGAGACATTTCAAAGGTTAGGTGTTACCACTACAGAAACAGATACTGAAGTAATTCAAAGATTAGGGATTCGAACTGCTGGGACCCAAGAGTTAACGACCAGTACCGAATCAATAAAAGAGTGGATTAAAGAAAGCGGCATCAAGCACCTGGCGATTCACCTTGATTTAGATGTACTTGATCCAAAAGCATTTCGTTCTTTATTATTCGCCAACCCTGAAGCTCCCTATAATCTTTCTCCTGCGGGAACAATGCAAATACCTCAACTACTTCATCTGATTAAAGAACTATCTGAAGAAACCGATGTAGTTGGGTTAGGTATAACCGAACATATGCCGTGGGATTCCATTAACTTAAAGAATCTGCTTGGGGAAATACCTATTTTGAATCATTAATTCTACTTACGATCTATACATGTTTTTTTGACTTAATTTTCGAAATGGAATTATTAGAAATTCGTTTGAATTAGAGTATTGTGTAAAGAAAGGACTCCTGGGGATTTATGCTGTTATGGAGTCCTTTTTTATTTTTTACTTTTTATTTTCATTTATTAATTTTAGTACTGGATTAAGGAACTCTTCAAAAAAGAAGTCGCCTCCCTCACCCGGAGTTAGTGCTTTATTATGATCAAAAGATTCGAAATCTTCTGGTACCGAAATATGATAGAGCGTGCCATTTTCCATTAATTCTCCTAAATCCTTATAAGCATTTGTTGGACGTGCAAAGCAGAGAACCCTAGAATTCTCAAGTATATATAAGTGAGTATCAGTTAACCTATATTGCATAAAATAACACCTCAATTATGTGACTTGAATAGCTCAGCACCGGATAAAAAGGAATACTCAGGAGATCAAGTAGTCGCTCGCTCTACTAATTTGAATTCCAAGGGATGTAATTCTTCCTGAAGCCCCTCTAGGGCATTTCGAATCATAATGAATGCATTTTCCGCTTGCTTGTCAATCGGGTAATGAATGGTGGTTAAATCAAGCAAATGCGAAATTTCGGTGTTATCAAAGCCCACCACTGCAACATTACTCGGGATAGAAACACCGAGCCTACGTGCTTCGGTCAACAGCCCTGCAGCCAAATAATCGGTAGAACAAGCGAAGGCATCAGGCTTGTTGGATTGTTCGCCCCACCAGTGAGCAATTTGTTCACCCGCTTCTATTGAATTTAAGCCATAAAAATGCGGGAAAGCATCAGCGTTCAAATCATATTTTTTGCAAAAATCATGATAAGCCCGTATGCGCTCCTTCGTATTCAATCCCCTCATATTCCCATATACATTCACAATGCTGCGATAGCCTCTGGCATACAGATGCTCCAGCGCAAGCATGTACCCCTGATACTGGTCCATAAATACAGACGGGATTGCCTCAATGTTTACACGCTGCCATGTCACAATTGGACCATATTTGGTGTAGTGCTCAATCACACTCCACTCATTGACGCGAATCATACAGACCAAGGCGTCCAGTTGCTTTCTCCGCAACATTTCCAGTGCTTCAAGCTCCCGCTCCTTCTCTCCATTCGTAATAAATAGTGCCATATTAAAACCATGCTCCTGGGCATAGGTTGTAAATCCACGCACAAATGAACCCAATGAATCATTAAAAGAAATTGAAATAATTCCTATGAGCTTGGTCATGCCCTTTTTTAATGAAACCGCATTCAAATTAGGTACATAATCCAGTCGGTCTATGACCCCCTGTACACGCTGCCTTGTCGGTTCACTTACGTACGGATGGTTATTAATGACACGAGACACCGTTGCCGAGGATACACCCGCCAGCTTTGCAATTTCATGAATATTTGCCACATTTCTCACCTCGTTCTTTCTATTTTAGCATGTTCGTGTTTAGCATGTTTTGTGGCCCCGTCCTATAATTGTCACCTTCCCCAAATAAGTTTTTTAAAAGCGCTTGACCTGTAATGCATTACAGGGATTACAGTGAATTTGAGCTTAAGAAAGCGGTTTTAAAAAACATACTCAGGAGGCACTAACCATGAAAAAAGGCATAAAGATCGCAACTATTGGCGGAGGCTCCAGCTATACACCAGAATTAGTAGAAGGTTTTATCAAACGTTATGCAGAGCTTCCCATTCGGGAATTATGGCTGGTAGATATTGAAGCAGGACGCGAGAAACTGGAGATCGTAGGGGCCATGGCCCAACGGATGGTGAAAGCCGCCGGCATTGATTGTGAAGTACATTTGACACTGGATCGTCGGGAAGCCTTGAAGGATGCCGATTTTGTAACGACCCAATTTCGGGTAGGCTTATTGGAAGCCCGGATTAAAGATGAAAGTATTCCTTTGAAACACGGTATGATCGGTCAGGAAACCAATGGGGCTGGTGGGATGTTCAAAGCTTTTCGTACCATACCCGTTATCCTCAGTATCGTAGAAGATATGAAAGAACTGTGTCCGAATGCATGGTTGATTAACTTCACCAACCCTGCGGGCATGGTCACCGAAGCGGTGCTTCGTTATGGTCAGTGGGATAAAGTCATCGGATTATGTAATGTTCCAATCGGCGCGATCAAGAGTGCATCGGCTGTGCTGGACAAACCGGAAGAAGAGCTGTTCTTTAAATTTGCAGGAATTAACCACCTTCATTGGCACAAAGTTTATGATAAAACTGGAGAAGAATTAACAGAACAAGTTATCGAAGGACTTTATGCGCCTGGCGCACAACCGGAGAAGGTCGTTGAAAATATTAAGAACATGCGCTTCCTGTATGATCAGGTTCGTCAATTGAAAATGCTACCTTGTCCTTACCATCGGTATTACTATATGACCGATAACATGCTCAAGGAAGAATTAGAGGAGGCCAAAAACGAAGGAACTCGGGGCCAAGTCGTCAAACGTCTGGAAGAAAGTCTGTTTGAATTGTACAAAGATCCGAATCTGGATTACAAACCAGAGGAATTATCCAAACGCGGCGGTGCGCATTACAGCGATGCTGCCTGTGAAATCATCAACTCTATTTATAACAACAAAGGCACATTGATGGTAGTTAGTACGCGTAACAACGGTGCGATTGATGATGTCCCTTATGATAGCGCCATCGAAGTAACTAGTGTCATTCGCGCGCATGGTGCGGAGCCTGTCAACTTTGGTAAATTCCCTCCAGCACAACGGGGACTGCTGCAAGTCATGAAGGCGATGGAAGAGCTGACCATTGAAGCGGCGGTCACTGGTGACTATGCGACAGCACTGCAAGCCTTCACCTTGAATCCGCTCGTTCCAAGCGGCGATATCGCCCAAACTGTGCTGGATGAATTGCTGGAAGCACACAAAGAGCATCTGCCGCAATTTTTTGCTCATAAAGAGAAGGCGACAGTATAAAGCCAGAATCAATGATACTGCCGGAACACAAAAAAACTTCCTAATATTGAATTAGGAAGTTTTTGCTATACGTCCCAGGAGGGATACTCTCCCTACGGTCGAGACTGCGAAGTTTATGCTAACGATGCTTAGCTCCGACGTCCCCCCAAGGGGTTCTCATCCCAAACTGGAACACAAAAAAAACTTCCCAATATTGAATTAGGAAGTTTTTGCTATACGTCCCAGGAGGGATTCGAACCCCCGACCGACGGCTTAGAAGGCCGTTGCTCTATCCAGCTGAGCTACTGGGACAAGATAACAATCAATAAAACCTTATGTATTCAGTGCATTAATGATTATATCACATTTTGGGCAACTGTCAAAAGCATTTTTTCATTATACAGGAAAGCAGGCTGCAAAAGGAATCATTTGGACGCTAACGGGGTATTATGTACAAAGAACGATGCCAAAAAGGAGGGGTTAATCCGTGAGAGGCCTTTTGTCTTCACTTTGTTATTTTAGCATTTTTTTCGCACCTTTTCTGGTGCCGGTCATTGTGTGGATTGCAGTCCGGGACGAATATGTTCAGGGACACGCGAAAAAAGCCATTTTATCGCACATTTTCCCCATTATTGCGGCGATTCCGCTAGTTTATTTTATTATCACTGCCAATCATGCAGGCTCGGTTATCGGGTTTGTACTGCTATTCGTAGTGGTCTATCTCGGCGTTTTTGTCTATAACATCTACAAAGGGATCATGACGCTGCGTGAAGCGGCCTAATTCAAAAGAAGCCTCTCGCATTCGCAATTTTGACGAATACAGAGGCTTCTTCAGGGTCATTTATAAATGAGCGTTTCTCAGTTTATGACTGTTTATTTATTACCGAAGCGTCTAGGACTTCTTCGCACCTCATGTCTTACATTTTTCTCCATCACTTCTTCCGCGAACTCATTGTTATGAATATAACTGCTGCCTTTGTTTTTCTTATACTTCGCTTTGCCGTCTATGATTTCCCCCTCCTTTCACGCTGATCTGGCGATGGCGCCGGTGTCCAAATTAACAAAAGCCGAGGTAGTGCACACCATATCCTCATGCCCCGAACTCCTTGGCAAACTCTGTGCTAAGCTGCCCATAGGAGAGCAATTCCCTTTTGAACTTTTCCCGTTCCTCACCAGCGGTAATGTGCGTAGAGTCCGTAAAAGCCTTGTCGGTCACTTCTTCAAATGCCGAATGCAGATTATTGTCATACCAATCCAGCTCCAGATCGGCATCATTGCGGATGATCCGTACCATGTCATAATCAGGCTGACCATCCTTCTGATTCGTAGCTGTGATATAAACCAGCAGCTCCGGGTCATCTGCGGCACCGGGACGCACTTCTACCTCGGCACAGCGCACTCCGTCAAGTTCAGTGAAGCGGCGTATTTTGGCATCCTTGATGTAGTACATTGTCTCCCTCCTTCCTTACGTGTAGGCGGGTTGCCCCATCTGTAGTTTTCGGAACGGACAGACATTTTATGCTTCTTTTCGGCATATATACTGATGAACTGGGGATTTAGTTTTTGATTCATTCCAACACTGGATGAACACGACAAAGAGAGGATGAATAGACATGTGCGGAATTACAGGTTTCATACAGTGGAACGGAGATTTAATGCATCAATCTGAGCTGCTGCTGAATATGACGCAAACGCTCTCCGATCGCGGACCGGATGCTGCGGGTACCTGGATATCCAATCCGTGTGCCTTCGGACACCGAAGACTAAGCGTAATGGACCCGGAAAACGGCGCTCAGCCCATGATCCGGCAGCTTGAGGATATCACTTATACGATTGTATATAACGGGGAAATATATAACGCGCCTGAGCTGAAAAAAGAGTTGCAACAACGTGGGCATTTTTTCCGTACACAATGCGACACAGAGGTACTGCTCGAATCTTATATCGAATGGGGCCCGGATTGTGTAGATCGGTTGAACGGCATTTTTGCGTTTGCGGTCTGGGATAGTGAGCGGGAGCAGGTATTTCTGGCACGAGATCGACTGGGAGTGAAGCCGCTATTTTATAGCCAAACTGAAGATGTATTTGTATTTGGCTCCGAACCCAAAGCCCTACTCCAGCATCCAGCGGTAGAGGCGGCAGTAGACGCCGAGGGATTGGCAGAAATTTTTATCATTGGGCCTGCACGCACCCCCGGACACGGCGTCTATTCGTCGATGAAGGAGCTCCGTCCCGGGCATACCCTCACCTACAGCCGCGACGGCGTACGCATTCAAGCCTATTGGAAACTGGAAAGCATTGCGCATGAGGATAACACCGAAGAAACGGCACTCAAGGTACGAGAACTGTTGATGGATACCGTTGAACGGCAGCTTATCTCGGATGTACCGGTATGTACCTTATTGTCTGGCGGGCTGGATTCAAGTGCTCTGTCCGCATTAGCAGTTGATTATTACAAACGTACCGGGCAGGGACAAGTTCATACGTATTCGGTCGATTATGTGGACAACGACAAGCATTTTAAAGCCCATGCGTTCCAGCCCGGAGCCGATGCTCCCTGGATACAGCGGATGGTCGATGAATTAGGGACAAATCATCACTGGATTGAATTCGATACACCAGAAGTTGTAGCCGCTCTGAACAACTCCACGCTAACGCGGGATTTACCCGGCATGGCGGACGTGGACTCGTCACTGTATCTCTTTTGCCGGGAGATTAAAAAGGGCGCTACTGTTGCCATTTCTGGTGAAGCAGCGGATGAAGTGTTTGGCGGATATCCGTGGTTCCATCGGGAGGATATGCTGAACTCAGGCACATTCCCGTGGGCGGTTGCTCCCGATATGAGAGCGAGTCTGCTATCCCCCGAAGTGCGGGACTGGATCAAGCCGCTGGAGTATTTGAACGACCGTTACTCAGAAGCAGTCGGAGAAGTACCAAAGCTACCGGGGGAAACAGGAAAAGCTGCGCAAATGCGCGTCATGTCCTATTTGAACATCACCCGCTTTATGCCTACCCTGCTGGATCGCAAAGATCGAATGAGTATGGGGGTCGGACTCGAAGTACGGGTGCCGTATTGCGATCACCGGTTGGTGCAATATGTATGGAACATTCCGTGGAGCATTAAGATGACAGGCGGACGTGAAAAAGGTATTTTGCGCAAGGCGCTGGAGGGCGTATTGCCGGATGATGTGCTATATCGCAAAAAAAGCCCGTATCCCAAAACGCATAATCCCTCCTATCTTGCCGCTGTGAAAAAGCAGGCGCTGCAACTGCTGGATGATTCCTCTTCCCCACTGCTCAAGCTGATCGATACGAAAAAGATACGGGATATTGCCAGCTCACCGGAGGCATCCTCCAATCTGCCTTGGTTTGGCCAGCTAATGTCGGGTCCTCAGTTGTTTGCTTACTTGACGCAAGTGGATAACTGGCTGCGCACTTACAAGGTGGCTATTCGATAAAATGTGCTAACTGCTTAAGCCGTAAATTACGAGGTGGTAACCGCCTGTTTTTCTCGATGCATGCTATACGTGGAACAGAAAGTACCAAAAAGGCTATCCGCGCCTATGACTGACGGATAGCCTTTTTTTCGTATATGACAGGTATATATTCAACCTGCTGCCAAACTATGCCTGTGGATTTCCCAGCTTTGTTGCCAAATTACGCAGGGCTATGCCTCGGTGACTGATAGCCTGCTTTTGTTCCAACGTCAGCTCCGCCATTGTCTTTTCAAACTCTGGCAAATAGAACAGCGGATCATACCCAAACCCACCGCTGCCCGCGGTTTCAGTCGTAATCCAGCCTTCCACGGAGCCCGTCGATTCCAACGTCTCCCCAGTCTGTGGATTATACAGAATCAAGGTACAGACGAATTGAGCCGGGCTTAGCAAAGGCTGTCCGGTATCATCACCAAGCTGCTTTGATTCCAGAACATCAAGCAGCTTGATATTGTTTTCGTGATCGCTGGCGCCTTCTCCCGCATAACGGGCCGAATATACGCCTGGCGCACCGTCCAGCAAGTCCACGCACAGGCCGGAATCATCGGCCAGCACAGGCAATCCGAGCACATCTCCCACCGCTTTGGCTTTTTTCAGCGCATTTTCGGCAAAGGTTGTGCCATCCTCAACGACATCAGGAATGTCTGGATAATCGTACATACTTCTGACTTCCTTGCCAAACGGCGCAAAAGCATGTGCAAATTCCCGCACCTTCCCTTTATTCTTTGTAGCGACAATGACAACCGGACCATCCAGTCGCATTAGGCCCCAGCTCCTGTACGTCCAGCACCGATCTTATCGGCAATCGGTCCGAGTACTTCTTTTTGGCGCTCGATCATTTGCAAAATCCCTTGTTCACCCAAGCTAAGCAGCTGATCCAATTCCTGACGGTCGAATGGGCTTTCTTCCCCCGTACCTTGCAGCTCGACGTATTTTCCACTGCCAGTCATGACGAGATTCATGTCCACCTTAGCCTTGGAATCCTCTTCATAATTCAGATCCAGCAGCGCCTTGTCACCAACAACCCCTACGCTGACGGAAGCCAGAAAATCCGTAATAGGGAAAACAGGCAACTTGTGCTGGATTGCAATTTTATTTACTGCAATCGCCAACGCTACGAAAGAACCGGTAATGGAGGTTGTACGTGTCCCACCGTCCGCCTGAATGACGTCACAGTCCAACGTAATCGTCCGTTCACCAAGCGCCTGCAAATTGACAACCGAACGCAACGCTCTTCCGATCAGACGCTGAATTTCCATAGTACGGCCTGTCAGCTTGCCACGCGCAGCTTCACGCTGATTGCGGCTATGTGTCGCCCGCGGAAGCATGGAATATTCGGCGGTCACCCAGCCTTTTCCTTGGCCCTTCATAAAGGGAGGAACGCGCTCTTCCACTGTAGCCGTACAGATGACTTTCGTCTCGCCAACCTCTATAAAAACAGAGCCCTCCGCGTATTTATTTACTCCTGCTGTCAATTTCATCGGGCGCAGCTCATCACCGTTTCGTCCGTTAGATCTACTCATGCTTTTTCCTCCTACGTCGTATGCAACCTGTTCTTATATGTTTATTTTACCAAAGTGTGCAGGCAAAAGCACCCCAATGACGATTCCCTGTCCTTAAAGAGGAATTTCGTTAATGTGCTGCGGCTTGGCTACAGGCTCTCCATAATTTTGATTATTTTGTCCAATCACGCTTTTCTCACCATTCAGTTCAATGCGAATCTTCGTTTTGACCGCATCATCCGAATTGTCCGCTGCTGTCAGTACGACCGATTCCAAAAATTCAGCAGGTACGGCCTCCCCTTTGGCAAACATATCATCCGAGAGTGATACCGTAATGACGTTATCTTTGGAGCGTTCTACCGATTTCAGCGCCGTCTCCCCTGTCATCACTTCCTGCAATCCATCCTTGGTCTGTGGACCTTGAATTAATTGATGTAGAGCGGACTGGACACGATCTTTTTCCGGACTGACCAGTCGTGTTACAGGTACATAATATTGTACTCCAGCAGGCGAAGATGAAGAGAAATATACGGTGACTGGACTGGAATCCAGAGGGGTCACACCATGACCGACCTCCAAATTAATCCCTACTGCGCGCGTGAGCGGATGGTCCAGTGGTGTGCCGCCAACAGGCATTTCGTTCAGCTTTTTACCATCCACCCAAATCTGCACGCTTTTAATATCGGGACGGTCGGTCAAGGTCCAAGTCAAGCTTTCCATTAATTTGCGTTCTTCCTGTGGCTTATAGTTGGCGAAAGATTTGTTAAATTCGACAACAGCCAGCTTGTTATCCTTGTCCACTGTCACACTTTTCACTTCTGTACCCTGAGGCAGTACACCTTTAAATCCTTCTGGTAATAAGCCAGCATAAGGCCCGCCCTCAACCAGTGTTTCCAGCGCCGACTTGGCATCTGCCTGTACATCACCTGAAGCAATCGGTAAAGATACAGGAGCCAGCAAACCATTATGATCTTGCAAAAAAACAGCCCTCAACTGCCCGGTAGTGGCAGGTGCTTTTCCGGTTACAGCCTTAATCATGGACTGCTCTGTCGTGGACGGCGGAGGGTCAATGGACGTGGCTTCGTTGCCGAAAAGGCTGCATCCGGACAACAACAGGGGCAGGGATAGCAGCCCGGCTACAGAGGTCATACGCCATGGGTGTTTTATGTTCATAAATGAAGTTCCTCCCTAACAATTTTGTACAGATTGTACTAATATGTATACGAGCCCCGCGTAAAAAATAACTACTTTTTTAGCAGACTGGACACACTGGTCATAATTGCAGTAGAAAATTAGGATCTACACGAGGAGGGTAACTTCAACTTTATGGACAAGAAAAAAGTACCTTACAGCCTGAATAGTAAAAAGGTAGCCGATGCCACCCGTGAGTGGCTGCACAAGCGTGGTGTAAGTATGACTGAAATCGCAGAACTGGTTATGCTTCTACAGAAAAAATATTACCCGAACCTAACGATGGAAGAATGTATGGACAATGTGGACAAGGTGTTAATGAAGCGCGAGGTTCAAAATGCCGTGCTTACGGGCATCCAGCTAGATATTCTCGCGGAACAGGGGGCTCTTCTTCCCCCATTGCAGGATATGATTGAGAATGATGAGGGATTATACGGAGTGGATGAAATTCTAGCCTTTTCCATCGTCAATGTGTACGGCAGTATTGGATTTACCAATTACGGTTATGTCGATAAGCTCAAACCGGGTGTGCTGGAACGCCTGAACGATAAAAGCCTTGGGCCGATTCATACGTTTCTGGACGACATTGTGGGTGCGATTGCAGCCTCGGCCAGCAGTCGTATCGCCCATCGCAAGCAGGCAGAGCGCGAGCAGGAGCTTGGAGAAGAAAGCGCACCGAATACAACACGGTAACAATGACATGCCAGTTGCAAACAATGCGTTGGATTACAATAGATATATACAGGGTAAGAGGAGAACTAGACATGGCAGACGTAATTGCAGGATATACATTCCGTACGATGCAGGCTGATGATTACGATCAGGCCATTGAGCTGTGGAATGGCTTAGACGGATTGGGATTAAGTGAGGCCGATTCACCGGAGCGGATTGCACGATTTTTGCAGCAGAATGAAGGACTTAGCTTTGTCTGTGAGTACGCTGGAAACATCATAGGCACGATTTTAGCAGGCCATGATAGTCGCAGAGGGTTTCTGTATCATCTGGGTGTAGCCACAGAACATCGTGGTCATGGGATTGCGCCCAGACTGGTGGATAAAGCGTTATCTGCTTTGCTTAAAGAAGGTATTGATAAATGCCATCTGTTTGTGATGGAGCATAACATAGGAGGTCAACGCTTCTGGTCAGCTAACGGCTGGGAGAAGCGAGATGGGATTTTATTATATTCGCGAGATCTGGGATAGCATCTGAACGCTTGATCTATGTAAATTAGGAACGCCGGGGCTGCTGATTCTATTGAATTAGAAGCAATCAGACCCGGCATATAAGAAATCTCAGCTTATTGAGCGGTAATCCTGATTAAAGTATAGGCTATCTTGATTCTTAAATTGCAATCAATTTTGAGGTCGTAGTGTACGTTCCACAATGTTAAGTGTGGATTGACGAGAGAAAAATCGGGATACTTGGGCTACCCAATAGTTTTGTCGACCCGATATCATATGACTGCGCCCTTTTTCAAATGCTCTCAAGGCATTATTGACGACAGTCTGGGGTGTTTCTCTGGAACCTACAGAGGCTTCACTGGAGCCTACCACATCAAAAAATGAGGTTTCGGTTGCACCTGGACAGAGGGCGAGCACTTTGAGTCCCCGTTTTCGATTTTCGGCCCACAGCGCCTCGCTAAACGAAAGTACGAATGCTTTGGTTGCTCCATATACGGCCATATAGGGATCAGGCTGAAATGCAGCGGTGGATGAAACATTGATGAGTCCCCCATCCCGGTTACGCAACAAATCAGGCATAAATGCATGTGTGATATCGACTAAAGCAGCCACATTGAGCATCACTTCCTCATGCTGTCTTTCTCCTGAAACCTGCTCAAAGTACCCGTAGGTGGCAAAACCGGCGTTGTTAATCAGAAGATCTACCTTGAGTTGTTGATTTTGAACCTCCTGATGCAATGTTTGGGGAGCTCCCGATGAGGATAGATCGAGCGCAATCACCGTAGCTTTTACGTTATATTTAGCGGAGAGTTCTTTCGCCAGTGCTTTTAGCTTTTTTTCATTGCGCGCTACCAAAATGAGATTACATTGCTTAGCCGCGAGCGAATAGGCAAATGCCTCACCAATCCCGGATGAAGCCCCTGTGATGAGTGCTGTTTTGTTTGCATACCTAAACATGATGATGACCTCCATAGTATCGTCGTTTTATTTAAGAAACACTGTTACCACTACTCTATAATGAACTGAAGCCATCACGATGACGACCTCAGTACACTTCATATTTACGCTGGAGATGAAGAGGGTTTACATACATCGAGCGTATTCTTCAGTGTAAATGCATACACCTCTTGGGCCATGTCCACAGTCAAAAAATGACCTGCAAATTGTAGATGTATCACCCCGTGTAAAGCTGACCACAGCATTCGGACAACCAGCAGTGGGTCCTGTTCTTTCAGTGCTCCCTGCTCCATAGCATGTATGACGGTTTGTAAGATTCGCGATAATGCCGTTGTGGTACCCTCCAAGCTCTGTTCATCCGGCTTAAAATCAGATAATGCCCCGCCAAACATCATTTTGTAATAGGCTGAATGAAGCCGCGCAAATTTCCAATATGCCCAGCATAAAGCTTCCAGATCAGCGAGTACGTTTTTCGTAACAGGTACTTGTTCAAAGGTTTCAGCCAATAGCCGGCATCCATCCAGATACATTTCATTGGCAAGACCGTCCTTACTGCCAAAAATACTGTAAATGATCTTGGTGGAACAGCTTAATTTCTGTGCAACTCGCCGTACAGTCACTGCCTCAGGCCCTTCTTCTGCAAGAAGGATGCATGCCGCATCAATCACATTTTTACGGAGCAATTGTTGCTGCTGTAGCTTCACCTCAGAATAGGTTTTATAAGGTTGCGATGGCTCAGACATCGTTCAATGCACTTCCTTTATTCATCTCAGAAACACTGTTTCCTTATAGAATCATAGTATTCCATCCCTAAATGTTTGTCAAATAAAAAAGAGCGCAACATAAGTAGATACACTTACTGCGCTCTGGTTGGATGTTAAAAATGAAGCTATGTTTTGCGTTCCACGATCAATAGGCAATGCCCACCCTTGTGCGGATAAAATCGCAACTTGTCCATTGACGATAGGTAAAATCAGCTGTATCCGCAGTGGAAATTTGTGAGCCGTCTTCAGGCAGAAAATCTTTTTCCACGCGATATACACCTGTACGTCCGCCATCTGGCAAATAGGTTGGACATACGACTGTCCAATCTAGTGCCGATTCACGCAGCAATTCGTACACTCGCCGATGCTCCTCGGCCGCGCGGGTGCTGCGTCGCCGGGTATCGGAGGACTCGTACCGATACAGACTCGGTTCGGTCCGGCTTTGCAAAATCCCTGCCGTTCCTACCGTTATGAGTCGGTGAATGGACTGCTCCTGCATCAGCCGGATCAGCAGACCTGCACTAACGGATAAGGTGGTGGTTCCATCTGTATTCAGCGCACTGATCACAACTGTTGGCCCGCCTTTCAGCGCTTGTGCTACGTCCTCCGCGTTGGTGGCATTACCTTGTACAATTTGCAGCTGTGTCCCGTATTGGGATGCGAAATCCTCCAACTTGTCCGGTGAACGAACTAGGACGGTTACGGTATGACCATCCGCTAACGCATATTCTAATATAAAACGGCCCACACGTCCGGTAGCTCCCAGCAGCAGCAAATTCATAAAAGCCTCTTCCCCGGCATACATGCCGTTCATGTTGTTCTGTCATGTTGCATTGTCATATCACTATACTCGCTCGTTAACTCCACGCCATTATTGATAGCAAAGAGGATAAAAGCGAGTGATGGGACTCGTCTCGCTCATAGAGGCTCGTTCACGGCGCACCAGCTCCACCAGGTGGGCCAGTGTCTCAGACATGGCAAACCTTAGCTGGTGAATCCCCAGCTTGTCGCCGAACACGGCAATGCACAGCTCATAAGCTGTGCTGCCTTCCGGTTGGACGAGCTGCAAGAATTTGTCCAGCCGTTCTTCATGATGCGCCAGCAATGCTTGCGTCCGTTCGCGAAAATATCCAAACGGATTGCGATGCCCGGGATATGTCCATGCCACCTCTAGCTCACCTAGGCACTGCAAGCCATCTATATAAGACTTCAGCGGCTGGGCGTCACTGCCCGGCAGCAGGCTGATATTAGGGGAAATCTGCGGCAGCACTGCGTCACCGCACAGAATAACGCCGCTATTCGGCTCATATAAGGACACATGTCCAGGCGCATGCCCTCCAGTCTCTACGGGCATCCAGCTGCGTCCGTCTAATTCCAGACGAGCGTCTATTCCGGTAGGAATGAAGGTAATCTCAGGCTGCGGATTCACTTGCAAATAAGCCTGCCGCATATGTAATTCCAAGGCTGATACCTTTTCCAAAGGAAAGCCATGCTGGACAAAAAAGCTGGGCAGCCTTTTCTCCATAGCGGTCGTCGATTCTGGAGCGTCCCACATCATCCTCGCTTCCTGATGGCTGCGAGCTGACATATGTACGCGAGCCTGACCTTGCTGCTGCATCCACCCCGCCAGTCCATAATGATCGGGGTGATGATGAGTCACCACAATGTCTGAAATATCCTCAAAGGACATTCCCAGCTGTTGGAAGACATATGCCCATTCCGCCTCTGTATCCAGATTGCGCGGACCTGGGTCTACAATTGTAAAACCGTGCTGTCCCTTGAGCACATAGCTATTCACCCAGCGCAGCGGAAAGGACATGGATATTTTGACCTGAAAGCCTCCGTCTATTCGCTCACACGGCGTAAGCTCTGGCAATTTCATGGCTTCCCCTCCGGCCTTCTGTTTCAAGCCCGCACACCGACAAAAATCATTCGGGGCGAAGCATCTTCTATATATTGATCTTCATCATAACTTCCGTGCACCTGCTCTACGGATAGCCCGGCTTGTTCTAGCAATCCACGGAACTTTTCATACGGATATAGCTTTACTCGCTCATAGTACACACGCGCAGGTTGTGCGTCAGCATGAGTGGCATCCAGCTCAGAGGCTGCTTCTGTGGTCGTCACAGATGCGGCTGACCGGATGGCAATTTGCTTTTTCACAAATCCATCTTCAATGACCCGATGCTCCTCAATCCAAGATCCCTCATCCTCCCGGGACGAATGCGGTACCAAATGTGCAGCTACGTAGGAAGGGTTCAAATAATCTATAATAAAACGACCTCCCGGTTTCAACAGCCGATAAATTTCCTTTAATACCTTAAGCTGCTCCTCATCCTTCTCAAAATAACCAAAGGAGGTAAACAAATTGACCACCGCATCAAAGCTTTCATCCAGCGGCACCGCTCTCATATCCCCTTGATGCCAGCTTACCCGCCCTTCGGAATCCGCCGCATGCGCCTCTCTCAGCAATACATTGGACAGGTCCACACCCGTCACCTTATACCCTGCATCGGCGAGCGCAAGCGAATGACGTCCCATCCCGCAGCATAAATCCAATACGCTGGAACCTTGCGGTAATTTGAGCCAGGAGATCATTTTTTGCACTTCCTGATAGGCTCCCTGAAAGTCGCGATGCTTGTATACCAATAAATAATCTTCCCCAAAGCTCTGCTCGTACCATTCTGCCATATCGTTTCTCCTCCATGAACTCATTTCGCTCTATTACATACTATATTAGCTTTTTCAAACTGGAAACTCAAAAACATTACGAATAAGCATTTTGCAAAAGCACCAAGCTTCCTGACATGAGAGCATGTTACAATAACCGTATTTGAGCTTAAATAATCATAGGAACTTCATACCCACTTCATGTGATTTATTCCATTTTATCATTAAAATGAATCATGGGAATGCCTTTACAGAGGTTTCATGCAGGAAAGGAGCGGCAAAGTATGATTCAAATTGGACTGACGGGTTGGGGCGATCACGATGACTTGTATCCAACGGGCACTAAAGCTAACCAAAAACTAAGTGTCTATGGAAGCCATTTTCCCGTAGTAGAGATGGATAGTTCTTTTTATGCGGTACAGCCTACGGATCGTATGGCACGCTGGGCGACGGAAACTCCAGACTCCTTTTCATTTCTCGTCAAGGCCTATCAAGGCATGACCGGCCATACCCGCGGCAAACAGCCTTACTTCAAAACCATTGATGCGATGTATGAAGCGTTGCATGCATCCATACTGCCTCTTCGCGAAGCGGGCAAGCTCAAAGCTGTGCTGTTTCAGTACCCACCCTGGTTCGACTGTACACGTGAGAATGTCGCCATATTGCGAGACACGAAAAATAGGATGGGAGAGGTCCCATCCGTACTTGAATTCAGACATCAAAGCTGGTTCACACCAGAATTTCGGAAGCAAACGCTGGCATTTATGCGTGAAGAAGGCTGGATACATAGCGTATGCGACGAGCCGCAGGCAGGCCCCGGGTCAGTTCCCATTGTACCGCTGGCTACAGACAGCAACCTGACCATCGTACGTCTCCACGGACGGAACATATCAGGCTGGAATCAAAGCTCGGCACCTAATTGGCGGGAGGTTCGTTATCTGTATCGGTACAATGAACAAGAATTGACCGAATGGAAAGACAGATTGCTGGAACTGGAGCAGCAAAGCCGTGAGGTATGCGTTATATTCAACAACAACTCAGGTGGAGACGCCGCTGCCAATGCCAAGCAACTCATGACCATGCTGGGCATGGAGCCTAGACCTTTTCCACCTCGCAAGCCACCTGAAGCGGATCAAGGGCCGGAACAGCTTGAGCTATTTTGACGGCCGGGCTGTGGGTGAAAGTTTGGGCATAGCCTCTCTGAGCTTGCGTTCGTTATCCAGCAAATGCGGGTCATCTGGCAAATAACGTAAAGCGACTTGGTTGTGCTCATATGAAGCTTCCAGCTTACCTACATGGGCGTAGCAATGACTGAGTCGTACATGAGGTAACCAAGAGTAGCATGGCAGTGGGACAGGTCTCATACCAGGAAGGTGATGCTGTTGCTCCAATGCTCTTTCATACCAGTATGCGGCAGTACTCCATTCATTTCTTGTGAAAAACCAGTCCCCGATCATGCAGCACAGGTCTGCTTGCGGTACCCCGTATCGAAAAGAGCGTAACAAACGATCCAGCTGTTGTTCGGGCTTCCCGAGATGGAGATAGCATTCAGCCGCTCGCGCACAAGCAGTAATGCGATCCTCCTGGTAGCCGCTCGGCTCCTCCAGCAGATGGTCGAAGCCCTCTGCGGCCTCGGCATATTCCTTACGGTCAAAGCATTCATTGGCGTGAAAATACAGCAGACGCCCTTCCAGCTTGCCGCTTTCGCTGATCCACCGGGCGAGAATACGCTGGTTACGGAGCGTATGGTCTTGCATTCGGCGATGTGTCACTGCCACATCCGCATGCACGATTTGCCCCTGAGGTATCACCAGATCCTCATGCAGACGCCCTTCCCAGCGGTATTGTCGCTCCCGCTTCACAAGGCGAATACGGCGTGAGCTGAACAACGGTTCACCCCGCTCACCCTCTGCCAAGTGAAGTGGCATCACCACCGCGTCGATATTTTCGGACAAACGCTGTTTTAAGGAACGAAGACGTTCACGATCGGGTTCCAGCAGCACATCATCCGCATCCAGCCACATGATATAGGAACACGTTGCCTTGTCAAACGATTCATTACGAGCGGCGGCAAAATCGTCCTTCCATTCAAACGTATATATCCGATCCGTATAGCGGGCTGCTATCGTCTTCGTCTCATCCGTTGATCCTGTGTCCACAATGATGATTTCATTCATCAGGTCTGCGACCGAATCCAGACACCGGGACAGTGTTAACGCCTCATTTTTTACGATCATGCACAAGCTGAGGGTCATTGGATGCTCAGTCATCACTTCACGTCATCCCCTTTACCGTTGGCTGACTCTTCCGTTGTTTTTCCGGTAGACTTGCCATCAGTATATGCACCTCTCCTCTCAGCCTGCGCCTTGTCTATCTATTCGACATGCGTAACCCTTTCCAACGGCAAAAGTTGTTCCTCCATATGCCGGATTCGCTGTACCGCCTTGTCGAGTGCGGCCTTTCGCTGATTCATTTTGCGAACATGCTGCTGCTCTACCCGTTGAAACTGCTCCTCATCCAGCTTCATCCATTCATTCAGTTGCTCTGTCCCTGGCTTGGCCTCACGCAGCTCTTTCGGCTTCTTGCGACCTGCAAAGCACAAATATTTATGGTGTACCTCCAGCGTTTGTTCTATAAAGTAAGGGTACAGCACACGGGAGAGACTTCCGGCATAGTAAGTCCGTTTGTGATCGTGAAACGGATGATATCCATAAGGTACAGACAGGACGAGCGTCCCCTTTTTATTCAACAGGCGGTAAGCATGAGCCAGCAGAGTGTCGGGATGCGCAAAATGTTCCAAAATCTCTCCTAAAATAATAGTGTCAAATCCGCCGGGAGGACGTTCAAATTGTGAAATGTCCTTTAACTGAAAGTGGACTCGTCTCCTGACGGGTGCAGATTCCTGTCGAAGCTCTTTTTTTGCATACGAAATGCTGCCCTCTTCCAAATCAATGGCCGTTACCTCAAAGCCTTCCCGCGCGAGCAAAATGGACGTGATGCCCTGACTGCATCCAACATCTAGCACGGTACGTCCCTGTACATGGCGGCAAATCCAATGAATTCGATTGCGGGTGGCTTCATGGGATTCCTCCGAATTGATCTGCCCGTAATAACGTTCGTTTACCTGATCACGGTTAGCCAACAGCGGCGCCCCCTCCGTCACCGGGTTGCCCCAAGATCACGACATGTCCACCTGTGCAGTGTGCAGTCGCATTACGTGTGTCGAAGACCAGCGGAGCATGGTCAACCAACTGTTGATAGTTCACCACAGAATGGTCTGTCGTGATGACTACGATATCTGCACTTTCCCACAGCTGGGCATTTGCCGTCCGAGATGGAATTTCTTCACCGTTCAGCTTAAAACTCGATACATACGGGTCGGTGAAGCTAACCGAAGCGCCCATTTTAGTTAGATGCTCGAACAAGACAAGCGCCGGGGATTCGCGAACATCATCAATGTCCTTTTTGTAGGCCACACCTGCCAGAATAATATTGGCCTTGTTTATGGCTTTCCCTTCCTGAGCGAGCATGGATTCGATTCGCTCCGCGATATACAGCGGCATACGCCGATTCATGCGGTCTGCCAGATCTACGAATTCCAGCGGAAAACCATGCTGCTCCGATTTCCACGACAAATATAGCGGATCAACCGGGATACAGTGTCCCCCAATGCCTGGTCCTGGATAGAAAGGCATGTAGCCGAACGGCTTGGTTGCCGCTGCATCCAGTACCTCCCATATATTGATGCCAATTTTCTCACAAGCTGCTGTCAGCTCATTGACCATTCCAATGTTGACACTGCGAAACGTATTCTCAAACAGCTTGGCGGCTTCAGCCACAGTTGTCGAGCTAACCGGAACAATCTGATCCAAAAAAGACCCGTAAAAACCTGCTCCTGCTGCCAGACAATCCGGTGTGCAACCGCCGATCACCTTAGGGGTGTTGCGAATGTTAAAATGGACGCTGCCCGGGTCGACACGTTCCGGTGAAAAGCACACATAAAAATCCTGACCCACTGTCCATCCCCTGCGCTGCTCTATTACTGGCCGAATCAGTTCTTCGGTCGTTCCCGGATAGGTGGTACTTTCCAAAATCAACAGCGTTTGTCTACGCAAATGAGGTATGGCCTGATCAATGGCTGTCTCAATATAGGACGTATCTGGTTGATGTCCGTCCGTTAGCGGCGTAGGCACACAAATCACGACGATATCCGCATGCTCCAGCACCTTGATATCCGTAACTGGATGCAATTGCTGCCCGATCAGACCTTTCAATGCATCATCGCCAATGTCTATGATGTACGACTTTCCTTGAAGTAGCTTGGCTACTTTGACGGGGTCGGAATCCACGCCATATACATCATAACCGGCCTTTGCCATTTCCACTGCCATGGGCAGCCCTACATAACCGAGGCCGATCACTGCCACCTTTACCGTTCCTTTTGTGATTCTTTCCATAAGCTGCAAAATACCCACCTCTTTCATCGTTACTCCATACCTTGCAGTAACTCAGCAATTCCAGCGCGATCCATTAACTCATCGTCCGAGCGATATTGTTCGAAGTTCACCCGCTCCAATCCACCATATTGACTCAACAAACGCTTGTCTGCTTGCTGGGGAAGAATAACAAAATAACGATCATCATAGCGATACGTGTGCGGCACCTCATAGGGCGAAATCAGCACCTCATGTAGCTTTTCCCCACCACGTATACCAATTTCCTTCACTTTTAACTTAGGCTGCCCCGCCTGTTCTTTCATCACTTCTGCCAAATCCGCAATATTGCAACCCTTCATTTTCATGACTAGTATCTCTCCACCAATCGCCGTAACAGAAGCCTTCAGCAGTAAGCCAATCGCCTCTCCGAGCGTGAGGAAGAAACGTGTCATATCTGGGCTCGTCAGCGTTAAATCCTGTCCTTCCGCGATCTGGCGCTTGAACAGAGGCACGACACTTCCACTCGTTCCGAGCACGTTGCCGCCGCGAATACACACAAAGCGAGTACGTTCACTTAAGGCGTTGGCGCGGATCATCAATCTTTCGCCAATCGCCTTCGTCATCCCATATACATTCACCGGGTCTACCGCCTTGTCTGTAGAGACATCAATGACCTTGGCGACTCCCTGCTCTATGCTGGCCCGAATCACATTTTCCGTACCATGTACGTTCGTCTTGAAAGCCTCTTCCGGCTGTTTCTCACACACAGGGACATGTTTTAATGCTGCCAAATGGAACACATAATCTACCCCGCGACAAGCCTCCCGTAATGCCTGAAGGTCCCGAATATCTCCAATCATGAAATTTAGCCGGGGATCAGACTGAAATTGCCGCTCCATGGCAATCTGTGCAAATTCACCGCGTGAGAAAATACGAATTTCTGTCGGCTCCTCCTTCAGCAATTCAGCCGTCAGGCGTTGCCCCCAAGATCCCGTTCCTCCGGTCACCAGCAGTTTTTTTCCTTTGAACAATATAATCTCCTCCTGACGGTTACGAATTGGCAATGCCTGTGCCCAAAAATTCAGCCAGCACCGCGTTCATTTCATTTTCTGAGAGTCGATCCTTTGCCGGCACCTTTTTCACCGATGTATTGGCGGCATGAATGACATTCACATAGTTGCGAAGCGGAATCACCTCATGCGGCAGCTCCGTTACATATCCGTGTGTGCCTTTCCCAGGAATAACGACACGGTAATCATTCAGAAATTCCTCTACTTGATAGCGGAACACATAAAAGGAAGGCGAGTGGTGAAACACAGGTGCCATCTGCCCCTCAACCGCATCCCACAAGTAACCCATTTGATTTACCAGCGCAACCGTATCCGGTTGAAACTTGTAATCATGCAACTGTTGTACAAAGGATTGGTGATACAAATCGTCGGAATCTATTCGAGCAATAAGCAGTTCGTCCGCTCCTTCGATGTACGCATTGATACGACGTTTACTTTCGATGCTCGTACCAAAACGGATGTGCTCAGGAATGGGCTCCCGTTGGGCCAGTTCCTCTTCCACAATGTCGCTGCATCCACCCGCCAGCTTGACGACAGATAAAAAATCCGTATTTGTCTGATTGAGCAGACTCCGCAGTGTAAAGGCTCTGAATATATCCAATCGCTCGCTAATCCACTCACGTGTCAGGCGGTTGGGATTCATCCCATAGTTATTAAAGTTAATTTCAATCACAATCTTGCGATTCATTGAACTTCCTCCCTTTCATCCGTCTTCTCTCAAGTTATGAAGACGCTCCTGAAACGGCACGTACAGATGCAACAACTCTTGCAAAAATAGGTAGAATCGAAAAAGAATAGCCGTTCATACAAAAACCTTTTTACTTTCGACATATGATAGAATACGAAGTTTTTTACTCTATTTGAAAAGTCGAACAAGCAGGACTGACAGGGAGGAAACAAGATATGACATATCCAAAATATCTGGAGATTGACGAGGTATTAAAACGTTTGAAGCTAGCACTCGATCAGCACCAGCCCTTCTCACTCATACGTATTGGAGATGGCGAAAATTTGGTATTGGCTCAAGATACCGTCTGGCCGATGGAAAAGGTGTTACAGGAACGCTGGGCAGTCAAAGCCAATCTCGGCCAAAAGGGACTATTTCTGCCGAATACGGAACTACGAGACGCAGTGGCAGAGGCAGTGAGCAAAGCCAGCATAGCTGGCATTTTGCCTTATGCTGACGAATCTATTAAAGCACCATCCTATATGAAGCGGGAGCTGACCGATCAGGTTTTTGCTCACTATGATCTTTCTCCCGCGCTGACTTGCCATGCCTGCCTGAATCGATATTTGGCGGAGACACCCGCTTTCTGGAACATCCTGAAAAATCGACGCATTTTACTGGTAACCCGGACAGCCGCTGAAGTAAAGCCTGTTCTTGAAGCCGAGCCGTACGGGCTGCATATCGCGCACACGATCGCATTTCATCAATATGAACAGATGCCGGAAACACTCGGGTGGATCGCAGCACACAAAGATGACTTTGATATTGCGCTGTTCTCTTGTGGTGTCAATGCAGTGGTATTGGCGCAAAAAACAGCAGAATTAACTGGCAAAGTAGGTATAGACTTCGGCAAGGCGATTAATATCGTCATGTTCGGCAAAGCTAATTAAAGAATGAAAGTAATAGTCTGAAAAGAATCAACTTCGTTATTGGGGCTCCGTATATCAAAAAAAGCATCAGCAAAATGAAACCTGCTGGTGCTTTTTGCTATCCATTGCTGTTCTAAACTTACTTAAAAATAGATTTGAGATTACCTGTCACTTCTTTTACAATATTACAGAAACTAGCATTCATTCGAGATTATGAGGAGGATGTTGAATATGTCGCATAACAAGAGATTGAAGACATTTCCACTTGCAAAAGCAAAGCATGTAAAGGTTCATGGCCGAACTACGCCAACACTTACACCTCTTACTCTATTTTGGACAGGCAGCGGCATTGAATTAAATATGAAAGGCTCAGAGCTATGGATTGAAATAGAAGCCGATTATCAGGTGTATGAGCCCTGGATCAGTATTGTCATCAATGGTGTCCCGATGAGTCGTCTGATGGTGACCGCTGGTCGGCATTGGATCTGTCTTTTGAGAGGATTGAACTCTGACACGGTCAAAAATGTCCGTCTCGTCAAGGATGCCCAGCCTATGAGCTCGGACCCGCGCTGCTTGTTGCAAATTCATGCCCTAAAGGTTGACGGAGAATTGCTGCCGGTCCCTAATAAGCCCCTCAAAGTAGAGTTTGTCGGGGACAGCATTACTTCGGGAGAAGGAACGATTGGAGCGAAGGAGGAGACCGACTGGGTTCCTATGCTGTTCACGGCTCTACGCAATTATACAGCCATAACAGCCGAGGCACTGAATGCGGATTACCGAGTATTCTCACAAAGCGGATGGGGTGTGCTAACAAGCTGGGATAACAATCCACATGGGAACATACCGGCATATTATGAGCAAATATGCGGTGTGCTCATCGGAGAGAGAAATGAAGCATTAGGAGCATTTGCCGATCATGATTTTACCTCTTGGCAACCGGACGTGGTCGTAGTGAACTTAGGGACTAATGACGGTGGAGCCTTTTATTCTCCAGCATGGACAGACCCAGTAAGTGGGAAAGTGTATAAGCAACGTTTGAATGAGGATGGCACATTTAATGAAGAAGACGTACAAGCTTTTGAAAACGCTACCGAACGCTTTCTTGTCAAGCTTCGGAATTGCAATCCTACTGCCCATATTGTATGGGCCTATGGGATGCTTGGTACTCCGATGATGTCAGCGATCTATCGGGCGGTCGATGCGTACAAGAAAAAAACGAGGGATCGCAGTGTGTCCGTATTCCAACTGCCCAACACGACAGAAGAAACGATAGGATCTCGCAGCCATCCCGGACTCCTCGCCCATACCAAAGCGGCAGACGAGTTGACTCAGTATTTGCAAGAAATTTTAAAGAATTAGCAGCCCGTAAAAGCAAATCAACTCTGTTGTACACACCATGAAGTAATCACAACAACCATATCATTTATGTTCTCGGTGTTGTAAGGAGTACAGACAGCCACAAGCCTGCGGCAAATGTCTACCCCAGGCTGTGGCTGCTAGGCTTAAAGCGCAGCTGCCTAATCATAGGAAAACCATGAACAGGCAGCGAGCTCTGAACCGGAGAATACTTGTCTGATATATTTTACAAAAACGGAGTTGAAGCGATACCCGTGAATACTTCCGGACCATTGCGGACAGTAGTCGAAACACCGGAAATATAAGAAGAATATACCGTTTGTATGGCCCAGGGAGCGGACAAATCCTGTGCATTAAAAGCTTGCGTTTCATTAGCTCCATTCACGCCCAATACCCCCTCAGCGCGGTAGACTACCTCGTTCGGATCATAGTTAGCTCCACGTACAATCTCAACCGCATACGTATCACCAAACTCACCGATCAGACCAATCGAACCACTAAAAGTCACAATCGGACTCGGCACAAGATAAGTTCGCAGCGTAATCATACCGAATCGCTCTGGTACAGGCCCCAATTGAATATCGGGGCCCTCACCTGTTTTTGATGAATTGGTGGAGCTTCTCATATCCAGAAAAAAACCCATACCTTATCCCTCCAAATTGCAAGATACTCCATGCTATGCAAGCAATTCTTTGACGTATTGGACAAATTAGCAATAAATCTATCAATTCAGCTCCAAAAAACCGATAGTAAATACATATGGTATAAGCTTTTGAAATGAATATATAGTTAGAAAGCAGGGGTTAGATGAAACAACTGAAACGACTGAAAACATTAACACTACGCAAGAAATTGACAGCAGCTTTCCTGCTGGTCATGCTTGTTCCTAGTATTATTGTGGGCTCTTTCTCATATCAGGCAGCGTATAACCAGACAGATCGCCAATTACTGGACAGTGCAACATCTAGCGTGACTGCAGCTGATCGCGCAGTTACTCAAACGATTCAAGCCAAACTAGCTGATCTTGAATATTACTCCACAACGTTGACGGCTAGTGATAACAGCGCTGAAGCAGATGATGCCATTCTAAAAAGATTACAAGTGTATTTGAAAATGCATGCGGAAGTTGTTGATATGTTTGTAGGAACTCCCGAAGGTAAACTTATTATTGGCAAAGCCGTAGGCTCCACAAACGATCCTCGGGAACGTCCGTGGTATAAGCAGGCCATGGAGAAACCCGGTCAAACCGTAATCAGCCCTGTCGGGCTCAATACGGCCAAGGTCCCCGTTGTGTATATTTCACGTACACTTCCCGACAACAGCGGTGTTCTCGGTCTTTCTCTGAATTTGAATAATTTAAAAGAAATCACAAAGCTAAGAATCGGACAAAATGGCTATATTGTGATATTTGATAGTACCAAACGCATCGTTACCCACCCGACAGCAGTCAGCGGGAGTACCGAAATGGGAGAAAAAACGCCTGAATTGTTTACCTCCAAGGAGGGTAGCTTCGATTTCAATGCCGCTGGTGTAGCTAAACATCTGATTTTCAAAACCAATGAGCTGACAGGCTGGAAAATTGCCGGAACGATGGACAAATCAGAAACCCGTGCCTCCGCCCAACCTATTCTTCTCACGACAATCGTAGTGTTGGTCATTGCAGCCATCATCATTGGTGTGCTCGCAATGTGGCTGATCAACAGTATCCTTAAACCCATCCATAGATTGCGTAATTCTATGGATGCTATCAGCCAAGGTAATCTATCGATTAATGTGGCTACGAACAGCACAGATGAAATTGGCGAGTTATCAAGATATTTCCAACAAATGGTGGATAACCTGCGTAACATGATTAGAGAAATTCAAGCAATGACAGGTAATTTGTCAGCATCCTCGCAAGAACTTGCCGCAGGTGCAGAACAAACGACCCGTGCCATCGAGCATGTGACCATAGCCATTCAAGATGTCGCTGCCGGCAGCGAACGTCAGGTGGACAGTGCTAAAGATAATCAGAAACGAGTTAGCGGCATGTCTGCTGACATTACAGCTATGACCGACACCATGGCAGAAATGACCACTTATTCCGCCCAAGCTATTCAGGCGTCGGATGCAGGCAGTGAGCATATCGGCAACAGTGTCATCTCCATCGATGGAATTCGCACTACCGTGGAAGAGCTCGATACGATTGTCAGCGCTTTGAGTGACCGTTCCGGACGAATCGGGACGATCGTCACCGTCATTACGGAAATTGCTAGCCAGACGAATCTGCTTGCACTGAACGCTTCTATTGAAGCAGCACGAGCTGGGGAGCATGGCAAAGGTTTTGCTGTCGTAGCAACAGAGGTCCGCAAGCTGGCTGAAAACTCAGCTTATTCCGCACAGCAAATTCGTGAACAGATTCAAGGGATACAGAGCGGTGTATCTGAAGCCCTGGTCGCTATGGAATCTGCCAAGGAACGCGTAACGGAAGGGATCAATTCCATTGATCTATCCGGTCGCTCCTTCTCGCGCATCCGTAGAGCAGTAGCCAAATCAGCGAAGCAGCTCGATAACGTGGCTGCTTCTACCGCGGGAGTAGCCAATGGAACGAATGCAGTCGTTAGCAGCATGGAGGAAATTACACGCATCGCTGAAGAAGCAGCATCTCATACAGAGACCGTGTCCGCAGCCGCAGAGGAACAGCTCGCCTCCATGGAAGAGATCGGTTCGTCTGCCGCAGATTTGACCCGTCTGGCAGAGCAGCTTCAAGATTTACTGACACAATTCCAATTGGATGAAACAAAATAACCATTCCTACCGATAAATACAGAGAAAGCGAATTTTCAAAATGAAGGAGGATGGAACATGGATATCGCAGCATTATCCACAGGTATGAGTCAGGCCAGCTTGGCTCAAGCCGTAAGTGTGAAGGTATTGGGTATGGCTAAGGATCAGGCCAGTGAACAAGGACAGGCTTTGGTACAGATGATGGAAAAAAGCGTACAACCGCATCTTGGGGGTCATCTGGACATCCGGGCATAAGTACATCCTATTCATGATGAAAGGCGATTCTACTCAGGTCTGTACAGACCCGGGCAGAATCGTTTTTTTTCTCCCTATTTTTCGTTCAGCATAAAACGTAGTAAACTAGACATATCGTCCACAACCTCGGTTCGGAGGATAGCGCAATATAAAAACGATTTACATTTAAAAGGAGGATACATAGTTTATGAGTTATACTGAATATTTTGAAAAAGCCAGAGAACAACAACTGGGCGAGCTACAGGAATGGCTGTCCATTCCGAGTATCTCCGCATTATCGGAGCACAAAAAAGACATTAATCAAGCAGCCGAATGGCTGGCGGCCAAACTGACTGCTGCAGGCTTGGAAAACGTTGAAATTATTCCAACCAAAGGCCATCCGTTAGTGTACGCAGACCATTTGCATGCACCTGGCAAACCAACCATCCTTGTGTATGGACACTATGATGTGCAACCTGTGGACCCGCTTCACCTGTGGGAAACGCCACCGTTTGAGCCATCCATTCGCGATGGAAAATTGTATGCGCGCGGAGCGACAGACGATAAGGGGCAAGTTTTCTTGCACATTAAGGCGGTTGAGGCCATTTTGAAGCAGGAAGGCAAATTGCCGCTGAACATCAAGTTTTGCATTGAAGGCGAGGAAGAAGTGTCCAGTCCGAACCTGCTTGAGTTTTTGCACACCGGCGCTGAACGCCTAGCAGCCGATGCTGTACTGGTGTCTGACACCTCTCTGATCGAAAAAGGGAAGCCTGCGATTTGCACAGGTTTGCGCGGACTGTGCTCACTAGAAGTCGCCATTCACACGGCGAACACGGATCTGCATTCCGGCTCCTTCGGTGGCGGTGTGCCGAATGCCCTGCATGCTTTGGTGTCCCTGTTGGCAACCCTGCATGATGACAAAGGCCGCGTTAGCGTCGAAGGATTTTACAACGATGTTGCTCCATTATCGGCAGAGATGAGAGAAGAATTCGCGAAGCAAGGCTTCAATGAGAGCAAGCTGCAACAAGATCTTGCACTTGATTCGCTCTATGGCGAAGAAGGGTTTAGCTTCGTCGAGCGTGTTGGGGCTCGTCCTACACTGGAACTGAACGGCGTATATGGCGGCTTCCAGGGTGAAGGTACGAAAACGGTCATTCCGAAGGAAGCTCACGCTAAAATCACATGCCGCTTGGTAGCTAATCAGAATCCGCAAGATATTCTGGACAAAATTGAGCGCCATTTACGCGCACACGTTCAGACAGGAGCTACTCTGGATATTCAACAAGGTGAGAAAGCGAACGCCTTTAACATCGACCCGTCACATGCGTTTTTACAAGCAGCAGCGGATGCCTTTGAGAAGGTATACGGTGTACGTGCCCTCTTTACCAAGGATGGAGGCTCCATTCCGATCGTGGAAACCTTCTCCCGTGTGCTGAGTGCTCCAGTTGTATTGATGGGCTTCGGCTTGCCAGATGAAAACCTGCATGCACCAAACGAGCATTTTAATTTGGAGAATTTCGACAAGGGTCTGCTGACGATTGTGGAGTTTTTGAAATCTGTGTAAGCATATGACAACTTCTAATGGCTAAGTTACAATAGAGAGGGCGAAAGCCCTTTCTATTTTTTTAGAGGAGCGCTGCACAATATGATTATTCAGTTCATTCGTTTACGGTAATGTGAGGTACAGTTCATGAAAACTCAATCATTTTTTCGAAAAATGGGTTGGGTTTATTTGGCTGTGCCTTTTTTCATTCACCCAATACGAATGAACGAGGTGCTTTTCTATGTCCAAATGGAATAAACACGAGATGAAGGCTAGCCTGATCAGGAAGCATCAACATCTTTTTAGTTGTCCTGTATGTTCTCAACCCATGCGTATGGTGGAAGGTAAAAGCCTCCTATGTATGAATCAGCATTGCTATGATCTTTCAAAACACGGGTATTTACATTTATCCGCCCGATCCCATAAAACCAAATATGATAAACAACTATTTAACTCCAGAAGAATGATGTGCAATAGCGGATTTTTTGATCCTTTAAATGAAGCCATAAGCTGCACGATGATGAAGTTTATGAAACCCCTGTACGATCAAAAATCACATCTGTACTTGCTGGATGCAGGTTGCGGGGAAGGTTCCCCTTCGAGCCACATTCAGGATAAGCTTACCTGGAAGGGAATCACCGAGCTTACAAGCGTAGGTATGGACCTGTCTAAAGAAGGTATTGTGGCCGCAGCCAAAGCATATCCTCATGCCCTCTGGTGTGTTGCCGATTTGGCTCATTGCCCATTTGCAAATCAACAATTTGACGGTATACTCAATATTTTATCCCCTTCCAATTATGCTGAATTTAAAAGGATTCTTTCGGAGGATGGCTGCATTCTAAAGGTCATTCCCGAACCATATTATCTTCAGGAATTGAGATGCTTGTATGAACAGAAAAAGCCAACTTATTCAAATGACAATATATTAAGCCGGTTTAAAGATAGCTTTAATCTTCTATCCGCCGAACGAGTAACCTATCGCTTTATGCTAAATGCCGACCTTGTGGAGCCTTTGCTCCATATGACTCCCTTATCGTGGGGAGCTACGGAAGCAGACTGGCAGCGAATGCAGGAAATAGATTTACCGTATGTCACCGTAGATTTACTCATCTTATGCGGTAAAAAATAACATACCAAAAAGCATTCACAGCATGTGATTACGCATGCTCGTGAATGCTTTTTTTCGTTAATGCCGTCGCTTAAGGAAAACGAGTGTAGCGCAACAGGTGAACCAGCCGATTCAGCCGTTCTATCTCCCGATCCAGCTCATGCAGTGGCTGCCCCGCCAAAGCAGCGTTCGCTCTCCGATCACGTAGCGGATTTATTTTCCGGCCAATGAGTTTCAGCACGGTGGCCTTCCCCATGTTATTCACCACCACATATTGCGTTAGCGGATCAAGCTCAATCCACAATACATGGTGCTGTTGAAAAAACAACAGTAATTGCTTTTTTAACTCATCCAGCTCATAAGGCTCACCTGCAATTTGCGGCTGATGATGAAAGGCAACATAGCCCATCACACGCAGGTCACTTATGATTTGTTCCAAATGAAGCGTTTCGTTTATGTACACATTGTTCGTGCTGATGCGGTTTCTTGCACCATTCGTACGATTTTCCCGGATGACGTTCACCACCTGACTATCGTTTATTTTAAGGTTTATCTTTCCCCTTTTTCACTGTAGCGCAATCGGTTTTAAAAAATCAGAACGTATACAAACCTTATGAACAAAAAAACAACCGGCTTATACGCCAGTTGTTTCCCGTTCCACAAAATACTTATTGGTCATATAATGAGCCTTGCCTCTAGAAGTATCAACCATTCCCTTTTTGTTGTCGAGAAAAACAATCTCCCGGCATTTGGTGCAGTACCACTTGGTCCGCTTGAAGGGGGATTCTGTTACATACGATGTACCACATTTGCAATCTACTTTAATTAAGGTTTCTGTTGATTTGTAAGCTTGAGACAGCTCTCTTAAGCCAGTATCCGGCTGTTGAATCGGGATAATGACCTCCTGATAGCTTGAATACTGATTGTGCACTTTAAAGTCAGCCACCAGTTCCGCATGCAGTCCAAAGTACTCTTTGCCAATCTCGGTTACAAATTTCTTGCCGATTCTGTAACACTCAAGCCATTCCTGTATCTGTTGATTAGACAAAGGCACCGTGCCCTTGATACCACTATTTAATGTGTAAGTCATGATGTATAAAGTATCATCTTGTCTATGTCCGTACATGAGAAGCCTCCTTATAATACACTTGATAATGTACTACAAAGCGTACAAAACATCAATTTTATTATTTGGCAAAAGATATAGTAGCATTTCCAAGTATGGATTTAATATATGGTGAAAAGCATATAAAGACGCGTGCGAGTCTGTTAGAAAAGCAACTGACAATCTGTCAGTTGCTTTGTCTTTCTACATAGTATTTGTTGGTCATGTACCAGGCCTTGCCTGTATTCGTATCCACCATGCCCTTTTTACGATCCAGGAACACAATATTGTTGCATTCCTTGCATGACCACTTGGTTCTCTTATGAGGTGATTCTTCTATGTAGGAAGCACCACATTTACATTCTACCTGAATTAATGTTTTATACTGACTATACGCTTCTACCAGTGGGTCCAGATCTACAGCTTTACGTTCCATTACAGGCTGTATCATGGATATGTGTTCTCTCTGCTCCGAGTATTCATTATGTACCTTGAAATCTGCTACCAACTCAGGGTTTAAACCAAAATATTGTTTGCCCACAACTGTTACAAATTTGCTGCCGATTCGATATGCTTTAATCCATTCCTGCACCTGTTTACTGGATAGGTCGACTGTTCCCTTTATACCGCTGTTCAGCGTGTAAGTCATTGAGTGTTGGTTGGGTGTCATATGTCTTATCGTTCACCTCCGATCAAGAATATACCACAGGTAGTCCTAAGCAAAAACCCGATTCAACTTCCATCCTGTCGTCATGCTAATTTGTATTTCATTCTTAGACTATCACCAGATGCATTTCTATCTAAATACAACTTTGTGGTACAGCTTCCACCTCAATTATTCATATAACTTATTGGAAAACGCATGGTATTTTCTTCCTTATCTATATAGTACACCACTTATACACAAATTCCCACATATTTCAGCGGTTTAATCGTTTTTTTCGTCATATCCTCAGCATGATCAAAACAAAAGCCTTCCCGACCACCCTTCATTGTTGAAGGATCATCGAGAAGACTTTGTACCCCGCAAGGAACGAGAGGTCAGATTTTTAATTCGCCAAGCCTGATTAATTCTACGACCGCCTGTGAACGACCTTTTACGTTCAGTTTCTGCATTACGTTGGAAATATGGTTACGCACCGTCTTCTCACTAATAAATAGTTGTCCGGCGATGTCACGCGTTGTTTTGTCCTGCACGAGCAGTTCAAATACTTCACGTTCACGGTGAGTTAACAAAAACTTGTTTTTCTGGTCGTTACCCTTCGTCAATTTCACCCCTCCTTGCTCGGGTTTTGTGTGGTGTAACAAGGTTAAGGGATACAGTCAACACATTTTATGTCATGTGCTCAGGTATGGTTCAATGTGCGGATAAAAATGGGCATAGGCACCTTACTTGTAGCTTTAATGACGAGTTGAACTTTGTGTCTAAAATATGTATTGACAGGCATTTAGGCCAGCCTTATGATAAGAAAAAATGCGACTGATAATCATTATCAAAAATGATAATTCGTTATAGAGATCGCGCTACAGACTATGGTTCAGGGCCAGTTTGGCCAGAAAGGGTGTTCATTGATTATGAAACTACGTTATGCCGTACCGGCCGGAGTGCTGGTCTCTTCTATTCTGTTTGCAGGTTGCGGACAAGCCGGAACTGCGGATCAGCAGCCTGCTGCAACATCCAAAGATACAGGAGCAACAACACAGACCACGACTCCTGCGGCGACTGCTCCCAATTTTGATCAAGCGGTTGCGGCTTACCGTACCTATGCAACCGAGCAATGTGATACGTTTGTGAAAAAGACAGAAGAATTCACGAACGCAGTCAAAGCTGGCGAGCTGGATAAAGCCAAGGCTTTGTATGCTCCAGCGCGTATGTACTATGAACGAATTGAACCGATTGCGGAAGCACTAGGCGATCTGGACCCGAATATTGACGCTCGTGACGGTGACGTGGATGCAGCGGATTGGCGCGGATTTCACCGTATTGAGAAAACATTATGGGAAGAAAACACCACCAAAGGATTGGACGAGTTTTCCGACCGCCTGCTGAGTGATGCCAAGCTGCTGCGTGCCAAAGTAGAAACAGTTAACATTGATGCCAGCTTGATGGTAACAGGTGCAGTCGAGTTGCTGAACGAAGTATCTACCTCGAAGGTAACGGGTGAAGAGGAGCGTTATTCTCATACGGACTTGTACGACTTTGCGGCCAATGTAGAAGGTGCTCAAAAGATTTATGACATTTTGAAAACAGATCTGAACCAAAAAGACGCGGCGTTGGAAAAACAAATTGGTGAGCGCTTTACAGCCTTACAGCAGGAGCTGGCTCCTTTCAAAGACGGCGAAGGCTATGTATCGTATACCAAACTGAAACCGGAAGAAATTAAAAAGCTAAGCCAGAACCTTGATGCTTTGGCAGAACCGTTGTCCCAAATGGGGAAATTGTTAGGAGTGTAATGATATGAAAGGCTTTAAGCGGCAAAAAGGACAAGAAAAGTCGCAGTATGCGGAATCCCGTAATGAACAGTCTGATCTGACAGAAAAGGATGCTCAGCCAGCGGATGATGAGCGATCAGGAAAAGGCAAATCTGTATCACGCCGTGATCTATTGAAGCTGGCCGGGGTAGGCGGATTAGGTCTACTGCTTGGCGGCGGGGGCGTGGGCGCTGTGCTGTCAGCCAGTCAACGCCTCGAAAGCATGATGACGGAGGCAGATACCAAAGATGTAGTTCCTTTTTACGGCAAACATCAGGCGGGAATTGTAACTCCGGCACAAGATTTTATCTGTTTCGCCGCTTTCGATCTAACAACCCCCGACAAGGAACAGGTGCGGAATCTCTTCAAGGCCTGGACGGAAGCAAGTGCTACAATGACTTCTGGTGTGCTGCTTGGCACCGATAATGAAAATATCAACCTCCCTCCTTCCGATACGGGCGAGGCAGCGGGATTATCTCCGTCCCGGACGACGATCACTTTTGGGGTGGGCCCCTCCTTTTTTGATGGACGGTATGGCCTGGCAGGGCTCAAGCCTGCCGGGTTCCGTGAGTTGCCTCGTTTTCAGGGAGACGCCCTGGATGAGCAATGGTGCGGCGGTGATATCGGAGTGCAGGTATGTGCCAATGACTTGCAGGTAGCTTTCCATGCCCTGCGTAATTTGGCGCGTATCGCCAGAGGAACGGCGGTACTCCGTTGGACGCAGGAAGGTTTCCAGCGGACGGCACAAGCTGATCCTGCGGGCAGCACACCGCGCAATTTGCTCGGCTTCAAAGATGGCACGGGAAACCCGGACACGTCCAAGGCAGACGAGATGAATCGGCTGGTGTGGACACAGACCAATGACGGACCAGCATGGATGGGCGACGGCAGCTATATGGCTGTACGCCGTATTCGTATGCGAGTAGAGGTATGGGATCGTTCAACATTAGGTGACCAGGAGGATACCTTTGGACGCCATCGCAGCAGCGGTGCCCCACTGGGCAAAAGCAAAGAGTTTGACAAGCTGGATCTGGCGGCTACAAGCCCTGAAGGCAAGCCGCTTACGCCCCCTACCTCTCATGTGGCATTGGCTCATGGGAACGGGAGCATTAATATTTTGCGGAGATCTTATTCCTATTCAAGCGGATTAGACAAACAAACAGGACAGCTCGATGCCGGACTGCTGTTCATCAGCTACCAGCGTGATCTGTTCAAGCAGTTCGTTCACATTCAGGAGAAGCTTGCACGTAATGACAAGCTGAACGAATACATTGTACACAAAGGCAGCGCAGTGTTCGCCTGCTTCCCAGGTGTGTCGCAAGGCGGCTACATCGGGGATACGTTATTTTAGCAGCAGGCAAGGAAGGGGATTTATATGAATCGGCGCAATAAAAGCTTGGGGTGGGTGTTTGTGCTGGTGGCGGCTCTGCTGCTGACAGTAACTCCCTTCATATCCGGCTCCAGGTCCGCTGCTTTCGCACAATCAAATGCTAAAGCTGTCTCTAATGATCAGCTGATGCCTGTGGTCGGCGGAGCACTGGTGGAGGCGGGACAAGACCAATGGACGGAAGCCTCCAAGGACCTAAAGGAATTCCGTGGTTTATGGGAAGCCGCCAAAGCAAATGGCGGGGATTCAGCTCACATCGCGGCTGTAGATCAAGCTCTGACCGATGCAGAAGAGGCGCTTGCCCATGGCGGCGGGGATTCAGCGAAAGCTGCGTTATCCGTGCTGGCGCGCTCGGTCAATGAGTTTGTGACTGCTGCCGAAGGAGATCAACCGGCTCCCGCCGGAGCTAAAGCAGCGGAAAAACTGCTTCCTATGGCGAAGGGCAGTCTGGCTGCCATGCAAAAAGGCGATTGGGCTGCTGCGCGGGTGGATTACGACCGAATCGTTAAAGCCTGGTATCAGGTGGAGACCCCGATTCGTCTGGACCATTTTTCGGTATACAGTTCGCTTGAAACAAAAATCAGCCTTATTCGCATCTCTATGCAAGCAGAGCCCATACGTCAAGCACAGGCTCTCAAGGAAATGCAGGAGTTAACGACGCTGCTGTCTGATTATAGTCAGGGCAAACTTGTGAACACAGATCAAGGGGCAGATGCAGGCAATGCCGCTGCCGGAGCAGCGAATGGTTCAACAGCTTCCCTCGGCGATGCAGTCACCCTGCTCGAATCCGCACGCCAAGATGTTGTAGCTAATCAGCCAGAGCAGGCCGCAGACAAGGTAGGTCAGTTTATCGCTACATGGCCTTCTGTCGAAGGACATGTACAAATTTCCGATCCGGCGTCTTACACTGCGATTGAAAATCAAATGACCGAGACTTCTGGATATCTGCTGTCTTCCCCACCGAATATGGATAAAGCCTTGCAGACTCTTGATCAGATGCTGGACAGGCTCCGTCCGTTGACCGAGGAACGTTCTTATACTGCATGGGATGCCGCACTGATTTTGCTGCGCGAGGGCATGGAGGCCATTCTCGTGCTCGCAGCTCTGCTCGCGTATGCCAAAAAAAGCGGCGAAGCTGTGGCTGGACGATGGATATGGGCAGGAGCTGGTACAGGACTGGTGCTAAGCGGAATACTGGCGGTGCTGTTCACCTCGTTGGTGACAGCTGCTGCATCGGGCAGCATGCGTGAGCTGTTGGAAGGTGTCACCGGGCTGGTAGCAGTTGTACTGATGCTAACGGTCGGTAACTGGCTGCATAGCAAATCCAATGCTGCTGCGTGGAACCGCTTTGTGGAAAACAGCGTGGGCAATGCGCTGGCACGGGGCAGCCTATGGTCACTCTTTGCGGTTTCTGCGCTCGCGATTCTACGTGAAGGAGCCGAGACAGCTATTTTTTATATCGGTATGGCTCCGGCCATTAAAACCTCGCAATTGCTGATTGGTATTGGCTCAGCAACGGTTATACTGGTCGTCCTTGCTTTAGCGATCATCAAGTTCAGTGTAAGGTTGCCAATTCGCGCCTTTTTCCTGACCGCCACTATACTGATCTACTATCTCGTATTCCGATTTCTGGGCGAAAGTATTCATTCCCTTCAGGTGGCAGGCAAGCTGCCGGGACACACTGCGTCCTCGCTTCCTTCTATTAGCTGGTTGGGAATGTATCCAACTTGGGAAACATTTGTCCCACAAGCCCTTGTGCTGATCTTTATGGTATGGCAGCTTGTCCGTCAGGAAATACGCAGCTCCAAAGCACGTTAAGTCAATACTACAATGCTGAAAATGTAAAAAACGCCAAATCACAGGTCCGATGGATATCGGCTCCTATGATTTTGGCGTTTTTACATACTTACATCACATCCTCAGGCAACGCAATCATACGCTGATGGTGCAGCAGGTCCGTGCGATCACCGTGTTCACGAATGACATGCACTTCCCCGCGATAATCGAGCAGTTCCGCTGGAGTAGCATGTCCCAAAAAATATAATGGGCTGTAGCTTAATCCATAGGCTCCTGCGTTCGGAAAAGCAATATAATCGCCTTCGCGAATCGGGGGCAGCTCCGCTTTTTTCACAATACAATCCTCGGGTGTACAAAGCGGACCGACAATGCTTACCGTCTCCAGCGCCGTGGAAACCTCTTCTCCCACTTGTCTGCGCATAATTCGCACCGGGTAATTGTCCCTTAAGCGGCGTCCCCGAAAGGTAGCTGAGACGTAGTGATTCATGCCGCCATCAGCCACGACAAACTTCTCTCCCTTGGATTCCTTGGTATACAACGCCCGGCAGACATACATGCCTGATTGAGCGACCAAATACCTGCCGCTTTCAATGATCAGCCTAACCCCGGGCATACTGGATCGAGTCTGTTCCGCGAGTGCATTGAGTCCGTCAATGACGTGATCCATATCGAGCGGCTGTTCATGAGCAAAATAAGGTACACCAAACCCACCGCCCAAATTGACCGTATGCATCGCCACACCATACTGAGCCTGCACCCGTTCTGCCAACTGCAAGGTATTCGCAAATGAAGCTAAAATCTGATCCGCTTTCAGCATTTGCGTACCTGTATACACTTGAATGCCTTGAAAATATACGTGCGGGCAATCTTCCAGCACCTTAAAAAAGTGATCCAGCTGCCCTTCATCGACTCCAAAAGGGCGCGGAACACCGCCCATTTTAATCGTTGCTCCCGACAGGTCATTATCGGGATTAATTCGAACCGCAGCTCTGACAAACACGCCTGTTTGGGCAGCAATGTCCTCCAGTAGACGTAGCTCTCTCACCGATTCAACATGGATGCAGCCGATCCCACAGGCTATCGCCTCGCGCAGCTCGGCTACCGTTTTCCCCGGCCCAGCGTACAGCACATCCTCCGCAGCATACCCGGCCTCCATGGCGACGAACATTTCTCCAGCCGAGGCAATTTCCACACCGCAACCTAACGAGCGCAGCAACCCAGCCAAGGCTACGTTACCATTAGCCTTGAGCGCGTAATGTACACGCACGGCCGGATGTAACCGGGCCAGCAACGAGCTGACGTGAGCATGCAGCGCGTCCCCATCATAATAATAAAAGGGTGTCGGATGCTCGCCGAATCGCTCCAGTAAGACTTGATCCTTTTGATCCATCTGCCGAATCCCTCCTTTCTTTGCTTGGATACTCTGTATTTGGTATTACTCGAATTTCACCGATTGAAAACCACAATCATACTCATATGGCATAGATCGCCTCGCCTGAGCGTGCTGCTTGATGAATAGCTGCCAGCAGTCTGACGCGTTCAGCAGCCTCATGAAATGGAATGGGCTCCGTTTCACCCCGGATGATGCTGCAGAAGGCATCCAACTGATTGACATAATAGTTCATGGGCTCAAAAACCGTTTTGCTATGCGAGGATGTCTGTGATAACAAGGACTGTGCTGCCGTATCTGTTATATTCACCGCGATATCCTTCTTTATTTCCGTCTTGAGTGTCATTTTATAAAAGCCTAAATTCGCCCGAAAGCAATCCTTTAAGGTGACTACTGCCGAATCAAAGGTCAGTACATGAGCACAGCGATAAGGTCGCTCAAATGAGAAGAGGGCAGATGCCTCTAGTCCGCTTGGGTAACGGGCTTGTGCACGAAATGTCCAGTCACAGCCATGGGGGCCATCGAAATCCGATTGACTGTGGAATTCCGCCTGCTCCAATCCAACGACGGCCTGAAGCAATTGGAGCCAGTACACACCCAGATCCCAAAAGCAGCCCCCGCCTTGCTCCGGTCGGGATCGGTAATTGTCCGCATGCCCTTCTTTTGCCGGAATGCATAGACTCGTCTCTATGGAGCATAAGCGACCATAGCGACCCGATTCTACGATTCTGCGCAGCTCACGTTGCCAGGGATGATGCTGCACCATGACTCCCTCCAGCAGATAAGCGTTGCACTGGTCGACGATAGCTGCCAAAGGAGCCAGATCAGCCGTATTCAGGCATAACGGTTTTTCCACCAGCACGTGCTTATGAGCTTGTAAGGCTCTGCCAATCCACTCAGCATGTAAATCGTTGCTGAGCGCAATATATACAGCGTCGATGTCTGGGTCTTTTAACATATCCTCAGCATGTTGATAAACGACATTGACTCCATAACGCTCTGCCATTTCTTCCGCCTTGGCAACCGTACGGTTCGCAAGCGCGGTCACGCGTGCTCCTGCAACATGTCGGATCGGTTCCAGCAACGCACGAGGGGCAATGGCAGAACAGCCAATGATCCCAAAGCGAATATCTGGCATCGCAGGTTCTTGCGCAGCCGCGGCCGCGTTCATGATCCCTGCTCCATTCCTGATGGCACTTGAATGCTCTTCACATAGGACTCTATATAACGCGGCGTCCGACTGCGCAGCTCTACGATCCTCCGATGCATTTCCTCCAGAATCTGAGCACTGGCGCCATAGGTTCCAATCCACGTCTCGTAGCGCATGCCTAACCCCAGACGTTCCCATAGATCCGCATTATGCTTCTCATGCACACCAAACGGCTCCAGCATAATCAACGGAGTAGCTGTAGCGAACGAATCGGTCAGGCTGCCGCCACCGGGCTTGCTGACAATGGCCTGGGCATGACATGCTCGGTCCAGCATGCAATGGTAATCCGGTCCGACCTGATACACCGTTTCCTCACCCATTTTCACCTCTCCGAAAGGTGGAAATGTATGCTCCCCGGCTTCATTTCGTTGCCATGTTCTCCATTGCGGGTCCATCCGAAAATAGCGTATACTGTCCCGCTGTTCATCTGGCTGATCCTGATCATACAGCAGCAGATCCAGTTCCCAGCCCGCTTCTGCCAACCGTCCAACCTTCTCACGGTAGGTGCCCATCCCCCAACCGCCGCCATGTACGAATAAGCGGGATTGCCGTGCTTCAAAAGGGATATGCTCCACTGCTGGGATGTCAATATAGTGGCTGACTCTATTTTTATCATTTTCAAACAGGGTCGTTTCTCCACAGCCATCAGCAAAATGCGGATGATGCTTGGCTAGATTTTTCCAAGAAGGAGAAGGTGTCGAATCCATATACACGATGTCCACATACACCGACTCCGGCTCTCTGCGCCTGCGATACTCCTCCAGTACATACATCCAATGACCGGATAAGCATATAAAATACCGCCGATCCTCTTCTATCCATTGGTTCAGCAGTACTTCCATCGCTGCGGGGTCCAGTGAATGACGCATATCCTGCGGAACCTTTTGCGACATTAAGGCCACTGCAAAATTGTCATGGTAAGCTTTCCGACTTTTGTCGACCTTGAGACGGGCCGATTCTGGCAGTACATTTTCAAATACATGGATCGCCGTATCCATGCCCAGCTTGCGAAGACCTGCTTGCAGCAGCAAGCCAGGGGTATAAAAGCCCAATCCGAAACCGGAACACAAAATCGTTACCTTCATAAGCTTCTCCGTACTCTTACGCATGCTTATACGCCTCCCGTTTAATTCAGCACTGTAAAATGTCGCTCTGCCAAAAAACGCTCCAGCTTGGTAGTCAATCGCATTTTTTCCTCATCGCTCGCAGCAACCAGTTCCAAATAAAGCCGGCCTTTGCCTCGTGCCCGTTCATTTCCGTCAGCTTCTTGTTTACCATTCAAATCAGGCTGACTCATGCCGTTCCCTTCTGGTCCGCCATCGCTGGCTCCAATTCCACTTACGCGAACCTGCTTGGCAGATGATCTGCCTCCGCGCCCGGTTGTGTTTCTGCTTGGCGTGGTTGTATGACCTGCAGTCTTGTTCTCACCGTCTCGTCCACCTGTGTTTACATATAACGTATTGGCTCCCAGAGGCATGACACCTTCCTCACGCTCACCTGTGAATAGCAATCCCTCGCCTTTCAGCCCTTCCAGCAGTTCTTCATAGGATAGACTCCCATCATGGGACAGCGAATAATTCGTCAACGTGCCATGCATATTTTTCCCGGCCAGATAGGTATCGAGCTGATGCTTGATCAAACTCATCGACTTTCTGGCATTAATTTCGATAATGGGCTCCAGCTTCCCGCCGCGAAGTGTCATGGAGTCAATACAAACATCGCCATAATATCCATCCCGATACAATTGCTGCCCCACGTCCTGCATCAAGCTAAAATAGCCGTCGCGCTCCAAACGTTCCATAAAAGCCTTGTCTGGCGATAGGGATTCCCGATAGGCGAATTGAGTATTAGCCAGCCATTGCACAGATATAATGTCGACACGTCCATCATCGCTAATCGTGAATTGGCATGAAAAATCCTGCTCTTTCTCCAGAAAAGGCTCCAACAGGAACAGTACCCGTTTGCCTTTACGCTCCTGTCCACGCAAATACGATACGACCCGGTCCAGCATTTGTGTCGAGGTAATGTGTAGATTGCCTTTGCCCGATACGCCAAAATCATCCTTGATTAAAAAGCTTCCATCCCGCAGCAGTTTACGTCCTGCTTCAGCGACATCCGCAAACGAAGTCACAATATGGCCTGGATTGCGCAGACCTAGATTGCGTTTTAGCTCAGAGGAATAGGTTTTGGCATTTACCTTGCGAATCGTTTCCAGCGGTGGCTGATGCAATGTAATTCCCCAAGCACGTGCGGCCTCCTCCACATGCGGCAACCCCGCAAATGGACTAAGCACACAGCCCTCCAACTGAGGAAAACCTTCATCGGCATCCGTCTTGCGACTGCTCAGCAGCTCAAAAACGGATGCGGCCGACACATTGCCCGCCTGTTCCATTCCGTCAGTCAAATCCCGTTCGTTTACAGCCGGATGAAAGCCTAGCTGCGCGATATACTGACGGTGCACAGGTGAAATGGCATAACGTGTCAATAAGGCGTCTCCCGGCTGGCAAAAGCTAAAAAGCAATTCATCCATAGCTGCTACTATGGCCGAAGAAGCCCGGTCAGGCAGGGCGGGTAGGGAAGCTAGCTCGGTATCTCGCCAGTAAGCCTCCGCTTCGAACGTGCCCATATATAAATGACGCTGGTTCGGTATCGCATTCATATGATTCGCTTCCTTTCCTGCTTCATTATGAACCTACTACACGGTAGCGCTACTGGCTCGCGCTCGTATAATCACGTAGAGCAAACTGCCATATCAAGCGGATAATCGCCAGCAGCCAGAGAGGTGCGAGAAAGGCCCATAGCATCAAACCGGGTTGCATTTTACCGAGAATGAACATGGGCGGAAAATTACATATGACAAACACCGGAAGCACAAACAAGCCAATACGCTGAATCAGGTTACTGTATACGGCCATCGGCACGTAGTTTGTCTCGAAAATGCTGTTGGACAGCTCTGTAACACCGTTCGTGCGGATAATCCAGAAGGCCAGCAATTGGGGCAGCAAAAACACGGAGTATGCCGTAAGCACTCCACATCCGAGCAGCACAGCAAATCCTCCCACGGTTTCTACATCAAATGGCAACCCCAGATGATACCAGCCAATGCCTGTCATGATTCCACCGCCCACGACATTCGGCACAGTATAGCCCAGTTCAAATTGACGCAGTGTCACCATAAATTGCAGCGATACTGGTTTGGTCATGAGCACGTCCAGTGAGCCAGTGCGAATTTTGTCAGGCAGGCTTGTAAAATTACTGTAAAATAATCCACTATAAAATCCGCTCATCATCGTAAACACGCCGATATATAAGAGCATGGCATCGGGAGACCAGCCGTTAATGTCCGTCCCAGCGCGATATGGAAGCGATGCGTATAGCAACTTGATAAACAAATAAGCGGTTTCAACCAGGCATGCACTTATAAAATTAGTGCGGTATTCCATTTGCGACATGACGGAAAACTGGACAAATTTCCAGTACAGTCTGAGGTAACGTCCAACGTTTCGAAAAACATTTTTCATGTTAACCTCCCACCGAGACAAAGCGTTTGACTCCGGCTTGCCACACCCAGCGCGATACGGCCGCCAGCACTGCAATCCAGATCCATTGCACGCCAATGCCTTCAGCGGCTTCCAGCACAGTCAGCTTGCCCGTCAACGCATTCACCGGAAAAAATACGGTATAGCTGAACGGCAGCAGACTGAACAAACGGGCCAACGCATCTCCAAAAATCGTCAGCGGAAACACAGTACCGCTAGCTACATAAATGACAAGCGACACCGTATAAAAAAGTCCCGCCGATTCTGTCATCCAAAAAGCTATGCCACTCAGCGCATAATAGACCACAAAATTAAGCACAAGTGCTCCCGGCAACGCCAATATGTAAAGCAGGATGTACGATAGCTCGAAGCTAATTTGTCCTTCCAGGCTAAGGCATAACAGCAAAATAGCAGCCGCCAGCAGCACAACTGCGGACTGTATGACTTTGCCTCCAATAAACCGGCAAAAACGGTAGGCAAAATAATGTACAGGCTGTACCATGAATTTTGCCAGTCCACCTTCCTTGATATCTGTAGCAATTTCGTATTCAAAGCCTGTAGCAATCAGTTTTCCAGTTACTCCCGCCATAACCACATACACCAGCATTTCCGGCAGAGAATAGTCCACCACTCTTGCTTGTCCTGAAGAACCGAATACCGCAAGCCAGAGAAAAATTTGTGTCATGATCGGTAGCATAAATCCCGCCATTTGTAGCCAATAATTGGCTCGATACTCCATTTCGTTTTGCATACCAAGCTGGAGCACCTTCACATATTTGTTATTTCGCATCGGCCAGCCTGCCCCCATCATACAAATTGGCTATCCCCTCTTCCAGCGGGACGTCCTCAATCGTAAAATCAACGACAGGCAGTGCATCCAAAATCTTTTTGGACCAAGTCAACGTATCTTCTGCGTCCAGCTCAAATACCGCCTCCAGCTCCGAGTTGGAGCGAAGCTTGCCGAGCCCCGCCAACGTCAGGTTGGATACAGGGGTCTCCAGTCGAACCTTGAGCAGTTTACGAGCACCCATGACCTCATTCACCTTGTGCAAGTCTCCGTCATACACCAATCTGCCCCCACTGATAATGATGGACCTAGTGCATAAATCCTCAATGTCCTTCATGTAGTGGCTTGTCAGCAAAATGGTCGTCCGGTGTGTGCGATTATAAGCTTTGAAAAACTCCCGAATCCGCCGCTGAGAAACAAGGTCCAATCCGATGGTCGGCTCATCCAGTAAAATGACGCGTGGGCGATGCAGCAGCGCGGCGATTAGTTCCATTTTCATACGCTCGCCGAGCGATAGTCGCCGCACCTGCACATGAAGCTGCTCCTCCACCCCAAGCAGAGTGACCAGCTCATCCAGCGCCTCTTTATAACGGTTATCATCGATTTCGTAGATAAGCTTGTTCAGCTCGAACGACTCGCTTGCAGGCAAATCCCACCAGAGCTGGTTTTTCTGTCCCATTACGATGGAAAACTGACGTTTAAACTCCTTTTGGCGCTTCCACGGGGTAAAGCCGAGTACCGATGCCTCCCCGTCTGTGGGATGGAGAATGCCGGACAGCATTTTGAGCGTCGTTGTTTTGCCCGCCCCGTTTGGGCCAAGAAATCCGACAATCTCACCTTCCTCAATGCTAAAGCTAACATCCTGCACAGCCTTTTTGGTCAGCTGTTCACGCTTAAACAAATTTTGTAACGATTTGCGCACGCCCGGCTCCTTTTTGTAGTACGTAAACGTTTTCGACAATTGGTTTAATGTAATGGACGGCAATGAATTCCCCTCCTCTTTCCTCTGTGCGTGATACCTGGATGAACATGCCTGATATAGCCGAATGCTTAGACTACTCGGCTGCTTGCTCAGCTAAAATCATCAATTCCTCCAGCATATGGCGCTGTCTTTCAATCAATTGCAGAGCCCGCTCTGTAATCTCAGGCATCCGATGCTTGCGCAGTTGGAGTCCTGTTTTGTAAATATGCAGATTAAGCTTGTGCCAATCCCTGTGAAGTTCCTGCGCCAATTCAATGACATGCTGGGTTTGCGGCCCAAGCGTATCTTGATGCAGCCGGCAATAATCAGCTGTATAATCTGTCAAATGAAGAGCGCTGCCCAATCGCAGATTGTAATAGATTTCATGACAGTACGTCCGAAACTCCTGATCCTCCATGTCTTCTAACAGATGGAAGTCATCGACAAATGCCCGGTAACCTGCATCTCCCCGCTTGACCAGTTGGTCTGTTGCAACTTTCTCACCCGTCACATACTGACGAATATGGTAAGCACACGCAGCATGCAGCTCCCTTGGCGAAAGCGGGACAGGCTGCTCCACTAGCCATGCATACTCAATAATGCCCTGCATGAGGTCGTCGAGCCGGGCTGAGCCCACATAAGTCATCGCATGTCCCGAGGAATCGAGCAGGAAGCTATCATTCACCTGTGCCGTCCGTTCTTGCAAGTCCAATCCGCACAACTCAATCACATGGCCCCTTGGGTAATTTTTCACATATACGTCGTGATAGGTTAAAGCGGTGCTGGACGTATGCAGCATCGTACCATAGCCGGATGTGAGCACCTGCAACAGGTCGGTTTCATTGCTGACTCCTTCGATCCACGGTTCTACCCGAATAACCGGTCCGCCACTGGCGGCCATTTCTTGAAGCTGCTCCGGATATTTCTCCGGCCCGAAGCGCTTCAAATCTCCACCATACTCTGCGCACATACTCCCACACAGCATGAACAGCTCAGCTTCCGCCATGTTCACCCCATACCTCCGCAATGAAGTACGCAGGGAAGAATATACGCAATGTTTCCCTGGGAGAGCGTTTGCGATTTCTTCTGCACTATGGTCAACTATGGAATCATGATGAGTCCCCATATCGGATTGCGGCCTAGGTCTTGTCTGTTCAGCGCCCTTATGCATATTTGCCCAGCAGACGCTCAATGCCTTGCAATGTAGACAGATGCTCCAGCACCAAATCGTCGTCCTCCATCGTAATATCAAGCTCATTTTCTAATTCAACAATTAATTCAACAGCAGATAAGGAATTCAGCCCCAAGGTTCGCAGATCCTGATCCGGAGTGAGCTGTTCCAGCTCGCCGGGAGCCAGCTTCAAAACCTTTTCCAGTAAAGGTACTACATGGTATACGTCTGTTTTCATTCTCGATTCCCTCCTAATTTATGAGCATCCTAATCCAGCAATGATACCTTCCAATTTGTGCGCATAAGCATCAGCTTCCTGCCAACTGTCTGCCAAAATAAGTGTAAAAATCCGGTTCACATAGCCCCGTTTCACAGGAATACCAGACAAAGTGCCCGCCGTATAAACAAACACCCCTTCAGGTCGCTCGGGTGTATATAACAAGCCTTCCTCCGCCAGCAACCCGCACAAACGGCTGTAGGTGAGAGGTGTAGTGGTCACGTTGCGATAATAACGGGACAAGGTCTTATGCTGTTCTCCCAAGACAGAGGACAGGAACGAGATGTAAGTAGACAGGGTAAATCTGCCGTTAATCTCGATCACTGGAACCAGCAAACCATCTTCGTCAACAAAACCGTCAATGGAAGCCATTCCCGTATACCCGATGGAATAGAGATACGTTCCCAACTGATAGGCGCATCGTCTCACTTCTTCCTCCAGCGTTTCGCCAATATCAGCGGGAACCTGGGACCCGATATAGACTGTGCCGTCTACGTTTTGCCTTTTTAGTGAAAACATCGTCACCCCACCGCCCTCGTCAATGCAGAGCTGGTAGTTCAGATCCATTTGCTTATTGTGCCAGCGCTCCACCAGCCAGCCGCCAGAAGACGATGACGAGCCGCCGAAGCGTCTCATCACACTCAGCAGTGTATCCAGCTTGGACAGCTCGTCCAGCATATACATGCCTTGTCCCGAGGCACCGTGCGGCTGCTTAATAATCAGCTTCACGGGCTCGTCCGATAAGCCAGCCAATCTCTCACATTCTCTGCGAATTGCCGCTTCATCTGCACACACAGCGCCTTCGCTGACAGCAAAACCAAGCTTTTGTGCGGTCAGACGGCTAAATATTTTATCATTCACCTGGGCGCACACCGCAGATGGAGCGCCGATCAGCTCCAGCCCGCAACGCTCCGCAATCGCTTCCTCCTGCGGTGTGACCGCATAGGGTACGAGCCATGCTTTGGTACCACCGCTGCTATGGCCTGCATCCGCAACCGCGCGTAATCGTGCCAAAAGCGCGTCATCCGCCAGTACCAGCTCTGAAATCGGCGTTAGCGGATCAGAGGGCTCTGGTACCTCAATACGCGGCAGGCTGAAGCCTAACCGCTGAAGCATGTCCAGAAATGCCTCATCCGGCTGTTCACGGAGTACAATGACATCCTGACTTCGGCATAGCAGGAGATTCATTTCCTCCATCCGGTTTACAACCTGCTGTTCATCCCGGTCTACCATGCCCCCCTTCCGGGGGGATGGATGCCACACTTGCTCTGCGCCGATATTAAACAGCCAAATCAGGACCCCATGATCCCGTTCATGAGCAAGTGCTTCCACAAGGTTAATCGTTTTAGTCGTCACGTCTTGTCATCATCCCTCTCTCTTCCATCTAGTAGCAAACAATATCCATAGGAGATCCATAGGAAACTAAATGTATTTCAGAGAGCCTGCCCCGTGCAGATACAGTACACTGCATTTGGAGCACACCGGCGTCAATCCTTCATGGTTAATCTTTTGACGGGTTTTTTCATACGCATCCGAATTCCATATTTCCTTCAGACTGTGCTCACGCAAACTTCCAATTGTGAACTCACTGAAAAATTTGCAAGGCATAACCTTTCCGTCTGGTAAAATATCTGTTCTGGAGGTGAGCGCCAAGCAATGATTGGAACAACGGCTGACCATTTCCTCGCCATGTATAAATTTATCAATTTCCTCATAATCCAAGCCGGGCTGATAGCGCACGCGAATGTTCCATACCCGCTCATTGATCCGCTGTAATTCCTGCATCAGAGGGTCAATGTTAGCCGGGTTGATTTTATATTTGAAAGCATGCCAGCTACTAATATTTTTTTCTTCAAGTTGTCGGAGCCAGGAGAAATTACGTGTAAAATATTCATCCATTTTAAAGGAGGTTTCTTTGGAAATGTACCAGGGGAACGTCAGCAGCACCAGATCCAGCCTCTTGTCCTCCAACATTTGCAGAAATTCGTACATCCGTCCGATCATGTTATCGTTAATGACCGCATGGACAGTTACCCGTCCCTTGTACAATCCCTGATCGCGAAGTTCAATCAGCTTATCCATCTGCCGCATTGTTTTTTGAAAGGTGCCTTTACCGCGTATTAAATCGTGTTCTCTTTCAAAACCTTCAATCGCTATTAACAATTCCAGATTTTCAGACAAGTCCAAAATCCGGTCCAAATATTTATCAATGAGTAGTCCATTTGTACAAAAGGTCATTTCACGCCGATCTTCCGCCAGCACGTCCAAAATTTCATCAAAGCGCCGGTGAAACATCGGTTCACCACCCCACATGTACAGTCGGGACTTAACCTCCTTCGTTTCGCTCAATATCTGCCGGAGCATGTCCGGGGCAAGATCCATATTCTGTTCTTCTTTATCCATCTGGTGATGATAGCCTTCCTCGTTCCATTCAAAGCAGTGCGTGCATCTTAAGTTGCAACGGTTGGTCAGCTTAATACCGATCGTCTGGGGCATGTCCGTTTTGAAAGCAGGGTCCTGTGTTGCGTTACGATAAGACACGGAAGCGTTTTTCAGGTTACGCTTGATGAGCTTGAAAGCCTTCTCATCAATCAGCACATTGCTTTTGGGCTGCATGCTAACACCTCGTTTAATGGATTTTCAGGCAAAGTCTACCCTGCGTTCAGACTGTCTCCATACCTTCCGGGTGCGGCACTTGCTCCGCATCGCTCATTTCTTGAATGTAACTGCAAAACGCATCTACTGAACGGAGATGTTCCAACTCAAAGGAGTCAAAATCAATCTCCACATCAAATGCATCCTCCACTTGCAGCATGAAATGAACCAATTGCAACGAATCTAGTCCTGCATCATGAATAATGTCCGAATGTCCATCCAGCTTAGCGACCAATTCAGGATCTTCCTTGACCGCGCTGATCATTTCAATCACTTGGCTTTGCATAGCAAACTCCTCCTTGTGAATGAGATACTACTCTTCCGTCCAACGATGCCGTCTAAAAAGCTCCTAGAAAATTTCCTTGCTTGGAACTATATTCAATTATACTCCTCCATTGAAGAGACAAGTCAATAGGTTGTTTTGTAAGTAAAAGTCGCAAGATGTAAATTAATGTATGATTACTTCTACAAATTTTTCTGCATTCATTATTCATTTTATAGAAGCTACACTTGAAAGCGATCAGCCTCTCTCCTCTTGTATGAAGAGCGTAATTATTTTACAATATACACGAAAATATTTTTCTTTATTTTATTGAATTAAACGATACTTTTTTTCATAAAAGCATTATATAGCTAAAGGAGCACAGCCCATGTCCCCCATTCTTCATACATTATCCCATCGACTGGAGCAGTTGCCCGTACAAGAGCGTAAGCTGGCGGAATCTATCCTGCAAGCCCCGGAGAATGTGCTGCACCTGGGTATTCGGGAACTGTCAGAGCGTTGTGGTGTGAGTGCCGCAACCGTTACACGGTTTTGTAAATCACTCCATTTTAAAGGGTATCCCGATTTCAAAATGAAGCTGGCCGCCGAGTTGTCCCATTCCAACCTTACAGGTGAAGAATCCTACCAGGACATTGTGGCTGGAAATTCACTTTCCCGCATCGTGCAAGCTATTCAGGCAAACCATACGGCCTCCATCGCGGACACGACCCGGCTGCTGGATTTCGACAAGCTGGAGCAGGCCATTGCATGGCTGTCAGCCACAAGCCGTATTGATCTCTATGGGATGGCGACATCCTCGATTGTGGCGCAGGATTTTTACCAGAAGCTAATCCGTATTGGCAAGAATAGCACTGCCTTCGCGGATTTTCACATGCAGATCACCTCTGCCTCCTCGCTCGGAGCGGAGGATGTAGCCTTTGCCGTCTCTTATTCAGGAGAAACCCAGGAGACGATTGCGGCTCTCCGCTGTGCAAAGGAACAAGGTGCTAAAACATTATCCCTGACCTCCTTCGGAAACAATACGCTGGCAAGCCTTGCGGATATTGCGCTATTTTCCTCTTCGTTGGAGGAAGGAATGCGACGTGGAGACATGGCCTCCCGCATCGCCCAGCTTCATATTATAGATATCCTGTTTACAGGTATGGTGAGCGCTAATTTTGACAAATATATTCCGAGATTGGAAGGTTCATATCAACAAGTGAGTAAGCTCAAAAAACAACCAGGGGGTCACTAAAGATGAACATTCGCATTTTGAACAGCCGTGAAGACCTGAACGCTACTGCTGCCACTGTGATCGCCAGCTTGCTGCTGTCCAAACCACAAGCTATGCTGGGCTTGGCCACCGGTAGTACGCCGATAGGCATTTACCGACATCTTGCAGATATGTACCGCAAGGGACAGGTGAGCTTTGCACACGCCTATTCCGTCAATCTTGATGAATACGTTGGCCTTACCCCAGAACATCCGCAGAGCTATCGCAGCTTTATGAATGAGCACTTGTTTCAGCATATCGACATTCCCATATCTCATACACGCGTCCCTAACGGGGATGCACTAGATCTCACAGCAGAATGTGCAGCACACGAGCAGGCCATTTTGGATCATGGACCTGTGGATCTCCAATTGCTTGGCATTGGTCATAACGGTCATATCGGCTTTAACGAACCCGGTCACAGCTTGACCGGAGCCACACATGTTGTAGATTTGAAAGAAAGAACGCGCTCAGCGAACGCCCGATTTTTTGGTGATATAGATGCAGTCCCCAGACAAGCAGTGACGATGGGAGTTGGCACCATTCTGAAGGCGAAGCAAATTATGCTGGTGGCCTTTGGCGCAGAGAAGGCCGACATTATAAGGCAGGCTTTAACTGGCCCCGTCACAACGGAGTGTCCGGCTTCCCTGCTGCAATGTCACCCCGATGTGCTTATTTTATTGGATCAGGAAGCAGGAGGATGGTTCAAATGAAGTCAGATGAACTGAACGGTAACATACCGCAGCTATTGTATGGTCAAGTCGTCGTTGGGAAAGACATCATCGACAACGGAGTTGTCATCATTGAGGGGCAATCCATCGTATACATTGGTTCTGAGGAGGATTTGCCCGTGGATTGGACCTCAGTGGTCTTGGGCAATCCGGAAGAAGGTGCCACACAAGCGGCGAATATTGTTCGTCTGGAAGGGGGTTACCTGCTACCAGGCTTTATCGATATTCATGTTCACGGCGGCAACGGTGAGGACTTTATGGACTCAGATTCGAGGGTGCTGGATGTCATCACCTCCTTTCACAGTTCGCAAGGAACGACGGCTATGCTGGCTACCACGATGACCGCGCCCAAGGAACGAATTGATCAGGTATTAAGAGAAGTTCACACATACATGGCACTTCCCATGCCCCATGCTCAGTTGGAGGGGGTGCATCTGGAAGGACCGTTCATTAGTCCGAACTGGGCAGGAGCACAAAACCCGGAACATATCGTGCCTCCGAACCTCGCTTGGGTGGCAGAATGGGAGCAGTGCTATCCGGGCCTTGTTCGCCAGGTCACACTTGCGCCTGAACGAAAAGGCGCCCTTGAGCTCATCACATGGTTGCGTAGCCACGGCATCACCGCGGCGCTCGGTCATACGAATGCTACGTATGAGGAGATTGAACAGGCAGCATCGGCGGGCCTGAACCATGCAGTCCACACCTTTAATGCCATGACTCCGCTGCATCACCGCAAGCCGGGAGCTACGGGAGCTGTACTCGCTGATCCGCGCATTGAAGCAGAGATCATCGCAGATGGCATTCATGTGCATCCTGCCGCCATTTCCCTGCTTGCCAAATTAAAGCAGGACCATAATCTCATCCTCATCACCGATGCCATGTCTGCTACTGGACTGGAAGACGGTCATTATACACTCGGCGATTTGCCAGTGATTGTACAGGACGGTGTCGCACGATTGGAGGATGGCGTCACTTTGGCAGGAAGCACCCTAACGATGATTGAGGGCTTCCGCTATCTCGTTCAACATGTAGGCTTGAGTATTCCCGAGGCATCACAAATGGCCAGCCTGAATCCAGCTCGATCCCTGAACATAGCTGATCGGACAGGTTCACTTGAAGCAGGTAAACAAGCAGATGTCTTGTTGCTGGATGCTGACTTAAATCTGCAAGGGATATGGATTAAAGGAGTTCGCAAATCATTATAGTTATATAATCCCCGCAAAAGAAAGAGCTATTCCATCAGCGTAATTGCCGAGATGGGATAGCTCTTCTTTGGATATTCACATTTAAGGGTTTGAATTAGCGATGATTCATTGGTGCGGGCGTATTATTTTGTGGACGTGTTGGTGTATTTTGCATTGGACGGTTTGTATCTGCCGCCGAAGTCGGGAATACACGTTCAATCACATCCACCATTTCATTGCTCAAGCCTCTGATCGGATGACCATTTTGTACACTGCGTGTAAAGTCAGAGGTTTGTTTAACAAAGTCCGGGTTAGCCGATACATGCACCTGTTCAATGGAAGGAGCAAATTGCTTAATCTTGTTAGCAATACGACTCTTGACTGCATCACTTGGTTCATATGCAGTTCTTGCTCCCTCGATGGTGTTGTTGCCGTTATCTGTGCGATTGTTGTTGTTCGTCAAGCCACGCAACATACCATACGAGCCTGTACCCATTGTTCCGTACAAACCGTCGTCACGACGTGCAGGTGTTCCAATCCCGGTAACTCCATTATCTGTCATTCCAGGCGTTGTAGTACCTGTAGTACGGTTCCCTCTAGTGCCATTCACGCCATTCACACTCGGTACATTTCCGTTACCCCCAATACTATTAGCACTTGGAGTACCGTCAATGCTTGGAGCATTGACACCCGTTCCGTTGGCTTGGTCTTTCAAGGAAACGGCTACATAGGCATGTCGTTCACCGACCAGCACTGTCGCAGACTTTACATCCGGCATCTCGGATATACGTTTGGACAAATTGCGATCGACTTGCAGATTACGGATTGGGTGTCCGGTTCTGTTGCCATTTTCATTCAGTGACATTCCGTCCATACCATTGGATTTTACCCCATAACGATTTACACCGTCCATACGGTTTACACCGTCTAAACCATAACGATTCACACCATCCATATTAGGCGTGCTTTGCGCATTATAGCGGGTAGCGTTCGTACGGACGTTATGATTTGCAGTCCCACATCCTGTCAAAGCAGCCATGCTGGCAAGTAAAGCAGCAGAAATCGTCAAACTGATGACCTTCTTAGTTCCTGGCATGAACTCATCCTCCATACATATAAAATGTGTGACGAGATTAGCATGCGCCATCAATCTTAGGGATATCCTGACTAAAAAATGACTAAAAAAATAAAATTTTAATGTAAATATGAAATACAATTGATGATTTACCACAAGATGGCATGTATAATAAGTTTGAAATACTTAATTTTACAAAAAGGAGGATTTACAGTTTGAAGAAGCTCACCGTTTTGATGCTCATTTTTTTGTTATCCGTCACTCTTATCCCCGCCGGTGCTTTTGCAGGCTCCACTACACCTGAAGCACCGAAAGCTCCCGCCGGAAGCTGGACAGAAGGCCCAGCACCTAATCGCGTTGATCCTGCCAAGCCTGCATTATTGTTTGTACATGGTTTGAACAGTAGCGCCGAAGTGTGGACCAAGAATAATAACGATATGCTTCAGAAAGCCCGTGACGCTGGATACCAGACGGCCAGCATTAATCTGTACGATGCGAATGGCACATCCCAGGATATGTGGGACAATGGCAAGCTTCTAGCCGACAAAATCAAAGTCATTAGTAATCATTTTGGAAAAAAACTCATCATCATCGCCCACAGCAAAGGTGGAGTGGATACTCAAACCGCTCTCGTGTATAACGGAGCAGCTCCTTATGTACAACGTGTCATCACCCTCAGCAGTCCCCATCATGGCTCACAACTTGCAGATCTCGCCTACAGCAGCTGGGCCGGATGGCTGGCAGATATCGTCGGCTCACAAAATCCCGGCACCTCTACTTTACAAACATCTTATATGAAGTATTTCCGAACTAAAACCGATGCACTCAGCAACGCGACTACAATTCCGTTCTTCACGTTTGCTGGTGATAACTGGTCTGGTGGCACTGCTTCCTACATACTGGGTGGACTTTATCTCTCATCCTTCGGCAAAAATGATGGAGTGGTCACAGTCGACAATGCTAAACTTCCCGGCGGACGTGTAGTTAAAGTCGGTTCCTGGGATCATGCCAAGGTTCGTACCGGTTCTTACGTCTTCTCCCTGATCCTACCTTACCTCCAAGCGAACACTCCAGCATTGAATCAGGAAACTGAGGCATTTTCAGCAGCATCTTCCCTGACCGCTTCTGCTGTACAATCCACCTATAACGAGATCGATAATTCATATTTTATTCGAGGTGGCGATTATAATGGAAAAGCCTCCGAAACCCTTACTGTTGAAAATGGTGTCCAATCCATTGATCTGGACTGGATCAGTGATAAACGTGTAAGCCAGCTTGAGCTGACCAAACCTGACGGTACTAGCGAATTGCTTCAAGTGAAAGCAGGTCGTGATGAAGAAATCTTTGCTGGTGCCTGGCATCATAGTGCAGTAGTTACCAATCCCCAACCAGGCATCTATAAGTTGAACGCCGTTATTCCTGATCATGGTGCGTATCTCCTGATTGCACGCTATCATGCCGTTCAAGTCCCTGAGCTTAAATACAATCTAAATGCAGTGGGTCCAAGGCTAAACCTGAAGTCCCAGGATTCCCCGGCCAGCGTCACACAAGTCACTTACCAAGTTCAATACTATGGTGATCCGCAACAAGGAATCACTACAGCGTCCAAAGGTCTGACGTTGCAGCAAAAAACCGTTAACCCTACTGGGCAAATTGAGCTTTCCAAAGCGGACAAGCCGGGCATCTATTCCGTAACGTATGAAATTAACGGTACCACAGCAGCAGGATATCCTTACCGCCGCACAGCAGTTCAATCCATCTATATTGATGCTGACGGTAACAAGTATGTTGACTAAATAAAACTACAATTTAATAAGCCTGCAAACACCTATTATAGTATGGGCGTTCGCAGGCTTATTTATCATTCCAAACATCTTTAATAGAGATAATACGATGTAATCTATGCATTGTGTTCTGTTCAATCCGTTGTCTGATTCTTCAGTTTATTCAGCCAATAGTAGCGATGTAGCTCCATAATAAAATGAAAAAGAACAAATGCAAGCATGGAATAAACACACATCAATACTGTAGCAACGAATTGTTGTGTAGCAAAACCAAGAGAAAGATTGGCTATCAAATAACCAGCCCCGGTAAATGTGGTCATTGTTACTACAGCTTCTCGCTTGTGTTTTTTCTTCACTTTGGGTTCTTTCTTATAAGTTGAAGGATCTTTGAATTTTGCCAGATGATATTTTATATAGCAGTATAAAGCGATTCCATAAGCGGCAAAAGAACTTATAAAATACCATGGAGTATCCAGACCCAACATACCATAAGCAAACTTTTGTGTCATGATCATGAAGCCAATAGAGCATACCAAACCAAATACACCACGGAATAAAACATAATTCAACTGCAATTTGCGTGGCATGATGACCAGTACAAGAGCCCAGATATTAATCACAACAATCAGTGGCATCAGCACATAAACATAAACTGCAATGTAGGGGTCTCCCATTAAGGGAATAGTCAAAAACAGATCAAACAGTAATAAAACAAGAATGATAACATTGGAACGAATACGGTTAACTGGATACAACTTCATATTTTTTTCAAATAAAGCCCTGCTATCACTCATAAACATACAAGCCCTCCGTCACATAAGTTAAACCTACCGATAAGGATAGACAAGACTATATCCAATGTCCACTTTTCTAGATCTCTGTCTTCAGCTCTTGCCGCAATTCTTCAATAAAATCAACCATGATACTTTGAACAGCATCTTCACGGGACATACGTATATACCGACTCGTCCTCTGAATGTCTTCCTCGAACAAATAAAGTATCCTGCTCATGGCCTCCTGGTCCCCACGTTGTGCTAATTTGAGCCATTGGACGAACTCAGCATCCGAAATAACTCTTTGAGCATTTTCTTTTTCCATTTATTCACCGCCTGTTGGGATAGCTTTAACTCTTTTGCAATCTGCGCTTCGGTTTTATCTAGTATGTAAAGGTCAAAGATGATCATTTTTCCGATCTCAGAAGATAGAGAGTTGATAAGCTGTAGTGTGTACATATTAGAGTTTACAGATTCTGCAAAAGATGGGGCGCTGACAGTTTCGTTCTTTTCCATTACAAATTCATGATTGGTTTGTACCCGAGCACGATACTGGATTCTCCAAGCAATGCGGTACAACTTCTTGCGGTATTGTTCAACCAATGTTAGCTGAGATTTCTCCAATATAAATCACCCTTTCTCTTTGGATTTGACTTTTTCTAAATCCTCATATTATAGGGTAATTTGCAATCCTGTTTTACAACCAAAACAGAACACTTGTTCTTATTTATTATACTATTTTTACAATCAGTTGTATATGGTTCTTTTAATTTACCTTCCTTTATATATGGCTAAAAAGGAGGGAAATACATTGCAGATGGATGATGCTCTTTCTCTGGTTACCAACGTAGGCTTTCCGGCTGGACTTTGTTTTATTTTATTGCGGCACATCCTGCACACGATGGAGGAAAAGTTGGATAAGCTGGATCTCTCACTTCATGAGCTGATTCAGGTCATCCAAGATTTAAATGTCAATAACAGCCCTTCTTCCAAAAGCAGCAAGCCTGATGAATAACGCACACAAAAAAGCTCCACGCGGCGATTATTCGCCGTTGGAGCCTCTTTGTTCAGCTATTATAAATGTAATGATTATTGGCTAGCCTTAGCCTGGTCATGACCATTCTGTTCAGCATGGTTCACGTCAGATGCTGACAGGCCATAAGCCCAGTTGCTTTGTGGCGGTACAACCCACACGGTATCTGGATCATCTTTAAGTGTCCAGCCCTGATAAACCAGCTCGGGATCATCCTTTCCCAACGATATGCTCAGCGTAAAGCGGTGAACAGGCTTGTTCAGCTCGGAGGCTTTGCGCAAAGCCTGATTGCTGGCCAGGTTTTTGATTTGCTGTGAGAGGGAAGTCGCCGTGTCACCCGCTACCGACTTTCCGTTTAGCGTCCAAGATGCGGAAGCACTATCCCCAGTTCCACTGTTACCGGAGGATCGGAGCATCCATGAGGCATTCTGGCCTTCCCACTCTATCCCGCTCAGCTTGGTATCATCCCAATCAAACGGCGTTGTGTCTGTAAAATCATCAGCATCCAGCAGCAAACCCGAAAGTGTATCTATAGGTACGGAAGCTATCTCTTTTTGGTCTGATAGTACATAAACAGCGTCTCCGGAAGGCAGCGTATCACCGAAGGCAAAGGTGCGAACGTCACCATTCTTGGTCTTAATCTCAACCTGGTCATGGGTAGCGCTGATTCCATATTTGGCTACGTCTTTGGGAGATGATTCCACGACATCACCCAACTTTACATTTTGAATCGCGGCTAGCCAATTGTCTAATGTATATTGATTTAACGGGTAAGATCGCGGCTTACTCATGCTCCATTTGCCATCATGTTGATCAAGTTCCACCGACTTGCCGTCCTTTCCAGTGATCGCAAAAGACGTAATATCTCCTTGCGTAAGCTGAACGAGCTGGCGAGCGGCCGGAGCTTGTTCACGAAAGAAGTTTTGGCTCTTGGCATAGATTATACCCGCTCCCAATACGACTAACAGCAGCACTGTGGGTATCCATTTTCTCATGCACTTCTTCGCCTCCACCATAATAAGATTCCGACAACCGCAAGCAGCAGCGGCAATCCGACGACAGATATGGCTAATACCGTTTTCGCTTGTGCAGCAGTCAAATAAGCTACCTTAAAATCCTGCTCCTGACGAGGACGAATAGTGAGTCCATCAGAGTGTTCCTGTACATAATTCAGACTATTCAGCACAAAGTCTCGATTCCCTCCTGTGCTAATCTCCGTGTCGCTTAGGAGGGCTGACGTTCCGAGAATAACCGCTTTGGGCTTGCCGTCTTTTCCTTCTACCGCGTAACCGAGATCAAGCGGCCCCTGTGGGTCCTTGTCATCCTTCTGCGTTTCGTTGTTCAGCAGTCCCTGAATATTCGTTTCACCATAGCTAGCTGCAGAAGATTTTAGCAATAGCGTCGTCTTCCAATCCTTCTGTTCTCCTGCCTGCAAAGCAATAGATAGCGAAAGAACAGGATACAGATTAGAGGCCGCCAATTTATCGGTGATCGCATGACTGCCAAAGGTGGGAACCGTCCACAGAGGACCAAGCGTATTCGTCTGTTCCTGATCCACCACGATAGCATGAGTATCTTTCACACCATAATCAGCCGCTAATGCGTCAAGGTTTTCCCAGCTAGACCCCATGTTCGGGTGAAATCCTAACGCCATAAAAAGCTTTCCACCGTCATTCAGATACGTACGAATACTCTTCAGTTCCGTCACGCTAATATCCCGTTCGGGTCCGACAATAGCCAATACAGACGCATCTTTGGGCACACTACCCGCTTGATTGAGCTGAACTTCCTCTGCTTTCACATTATCTTGCGCCAGCGAGCTGCTTAATTCGGTCATTTGGGACAAAGGAATTTCCTCATGCCCTGTCAGAAAAACCACTTTCCCTTGGCGGGTAGACGATAATGCCAGCAGTCCACTAGTCAGCTTTTCTTCCCCGGTAAATTGGTATGCTCCTTCACTACTCCCCTGAGCCTGTGTAAATAGGCTTCCAATATCTATAACCCGCTTCTTCTCTCCCTGCACCAACACGATGGATGCTGCAGTAATCCCATATTGCTTGGCCAGTATCGGTTCCTGATTCAAATCATATTGCTCGACCTTAAGCTTGTTGTTACGCTTGGCATACTCATTCAGCATATCCGTAACATCCCGGTTCAGCTTCTGATTCTGCGAAGTGGAGACAGTAAAGGCAATCAATCGTACGTTTTCCTTCACACCCTGAATGGTCGTTAACGTCTGATCAGACAGCGTATACTGCTTGCCTGCCGTCAGATCCAATTGAAAGCCTCCCAGCGAACGCAGAAATAACGTCAATAAAATAAAAATACCTACAGCAGCAATCGATAGTACCATACTATTGGTATGACCCAGCCATTTTTTCATATTCATTACCTCCACCGTTTCCGTTCAACCACTTGGATACTAAATAGCAAAAAGAGCGCCGCCACCGTCACGTAGTACATCACATCGGCTCCATTCAGCAATCCTTTGGTGAAACTGTCAAACCGTGCGGTTAGTGAAAAAGGTTCCAGCCACTGCTGCAGCGCCGCAGATGCGCCCGTTTGTCCACCAAACGAATCCAGCATCCAGAACACGAGCAAGAGAATAAAACTGACGACCGCGGACATCATCTGATGCTGTGAAAGCGTCGATGCGAATAAGCCGATCGCCATCATGGCTGCGCCAAGCATAAACAGGCCGATCACGGATGTAAATACGAGCGTCCAATCCAGCGACCCATAAAAGGACATCACGACCGGATACGCCAGACTGCACAGCACCAGTATGAGCAACATGCCTAGCGATGCCAAAAATTTACCTATCATGATTTCCGTTACACTCACAGGTGAGGTAAGCAGGAGCTCATCTGTACCTTGCCTGAATTCCTCTGCAACCAGCCGCATCGTGAGTAGGGGGACAACAAACACCAGCATGGACAATGTGTCACCGAGTACCAGCCGATAGTCCAAAATACTAGGCTGATACATCACAAAGTTCGTGTAAAATAGTAACCCCGTCAGCAACATGTACACCGCAAGCGCAAAATACGTCGTTGGGGTCCATAGATAGGCTTGCAGCTCCTTTTGACAAACTGCGAACAAACGCCTCATGACTGTTTACCTCCTGTATCCTTGTCTTCATCGACCTTGTTATCGCTGGCCAAGGCTTCTCCATGATCCACCGTGTTGACCGTTGCTTCATTCTTAGAGGTATGTAGAACATGAACCGCTGGATCGCTGCCCCCACCTTCTTCCGTCTCGCGGGTCGTTAACTGCTGGAAGATGTTTTCCAAGCTTATGTTTTCTTTTTTCATTTCCAAAATCGGAAGCTTCGCATCCGACAGCACAAAAAACAGTTCTTCGCGAAAATCCTCATCAGAAGCTCCTGTAAGCAACAATCCAGTCAAATCCTGCTCTGTGACAGTCAGCTTCGTATTCGCTGAAGGCAGAGTAGGCGCCAAAGATTCAACTTGTACTTTTCCCCAAGCTCGTAGGACATCCATTACCTGCTCACGCTTGCCTTTGACCTCCACCTTCACCTTGAATCCGTCTTCCATCGAACCGCCGAGCGCGTCAGGACGCCCGTCCATGACCAGTTTGCCTTCGTGGATGATCAGAACCCGATTGCACAAAGCATCCACCTCAGGCAAAATATGCGTGCTGAGCAATACCGTATGATTTTCACCAATCTCCTGAATGAGCTGACGAATCTCCAAAATCTGATTGGGGTCCAAACCCGAGGTCGGTTCATCCAGCACCAGTAAATCCGGGTTATGAATAATCGCACCTGCCAGTCCTAAGCGCTGTTTGTACCCTTTGGACAAGCTGCGGACCAATTGTTTTTCACGTCCATTCAGTCCCAGTCGGGAAATCATCTCCGAAATACGCAGCTTCTGCTCTCTCGCAGGCACGTCCCGAATACTAGCTACAAACTTTAAGTAGGATCTTACAGACATATCCCCATACAAAGGAGGCGTCTCCGGCAGATAACCAATTTTGGAACGAGCCTGTCTGCCTTTATCCTGAATCGGGATACCGTCGATCGTAATTACTCCCTCGTTTGGCTGAAGATACCCTGTAATCATACGCATTGTCGTCGTTTTACCCGCACCATTTGGCCCCAGGAAACCAACAATTTCACCGCGCTGCATTTCAAAATCCAATTTATGTACGCCCCGGTTGCCCTCATACCACTTGCTCACCTGTTGTACTTTGAGCACATGTTTCACCCTTTCTTTGTTCGTGATCTTCTCCCTGCTACTCCCCTACCCCAAAATGTTGCATGAGTAGCAGGTAGCAGCGAGCGGAGAATTTGGAGCCGGAAAAGCGCCAGCGCTCGGAAGCTCAAAGCCTTCGCGAAGCGGTCTCCTCGCACTTCATGCTACACTTTTAAATTCTAATGATAATCCCCCACATATAGCTTCAGCTTAACGTCACTTAAATAGAAGCTTAAAATAATGTGTCTAAAATGTGAACATGGAAATACACACCTGCCCTCGTCAACTTGTACGGTTCGCCACGGCGTGGATTCGCATCTACTATCATTACAACGTGTGAAGGGAGTGTATAAAAAGCGATGACCGTATTATTTACCAATCTTGTTAATAACGGCGACTTCGAGACCGGATCTACCCTTTTTTGGAACGCCGCAAATGTAACCGTCACTAACTTATCCGTAAAAAAGACAAACTTTTATAGTGCGATCCTAGCAGGAGGCGCGGTAGATGCATCTCTTTCCCAGGTCGTTTTTGCCACACCAGGCGAAAGTTATACGTTGAGCCTGTCAGCTGCAAAAATAGGAAACTTGATTAATCCTCAAATCAACATTTTTCTGTACTACTATGACGCAACCTTTAGTTTCCTCGGTACTGGGCTAACTACCTATCTGAGCGCAGGCACATTACCTGATGCTGTTAATGGGACATGGCAAACCCTGTATGAAGTAACAGCTCCTGTTCCAGCTAACGCAGCCTTTGCCTTTTTGGTTATTAGCAAAAATGCCTTAGCTAACACCGCTAATGTAGCCATTGATTCCGTTGCCCTTGTTAAAGCAAGTGCAACTGGAGCTGTGGGACCAACCGGACCTGCGGGGCCAACTGGTGCTACAGGCGCTAGCGGCGATGCAGGTGCTACGGGGCCTGCGGGCGCTACCGGACCTACAGGTGCTACGGGCGACGTTGGCGCTACTGGACCTGCCGGACCTACGGGTGCTACGGGCGACGTTGGCGCTACCGGACCTGCCGGACCTACGGGTGCCACAGGCGACGTTGGCGCTACGGGGCCTGCCGGACCTACAGGTGCTACGGGCGACGTTGGCGCTACGGGACCTGCTGGACCTACAGGTGCTACGGGCGACGTTGGCGCTACGGGGCCTGCCGGACCTACGGGTGCCACGGGCGACATTGGCGCTACGGGGCCTGCCGGACCTACGGGTGCCACGGGCGACATTGGCGCTACGGGGCCTGCCGGACCTACAGGTGCTACGGGCGACATTGGCGCTACGGGGCCTGCCGGACCTACAGGTGCCACAGGCGACACAGGCGCTACGGGGCCTGCCGGACCTACGGGTGCCACAGGCGACGTTGGCGCTACCGGACCTGCCGGACCTACGGGTGCCACGGGCGACGTTGGTGCTACGGGGCCTGCCGGACCTATCGGACCTATCGGGCCTATTGGCGACACTGGACCTGTCGGACCTACGGGCGACACGGGACCGATTGGACCAACTGGACCGACCGGGCCATTTGGTCTTGGCTTTACCGGTCCAATTGGACCGACTGGACCTACAGGACCTATCGGACCTACGGGGCCAACTGGTCCTACTGGACCCACTGGGCCGACCGGACTCTAATCTTCTATTATTACCACATCATGGACTTAAACGACGTATCATATCCTACCGCCAAAGCCTCTTAGCAAGTTATGGCTTTGCCATCCTTGCCCTGCCGCAATTGCGGCAGGGCTTCTATAATCAGGTCTCTATTAATTCCAATTTTAGGTTTGACCTGAATCCTTAAATGGTTCCCAAAGGAGTGATACTCAATTGATCAGTATCAGCCTGTGCATGATCGTCAAAAATGACCAACATACCATTGGTCCTTGCCTTGAATCGGTCCATCATATTGTAGATGAAATCAACATCGTGGACACAGGTTCACAGGATCGGACCATTGACATATGTCGCAGCTTTACAGATCGGATTTTTCCGTTTGAATGGGTAGATCATTTTGCCCTTGCACGTAACTATTCATTTGAGCAAGCTACGCAGGAGTACATTCTCTGGCTGGATGCCGATGACATTTTGAAGGAGCAGGATGCTATCAAGCTGCTTGAGCTAAAGCATACTCTTGATTCCTCAGCTATATCAACCGTAGATGCAGTGTCCATGAAGTATCATTATGCCTTCGATGATCATGGCAATGTCACCCTGCATTTTCGTCGGAATCGCTTGGTCAGACGGTCGGCCGGATTCCGTTGGCATGGAGCCGTGCATGAGTATCTCGCCGTAGACGGAAATATTCTACATGCGGATATTGCCATAACTCACACCAGAACACATACCCATACCCCGGGCCGAAATCTGCGAATTTATGAGAAGCAGCTCGCCCAAGGCCATGACTTCTCTCCCCGCGACCGCTACTATTACGCTAACGAGCTTAGAGACAATGGAAGATATGAGCAGGCCGTGCAGGCTTACCGAGACTTTCTAAACACCGAACAAGGCTGGGTAGAGGACGCAATTAGTGCATGTGGCAAAATGGCTGACTGTCTGCAACAACTCGGCAAGCTGGAGGAAAGTATTACCGCGGCTCTCCGTAGCCTGACCTTCGATACGCCTAGAGCGGAGCTTTGTTGTCGGATGGGTCATTATTTTTTGCATAAAAATGAGATTCCCAAAGCCGTTTACTGGTACGACATGGCTACCACTCTGAATCCTCCTAACACGCTAGGCCCGGTACAAGACGCATACCAAACATGGTTTCCTCATATCCAGCTATGCATTTGCCATTTTCGGCTAAAAGACTATACACGTGCGAACTGGCACAATGAGCAAGCAGCCACGTACGTTCCCAATGACCCGCATGTCCAGCATAATCGACAATATTTCAGCTCAATCCTGAACCCTTCCCAATAGAGATGCCTCCCATAGCCAGCCATCATTCTTTAAGTCAATCAAAGGAGGAGCAAACCAATGCAACCACAGAAACGGTACAAGATAGCGGTCTATGCCATCAGCAAAAATGAAGCCCGATTCGCCAAGCGCTGGATGAACTCCATGCGGGAAGCTGATGTTGTCATTGTAGCCGACACCGGTTCTACAGACGACACCGTTGCTCTACTGCGCGAGGCGGGTGCAGAGGTACATCCTATTCAGGTAGTCCCTTGGCGTTTTGACAAGGCTCGCAATGAGTCCCTGCGGCTGGTCCCTGATGATGTAGATATTTGTGTCTGTACAGATCTGGATGAAGTCTGGGAGGAGGGATGGCGGTCGCGCCTGGAAGGCAACTGGAAGGATGGAACGACTCGAATGCTGTATGCCTTTACACATGGACAGCCTGGAAGGAATACCGCTTATACATGGTTCTGGAAAGAAAAAATACACACTCGTCATGGCTACCACTGGGTACGCCCGGTTCATGAAGTGCTTGAATATATCGGGGAAGGCGAAGAACACAGCATCCGATCGTGCCAGCTCCGCTTGTATCATGATCCCGATCCGCACAAGTCACGCAGCCAATACCTTCCACTGCTAGAGCAGTCTGTACGTGAATTTCCCGAAGATGATCGCAATATGCATTACTTGGGGCGAGAATATATGTATCATGCCCGTTGGGACGAATGCATCACTACACTGCAACAACATCTTGCCATGCCACAGGCGCGCTGGGCCGATGAACGCAGCGCTTCGATGCGTTTTATCGCTAGAGCATATAAGGCAACTGAACAATGGCATGAGGCTGCACGTTGGTTATACCGTGCTATTGCGGAAGCGCCCTATTTACGTGAACCTTACACGGAAATGGCTCAACTTGCCTATCATACACGGAACTGGCCCGCCGTCTATCATATGGTCGAAGAAGCGCTGCGCATTTCGACACGACCAGATACGTATATGCAAGAGGATTTTTGCTGGGATGCTACTTTGTATGATCTTGGAGCCCTCGCTTGCTATGAGTTGGGCCTAATACACAAAGCCTGTGAATTTGCGAAAGAAGCAACAGAACGCTCTCCGGAAGATTCTCGCCTTCGCCATAATTATGCGCTAATTCAATCCAGGCTTCCATAGAAACCCACACCCCGTCCTGTAGGTTGAATAACTTGGTATAAGAACTTGTGGTTGGCAAAGGAGGTTATTGAGATCAAAGTTCTATTTACTTTTTATATACCCAGCGGTGGCGTGGAAACCTTGAACCGCCAACGCTGTAAAGCGCTCATTCAGGACGGGATTGAATGTCATCTTCTCTATTATCAGCAGGGTACAGGGATGCAAAACCTGCAAGGCGATATTCCGGTGTTCATGACTTCCTCTGAAGAAGAAATTCGAAAACTGGTGGAGACTCATCGCTACGATGCAATTATCGTCTCTTCGGACTATCCTATGCTCCCTAGACTGCGAATGTTGGGCTATCAAGGGATATTAATCTATGAATCACAAGGCTTTGGCACTCACGAAGAAGCTGCTTGGGTTGTTGCAGATGCATCTCCGTATCTTCAAAATTATGCTGACGCGGTGCTCCTCCCCGATACAACTCACCTCGTGCAGCTATTTTCCAGCATGTGTCCATGGCTTGATCGTTATGTATTCCCAAACGTATTGGATACTAGCGTATTTAATTATGTACCTAACACTCCCCCGGTTAATCCGGTCATTGCATGGGTTGGGCGGCTTGAGCCCAATAAGAATTGGCGGCATTTTATAGACATATCTTACTGGATGCTGCAAAATCGTGCCGATCTTCGGATTTGGATGTTCTATGATGACACCTTGTCGCAGACGGAGGATAAAATACAATTCGAGAACATGCTTGCTCAGCTTGGCATGTCCACGATCATTGAGCGTTTTAAAAGCGTGCCTCATGCGAAAATGCCTTTGTATTATTCCATGATTGGCGACTCGGGTGGGTATCTGCTCTCGACTTCACTGGTGGAGGGATTCGGTTACGCGGTAGCTGAGGCCATGGCCTGTCGTTGCCCGGTCTTAAGCTCTGATTCAGACGGAGTACGAGCATTCATTGACCATAACGAAACCGGCAAGTTTTATCAGCAGGGAGACATTTTACAGGCGGTACTGCAAGGACTAGACCTTATGAACAACGTCCCTCATCGCGAATCTATCCGCCAGAAGGGGCGTACACGGATCGTTAACCTGTTGGCGCCAGATAAATATGTGCGCTCCTTCCGGCAGATGATGAGCTCGTTGGGTGTACGGTAACCTGCTATTGTAGTACATGCCGCAAAAGTCTGTTTCATGATCCAAAAAAGCTGACGACAACCCTATTTTTACACACGGGCCATCGTCAGCTTGATGCGTTTGCTGTGCATTACTGAATATTAGGGAACTATCTGATCTTCAATAAACGTTCTCCTGCATGAATATCCTTCGAGTTTTCAGCTAAGATATCTGTGTACACCGCAGTATTGGTTACTATAACAGAGGTGGTGAGATCATATCCTTCATCCACTATAGCTTTTGGATCAAATTCAACCAGCTTGTCCCCTTTTTGAATCGTATCTCCTTCAGACACAAAAGAAGTGAAATGTTTTCCTTTCAAGCTGACCGTATTAATTCCAATGTGAATGAGCAGTTCAACTCCATCCTCAGAGATCAGTCCAATCGCATGTTTTGTTTTGAAAACGGTAACAACAGTTCCGTTAAACGGTGCGTAAGCTCCCCCTTCTTGGGGGATAATCGCGGCTCCCTGACCCATCGCACCACTGGAGAAAGCCTCATCTTTCACTGCGGCCAAACGAATCAATTCACCGTTTAAAGGACTAAATACCGTTTTTTCTTCCGCTTTGTTTTCAACTGCAACCTTAATTTCAGGTGCGGGTTTAGCATTCTTATAGCCGAAAAGATAGGTCAGAATAAATCCGACTACAAAAGCGACAACCAAAGAGATAATAAAGCCAATGAAGCCTGCATCTATCCCCTTTGGATTAATGAATAAAGGGATACCAAAAATCCCGCCTGAGGCAAATCCATATGCTGTTGAGCCGAGTAAGCCCGCTGCAGCTCCTCCTACACCCCCAGCGATCGAGGCTAAAATAAACGGTTTTTTGGTGGGTAGCGTAACCCCGTAAATAGCTGGTTCAGTAACCCCCATCAAACCCGCGATGGTAGCAGAAGTCGCAATAGGTTTTAATTTAGGATCGCGTGATTTCAAAGCAATGGCAAAAGCCGCACCTGTTTGCGCAAACGTAGTACAGAACAGCATACCGTTAATCGGATCAAACCCGTTCGTAACTACATTATTCAGGAGAATCGGAATGAACGCCCAATGCAAGCCAAAGATAATAATCCCTTGCCAGAACCCAGCCAGAACGAGACCAGCTATAGCCGGACTTAACTGGTAAATCCACATGGAGCCTTTGGCTAATCCATCACTGATTATAGTTGCTATCGGCCCGACAACCAGAAAAACAATCGGTGATATAATGACCAAGGTCAGAAAAGGCACAATGAACATTTTAATGGATGCAGGTGCATACTTACTAATAAATTTTTCAACCTTAGCTGCCAAGAACGCCCCAATAATGATGGGTATAACAGAAGAAGTATAATTAATCAGAACGACAGGTATGGTCAAAAAGGACAGCGCCGTTTTATCCGTAAAAGCCGAAGTAATGGTCGGATACACCAAGGCGGCCCCCAAAACAGCAGATAGATACGGGTTTCCTCCGAATTTTTTACCTGCTGAAAACCCTAGAATAACCGGAAAGAAATAAAACATAGCGTCTGCTGTTGCATATAAAATTTTGTATGTGCCCATCTGATCAGTCATCCACCCCAGAGATGTGCATAAGGCCAGCAGTCCTTTTAGAATCCCCACAGCAGCGAGCACACCCACAACGGGCATGAACACGCCTGAGATCACATCGACAAATCGGCTGAACAGGCTCGCTTTTTCATTCTTTTGATCGTCTTCAACTGTCTGGTCTCCGTGCTTTACTCCCATCGTATCCAAAAGAGCCTCGTATACTTTGGGAACCTCATTCCCGATGACCACCTGGAATTGGCCGCCACTTTCCACGACGGTAATGACACCGTCAATCTGTTTAATTTTTTCTTTATCTGGCAATTGGTTATCCTTCAATTTGAATCTCAAACGAGTGACACAGTGAATGACACTATACACATTTTCGTTTCCCCCCACCGATCTAAGCACTTCTCTAGCTGTCTTTTGGTAATCCATCATGATCACTCCTGGATGCGTTTTCTATTTCTCCACTCCACCTGCTAGCTTACTCCTGTTCTTCTCTGGTTTTATTTCGTTCCGATGATCACAACATCGCTTTCAAAACCATGCATATCAATGACGGATTGATCAGCCTGGACATCCACCTCCGTTTGGGCAAATCGTCTCTCCGCTAAATCAATGGTTGTAAACTTGTAGTCCTGCACGTTGATATTTAGCCGCACTTTCGTGTTAACCGGGATATACAAGACGAGGGTATTCTCGTTCCCCGCAGCTCTGATCTCCTCTGTCTTGTTTAAAACAATATCCAACGGCTTTATGCCAATCAGGTTGTACATTTCAAACAAATATTTGATAAAGGAATAATCCCATGCGCCCTCAAAACGCAGTGCTGTTCTCCAATCATAGGGACTATCAAAGCCCTCTCCTTCTACAATTCCGAACTTCTTGCCTTTTTTATGCCAACTCCAAATGCCATGCGCTCCATAGGTAATTCCCGCTCCCCCGCCTGCCAGAAGACTGTGCCATGCTGCTTTTCTGGCATCTAGTGCAGTGTATCTTCCATACACATTGCGGCTGTAACTGATCTGTTCATAGCAAGGTTCTCCATTGATGACGGGACGTATCTCCGGCTTGTGATAAAAATGCTGGGCAATCTCATGGGCGACATGCTGAAACTCCGAATTATGTCCTGATTGATACATATAAAATCCAAGACCCTTGTGTTGCTCAAAAGCTTCAGGAATTTCCCTCAATCTCCCTTGGATATGCAGCGTAGTCAAGCTTGCCGGGCTTAATTGTTGTACCGTTTCCAGCGCCTTCAAATAGTACGCATTAGCACGTTCTGTAGGAAAATCAGTGTCTCCGCTGATCAAATAAACAGGCTCGAATCGAGAATAGCGGTTTACAACATAAGTTACATAGCTTTCAACGCAATCCAGCGGCATTTTATTGCCTTTCTGGAACATTTCAGCCCATGTATCCGGTACATAGTTACACCACAACAGAACCAGTGCTGGAATAAAGCCGCGCTCGACAGCCATCTGGATCATGACTTCCGCCCGCTCAAAATAAGCTTCGTTTAAGGTATGGTAGTCAAAATCTCCATTTTCCAGTAATGCAAATGGCTGTAGATTCAGGTCTGATTCGCTGGCATCCCATTGTCGGAGCATATTGATCTGTAAAACGTTGAAACCCTGCATTTTTCGATAGTCCAGGTAATCGCTCCACTCTTCAATAGTGGCGTTGGTAAATACGCTCCAGACGGTATCTGCCAAGTAAAAGAAAGGCTTGCCCTTTTTCACAAAACTTCTTTGATTTTCAGCCATGCTTAAGCTCAAACAAATCACCCTTTCACTCATAAACAAAACTAAACTAATGTATAATTTTATACGATATTGAATAAAATAAACTAAATAAAGCGTTCACAATTGAATATTAACACTATGTATCCGAAAAGGTCAACTCATTTTATCTGTTGTTTGTTTAGTTTAATTTATAAACTAAACTTTATTATATAATCATGATATAATTTATATAGTTTAGTCCAATGGGAGGTTCCACGTTGAAAATAGATGATATTGCGAAGCTTGCCGGTGTTTCAAAATCAGCCGTCTCTTTAGCATTTAATAACAAACCCGGTGTTAGCGAAGAAACCAAAGAGCATATATTAAGAATTGCCCACGAGCATGGATATAGACCACGTACCATGAAGTCAAATAAGGAATTTACGAAGAATCACCATGTCATTCGTTTTGTTGCATGCAAAAATACAGGCATCGTGACCGAGCAATATGAATCACTTCCATTTTTCAATGAATTGATCCATCATATTACCCATCAGGTGAGAGAACATGGTAATACTTTGATTTTCTCGTCATTTGATAGCCATAGCCTTGAAGAAGAATTGTCTGCTCTGGAGAAGGACCAGCCTTCTTCAGGTATACTTCTGCTGGGCACCAATTTAACATCCGAGACTATTCATTCCTTACAATCCATTCATTCCAATATCGTTATTTTGGATACCTGCTTTGAACACGTTGATGCCAGTTTTGTATCGATTAATAACTATCTTGGGGGGTACCAGGCAGGCCAATATTTAATCCAGTCCGGACACAGAAATATAGGATACGTACAATCCAGTACCAGAATTCTTAACTTTACAAAACGAAAAGAGGGGTTCATGGCTGCTTTAGAGGAGCACAATCTTGCCATAGATCATGGGCTTACATTTGATATGCACCCGATGCTTGTCATGTCACAGGACGCATTTAAAACAGCTATTCATAAACTGAATGAGCTGCCTTCGGCCCTATTTTGTGAGAATGATTATATGGCGATCAGTGCTATTAAAACGTTTCAGGAAATGAACATTCGAGTGCCTGAACAAATTTCCGTCATGGGGTTTGATAATATTCATGAAGCTAAGGTCATTAGCCCGGAACTCACAACCATTCATGTGAAAAAGGATATTTTGGCCCGAACGGCTGTAAACTTGCTGATGGAAAGGCTTAATCACAATCAGGAGCACCATACTCAGGTTCTTGTAAATACAGAGGTTATTGAAAGAAGGTCTTGTATAGACGCAGAATTATAATCAAGTGAATAGAAAAAGGCCGCCATATAGGCGGCCTTTCAGCTTTTATACTTCTGAATTGTGATTTTATAGCGAATGAATCTAAGCGTCTTGTTTTTTGCTCAATGTAAACGAAAAAGATGCAACAACAAGTGCTATGAATACGACTAACCCACTAATCCAGCCCAAATTCTGTATGGATGTATACTCAATTATGACTCCCCCTAATCCTGCACCTAAGGTCATACCGATATTCATTAGCGCAGTATTGAAGCTTAGAACCATTTCTGAAGATTGTGGCTTTAAAGAAATTAAGTAATATTGATTTGCAGGAGTTGTTGTCCAAGCAGCCATCCCCCACAACATAATCGTCAGAAGAACACCGATCGTAGAAGTTGCTGTTACTGTTAATACGAATAAAGCCGCTGCGTGAACTATTAAACTAATGGAAATCGTCCGGACAGGTCCCCACTTATCCACTGCATATCCGCCTATACGTGACCCTATAAAAGCAAACACTCCTAGTACAAAAAGAGCTGTACTAATCTCTTTTATAGAAAAGTCTGCTATGGTGCTTAAAAGCGGAGCAATATAGGCAAAGACCATGGTGTATCCAAGATACCGGTTCATTCCCCTGTAATTTTGGAATAAACCGATTGAGTAGTGCCAGAATGATCAGAGCAATGACAGCAATAATAATATAGATATAACGCCAATCTATATTTGCAGCAATTAAGGTTCCAAGGGGAACTCCCAGCACTAAAGATATTGTAAATCCTGTAATGACTGTTGCGATGGCGCTACCACGTTTTTCAGGTTCAGCCAGTTGAGCAGCGTAATGGGTAGCAACCACAAAATACAATCCACCACTCATAGCCTGTACAATACGGGAAAGCATGAGCAGCGTAAAGTTAAAGCTGAAGAAAGCAATGACCGTCCCTAAAATAAAGAAAAGCATGGAATACAATAACACTCTTTTCCTTTCAAGCTTTGCAGTTAGCATGACCAGCACAAGTGCACCAAAAGCATACGATAAGGCATATATGGTAACTAATTGTCCAGCCAATGAAATAGATACATCCAAATCATGAGAAATCATTTCCAAGATACCGGAAACGATAAATTCTGCGGTTCCTAATACAAAAGCGCCTAAAGCTAATAAATAAATGGCAATACGATTCATTCTCACTTCTCCTCATTATCTTTAACTATCATGAGAGCTTCAATTTCTCGTCATTCGTTAAAGTCTTCCTCTGTCAAATCCAGGTTTACACTCGCAGCGGTTCGGCTACCGTCGGCCGCAGCAAAAATCAACTGAGAAGGCATGAAGTATGAAGAATCACCCGCAGCATATACACCAGGAATGGAGGTTCTCCCCGCTCCATCTGTTTGAATCCCGCCCGACTCGGTCCTTTCACAGCCCAAACGTTCTCCAAACGGTGCACTTTGCACAAATTGGGGGGTCACAAAGCCGCCGGCCCTTGGGACTTGAGTACCGTCCGTAAAGGACACATACTCCAGCTGTCCATGGTGACCAATGAACGCGGCAACAGGCTGCTCCATTACCGCGACTCCTTTAGATTGAAGTCGTTCTTTTTGCTCGTCCGACAAGAATGCCTGACCGTTCGTGCAGACAAGCAAATCCTTACTCCAGTTCAGGAGCAGTTTGGCTGTGTGATATATAGCTGGCGACTCAGAGACGAGGACAAGCGGTTGATCCCGTAACTCCCAGCCATCGCAATAAGGGCAATTAAACAAACTTCTTCCGTAGAACGTGTAAAAACCTTCGATCTCAGGGAATATCTCCTTTACACCCATCGCCAGTATCAATTTTCGCGCTTGAACACGAAGGCCTGAAGAATCAAATACTTCGAATCCGGATTCATTTTTCGTAACTGAAATAACCTCGGTTTGCAGATGATGCACATATGGATACCGCAGTACTTCCTCATAAGCTACGCGGCGGAACTCGGCCGGCGTTACGCCATCTCTCGTAATGAAACCGTGCGACGCATGCGTAACCGCATTTCTGGGCCGGTTATTATCGATCAAAGCCACACTTCTTCTTGCCCTGCCCAGTACAAGGGCTGCATTCAATCCAGCAGGTCCCCCCCCAATAATAGCGCAATCGTACAGCATAACATCCAGCTCCTTTTACAAAGATATTAAAGACTCTTTATATCTATAATTAAAACAAAAAAACACTTCACATAACTGGCGATCACCTTCTCTCTATTTATAGCCGCTCCCCTTTATACTTGCGCTTGCTTTTGGGCTAAATCGACCAATTTCGTATTTTTAAGATGGCCCTCCATTTTTTCCTCCGCTTCCCTCATTACAGCTTGAATCAGACATTCTGATCCATGGACAAAATCACATTCAAACAAAGAATTCGTCCCTTCAATCGCATGGATAATATCCAAAAAGGTAATATCGTCTTTATTGCGGGATAAGCGATAGCCCCCATTGGCTCCAGAGACCGATTCGATCATCCCCGCCTTCACAAGCCTCGTCAAAATTTTTGAAAGATACGTGGGTGAGACATTTTGGGATTCGGCCAATTGCTGGACACCTACGGGCTTCACCGACGAATCCTCAACGAGCATGAGCATGGTGTGCAGTGCATAATTGGTTGCTTTGGTAAATTTCATAACTACACCTCATTCACAGACTTATTGTATCTATAATATCTCTGAATCTGCAGGAATGTCAAGATTATAGGTTAAGTATAGAAAATCGAAGGGAAAAATTGCATGTTGCCTTCACCTCAATAACATCCAACCTTATAACAGAATGTTTGACTTGGGCTGGCCTGCTAGAGCGGGCGAAAGTATCACTCGCTCCTTAATATTTTCCAATTGTTATGTAATTTTTTTCAATAAACAAGAAACAAATTCACGATTTCCACGTCTATGTATATAGATTTAATTTTAGGAAAACCTTGGATCAAGTCCTGAAGCCCAATATTTTTTTACAAAGGAGCAATTAAAATGAAAAATCCAAGACTAAAATACGCTACTGCTTTCCTGTCTAGTATAGTGCTTGTGGGAAGTGTAAGTGGCTTTTCTATTGCCAATGCTAATAGCACTTTACGCCCTAATACGCATGTTCAAAGTTCAGTTAATACTATAAATCCATCTGTTTACCAGTCTGTAACCAAATTTAAAAAGAGCGAGACCCCAAATCAGGTGATTTGGAAGGAGAAAAACGTTTCGTTAGTGGCCAAAAAAATGGAGCTAGAAAATGCACCAAGCTCTGAGAAGAGTGTTATTACATCTATAACGATCAAAACAGGAGAACAGAATTACACCATTAAAACAGATGGATATAATGATAAACTGCGTAATATATCGAGCGCAGTATTATCTCCTTCTAATACATGGTTGGCTATCCAGGCACGGCGCAGTGCAGGAGATACGTTATTACTGATCAATCTTAAAACCGGAAAATCTACCATTGTAAATGATCTTTTAAAAGCTAAAGGCAAAAAAAATGTAGAATCCATTGCTGCTTATAACTGGTCACCTAAAGAAGATCAAATTGCCTTTTCATATGGTGATACATCAAGCAGCTCCATAGCCATTTATAATACCAAGAAGGATGCCTTTATATATCTTCCTAGGGAAACGGATTACATTAGCACAAGTCTGATTTTATGGCATAAAGATGGAAAAAGTTTAGACTATATAAGTGAGTATCCATCTGACCAAAAGAAGTTGTACAGATACTCAATGGACAGCAAAAAGGTGAAACCTGTTAAAAAAATTAGCCAGAACGAATTTCAAAAATGGTTCAAACTTGATAAATACAGTACAAATTAATACCAAATAGGGCGGAGTAAATCCCGCCCTTTGAATTTTTTGTTCTAGTTTATTGTGATTTTGCCGGAACTTCCGTTTTGCTCAAGCACTTGAATTAGTGCTCTTTGGTCACTGTTAGAAAGTCGGATGCAACCGTATGTTGGACGCAGAGGATACCAAGTCAGAGATGTGCTTGTAGCAGGGTCTCCGCCATGAATCATAATTTCGTCGCGGCCATTATTTGTAGCAGTCAGGAAGTTCCCACTTACTGCTTGATTCAGCCACACACGCTTATAAGGACCATAAGAATAGTCAGAGTCACCTTTCGCATAAACAATTGTTTTCGCAACCCCCGTAGGAATGTCTGCATATTTAAGTCTCCAGTTCGTATGGTCGTTACCATTCTTCGGATCATTTGATCCACGGCCTAAAGCTTCTACAGGTCCAAATACCAAACTACCACTATCGTTATAAACTTTCAGTGTTCCTTTGTAATCTCGATTAGATGGAAAATTAGCAATAATGTGATAACCCATTGTTAAACGCCTCCATTTAGTTTAGTTGAGAGTAGATTTGATAGAGTCGCTAACATCTAAATGGCTCCACATTCTTTAATGTTAGTCTTCAATTCCCTCTCACTTATGTAGGTGATTTAAGGCTGCGAATTACAACCAAATCGTGTAAAAGGTGAGAATATATATTTTTTTCCAATTCATGTACTTTGCCCGATGATCCCCTACACTTATTCTAGATCAAGAAAATTCCTCGCTGAATTTGAATATCCCCTATAGCTAGAATAGTTATTGTATAAATATTTGGGTTACCCTATATAATTTGAAATTATAGACAGGATGTGAGAAGAGTTGAGGAGTATATTCCAACATCAACCCCAGCAAAAGATTAATAAGCTGCCTCCAGTAGCGTAACCAGAAGCAGCTTATCGCCAAGGGCTCTTTATTTTTTGTATGATGAACTCTGGATCGAAATATTGAAAAATTGCGTTCATAGCCTCTACGTTGGATTTGTTTGAGCAAGCTCTACTAATTTCATAAACTCATCATCTCATCTATTTTTCGTTCCTCGAAATTGCCAACAAGCGAACGACTGAATAATGCGCTAATGTAGAGATACACCCGCAGAGGATCGCTATGGGAAATCTATAGAATGAAAAGGAGAAACATATCATGGCTAAACACACAATACAAATTCCACCGAATTTCATGATGGGGGCAGCGGCTTCCGCCTGGCAGACAGAGGGCTGGAGCGGTAAACAGGAAGGTCAGGACTCGTATCTGGACGTATGGTACAAAAATGACCGCTATGTCTGGCACAATGGATATGGACCCGCGGGTGCAACCGATTTTTATAATCGTTATACCGAGGATATTGCGCTGATGAAGCAGATTGGACTGACTCATTATCGCACCTCTATTAATTGGGCCCGCTTCTTAACGGATTATGAGAATGTGGTGGTGGATGAAACCTATGCGGATTATATCGGCAAAGTCATTGACGAATTAATTGCAAGCGGAGTCGAGCCGATGATTTGTCTGGAACACTATGAGGTGCCCGCTTATTTGCTCGACAAATATGAAGGCTGGTCTTCCAAGCATGTGGTAGAGTTGTTTGTGAAATATGCGGAAAAGGTGTTTGAACGGTACGGGGATCGGGTCAAGCACTGGTTTACGTTTAATGAGCCCATTGTTGTACAGACTCGCGTCTATCTGGATGCCCTTCGCTATCCCTATGAACAAAACACACGGAAGTGGATGCAATGGAACTACAACAAAACGCTGGCTACCGCAAAGTGCGTACAGCTTTTCAAAGCCAAAAATTATAGTCAGAACGGGGCTAAAATAGGTGCTATTTTGAATCCCGAAGTTACCTATGCCCGATCCAGCGCCCCTCATGACCAGTACGCAGCACATGTGTATGATTTATTTTACAATCGGGTATTTCTGGACCCGCTTATTAAAGGCGAATACCCGCAAGAATTGTTCGAGCTCATGAGCAAGCATGATATTGCGTTTGAGGCTACAACGGAAGAGCTAGCCTTGATTAAGGAAAATACCGTGGACTACGTTGGGATCAATCTCTATTATCCTCACCGGGTCAAAGCGCAGAGTAAAGCGTGGAACGAAAACAATCCTTTTCACCCCTCTTACTACTATGAGCATTTCGATCTTCCGGGTAAAAGAATGAACAAGTCACGGGGCTGGGAAATTTATCCCAAGATCATTTACGATATGGGCATACGTATCAAGAACGAATATAACAATATCGAGTGGTTTGTCGCGGAAAATGGCATGGGCATTGAGAATGAAGCTGCTTTCAAAAATGAGGAACACATCATTCAGGACGACTATCGGATTGACTTTATAACTGAGCATTTATACTACACGTTACAAGCTGTAGACGCAGGCTCCAACTGTACAGGTTATATGCTGTGGGCCTTCACAGACAACGTTTCTCCTATGAATGCTTTTAAAAATCGTTATGGACTGGTGGAAATTAATCTGGAAAATGATCGAAGTCGGCATTTGAAGAAATCGGGCTACTGGTATCAAGCTGTTATCAAGGAGCGCTCATTTGTTGCTGATCTGGATGAAGAGTATAAGTAGTTAAATGGACAAGCTGGCTGGCGAAAACATATAAATTCGTCCAAACCAAAAAGAGGCTGAGAGGTTTTCTCAGTCTCTTGGTTGATTCGCGCGCTCGTTAGCCCTATACGCCTTCTTTGCCTGTGCCCATACTGCTCACGTACGTTTCCTTTAGACCGGCAGAGATACCGTATAGCGGTTCCCAACGAAGCCAATGTCTGGCGACTGCGTTACTCAGACAGCTGTGGTGAATATCTCCCACCCGCGCCGGTGAATACACAGGGCGCACAGACGAACCGTGCAGCTTTAGTAAATCATAGGCCAGCCGATTGATGGACGTCGTTCGTCCCGTACTTACATGCACCGTGCGTTGGTCCGCTGCATGTATAGCCGCCATATTGGCTCGAACTATATCCTTGACGTACACAAAGTCACGGGTTTGCGTTCCGTCGCCGTGAATGAGCAAGGGGCTTCCTTTTTTCAGCCGCTCTATAAAAATAGCGACGACACCGCCCTCTCCCTTCGCTGCCTGACCGGGACCATACACATTTCCGTAACGCAAAATCGTGTAGTTCAAACCGTACAACCGATAAAAAAGCCGAATATACGATTCTGCGGTCAGCTTGGACAGTCCGTAGCCTGAAATAGGCTCCACGGGATCGTCTTCCTGAATACATTGCTTTTGCAGCTCTCCATATACGCCGGATGTGGAGGCAAATATGATTTTCGACACACCCGCATCACGACAGGCCTGCAACAAATGAATCGTCCCCAGCACATTCACATCCGCATCCTCATCGGGGTGATGGATGGATTGCTGCACATCAGCCTGTGCAGCCAAGTGAAACACAATATCCGGGCTTTCCCGAATCAGCAGCGTCCTGGCTTCAGGGCTGCGAATATCTGCAATATGCATGACCGCGCGCGGGTCTACATTTGCAGCATTCCCGGTCGTCAGATTATCCAGCACAAGCACTCTGACGCCCGAGTCAGCAAGCGCACGTACCAGCTGAGAACCAATAAATCCGGCTCCTCCGGTGACCAAAGCCTTCACTAGCGCACCCTCCTTTTAAACCGAAGCATCTATCTTCCCTTCGCATCATGTTATGCGATGCTCTACAGCTTGGCGCAGGCGCAAGCACAGGTGGAAGACAATCTATACGTGTTCCTATAGTCTCCGCACCTCAGACATGAAGTCTGACGTTGTCCAGCATATAACGCCACATTTCATCCTGACCGTTCCATATATCCTCGGGTGGCAGCGCTACTGAAACCAATCGTTCCAGTCCCCAATTCAGCTCCGTCACACCTTCAGTCCCTGTATAATCCACGTATAACAAGCGAAAATCATGGGTAATTCTCTGTGACAACACATCATGCAGTTCTACCGCCTGCTCCCGGCTGCCACCGACACGAACCAGCAGCAGACGGGAAGCCAATGCGAATTTCTCCAGTAAACGTGCGATGCGGCGATCAAGTGTCGTTTTGAATGTAGGATAAGACGCCAGCTGCTCTGATGTATTCTGGCTAACCGGAAAATGGTGTGCTGCTGTAACCTCATAGGACGCATCCTCAACCAGGAAGTTATGACCTCCGTAATCATGCCCTGTGACACGCAGGCTTTCAACATCCATAAAACGGGCAAATCGCTCATTCAGTAAACGACTGATCTGTGACAAATTGCCAGAAATCATCCAATCCAGCGGACCTGCATACGGACGCAGTCCGTTTTTATCCAGCTGAATCGAAGGTAAGCAATGCCCTCCCAGGCTAAACACTGCGTCATATTCCCCTTGCAACCGTTCAAGCACGACGACCTCCCCTTTTCGACAAGGACATTCCCTCAAAAAGGGTGCGCCAGTGTGGATCACTCTTGTAATTCCATACATCGGCAAAAGGCATTTCCACTGCGCATACATGAGGAAGCTGCCAATCCACCTCCGTCAACTCCGTTACACCGGAACAATTCACCACTAACAACCGAAATTCATTCGCTACGATCCCCGACAAGATCCGCTCCAGTTCCTCTACTTCTTCATAGGTGCCCAGCATACGGACGAACAAGTTGCGCTTGGCCATCTGTGTTTTTGCAAAAAAACGTTCGATACGACGGTCTATCTTTTCCCTGAACTCGGGATAGGTCACCAGATCTGCGGACGTGTTGCGTTCCTGCGGAAAATCGTGTACCGAGATCACATTATAAGCAATATCTCTGACCATATAATTCAGTTGGCTCGTACCAACGACACTTAAATTAGGCAAATCCATAAAACCTGCAAACCGATTCTCAAGCAAGCGGTTCACATCAGAGAGCGTGTCAGACATCATCCAGTCCAGCACCCCGGCAAACGGCCGCAAACGGTTCTTTTCCAATTGAATGGCAGGTGTACAGTTTTGCCCTAGACTGAAGACCGCGTCATATTCCCCTGCCAGCTGTGCGAGTCTCATAGCCGTGCCTCCTTTGTTAAAGCGACCCTTCCCCCCGATCTACTCTTTGCTTTTTCTGTAGTCGAAAAGGGACTTCAGGCCGCAGATTGTTCCACTCTACATTACATGCACAGCATGGCAAAAAGGGTTGGACACTGGCGCGCTTTTTGTCAAAGAGGCGTACAACTATCCAGTCCACTCGCGGTCATTTTTCATATCATATAAGGCTGGTAACCTAACGGAATTCAAGGAGGCATCATGATATGTCTGTGTTTCTTTTAACTGTCGATCATCATCTCGCTTACCACAGCGCCCATATACAAAGCTGCCATGTAACTTTTTTCAATCGTGAAAAGAGATCCGTCGATGTACTGCTGGAAATGGGGAATGACAGTGGCGTTTTCAGGCGGCAACTTCTTCGACTGGGCCCTTCTCCCGAAGCTGGCTCTGTACTGGAAATCAAAGATATGGAGGCAGCCCAAAATCCATTTTATCTGCGAGTGGTCACAAATATTTACAATCCAGAAACGCTGTTTATCTTGGCGGAATTTGTGGAGAACGGGAACGTAGTCGCTAAGCGGACAGCCAGTCATTTTACCGTGACACCTTAATGAACAGGCAGAGGAGGAAAATTGTATGTTGTTGAAATATACAGTTCAAAACAAAGCTGAAGCAGGCACATATGCACTGCCTTTTCAGGTTACCGAACAGGAGATCGTGCTCTCTACATTGATCATTCCTGCGAGTGAAGCTGAAGGACGTATTGTTATCGAAGTCTCTTTGGCATGGGAGAATCCGCTGCTCAACTGGGATATTGGGGAGCTGGATATTCGATTGCGCCGCAACGATGAGCAGGGACCCGTGCTGGATTGGCTGCAGGACTCCTGTTATCAGGAGGGATTTGCCGAGTTAAGCTATGAGGAAACGGGAATAAAAGCAGAGCCTCATGTATACTGTTTAACCGTACAATCAGCTGACCGCCGCGCTGTTGTTACGGGACCGCTTATGATCCGAGGCTCGGTTTATGTAGTTCAAATAGATGAAAACCCGGATGAACAATGAGCTGAAATAAACTAAAGGCAGGTGGGAATGTAAGCCCGACCTGCCTTTTTATATGGTCTGTATGCTCATGGCGCGGATTGTTTCAGCCGTTCCAAAATGTCAGCATCCGGCAGCTTATAATCCTCTGGCAACGAGGTGTTAATTCGGTTCCAGATTGCGTAATCGACCATCTGATCTGGATGTGACTGCTGGATTTCAAAAATACGGTTGTACAAGTCTCCAACGATAGGAAAAGTCATGCTCTCCCTCCTAACTATCGAATCAACGCACTTGATTAAGCGCTTGCCCATAAATATTGACGAGCCGTTCAATCATAACATCCAGCGACCAGTGCGCGGTTCCCCATGCCTTGGCACGATTCCCCATAGCTATCCGTACTTCATCCTGAGCGAGTAAATGCTGCAAATGAGCTGCAAGTGCCTCCACATCGCCAACCGGGGAAACCAGTCCAGTGTGTTCATGCTTCACCATTTCCGGCAGTCCACCCGCATCCGATACCACTGCCGGAAGCCCCATAATCTGTGCCTCCATGACCGAAAACGGCTGATTATCCTGTATGCTCGGATGTACAAAAAGGTCCGCCAGTTGTAAAAGGGCAGGTACATCTTCACGATGTCCGAGAAATACCACGTCTTCTTCCAGCCCCAGCTCCTTCGCCTGTGCCTGAAGCTCTTCCCTCTTATCTCCCTCCCCAACAATCCAGCAAACCCAATCCGTACGGCTTGCTTTCAACAGGCCAAGAGCGCTCATTAAATAATGTAGCCCTTTGATATAGACCAGCCGAGAAGGACAAATGATAACTTTTTTCCCCTCAGGTCGTGTCATGTCTGTTCCCCTGGCATGGACTTCCCAGAAGTGTTCGGTGTCTAAGCCATATTGGAAAGTGGCAATCTGCTGCTCAGGCACTTCGAACTCACGCACAAGTGTCTGCTTCATCCATTCTGTAGACGTAATCGTAATATCAGCGGAAATAGCGCCATAATGCTCCAGCGCCCAATAATATTTCCACATCAGCGTCTCGCGGTAACCCTCTTCATGATCCCGCTCCAAAGCCATCATGACTTCACGAGCCAGCGAGCCATGAATATTTGCTACCAACGCACTGTCTTTGCGTTTGACCCGACTTAGAGCACGAGTGGCTATGACATCTTGCGTATGAATCACATCATACTGCTCAACCCCGAAATAGGCTGCCGCCAGTTCCATACAGTATCGATCCTTTTCCACCGTCTGCACCCATGAATCCAAATGTAATACAGGGGCAGCCGATTCATTCAGCTTCGTATGCAGCAAGGGCAGCAATTGATCCTTCAGCAACTCCTTATCTTCAAAAACAATATGGTATTTAGGGGTATCCGGTCCGTTCCCCATCAAGTCTACCGTGTGACCCAGTAGCTCAAGTCTTCGTTTAATTTGCAGCATAAAGGGCCACACACCACCCAAATGAGGAATCGGCCAGTACGTAGCCAACAAAATTTTCAAAACAGCCCCACCTCCTCTGTCTCGTACGTTAAGCTACATTCCGTTGCTTCCGTAAATTTGCTGGAAACCCGATAATGCGTCTGTCCAGACCGCAAAAAAACCGTTATTCGGCACGATCGTTACATCAATAAAATTGCCGATCGTGACCACTGGAACGGGACTAATCCCGTTAGGATTAAAGGAACTGTCTGTTATTCTGAGGTTCGTAAATGTATTCCCTCCGTCAGATGATTCTGCAACAAATACATCTAATAAAGAGGCTGTGATTTGATTGGTGTAGTACACAATCTTAATCACACCGGTCACGGGCGAAACATCAATGGCCGGGAAAAAATGCTGTGCTCCTGCACTGGCTCCTGTCACCGATTGCGGCGCAGTCCAGCTTAATCCACCATCCACGGACCGGGCAAGCAGCACATCCGCATACCCTGCCCGATTATCCTGCCAAACCGCATAAAGCGTCCCCTGATTCGGGCTGGTGGAACGATCTATGGCAATGTTGGCCGTCGGCAATACATTAAAGCCAAAACCGACCACAGGCAGCGGACTTGGAACCGGGACGACAGAGGACACTGGCAGCGAGGAACTGAACGAAGTCCCCCCATTGAAGGACACAATGACCTGATATTGGTTAACCGGATTCGTCACAATGTACCCGACATAAATCACCCCTGTAATGCTCACAGTGATTTCTCCGCGCGTGATCTGATTGGAACCAGGAGTGAGCATCACAGGTGTATCCCATGTGATTCCATCCTGCGAGCGTTGAAAAAACATGACTGAGCCGCCGAAAAAGTCGGGGTTATACTGATGCGTATAACATAAATAGATGTTACCGGTATAGGAGCTGACCTGTGAAGTATCGAATTTCACGCTGACTTCCACATTATTGACAAACGTCCCATACCCTCGTTGGGCAATCACGGGTGGATCAAATGTATTCCCATTGTCTCTGGACACATAGGTAGCGATGGTACCGCTCAAGCCGTCTGCGGTAAATACGTGACAAGCTATGACGAACAAGTTGGGAAAACCGTAGCTGACGCTATGGGATTCCGCCCCTACATAGCCGGCTGGCAGCGGTAGAATTTGCTGTGTGAAGGAGACACCGCCGTTATCTGAACGGTATACTGCTGTCAACGGCGGTCCGGTCGTAAAATCAATGGCAGCAGCCACTATGGTACCGTCGAGCAGATTGAAAGCCACACTCGGCTCCTGTGCCAGCCTTCCGTTAGGTGTAAGCTGTACGTTCGGCATCAGGCTTCACCTCCCGGTACACCGGCAAAAATCGTCAAACTGCCTGTGCGCGTATCCGTCCAGACGGCAATGTAGTTATTGGGCGGGGAAATAGCCACATCAATATAGTCGCCGATCAGTTCTGATTCGCCTCCACCCACATTCGGGTTAAAGGAAGTCGTTGTGAGACGACTGTTCGTAAAGGTATTGCCCCCATCCGATGATTGAGCGGCGAACACATCCAGATTAAAGCCGTCCAAGCGATTGGTATAGTACACGACAACGACCAGTCCCGTCTTAGGCGACACTGAAATCGCAGGAAAAAAATTTTGTGAGCCGGGCGGGCTGTCCGTCACAATGACTGGGGCGCTCCAGGTACCGCCAAAATCACTGGATTTGGACAACAAAACATTGCTGTAGCCCTGACCAAAATCCTGCCACACGGCATATAGCGTATTTGTTGTAGAAGGTACCCCCGAGCAGTCTGCTGCCAAGCAGGGAGAATTCAATACACGAAAATCATATCCAGGGACGGGCAACGGACTAGGTACCAGCGTTATGTTGGACACAAGAATATCACCGCTAAAGGTGGCCCCTCCATCAAAAGACCGCCGGATAAAGAAAGCCGGGGTTTGCGGCCCCGTACGAATCCAGCTGACATATACACTGCCATATTTGTCGACCGCGGGCTCGGGTCGCTCCGTGGAGGACTGGATATTGGAAAGCAACAACGGTCGATCCCAGGTCAATCCTCCATCCGTAGAACGCTGGTAGAAGGCCGCAGACCGAGCATTAAACTCTACGTTGTATTGGCGGTTATACGTAACGTAGACATGCCCTAGATACGGACTTGCCCCTGCGTTATCTGTCGTAATATTGGTCCAGTCATTATTAATGTAATCTCCATAGCCTGGGTTAATGACCACGGGAGAGCCAAAAGTGGCTCCATCATCCGTAGAACGATAGATCACGACAGCCCCGTTCTCATTTCCCGGAAACACGTGTGCGGATACGATAAAAATATTGGGGAACAGATAGGCCACCATTCCTGCCTCTGCTCCTGTATATCCTGGTGGAAGTGGCAGTAAAGTATCGGTCCAGTTCGCCCCGGCATCCAGTGAGCGATACAGCCCAATTAAAGGGGGCCCGCTGCTAAAGTCAACAGCTACAGCCACAACAATATTCGGATTCAGTAAATTAACAGCAACACTAGGTTCAAATTTGGGCAGGCCGCTGGGTGTCACTTGAAAATTCAAAGGCATCGCGAGCATTCCCTTCATTATATATAGATATGCCTGAAGTGTTTCTATCAAAATGTACTTTTTTCGGTGTAGCCTACAGACAACCATACAAGCTTTCCTCTCCATAGATTCATAGTATAGAAGCATCCCTATTGAGGGATTCCATCATACTGTTTTGAGAGGATGATTCTATTGGCTTTTACAACTGGATATATGACCAACACAAGGGATTTCGGTACTGCCTGCTCCAATGTTGTTGTAAATTTGGTCAATGAGGACACAGTGAACGCGGCAACCGTGACCATCCAGATTTTTTTCTCACTCGTACCGGATACCAAGACACCACTGTACGTGACATCGGTTAATTTGCCTGCAAACTCGATTGCGCGTCGTACTTTCTTTATACAAGGGGTTCTTGCCTATGAGGTACAATACAACGTAGTCTCCGCTGCACCAGCCAATGTTGTGCTTTCCAACTTTGGATTGGATCAGTTTGGTAATGTTGTACAGGAGCATCGTGTCCTTCAATCTGAGTTGACCACGATCCCAGCTTTGTCTCCTGTTAGCTAAAAGCATCACCCTGCTCCAGTGTCTGATGCAATCTGTGGGTATAATACACGTAATTCCATTCCGGCGGTACGGACTGAACCCCTCGGCCGCTGCCAATGGTCGAATGGTCATCTGTATAGTAGGAAAAGGCATGTGTATCCTGCAAAGGTCGCAGCAAATCCGTAAGATACAACAAATCCGTCACAGCAATATAAGGTTTGATACCGAAGCATACAACAAAGCGAGTTGTCGTTTCACCAATCGCCTGAACCAATGCCTCCTTAACAGAATAATGCGGTCTCGGCGTTACGATTAGCCGAGGGTCAAGCATCATCGTCAGAAAGGAAGCAGCGCTCTGTTCCGGCGTAAGATCAAGCAACCGCACCACGCAATTACTGTAATGCTGCTCCAGCAGATTATCGAGCAACGGCTCAGCTTGAGCCATATCCGTAATAGGCATTAAAATGGTCATTTCAAGTGGGACTCCCCGGCGGGCCCGAGCCTCATACTTGGCAATTTGAAATGCATGCCGCCAGCGTCGATGTTCTTTTTGGCTGCGCAAGCTGGCCGATACACTAAAAGCAGAATCCACCCGATAATCCATCAGGATCTCCGGAATGAATTTCATGCTGCATGTCTCGGTCAGCCGCAGCCAGTAATCATAATCCTCTACAGGTTGCAGCCGATAGCCGTCGATCAGACGAGCATATTGGCTTTTGTACATAAATGACACCCCGACAATGCTGGCGTTCAACAATTCATGATGTGGCTGACTTTGGTAGCGAATTAATGCTTGTTGATGCTGCTCGTCATACAACGAATTACCCGCAGCGTCAATCTGACGGAAGGTGGAGAACACAAGTCCGAGCGAATCGGGTCCCTGCTCTAGCTCGCACCGCAATCGTTCGATAAAGGATGAATGATACACATTGTCACTGGATACCCAGGTCACATACTTGATCGCTGGATCTTTAAACAACTCATCGAATCCCCGGTTAAGGGCATGGGATACTCCTTGGTTCTGAGGGAGTGTAACCAACTGAACGCGCGGATCTCCCATTGCTGCATGAAGCGCCGGCTCTATCATTTCCGGCGCCCCGTCAATCACAATGATGAAGCGAAATGCCCTGTAATTCTGGGCTAGTACGGATGAGATCGCAGCTTGCAGATAACCAATATCCTGTTTGTACAGCGGCATAACAATCCCCGTATCTACCATATCAATCCCCCCTGACAAACTTTCGCTTCATGAGGATAAACCGCCCAACATCTGACTGAAGCGATCTCGATAACGTGCTTGGGTGATGTTGTACTCCTGTTCCACAGCAGGCCAATATTTTTTGGTTCCCATTTCATCATGCCAGCGGTAGTTAACCAAGGACTCGTTCAGAAAAGGAAATGGATATCCTGCCAGCATTACTCGGTACCACATATCCAGATCATGGGTGTACGGCAGCAGTTCATCGAACAAACCGATATGTGCAAACAGCTCCTTTTTGAACATCACCGTACATCCATTGACCGGATTCCCCTGCTGGAAAAAACGGTAAAACTCCGTCAGGGACGGAAATACAGCAGCTGCTTGATAGGCTGTGACTTGGCTGTGTTGATTGATGAAATTGAAATTAGTATGAGAGATGTATGCACCCTGTTCGATCATAAAAGAAACCTGGTTATTAATTTTGTCCCTATGGTAGGTATCGTCGGAGCTGAGCCACGCAATATATTCACCGCTGGCATGCCGGATACCATGATTCAAAGCGCTGGCTGTTCCACCGTTAGACTTGCCCAAATAATGTATATAGGGAAGATAGGGCTGAAGCATATTAACATGTGTGGTGGACCCGTCATCGACGACAATAATCTCAAGCGGCCCATAGGTTTGTTCCAATGCGCTTTGCAAAGCCTGATCCACATATGCACAGTTATAAAAGGGAATGACGATCGTTACTTTTGGTCTCATATCGTTCCTTCCTTTCCAGCTCGGCGGTATTGAATCATATCCTCCAGCGATTGCCCCAGCTGTATGGTCGGCTTCCAGCCCATCTCCTCCAGCTCCTGCGCCCGATATGCCTCCGTTGCCGCTGGCTCGGCTATATCTCCCCATTGTATGGGAATAGATATTTTCGCCAGCGCAACCATACGTTCCACGATATCTCCCAGTTCCACAATGCGGCCTGTGCAGACCGAGTAAATTCGGCCTGGCACTCCCTTTTCCAATAGCACGCCATAGGCGCGAACTGCATCACGAACGTCGAGAAAATCACGCTGCGCATGTCGGGAAGACACGCGAAACGGGGCTGCCTCCGTTACGAATTGCTCTTTCATGCGTTCTGTCCGAACGATATACCCCGCGAGTAATGCACAAAAGCCGGTGGATGGACCCGGGCCAATCAGGTTGCAAGGCTCTGCCAACATGACAGATTGCTCGAACAGCGCGCCCCACGAGAGCGCGATTGCCTCTTGAATGCTTTTGCTAAGGCTGTATGGATGCGTTGGATGGTATGGTGCCTGTAAAGCCGTCTTTAGCCGAGAACCCGCAACAACAATTCTGGCTTGGGGGAAAGGTCGCAGTACATCGAGCAGATACAGGGTGGACAGTACATTGGATTCCATATATAGCAATGGACTCTGCCAAGATTCAGGTACGGAATTTTTGCCACCCAGGTGAAGCACATAATCCGGAGCAATGTGTCGAATCACTTCGCCCAGACGTTTCTTGTCGAGTAAGTCGCACACATAAGGTGTAATACAGCCACGTGTGCCCGCTTCCAGGCTGAAATCCCCATCATTTTCAGTCTGTGAGGTCAATTTTGTAGCAGAAGCGGCAGTGCGAGTCAGCGCTGCCACCTCCCAGCCAAGTTTTGCAAAATAGCGGCAGGCATGCATCCCGGTATAGCCCGCCGCTCCGGTAATGGCTATGACTGGCCGACGTTGTTCCGCTGTGCTTCTGTCCATTCCAGCAGCTCCTTCAGCATGATGCTGTAGTGAGGAACATCGTAGAGCAGATCGGCCCGGGTAGAACGAAGCGTCCGGTCCTGCACCGGCTCATCCTTCGGCACGATCCGAATATCCTCTCTCTTCCAGATATCTTTGAACAGAAGCAGCAAATCATGCTTGCTGATCGGTTCAGGGTGAACCAGATGAATGAGTCCGTCCAACGGCTCATTCATCAACACTTGTATCGCTTTTGCTAATTCCAGCGTTGTGACTCCGTTCCAAAAGACCCGGCGGTATCCGTCAACGTCTCCGCTCTGTTGCAAGAACCAGTGCAGCAAGCCAATCCCGCCTGACCGAATCTCCGGTCCGATAATAGAGGTACGGATGGTCAGATGCCGTGGTGCCTTTACTTCTCCGAGTATTTTTGTCAAAGCATAGGCACTTGTCCCATCAGGTTGATCTGTCTCCTCATATAAGCCAGGAACCCGCTTTCCTTCGAATACGCAATCCGTGCTGATATGAATCAATCGGGCACCGATACTGTCCGCCGTCTGCCGGAGAAGATGCGGCAGCAATCCATTGATTTGGTATGCCGCAATCTGATCTTTCCCGGCATATTGATTGAGTACGCCAACCGCGTTAATAATTACGTCTGGCTGTACACTCCGTACCAGCTGCTCCACCATAAAGCTGTCCTTTACATCCAGCAGGAGACCGCCCTTATTTGCGAAATCACGGGTGGTATAGAACACGTTATACCCGCTCTGGTTTTGAAAATACTTAACCAGAACATGGCCTGCCATGCCGTTCCCGCCCAAAATAAGCAGCTTCATTTGATGAACCCCCCGCTTTGGAGAATGCTTCGAATCTCCTCTTTTGACATCAAATTGAATTCCGAACTAAAGCTGCTGAACGATACCGGAGGGCACTGATTATAACGGTCCTTTAATTGAGGAATATTCAGTGTCGGGAGAATGACCAAATATTGCTCGTCATATACTACCGTTGTCAGGCTTTCAAAGTCGCTCATCAAAATCTCGTGTATTTTCTCACCGGGACGGACGCCCTTTTCTATGATTTCTACATTTTCCACGCCTGAATCCTCAATGAGCACCTCAGCCAAATCCACAATACGGCAGGTTGGCATGGTCATGATAAAAATTTCGCCGCCCACGCTTTCTACGGAAGCTTTGAACAGTAGACTGATGGCATCACGCAAGGTCAGGAAGAAGCGGGTCATGTTCATATCTGTGATGAAAACCTTGCCCTTTTGGCGAATCTGGCTTTGGAACAAATGCACCACGCTTCCGTTTGTACCCAAAACATTACCGCCGCGTACCGTCACAAAACGTGTATCACTATTCAGCAAATTGGCGTAAACAATCAGTTTTTCTCCAATCGCCTTCGTCATACCATAAAAATTGGAAGGGTTGGCCGCCTTGTCAGTCGATATATATATGACCTTCTTTACCTGATTGGCGACAGCGGCCTCGATTACATTTTGGGTGCCTACGACATTCGTTTTGAGCGCCTCATAGGGCTGATCCTCACAGACAGGTACGTGCTTGAGAGCCGCCAAGTGGAATACATAGTCTACTCCTTGGCAAGCGGTAGTCAGCGCATCCTTATCCCGAATATCCCCAATACAGAAGCTGAGTCGTTCATCCTCAAACTGCCTGTTCATTGCAACCTGACTCGATTCTCCGCGTGAAAAGATAATGACTTCTTTGGGGTTACGCGGCAATAACTGGGCAACCAGCTCATGCCCCCAGGAGCCGGTACCGCCGGTAACCAAGATACGTTTGTTTTCAAACATGCCGTTTCCCTCCAAGCAGAAATTTTACTACCTTATCCGACACATCTTCCGCCAGATAGCCTGCGGGACATTGCCACTTATGAGCTATCCCGGTCATTAAGGCTACCGCATTTGCTATAACCTCGCCATCAAGACCGGACACGATATTGCTACCGCAATCTACCGTTTCCGGCCTTTCGGTCGTGCGACGCATCGTGACCGTCGGCACCCCCATGACACAGCATTCTTCCTGTACGGTACCGCTGTCCGTCAAAGCGCAGCGGGCATGTCGCTCCAGCAGAACGAAGTCAAAAAAACCGAACGGCTCGTGGAATTCTACCAGCGGATCAAGCTGGATCGGCGGGTGGCTTGCGATCCGGGCGGCCGTGCGGGGATGAATACTGCAAATGACACGCTGCCCGAACTGCCGGGCTACTCGGTTAAGACCATCCAAAATAGCCAGCAAATGCGGCGGATGGTCGACATTTTCAGCTCTGTGGGCAGTGACCAGGAAATATTCTCCGGGCGACAGTCCTAACTTTTTCAGAATTTCGCTGCCGGATACCTCTTTCTCATAGTGTTGCATTACTTCATAGATCGGATTTCCAGTCAGTATAATTCGTTGGCTTGGAAAGCCTTCGCGTAGTAGATGCTGCTTGCTTTGCTCTGTATAAGGCATATTAATGGTAGAAATCGCATCAATGACGCGCCGATTCTTCTCCTCTGGCACATCCAGATCATAGCAGCGGTTCCCTGCCTCCATATGCACAACGGGGTAACCCATACGTTCCGCAAGCAGGGCACATAAGGCGCTGTTCGTATCACCTAGCAAAAGTACATGATCCGGGCGTTCCTTGTTTAAAATGTCCTCCATCTGCGAGTACATGGCAGACAGTTGTTTGCCCAGCGTTCCCGCTTTCTCCTGAAGCACATAATCCGGGGCGCGCAAACCCAGCTCGCGGAAGAATTGTCCGCTCAGGCTTTCCGTATAATTTTGGCCCGTATGCACAAGCACATGTTCATCTGCATAATGGTCCAGCTTCGGAATAATCAGGCTGAGCCGTATAATCTCCGGTCTTGTGCCGAGCACGGTCAATATTTTCATGGTTTTGGAACCCACCTTTGCTGTCGTTGTTTCATAGAACTGTGGAGTTCAATGAATAATAGCCATCCAGCAGACTGGCTGTGCTCCGGCTTAACGTTCATCTCAACGGTCCGGTGTATATTCACCCGGACCGTTGTTTGGAATGCTGTCTGGCCTTGAGTATGACTCGCTTCTGCTTGTGCGCTTTGGATCGCCGTGACAGGAGTTTGAGTTTCCGCTTGAGCTTCTGTTTGGACTTGGATCTTCGATATAACGGGGACCCGTGAATTTTCTTGAGACGGCTTCTTTCAGCGCTTCTCTTGTACCTTCGATTCCGCAGTCTGGTATGCTTGCGTCCCTTTGGCCATCTTGCCCGAATACTACGCTTGCGGCGAGGCAACTCAGATGATGCCTCAGGCAAAGGGGGAGCTGGTTGTGGCAAGCCCTGAATAGCTGCATATTCAATTGGCGGCAGGCCCAGCACCGGCAGTTGATTAACCACCGATTCGGGAAATTCTCGAACAGTGTGGGCATAAGCCTCAGGTATAGCAGTGACCTGACGCAGTCCTTCGCTTTCCCTCGTCCATACCGGTCCACCCGGCTGCTGAATCAATGGGAACCAATGCGGATGATGACATACCCATTGACTGACCATGACATGCAGACTGCTTCGGTAGGAATCGGGTCCGTACACACGCGTAGCCGCACTGTTGTTGCGCACACCAATTCGTTCCATTTCCTCGGGATGATCGAGCAGGTAGCCTACTTTTTGCGCCAGGATGTCGCTGTTTCCCGGCTCTACCAAAAAATCTGTATTTCCAGTCGCCTCCATCAATTCCACAAGCCCGCCCTGAGCAAAGGCTACTACAGGCTTGCCGTAAACCAGACCCTCCAGGGCCGTCATACCAAAGCCTTCCTCCACCATGCTAGGGATCACAACAATATCCATTGCGCTATAGGCTGTGGAGACGGACTCCTCAAATGAACTGAACTGGAAGCGGCGGCTATAACGGGACTGGCGAATCAAAGAGACACATTTTACGTAATACTCGGAGTCCACTGAGCTGCCGATGATCCAGAAACGACACTGCGAATTGGTTTCACACAGCTTTAGAGCCATTTGGACAAAAGGCAACAGCCCTTTGGCTTCGTAGATAAAGGATGAAATATAACCAATGCAGATATGAAAATCCCGCAGTCCCAGCTTTTCACGTTTCCTCTTCCGTTCCAGCACATGCTCTTTGGGAGACGGCATTTCCATATCCCGACATGGAGACAACACCGTATGCTGACGTGTCAATCCCCCGCCATACAAAGGACGCATAACCGCTTGCGAAATGCCGATGACCCATTGGCTATAACGCTCAATAATGGAGACAGAAACTGGCGTATGCGCATTTTGATTAATGACCTCAGTTATTTTCCAGATCACCGGAATATTAAGCTCTTGGGCAGCCATAGCTGGCATGACGTTCACACAGGTATTGACCAGCACCACATCAGGCCGAGCTTGCCCAAGCATCTGGAGCAACGGCGCGTACGCCACATGATTTCGCAAATTCTCCGCATCCTGCGCCAATCCCTCGTACGGAGTATACATGCCATGCAGCATGAATAGATTCTGAATCTGGACAGTGATCCCACGCTTGCGGGCCATTGAGGTTAGCCGCCCTTCACCAGGCGTTACCAGAATGCAATCGAAATACGTACGAACGTCTAGGCAAAATTGCAGCAGCAGCTTTTCCGCCCCTGTAATACTGCGAACGTTGCTGACATGGCTGAATAGCATCATTTTCGGCTTGATCGGAGTTCACCTCCTTTAAAAATAACAACCATCGGACGTGTGTGAATGGCCTTATGGGAATATGACCGATAGCAGTTGGTCAATCCGGTGACCATACGTGTGCTCCCGCAGGGTTCGTTCCAGCGCACGCAGAGCAATCTCACGGCGCTCCTTTTCATGCGTTAAATAAAACTCAACCTTCTCCAGCAGTTCCTGCTGAGAACTGTAAGTTTCAATCTCTTCGCCTGGCTTGTAAAAACGAGCCAGATCGTCTCTTGTATCCGTCAGTTGCAACGTGCCACTGGCGGAAATTTCAAACGTGCGAGGATTTGGCGAAACCCCCGGAATTTTCAGTGAGTTGTTGTTCACTGAATCATCCTGGTGGGAACGATGAAGATTAATTACGATTTTGCTGCCGTTATACGTATCATTTGTCTCAGCCGGAGACATCCAGCGTCCCAGCTCAATTTTGTCACCATACGACTGATAATCCGGGAGACGATCCCACCAGATTCCGTTGATTTTAATGTTACGAGCCATGAGCTGCGGCATAATCGGATTGAAGAAATAGATGCGATTCCAATAGGCTGAGCCTGTAAATCCAATCTCACGCCGGACTGAAGCAGGCGAGCTGAGTGGGAAATAGTGAGTCAAAAATGCTCCAAAGGGCAAATAGTGCACAGACGTGCAACCCAACTGACGATACAGTTCTATACAGTTCATTTCTAAGGTGAACACATAATCATAATTCGTCACAATTTTGGTCGTCGTATCGGTGTAATAGGGATCGTCCGTCAGCCAGATGGCAGTGGGAATGCCCAACTGGCGTACTGCAGCCACCTGTTCTAACGGTAGATCCATCCCATCCAGTGCCAGCATCAGATTTGGACGAAGCTGAGCGGCAATATCTCCTACCGGCTGGCGCGGGTCTGTTACGGTAACCTGAGCCGTCATGCTCTGCAACGTGGTAATGACCGCCTCATCCAGCGGAGAATACGGAAGGCCTTTGCCCGAGACGACATACAGTACATGGATCTGTCGAGAAGGGAACGTTGCTTTGGTTCGCGACATAATCGCGTTAGCACGTCCGCGCAGGTATCCCTCGTCGTATCCGTCATGGATTCCCGCAGCTCTCCCCTTCTCCCAGGAGGCCGCCGCCGTCTGGTGAACAGCTGGGTCATACGGTCCTGTCGTAGATATCGTCATCACTTTCACTCCTCACTGTTTATGGTGTTTACTTTAGGCCATCGCCTTGTCCAGCAATTCTTCCATACGATTCGAGTACCTATGCTTTTGCATGGTTGTGTGCAGTGCGCGCCAGGCTATGCGTTCGCGTTCCCAGTCATGCTTGAGATAGTAGTCCAGCTTCACTTTCAGTTCCTCTGCTCCCGAGAAGGTCTCAATGTCATAGCCTGGTTGGTAATAACGGCTCAGATCCTTCCGCACATCCGTCATTTGAAGCGTTCCGCAAGCAGAAATTTCGTATGTCCGAGGATTGATGGACTCCGCTGACAACTGGTGTGTATTCCGATTATCCAGTCCGGGGTCTGTCGGGCGGTGCATATTGATAACAATTTTAGAGCCGTTATAGTATTGAGCGGTCTCTTCCGGTTCCATAAAACCCGGACGGATAAAGCGTTCCAGCACATCCCGCCGGGTTAGCCGATCCCAGTGCCCACCTACGATCAGCACTCTTTTATCCGCCAAGAAGGGAGCAAGGTAGTCAAACAGCTTCACACGGTTCCAGAAGGCATTCCCAATGAAGCAAATATCATGCTGATGCTCACGCTCTACCCGACGTGGATAAAAGATACGGGCTGACACAGCAAGCGGCATATAGTGGACCCTCGTTACTCCTTGATCCCGATAAAACGGCAGACAAGAAATTTCATGCGTAAAAACGACATCGTAGGATTGACAGATCAACGCCGTATCCTCCGTAAAGTAGGGATCATCTACAAACCATATGGCCGTCCGAATGCCCATGGCTCGTATTTGTTGTACCTGTTCCAGATGATCCGCTGGAAAAACATGCAGCCCGTTCATGACCAATAAGAGGTCTGGACGGTGAGCCTCAGCGTCAGCCAGCATCGTGGCAGGAGTACCGATGGCGCACGAGCTGCATATTTGGCTCAATGCTTCTTGCACACCTGTGTCTATAGCTGCGAAACCTTGCGGAATATACAACACTTTCAACTGGCGAACAGCAGGTTGTATTGCCACGACCTGTGACAGAGCAGCCGTGCAACCGCCCATTCTGCGCCCTTCCCGATAGCCGCATCGGTGTGCTTCGCGTTCATTTCCGCTTCGTTGATCATTCACATCCTTCACCCTGTCCTGTTGTAGGATAAACTTCTGTCACTCCTAAACTATATGCACAGGGGTCAAACGCATCATGGACGACTGCCACTGCCCGGACAAAATTGGCGTTTGCCCGTCCAACTACCGAAACGCAAATAACCCCGAAGCTGCTAGGCTTCGGGGGGTTAACCGTAATAGATGATTTTCATAGTTTACTGTGCCTTGTAAGCGACCTGGTGGCCATCTTCATAACCTTTGGCAAAGCCTGAATTGAAACCCTCATTGTAAGCAGCATCATATCCCTGCTGGAATGCCTGCGGGTCATGCTCCAATACAACAGGAACGGGCTGTGGGTTCTCCGCAGAAGGAGCTGCGGCTGGATTAGCTTGAGGTTTTTTCCGCCGCCGCAGAAGAGAACGTCTTCTACGTACTGAATGAAGCCCCCTTTTACGGCGTCTAAGAGCAAGCAGACGTCTTCTTCTCCGTTTTAACCTGCGAATGCTAGAACGCCGGGCATCTTTACGTCTTTTGCGCGCTTTGTCTCGAGTAGTGCGTTCCCACCTTGTACTCATTTTCATTCCTCCTTTGCTTTCTCGTCTGGGTTTCATTTTTTTGAACAGGCACATGGAGCCACGGCTTCGTCGGTTTCCCATATACCTGTCTTCTTAAAGGAATACCTGCCAACATTTTCGTGATTTCTCCCTGATAGTTGCTGAGTATACGGATGGTCTCTTCCAGACGGGGAGCCGACATATCCGCATGGGGCGTCAAGTCCGCAAGACTGGTCAGCATCCGGGCAACGGCGTGCTGGCTGGCAGCAATAGACTCCATCATATCCAGCTTAATCTCACGTTCACGCCTCATGCTCATTAGTTCATATCCCCCGAGCCCATGCCTCCCATCATCCCTTCCATTCCGCCACCCTGCTGCTCATCCTGGTCAAGCAATGCTTTGAGATTGCTGCATAGTCCAGTCTGAAGCCGGGTTAATCCCTCCAGCATTTCCACCATCTGCTCGTGAATTTCCAAAGGCCGCCCCAGCTGCTCTTCATCGGTGTCAAATGCGTGAGGCGCCAGATGATTCAGCGTCCAATTACGCATTTTTTCTGCTTCGACCGCCTTGGCCTCCAGGATCATAGACACATTCCGCTGCATCTTGGAGGCTGCGTCCAACATGTGAATCATTGCTTTTTCCCTACTCATGTGTTCACTCCCTACCCTCGATTGTTACACTACTCCTCTTCCGAGTATGCCGTCTCCTTCACGACACGAACGAGCATTTCAGCCATTGCTTCCTGAAGGTCGGCAATACCGTTCAAATAGGCAACAATGCTTTTGTTTACTTGTCCCGAGCTATCAATAATGCCCGGAATTCCATCAAAACGCGGCTCCTCATCCGGCAGTTCATGTATGATCTGTGCCATGCGCACGACCACCTGCCGTTCCGCATCCAACAGCCTAGACATCTGCTGCTGCGAGTGCGAAATATGGATCAGCAAATCATCTAACTCGTTATGCATAAGCCCCTCCTTTATGTGTTCCGCCGTGCGGAACGCACGAAATACCTACGGGCTTTCCGCTACTACAGCGTATGCCGCAGCGAGTAGTCGGTTCCGCCTAAAAAAGCCTATTCGATCATCATAAATGCCCTTGCAACACTGGTGGAGCAATAATAGGCTGCTTCTCCGGCAATGCCGACAATTCTTCGGAGGACAAAAACTGAATTGGATAGTCCTCAGCCCGCCAGCTCATCACAGCGTAGAGGGTAAGGAACGGTCTTTTCCAGCCGTTGCCGATTTGGTACAGTTGCCCACCTTCAGCATACAGTAACTCAATCCACCGTTTGCGTTGAGCCGGGATATGAAGTGTGGGCAACATGGACATGTTCCCCAGCTCAGGAGCCGCCAGCACGGGCAAGGGTTCCTCAGGCGCCACAGCTACAGGGGGGGCGTCAGCGCTGCCGGAGACTGTCGCCTCCGGCTCACCTACCAAGGGAAGCGCCAACAAATCAAGCTGAGACACTCTAACGAGACGCACATGTTTATCTCCCGCATCACTGGCTCCATGCAGCCGCCGTCTACTTCCCGGCTCTATCCGAAATACTGCACCGGAAGGTCCCTGAACAAGCGCTCCGACGGGATAAAAACTTGCTGCTGATAAGTGGGCTTCCTTACTTGATAATCCTTGGCCGTGCGGCTCTGCTGTTCCAAATTCCGGGTCGTGGAACAGCTTATCCGCGTCCCCCCACTTTTGGACAAAAAAGGATCGGTTCCGGCTCCTTTCCTCCGTTGAACCGATGCTTTCGGCCGTTTGAGGAAAACCATAAACCGTATCCCGATCACTTTCTGCAAAATGGATAAACGCATCTCCGGCAATTGCCATACGTATCCCCAACAAGCGTACACGCAGCAGCCAATCTGCATAGGCTTCCTCAATACTGTGGCATCCTTCGTCCCAATATCCCGTCTTTACCAAAGTGTCTCTGCGCAGTAGTAGACAAAATGCGGCCAGGCTTTCATTCTCTCGCCATGCATCCGGGTTGGGAATATTATGGGCCGTGGCAAATGGACGTACTTCATTTTCATTCATATCAGGAACCTCAATCTGCTGTTCTCCGAATGGACCATTCGTTACAGGGCCGACAACTCCCATACGCGAATCGCTGTATAAACAGCCCATCAACCGGTCCAGCCAGCCAGGAGTCACCATCGAGTTTGGGTCCAGTACAACAATAGTTGTACCTTTGGCCATCATCAGTCCCTGATTCAGACTGCCGATCATCTGAACATCCTTTGTTAGCAGCGCATAGCGTACAGCGATGCTTTTACGGAGCAAATAGGTAGGTGTCCCGTCCGTCGAGCCGCAGTCCACTACAATAATTTCGTGAGGATGGCTCGTATTCTCCTCAATATGATGAATGCAAGCACGGAGCTGTTGAAGCTGATTGCAGGACACAATGATAATACTTACGCCTTCAAAAATCTTGCCGAACGAAGCCTGCCCCAACTTCCTGCCTTGCTCCTGGCCCCTGTTATATCCTGACCAATAGCCCTTCTTTCCGAGCCGTTTGCTGTGTTTCCTTTGCGTACTCAGGCGTTTCATGCCGTTCACTCCTCCGGGTGGCATTATGCCTATACTATATGCCTGGCCCGGCTGGATGGTGTTTCATTGAAATCAAGGTAGAAGTCCCTTCATTTTCACTCCAGCTTCCTGAAGGGAATCGAAGGTTCCTGCGTCGCTCCAGTAGCGCCGTAAAATATCATATTCCAGCTTGCCTTCAGCAGCATAACAGTTATTAACATCGGTGATCTCAAGCTCACCACGTGCTGAAGGCGTTATTTCCCGGATCTTATCGAATACGGCAGTATCGTACATATAGATACCCGTAACGCAATATTTGGACTGGGGATGCTGCGGCTTCTCTTCAATCCGCGTAATGCTCTCTGGGCGCTCGGGATCAAACACGGGTACCCCGTAACGACGGGCATCTGCCACCTTTTTCAGCAAGACTCTGGCACTCCCCGGTGGCTGTTGTTTGAAGCGTTCGATGACAGGTCCCAAGTCTTCCTTGAACAAATTATCACCTAATAAAACAGTGAACTTCTCCTCTGACTGCATGTAGCTTCTTGCCAAATCGAGTGCTTCCGCAATGCCGCCCGCTTTTTCTTGAATCCGGTATGTCAATTGGACACCATAATTACTGCCGCTGCCTAAAAAATCAGTGTACAGTCCGGCCGATTGTTTACCAATAATAATGAGCATATCGGTAATCCCCGCTTGTCGCAGCCTTTCAATACCATATACGATCATCGGATACTTGCCGACCGGAAGCAGATGCTTGTTGAGTAATGTAGTCAACGGATGAAGGCGCGACCCGGTTCCTCCTGCGAGAATAACCCCTTTCATATCTTCCTTCCTCCTTCGACAGCATGTTCAGTGCATGGGATTCCCGTTTCGATAAACACTCTGGGATCTACGCTCCATTTTTCTATAAATAATCGATAATTCCGCTCGATCAGCTCTTTGAGCCAGGAAGATTCCGAGCGCGAAAAGCTCGCATTTCCCTGGTGATAGACAAAACAGTCATTGCACATTAGCAGCTTGTAGCCATGCACGCGTGCACGCAGACAATAGTCGTCATCCTCATAATGTCCGGGGCTGAACCGTTCATCCAGCAATCCGATCCGTTCCATCAGCTCACGCCGGAATAACAGGCAAAACCCGACCAACCGCTTGACCTCTTGCCATCTGGAGGGATTACTTGCATTATTCTGCTCCGCATACCTCAGACAGCTGGCCATATCTCCTTCTATTCCGTGAATCTGCTGAATACCGCTGACGTAATTCGTCACCGGTCCCACCAATCCCACTGTGCTTTCACTATGCAAAGCAGCCAACATATTCGATAGCCATCCCCGTGTAACCGTCACATCATTGTTTAAAATGACGAATTGGTCACCCGAAGCCAGACGAATTCCTCTGTTACAAGCTGCCGGAAAGCCCCTGTTTTCAGGAAGACGTATGCTAATTAGCCGCTCAGATGCGCAAAAATCATCCGTCCCGTCATTCGAAGCGTTGTCCACAACAATAATTTCATACGGTGCATCTATGGTATGTGTTCGAATCGCCTCGATACACGGTTTTAATAAATGCAGGCCATTATAAGTCGGAATAATGATGCTCGTCAGACTCATCGTGCATTCCTCCCTTTGGCAACGTCTACCCGTGTTGGAACAGGCCCTAACGGAGAATACCCGGCTACCTGAAACACGGCCGTCAGCGCCTCTGCATGATCGCCGATAATTAATTGCTCCATAGCGTTCCCTTTCCCGACATTGAAGGTCCGCTTGCGGTTTGTTTTAATCACATCGACAGCATGTACGGCTGCCACGATCATGCCATGCAGAATCGCCATCGCATGGGCCTTCGGCGGTACCGCAAGCACGGCTGGCCCAAGTTGATCCAGCACACGCCGAGATAATGCATGCGGTACAGCGGTCAATGAGCTTGCTCCAAGATCCGACCTGCGCAGTACGCGGTTCAGAAACCCTTTGCACCGTGTTACGCTGTCCTGCTGGGTATAAGGCGGCAAATGTCTGCCCAGATCATTAAGCGCCACATCCGTTCCCTGATCCACCGCTTGAAGAAAAGGCAGCAAATCAGACGCTGGGATCGGCAAATCTCCGTCCACGAACAGCACAATATCAGCCTGCGTCAGACGTGCGCCTACCGCACGGCCAACATCATGCCCCAGACGACCCGGTACGTCGACGAGAGTCGCGCCAGGATGACGTTTGGCTACGGCGGAGCGCGTACCATCCGTACAGCCGTTTAATACGACCACGATATCCGCAAGCGGAAGTTTTTCCAGCTCACCCAGTACCCGGTCAATCGTAGTCTCCTCATTACAGACGCTGACCACGGCTGCTGCGGTCCCCTGCAATACAATATCACTGGAGGCTTCACGTTCCTCAGTCAGATGGACTTCGGGCATTTCTTTTGCCCGAGGTGAGAGTTTTCTCACCCTGCGGCTATGCATCGAAGCCGTCGTTTCTCGTTTTCGCTGTATACGTCTTAGCCCCCAGCCCGGGTCTTCACGCTTTCTTCTACGATATACTCTAGTCACGTTTTCACCTCGTCTCTGATCCGTTTGCGCTCCAAATCTGTATATCCCGCACGTGCTCCCAGACGTGATGTAAGCCAGGCAATAGCATCCAGGTGATCCTGGACAATTACATCTGCCAGCGGGTCCTTGCCGTTCTGTTTTTTACGTGTTGCGTTCATTTTACCGACAGCTATTCCATGTACAGTCACCACTCGCAACCCGGAGACGATGGACATCACTTGAAATAGGGGAGGTTTCTCCAAGGACTTTAGACCTATTTCCTTTAAAGCCTTTTGACTTATGGCGTGTGGAATACCAGTCATAGAGGCTCCCCCTAAATCAGCACGATTCGACAAGATATTCAATACATGCTTTGCCTCAACTACAGGATGTATGGGCGTGCGATTCACAGGTCCATGGTAATCATTCAGCACCACATCCGCTCCTGCACTTACGGCCTGTATAAATGGCCGAAGTCTGACGCAGGGAATGACGATATCACCATCCAGAAAAAGCAGGATCTGTCCGGATGCCGCTTCCGCTCCAATACGACGGCCAACATCATGTCCGAGCGGTTCCGGGAAGGAAAGTACACGAGCCCCCGCCGCCGCAGCCACCTTCGCCGTTCTATCGTGTGATCCGTTCTCAACGACGATAACCTCTGTATGTGGATGGACATGGCGCGCTTCGCGAATCACAGCTCCGATTGTTCTTTGCTCATTCATGGCCGGAATAATGACAGATACGATAATCTTTCCCGCTGATGATGGTTCAGATGGCCGCGCTTCGCCGATTTGTGCCCCTCTCTCCGTTTCGAGTACATCGCTCTTGTCAGAGACTATCGGCTTCTTATCCATGTTCGGCATTCGGTACGGCAGCCACATCTTAGAATGATAATAAGCCCTAGAATGCCGCCTCCGATTAATCTTGAATCCAGCTCTTCCACGCTTTTTCATGCTCCCGTCTCACCTCCCTTGCTGCTGTATAGATGAACAGCATGATTAGGACAGTTCAACATAACCTATGCGGTCCAAAAGCCGTGTGTAACGGCAAGCGTGGAGTCTTTTCGACACAGCAATTTTCGACTTTATTTTACAAAACTTATTATTCCTATTAAATAAATGAGTTTTTAGGGTCTAAAGAATCATTTTGGATAAATTTGTTACATAGATCTTCTCGTCCGTCATTCTCTGTGCTAATATCAGAGCCAGATGATGGGAGTTCGAAAAATCAACTTTTGTTTTTTTTGCATAAGGCAACTTTTTTCCATTATCCGCTTTTATTCCACTATCTTTTTATACGACAGGAAGGGAGGAGTTTGTTACCTTTTTAGGCTACTTGCTTCAAATGCAGTACCCTCTTTTCACGCACGCTTCATGAAAAACACTTCGGTATTTCTCTTCATGTTCCATTCTTCTATTCCAGACGACAACACGACCTACATAAATGGCGTAATGCCTTATTCAAAGCAGGATAATTCGTCCTGACATTAATCGAGGAGAGTGAATTTTTATGAAAAAAGTATGGTTTTCGCTTCTTGGAGGAGCTATGTTATTAGGGTCTGTGGCGTCTGGTGCATCTGCGGAGAGTTCCGTTTCGGGACCAGCACAGCTTACACCGACCTTCCACGCCGAGCAATGGAAAGCTCCTTCCTCGGTATCAGGGGACGACATTGTATGGAGCTATTTGAATCGACAAAAGAAATCGTTACTGGGTGTGGATAGCTCCAGTGTACGTGAACAATTCCGAATCGTTGATCGCACAAGCGACAAGTCCGGTGTGAGCCATTATCGACTGAAGCAGTATGTAAACGGGATTCCCGTATATGGAGCTGAGCAAACTATTCATGTGGGCAAATCTGGTGAGGTCACCTCTTACTTAGGAGCGGTGATTAATGAGGATCAGCAGGAAGAAGCTACGCAAGGTACAACTCCAAAAATCAGCGCTTCTGAAGCGGTTTACACCGCATATAAAGAAGCAGCTGCACGTATTGAAGCCCTCCCTACCTCCGACGATACTATTTCTAAAGACGCTGAGGAGCCAAGCAGTGTAAGTAAAGATACTTACGCCGAAGCAGCTAACAACGACAAAACGCTTTCTGTTGATAAGGACGAGCTGAGTCTTGATAAGGCATCTGTCCTGAAAGATAGCAAAATTGAAGCAGTGGAGGCCGAAAAAAGTTCCATTGCCAAAATCGCTAATCTACAGCCTGAAGTAGATCCTAAAGCAGAACTCTACTACTACCCTAAAGGGGATGACCTGCTGCTAGTTTATGTGACAGAAGTTAATGTTTTAGAACCTGCCCCACTGCGTACCCGCTACATTATTGATGCCAATGACGGCAGCATCGTATTCCAGTATGACATCATTAATGAAGCGACAGGCACAGGTAAAGGTGTGCTTGGTGATTCCAAATCGTTCACTACTACCGCTTCCGGCAGTAGCTACCAGTTAAAAGATACCACACGCGGTAACGGTATCGTGACTTACACGGCCTCCAACCGCCAAAGCATCCCAGGCACCCTTTTGACAGATGCTGATAATGTATGGAATGATCCAGCCGGTGTGGATGCCCATGCGTATGCTGCCAAAACCTATGATTACTATAAATCCAAATTTGGACGCAACAGCATTGACGGACGTGGTCTGCAACTCCGTTCGACAGTCCATTACGGCAGCCGCTACAACAACGCTTTCTGGAACGGCTCCCAAATGACTTATGGAGATGGAGACGGTAGCACATTTATCGCCTTCAGCGGGGACCCCGATGTAGTAGGGCATGAACTTACACATGGTGTCACAGAGTATACTTCGAATTTGGAATATTACGGAGAGTCCGGCGCATTGAATGAGGCTTTCTCGGACGTTATCGGTAATGACATTCAACGCAAAAACTGGCTTGTAGGCGATGATATTTATACGCCAAACATTGCGGGCGATGCCCTTCGCTCAATGTCCAATCCTACTCTGTACGATCAACCAGATCACTATTCTAACCTGTATAAAGGCAGCTCCGATAACGGCGGCGTTCATACAAACAGCGGTATTATCAATAAAGCCTACTACTTGTTGGCACAAGGCGGTACTTTCCATGGCGTTACTGTAAATGGAATTGGCCGCGATGCTGCGGTGCAAATTTATTATAGTGCCTTTACGAACTACCTGACTTCTTCTTCCGATTTCTCCAACGCACGTGCTGCTGTGATCCAAGCCGCAAAAGATCTGTACGGGGCGAACTCAGCAGAAGCAACTGCAGCTGCCAAGTCTTTTGACGCTGTAGGCGTAAACTAAATCACATACACGATCCTCCTCATTTTCTCGTCCATCGACCTTTGCCATTGTGCAACTGTCACTTGGCTCTGCCCATACCATGGACGAAAAATAGGGGTGCAGTGTACAAGTCTGCACCCCTTCCCCCCTTATTTATGGCGCCCCCTCAAAGGGGCGTCCTTTTCTCTTATAAAAGTAATCCTGTATCTCTTGCTTTTTGCACAGCTTCTTCTCGATTGTTGACTCCCAGCTTGTCATAGAGAGTGGAGGCGTAATTTCTTACTGTCCCGTTGGATAGGTAAAGTTTCTCAGAAATTGTTTTATAACGGTTTCCTTGAGATAAAAGATTCAAAACCTCTAGTTCACGTTTCGTTAAGCCATACTCTTCTCCATCTGACCTCGGTCCGACTGACTCTTCATCATCATTTCCGTCCCACATTCTATGGAACAAATCTTGGTTAATTACCGTGCCTCCCCGATAGACGAGGCGAATCGTTTCAGCCAGTTCACGCGATTCTATGGATTTCAGCAAATAGCCGTCAGCGCCGCTTCGCATGATTTCCTTCGCCCTCTCTGTATCCTGAAACGTTGACAGGATGAGGACGCGAATGTCAGGCCATGTCTCCTTGATTATTTGGGTTGCTCGAATCCCATCCTGATTGGGCATCTCCAAATCCATTAATATTAAATCCGGATTCAGGCTTCTGCACAATTCCACAGCCTGTTCCCCATCTTCGGCCACCCCCACCACCTCTAGGTCCTCCTGTCCGTCCAAGATGGTATGGAGACTGTCTCGGATAAACGAATGATCATCGACGATACACAAGCGGATTCGTTCATCGGACAATTGTACCAGTCTGGGTAACACACATGAAATGAACGTCCCTTCGCCTTTTTCGGAGTATACAGTGACTCTTCCTTGTAACTGTGTCGCACGTTCTTTCATTGCAGTTAATCCGAAGCCATCCTTCCACTCCTCCACTCCGCCGCCATTATCCTGCACATCCAATCTCGTCTGTTGCGGTTCAAAATGCAGTGACACAATGATTTCAGTGGATTGTCCATGGCGCACGGCATTAGTCAGCGATTCCTGCAAGCTCCGATAGAACGTCATTTTCGCTTGTTTGGAGACTATGTACTCTTCCCCTATTATTCGAGTGCGTACATTTACTTGTGCATGTTTCTGGAACTCCTCTGCTAATTGTTGCAAAGTAACAGTCAAGGGAAGTGACTCTTGTGGTGAATCTATTTGATGCAAATAGGCTCTCACTTCCTCCATACTGTTACGGGCCAATTGCAATAATGAGTCGATTTTTTGCTCTCCATCTTTTGTCGCTAATTCCGTACGCAATATTTCCAACCCCATAATGATCGAGGTATAGGAATGCCCCATCGTATCATGCAAATCTTTGGAAAGTCTATCGCGCTCCTCCAACAAAGTAATCTGCTCAATCTGAGATAGGTACTGTTCCAGCACAAGCTTCTGATTGCGAATAACTTCATTTTGGCGGTAATTAGAAACTAGTAAGTGAAAGGAAAATCCCATCGCAAAAGTCAGACCGATTTGTGGGATAATCGCCCATAGATCTGTTCCTGGGGAAAACATTGCAATGAGCAACGGAAATAAAACAATTGTGATAGAACCCGACCAACGGAATGATTTATGAGCACTATTTGCCGCGATCATGAAAGTTGGCATTAAAAATGCAAGATACGCCCCCGGAAATAATAAGGTTAAGTAGAAGCACACTCCGCCAAACAAAACCATCTCAGTAAGCAGATAGTAGCGATAACTGAACATTAAACAAATCCAAGGTACTGAAAATGAGACAACTTCCCAAAGAATGATGATCCAAAGGGGCACAGTTAAATGGTCTTGGTGTTGGATCGTAGTTATCATCAATGAGAACCAGATGACAAAACGTATACAAAGCAATAACCAGTCATACCAGAGCCATTGTTTCCAGGCTGTAAACAAATTATCACTCCTTAATAGCTTTGAACATAGAGCGCGTGTACATTCCAACGATTTGAACTAGGCTCTTTCCAATGCGGGTATTGATCCAGACGAGAATACACCCAGCGATCATGACACTTATAGCCTTTTCCCATGAATCCACAGCGAATCCCAATAAGTATAGCTCAAGATGTTGAAAAAGTATCGGTGTAACGATAAATACGAGCGGAGCTATGTACAATATAACGGCACATATGAGGCTAATCACACCAATAAAAAATTTCTGCATAAGCCAAAAAACGGCCCTCCAATTGCTACTACTAAGAATTGCTTCTCTCGCTTTCATCCACTTATCCCTTCCACTGTTTGTCCTTGTCAGGATTGGCTCTATTGATATGTCCGTATAAACCTTCGTCTGAATGCGTTCATATTGGACAAACGTGTGAGTTGTTCGCAACACACGCGCCAACAAGGGAATACCCACGAAGATAACCGTCATCGCTAACGCAAATGTAATGCTGGCCAAATAGAAGCAAAAATAAAACAGTCCAGATCCGAAGGTAAACAACAAAAAGTAGAAATCTTGCAACCTTTTTCGAGCTGATTCTTTCGTCATTTGATTCTCTCCTACTCTTTATTTTATTTGCTAATACGTTATGATTGCCCTTCGAATCCTAACTTGTTGTCTGTCACATACGGTAGTGTCAAAGTGTCATGATTTGTAGGTCATGACTATAAAACACGCCGTACTACGCTCTATTTTTGATGTCATGCATTAGAAGACGAAAGGTCACTAGCTACTATGACTTGCCGCTTGCTACACTCGGTTCATACACGGGTGAGTCGACAACTCGGTGTGCTGACAAGAACATCGCAATAAAAAAGGAGAGTTCGAAAATGAAAAAAGCAATAAATAAAGCAAGCCTTGCACTGCTACTCATTTCTACCAGCATGATCTCTGCTTGTTCCCAACAATCACTAGAAGTTGGAGAATTAAAACCATCGACATCTACGGCCAATATTCAAATGACGAAAGCTCCCAATAATGCAAAAGAAGTAGAATCTTTTGCTGATCCGTTATTCGCGGAAAAAATGAAGAAGTACAATGTGAACGGTTCAAGTTTTGTCGTGGTCCATGATGGAAAAGTCGTCGTCAATAAAGGGTACGGTTATGCAGATAAAGAGAAGAAGATTCCAGTCAATAAGGACACGGTCTTCCAAATCGCTTCAGTCTCGAAAACTTTTACCGCCTTGGCCGTGATGCAACAAGTCGATAAAGGAAAGCTTAAACTAGATCAAGATGTACAACGGTATCTCGGTGGATTAAAAATACCCAATAAAACAGGAAAAGCCCTCACCTTGTTTGATATGTTGACCTATACCAGCGGCGTAGATTATCCCGATATCACCACGATAACCGGACCCGAATACGTTAATCGAAATATATCTATGAAGGAGTTTATTCCTAAACATATGCCGACAGTGGTACGATCGCCCGGTGAAGCTTATACGTATGACAACTTCTCATTTTTACTCGCAGGATATGCAGTAGAGAATGTTACGGGCATACCTTTCTCACGATATATGGAAAAGAATATTTTTAAACCCTTAGGCATGAAGTCTACCAGTGTGCGCTTTACGCCTGACCTTCTCAAGAGAATGGCTACACATTACAGTCCCACTGGTGATCCTCATCCAACATATGGGCACGCTCCAACTGATGGACCACAAGGAAGCATTTTGTCTACTGGAGAAGACATGTCAAAGTACATGATTATGCAGCTACAGAATGGAAAGTTTGGAGGTAAACAAATCGTAAGTAAAAAAAGCATAGATATGATGCATGCCTACCAAGTTTTCGCAGATAAGACGATTCCTATTGCGACAGTTGGATTTGAGACATATTTCAACGACTTTGCCAACGGTCAACATGTAGTTTTAAAAGGCGGAAACATGCCGGGACATTCTTCATTGATGGTTTTGGTGCCTGAACAAAAAACCGCATTTTTCATGTCCTACAATAATGATTCCATGATGAGTCTAGATGTGTACGATGCGTTCATGGATCATTACTTCCCTCGAACTATCACTGTGAAGAAACCAACGTACCACCAGTTAGCGGAAAAAGAAGCGCAAAAATACGTCGGTATGTATCAAAATACACGTGTATTCGCGATTCGTACTCACTTTTCCTATGAGAATGGGGCGTTGGTCATGGAAGATGAAACTGCGGGAAAGCAAGTACTCAAAATGATTCACCCATTGTTGTTTGAAGATGCAGAAGGAAACAAGCTCGCTTTCCAGAAAAACAAAGCTGGAGAAATCGCGTATTTTTATTACACCAGTCCTAAAGGTCTAGGCGTTGTAGCTCAATCTCAGAAAATCAATCTCAAACCGCCTTTTGCAGATGTCCCGCAAAAGAGTAACTATAGAAGCCATATAGACAATCTTCATGCTTTAAACATCATGAATGCTAAAACAGGTAATCTATTTAACCCGAAGGGCACGATGACACAAGGGGAATTTGCTGACGCCTTGTTGCTCGCACATGGAGGTTATATTTTCCCAGACGAAATCGAAAAAATCAAGAAGCAACTCAAAGTAGGCATACCAAAATATGATCGCGCAACTCCGATTACCAGACAAGTCGCAGCAACCATGATTCAAAACTTGAAGCAGATTCAACCTGACCAAGCCACTCAGGTGAAATTGCTCGACGCTGCAGATGCCTGGGCGGTCCAGTCCATTCAAGCCCTTGCCTCACAGGGAATCGTAGATCCGGATACCATCATCAATACTGATGGCTCCTTTACCTTCCGTCCAAAGAATTTATTGCTGCGTCAAGAAGCGAGCGCCTTGCTTGATTTGGCTTTTGGCTATCATGCTTTGCCTATTAAACAGAAGTAAAAAATGCCTTCACCAATTATCTGACGTCCCTTCTAACTTCTCCACGCGTTGCCGCCTCCACCCTTATGTATAAGGCGTCCCATTATGGGACGCCTTTTTTCATTATGAAGTTGATTTGCAACTTACATTCTGGCCTTTTACTAGTGTCCCATTGCAATCCAATGAACCCATCCCTCACATGTCGAACCCGATTGTCTGCGTTCCACTGTAAGCACTGCCGAATACCTCTGTCGCTGGGTAACAGATACGGTTATTCCTGGTAAGCTCGCATTGGCGGTGATTGCATATTGCGTATCTATAAAAGGCTTCTCAAACACAACGTTCACTTTGCTTGTAACTTCTTGTGCAGGAAGATAAAAAGAAGTGCTACCAAATTGAGGTGAAGTCACTTCACTGTCAGTAGTCCCGTCATCGGTCACTGAGCCATCATGAATGGCATTCCGACCTAATTCTTTTTCAGTCTGAGAAGCTAGATGGTTTTCTTGCTCTAGCAAGCGCATTCGCTGCTTTGGACGCTGTCTCCCTTCCGCAATGTGAATACTGGTTATGGAACAATCCAATAACGAATCTTGCTCGGTCTGACCTTCCGTCTTCATAGATGCAATGTCGTGTTCCGTTCCGCATTCGGTATCTGAGTCAGGCACAGACAACAGCAGCACAGATGCTCGATTCATCTGCATCGCTTCCTCTAGCGTTTTGGGAAGCTTATGCTTTTTCCATGCCGCTTCCTCTACAGCTTGAAGCGAGGTATTCTTCTCTACGGGGACAGGTATACTTGCCGTTCCACGCTGAGTGGGTCTGTGACTGCCAGCGCCAGCAGGCGAAACCGTTTTCTCCTTGTTTACACGGGGAGAGGGGACAGTATTGGAATGGTTACGCCGTGCTATTTTTTTATCCTTAGGGTTATGGTTCGTGCGATGGTTCATGATGACCGCTCCTTTGACACAGGAGTGAAACAGCGGTCGCTCCGCTTCATTCACCCAGGTGGGAATCATGGCCTAATGCCTATGCGATAGCCTATGCACGTAACCACGACCACGTCACTCAATTGCACAGTCTGTTACAATTTGAGCCCAGCGTTCTGCAGAGTGCTGCCATAAAAATTGGCTCCGCACCTCCCCCAGCCCGGCTTCTCCCATCCGTTGCCGTAAGTCAGGCTGCTGGAGCAACCTGATGATGGCGTCGGCCATTTCCTGCTCGCCGTGTGACGGATAAACCAACCAGCCTGTCTTGCCGTGTTGTATAACCTCCGGAATACCACCGATTCGTGAGGCTACCACAGGCACGCCTGCCGCCATGGCTTCCAGATTGACCAGCCCGAAGGCTTCAGCTTCTACTGAAGGAACAACCGCCACATCGGCTAACTGATATAACGAGGCCAATGCCGGATGCGGCACATAACCCAGGAAGTGCACATGCCTCGCCAACCTTAGTTTACGTATCTGCCGATGCAATGCTGCGGTGTATGGCGTGAGGCGGTCGTGACCGTAATAGGCACTCCCTGCTATAAGCAGCAGCACGTCCGGACAGGTATGGACGATACGCCGCAAGGCCTTTAGCAACCGATGAACTCCCTTCCCCGGCACCAGTCTGCCTGCATATAACACGATTCGGCGGCCTGACCAGCCGAAATCTTCCAATCGAGCCGACCTGATCGCTTCTGCTGCAGGAGTCCACCGTGGTAGGAAATCGCCAGGATGAATACCCAGCTTGTTGATGACGATGCGCTCTCTGACCGCATCGGGACTGTCAGAAGCCACAACAGCCCCTAAATACGCACTGTTCACAATAATACGATCCAGCGGCAACAGCAGCCTACCCATGTCCTTCCGTTTGAGGTGAGGCTCCCGGATGAACGTGGTGGAATGCAAAGTCAGCACAATTTTGCTATTGGGCAAAGCCTCGCGAATGGCATAAGCAACTGCGGGGCGGTTGTGTACATCTATAACCGCAGGTAACCATCTTTTCAAATCAGCGATTACCTCGGGAATATATCCTGCTCCCCGCGTATAGCGCATACAAGGAATTCCGTCAACATCGCCGTGATCCGGTGTTTCTGCCCCTCTTATGCCATAGATCTGTGCCTGAAGCTTATGGCTAGCCAGTGGTACCATACGAGCAATTACCCTCTCCACTGAACTGCTGCGGGACGAAGGTATAACAAAAGAGCCCGGTGTAATGACTGCTACCTTCAGCCTCTGCATCACCTCACCTACTTTCCTTACCTTATTCCTTCACCCTTCAACACTCATCTTGTATCATATCGTCTCTTGCTCTGAAAGGTGCTTGGTTTATGACTTTGGGCATATCGCAAGGCTAGCGTCCATGCCTGGCCGATCTTTGATACATATGATGGACTAGAATCACAATATGGTCAGTTGGATTGACGATAAGGAGGGCGGACATACTCATGTTGCATGTCGGCGTCATGCTCAACCCGGCAACTTACCGGGGCATTCCCGTCATGAGGACGCGATATGAATCTATCGCCAATTACGAGGAGGCCGGGTTAAGCTACGAGCTAATCCCCTGCTTTCTTCGTCTGGAAGATATTCATATATCGACCGGAACATGCCGGGCTTTTGTTAAAAACGGCAACGAGTATCGGCAGATGACTCTTCCGTTGCCGCCAGTCATCCACAATCGCACTCTCTATCGGCAAAATGAAAATGCCCGCGATATCAACAGGCTGGTACACAAGGGATTCTATATTTTTAATGAACAAAACCGTTTCGGCAAAGACCATATACATGCAATTCTACAGGAAGACCCTCTGCTACATTCCCACCTGCCCAAAACATTGCAAGGCGATCCTTCTTCCATCCGCACCTTGATGGAGCAAACCGGGGATGTTGTAATTAAGCCCAGTAGCGGCAGCGTGGGTAGAGGAATTATGCGGCTGAGGCATTCCAGCGGAAGCTGGACATTGCAATGTGCTCATCCAACGATACCTGGGCGTTGGTCCACACTACGGTTGAATGTCGGAGAACTCCCTTTATTTCTGCATAAGCGACTGATGCGTGTACCTCATATCATTCAGGAAACCATTCCGCTTGCTTTATGCGATAATCGTCCATTTGATATCCGTGTGACCGTTCAGCGCGGATATGGCGGAATCTGGGGCGTGACAGGCATGTTTGCCAAAATTGCTCCATCCCACACTTTCGTCTCGAATGTAGCCCAGGGCGGTACGGCCCGTTCCCTACCAGAGGTGTTATCACGAACAGAGACGGTGCAGACCTCAAACATAGCCCGGCTGATGAATGAGCTAGAGAGACTCTCATTGCAAATCGTCCACCGATTGGCACAACACCTACCCCGTCTCGCCGATGTCGGACTGGATCTGGGAATTACCCATGAAGGCAAGATTATTTTTATCGAATGCAACGGTCGTGATCAGCGCTATGGCTTTAGCCAGGCAGGCATGAGTAATGTCTGGAAAGAAACATATGCTCAGCCGATGGCTTACGCTCGTTGGCTTCTCGAACAAATGTCTTCGTCAGGCACCGAACGTTCACCAGGCCGTCCCCTGTATTGATTTACGTCACATTCTGTGTCAATATAGTTCAGAGCGGCCGGACAGGTTCCGGCCAAGACGGCTCGGAAATGAACAAGGGGGATCTGTAATGGCAAAACAGTGGCTGCGGCTTATGACGGAGCTATCATCGCGCAAGTGGGTGTGCCGGATTGTGGGCTCCTTCGCGCAAAGCGGTGCAAGCCGACTTTTTATCCCCACCTTTATACGTACGTACCAGATCCAGACGCATGAGGCGGAACAGGATTGGAAAGAATACCGCTCCCTGAACGCCTATTTTACACGCAAATTAAAAGCGGGCATGCGCCCGATTGATACGAACGCCGAGGTGATGACCAGTCCGGTGGATGCACGGATTACTTTTACCGGCCCAATTACGTCTGGCACTCTTTTAAACGTCAAGGGGCAAGACTATACGCTGGAAGAGCTTCTTAACCGCTCTCCACGTCTTGAGAAGTACACACACGGCTATGCTTTTGTGCTCTATCTCAGCCCGACGGATTATCATCGTATTCATGCACCGGTATCCGGTACACTGGTAGAAAAGGAGCATCTGCGCGGCAAAGTATACCCAGTGAATGACTTCGGCTTGCAGCATATGAGAGGAGTTCTTAGCCGCAATGAGCGACAGATTACGTACATGGCCCACGAATATGGTGAGGTGGCGGTCGTCAAGGTTGGCGCAATGAATGTGAGCAGCATCAAATATACCGATGAACAAGCGACTTCCTGGACAAAAGGTGACGATCTCGCCTATTTCGAATTTGGCTCAACCGTCGTTTTGCTGACTGAAAACGGCACATTTGAGCCAGACCCCGCATTGAAGCTGGGGGACGTGGTGAAAATGGGACAACGTCTTGGTAGCTTTCGACACGATCCTAAAGCATAAATAAAGGATTGTAACAAAAAAATAGCTGCACATTTGAGCATGGGGATCGAATGATTCAAATGGCTCATACGAAAAAGGACCCAGCGTAACTGCTTCGGTCCTTTTTGATTTATCCTTTATATTCGTCATGCGTTAATAGCCTTATCGAATCTCAGACGGACTTTTTCCTGTATACTGCTTGAATTGGCGGCTAAAGAAAAAGATGTCGCGGTACCCCAAAGCCTCCGCCACCTCAGTTACATTCATTCCGGCATGTAGCAACAGATGCTGCGCGCGCTCAATCCGCATGCTGATTATATGGGATTGCACGGAAACACCTAGCAGCTCCTTGAATTTTATCGAAAAATAACGCGGTGACAGCCCTGCACGTGCTGCCAAATCCTCGACTCGATGAGGAAGTCCCGGATGCTGGCGCACGTAGTTGGCCGTTTCTCGAATGACCTCGGTGAGCTGGTTACTGGCCTGTTGCTCCTGCGGTTCCTTCCGATCTGCACGCAGCAGATGAATCATCAGTTGCTTCAGGATCAGCCGGCCCTCCTCATCAGCCCCATAGGCACGCTCCAGACGCAGACGGACATATCTGGCAAGCATATGCTCCACCTCGAACGTTTCTTCCAGCATGCGGTAGCTGGCTGGAATTTGCTTGGGTTGTTCGGTGAGATCAAAATGAATATAAGTAAGTATGAGCGGCTTTTGCGGATTATGTGTGGCACGGGTATCGTCTCCCGGCTTGAACAAAAAACAACTGCCCTTGCTCACCGGATAGGCTTTCCCATTTAATACAACCGTTCCCTCTCCACTCCATACATAAAATAAATCATAGTTTGGCATCGGCTTCTCGCGTACCTGCCATTTCCAGCCCGGCTCGCACACAATTTTGGCAAAGGCCGGCAGCAGGATAAACGATGACGCAGATGTATCCAGCAAAATCTGTACCTCCTTTGGTTCATCTCTGGTTGTCCTGTTATCCCGTTATTTTATAATATAAGCGCAGCGCCACGATTAAGCAAAAAATACGCTCTTATGGCCCCTAATGCTTGTGCGTGACGCTTACCGTGTGTAATGCTATAATATGTAATCAAAATGACTTGGAAGGATGAAACGGGAATGAATCCACTGGCAGCGCAGTTAAATCAAAACATTCAGACAGGCAACGAGCATGTATATCAAATGCTTTCTCTTTTAGGTAAAGAGATTTATTTTCCAAAAGAAGGGATTTTGAGTCAATCCGCCGAGGCAGGGAAACTTGCCAAAAAGTATAATGCTACGATCGGGATTGCTACTGAAGGCAATGGTCCTATGCATTTGGAGGTTATTCAGGAGAAGCTGTCCGCTTACAGTCCCAAGGATTTGTATCCTTACGCTCCCCCTGCGGGCAAGCCTGAACTTCGTAGCGTATGGCGTGACAAAATGCTGAAAGAAAATCCTTCGCTGGCTGGAAAAGGCTACGGCCTTCCTGTAGTTACCAACGCGCTGACCCACGGTTTGAGCATCGTTGCCGACCTGTTTACGGATGAAGGAGATGCTGTCATTTATCCAGATAAAAACTGGGAGAACTATGAACTAACTTTCGGTATTCGCCGTCATGGACGTTTGGTGAATTTCCCGTTGTTCACAGAGGATCACCGTTTTAATAGTGAGGGACTACGCGAGGCGCTACTGGCGCAGAAAGAATACGGCAAAGCGATCGTTGTACTGAACTTCCCGAACAACCCGACAGGCTATACACCGGGCCTTGAAGAAGGTAAAGCAATTGTCGCTGCCATTCAGGAAGCGGCGGAAGCAGGCATCAATGTCGTAGTTGTGACAGATGACGCTTATTTTGGCCTGTTCTTCGAGGACTCTCTGCATGAATCACTATTCGGTCAGCTAGCCGGGCTTCATCCGAGAATTTTACCAGTCAAAATTGACGGAGCTACCAAAGAAGAATTCGTTTGGGGCTTCCGTGTGGGATTTATTACCTTTGCTTCGGAGCATCAGGATGTACTGAGCGCACTGGAACAAAAAACACTAGGGATTATCCGGGCAACGATTTCGAGCGGTCCTCACCCATCTCAAACCTTCGTACTGGATGCTCTCAAATCACCAGAATTTGAACAACAGAAGAATGAAAAGTTCCAAATTATGAAGGGGCGGGCTAATAAAGTCAAAGCGTTGCTCGATAGCGGAAAATACGGGGATGTATGGAGCTACTATCCTTTCAATTCAGGCTATTTTATGTGTCTCAAGCTGAACGGCTTGTCTGCTGAACGACTGCGCACACATTTGCTGGAACAATATGGGGTAGGCACGATTGCACTGGGTGAATACGATCTTCGTATCGCGTTCTCATGTATCGAAGAGGAGTATCTGGAAGACCTATATGACATTGTGTATCGTGGTGCACAAGATTTGTTGAACGCCTAATCTGTCTGTATCAGGTTAGAATATATAGTATAACTAGCGGTATGCCAGATATTAGGGCATACCGCTTTTTGGGTCGGCTGACTATTGTCCATCATACGTCCGCACAATTATCCTTCCGCAGCGAGCAGAGATTCCTGTGCCAGTGGCAGCAGGATGACGACCTCCGTTCCCACTCCGGGCTCACTTTCATAGCGTATACTCCCGTTCATGGCTTCAATAATTCGAAAGGAAACGACCGTTCCCAGTCCTGTTCCTACCTCTTTGGTTGAAAAAAACAAAGTACCCACTCGTTCGAGATGCTCCTGGCTCATGCCTTTTCCAGTATCCCTGATACTCAGACATGCCTGCTCTTCCTGTATCGCCAGCTTTATGTATACCCTGCCTCCATCTTCCGCAGCTTCAATCGCATTTTTCGTCACATGTATTAACGCCTGTAGCAGCTGGTTACGATCTGTATGTACATAAATTTCATTCCTTAGCTCTGTATACAGCCTTACGCCTTGCTTGGTCGCCATTGGTTTCAGAAGCAAAACGATCTGTTGAACCATGCCAGACAGATCCATCCGTTCTGTGTTCCCAATCTGCGGTCTGGATAAATTCAGATAATCGCTAATAATTCTTTCAGCCCGATCCACCTCTGCCAGTGCCAAAGCAACATATCTGCGATTTTTCCCTTCTAATCCTGACTGAACCATTTGCAGGAACCCTTTTACGACGGTTAAAGGATTCCGTACTTCATGAGCCATCGAGGCTGCCAGTTCACCCAACGTATTCAGACGCTCGGCATATTTAATTTTTCTTCTCATTTCTTCCCGCTCCAAACTAAATTCCATCCAGAAAGAAGAGGCTCCAATACTTAGGAATTGAATCACACCGAACCAGAGTATTGAGCGAATCAGCTCAATCTCATCCTCATCCAGTCTGCCATTGATCCAAGAATGTATTAAAAGAAAAATCAGCATAACTCCAGTGATCCATATACTCATTACCATATTCATGCCCACTCGAAGCAACATGCTTTTGAGCTGCATAAATTTTTTTCTTACCAAGAGAGGTCCCAAATAACACAACATCATGCTCGGAAGCCCCACCACCATAGACTCGGGGCCTACATACATACGAGCCATTACCATTAGCGTCACATTCATTAGACCTGCCTTGGGACCAAAATATAAAACAGAGAGAATCAAAGGAACATACCGAAGATCCCAATATAATCCGTACCAAATGTACGAAAACATAAGGCAAAGCACCGAAGAAACACCCAGCACCCCTCCCATAAGCAGCGGGGTATGCTTCCTATGCCGATGATCCGACAAAGCGCTATATACGAGTAACGGTACAAACACAAGAAATATGTTCACGAGCAGCTTATCTACCAGCATCTCGTCTTTCCCACTTTCCAAGTGATAATGATTACATACTTCTTCTATTCTCGATAATACGTACCTTTTCCTCTCTCATCTCCTGCATCTGATGAAAAATATAGGGCGATTCGGCAACACACCAGAACATTGGCCCACGCAATCTGGAAACCCACTTCATAAGATACGATGTATCCTTTATCACAATGACCGAGAGGAGAATGAGCATGGGAGCAGAAGAAACAAGAGGCGGTTACGGTGGTTACGGCGCATTCACAAGTACAGGAACAATTTTGGTACTGTTCATTTTGTTAGTTATCATCAGCAAAACGATCTTCGTTTAAGCAGACCGATATCTGCACCCACGACTACCATAAGCAGTGAATGTACAAAAAAGGCTAATCCGCAGGCAGCTCAGCTTTTGCTGCTTGCGAATTAGCCTTTACTTTATTGACACAGATATGGATCACACTTCTTCCTCATCCTGTCCGTCCAAACGCCATTTTTTGGCTTGAGTACCACGGAGCAGGAACACAACAAGGACTCCCCCAACCAACGTGAGCAATGTAGACAGTAAATCCTCCGTTCCTTTTGCCAGAAAAGGAAGCCACAGCACCGCCGCAGCCGGCAACGTCAACCGAACAACAAAGTCAAGAAAAGACGCACGGCGACTATGCGCAGGAATCGGATATAACTGAAGCCATAACGAATCCCTATGATACTGTCTTAATGAAGTAATCTGAACACCTATGAGGAATATAAAAAATAAATATACGGCAATACCAATCCAGCTAGCATGGGTGATATATATAATTAACAGACCCAGAATACCTAACCGAATGACAATGCCTGCTGGTTCTGTACGCAAGAACGTCTTAAACAGCAGGTAACGATACGCTCCCTTTCTGTTCCAAGGTATGTTGCCACCCAGCCAGGAGAGCCAGCGACGCGGCGTCACTCTCTGTGTAAGGGCAGGCACATCGACAAACCAGCCCAACGTACGCATCACGCGGGCAGCCTGCATAGCCTCTGTGCGGATCAGTTTTTCCCAAGCCACTAGCAGTTTGACCGGCAAACGCAGAACAAGCACGTACACCACGCCAACCAATACGATAAACGGCAAGCTGTGTAACGGAGGCTGCCATAGCCATGCGGCTACCATCAGCACAGCCAGCACCCACCGCAGTAGACGATAGCCTATGCTCCCGCCAACCGATACCATGCGAAGCTCCTGCCAGCCGCCGTAGCTAAATAGCACCTTCAGTAGCACGAACAGCAGCAGAGTCAGTAGCAGCGGCTTAGGTGCAGCATCACTGCGGATATACAACGGCCACAAAATCATGGACAGCAGCAGCAGACCGAATATTTTGTACACCACGCCTCGAATCCGGCTGGCCTTAAAATATTGTGGCATCGCGTACTCCTGGGGACGAAGGAAGACTATATCTGCCGCATTCAAATACGTTCGAAAGCTCGCATGCGCAATTGGAATAGCTACAATAAGCATGATCCAGCGGATGGGCAAATCCGGCGGAATATGCATGAGTAGCGACGTGTACCATGCGGCAAAGGCAATCAGCGCAAAGCCGAAGACCACTGCAAGGCCGCTCTGAATGACATAGCCCAGATAAGGCAGCACCTGTCCCCAGAACGCTAGACGTCTTTCTTTATGCAAACGTTGCAAATCCATGCTCATTCCCTGCCCTGTACCAGCTCATAAAATGCATCTTCCAGCGGCATGCCCGGCTTACCCGCCTGTGCTGTCACTTCATCCAGCGTACCCTGAGCAATGATGGCACCCTGATGAAGCACAATGAAACGATCGCAATAATTTTCAATCGTGGACAAAATATGAGAACTGAGCAAAATAGACGAGCCCGAACGCTTCATCTCCAACATAAAGTCAAGCAGAGAACGAATGCCGAGCGGGTCCAAACCCAAAAAAGGCTCATCTATGACATACAACGGCGGCCCCGCTAAAAATGCGCACATAATCATCACTTTTTGGCGCATCCCTTTGGAGAGATGCATCGACATACTTCCGCTTTTATCCCGCATACGGAACAAATCCAGCATTTGATCACTGCGCGTGCGGAAATCTGCTTCGCTGACTCCGTACGCTCTAGCCGTGAACTCCATATGCTCCATCACTGTCATTTCAGGATACAGCTCTGGAGCTTCAGGTACAAAAGCAATAGCTCCCTGATATACCTCGGGATTCTCATCCTGCTTATGCCCCTGTACGCGAATCTCTCCGGCCTGCGGTGTCATCAGACCCAAAATATGCTTCATGGTCGTACTTTTCCCGGCCCCGTTCAAACCGATCAGTCCAACCATTTCACCCGGCTTCACATCGAGCGAAATCTGATGCAGCACCGGGCGTTTGGCGCTGTATCCACCAGTCAGTCCGTTAATTTGCAACACAGGCTGTTGTTCCATGGCTCCCCCTCTTCTCCCTTACTCGTTCGGTTTTGATCCTTTTTCCTTCAGCCATCTTGGCGCACCCTTGTTTTTACGATCACGCTCGCGCTGTGCCTTTCCTGCTTTGGATAAGGCTGCTCCTTTGCTCTTGCCTGGAGCTGAACCGTTCACGGAATTCCTGCCTGGACGTCCTGCTTCAGTCCGAACAGGTGTCTTGCGGTTTTCCGTCACTGTTCCATTGGAATTGGATCTAGTCTCAGATGGCCTTACAGGGGCACGCTTGGCATCCGCCGGGCGCGGCGCCACAACTCGACCTCCGTACAACGCACGCTCTGCAATATCGATTCCCAGTTCACGAGAAAACTTACGCATGATGAACGTTTCGCGGTCGGTCACAACCGACACTACTAATCCTTTGCGTCCCATACGTCCTGTCCGCCCTGCGCGGTGAACATAAGCTTGACTATCCGTAGCCGGGTCAAAATGAATGACCATTTCAAGGCCCTCAATATCCAGACCACGGGCTGCCACATCGGAAGCGACCAGCACTTTGAGCTTGTCCTCGCGGAATCGAGCCAACACGTTGCTGCGCGTGACTTTATCTGCATCTCCATACAAGGATGCCGTAGTTAGACCCATATGCTTGAGCTTGGCTTCAATTTCCCCAATAGCATTGGTTGTATTCACGAACACCAGCGCTTTTCTCGGATTAAAATGCCGTACCAGACGGCGCAGCATATCCACCTTATCCCGTTCTTCGGATACAAAGTAGTAATGTTCCAGTCCACTGGCCGTCTTCTGGTCAGGATCAATCCCAATTTCTACGTAATCAGGCATCTCCCGTTGTGCCAGCGACTGAATTTCATTATTCAGCGTTGCGGACAGGAATACCAATTGACGGTCACGTTGGGCAGAGCCCAGTATATTGGTCACATCGCCTGCTCCGCCGAGTTGGAACATCTGATCCACCTCATCGATGACAATAGTTGTAATATTGTGCATCTTCAGCTTTTTCGAAGCGATGAGTTCCCGTACACGGCCTGGTGTGCCTACCACAAGCTGCGGGTGATCCTTTAGCTTTTCGATTTGGCGCTTGATGGCTGCCCCACCAATCAGACCCAGTACACGGATTCCACGATGCTCTCCGTAGCGCTGACCCTCACGTACAATTTGCATGGCCAATTCCTGGCTTGGAGCCAGTATCAGCTTTTGCGTAGCCTTTTTCTGTGGGTCAATGGCTTGTAGCAGCGGTAGCAAATAAGCCAGTGTTTTGCCTGTGCCGGTTTGCGAGCGTGCCAATACATGCTGTCCCTTCATTATTTCCGGTATAGCCTCTGCCTGAACTGGCGAAGGCTGTGTAATTTCATGCTCGGTCAGTTTGTCCAGCAGATCTTGTTCAACGCCGAGCGCTTCAAAATTCAATGTCATGAAAAGGTCCAACCCCTATACGTAAATTCGTTACTCTCCATTATATGCGAAAATAGCCTTGTTACCAAATCACAAAAATAAAAGATGTCCCTCACCACACCTAATGGCTACGGGACATCTATTATTTCTTATTCATCACACCATGCCCCAGCCTGTCGATCAGTCTGGGAGCTAATTGATACAGCTTGAGAAAAGGAGATACCCACTGTGGCAGATTAACCTCCTCCTTACCAAGCTCCATCGCCCTTACGATATGCTGTGCCACCTTATCAGGTTTTAGCATAAACCAGCCAACATTCCGCACATAACCCCCGGAGGGATCTGCCAGCTCAAAAAACGGTGTATCAATCGGCCCGGGGTTAATCGTCGTTACGGTCACTCCACTTCCGCGCAGTTCTTGCCGGAGCGCATTACTGAAACCGAGCAACGCATGCTTCGTGGCCGTATAAGAAGCCGATTTGGCTGTCCCGATTTTCCCAGCCATCGATGCTACATTAACAATCTGCCCACAGTTCCGCTCTGTCATTTGTGGCAGAAATGCCTTGATGCAGCGAACAACCCCCATATAGTTCACGTCCATCATTTGTTCGAACTCTGTCAGGTCGGTCTCATTAAAATACTCAAACTTACCGTACCCCGCATTGTTGAGCAATATATCAACCCGTCCGTATTCTTCCAATACTCGTGCAGCCACAGCCTCTACCTGCTCCTGGCAAGTTACGTCCAGTGGGATCAGCTCATGCCTGCCGCTGATTCCCGCAGATACTTGCTTCAGTCGTTCCTGCGAGCGCGCTGTTAAAATAGGAATCGCGCCCTTTGCGCTCAACAACTGAGCGCAAAGGGCGCCAATCCCACTGGATGCACCTGTAATCACAATTACCTTATCCTGCAATGTACTCATGGACATCCCTCCACATTAAAGAAACTTACTCCTTTAATATTAAGAGATCATCACCTGAATATCCAGCTCACCGATTCCTTCCACCGAAAGCGGAATACAAAGGGCACGCTGAGGCACAAAAGTGGTTAAGTTTTCTGATTTCATGACCTGCGGAGGGGTGATATCCACGACAATTCCTTGACTGGACAAAATTGTACTGGCATTGCCACTAATCATATTGCCCAATTCCGAAATTGCGCTTTTTCCCATCTCATCAATTTCAGTCAACACAAATCCGCCCATCATCGCCGATACCATACGTAGCGCCACCTGTTCATTCAGGCCGAACACAATATTTCCGCTAAGCTGTCCAGTCATCCCGATCATAATCCAGATATGGTCGTCCACCAGCTCGACATTTTTCACACCGAGATTTCCGGGTAAAGGAGATACTTGGATCAATTGTTCAATGACCCGTCTCGCCGACTCCAAAAAAGGATTTATCACTTCTGCCTTCACGATCATTGCGCCCCTTTACGATGGGCTTTTAGACACACAACAAAAGTCCCATTTTAATTTGAGTTTTTTATTCAAATAATGCTGTATAACGACTCAACCTGCAATAAAATGCTCTCTCTATCACTTATCGACAGCAGTCCGGCAATTTTTTATAGCTAAAGCACAAAAAATGTGAATAATGTCCTATATCTTTACTCCATGCCGAATTTAGACAGGTTAATTTTAAAGTATATCAGGACTTTAGTCTTTATTTCCCAATATACCACACTTTACGATGTACTGCTTCGATTCATTGCCCTTCCTGCTCGAATAACCTATAATCTAATGAAATAAAGCATAACGATGGTTTTACATATAAACAAGTAGATTGGCTAAACTCAGTCTATACAGCTGCGACAAGCTAAAGAAAAGAGAGGAGGAACTTCATGAACATCAGTCAACTTGAAACGCTTATCATGATTTCCAAAACGATGAGCTTCCGTAAAGCCGGAGAACTTCTCAATTTGACGCAGCCGGCAGTGTCCGCCCAAATCAAAAGTCTGGAGGATGAGTTCAAAACCATTCTGATTGACCGCAACCAGCCCGTCACCCTGACCGACCGGGGAGTTGTTTTTTTGGAACACGCCGAGCGCATATTAGAGGTAGTTGAGGAATTAAGACAGAGATTGTACGACTTAAACGAAACACCGCAGGGTCACATTGCACTGGGTACCACAACATCCATCGCCATTCAAATTTTACCGCGTGTGCTCTCCTATTTTCAGGATCAGTTCCCTCTCATCAAAACCTCCATTCAATCGATGGCTTCCTCGATGATCTATCAGCAGGTGGAGAACGGACTTATTGATGTTGGTATCGGTTATCTGATCGAACGTAATCCCAATCTAAGCACTTCAGTTCTGTACTATGATTCCTTTGAACTTGTCGTGTCTCCTACTCATCCGCTGGCCTCGCAACCACATGCTACCATTGAAGCCCTTCGGGAAATTCCGCTCATTCTGCTCTCTCCCGATACGGTTGGACGGAAATTCGTGGACGATGTTTTTAAAAAGCACCAAATCGTTCCCCATGTTGTGATCGAGTTGTCCAGCAGTGAGGAAGTTAAACGGATGGTCGAAATCAATCTCGGGGCTGCCATCATTTCCAGATTGTCAGTCACTTCTGAACTGCGTACAGGCACATTAAAAATGATCCATATTCCCGAGCTGGAAGTTAGTCATCCGGTAGGGGTGATTTATAAATCCGGCCGCTATCTAAACTCAGCAATGCAGCAATTTTTAAGCGATCTGAAGGGGATGCCAGAGACGAATTTCACCAGTTCTGAATAACGTAATTCGCTATGAACAACATACACAATATAAACCTTGGTTACGAAAGGAAGACAGTCCATGAAATTTGATCTGCACACCCACCATTTCCGCTGCGGTCATGCAGACGGCAACATTCGGGATTACATCGAAGCAGGTATTCAATCAGGCTTACAAGCTATTGGTATTTCCGACCATTCCCCCTTCCTATGCAGCGAAAAGGATCAGGCTTTTCCTAAAATTTATATGGCCAAGTCAGAGCTTGCTGAATATGTAAAAGAGGTACAGGAGCTTAAGAAGGAATACGAGGGTCGTATTGACGTGCTTCTTGGATTGGAAACGGATTATTTCCCTGATTTTGCTGAATTGTATCGTTCTACTTTGGCTCCTTATCCATTTGATTACCTTATCGGGTCGATTCACAATGTTGAAGGGGACAGCATTTTTAACCGCAACCGTTGGAAAAAACTAAGTGACGCTCGTAAAGTCGAGGTCAAACAAGCCTACTATGCGCTCATTCAGCAATCTGCGCGAAGCGGCATGTTTCAGATTTTAGGTCATATTGACGCCATGAAGGGGAATTTCCCTGCCTTTTCAGACATTCCTGCCGATGAAGCCATTGACGAAACCTTGCAAGTGATTGCAGCATCCAATGTGGCGATTGAAATTAACACTTCAGGTAAAACCAAGCTGAGTGGCGGATGGTACCCGTCTGCTTCTATTTTAGAAAGAGCGCACCATTTTGGTGTGGAGGTTACTTTTGGTTCGGATGCCCATAAGCCTTCGCGGGTAGGCGACGATTGGGAAGACGTAAAAGCGATGCTGAAGGATATCGGCTTCCGGGAATGGGTTTATTTTAAAGAAAAACGTAAAATTCCTGTGGCGCTTTAAAAGGCATGAAAGGTGGGATCGCTGTTGCAATGGGATGCTTAGGTATTCTATATATAGCAATAATCCCATTGCAACAGCGAACGCTATGCTTCTCCAGATTCAAATCCTCGCTCTGCTACCAATCGCCTTAAACCGTACAGCTCCATTATTTTTAATAAACAACATCTTGTGTGAGGAGAATTACATATGCAATTGGAAGATCCTATGGACAAGCTCAAAAAGCTAAAGCATGACATCACGCGCTTTATGCTCATCTATAAGTTTGCGCTCGACGAAATGGAAACCAAGATTGAAATATTAAAACAGGAATTTCAAGCGTTGCACGATTACAGCCCTATTGAGCATACCAAATCACGCCTTAAATCTCCTGAGAGCATCATGAACAAAATGCTTCGTAAAAATAGCGAGTTATCGCTGGATGCTATCAAAGATTCTATCAAAGATATCGCGGGCTTGCGTATTACTTGCTCTTTTATTTCTGACATTTATGATGTCAGTAACATGCTTCAGAGACAGAGTGACCTCAAGGTGCTGGAAATCAAGGATTACATCAAGAATCCCAAGCCGAACGGTTATCAAAGTCTGCATTTGCTGATTCAAGTTCCTGTATTCATGTCGGACTGTGAGGAACTAGTCTGCGTAGAGGTGCAGATTCGAACCATTGCGATGGATTTTTGGGCAAGCCTGGAGCATAAGATCTTTTATAAATACAACCAGTCTGTTCCCGAGAGTCTGACACGTGAATTAAAGAACGCAGCGGATTCCGCTAATGCGCTGGATCTGCAAATGGAACGTCTGCATCGTGAAATCAAGGAGATTAAAGATGCCAGAGGTGAAGAAGACTCTATGGAAGAGCTTCGAAAGATTATGATTAATAATCAGCAGATTACGGTGCCAGCCAATTTTTTGAAGCTTCTAGGGGAATAATCTGAATCAACTAATAGCGTGATTATTCAAAAATTGAAGAATAGAATCATTGATTAAGATGGGCTGCTCTCTAAGCATATGCGGTCGATGACTACAACCCAGAGCAACTCGATAACGTGAATCTTGGACGCATGAGCATAATTCCTGAAGCTGCTCTTCTGTGGCAAAGTCGTCATGTTCACCGGCGATAAATAATGCAGGGCACGTAATGCGGCTTAACTCATTACGTGTCAATTGCGGATATTGGCGCCAATCCTGAGCGCTCTGACGCATAAATTCCTGCCAATTACCTTGATGTGCTTCCTCATGGCGTTCCACCATTTGATGGATCATTTCATAGCGTTCGTTCTTAATGAGCCACTCCGGCTCAAACTCATCTGCCCCCTCAGGACATGCGACTCCACTACACCCAATGGTGGTAACGGTTGCGAACATTTGAGGGTGCTTCACCGCACAGTATAAAGCCACATTGCCTCCGCAGCTGTACCCAATAAGATGAGCTTTAGAAATATGTAACGCCTGCATAAAATCAAGCACATCTTCTGCGAGTTGAGGGGTACTCCATTCCAGGCTATCACATTTCGTTCTGCCATGTCCCCGATGGTCTGGAAAATAACATGTATACTTTTGCTGAAAATCAAGTAATTGAGATGAAAAAGCCAGGATTCCCCTTGAATAATGACTGTGCAAAAATATGACGGGGTCTCCTACACCCATTTTTTCGTAATACATTTCTAAATCCCGAGTTTTTACGTATGGCATGTGATCCTCCCTTTTTTATTGCGTCCTGTATCTTTTACATTCCTTAGTCCGTCTATCTTAATATAAATGAAAACCATTCCATGAGGAGTGATGTAAGTATGAAAAAGGTACTTGTTTTGGGAGGAACGCGCTTTTTCGGCAAGAGACTGGTGGAACGTCTGCTGGACAGTTCCGAGAACTCCATTACTATTCTCACGCGGGGCCACACAAACGATTCGTTTGGTGACCGTGTTCAACGGATCTGTGCAGACCGTACGGACCCGCAAGCGCTCGCAGAGGCGGTAGGTGAGCAAGTGTGGGACGTTGTTTATGATAATATTTGCTATTCCCCAGATGAAGCCAGCGAAGCCTGTCGTATTTTTGATGCTAAAGCCAAAAGGTATATTATGACCTCAAGCCTATCTGTCTATGATCCAAGCCCGGAAGCGGTGACAGAGAATATCTTCGATCCTCAGGCTTATCCAGTTCGCCAGGGCGGAAAGGACGATTTTACATATCAAGAGGCTAAGCGGCAGGCTGAAGCAGTTTTTACGCAGCAAGCTACGTTCCCTGTAGTGGCTGTTCGTTTTCCGATTGTATTGGGAACAGATGATTATACGAAAAGACTTCATTTTCATATTGAACATGTTCGTGCAGGCCAAGAAATTGGAGTACCTAATCCCGCAGCCCATATCTCATTTATTCGTTCCGATGAAGCTGCAGATTTTCTGCTTTGGCTTGGGTCTGCTCATTTAACAGGCCCTGTAAATGCTTGTTCCGACGGTACAGTAAGGATTGGAGATATCATTTCCATTATCGAGCAGGTCACGGGAAAACAGGCTGTGATCCAAGAAAAAACAGCAGACGAGCATATGTCTCCATTCGGTATTACACAGTCGTGGTACATGGATACATCCAATGCCCAGTCAGAGGGATACTCATTCGTCTCCCTAAACGAATGGTTACCAGAGCTGGTAATCAGCCTGAACCGTACCTATGAATCATAAAAAAAGAGGACCCGAAGCTTCGGGTCCCAGCAATATATATGATTCAAAGGGGGTCATGTCTATGTTGTACCCAGTCTATATTAAAGTAGTTTTGCAGTTATATTTCATTTTTGTAACAAAATGAAACATAGACAGGATCTGTCCAATCCATATTATCCCGAGTTAAAGAACCAAAAAAAGAGGACCCGAATGATCGGGTCCCAGCAACATATATTATTCAAAAGGGGGTCATGTCTGTATTGTACCCGTCCTGTGTTAGAGTTGCTTTGCAGTTATATTTCATCTTTGTAACAAAATATTCCAATGTCATTTCTAGGCATAATCTCCTTGGGTCATTGAAAATACCAATACACTCGGCACCTCTCCTGAGGGATCATAGGCACCAATGGTGCGCAGCAGGCGCATCTTATTTTTCATAAGCACACGCATAGAAGCCTGGTTATTCTCTTGGCAACGGCTTTCGATCCGCTGGAGCTTCAAAGATTCGAAACCAAATTTCAGCATTTCTCCCACAACTTCTGTAGCCAGTCCCTGTCCCCAAAAAGGCCGATCCAAAATATAGCCCAGTTGTGCCTCGCCCCTTCTTTCATTCCATTGCTGAAAAGAAACGATACCGAGCAACGGTGAGGAGGATCGTTCGTTGAATTCATCATGCAGATTGCTTTCTCCTGTATTTTTCCGATGCCATTCCACTGCGAAATGCAGGGAATCCAGGGAGTCAGCAGATATTTTAATTTGCGCAACCAGACGCCTCATTCTTGCATAGACTGGCTTGCGAATTCGATTCACATATTGGATTACCAATGGATCGGATAAGATCCGCTCCAGCGCAGGATAATCCTCCGCTCTGAGCTGGCGCAATCGGACTCGGCGAGTGTAAAGCTCCGGCAATCCGAGACGAAGCATTTCTCTGGTCAGCACAATGTTCCCTCCTGCGGATGGATTCTGCTTTTAGCCATGCATATTTCTATACTTAATCCAGGTCCTGAATTCCCCGGTAAATTCCGGTACGCAGCTCTCGAATATAATATGCCAAAGAAGGCACATCTGCCTCCTCTGCTTGTTTTACTGCCAATTCTATATCATAGGGTACACGTACAAACTGAATGGAAAAAGGCGTGAGCTGCTCCTCTCCCCATTGCCCCTCTAAAATGCAGTAGGAAGCCTGGGTGATATCCAACGGATTCCCGACACTCCCAACGTTAAAAAGTGTTTTTCCCTGAAAATGCTGGATAAAAGCATTATGCACATCACCATATCCCACGACCTCTGGAGCAAAAGGTACTTTTCCACTTTCCTCTGCTAGTGGATCAAACATGGCAAGCCTTTTGGCCGGCTCATCCCATGGCTGCACACGGTGATACACGCTTTGCGGCGAGGCATGCACCAAGCGGATACGGCGTCCGCTCATTCTGAAATCATAATGAAACGGTAACTGTGCCAAATACTGTACTCGCTCTGCACCTAAACGTTCGGCTTGCCAGCTAAAATTGAGATCATCCGTTATGCTAACCAACTCATCCCAATTGCCTCGAACGACGACTTCACAATGTTGGCGGATAGCATCCAGCACCTCGCACGGGCTAGGCCCTTTGCCGATCAGATCCCCCAAACAAAACACACGGCTAATGCCTCGGGAAGCAATATCCTCCAGCACCGCCTCACAAGCAGGCCAATTGCCATGAATATCTGAAATGACAGCAACACGATCCATCTGAATCTCACTCCTTTGTCCCGAAACGACTACATCTCTACACTACATTCAAGCCAACATTATGTAGTTCCAACATATATGATGAAGATGAAAAAAAGATCATGGCCTATTGGCCAGATTTTAACGTAATGACACTAAGCTCCGGTCTGCACAGCACCCGTATCGGCAAATGTGTCATACCAATGCCGCGGCTGACATACAATGGCATTCTATCCGTTCCCACATGAAACAATCCCTGAATGTACTTGCGTCCACCTGGGGGCGGCATCGGTGCTCCAATGACAGGCAAACGTACCTGTCCCCCATGCGTATGTCCTGACAATTGAAGATCAAAGGACATTTGTGCCGCCACATCTGCATAGTCCGGCTCATGCATCAATAGCAGCTTGCACATCTCATCAGGCAGTCCGTGGATTGCACGCTGCGGATTGGGCTTGCCCATGATGTTATCCTCTAAACCGACAATGGCCACACGTTGTCCCGCGCGCTCTACAACCGCATGCTCATTTCTCAGCAGTGTAAACCCGGTTTTTGGATATAGCTCCTGAACGCCGGCGGGTAAGCCTCTATAATCATGATTGCCCAGAATAGCAAATTTACCAAGGGTAGCGTGCATGGAATCCATAACTGGAACAGCAGCCTTCATGGATACTGAATAATCATCTACAATATCGCCTGTAAAACAGAGCAAATCCGGCTCCAGACCTGCTATTCGGTCCGCAAGCTCGCTCAGATCCTGCTCATCCATGTGAAACCCCAAGTGCACATCGCTGAAATGCACCACCTTAATTCCGTCAAATGCAGACGGAAGACGAGGGAGAGACAAGTTGAAGCGTGTAATCTCCAAATGATTAGGCTCCCATAAGGAAGCATATCCTCCAGCCAGAAGTGCAGTTCCTGCGGTGGCCAAAGCCGCTTTCTTCAAAAAACGGCGGCGGGAAGGATTGGCTGGCTCATTCGATAAGGAACGCCGCGAAGAACCGGGAGGGATAGCGGCCTCCTGTTGTAGGCCATCCTGACTCTCGCGGCGGATTTGCGGCGTCTTCTTCATTATGCGTTCCCCCTTGCGTTCTGTCCTTTCTATCTCATTTCTCAGATTTCCCTACTGTCCAGAAGCTCTAGCGATGAGTGGATAACCACTGCTCTGCATAGTCAACCAAATCCCGTTGCCTTGCGAAAAAACATGAAGCCTCTCCAATGTTCACCCGCGTAAAGGATGTGGGACATTCCCGCTCAAAATCAAGTCCCAGCTGCTCAAAATCATCCGAGGTAATATTATAATCCTGAAAAGACACCCACGCTTTGATCCCATCCACCATCATAGGGGCTTGATGCGTGACAACTTCACGTCCATTATAGGCTGTTCGATATTCTGCCAAATGTAAGGAGGTGTTGCTGTCATGTCCGCAGCCCAGCAACAGTACATAGGCATCTGCCTCATACAGCTTTGCCAAGGGCGAATGCTCACCCAGCCCAAAATCAAGCTCATGCGCTTCCAGCAAGCCTAAAGCAGCAGGTCCACGCCCCGCCAGAGAAACGTGCGGATGCCCGCTGCGCACTGTTCCCGGCAGGCCACGGAACGTTTCTACGATGACGCCCATCCCTCCAGTCAGCGTCCAGGCCGGATCATAAGCGGGCATTTCCTCGCGGACCAGTTCCCACCACGACTCATCCAAAGGCGGGTTCATCCAGGTGGACGGATCTGTCAAGTCGTGTGACTGTGTTGGCATCACCAGCGTTCCTTCCCGGCCAATCGCTTCGGTTAATGCGGCAAGAATGGTGGAGGCCCCGCCTGGAACAAAGCGTCCAAAGCTGCGCATCGACGAGTGAACAAGCAATGTCATGCTGCTCCGAACTCCCAGTTCCCTTAATCCTTTCATTACATCCGACCGCGTGACAGGTCGATTCGTTATCGGTTGCACAGTCACCTGTCCAGCCTCCTTTTCTCCAAAACGATACACAATACTCTAATTATACCATAGTGCAGTCCCTCGCTCCTTCCTCCATGTTACCCTCCATCATTCCTGAGCGCAAAAAAACAGGCTTTCTCCGGTTTGGGAAGAAGCCTGTTTGAGTACAACCTGTGGGCTGGCTCTGCTACACAGTCAGCCAGCGCTTGAACATATGCTTGGTCGTTTGCTTGTTCATTTCGGCAATGGAAGTTGTCAATGGAATGCCTTTCGGGCAAGAGCGTACGCAGTTTTGCGAATTACCACAGCCCTCCAGCCCGTCGTCCGTCATCAATGCATCCAGGCGCTCCTCCTGATTCATTTCCCCTGTCGGATGGCTGTTAAACAGGCGAACCTGAGATATCGCCGCAGGTCCGATGAACGTCGTCTTCTCATTGACGTTCGGGCATGCTTCCAGACAGACACCACAGGTCATGCACTTGGACAGCTCATACGCCCACTGACGCTTTTTCTCTGCCATTCTAGGACCCGGCCCCAGATCGTAGGTACCATCAATCGGAATCCACGCTTTGACCTTCTTGAGCGCGTTAAACATCCGGCTGCGGTCAATGACCAAATCCCGTACTACCGGGAATGTGCTCATCGGCGCAATCGTAATCGGCTGCTCCAGCTTATCGACAAGCGCCGCACACGCCTGACGCGGTTTGCCGTTAATCACCATGGAGCAAGCTCCACATACTTCCTCCAGGCAGTTCGACTCCCAGCACACCGGAGCCGTCTCTTTACCTTGGCTGTCTACCGGGTTACGCTGAATTTCCATCAGCGCGCTGATCACGTTCATTCCCGGTCTGTAGGCCAGTTCGAATTCTTCCGTATAGGAACTAGCATTAGGCTCATCCTGACGAGTAACCACAAACTTCACTGTTTTATTCGACTTCACTGCTTGCTCCGACATCTAAATACACTCCCTTCTGTTATTTGCTCTTGGAATAATCTCGAACACGCGGCTTGATCAGTGAAACGTCGACCTCTTCATACGAAATTTGTGGTCCTTCCGGTGTCCAATCTGCAATCGTCGTTTTCAAATAATCTTCATCGTTGCGGTCCGGGAAATCCGGCTTGTAATGGGCCCCGCGACTTTCGTTGCGCAGCAGCGCCCCTTTGGTCATCGCTTCAGCCAGCTCCATCATGTTCCACAACTGCCGTGTAAACGCAGCACCCGCATTATTCCAGCGCGAAGCGTCATTAATGTTAATGTTCGAGTAACGCTCCTTCAGCTCCTTGATCTTGTGAATCGTAGCTTCCAACTTGTCATTATAACGAACCACGGTCATATTGTTCGTCATCCACTCACCCAGCTCTTTATGAAGAACATAGGCATTTTCTTTTCCATCCATGTGCAAAATATGCTCGTATTTCTCAGTCTGCTGATGGACTGCCGCATCAAATACCGAAGAAGCTACATCCTGGGCAGACTTTTTCAAGCCCTTGATATATTCCACAGCCTTTGGTCCAGCCACCATTCCACCATAAATGGCCGACAGCAACGAGTTTGCACCCAAGCGGTTCGCTCCGTGATACTGGAATTCACATTCACCAGCTGCGAACAGACCCGGTATATTTGTCATCTGATTATAATCGACCCACATGCCGCCCATTGAATAATGAACAGCCGGGAATATTTTCATTGGGATTTTACGCGGATCGTCGCCGACGAATTTTTCATAAATTTCAATAATGCCGCCCAGCTTTACATCCAGCTCTTTTGGGTCCTTGTGGGACAAATCCAGATAGACCATGTTCTCGCCATTAATACCCAGTCCATCATCAACACATACGCTGAATATTTCACGTGTCGCAATGTCGCGAGGGACCAGATTTCCATAAGCCGGATATTTTTCTTCAAGGAAATACCATGGCTTCCCGTCTTTATATGTCCAAATGCGACCGCCCTCTCCCCGTGCCGACTCGGACATGAGACGCAGCTTATCGTCACCGGGTATAGCCGTTGGATGAATCTGTATAAATTCACCGTTCGCGTAGCGAACGCCTTGCTGATACACTGCACCGGCAGCTGTACCGGTATTAATAACGGAATTTGTGGTTTTACCGAAAATAATTCCGGGACCACCGGATGCCAAAATAACGGCGTCCGCTGCAAAAGTCTTCACTTCCATCGTACGCAAATCTTGCCCGCAAATCCCTCGGCAGATGCCTTCATCATCCAGTACAGCCTGTAAAAACTCCCAGTTCTCGTACTTGGTCACCAAACCAGCAGATTCCCAGCGCCGTACCTGCTCATCGAGAGCATACAGGAGTTGCTGTCCTGTCGTCGCGCCAGCGAAGGCTGTCCGATGATGCTGGGTACCGCCAAAGCGGCGGAAATCTAGCAGTCCTTCTGGTGTCCGATTGAACATAACACCCATGCGGTCCATGAGATGGATAATTCCCGGAGCCGCTTCGCACATCGCTTTTACCGGCGGCTGGTTGGCCAGAAAGTCACCGCCATAGACTGAATCATCAAAGTGAATCCAGGGTGAGTCTCCCTCACCTTTGGTATTTACCGCACCGTTAATGCCGCCCTGCGCACAAACGGAGTGGGATCTTTTGACCGGAACCAAAGAAAATAGATGAACGTGGACTCCCGCTTCTGCCGCCTTGATCGTAGCCATTAGACCAGCCAGACCGCCGCCCACGACAATAATGTTGGATGCTGCCATTTCTGCTCACTCCTTCTTTTCAGGATTTGTACTAAATCCCCTTTTACAAATCAGAATAGAATCTCAACACGATGTATCATTTAAATAACTCGTTTACAGTAGCTGTTTAAAGGCGCTGCATTGCACCAAGGCTGTTGCCGTTTCCTGGAATTCCGCGCTGCGAAATGCAAGCAGGGAAGCAACGAAGCCGATCGACACCACCACGAACAGGGTCATACAGATATAGGAAGATACTTTTTGGGCACGTGGTCCCACGGTAATCCCCCAACTGACCATAAATGCCCACAGTCCATTAGCAAAGTGAAATGATGCCGAAACGACACTGATTAAATACAAAATAAAATAGACCGGGTTCGTCACTATACCATGCATTACGCCGCCTAGCTCCTCATGAGTTACATTACCCAGGGCCACCTGAAAGCGTGTGTCGTATACGTGCCAGATAATAAATACAAACGTAATGACGCCGGAAATACGCTGGAACAAAAAGCGCCAGTTACGCGAATAGCCAAACCTTTTGACATTCGGGTCAGCCTGATAAGCGATATACAAGCCATAGATTCCGTGGAACAGTAATGGCAAGTAGATGAATAACGTTTCTAACACAATAACCAGCGGCAAACCATTCAGGAAGGCCACGCTGCGATTAAAACCTTCCTTGCCGCCCTCCACCGCTGTGAAGTTCGTCACCAAATGCTCAACAAAAAATAGAGCCAATGGAATGACGCCAAGAAGCGAATGCAGCTTTCTGGAATAAAATCCTCTCATCTAGGTCATGCTCCCTTCTCCCAATAATAGCGTTTTCAATAGTAATATAACATATAAAATGACAGTTCCCGACAGGGAATGTTCAACAAGGTGTCCCTTATAAGGAAAAACAAAAGTGTGAACATCTTGTGTCGCTTTCATGTTACTCCTTTTCGGCTTATAATGGAATTGCAATATACGTATTAATTATTATGTCTTTTTTGCATATAGAGAGGAAGTGGAAGATTTGTTTGAGGATTTGAACGCTTTTGCCGTCATTGTCGAGCAGTCCAGCCTGAATAAAGCCTCCAAACTGCTGAATTTGTCCCAACCCGCCCTGTCCCGCAAAATTGCCAAGCTGGAGGAAGAGCTGGGTGTCCATCTCTTTGATCGTCGGGGCAAACGGCTCGAAATTACATCGACTGGCCGATTTGTATATACTTTCGCGCTGGAGCAACGGCAACGTCAGCTTCGCTTCTTACAAAAGCTGTCCCAGCACAAAAATGAAGCCCAGAGCATGCTTACACTGGGCGCAAGTCTTACGACACTCCAAACGACGCTGCCTACCCTCGTCGAAGCTTTCATGAGCAAGCATCCTCAGACTGAGTTAAAGCTGCTCACCGGCAAGACGCATGAAATCGTTGCCTTTGTACGCGACAAAAAAGCAGACGCCGGCGTTGTCGGGTCTGCCATTCATGAAGCTGGACTGCGTTGCATTCCGTTATTTGACGATCATTTGGAGCTAGTCGTCCCCATCGGACATGAGTTAACTGTCAAGACAGGAACGGCTTCAATGAAGGACTTGCAAGGATTGCCGATGATTATTTTCTCCAAAGGAACCTGGTACCGCAGTCTGACGGATGACTTGTTCCAGCGTAGCGGCATTATGCCGGATATCCGCATGGAAATCGACTCCTTCGAGGCGATTGTACGCCTGCTTCCCACCTGCAAGGCATCCGCTTTGCTGCCCAAATCCTATTTGCGCAGCGAACTGCTGCGAGATAATGGACTTACTGCATTGTACTTGCCTGATTTGAAGGAGACACGCCGAACGACCTCCCTCATCTACTCAGAAACGGCCGATCTCGGCCCAACAGCACGACGCTGGATTAGCGAGACACGCGCATCGTTTGCAGGCTACCGTATGGTATAGAGGATTTAACCCTCTTCATTGACATTAACGACCTCATCCTCAAAGCGGCCGATATTATCATTGGAGCCGATAATGACCATAATATCGTCTGCTTTCAGCCGATCCATAGCTGTCGGTGCGATCAAGATACCATTCGCCGTATGAAGCGCCACGATGCTGCAACCAAAGCGGGTGCGCGCATTTAATTCTGCCAACGTTTTGCCATTCAGACATGCAGGCACATTAAGTTCTACAATGCTGTATTCCTTGGACAGCTCCAAATAATCGAGCAGATTAGGCGTGACCAGCTGATGCGCTACTCGAATACCCATATCCCGTTCCGGATAAATGACTCGGTCCACCCCAAGCTTCTCTAACGCACGCCCATGCAGCACAGATATGGCTTTGGCTACGACTTTTCTCACACCCAGCTCCTTCAGCAAAATGGCGGTCAGGATGCTTACCTGAATATCATCACCAATCGCAACAATGCCGCAATCGAAATTACGTATGCCGAGTGACCGCAACGCATCCTCATCTGTAGCGTCCGCCACGACAGTATGTGTCAGAATCTCACTCATACTGTCCACAACATCCTCATTCCGATCAATGCCCAGCACCTCGCACCCCATATCCACCAATTGCAAAGCCAGGCTTGAGCCAAACCGTCCCAAGCCAATGACTACAAACTGCTGCGTTTTCATATCTACTCGAAAACTCCCTTACCCTATAATTATTTTACCTTCTGGATGACGATACAATTCCTTACCCTTTTTCGGTCCCAGTGCATAAGCTAGCGTGAGTGGACCCAGCCTGCCTGCAAACATCGTCAGAGTAATCACCAGCTTGCCTACAACTGTCAAATCAGGTGTAAGCCCCATGGACAGTCCTACCGTACCAAAGGCAGACACCGTCTCGAACAAGATCATCAGAAAATGATGATCTTCGGTTGCGGACAGAATCATCGTCACCCCAATCACGAACAGCAACCCCAGCAAGGTAATAGTCAAAGCCTTATAAATGCGTGCCTGCGCAAGTCGGTACCGGAACAGCACAATGTCTTCCCGTCCCCGCAGCATCGAAAACACCGCTCCAATGAGCAGAGCAAATGTAGTGGTCTTAATCCCGCCTCCAGTGGAGCCAGGCGAAGCCCCAATAAACATGAGTATGATGATAAAAAACTGCGTAGCCTGCCGCAAGCCTGCAATGTCCAGCGTGTTGGCACCTGCGGTGCGAGGGGTAACGGACTGGAATAAAGAACCCAGCAGTTTACCACCCCAATCAAGCGAGCCAAGCGTCTTCGGATTCGTAAACTCAAATACAAAAATGACAAGCGTCCCGACGACAATCAGAGCAGCTGTCATGCTGAGTACCACCTTGGTATGCAAGGACAGTCTCTTACGCTTGCGATAATCTGCCAGGTCAGACATCACTACAAAACCAATACCACCCGAAATAATGAGAAACATGGCTGTAAAATTAACAATCGGATCATATACATAACCTGTCAGGCTACGAAATTCACCGAACAAATCAAAACCAGCGTTATTAAACATGGAAATGGCATGCCAGATTCCAAAATAAATCGCCCTGCCGACAGGCATATCAAATGACCAGCGAATCGAAAAAATAGCTGCACATACGCCCTCAATCATCAGCGAGTACCATAGCACCTTGCGGATCAATCCGACAATTCCTTCGACAGAGGTCTGATTCATCGCTTCTTGCAAAATAAGGCGCTCCCGCAAGGAAATCCGACGCTTGAACACCAGCGCGATCAAGGTAGCCATAGTCATAAAGCCAAGTCCGCCAATCTGAATCAGCGCAACGATGACAATTTGACCAAAGGTTGTAAAAAAGAGCCCTGTATCCTTAACGACAAGCCCAGTTACACAGGTCGCGGAAGCGGCAGTAAACAAAGCGTCTATAAACGCAAGTGGTTTTCCTGTTGTATTAGAAATGGGCAGCATTAACAATAAACTACCTATTAGAATGATAATGGCAAAGCCTGCAACGAATATTTGCGGTGGAGAAAGCCGAAGCCAGCTTGCATTGGGATTCATTTATTCATCACTTCTCCTCCTTGGTGAACTATGAGCATGGAGATCGCTCAGCTCATAAAATCACCAATTCTTTTCAGTTTCTTTTATAAATCAGAAAAGTATCCGCAAAGCGGGATACTTTTGCCTTTCAATACTCACTACACTTTATACGTAACTACCTCATGGAACGTTTGATGACTTTAAGGCGGGCAGCAGCGAAGCGGTCCATTTGAATCTGGAGAAGCGATAGCGCTCGCCTTTGACTCTGAATTTTACCCGTATCAAGGTCTAGAAAATCAAAAAAAATTCAGTGGCAACAGCGATTGGAAGATCAAATGGAACGCGCAGCGTCCTTAACTCAGCAAACTTTTATTCACACTTATACACACAAAAAAAGACACCGGAAAACCGAGTGCCTGACTTGGTTCCTGCCCACAGCCTACGAGGTTAGCTGACGGATTCGGGCAGCACAGTATGCCCTATTTACACTTCCGATCCATCAGGATCGGCTGTAAAATTCACCCCAGTAACATGGTTCCCCCGTTTTCTCACAGAAATTCGGCTTAAATGTATGTCATTACCCATATATTTCATAGGCATTGCCTCAAGATTATAATCCTTCTCTATCCAGATCACAAAACCGATTTCGCCGAAAAAACGTGAAATTGGCTTTAATTTGCGATTGGGCATCGCTTAATCACAGCTTATCTAATTTTATTAAAACTTTAAAGTGCTTTCACTCTGTTTTCATGAATATCGCTGGTCTGTTGGCGGGAACCTGTGCAGTATGATATCTTTAATGGATGTTCTTATTTACAGATTAAGGAGGAAACTCATGAATCCTATCGGGAAACCGGTCGTGCTCACGGCCAACTTCAAAAAATTAGGCTTGCTGGGCGGGGTTGGCCTGATTTGCTTTTTTATCTTTCAATTGCTTATTCCCTCGCTTAGCAATCCAAGTCCGGAATCATTGATGAATGCAAAGGTCATCAGCAAACAAGAAGCGATCGTACACGCCTTGGACTTTGCCCGTTCCGAGCTGGGCTATACGGAATCACAGCCAGAGAAGCCTGTCGTGACCTATCAGGCTGAAACAGATTTGTACGGTTATTTATCCAGAGAAAAACTGCTTCAAGCGTACGATCGTACATGGAAAAAAAATTATCCTTATGAAACCTTTCGGGTTGATTTGCCTGACTCCTCAGCGAAGGGCAAGCTGCAAATTCATGTGGATTTATCCACCGGGAAGGTCGTTAGCTTTAAACGGATCACCTCCAGCACCAATTACACACAGGCTGATGTTTCTACAGATGAACAAGCACGAAGCAAGCTTGTACGTATAGCTGAGGGCGACATGACGCTTGAAGCCAAGGAACAGGCTGCAGCAAAATGGATCAAACGCTTTGGCTTTAAGCCATCGGAATTGAAGCTTGCGACCACTGAGGGGGAAGGTGGATTAAAATATACCGTGGACGAAAAGAAAATCGGCGCCTCGGTCCTTACGCTGGCTTTTACCTTTGAAGATGGGGATGTTCGCTCATTTACCCAAAGCTTTTCAGCCCCTTCGTCTTATACCGACTATGTTAAAAATCAAACATACTGGGCGAATTGGATGACTTATGCGGGTTATGCCCTATTTAGCTTTGTCCTGGGTGTACTTGCCATTGTGTATGCGTCACTCACCCGACGACATACTTCATTTGTACGCGGTATTGTTCTGTCCATTGTTTATTTTATTGCTAGTATAGCTGGGACCATGAACATGCTGCCTTTATTACAAGCTGAAGCAGGCAGTAAGGGCATGCTTATATTTCTTATGGTATTCCAGGTCGGTGTTACCTTCTTCATGGCTGTAGCCCTCTACTTCTCCTTGGTTGGTGGTGACGGCCTTATGCGTCAGGTTGGACTCAATGCATGGCCACGGGCCAAAGAGCCGGGCTACGGGCTGTATGTGCTTCGCAGTATGTATGTCGGTTACTTGTGGGCCTTCATTTTACTCGGCGTACAATCCATTTTGTTCTTTGTATTGGAGCGTACATTTAATACATTCTCCACTACAGACGCCACGCAATCCCCTTACAATATGGCTTATCCATGGCTACTACCGATTATGGCCTGGATGGCAGGTATTGGAGAAGAGACTGTTTACCGTCTATTTGGTATTCCGATGGTAAAAAAAATAGTCAAAAATACGTTTGTTGCTTGTCTGATCACTACGCTTATTTGGGCACTGGGACATACGCTTTATCCAATCTATCCGGTGATTTCAAGACCTATTGAGCTGACTTTTCTTGGTTTGCTGTTTAGCTTCGTGTTCCTGCGTTACGGCTTTATCGCTGCCATGTTCAGCCACGTTATTTTTGACAGCATATTAATGGGGCTTAGTGTGATAAGTTTGGGAGACACCGTGAATGTGAGCGCCGGTTTATTCTGGATCTTACTTCCGGCTATTGTAGGCTACATCATTTACTGGTTTAGTCCTAAAAAACCTAATCGAATCATGTTTGAATCCGTGAAAAAAGAGGAGCCGTATTCTACGACTCCTCCTCCCGAAGGGCAGCTATAATCTGACGAGCAAGTTTATCCCCAATAGAGAGAGGCCGGAAGTCTTCGACGCTGGCCTCTCTTATTTTTTTGAGCGACCCAAAATGCTTAAGCAGCAACTTACGCCGTTTCTCTCCAATGCCCGGAATGGAGTCCAACTGGGAAGTTACCATAGATTTGCCGCGCTGCTCACGGTGAAACGTAATCGCAAAACGGTGAACCTCATCCTGAATCCGTTGCAGCAGATAAAATTCCTCGCTGTTGCGTGCAAGTGTTACGGCCTCAAATGTATCCCCCATCAGTAGTTGGGAAGTTCTGTGTTTGGCATCTTTCACCAAACCACACACAGGAATAAACAAGCCCAACTCATTTTCCAATACATCGGTTGCCGCTTTTATTTGTCCACGACCACCATCAACAATGATCAAATCGGGACGCTCGAGATTTTCCTTCAGTACACGTTCATATCGGCGCCGAATAACCTCACGCATCGTTTCATAATCATCTGGTCCCTGCACAGAACGGATCTTGTATTTTCGATACTCTTTTTTGGCAGGCTTACCGTCAATAAAGACGATCATGGCCGACACTGGATCGGAACCCTGAATGTTGGAATTATCGAACGCCTCTACCCGATGCAGACTATCCAGCCCAATGGCACGTCCCAGATTGCTTGCAGCTTTGGAGGTCCGTTCCTCATCCCGCTCGATCAGTTTAAACTTTTCATCCAAAGCAACACGTGCATTTTCCGTCGCCATCCCCGTCATTTGCTTTTTCAGCCCACGCTGCGGCACAAGTACCTTTACATCCAGCCATTCAGCCAAAGCGAGAGCTGCCGCCGTTGGGTCCTCCAATCCACCGGATAGTTGAGTTTCAGTTTCTGTTTCCTCGGCTGCTTGGTCACCAACTGGGTCTTGAATCGTTCCTTCTGCATATAACGCTCGTGCTTCGGCTACCCGCAGTGGGTCAGCAGAACGGTCTGACTCCGTTTGCACTGCTTCCTCATCTGTAATGCTGGCAGTCTCAGCTGTAATGCTGGCAGTCTCAGCTGTGATCGCACTGTAAAGTTCAGTTTCTGCTGCAATCGGTTGATCGACATCAGCCGATTTTGCCTTTATCAGCTTAGGAGAATCCGGTAATAATATTTCCTGCGGTACTGCCGGGTTGTCACTGTAATATTGCGTCACATAGGACATAAAATCACTGTAAGCTTCACCGTAGAAAGGAAAAGTCGACATATGGCGCTCGATCATTTTACCCTTGCGGACATATAAAATCTGTACACACATCCAGCCCTTATCTACCGAAAAGCCGAATACATCTCGGTCCTTCGCATCAGATGTGGTGATTTTCTGCTTTTCCATCATCGCGTCGATGCTTATAATCTGATCGCGCAGCTCCTTGGCACGCTCAAAGTACAATTCCTCTGCGGCCTCCTGCATTTTACGCTGGAGGTCCTTTTTAATTTCCTCATGTCCCCCGCTCAAAAAGGAACCGATCTCCTGACTGATCTGATCATATGTTTCCTTCTCGACCTCTTTTACACAAGGTCCCAAGCATTGATGCATGTGATAATACAGACACACTTCTTTTGGCATCACACCGCACTTGCGTAACGGATACATACGATCCAGCAGCTTTTTCGTCTGATGTGCCGCGTAGGAATTGGGGTACGGTCCAAAATATTTCGCTTTATCTTTCAGAACGCGACGGGTTACCTCCAGCTTGGGGTGTGCCTCGTTCGTAATTTTCAAGTACGGAAAGGTTTTATCATCCTTCAACAGCACGTTATAACGCGGTTGGTGCTTTTTAATAAGGTTGCACTCCAGAATGAGCGCCTCCATATTGCTGCCTGTAACGATATATTCAAAATCACGAATATCAGCAACCAGTCGCTGCGTCTTGCCGTTATGGCTACCTGTAAAATAGGAACGGACCCGGTTTTTCAACACTTTGGCCTTGCCGACATAAATGATGGTGCCTTCGCTGTTCTTCATCAGGTAACAGCCTGATGCATCCGGCAGCAATGCTAATTTGTGCCGTATGTTCTCCAGCGCCTTCTCCTGGTTCTGCAAGTCCTCCGCATAGGATTTCATTCGCCCGGTTCCTCCTTCCATTCTTAATGACTGCTCAGCTTACTACTTATATTATATAGGAATAATGCACAAAAACGCCCCCGGTATATATAACCGGAGGCATTGACTGTTCATGGCGCTCCACCAAGCCCCCGCAGGAGCATGGGTCACATTCCATGATTATTGGTGTTTAGTAAGCATGCTTTTCAATGCTTCTTTGGAGTTCAAACCTACCACTTTATCAACAGGCTGTCCGTCTTTGAAGACGATTAGGGTAGGAATACTCATCACGCCGAAACGAGAAGCAGACTCTGGATTTTCATCCACGTTCACCTTCGCGATTTTGACACTATCGCCAACTTCTGTAGACAGATCCTCCAGAATTGGAGCGATCATTTTGCAAGGACCGCACCATGGCGCCCAAAAATCAACCAAAACGGTTCCTGTGCCTTCGACTTCTGCGTTGAAGGATTGATCGGACACGTTAACAATTGCCATTGTATGTTCCTCCTTTATAGAAAAGTCAAGATTATTATAACCTGTAATGTCTGTTTCGACACCTTTTAATTATATCACAATAGTCTTTTAATTGTAAGATATCAAAAGAGCAGACGAATGAACGCTTACCCTCGCTGATTTTTCCCCTTGACGGTAATGACATCCACAAAAGGACGAATCCGGTCCATCAAGCGTTGTCCCTTGTACATTTCCTCTCCGTCTTTGCTTGTAAAGCTAAGATGCTTCTCTAGCCCTTGCAGTGAGTAATTAGAAGTATAAAAGGTCGGTTTACGGTTCATTCGGTAATTCAAAATGGAGCCCATTACATGATCCCGTACCCATGGACTCAAATTTTCAGCACCAATATCGTCAAATACGAGCAGATCACAATTTTTAAGCATTTCGGTCGTTTCCTTAAGCTTCTGTCCATCCTGAATCATGGACTTTAAGTCCTCCACAAAATCAGGCATGTACACAATCACACCGTTGAAACCCGACAGAGCCAACTCGTGCAACAGATAGCCCATCAAAAAGGTTTTCCCCGTACCAAACGTACCTTCCAGATAGAGCCCTTTTTTTAATAAACCCTGACTTTTGGTTTCTTCAATATAGCGGAATACCTGATTGACTGCGGGCACGCGTTGCAAATCCTTACGTGCAATCTCAACAGCATTATATCCTTCCAACAACGCGCGCTCATCCACATAAAAGCTTTTAATTCGCTGACGCACTCGTTGTTCATGCTGGGAGGCAACTAGCTTGGCGCACGGGGTCCGAATGTCCACCATTTCCGCTGTTCCATTGGGATACTCCACGCCCAGCTTGCAAAAGTGACCCTGGAAATCGTTAGGACACTGTTCCAGTCCCGGACAGTTGTCGCAATTTCGGCGATCCCGGGTATACTGAAAGAGCATACTCATATTAAGTCGCAATTGCGTTTCGTCTACATCAGGATGTGCAGCACAAAATTCCTTCACCAGCGGATCATTTAGAACCTGATCGGCTACGCTGCGAGTACGTTGGCGAAACGAAGGGTTCTGCATCTGCTGAAGCAAATCACCGAGTGATTCCAAGAATGCTCCTCCTTTCTAAAATGTGCAGAGTTATGGAGGGCGATTGACGCTTCGCTGCCGACCGCCATAAAGTCGACACATTATTGAATTGGCTTCCATTACACCTTTTTCTGTTTACCGGATTGCAGTCGTTCGGCCAGGCGAAGCAGTTCATCCAATTCCTCCTCGGATACGGATTCCTCGGAAGGCTGATCTTGTACGATCGGAATAGACGGCTTGGCAGGCCCATTGTTTTTGGCATACGTGCGGGATCTGCCCCCGGAGGAAGAAGCAGTAGACTGTTTTCCTTTTACCTTGGCTTGATCCCTTATATATTGAACGGCTTTTTCGTAAGTGTTTACCTGCTTTAGCAGCATGTTGGAGGCAACGGCCTCGACAAAGTTGCGGTTAATCCGCTGATCGCTCCCCGATACGAGCAGTGACATTAAATAATGGATCAGCACATTGATGACTTCACCAGGCAACTTATAGCTGATATCAATCTTCTCGAATATATCCAGCAGGTTACCAGGAACCGTGCCGGGGAAAAAGGTTTGCAGCAAACGATGATAAGGCTCGTTGCGCAGCATCATATTATATTGGTGAATGTCACACTTGGCTGTGAATTGTGGGGGAACCTCTACATAAAATTCCATTTCCACAGCCTGCTCTGCAGGCGGCTCTTCAGGTGTGGAAGTTTCCCTCTGGCGCAAGGCAACCACCTTGGCAGCCTGCACCTGCTGTTCCTCCTGACGCTTCCGTTCCTGCCTGGAGTGTTGGCTAGCCCGAAGCTGAAGCTCGTCGAGCAATAAATCGCCTGCTTCGGTAAAAATGCCGTCCTCATCCAGCAAGCGACTGATATCCTGTACAGAGAGATCAAATTTACGGACCACGTAATTGACCATACCCAGTTGCTCGTGTTCAAATCGAAGACGCTCCACGTGCTTGCGATTGGCGGATTCACGCGGAAAACGAAGAATAATATCTGCATAGTTCAATGCTTCCTCCGATTCGGACGCTAATGCTCCTGTCTGGCGGCTCGTAGATACTTCGGACAGCGCCTGTTCCAGCTCATAATCGATAACATGGGTGTTCAGCTCAAACAGCTCATAAAACGGAACCGATATATTCTCTTTATTATGGGAAGATTGCGACCATTCGCTAGATTCCCTGCTCCACAACGATTCTCTCAGAGAAAGCACTGCAAACTTACCGATTTTGTCTCTCAACAAAAGGGTAAGGTGCTGCGTTCTGAAAAATTCAGCAGGTGCGAGCGGTGGCTGCATCTCATATTCATACATATAATCGTCCGTTTCAGGCGCATACAGCCTGGACGTCTGCAACAGACCGACAGCCTCCAGCTTGGAGGTCTGTTCAATCAAATACTTGCGTCCCTTCTCACTTGGCTCCAGTCCCAGTGTCAGAAAAAGTCGACGTTGCTGTTCCAACGGCGAATAACCAATCTGTCCGACTGGCACATGCTGGAACAACAGTCGATATAGACTGACCGCAAATGCGCCTACCATCGGCTGATAGACACTTCCCAGCATCAATTCATCCAGTGCGCTCAAGCCAAATTCCCGATAAACGCAGTAGCGGTGGTTCTCAGTATAGTGCAGCAGGTTTTTCATCCGCATTCCGACATTCTTCCTTTCCTGACATAACGTTCTCCAAGATGTTTTTCTATTCTATCATACTTGCCCTCGGGTGGGACCAACAAAATAAGGGCAATTGTCCTCCTTTTTGGCAGCCGTATTCGTCCGAGTTCTTCTTTTTTCGAGAATACTAACTATTTTATGACTTTTGTGACCTGCATCATGGAAAAATAATATTCTTCACACTTCTTTCATTGGTGAAAAGCTCCAAATTGAGCTACAATATAATGGTTAAACATCACGTATTGGATACAGGAACGATATACGGAAGTACACATATTTCGGCTAAGCCGATTACATTTACAGATCGTAAAGGAGTGTAGATCGTGAATCAACATCAACCTCAACAAACCCCAGCAACACCCAACGAAGTAACCTCCACACTGGAAGGCTGGTACGCGCTTCACGATTTCCGGTCCATCAACTGGACGGCATGGAAAACTGCAGACGATGAAGAACGCGCGGGAGCACTGGACGAGCTTCAAGAGTTTATGAAGGAATGGAGCGTTACCGAGGAAGCAGGTCTGGGCAGCTCAGCTGTCTATACTATAGTCGGACAAAAGGCTGATTTTGTTATGCTGCACCTGCGTGAAACGCTGGAAGACCTCAATAAATTGGAAAATGAATTCAACAAAACAACCTTCGCCAAATATACGACCAAAACTTATTCTTATGTAAGTGTGGTGGAACTGAGTAATTATTTGAGCAAGGAAGAAGATCCAATGCAAAATCCACAAATTGTCGCGCGCCTGAAGCCTGTATTAAACAAGGCACGTTATATTTGTTTCTATCCAATGAACAAGAAACGTGATCTGGATGACAACTGGTACATGCTTTCGATGGACGAGCGTCGCACCTTGATGCGTAGCCACGGTTTAATTGGACGCAGCTATGCTGGCAAAGTAAAGCAAATCATTTCAGGCTCCATCGGCTTCGACGATTGGGAGTGGGGCGTGACCCTGTTCTCCGACGACGCACTTCAATTCAAGAAGCTAATTTACGAAATGCGTTTTGATGAAGTGAGTGCCCGATACGGTGAATTCGGTTCCTTCTATGTCGGCAGCATTTTGAATGAAGAAACATTTGAAGACATGCTGAAGCTGTAAGACGCAGACATCAACTCTTTACTGAAAAAAACCGAGGATTTCGTGAACTCCCACTTTCGGGACGACGGAATCCTTTTTTTATAAGATCTAAAACTATAATAGAAGAGAAAAGGCCCCCGCACGGGCGCCTGATACAATGTATTTTTTTATGATTGCCCAGGTAATAAACCAAGGAATAATAGCTCAGATTATTGCATCACCGGCTCCACCACTACGGATGTATTCTCACTTTTCGCCAGCTTTCTTTTCTCCAGAGCAATCAAAATAAAGATAATAAGCAGCAAACCACTTAGTAAGACCAAAAAGCCTCCCAACTCGGGAATAAAATATTTTAAGCTCCCACCTTTGAAGCCCATACCTCTCAAAAACTTGAAATGCCAGGTCAATGGGAGAATGTTACTTACATATTGCAGCGATGGAGGCAGCATTGCCACGGGCAATTGAGCACCGCTCAGTAAAAACGAAGGCAGTATAATTAGCATGAGGCGTGAGGAAGCTTTTCCAGGATTCGCAGCATTCCACCCTAAAACCATCGCAAACAAACTCAACGTAATCGTGTATAGGAAAAATGGAATACTGAGCTGCCATACATTCGCTTCAAAGCGTAATCCCCCAATTTGCTTAAGTAAACCAATGGACAGGTAAAAGGACACACATCCTACTAACGCATACGGTAACACCCTAAGAATCAAGCTATACGAATGCTGAAGCTCCTCTTTTAATCTTCCTTGCTCCCGCAATCGCGGGACGATTGTCAGTACAGTAGCACCAATCAATGAAATCATGACCGTATTAATGAATCCCATAACCGAGGTCATCAAAGTAGCATTGGTAGGATTATATAACAGGCGCTGCTGAAGCAGCATATTAGAAGTAAGCCCTGTAACCTGGCTGTCACTCATTCCCATGCCCTTTAATCCACCACCAGCCAGCATCGCATTTTCCGTCGCCATAATCTCTGTGACTGCCGAGCGTAGATTTCCAGTAGCCTGACCTACCGTATTATCCACATAAAAACCGATGTTGCTCTGAATTCCTTTGATCCTATTTTCCTCCAACCCGGCCGGGAGGTAAATCACCGCAAAAAACTTTTCATTATATAAGAGTAAATTCGGATCGGCTTCATTCTCTTGCACATGGCGTACATCAATATACTGCGATGCATCTAATTTATTAATAAGCTGTCGGCTATAACTGCTATGATCTAAATCGACTACAGCTATAGAGGCATCGTTAAGCTGATTATTTTTAAAAACAAATCCAAAGGCTAGAGCTACTATGATAGGAACGAGCAGCATAACAAAAACCATCTTACCGCCGATCAACAGCTTCCATTCTTCTATAAACGCCTTCATTTCGTCACAACCTCTACCGTCATTCCAGGTAATAATTCAGATGTGCGCTGAACATCCACCCGTACTTGGAAGGAGCTTATATCCGACAGACCTTTGTCCCGACTCATTCTCATGTTGGTATACTGAGGAGCAGAAGTGATGTACCTCACCTTGCCTTGGACATCTTTATCTAAAGCTACAACGTGCGAAGTCACATTTCCCCCAGCTTTAAACTGTGACATGGAATCCTCACCCACATAAATATCGTAGTATAGCTGACTGGTTTCGATAACGGCGCCCGTTGCCCCCGTAGAAACGATCTCTCCCATTTTAGGTACAATACGCGACACCTTACCATCTGTGGATGCCTTCAGCACCATACGTCCCCGCTGTAATTCCAAAGTTTTGAGTTGAACACTTAATGCCTGCTTTTGTTGAGCCAGAAGATCCACATTGTATTCGCTATTCTTAACATCTTTTCGTGTTTGCGAGGTTTGAGTCAAGGCTTCCTTGGCTTTTTCTGTTTTGATACGAGCCTGCTGGCGTTCCTCAGCCGTTGCGCCAGCCTCCATTTTATCCAAAGCAGTTTGCTGCTGAGCGATCCCATTTCTAGCAATGTCCGATTGTTTGCTAGCCGCTGTAATCTGATTATTAGAAATTTCAACCTGATCCTTAGCTGTATCTAACACGATTTGGGCATTATCCAGTTGGTTTTTGGCGTTATCCAGTTCTGCTTTGGTTCCAGCTCCGGCATCATATAACGCTTTGATGCGCTTGTAATTCACATTAGCCAAGTCCAGAGCCTGTTGTCTGGATGATACTGTTTTTTGCGCGATTTCCGCATTCCTTTTGGCTGTCTCTACTCCTGTCAGAGCTGCGTCCAACGATTGCTGTGCTGCTTCAATAGCCAGCTTTTGTCTTAGAATATCCTCCGCACGTGTTCCTTGATTTAATAAGGACTCTCCTGCTTGCGCGGCTTGAATGTCCAATTGTCCCTGTTTTTCTGAAGTTGAAATTTTCTCCGACTGATTTTGCAGCCCGTCTTTAGCCTGTTTTATTTTCACATCAACCTGTGCGATATCCGTTTTTAATTTCTCGATTTGCAAATCAAGGTCTACAGGATCAAGAGTCATGATTACATCCCCTTTTTTCACCTGTTGTTCTTCCTTCACCTCAATCGTGTTTACTCTTCCCCCTACACCCTGAAAAGCAACATTCACGGTATCTGCCGTAAGCAGTGTGTTTTTTTGTTGGGCTGCCATACTCACAGCATCCTTGCCGCTCATTGCCATCAGCGTACCTCCAGTACCTAATGCAACAACAAGTAGCACGTACACAATGATCTTTTTATTCATTGCATCAAACTCTCCTTCATGATGATTTAACCCATGGTAGTTAAAAAATAATAGACAAAAATAAATAAATAAGAGACCTGATAGTACGGCGTCTAACTATTTAAGCCAGGAAATTGATTATTCCCGTTTTATCCGCTCAAGTCCTGAGGAAAGCTTATATAATAACGTAGCAAATAGAATATGATCCTCCTGCGTAAATTCATTCATTAACTCCGAAAAAAGCTGGATGAACATCGGAATTTTTTCCGTCATTAACTGTTTTCCTTCGTCAGTCAAGGAGATCGCGGTCATACGTCGATCCGTCAGCGTACTTCTGCGGATGATGCCGTCCCGTTCCAGCTTATCAATTACGCTGGTTACTGTTGAACGAGTAACCCCTGAATATTCAGCCAGCTCTGATGGAGTCAATGCACGTTCATGTAAAAACAATGGCACTAAAATTTTCAGGTTGCCTACAGATAACCCATATTCCGAGAGTCTGGAAGACACTCCATTGTACACTTCATGTGCTGCCTGCACGAAAAGTACGAACGTATTCAACGATTGGGAGTCCACATTTGGAAACTTTTCAGTCAATAAATTTATTCTCTTGGGATCGGCATTGATTTTAAAATCAGAATTCAACGTGAAGCTCCCCCTCTATAATTAGTAACCATACTATACGTCGTCGAATAGATATGAGTCAATACCTTTTTTTCGTTCATCTAAATAAAAAAGGTCTCCAAGCTCCTTTCAAGGAGTCATGGAAACCTTCTGACGTTAGAAAAACCGCCCTTTTTTCAGTACTAGTGGAATGCCGCCAATGATGAACAGATAGCGTAGATCCACAATTTTTTTCAACTGTGCAGCCACCCAGCCTTTGATTTTTCGTTTACCTACTACGGCGACAGCTTCACCTTTTCCAAGAGATGCAACTGTACCCTTGTTGGAGAATACGAACTTGTGAAGCTCCTTTTTGCGGAGCGTAGCGGCCAGATTCTTGGCACAAAGTACTCCTTGCTGCATTGCAATTTGGGCAGTCGGTGGATAAGGGCGGCCTTCGGGATTAAACATCAGGGAACTATCCCCGATAATGAAAATATCATCATGACCCGGTGCACGCAGAAAATCGTCGATTTTCACCCTTCCACGCATCACTTCGAATCCGGCTTTCTCGATCAATCCGTTTCCACGGATTCCACCTGTCCAGACGACCGTGCAGGCTTCAATTTTCTCACCCTCACCGACAATTACACCATCCTGCTGGCATTCCTTAATCGGGACTCCAATACGGAAGTTAACCCCTTTACGCTTGAGGACATCCATCGCATACTCCACCAGCTCAGGATCAAACCCTGGTAATGCTGTAGGAGCTGCCTCGACGTTAATGATTTGAATTCGGTTAAAATCGATGTCGTAAGCTTTAGCCAGCTGTGGCAGACGATCTGCCAACTCCGCTACAAACTCAATGCCACTAAAACCAGCGCCCCCTACGACGAAATTTAGGCGACCTGGCTTACCGTCATTTTTATACAGGGCCAGCTGGTATTCAATATGCTCTCGAATCAGGCGCACAGAGTTAATACTGCGAATCGTCAGTGCGAATTGATCCATCCCTGGAATTCCGAATGTTTCCGGCTCGCCACCTAATCCGATGACCAAATAATCGTAGGATAGCGAGCCATCCTCCAGCACGACTTTTTTCTCATTTGGTATGATTTCCTTCACTGTTCCTTTGACTAAATCCACCTTGAACTCATCGATTAGCTGCGCAATCGGAATCCTCGAATGCTCAATCGTATCCGTGCCTGCCGCAGGCATGTGAAGATGTGTCGTAATATAGTGGTAATCATGACGGTTGATTAGCGTGACAGTTGCCTCATTGTGCTTGAGCTCCTTTTGCAATTGCTGAGCCGTCAATATACCGCCATATCCGGCGCCCACAATGACAATTTTGGGAATACTGCTCATGCTTCTACCCCTTCCGATATACATAATCATTCAATATTCACAGCTTTTCTCTTAACACGGTTAACTTATACTCACCGGAAAGTCTTCATCAAATATTAATCGCTTTAACTTTGCAAGAAGAACCCAGCAGTTTATAATGATAAGCAGTGAATCATACGTTCGGCGGCTATCTGAACCTCTATGCGGCTGATTCAATATCTACAATTCATACTATCCCTTTCGGAGGTGTTTTTAGAGTGACAGCTCAATCCACAGGTGCGGAGATCCGCGATCTGATCATAATTGGAGGCGGTCCAGCCGGTATTTTCGCCGCTTTTTACGGAGGAATGCGTCAGGCATCCGTCACCTTAATTGAAAGTATGCCCCAACTGGGCGGCCAGCTTGCAGCCCTTTATCCTGAAAAATATATTTATGACGTTGCTGGCTTTCCTAAAGTGACTGCACAGGAACTGGTCAACAATTTGGTTCAACAAATGAACCATTTTAATCCAGAGGTGCAGCTAGAAGAGAAAGTCGTATCGTTAGAGAAGAAAGAAGAACGCCACTTCATCGTCAAAACAGACAAAGGTGGCGAGTATCATGGTAAAGCGGTTATCATTACCGCTGGCGTGGGTGCTTTCGAGCCACGCAGACTGGAGCTTCCAGGTGCCGATCGTTTTGAAAAAACGAACCTGCATTACTTTGTCAGCGACCTGAGCAAATTTGCAGGTCGTAAGGTGCTAATCAGTGGCGGCGGTGACTCTGCTGTAGACTGGGCCCTTATGCTGGAACCGATTGCAGAACAGGTTACATTGATTCACCGCCGTGACAAATTCCGCGCGCATGAACACAGTGTCGAGAACCTCCTCGCTTCCAAAGTAAACGTGATTACACCAACGGAAATTGCAGAATTGCATGGGGAAGATACGATTACAAAGGTCACTCTTGCTCATGTAAAAACCAAAGAAACTCAGGAAATCGAAGTGGACGATGTCATCGTTAACTTTGGATTTGTATCCACACTTGGTCCAATTGCTGAATGGGGAATTGAAATCGAAAGTAACTCCATCGTGGTCGATTCTCGTCAGGAGACGAATATTCCTGGCATTTTCGCTGCAGGAGACATCACTACCTATCCAGGCAAGCTCAAGCTGATCGCGGTTGGTTTTGGTGAAGCTCCTACAGCAGTCAACAACGCCAAGGTCTATGTAGATCCAGACGCCAAGTTGTCTCCCGGACACAGCAGTAACATGAAATTGTAGTTAATTTAGACTATGACAAAAAAGGGTATTTTACTCCAGATTTGAACCTTTGGAGTGAAATACCCTTTTTCACGGTGTGCCTATTCGTTGCAGTGATTGTCCGTAAAGTCATCCGAACCCTGAATGACTTTACAGTCGCAGTACGAGAGCTTGTCCGGTCTAATGAAGGACTACGGCTGTATTCATCTCTAGATTTCTTTTGTGAATTTCAGCCAGCAACAGTGCAATGAAGTCACATTCAAGTTTAAGCTCGATTGCCATCTGATAGGAATCCAAAAGCATTTCATCCGTCAGCATAGCCATCCTCGACACAACCTTTCCTTTTATTTCAAAATCTATTCTATCAAAATACCAAAAACGGAACAAGCGTTCTATTATCCACAGTCAATTGTGGAAATCCTGTGTATAAATTGTTGGTAAGTGTCGTTAACCCTTATATGTGACAGGGGATAATGTGGACAATATTTATACACAGAATTTTGGCGATTAAACGCAAAAAAATTTTTTTTTATGTTTATACAAATATATTATATTTAGCATCTTGTTAATAGATTATAATGGAAACTTTTTGAAGAAAACCTGAAGTTATTGAGGTCTTGTGTTTACCTCTAAAATCCATACCCGTCCATTCCAATCAAGCCCGTAATCAAATCCCAGTTGTCCGATCCCGGGAAATCTTCTTTCAAGTATAGGAATACAGTGCTGTGTAAGTTCAACGATCTCCCGCCGCTTTCGTCTAGCTAGCCGTCGCGGATATATCATTCGAAGTGCCTCTGTTCCCTTCAGCAAAGTTCCTCCTTTGCACAGATTCGTTATGACCAGTCCGGGACGAGCATGACGCGCCACCACTGCACGAAACTCCCATTTTTCCCCTTCCTTTACGACTTTGACTCGATAGTCAACAGGTCTACCTTGGATACTTGCTAGTTGAATACCTTGCTGAATGAGATACGGACGTTGGATTCGGAGCTTACTGATTCCGGCCACAAGCGCTCTAAAATGGCTGAACCGATATGTTTGTTCCATACGCGTACAGGTGTAGCCGTTCCCCTCCTTTGCCACGCGCATGACTCCGACACCTCCGCCTCCTCTTACGGGTTTTATAAATACAAAAGCATGCCGCCGTAGCATTATGCGCAATTGTTCTTCACTATATAGACAGGTTTCCGGTATATAAACGGCGGTATGTGGATGATGGAGGAGCGCCTTCGTCTTTAGCCATTTGCTTGCAAGTTGTCTCATCTAATTCTCTCCTTTCGCCGTCAGCTATACTTATACATACTCAATAGAGGTGTGCTATTCTTGGGTGATTGTCAGGATCATGTGTCTATTTCGACAAGATCATGACGAACGGTAGCATGCACCGGACAACACTGGTACAATGACAATAATCTGAATACCATTTAGAACGGAGCAGTTGAATTTGCTGCAAATTGTTTCTTTCAACAAGGAGGTCAACTCATGAATAGCAAAATTGGCATCATGGACATTGGCTCAAACTCCATACGTCTCGTGATCTATGAAATGACAGAGACAGGTGCTTATCGAATTGTGCAGGAATGCAAAGAAGCTGCCCGACTGAGCGAAAAGGTTGGGGCCAACGGCCGTATGGAAAGAGAAGCAATCCGCAGCATCGCTCCATTGCTACGCCAATTTATGGAAGTTTGCCGTATGCATGGGGTTGTTCGTATGCGTGCAGCAGCAACAGCGGCCATCCGCAATGCAGCCAATTCGGACGAAATTGTTCAATGGATTGCGGAAGAGACAAATTTAACATTGGAAATCCTGAGCGGGGAGCAAGAGGGCTATGCCGGTTTTCTGGGCGTAGTGAATACAATGAATGTGAGTGACGGCATTATTATTGACATCGGGGGCGGCAGTACCGAAATTACGCTGTTCCGGGATCGAACACGGCTGCATACAGTTTCATTTCCCTTTGGCGCAGTCAATATGAATTGGCGCTTTGGACGTGAGGTCAAGAATGGCGAATGGTCTCCTGGACAGATTGAAGAAATGGAGAGCTTTGTCCATTCTTCACTGCAAAACCATGATTGGATCTTCTCCAATCCGGGTCTGCCGTTTATCGGGCTGGGTGGAACCCTCCGTACTTTGGCTAAAATCAATCAGAAACGGCGGGATTACTCGCTTCCTGTGACACACCATTACGAAATGACAATAGAAGATGTCGATTATTTTTATAGCAGTCTGCCTCATCTCCCCTATGAAAAACGCAAAAAAACAGCCGGCCTGTCCAAAGACAGAGCCGACATTATCGTACCGGGTCTCATTATATTGAAAACGATCTTTGAAGCTGCTCAAGGCTCCGCGTATTTGGTCAGTGGAGCGGGTCTGCGAGACGGCCTGTTTCATGAGCTAGTCAACGCTGAACAGCCTGTGGTGGCTAATCCGCTCATCGCGTCCATTCGCAATATCTTGTCGTTTGCTGTCCCGGTTAGCGAAGCGCATGTCAAGCGGGTTAACGAGTACGCCGTCCGGCTCTATGACACTTTAGCTGAAGGACCCTCAATCGCTATGGACAAACGCTTGTTACTGACCGCAGCAACTCTTTACAAAACAGGCGCAGCCTTGAATTACTATCACTTCCGCCAGCATTCCGTGTTCTGGATCTTGCACGCAGGCATTGGCGGCTTATCTCACCGGGAAACAGTGCTAGCCGCGCTGATCGCTGATTACCACCCCAAAAACCGGACCCCCCGCTTGCTGCGCACACATGCAGATATTTTGGAGCCTTCCGACGAAGAACGTGTACACCGGCTCGGCTCGCTGCTCCAGCTAGCAATCGGTATGGATCGTAGCGAATCCGGCATCATCTCCGGCATCCATCCCACGACAGGAGACGATGCGCTGCATATTCGCCTGGAAAGCAAGAGTGAACCGATTCTGGAGCAACGGGAGCTGGTGGCTGTCGCAAAAGATTTTCAAAAGGCCTGGAATCTTACGTTGTCGTGGTCCATTCTTCCTTCTTCCAGTTTTTAACCTTCATTGCTTCGAATTGGCTCCTGATGGGAGCCTCTTCGTTGTTTCTGGCTACAAATTGATAGCTGCCATTCGGCAGAAGCTGGCGTGCTTTTACATTATCCTTCAAGGATAAACGTAAAATATCCACTAGCATTTCTTTGATTCGGTCGTCATAAATTGGGCACATCAGCTCAATCCGGCGAGTCAGATTGCGAGTCATCCAATCCGCGCTGGACAAGAATAGCTCCGAATGACCTGCATTTTCAAAGTAAAACAGTCTGGAATGCTCTAGGAAACGGTCGACAATACTGATAACCCGAATGTTCTCGCTAAAGCCCTCCACTCCAGGGCGTAAACAGCAGACCCCTCGAATGATTAAATCAATCTTCACACCTGCTTGAGAAGCCGCATATAGTTCATCAATCATTTCCTGATTGGATAAAGAATTAATTTTAGCAATAATACGGGCTGGCTTGCCTGCAAGTGCTTGCTCCGCTTCCCTGCGGATCAGGTCGAACAGCTTATTTTTCATTCCCGTCGGAGCTACGGTGAAAGCTTGCGGGGTCTTGAGCGCCGAGAAGCCCGTGATTTCATTAAACAGCTCAGAGGCATCCTCACCCAGCACCGGATCCGCTGTGAATAACCCGATATCCGTATATACACGTGCCGTACTTTCATTATAGTTGCCAGTTCCCACATGCACGTACCGTTTGAGCACATTACGTTCATGACGTACTATTAGAATAATTTTGGCGTGTGTTTTCAAGCCGACCAACCCGTATACTACATGACAGCCAGCTTTTTCAAGCGTACGCGCCCAAGCAATATTACGTTCCTCGTCAAAACGCGCCTTCAGCTCGACCACTACGGTCACCTGCTTGCCCGATTCGGCTGCACGTGCCAGAGCCGGAATGAGCTTCGATTCTCCATTGACACGGTACAGGGTCATCTTAATGGCCATTACATCCGGGTCCTCTGATGCCTCAATGATAAAATCAGTTACCGCATCGAACGATTCATACGGATGGTACACGAGCACGTCCCGTTTGCGAAGTACGTTAAAGATATCCTCTTGCGGAGGCAGTTCTTCCGGATACAATGGTTTGATTGCCGGAAATTTCAGATGCGAATACCCCTCCAAATGATCGGCAAAAGACGACAAAAACGTCAGATCTAACGGCCCGTCGATCTCAAATACATGATCGAACAGCTTGAATTCGCGTTGAAGTTCCATCAGGGCAAAGGGATTAATCCCTTTTTCCACTTCCAGTCTGACCGGTGCTCCCCGCCGTCTTCGACGCAGTTCTTTTTCAATCTCTTCGAGCAAATCTTCGATCTCTTCTTCATTAATGGACAAATCAGAGTTACGCGTAACCCGAAAGGCATGAACCGCCTCGGGGATATATCCGGAAAACAGCGTTTGTATATGATGCTTAATCAGTTCCTCAATTAAAATAAATGATTTCTTCTTGCTATTGGAACGTAACGGCACCGAAACGACACGCGGAATATTGGAAGGCACCTGCACAATGGCAAAAAGCGGCTTATCCTCCTCCGTATCTCCTGGACGTTTCAAGACAACTGCCAAATATACGTATTTATTATGAACCAGTGGAAAAGGACGGCTTTGATCGACCGCCATCGGTGTAAGCACCGGAAATATAATTTCATGAAAATATGCATCCAGCGACTTGCGCTGTGTCGTATTTAAGTCATTATATTCAAGCAGCAAAAGACCTTTTTTCGTCAATAGGCGAGAAATATCACGATAGGTCCGGTATTGCTCGGATACCATCGAAACGGTACGCTTGATCAGGCGCTTGTACAAACCGGAGGGGGTATAACCCGTAAAATCCTTTTGCATAAAACCCGCCTTGATCTTCTCGCGCGTCTCTGCAACACGAACAGCCATAAACTCATCCAAATTGCTGGACACAATTGCTAAGAATTTGGCTCTCTCCAGCAACGGTGTATCTGCATCCTGAGCCTCCTGGAGCACACGGCGATTAAATTCAATCCAGCTTAAATCTCGGTTAAAGTAACGTTCTGACCCGGCTTTATCCTTCTTCTGACTCTCTATCAACATATGGCCTCCATCAATTTCATGCAGTATAGTTACCCTTTATTGTACTATTAGATGAAACGCACTAGCATCACAGAAGTGTAAACGCAATGTAAAATGTGTGTAAACACACAATGGATGTTGAAAAGGTCAAACGGATGCTTTACAAAAATAGCATTAAGCGGTACAGTGTTTACGTCTGTTTCATAGAGTAGAATGACGAACCGTACCTTTTTCAGTTGATTAAGTTCATTATGATGTGTAATAACCACTTAGTAGCCACGTTCAATTGCTGATTTTCAAATGGCATGATATAGGGAGGATTTACATTATGGAACCCAAGAAAACGCCACGCGTACTGCAAAAAAACATCGAATTTTTTACCGCGGCGCTGTCTCAACACCTCGTTTCGGTCTGGCAAGAAGACCCTGCGGGCGTATACTGTGAGATAGGCTGTGGTTATATCGAATTGTTCAGTAGCGAGATGATTCGGGTGCGCAATCAGGATGGGACCCCAAGCCATTATGACCGCAATATCACCATGTTTCAGCTAATCACGAAGGATCAGCCGATATAATTATTATATGCTATGTCTGCGCTGTTCTTCCAGATTAGAATGGTTATATGTTTAATCTACCAATTTTCATATCTGTTGAATCTTGCAGTTTTCTCCGAAAAAGCGCCATAGAGCGCTTTTTTTGTCGACTTTTTTTGAACATCGTTTGGAAAAGCAGTATGATAAGAAAGCATATTACCTAAATTTAAAGGGGAATCAACCGATGGAGCATACAACATCAGATGGGCGCATCCTGGTCATGACCGCGGTTGAAGGCGAACGGGAGGCTGTGCTGCGCGGCCTGAAAGGCGACACTCGCTTTGTGGTCGAGCTGGCTGGTGTAGGCGCTCCGTCCGCAGCGGCTTCAACCGCGCTGGCACTGGCCACTGGCGGCTACCGTCTGGTCATTAGCGCCGGAATTGGGGGCGGCTTCGTGGAGGTCGCTGCACTGGAGAGCGTCGTCGTTGCTGACGCGATTATTGCCGCCGACTTAGGGGCAGAGACGGCAGAGGGCTTCAGCAGCGTGGACGAGCTGGGTTTTGGCTCCAGCCGCATTGCCGTGAACGCTGCCACCGCGCAGCGATTCGTTCAGGCGTTGCGTGACGCTGGCCAGACGGCCGTCGCCGGACCGATTCTGACCGTCTCGACGGCCACCGGCACAGCGGCTACAGCGGAACGCCTAGCCAAACGCGTTCCCGGCGCTGCTGCCGAAGCGATGGAGGGTTACGGCGTAGCCGTGGCGGCCAACAGGTTCGAGCTGCCGATGATGGAGATTCGCACGATTTCCAATGCTGTTGGTCCACGTGACCGTGCATCCTGGCGAATCAAAGAGGCTTTGCAAGCGTTGGAAGCCGCATTTTCTACATTAACGGAGGTTATATAGATGCAAATTGCTTTTTCACCTTGTCCTAACGACACTTTTGTCTTCCATGCCTTGGTGCATGGATTGATTCCGGGCGCACCCACGCTGGACATTACATTCGCCGATATCGACATCACCAACAATCTGGCGATCACACCAGACGGACTTGATATCATGAAAATTTCGTACGCTGCACTTCCTTGGGTGCTGGATGAATACGCCCTGCTGCCTTGTGGTGGTGCACTGGGCCGGGGCTGTGGACCGCTCGTGCTGACTAAGGAAGGTTCCACCGTCGAAGGTCCGAAAGCCCTATCCGGCAAGCGTGTAGCTGTTCCAAGTGAACGTTCCACCGCTTATCTGCTGTTCCGTCTATGGGCGGCCAAGCATGTGCCTGGAGGTGTCGGCGAGATCGTCGTGATGCCGTTCGACCAAATTATGCCTGCTGTCCGTGACGGAGAGATAGATGCAGGATTGGTGATTCATGAAGCACGCTTCACATATCCGTCCTATGGACTTAGCAAGCAAGTTGACCTAGGGAACTGGTGGGAAGAAGATACAGGGCTGCCAATCCCGCTCGGAGCTATTATTGCCCGTCGTACACTGGATCTGGATGCGATCACCAACTGGATACGTGCCTCTGTCGAATATGCTTGGAAACATCCCGAAGCTTCGCGTGAATATGTATTGTCTCATGCGCAAGAGCTATCACCCGATGTCGCCAAATCGCATATCGACCTGTACGTGAACGATTTTACCGCCAATTTGGGCGACAGCGGTTATGCCGCCATTGAAGCCTTACTCGGTCGCGCTGCGCAGGAAGGGCTGGTGCCTCCGTTTGATTTAGCCAAACTGCGCCTTACGTCCACAACAACACGTTAAAAGGTGCAGACATGCCATGCATGTTATCTCCTAAATAGAGCAGCTTAAGCATATAAAACCTCCCGAACGAGCACATTGCCTAGCCATGCGCCCCATTCGGGAGGTTTTATGATTTCATATTGCAAATTCTCATTGGGTCTCGCTTGATCCTTATTCTTAGCTCTGTTCTTGCTCCACGACCTCGGTCTTAAACACGTTATCCAGTTTGGTACCCAATCGTTTGACCAGCGGCACCTTGATATCCCGACTCAGCTCTTTGAAAAAAGCGTCCATGTCACAATTAATCTTATCCAGCACGACCTTCACGGTGCCCTCTTCCAAAATCTGCTCGTTCAGATCCTCAGGTACCGTAACCGAGATATCATACTTCTTGCATAACGTTTTAATGTAGCGGCTAAAGATTTCGATAAGCTCCTCATTGTTGAACTTCTCAACTGCAACTTGCCCTTTGTTCGTAAATTTCAAATTCACTCTCACGTTAGCATTTCCCCTTTTCCTTTTGACCATTTATTTTGGATAAACGTTGAACCATTCAGAGGCTCTTCAAAGAAAGGGCCTTACCGGTCGTTTTAGACTCTTGTCCTTTGATATACTAAGTATAACACATTAAGTCCGTTTTCATTTCCCAACTTGTCGTTTTATGATAAAAAATGATACATTTTGCGCATTTTCAGCATAATTTCTTTCTTTTCATGCCAATTATTAGGAATAGTTTATACACAAATACACAAGAAAACGCCTATCTCGCAAAAGAAAGACGTCTCCGTGTAGATGCTTAAGCAGTATGCATTTATAAAGGCTTCGTACATTCCCAACCGTGTGAACGATACTCACGCACAGCATCTCGTATATCCTCAATATCATCTGTATGCAGCAAAATCGCAGGTAGAATTACCCAGTACTCATTCTCCGCTAGATCAATAAATACGTCCTCGACATCATAATATTGCATATCGCCGAATGCCGTATCCCTGATTTTCTGTCCAACCAAAGGTGTAAAAGGGGAATCAAATGTTTTCATCACCTTCGTATATTCCTTCACACCCGTTGCCGAGATTTGCTGTGAAATAATGACACTCAATGGTGTTACCTCCCTGACCTAATAATGCTCATTATAACCTTCTCTCAGACCTTCTACAAAACCATGCGCGAAAAAAATCATAAAAATCAATAGGCCAATGCCAATGGCAACGGAGCTGATAACGATAATCAGGATGCCTTGCGTGTTTCTTTGTTCCATCTTTCTAGTCAAAATTCCGAAAACAAGACCTATAAGCCCAAACAAGCCTCCAATAACAAAAAAACTAAATACGAACCCCAAACCTGAAAAAATCCAACCAAATAGAGCGAGCACCCAGCCCTGCGGCTGCGGCTCACTCTGTTTCATCTGCCAGCGTTCCCTCGCTGTAGGTGTGTACCTGTCCATATCCTAGCTCCCCCGCTCAATTTGTATACTTAAGACAAAAATCTGTAAAGTCCAGCATCGGATTAACGTTAGGTTCCTCCTATTGCTGACCAGTGAGCTTAAAAGTGCCGCCTTCCCGCTTACCAAGCGGATAATTTTGAACCGTCATTTCCACCTTCGTATTCTTATCCCATACCGGAAGCTTGTCAGATGTACTGTACTCCTTCATAGCTATGTCGATGACTTCCTCTGCCTTCTTCGTCAATACAGCAGAAGACATATTATATTTGCCATAACCTTGATAAGCACCGCCAAAACCGAGATTAGGTTGGTTGTTCACATTCAGTAGCACACCCTTCAACTTGCCATCCTCTGCCACATCAAAAGTCACTTTTTCCAATACAAAATCATCTGTAACGACAGATGTCTGCTCTAACAGATGCGTTATGGATGACAGGTTGGCTGCTAATTTAACTTTTCCAAGTAGGGCCTCTGTATCATTTTGTTGCTTGGTTAAGGCTTGTGTTGTCTGTTTTAGCGATGCATTCGCTATAGTTAAAGAATTGACCTTCGTATTCAGATTATAATTCCATACCGCCAAGGCTATACAGCCTAGTATAGCTACTCCAGAAATGACCGTTGCTACAACTGCCAGCTTACGAATAGGCTGTGGTTGTGGCTCCACAGACTGAGTATGACCGCTTAACTCTCCCATACCAAACTTCCTCTCTATTTATATAGTCATATTTTACTATTCCCCTCTCTGATATTCTAGTATATTTTTCCTAATTCTATATTTTCTAAGCATTTGTACAGGAATTCGTTTCATTAGCCTTCGAGCTTTGGTTCGCTCGCTTTCCGGGAGAAGCTGTATTTACCAAATACACACTACCTGCAATCAGCACCAACCCCACTACAAATGTCAAAGTGAGGGACTCTCTGAGCATGACCATACTAAAGAGTGTGGATAACACCGGAATCATAAACGTATATGAGCCGACGGTTCCTGCATCCCCATTGTCGATTAGCTTAAAATAAATCATCCAGCCCATCGCAATCACGAATACTGAAATAAACAATAGAATCGCGATAAAGGAGGCTGTCCAGTGGATATCGCTCCATTTCTCGGTCGTAAACCCAATCCCGTTGAGTATGATCCCTCCCAAAATGAGTTGCATCGTCACCGCCCAAATGGAGTCCAGTTGTTTACTTTTTTTCTTCATATAAATCGTTCCGAGCGCCCAGCACAGTCCCGAGGCTAGCCCCAACACAATGCCCAGCACAGACAAATGACCTGCCATTCCGCCTGAGCTAATCACGATCACTCCACCAAAACCGAGTACCAGTCCAATGACCTTCAGAGGAAACATACGCTCTCCCAACCACAGCCAGGAGAATAATCCCAACAAGATCGGTTGAAGGAATACCAAAGTGGAAAATAATCCAGCAGGCAAATAACGCAGTCCTACCGTCTGCAAGCCATAGTAGCCTGCAATATTAAATATAGCCAGCACAAGATATGTCCACGCATTTTGTCTAAGGCGTAAGGTTTTCCGATTACGCATAGCGAACAACAGCAGAATCACACCACCCAGCAGCGTGCGGATTCCTGAAAAAAATATCGGCGGCGTATCTGGCAAGGCCAGCTTGGTCAACGGCCAGTTGATCCCCCATACCATCACTAATATCAAGACAAGCCACAACGTAGCTTTAGGCGTTAATTTTTTCATAGATGTCTCTCTCCTTAGAATTTCATTGCGCATTGCTTACGACTAAAATCTGAACAGCCGTTTGCAAAGTTTTGCTTTACTAGCTTATACTGTGGTCACTAATAAATAAAATGAATGTTTTCAATAAGGGAGATAACTTTTCACTTATGACTATTACTCAGATTATGATCTTTGTTCGCGTAGCTGAAACACTAAACTTTACCCAAACTGCCCATGAGCTGCATATGACGCAACCTGCGGTCAGCCATGCCATCGCCAGTATCGAGAACGAGCTCGATGTCCAGCTATTGCTGCGCGATCGAAAAAAAGGCGTGCTCCTGACAGATATTGGACACAAAGTACTACTGCAATTTCGCATGATGCTGCAAAGCATGGAAAAAGTGCAGCAGCAGGTGGCCGCTGAAAAAGGCTTAGATGTGGGTACGATCACGATTGGTGCCTTTCCTTCTGCCTCGGCCTATTTTCTGCCCCCGATTATTGATCATATTCGTCAGCACTATCCGAACCTTGTTTTCGATTTACACGAAGGTTCCACGAATGAAGTCAAGGAGTGGGTACATACCAGAGAAATTGAAGCGGGAATCATCCTGTTGCCAGACCCTGAGGTAGATGTAATTCCTTTATGTCAGGATGACATGGTTATTCTCCTGCCTGACGGTCACCCTTTTCAATCGCGCGACAAAATCGCCATCCGAGACTTGAATCAACAGGAGATGATCTTTTGTAAAGGTGGACACGAGGTCGCCATTATGGAAGGTTTTGAACGTGAGCAGAGTCAGTTGCAGGCACAATTCATTACTCACAATATCAGCACCCTGGTCAGCATGGTCCGACAAGGACTAGGTATGGGCATTGTCTCTTCACTCGCCTTATCCACGTTCCCCCATGATCTAACCGTCAAGGAAACCACGCCTCTGATCACGCGTCAAATTGGTATCGCTATCCCCTCTCTACACAATGCTTCACTTGCTGTACAGTTATTTGTGCGTACTGCGCAGGAGCTGTTTACTGATTTGAAGCAATAGGGCATATGTGCAGAATTATCGAATCATCGAACAAGAGGAAAAGTTGCGTGCGACAACTATTGAAAATGAAATGTGCTATACACGCATTTGGGACAATATAGATGGGGCGTTGAAGATCAATTCAGGGCATTGTAGCACGGTAAAATAGTAAAGCCTAACACCACTTGTAGAAAAGGGAACAGCCCTTTGTTATACTGGAAACAGAAGCTATACTATGTACTACGTGTCATATACCCTCACCATCAACTTTGGCTAAAATGTCTAATGGAGAATTTGTAGCAATGAGTGTCATTGCACGTATATGTGAGGAATTGGACTGTAAAATTGAAGAGGTTGTAGAGTTTATAGAGCAGCAACCATTAGATACAGCAAAAGAGCGCTAGCCTTTTTAGGGGTAGCGTTCTTTCTTTTTTATAACGCAATCAAGTAAAGCCGATCATGTGTTACTACCGACAATTCATCAAGTGGAGAGTAGAAGAACCACTTAATCGGCTCCCTCCAGTGATGGGTTAGTGCACATCATTTTTTAAAGCCACTTCTTGTCGTTCTTTTTATAAGAAGATAAAAACTCTACATTCTACTAAATATATATACTTTCCGTAGTTTAGAATCCAAGTATACGCTAATCTCTCTATTTTACGTTTTCATCTAGATAATATTCCAAATATATATAATATCATATATTTTTTGAAATATATTGACATAAAAAAGAATTAATTGTATATTTTAATAGAGCTCAAATCCAATCATTTCTAGAAATGACAACAAGAATTACATAAAAATAAAATATCTTTTCAATAAGGAGATGGATTTTTTGCATATTTACAAACACTTGTTGGTAGCTCCTATCGTTCTTTCATTAACGCTAATTGGATCCGTTAATGCATTTGCAAGTGGTGAACCTTCCAATCTATTGGATTTAGAAAACTTAACACTTCCTAAAGATCATGTGATTACTCCACAAGCTTTACTTTTGGATAACGACGTTACTTTTCCAGGAGAAGGAACCTCATATTTTAATTATAACGGAACAGCTGATCTTCGGTTCTATATAAAAAATACAGGTAATAAAAGGATTCATGTTGAACTTAACTTCCCTGGAGGTTCTCGGAATTTAATGAGAATAACACTTGCTCCAGGCGAATCTACTACCAATAATTTCCCTCTATATGATGTATATGGTCCTAGTGCTAACGGTCAATACTCTGTATACGTTTATAATGATGACGGTTCTAGAGGTTCATATCATATTTCAGCTCGGACGTTAGAATAAGATGTTTTTCCTTGAAATGTAATGTTTAATGTTATATTTTTAATAAATTACATTCAAAAACAACTAATTAATCACAAAAAAAACAGGTGTCGGTATTTAACCAACGCCTGTTTTTTTATTTACATAAGCCATTTCAAATTAAAATTTTCCCTGAAACGTTCAGCATACAGTCCCTTAGTTCCGATTAACAAGGTTCTTCGCTTGGTTTCCCTGCATCTGTAGCTGTACGGAAGCTTGAACCGCAGCCGCATGTAGCTACAGCATTCGGATTATGAATCGTGAAACCGCCAGACATACCAGACTCTTCAAAGTCGATTTCCAGACCGTCCAGATAGCGGATACTATCCTTTTCCACGACTACTTTCATATCCTGTACATTCATATATATATCCTGATCCGTCTCGTTGTCGTCAAAGCCCATGGCGTACGAAAATCCGGTACATCCACCTGGCGTAACACCCAGACGTAAAAACATATTCGGCGTTTCCTGCTGCTCCAGCATTTCTTTCAGGCGTTCAGCAGCGGAATCGGTGATGTTAATCATAGCTCCATCCTCCTCTTTTACTTCATGCTCCCCTTCAGTATACTCTCTTATTTGCAGGTGCTCAAGTCATGGAATGTCCTTCCGTTACAGGCTTAAACACCTCTTTTTCTACTCGTTTGTATTGAACACCAGTGGTGTGAGGTTTATAATAGGTGAAGAGTGTGTTAAAGAAACTGTCGGAAATTTGTCATTTCAAAGGCGAAATTATGAGACATCCATCATTGTAGCCTGGCATTGTAACATTTTTCACATATCGTATATCCGCGCTGCCGGATTTTACCGACGGAACGGGACATCCTGTGCGCATCAAGCGCTTGTGCCGCTAATTCGGCGGACAGCCTCGCACAGAGCAACTTGAAGGAGGAATAGGCATGTCCACATTAGTTACACCTTTTACAGACCGCAGAATGGCGGAAATTGTAGAAAAGGTACAAAACGGGATTCGTTTGAACCTCGAAGATGGTATATATTTGTATGAAACTGACGATATTCTCACACTGGGCCAGTTGGCTAACGAAGCTAATTTACGCAAGAACGGTAAAAAGGTTTATTTTATCGAAAACATGAGCCTGTACTTCACCAATGTATGCGAAGCGCGCTGCGCGTTCTGCAATTTCCGCAAGGATCAGGGGGAGGAAGGCTCTTATACGTTGTCTGGGCAGGAAATGATTGATTATGTAGAGCAACATATCCATCCAGGCGTAAGAGAATTCCATATCGTCGGCGGTCATAATAATCATGTGCCTTTCCAATACTATGTAGATTCATTGAAGGCACTGAATGAAAAGTATCCCAACGTTACACTGAAAGCATACACTGCAGCGGAAATTGACTTTTTCACACGCATAAGCGGCTTGAGTGTTAAAGAAGTTCTTCAAGAGCTGCAAAAGGCAGGACTTCAATCTTTGACTGGTGGTGGCGCGGAAATCTTATCCGATGAATATCGGAAGAAGATGCGTGTTACCAAAGCCAATGTGGACCGCTATCTTGAAGTACATCGTACGGCCCACAATCTCGGTATGAAAACTCATACGACGATGCTGTACGGTTCAGTCGAAACTTATCAGGATCGTATTGAGCACATGCTGCAAATTCGTGAATTGCAGGATGAAACAAATGGATTTATGGTATTTATCCCACTGTCCATGCAGCCGAAAAGCAAAAACGCCAACATCATGCGCCGCAACTCTGCTTACGAGGATCTCAAAACCATTGCGATCAGCCGTTTGATGCTGGACAATATCGACCATGTTAAAGCTTACTTCATTAATATTGGTCCGCAATTGACGCAGGTCGCTCTTACCTTTGGCGCATCTGATGTCCATGGTACGATTGTGCGCGAGCAGATCAGCCATGCCGCAGGTGCGTTGACTCCTGCCGGATTGACCCGCAAAGAGCTAATCTGGCTGGTCAAAGGTGCTGGACGCATACCTGTAGAACGTGACACCTTCTATAACGAAATCGAAGTTTTCGAATAAGTGTAACATCGGATTCAGATTTCCCGCGTGCATTTTATCCCCATTACTCACACCAAGCAGCCTCAAGCTGCCCCGGAACACGTCGGTCTGTCTGCTAAAGGCAGGCCCCTTTCCGGGCTTTACAACAACAAAACTTGTGCTAGATCGACAAGACACCAGACCATTTGCCGGGGACACGGTAACGAAAGGACGGCGGATTTTGATGAAAAATTTCGTTATTCTAGGGGGCGGCTATGGCGGCCTTACCATTGCCAAAGAATTGCTGGATAAACACATTCCCGACGATATTCAAGTTATTTTAGTGGATCGGATGCCCTTTCAGGGGCTGAAAACAGAATACTATGCCCTTGCGGCAGGTACCGTATCTGATTTTGATTTGCGGGTACATTTTCCGGATGAACAACGCCTTATTCGCAAATACGGAGAAGTCACTTCGATGGATCTTGAGAATAAAATGGTTCATTTTCAAGATGGTGATCCTTTGCCCTATGACCAACTTGTCATCGCGCTAGGTTGTACTGACCGCTTTCATAATACACCGGGAGCTGAAGAATACAGCTGTACGATCCAATCCTTTAATCATACCCGCCAAACGTATCTGCGCTTGAATGAAATCAAGCCTTATGGACATGTCCATATTGTAGGTGGCGGTCTAAGTGGGGTCGAGATTGCTGCGGAGTTACGTGAAAGCCGCGCGGATTTGAATATTACGATTATGGATCGGGGCGAGCGGGTTCTATCAGCATTTCCGCAACGTTTGTCTGCTTATGTACATGCCTGGTTCAAGGAGCATCAAGTGAATGCGCTGAATCACGTTGCGGTTTCCCGTATTGAGCCAGGGGCTATTTACAACCGTAATGAGCCAATTATGACCGATGCTGTAGTATGGACAGCCGGGATTCAGCCCGTTAAAATTGTGCAGGATTTAGCAGTTCCTAAAGACCCTCAGGGTCGCATCGTGCTAAATGAATATTATCAAATACCGGATCATCCTGAAGTGTACGTCGTCGGAGACTGTGCGAGCCTTCCTTACTCTCCAAGCGCTCAGGCGGCAGAGGTGCAAGGTGAGCAGATTGCCCACATTGTACGCGACCTATGGAAAGGCCAAACGCCTCACCCGCATCCTTTAAAGCTACGTGGTACATTAGGTGCACTTGGCAAGAAGGCCGGGTTTGGTTATGGCTTTATGGGCAGTACCTCTTTGCGTGGACGAGTGCCGCGTCTGCTGAAGAGCGGTGTGCTCTGGAAGTCCAAACGCCATTTTGGCTAATTGGATACTCAACAAACAAAGAAGACCTGCTTCCAGAGCAGGTCTTCTTTGTTGTTGCATCTATGAATAATACATATTTCCTACAAGAGGAAGCTGGCTTGCCGATGACTTCTATTTTTAATCCAAATCCAGGTTGTCCCATGCTTCGGCTTCTTTAATTTTGTTTAGAATCACTTCGTACAGAAGCTCTGCTGAATCTGCGGATACAATTTCACCATTAACCATCGCATAAGGCTCAGCGTTACACTGACCGCAATTGCTTAGGCAGCCGTATTCAATCACATCATAATCCGGGTTCTGTTCTAGTTTGGACATAATCTCATCGGTACCAAAATGCATATTACTGGTGCAAAATTCAATAATAGGTCTTAACATTTTTTTCACCTGCTTTGGATGACGGGCATTTTAATTTGGCCCGCTTTGTAATATAATAAATAAGGTATAGGAAAGGAGTTGAATTCTAATGAGCGAAGCACAAAGCGTTCAAATGTATGATGAAGTAGCAGACGTACTGGATAAGCTCCGTCCGTTCCTGCAACGCGATGGCGGTGACGTTGAGCTGGTTGACGTTGAAGATGGTATCGTTAAGCTGAAGCTGGTAGGCGCTTGCGGCAGTTGCCCAAGTTCTACAATTACGCTGAAGGCAGGGATTGAACGCGCTCTTCTCGAAGAAGTCGAAGGCGTCCAAGAAGTGGTACAAGTATTCTAATGCTTGATGCATAATGATCAGAGAGTCTTGACTTCGGTAACGAAGCTCAAGACTCTTTTTTGTGTTACAACGTCTAAAGGATCTCTCGATCTTATATGGTTGGCCGAATGGGGTCCAACCCTCCGGACACATCCATAATATTACCCGTTATAAAATCCGAATGCTCCTCACACAAATAGGCGATCACTCGCGCAATGTCCTCTCCGCTTCCTGGACGCCCACGCGGTGTCTCTGTATCCTGCATGCCGATGACATCGGCAATCGACTTTTCCTTGTTCGCTCCTCGGATATCCCCGGGACAGATCATATTGACCGTGATGCCATAGGGAGCTTCCTCTACAGCTAGTGACTTCGTAAAAGACACCAGCCCCACCTTAGCAGCTGCGTAGACGGCGCGATGCGGCCAAGCCCTTGCTTCTCCAGCATGACCAAAGCCAAAATGAATAATACGTCCCCATTGCTGGCTACGCATGTGCGGCAATACCAAATGATCCAGCAACATGGTACCGACCAGATTCCCCTGTATCATGGCATGAATTTCAGCTACACTATAATCCGCAAACAGACGGCGTTCCCGGATGAACGGTCCGGCATTATTCACCATAATATCGACTCCGCCCAGCCGATCCTGCACTTCACCGATCAGCCTGGTGATATCTTCCTGAACCGAGATATCTGCTTGTAAAGACAGGCAGCGTACTCCCTTAGACTCAATTACCCGCTTAAGCGCTTCGGCTTCAGCCTGGCTATGGACATAATTCAGGGCAATGTCACAACCTTCATCAGCCAGACGCAGAGCGGTCATTTTACCTAAACCTTTGGCACTACCCGTTATGAGTGCGACTTTGTCTCTCAACAGTTTTCCTCCTCTTCACAGAGAACGGTCACCCCCAAGTATAAAATATTTAAGCAATCCCTACAACTCCAACCAAAAAGAAACCCCAGTCCTCTTGTTCAAGAGAAGCTGGGGTTTACGTTCAGCGCATTCTTAGTTTCTGCTTAAAATGCAGGGATAATTGCGCCTTGATATTTGTCTTCAATGAATTTTTTAGTTTCTGGAGATTGCAAAGCTTTAAGCAGTTTTTGGATCGCTTCGGAATCTTTATTATCAGGACGTGCTACCAGTACGTTAGCATATGGTGAATCTTTGTCTTCCAGTGCCAATGCATCCTTGGTCGGATTCAGCTTGGCTTCCAAAGCGTAGTTCGTGTTGATCAACGCAATATCCACTTCAGGCAACTGACGTGGCAGCATAGCTGCTTCCAAAGTTTTAAATTCCAGATTTTTCTTGTTTTCAGTAATATCTTTTACGGTAGCTTCAATGTTGCTTGCGTCCTTCAGCTTGATCAGACCTTGTTTCTCCAACAGCAACAATGCACGGCCTCCATTGGTCGCATCGTTCGGAATCGCTACTGTTGCACCGTCTGGAAGTTCATCAAGCTTTTTATATTTTTGAGAGTAGATACCGAATGGTTCCAGATGAACCGCGCCAACAGAAACCAGATCCATTTTACGCTCTTTATTCATCACATTCAGGTAAGGTACATGTTGATAAAAGTTAGCATCCAGTTGCTTGTCAAACAATTGTACGTTCGGCTGTACATAGTCGTTAAACTGAACGACTTGAAGACGAACCCCTTCTTTTTCCAACTGAGGCTTGATCGCTTCCAAAATTTCCGCATGTGGCACAGGAGAAGCTCCAACTTTCAGCTCGACTTCACGCGGTGACCCGCCTGTATTTTCGGCCGCATTGTTTGTATCCGATGTTGTGCTCTTTGTACCGCAAGCAGCCAGTACCGCAATTAATGTCAAGCTCAATACAGCCAATACCCATTTCTTCATGTTGTTACCCCTCCAATAATTTGTAATATTCAGGATCAGACGTCCTGATCAATAAGGATATCTATATGTTTTCCCTATTTTCGAGTATAATGCCGCACAAGGCGATCTCCTGCCATTTGCAGCAGTTGTACCAATACGATCATCAGCACGACCGCAACGATCATTACAGCCGTTTCGTAACGATAATAGCCGTAGTTGATAGCCAGCGTACCCAGTCCACCGCCTCCGATCATACCGGACATTGCCGTGTAAGATACGAGTGTAACGACGGTAATAGTTAATGCGGCGAGCAGGCCCGGCAGTGCCTCACGTAACAGCACACGCCGGATAATTTGTCCTGTCGAAGCCCCCATCGCTTGTGCAGCCTCAATGACACCCTTGTCCACTTCACGCAGAGACGTTTCGACAAGACGTGCGAAGAAAGGAGCAGCACCGATAACCAATGGCGGAATGGTTCCCAGCACCCCGGTCGAGGTACCTACCAACGATCGTGTAAAAGGAATAAGTGCGACGATCAAGATGATAAATGGTACGGAACGCAAAATGTTAACGACGAAAGATAATACAACGTATATCACCTTCATCAGAGTCAACGAGGAACGGCTTGCCAGAAACAACAATATACCGAGCGGCAAACCAATAACGAGGGTGAACAATGCAGATGCCCCGAGCATCTGAAGGGTTTCCAGAGTAGAATTCCCTAGCTCTTCCCAACTCACTTGCGAAAAATCAAGTTCGCTCATTGTCCGATCACCTCCACATCGAGTCCTTGCCCTGACACTTCGCGCAGCGTATGTTCTATATCTGAATGGTTTCCTTCAAAACGAACGATCAGCTGTCCATACGGTACGTTTTTAATCGTAGAGATGGTGCCCTGTAAGATTGCAAAATCAACCCCCGTACTTCGAGCCGTACGCGATAGAATTGCATCATAAGTTTTACTGCCCAAGAAGGAGATACGTACCACCTGTGCCGATTCGCCGCTACCTGCTGCTGCAATCGCTGCTTGTAATTCCTCAGGATGTTCTGCCTCCCGCTGGATAAAATCCTTAGTTACCTGATGCTGTGGCTTCAAAAACACTTCCGCCACCGGACCTTGCTCCACGATATCGCCCTGATGAATGACGCCAACTCGATCACATATACTTTGAATCACATGCATCTCATGAGTAATCAATACGATGGTCAAATTAAAGCGCTGGTTAATATCCAACAGCAATTTCAGGATAGACCCTGTCGTCTGCGGATCAAGCGCAGACGTCGCTTCGTCACACAGCAGCACATGCGGATCACTAGCCAGTGCCCGTGCAATCCCTACCCGCTGCTTCTGTCCACCTGAGAGCTGTGACGGATATTTTCCACTGTGTTCTTTCAGTCCCACCAATTCCAGCAGCTCGCGAACTTTCTTGTCTAGCTCCTGCTTTGGGGTATTTACCAGCCGCAATGGAAATGCAATGTTGTCATACACTGTCGCCGAAGACAACAAATTAAAATGTTGAAAAATCATTCCGATTTTTCGGCGTTGCTTCTGTAACTGGGCTTGACTCACAGTCACAAGGTTAACCCCATCTACCCATACTTCGCCTGAAGTAGGGCGTTCCAATAAATTAATACAGCGGATCAACGTACTTTTGCCCGCCCCGGAATGACCAATCACCCCGAATATTTCTCCACGCTTTATAGAAAGGTTCAACCCGGACAACGCATTAACGCGTCGGTTACCTTTACCATAATGCTTGGTTAATTGCTTAAGCTCTATCAACGTGCTGCGACCTCCTTCACTTCTTTCTTACCCTGTTAACCAGTTATCATCTCTCGGGATTGTATAAAATCACTATTTATTTATACAAAAAAGAGCCCCTTTCACAGAATGAAAAGGGCCCCACCTTGCGAACCTTTTCTCATCTGCCAAAATCGCTATAACTCTAGCGGTTTTGTAGGAATTAGCACCATATGTTCCCTCCCGGTGCATTACACCGGGAAAGAACGGGTTGCCGGGCTTCATCGGGCCAGTCCCTCCACCTCTCTGGATAAGAAAAATATGTTAAACTCCAGCTTTAGCTGTCCGTTAAGTTTATATAAAAAAAATAATTCAAGCATTTTTCTGAAACTAGGTTTCAGTATAGATAGTTTACATTGCTTTGTCAAAGGATATTTTCTGTCATAATTATGGGCGCACTGCCCGGTTCTCCCATTGTTTCGCAGTATAAGAAAATGCTTTTGATAGCGACTGGCATACCATTTCCAAGCCCTGCTGCAAATCTTCCAGATGGTGATCAAGGTCCTCCAGTTGGATTTTTCCATATAAAGCACGGTGACGTTGCCAGAGATCGTCCTGCATTTCCGTGTTCATATAATGTATTTCCGTATTTCGACGCTTACGCAAGCGATTGATGGCATCGTTGTATGTGTCCTTGATATCATTTAAATTATCAGTCAATACAGGATGCATTTTGAGATACTTGAGCTGTCTCAACACGGTAAAATACGAATAATGCGCCTTATACTGCCCTGTTTTTAAATCATACAAATCATTCATCCAATTACCAAGCTTATCCAAAATAGAGAATACCCGCACAAACCCATCCTTATAAAAGAAAACATACAAAGCATAATCGGATTTTTCATCCTTGCTCATATCTTCAGCGTATCCGGCTTTCACTTTCATACGGAAAAAGGCGGCAGCATGATGGCTCTGCTCCAGTTCATCCAAAGACGACATCAGACCACGTGTTAAAATATCCGCCTTCCGAAAGTCATGGGTAGGATCACCACTGGCCTGGATTTGCAGTTCCAGCAAATGTAACATGTCTGACATGCTATTCATGGCATCCAGCAGGACGCCATGATTTTCACGTGGGGGCTCGCCCAACAGCTTGCGTATCATGCTTCACGCCTCCTTCATATCTGTAAAATCCGGCTGTTAGATGCTTGAATAGGCGTCAAGCGAAATAACTCGTCCACCGTTGATCTACAAGCTTAACTATATCCTCACGCGGTAGCACCTCATCAGGGTAGCCTGGCTTCATACGTGCATCCACTATAATCGGCAGCTTATAGTTCAGGTGATGCAAACGTACTTCGCTGTCGGCGTACATATCTGTAGCCGGGTTAAAGCGTGTGAATACCGTCCACAGGAACGAGGCTTGGGAGCGAACAACTTCTTTGGCATCGTCCACGATAAAGACAAGCGGCCACTCTTGCTCACCCGCAGCTAATCGCTCCAATACACGCGCAGCGAGTTCAGGCTCCTGCTCAAAGGACGAGCCGGATATAACGAGGCAACCTCCGCAATAGGGTTCGATTTCACGAATTCCCGGCAGATCGCCGCCTTCATAAACACGAGGCAATTCACGCACAGGCTCGCCTACCCCCATCAGAATCGCCTTGCTGCCGTGATTCAGCTTGCGGCCCGTGTAATCGAGTGTATCGTGAGACGTATGGTTAAAAATAAACAAATCTCTGGCTGGATTAAATCGCTCCAAAATGGTTTCTAGCAACAGGTTAAAGTCGGATAAATCGATCACCCGATCCGTCAGCATCAGGAATTTGGTCAACGACAATTGACCTTGACCCAGAATGGTAAAGCCGGATACCAGCGCTTCACGGGAGTAGCTTTCACGTACGACTGCCGCTGCCAGCGCATGTACACCTGTTTCTGCATATGCCCATAACGACTTGACAGAAGGCATCACAAGCGGATAGGCGGGCGACAACAGACGTTGCAAAAATTCGCCGAGATAGTAGTCTTCCTGCCGTGGCTTACCTACAATGGTTGCCGGATAAATGGCATCTTTGCGGTGATGCATATGTTTGACATGAAACACAGGGAAATCATGTTGTAATGAGTAATAGCCAAAATGATCGCCAAACGGCCCTTCCGGGCGACGTTCATGAGGCGGCACATAGCCGCTGATCGCAAACTCGGCTTCTGCCGGAATGCGATGGCCTCCAAGCGGGTCTTCTGTCATGGGCAGCTTGCCCCCCATAATCAGAGAAGCCAGCAACAGCTCTGGCAAGTTTTCCGGGGCAGGAGCAATGGCAGACGCAATCAGAGCAGGCGGGCCACCGATGATGATCGTCGTAGGCAACGGCTCATTACGCAGCTCTGCCTCATGATAATGGAAGCCGCCGCCTTTATGGATTTGCCAATGAATCCCTGTCGTCTGATCATCATAAATCTGGATGCGATACATCCCCAAATTATGGTCCTTGGACTGGCCTGGCTTTTCGGTATACACGAGCGGAAGCGTAATGAACGGTCCTCCATCCTCGTGCCAACTGGTTACTCTAGGCAGCGGAGCCAGCGGAGCATCCGTACGGCGAACGCCCAATACAGGAGCTTCGTTATGAGATACTGTTTTTAGTCCTACTTTTAGCATGTCCTTAATCAGGCCACGTTCATTCCACAACGCTTTGGGTGTAGGTGGAAGCAGCGTCTTGGTCGCACCTACAATTGCATCCATCAGTTGCTCTGGACGAGGGCCAAAAGCCATGTCCACACGGCGATTCGTGCCAAACAAATTACTGGCGACAGGAAACGGGGTTCCTTTGACATTGGTAAACAGCAGTGCCGGACCTTCTTCCTCAATGACTCTCCGGTGGATTTCAGCCAGCTCCAAATAAGGATCGACAGGTGCTTCTATAATTTTAAGATCATTTTCTTTTCGCAGCGCTTCAATAAATTGGCGCAAATTCTGGTAGATCAACTGGATGATTCCTCCTAAGCAAATCAAGCCCTCGAGAAACTCGTGGGCCTGGTTTGTTTCTTATGATGTTATTATACGTGTTTCAACGCCTCTTGGGCAAAATACGTTTTATAATGATCTACGAAATGCTTAGGTACGCTGTGCTTGGGTCGGAACAAGCTTGCGGTCCGGTGACAATTGCCATACACGATAGCTCAGATAAGCCAAAATGGAGAACAACGATGCAATCACCAGCATATGTCCCAGCACGATAAACATATAAATTTCAGGTCTGTTGACGTACAGCAGGATAATGCCAATCACCACTTGAAGTATGATCAATACGACCGATACGACACCTAGGGTACGAATATCCCGGTGATTCGGGTGATAACGGTACGAGTAGTGACCCACAGCCAAAATAATGACGAACAGCAGTCCGGCTGAAATCTGATGAAGCAGCAGTGGAGATATGAAGCCCCCAATATTTACAACCTTCTGGATGACCGAATGACTAAGCAACGCTCCTGAATAAACAGCAATATAGGTATAGATCGTTGATAGCCATATAAAGTTACGATAGCCCCGACTGACACGCCCAGGAATCAGACGTGGAGTGTAGCGTGAATCCGCATGCTCCTGCCAGGCTCCCAGCGTCATCATAGTCGCACTGGCAAAAGCGATAAGCGCAAAGCCAAAATGCAGTCCCATGACTGCAGCCGATTGGGAGAAGATGACAGCCAACGCCCCCATCGCACCTTGTATGATAACAAACAATAGCGTAAGCAACGAGAATAGCTGTAAATCCTTCCGATGCTTCATAAACAGCAAAAAGCCGACAAACGAGGCGATAGAAAGAATTCCGGCCATGGCACTGACGGAGCGATGAGAGAACTCAATAAGGGACGCGATGGTATGTGCCGGAACCAGCTTACCATTACAAAGCGGGAATTCTCGTCCACAGCCGAGACCCGAATCCGTTCGCGTCACGACACCTCCACCGAAGGTAGCCAAAAACATGACAATACATGTTACGAGTGCCAGCCATTTTAATATTCTGATTTTGTTATTCAATGAATTCACCCGTATCCTTCCAAATATAATATTTATTCACTTTAGATGTTGTGAAATGATCACTTAAAGTAATTATAACTGATATATCGTTCCTTGACATACGAGCTTTGTTGACAAAATGTGAACGTGTCCGTAAGAAAGCCGCCTCCTTCGGAAGGAAGCGGCTTTCTGTATATCGTGATGATTAGGTTTCCCTTCGGAGCCCTCATACATACCGTTATCATTTATTTTGCCAAGTTAGCATGGACTTCTACAGCCCGGTCCAAAAACTGCTCGATTTCCTCGCGGGATTTACGCAGCCTGTTCACCAGACGTACCAGTTCTCGCCCTTCGCTGTAAGCGATAAAGCTGGGAATCCCTAGAACATTTTGCTCTTGACTGACACTTTCGGCCTGCTCTACATCAATTTCAATTAATGTAAGCTTGTCTGCATATTGTTGTTCCACATCAGGCATGAACGGATCAATAAAATGACAATCTCCGCACCAGTCCGCCTTAAACACAGCTACCGTTACACCTGAAGTGGATATTACCTTATTAAAGTCTTCATGAGAGACGATTTTTTGCATACATACTTCCTCCTTGAACTTCTTTTATGCAGGAAATCCTGTAGTTTCTATTGTAACGCCAAGTGAAGCTTTTGCACACTCCCCTATTATGCTCACATGCCGATTGGAAGCCCTCTCATTGAGGCATACTAAAGATATACTTAAGAATCCACATAAGCGACGACATTCTAACAGCATACCCAACATACTTAGTGGAATACGGGGATGCCTGCACTTGAAAGGAGGTTATTTAAACATGTCTCTCACCGAATGGCTCCATGTCGCATCTCGACAGCTTCAGGGAGGGCTCAAGCTACTCGGCTCCGTTCCGCGTTTTGCGGAGGAGGCATGGGAGGGCAAACGTGCGGCCTGGACCGAATCCCGTAAATTACGCTATCCCTTACGTGAACTGCCGTGGGATTATCATTCGGCACAAGCCGCCATGAATGAAGCTGAAGCATTAATGCTGGTGAACGGACCCGCTACGCGTCCCTCTTCTCTTAATATGCCCTTATGCGAAACAGACTGTGAGCTGCTGGAGCGGATCAAGAACGATACAGCACAGGAGAATCGCAGCAACATCACGCGCACTGCCGCTTACCTTGAATGCTATCGTGGCTACCCGGAATTACACTGGGCATTACTGGCCCATCTGGTTTCTCGTAATGGCGGCTATAATATGACTGATCTGAAAGGAGAGCTCATTGGCGACCTGTTCGGCGAACAGGAAAAGGAGTGGCTGTATCGACTACTTGAGCGCTGTAACGCCCTTATTTTTCAGGACGCTTATCCACAGTTGCAGCTTTACATGCACAGCCGTCATTTGGGACGAAGTTGCTTCCATTTGTTGCCCTATTTTCACGTTTCGCCATTCATGAAGCCCTTTTGGGAACGTTTCTGGGCTTGGCGGGATAGTTCTCTTTTGACGGTGGCGCTCATTATTAATGAACAAAACTATATTGAAGGACGTGTCGTGAAAGATCCGTATTTTCAAAAATTTGTGACACACAAGCCGGGCTTTTATTTGCATGACTGGCTTCAGCTCAATCAAGTTATATTTCCGCTTGGGCTAAACGGTGGCCTTGCCGGACTTGTCATGGAGCGTTTCGGCCATCTGGACGAGCGGATCGGCTTTGGCAAAAGTCTCTACGCTATGTTATTTGGCCATCAGCAGGTACTGGATCAGGCATCCGCATTTGCTGCCAGTGTGCCGCATACCGGTTCTCGCAGCGACTATTGGCCGGGACTGTTCACTCCAAATGAACAAAAAGCGCTGCGCTCTCCAGAAGAGAGTGCAACGCTTTTAGCACATGAATGGCTCCCGCCAAGTCAACGTCTGTACAGCCCAGAACTGAACGCCGTCTGGTCAGATACAGCCTATGATCCGATTCCCCGTTATGACTGGTTTCAGGACGGTTCTACACTTGGGCATATCAGTGAACCAAGACGGCCTCTGTTATTTGCTATGCGCCATGAGCATCGCTACGGCATTCAAAAAACAGCAATGGCCCATGATGCTCATAACAGCTTTAGGTCCTTTCATTGAACAGAGGAAGGATTCTTTTAGCTTCGTTGTCCAGTGGACTCACGCTGTAGGCGCATTAATGGACGCAATAACTTCTGCAACATACGCGGATAGTTGCCCAGCTCGTCCCTGCGCAATACGCGCAATACAACCAGCAATACCAAGTAGCATACCAGTACAACTGCTCCGGCAATACAGCACGCGATCAAGAAGGCTACACGCGCAGGAATCAGGTGTACCAGCAAAATGCAGGCTTCATTTACTCCGTACCCGATAGCTCCCGAGACTACGACGGCGGTTAGGAAGCCTACCCAGCGACGGCCCATGATTGAGAAAGTAACAATACCTTTCAGCACACGCAAATTCAGCAACGTAATGACGAGAAAACATAATTCGGTTGCGGCAATAATTCCGTAAATTCCAAGCCAACCAGCCAGCAGCCAGCTCGCTGCCAACTTCACGACGATACCAACCATCACATTGACCATTGAAATACGCGGCTTGCCCATACCGATCAATATCGAATTAGAAGTCATCATCGTAATCTGGAAGATCGTTCCGAGTGTCAAAACAGCGATAATTCCGCTGCCTCCAAGCGAGCTGAACAACAGACCATTAATAGAATATGCAGTTACACATAAAGCCAACACAATCGGCATTCCGGTCAAAATAGAGATACGCAAGGCAAGCGTCATCTGATTTTGTAAATGCTGTTCATCCTTACGGGCAAAAGCCGCCGAAATGATCGGAATGAGCGATTGACTGAGTGCAATGGCCAAAATTGGAGGAATACCTGCCACACTCTGTGCCCTAGAGCCTAGATAACCCAACTGAGTAGTCGCCTGATCCAATCCCACTTGTCCAGACAGCAGTCTAACTACAATCGACGTATCAATAAAATTAACCGCCGGAACCGTCAGAGACGACAATACGATGGGAATAGAGAGCTTAAAAATATCTTTGTAAATCCGCATCATCGGTAACGCGGAGCTTTCCTCTTGGAATTGCTCTTGACGATCTTGGCGATCCTGACGACGCAGTTTCACCGTGTAATACAACATGACCGCCAGAGCGCCGAGGCTTCCCATGACACCCCCAAAGGAGGCACCCGCCGCAACCTCACGATCTCCATAGCCAAGCTTCAAAATAATAAAGGCGAGCAGAATTGCGGTTGCTACCCGTGCGACCTGCTCCACAATTTGTGAAATACCGCCTGCGGTCATATTACCACGTCCTTGGAAGTATCCACGCATCATGGCAATAGCAGGAAACAACAGCAAAGCGGGTGCCAAAGCCTGAATAGCCAAAGCAGACTGCGGAACCCCTGCTACATGCTCGGCAAAATAAGGCGCTCCAAAATACAGCAGCGCCGTAATGATAATACCCGCCACGGCCGCGAATATCAAAGCCGCACGATACACACGTCGCGCTTCCGCAGGCCGATCCAGTGCGTAGCGTTCCGAAACCATTTTACTCAGTGTGCTAGGAATACCGGCCGTAGCGACTGTGAGCAGCATCAAATAAGCGTTGTTCGCAATGGTAAACGAGGCATTCCCGACGGAGCCGAGCAAATGCTCCAATGGAACGCGCTGTACCAGACCAAGCACTCTGGCCACCAAAGCGGCAGCGGCTAAAATAAGCGTACCTTTAAGGAATGTTTCTTTATTGGACAAAATGCGTTCCCTTCTTTCTTGCTGTTCACATGCATGCAAAAGCTCCGCGAAAAACAGTCATGGCCTGAGCCATCACCGGTGCGGAGCCGCATGTCGATTCTGTCTCTGTAAATCATAATAAACGAATCTCAGGTTAAAACACCCAAATTAAGAATACAATAATCATGGCAAGCTGCAAAATTACTTTCATCACGGTGCTAGTAAATAGGCCTAAGACGGAGCCAAAGCCCACTTTTATAGCTCGATCCAGCGGTGCTTTACCAATCAGCTCACCCAGCACAGCACCGATAAATGGTCCCAAAATCAAACCGAATGCTGGAATAACAAAGGGGCCAATAATGATTCCCACAGTACTAAGGATCGCTGACAGACGCGAGCCGCCAAATCGCTTGACTCCCCACGCATTCACAGCATAATCCGCAATAAAAAGGGCAACGACGATTAGTGTTTGTATAATCCAAAACAATGCATTGTATGGAGCGAACGAGAAAAACCAACCGTATACAAAAAATGCAAAATAAATGGCGAGCGCCCCCGGCAATACGGGATACACCGCTCCCGCCATGCCCACAATGAACAGTACAATGACAACAATCCAACCTACAACGTCCATGGGCCTCCTCCTTCTCGTCTATTCATCTTGCTTGTGCACCATCATTTTATTACACAAGCACATAATCTCGAATCACTTCTACAATGCCGTCCTCATTATTCGAAGCCACAACCACATTAGCGGCTTCTTTTACCGTATCCTGAGCATTCCCCATCGCTACACCCAGTCCAGCCGCTTGAATCACAGCCAGGTCATTCAAACTATCACCTACGGCAACCACCTGCTCCATGGTAATGCCGAGCAGGTCGCACACTTCAGCGATGCCACTGGCTTTGGATATACCAGCTGGATTAATTTCCAGATTCGTCATCGAAGAATTGGAAATTTCAAGTCCCCCCATATCCTGAAGCTTGAGCAAAATTTGATGGCGAATTTCGTCATTTTCCGTATTATAACCGAATTTGAGCCATTCCTGTGTGTCCAATGTGTCCGGCCAACGATCTCTGTTGTATAACTCGTCGGTTGAGTAAGCCCAGAACCAGGAGCCTGTTTCTACGGCAATCTGGTGCATCTTGCGAATAAGCTCCTTATCAAGTAAATAGCGGCGCCACAATTCGTGAGGTGATTTCCATACTTCACTGCCGTTTACAGTTACCATTGGCGTCTCTAGGCCGAGTTGCTGACCGTAAGGTAAAGCATGCATCGCTGCACGTCCAGTAGACAAGCATACATGAATCCCTTCCTGAATCGCCTTATTAATCCAATTAATCGTTTCCAAGCTTATTTCATGATTATCGTTCAGTAAAGTTCCATCCATGTCGAGCGCAAGCAGTTTGTATTTATATTGGTTTTCTCCCATGGTCTCTCTTCCTCCTGTTGTCCCTTATGTCCAACGACATTTTACCATGAAAAAGAGAAGCCCACAAAAGTATTCAAGTCCTTAATTCGCTGCCAGAGGCTTTTTGGGAATACCATCAAGCCCGTATACTTCGTCATATGCATCAAATATTTTACGCGCAACGGGTCCCGCGCTCGTCGCACCAAAGCCCCCCTCCGGGATGATCACGGCTACAGCCAGCTTCGGATTTTGACGCGGAGCAAAAGCGATAAATACCCCATTATCTTTAACCGTACGTCCCACCACCTGCTGAGAAGTCCCCGTTTTGCGGGCATAGTCATAGGGAAATCCGTTAAAGGCTTTAACATCGGTAGCCATGCCGCGAATCACAGTATTCCAGTACGTATCTGAAAAAGCGACCTCATTCAGCACCTTCGGCTTAAACTCACGTACGAGATTCCCCTGGTCATCCACAATTTTACTGACTAGATGAGGCTGCATTCGCTTGCCCTTGGTTGCCAGTACAGTCGTATACTGGGCCAGCTGCATCGCTGTATATTTCCCCTGCTGACCAAAGGATGCCTGTACCAAACGTGTCAGTGCACTTTCATGCTTACTGGTGTACTCCAGTCTGCCTGCCCACTCACCGGGCAGATCGACTTCCGTCGGTACACCCAGTCCAAATTGCTTCATATACTTGTCCCATACATCAATTCCCTGATGCATTCCTGCATTACTTCCGTATTTGGCATACAGCGGCTTGCCGATCATATCGACCATGAACGTATTTGACGAGACCTCAATCGCCCTACTAGGTGTTAGTGAACCATACACATGTCCGCCTGAATTACCGACTCGGCTGGAGCGATTTTTTCCATAGTACGCACTTCCTGTATCCTGATATGTTTGTCCAGGCGAAAACAGATTTTCCTTCAACCCGATCAGCACAGTCAGCGGCTTAATGGTTGAACCCAGCAGAACCGAGGATTCCGGGTGCGGACCCACTTTTCCACTAGGTACAGATTTAATCGTTCCGTTCCCCATTTTATGCTGAATATCGTCATACACTGAAGGCGACGCACTTCCCGTTTTCCATACATTCGAGTCATAGTCCGGCATGCTGGCCATTGCTACGATATGTCCGGTCTCTACCTCCATCGCTACAGCGAAGCCAGTAGTTGCATCCTGATGAAGTTTACCCGATACGGCATGGGTACGAAGCCAGCGGAGTTGATCCATAATCGCCTGTTCGGTTTTTTGTTGAATTTCCTTGTTGATGGTAGAGTACAGATGATGACCTTTCGCTGGAGGTGTAATGGATCTAATGCCCTCCGGCATGCTTCGAGGGTTAACCTCTACTGTTTTATAGCCATTTTTCCCTCTTAACTCGTCTTGATACTGAAGCTCCAAGCCATCATATCCGACAATTTCGCTTTCCGAATACACTTGTTCCGGTCTTAGAACCTCCGAATTGGCTTCATACAACTCTTTATATTTGGGTCGGTTCGCCCGAGCTCCTTTGAATTTGTACATATATCCAATCGTTTGCACTGCCACTCGATCCGAGTCATAATGGCGTACACTTTCTTCTATAACCTCTACACCTGGAAACTCTGTTCGATGCTCCAGAAAATAAGCGATTTCCTTCTGACTCAGGTTGGATTTGACCAAACGTGGGGTGAATCCCCTATATTGAATATAATCCGGGTCGAGTCGTTGTATAATTTCCTTTGCATCAAGTCGCTCTCCTTCGCTATGCCCCAACTCGTTTAATTTGCTAGCAAGTTTGCCAGCAAAAGCATTAAGCTCAGGGAGCAGCTTATCCGCCGGCTTGCGGTCTTTCTCCGTACGTTTGCTGTAATCCTTAGGCAAAGTCACATACAGGGATTGCATTGGAGTCGAATATGCCAGTCTAACCTTACCCGTGGAGTCATAAATCGTACCGCGACTCGGGGTTAGCGGAACATTTTTTGTATTTATGGATTGCTGCTGGCCCTTCAGCTCCTCTGATTGTATAAACTGCAATACAGCTAGTCTGGTAATGATCAGGGCAAACAGCACAAAAACACTAAAAAACAGTAGGTTGGTTCGTAAAACCGTCCGCTGTTTTCGCGTTTCTTCGTCCTCTTCACCAATTTTCTTTTTGAATGAAAATTTTTTATCCAAACTTCCTCTGTCCATATTAGCTGATCATTACTCCTTCCAACAGGTCTCATATTCCTGATCCTACCATATTTGAAACAAGAAACAAGGAAATCCAAGATGACAATTTTGTAAGAAAACGTATAAAAAAACACAAAAAAGCTTTCCTCAGCTCAATGGCTAAGGAAAGCTTACCTGAAATAATATCTGTATAAAAATGATTATGGCTGTTTGGCTGTATTAGGATCGGCTGTCGCTGCATCCTTTTTCTTTGGAACACCGTCCAAACCGTACACTTCGTCGTAAGCATCAAAGATTTTACGTGCCACAGGTCCGGCGCTCCAAGCTCCGAAGCCTCCTTCAGGAATGACAACTGCTACTGCAAGTTTAGGATTCTGACGTGGTGCAAAGGCGATAAATACCCCGTTATCTTTCAGTTCCCTGCCTACACTCTGCTGAGATGTCCCCGTTTTGCGAGCAAAGTCATACGGAAAACCTTTAAATGCGCTGACATCTGTTGCCATACCGCGTATGACTTCATTCCAGTAGGCATCCGGGAATTTCACTTCATTTAGCACCTTCGGTTTAATTGTTTGAACTACATTACCGTTGGTATCTTTAATTTGGCTGACCAAATGGGGCTCCATCCGTTTGCCCTTGGTAGCCAATACTGCTGTATATTGTGCAAGCTGAAGCGTTGTATATTTACCCTGCTGACCAAAAGAAGCATATGCCAGTTTAGATAATGAGGACTCTTTCGAATTATGAGCATACTCTCTGCGACCAGACCATTCACTTGGTAAATCCACACCTGTAGACACACCTAGCCCAAACTCCTTCATATAGCGGTCCCATACATTCACACCCTGATCTTCCTTGGCATTATTAATGTATTTGTTATACAATCTCTTACCTACCATATCGACCATAAATGCATTCGAGGAATGCCGTATGGCAGAAGCCGGGTCCAACCCGCCATACACGTGGCCAGAAGAGTTCCGTACTCGTGAAGAATTGTTACGCCCAAAATAGGCTGCTCCTGTATCCTGGTAGTAAGATGAAGTACTGAATAAACCTTCCTCCAGACCTATTAACACTGAAAGTGGTTTAATGGTGGAACCGAGCAGGACAACTGACTCTGGATGCTGGCCCGGTTGACCTGATCCAAAGGAGCGGATAGTACCATTTAAATATACATTTTGAATTTTTTTATAGTTATCATTGGATATATTTCCAGTTTGCCAATAATTTGCATCGTAATCCGGCATACTAGCCATAGCTACCACATTTCCTGTATCTACTTCCATCGCTACAGCGAAGCCTGTTTTGGCATAAGGATGAGTCTTGCCAGACACAGCGTGTGAATGGAGCCATCTCAATTGATCCGTAATGGCTTCTTCTGTTTTAACCTGAATCTCTTTATTAATCGTGGAATAAATGTTGTTCCCTTTTTGCGGAGGAGTAACAGAATCTACACCCTCCGGCATGTTTCGAGGATCAATCGGAACCGTTTTATAGCCATTTTTCCCTCGTAATTGTTCCTGATATTGATATTCCAGTCCATCAAAGCCAACAGATTCATTATCCATATAAATGAGGCCCGGATCATTTTCAGCTGACATGGATTTTTGAATATTCTTATATTTATCCAACGTTTCACGCGCACTTTTGTAGCTTTTAATATAACCGACCGCTTGAACAGCTACCGTATCAGGATCGTAATGACGTACCGTCTCTTCAACGACATCTACGCCTGGAAACTCACTCTTATGCTGCATAAAATAGGCAACTTCATCTTTATTAAGATTCGTTTTAATCAGACGCGGCGTAAAACCGCTAAATCGTTGATAGTTCCGATCCATAGCGTCCATAATTTGTTCTGCCGTCATTTGCGGCTCATCTTTATCGCCGTATTGAGCAAATCGATTCGCCAGCTTTTGTGTCATATTTTCTAGCTCAGGCAATAACTTCTTATCTGGATTACGCAAATTCTCCATGCTGTCACTATAGTTCTTGGAGAGCGTGATATACAGCGATTGTACAGGTGTCGAATACGCCAGTCGGTTCTGTCCGGTTGAATCATAAATCGTTCCGCGAATCGGCGTAAGTGGTACATTTTTAGTAACATTACTGGCCTCCTGCTGCTTGAGCTGAGGTCCATCTACAAATTGAAGTATCGCCAATCTTACAATTATGACTGTAAATATAATGAACGAGCTGAAAAAGAACAGATTAATCCGGAAGCTAAATCTTTTTCGGTCGGATGTCTCATTGTCTTTTCCTTGCTCGTTGTCCATCTTTCTCATGTGCCCTTTTCCACTCCTTCTTAAATCACTTTATCCTTGATATGTGTTTGGGCAAAACCTGGCGGGTTAAACCAGTCTCCACTTTGTGCCCAGGTCGGGTCTAACGGAACCCACTGATGCTGTCCGCTCAAATACACCTCATTCCAGGCATGGGACCCGTATCCTCCCTGTCCGTTGTATCCAAGACCTGTTACGACCTTGACCTGTAGTCCCTGCGAACGAGCCATCATTGAGTACAGGCGGGCATAATCAATGCACACTCCTTTACGTGTACCAAACGTATCTCTAGGCGTCTGTTCATGCCAGTCACCACGTTGCTCATAGGCCTCCACCTTACTGTAATCATAGCTAATGCGGGTGCCTACCCATTCATACAACGCTCTGGCTTTTTGCTCGTCACCGCTAGCCCCTTCTGTAATCTTGGCCGCTGCCTGAACGATATCGCTTGGAATGTCCCGGTCAATTATTTCGTATTTGCGCTGCATGATACCATTCAATTCCTTGGTAACAGCTTGCGTAAATACAGGGAGCTTATCCTTAATCAGAGTCCCGGACAACGGCTCAATGACCGATTGCGCACCTTGCTTATAAATCGGCGAAGCTTGTACGTAGCTGCTAAACCCGCTGTCTGGGTACAGACTTACGCCTATGAACAGCAGGGCTATGATCATCATGGCGCGAGCACCACCAATAAGAGTACCTATTCCGGCCCCTGCCACCCTGCTGAAAAAGCCCGATTTTTGGGGATGCTCATGGAGAGAGGAATCTGATTTGCCACCTACCATCAGCACATAAATGGCACGCAGTATAAACTGGGCGATAGCATAACTGAGCATGAACAATACGGCAAACCGCAGCAGCGGAAAACCCTCTATCCCCGCCACAAGCGTATAATAAAATTGCTCAATCCCACTTAGTTTTCGCTGTGGCAAATGCTCCATGTAAGCTGCCAGCCATTGCTGCACCTTTGGTGAAAGCCACATCGCTAACCCGAGCGAGCACAAAATACCCGCCACAGTGAGTATGCCATCCACAATGAGACTAAACAGCGCACCTACAGATCTGGAGGCTCCTCGCCTCCACCCCTGTATTAACGACAATACTACGATGGCGATCAGAAACACCGTCACGCCATTCCAATGAAGAATAGACTCCAGCCAGGATGGGTTCATTGTGTTCCTCCTGTCTTTACGGCGACTGTGGCGGCTGTGCAGCAGCCAAGTCTTTCGCACTTTCGATATATTTCTTGACTGTGTCACTCATACTCCATTCGCCCAACGACATTCCCTGAAACCATACCTTGACCTTGTCCCCCTCAAACGGACCTTTTACTTCCAGGTTGGAACTGGTCACTGTAAATGTACCATCTCCGTTGGAGGTGTATTTGGCATTTTGCCCCTCTTTTATCATCATGTTCAAAGCCTCGCTCTGAACCTTGTTAATTGCATCATCCTTTGCCTGAGTCACGACCTTGCCAACCTGTTCAAAGGAAATACCACTGTAGACTAGCAAGCCTGCAATCACAATAATGACGATCAGCCATTTTACGAGAGTTCTTACAATCTTCAATATGACTAACAATAGGACAAGCCCAATCACTATATACAGCCAGTTATCCTGAACGATCTGCCAATTATGTTCCAAAAACTCTGACCAGACGTTCTTATCCATTCGCTACACTCCCGTTTCCAACTACATGATTCAAATTGCAAAATTGTCTCTGTAATTATACATGATTACGCAATGTCCTGTCAGCTTAGGTCTTATACATACCTTGTCAATCAATTCTTGTCCATACAAAGTGGTCTATGTTCGTCCAATCTGGCGTACAACTTAGGAAGGGCCAATACGAAGTAACATGAAAGTTTACATTTAGGAAAGGGGGTCATTCACATGAAAACAGCCCTCTGGCTGTATCTCTTCTTGTTCATTGCCTTTTTTGATCTGCATGCACAATATCCTATTTTGACACCATTCGCCATCTCTCTGGGGGCAGCGCCTACCTTTATCGGTTGGATGATGGGAATTTACTCTCTGACTCACCTGCCTGGTAACTTGATGGCAGGTCCCAAAGTCGACAAACACGGCAGTCGCCGATATATTATGTTCAGCCTGACAGCTGCAGGCCTGATCCTGATCATTCAATCGTACATCCATACACCGTGGGAATTGCTTTTTCTGCGTGCGATTAGTGGTTATGTGTTGGCCTTTTTATCTCCAGCCTGTCTGGCCATGCTGGCGCAACTGTCCGATCATCCGGTTACGCAGGGCAAATATATGTCGGGACATGGTGTCGTCCACACGTTGGCCTCTGTTCTGTCTCCAGCCGCAGGCGCATTTATTGTAGCCAGTTTCGGCTTTAGCGAGACATTTAGTTCCCTTGGCATCATTCTCGTGATCACGGGGCTTATGGCTTATTTCACCTTACCCAAAAAAGCACCCGCTCCTCAGGCCCAATTATCTGATGGTCATACGACACCTGCTCCACAGTCAGCAGCACAGACGCGGTTACCCTTCAATTGGCGTTATCTGCTTCTACCTTTTGTTTTGGCGTGCGCACAAGGCATTTTATTTTACGAGATCCCATTACGAAATAACGGTTCTGCGTCCATGATGTCCACCGGATTGCTCTTTTCCATCATCAGTTTGGGAGCACTCTGTACGCTCAGTTTGCTTTTTCTGAACAAATATTCACCGATGGTAAGGTTAATTTGCGGCATTATTCTGATGTCTTTAAGCTTCTACGCACTCGCCACCACGCCTGAAGCGACCATAGGCATCATCCTGTTTATTTTGGGAACAGCCAAAGGCATCATTTTTCCAGCGCTGGCCTCTCTTTTCATACGAATCGGAGGGGCTCGATTGGGCAAAACCTTTGCCCTACAATCCATTGCAACGTCTATCGGCTCCTTTGCCGGGCCTGTACTGGCGGGTCAGCTTCCGGATCACATATCTCCTTTTTTTATCGCATTTCTAATTTTGATGACTGGTCTACTATTCGTTCCTGTTCAGCGATTATCTCCTACACCACCACTATCTGCCTCGGGTCCTTACCATTCCTAATTATAACTAAGGGGCCATGCTGAGATGCTACCTTTAAAGCCCAAAATACGTTCTAGAGGGCTTACGCACAGTACCTAATACCCTGCTCCTCATAGACTAATTTGACTGAACAATTCAATACAAAGGGAGGTGCAGCCCATGAGCCACTGTCATCCTGTAAGCCCTTGCCCTGTTTTTGGAACTTCAACTGGTACCATTCTTGTTCTTTATATTCTGCTCGTCATCATTCTTCGTACTTGCTGGTTCTAATGTTCTAATTAGCCCTAACATCCGGCTTTGTAACCCATGCCTGCCACTTACGGCAGGCTGTTTTGTTGTTTTTTGCATGAGAACCCCTTTTAGAGCTAAACTATACACATATTCTTTCATTTCCCGGGGAATTTCGAGCACAGGCATCAAGCAAGGGGTGAGCAAAATGGCGATAACCGTGATTGTCGAAGGAAAAAATGACCGCAGTAAACTCCGCCGATTACTCGATCCGGAGGTCAACATTTTATGCACCTTCGGCACACTAAACTCAATAAAATTAGAATCCCTCCGCCAGCGGACCAAGCATGACGAAATATTTTTATTTATGGACAACGACAGCTCAGGGAAAAAAATAAGAGGTGTGCTTGCAGACGCTTTTCCGGATGCCCTTCATATGTATACACGCAAAGGCTATGCAGGCGTAGAAGGTACTCCAGATGAATATGTAATTGCCCAGCTGGAAAAAGCAGGGCTTGAGGAATACATTGTATACCCTCCTGTTCTTTAGTCCTGCAAATAACAAAAAAGCTGTCCTCAGGTCAATTTCATGCCTGTTGGACAGCTCTATATAGTACAGCTTCTAAGATTGGTATTAGAACTTATGAACCGTATCAACAATCATCAGCAAGAAGCTGAGTGTCAAATGGTTAATGGAAAAGAAAAATACTTTTTTTGCCCACGAATCCGTTTCTTCTTCCTTAATCGTAAAGCCTTTAAAGGCATAAAACGCCCATAGCACGGACAGTAACACGGACACGATCATAAAAATCATACCGGCATATCCATAAGCATACATAAGGATGGGTACCGGGATCAGCAGCACAATATAAGGAATCATCTGAATCTTAGTCCGATGAATGCCTTTCACGACTGGCAGCAATGGAAATCCTGCTGCGCGATATTCCTCAACTCTGCGAATGGCAAGTGCCCAGAAGTGAGGCGGTTGCCATAAGAACAGTAGTGCGAATAAGAGCCAAGCACCCATGTCAATACGGCCCGATGCGGCCACATAACCAATTACCGGAGGCATAGCCCCAGAAATACCGCCAATGGATGTACTCCATGTAGATGAACGTTTCAACCAGAGTGTATAGATGCCAACGTAGACAAACATACCCAATATGCCCAGTAGTCCTGCCTTCACACCAGAGAAGAAGAATAAAACAGCCAATCCGACAATACCCAAAATAATAGCGTATGACAACACCGTTGTAGGGGTCAGACGTCCTGTTGGCAGTGAGCGATTACGTGTGCGCTCCATCTTCAAATCCAACTCACGGTCAAAGTAGTTGTTAAAGACACAAGAAGACGCCATAACCAGCATTGTACCTAAGAGTGTAAGAATTAACTTTATATAGTCAACGTCCCATTGCGATGCCAACCAAAAACCACCGAAGGCTGCAACCAGATTAGTACGAAGGATGCCTGGCTTGGTAACTGTAATAAAATCTTTCCAAGTTCCCGCCTTACCGGGTGGTTTAGATTTTACAGAATAGGTAGCCGCATCCGAAGAAGTCTTATAACTAATATTATCCATTGTGAGTAACTCCCCCTTAGAGATGTATGAATTCGGGAGTAAGTTGAACTCCGATATAAATTTTATCATATACCTACCCCAAAAAGTTTGACAGAAAACGCACAAAACGTTCACAATTCAGATGGCAAATCACCCCTGCTGATCGTTTACAGTAAATTTGGGTAGTAATAAGTACAGGAAACAATACAAAAGGAGCGACAGATATGGATACAGCCACACACTTTGTCATGGGAGTCGGGTTGGCCGGGCTGGCCTATACTGATCCTGTCGTCGCCGGAGATCCCAAGCTAGCAGCGGTCATACTGCTCGCTACAGTCGTAGGGTCACAAGCTCCGGACTTTGACACCTTGCTTCGGTTGAAAAATAATGCAGCGTATATTCGCAATCACCGTGGACTGTCGCATTCTATCCCCTTCTGGTTGATATGGATCTTGTCCATAACGGGACTGATTTGTCTGATCTTCAGGGATGTGCCCCCAGGTCATGTAGCATTATGGGTAACGATTGCCGTCTGCCTGCATGTATTCACAGATTTATTCAATACGTACGGAACCCAGGCATTTCGGCCGTTTACGAATAAGTGGATATCTTGGAATATCATCCATATTTTTGATCCCTTTATTTTCGGCACCCATGTTGCTGCGATCATGCTGTGGATCACCGGATTGGTTCCGCCCGCCCCCTTATTTATTACGCTGTACGTCATTATTGGCCTGTATTACATTTGGCGAACCTGGAGTCATTTTATTACCAGAAAAGCGGTACGTGATATGGACAACAAGCGTCAGGAAGGCGACACCTATTATATCATTCCCACGGTATCATGGAACCGGTGGCATGTGGTAAAAGCTCATCAGAATGGAAGCTATGACATTGGCGGATTAAATGGCAAGCATTTATTTTGGACGAAACACGCAACTCCATCCACACATCCAGCCGTAGAGGCCTCCAAATCCTATCGCGATGTGCAAGCATTTCGCTATTTTTCCTCCTTTGCCGTTGCCGAGGTGGAAGAACTGGAGTGGGGCTATATTGTGCGATGGGGAGACGTCAGGTATCGACACCGGAGGCAATATCCATTTGTAGCGGTGGTCGCGATGGATAAGCAATTCGGACTGATCAACAGTTATATTGGATGGCTCAGTGACGAAAAGATGCAAAAACGTCTTTCCTTGCATACGAATTAAAATATTTCCAAGCTAACAATAGGCCGAGTGTATTACAGACAGCAAGTCTCCCTTAAACGGGGGCTTGCTGTTTTTTTGACTATTCCCGTAAAAAAAGCATTTCATGAAAGCGCCCTCTTGACGAAGCAGACTAACGTGATTCACAATGGTCATAAACATGCGCAAAAAAATCCGGAGCATGTTTGCTCCGGATTTTCTTCATCACAGCTGCTCATAATACAGCTTCCAAGATGGGAGTGTTTATGTGTATTACTGCAAGCGGCTGCTGCCCGACAAGGATTGTTCTGCTTGTTGGACCAGCTTTTTCGTGATGTATCCCCCAAGAGAACCTGTTTCGCGGGAAACGACATTACCGAAGTAACCGTCCTGAGGGATGGTGATGCCAAGTTCTTGAGCTGCCTCATATTTTAATTGTTGTAAAGCGGCGTTGGCCTGCGGTACTTGCAGGTTGTTTGAACGACGTCTGCTCATATTTGAATCTCCTTTCAGTTCTTTGTGAGTGAGGTTCATTGCAAGCTTGCAAGATTATTATGGCTCACTTACATCTACTTATTCCTGAAATTCAACATTCGAAGGCTGGAGGTTTTTACCATGAGCAAAGGTCTATCCCTATGGTTCGCCGTTTCATCCATTGTTCTGCTGACAGCAGCCGCTATATCCATCAGCTATTCTGCATGGCTTGCTATATTACTGGGACTTTTATCTGTCGGTAATATCGGCTGGGGCTTCGTAATCAAGGCCCGACAACGCCGCTCTTAAGTTAATTTGTAGAAGACCCCATCTGTCTGTCTTCAATTGGCTCTAGCGTAGACGTGGCAAAAAGCCCATGCGCTCTTTGACCGCAGACAGCGTGACTTCAGCAGCTTCTTGAGCACGCTCTGCGGATTGGGCCAAAATATGCCCAATTTCACCGGATTCCCGGATATCGCGATAGCGCTGCTGAATCGGTTCAAGCATAGCTACAACCGTCTCTGCCAGTTCTTTTTTAAATGTCCCGTACATTTGACCTTCATAGCGATCCTGCACTTCTTGGAGCGACAAACCGGAACACTGGCTGTAAATGCCCATCAGATTACTAATTTCCGGTTTATTGGCTGGATCATATCTAACCTCACTGCCCGAATCGGTAGTAGCGCGGCTGATTTTTTTGCGTATGACTTTTGGATCGTCAAGCAGTGCAATAAAACTGCCTGCATTCGGATTACTCTTACTCATTTTCTTGGATGCATCATCCAGGGACATAATTCTCGCCCCTACTTCAGGGATATACGGCTCCGGAACAGTAAAATAATCTCCATAACGGTGATTAAAGCGGCCCGCTAAATCACGTGTCAGCTCCAGATGCTGTTTTTGGTCGTCGCCTACTGGGACAAGGTCCGCATTGTAGAGCAAAATGTCAGCTGCCATCAATGACGGATATACGAACAGCCCTGCTCCTACGGAATCCTTGCCAGCGGCTTTGTCCTTAAACTGAGTCATACGCTCCAGCTCGCCCATATTCGTCAGTGTTGTCATCAACCATCCCAGCTCAGCGTGCTGTGGAACATGGGATTGTAAAAAGACATTGGATTTCTCTGGGTTAATACCCGCTGCGATAAATAATGCCGCTACCGCCTCCGACTGCTCACGTAATTGAGCTGGTTCCTGCGGTACAGTAATCGCATGAAGGTCTACGACCATAAAGTAACATTGATGATCCTCTTGCAATTTGACAAAGTTTTTCATTGCGCCGATGTAATTACCCAAAGTAAGTTGTCCACTAGGCTGAATACCTGAAAGTACGGTTTTCATATTCTTCCTCCTCCGATTATTTCAATATTTTAGAACGCAAAAAGGCCCCGCATCCTCAAGGGACGCGAGACCGTGGTACCACCCTTATTCATTGCTGTCAGCCTATGAGTTGTCGGAGCTATCCTCCGTGGCCGCTGCAATCTTGAAGCTCCGTTAACGAGGAGCAATCGGCCGTCATACTGAGGAAAGTAAAATCCTGTTCTGTACGGCACTCCAAGGTCCATTCAGCAGTGCAGGCTCGCCGATTCTCATCCACCACCGGCTTTCTGAAGAGCTTATGCAAAAGCTTACTTGTCCTCATCATCGTGTTATCCATGTCATTTCTTTCTAAGCTACATTAATGATAATTCCGCTTACTGTTATTGTCAAATGACGATTGTGCCATATGACCAAAAATCTGTTATCATAATGACACGAAGCTTCAACCGATTATAGTGGACAAAGGAGCATGAATATGAAACAAGTGACCAAAGAACACTGGAACGGTTACGACACGTATGTTTTACATAGTGGTGAATTGGAAGTTACAATGATCCCTCGTCTGGGGAATAATATTATCTCCGTGCGTGATCTGAAGCTGAACCGGGATATCGTACGTCGACCTGGCGAGGAAGAATTGGCATTTTATTTACAAAAGCCATATCATTTTGGCTTACCTATTTTGATTCCTCCTGGCCGAATTCGCAAAGGACAATTTGAGTTTGACGGCGTCCCATATCAGTTTGACCGTAATACAGCCAACGACAATCATATACACGGTCTGCACCGTAATCAATCCTGGCGTTGCAGCGATATTGAAGAGGATGAAGAAGGTTGCAGCGTAACAACCGAGTTTCTGACAGAAAGTGATCCGCACTGGATGGAACAATACCCCATTCCTTTGCGGCTGGAAATGACATATCGTTTGCAGGGAACTGTATTAAGCCAAACGCTGCGCGTCACTAATCTAGGTGAAAAAACAGCCCCATTCGGCTTGGGATACCACACTTGGTTTATGGTGGATGGAGAACCTCAGCGCTGGCGCCTGAAGCTACCGGTGAATGGAGTATATGAACAGGATGCTGAGCAGCTGCCTACAGGTGTCATTACTTCTTTAGATCATTTGGAACAGCTCTCCTCAGGTTTATCTTTGAAAGGAACAAATTTGGATACTGTGCTGCGAGCAGCGGAAGGCCCTGCTGAAGCTGTTTTGACTCGTGATGATGGCTATCAAATCCGCTACACCGCAGATGAGCAATACTTTAAGTATTGGGTACTATATACCAAAGGGGAATGCGATCAGTATCTTTGCATTGAGCCTTATACCTGGCTATCTGATGCTCCCAATTTTCCTGACCCAGTCGGAGATGGTGGGCTGATTCGTCTGGAGCCTCAACAATCCATCGACCTCAAAACTCAGATTCATATCATATATCCTTAATTTCCCTATAGTCGCTTTTCTTCCTTCGGCGCATATTTTCATAACTCTGTCGCATACTAACCTCATCACAGCCGAAGGAGGTGACTACACATGTATGAAGCCAATCAAGGCAGAGGACGTCGTAGCAATACTCTGGTCGTTCCTCAAGCCAACAACGCATTGCAACAATTGAAATATGAAGCTGCGCAAGAACTGGGCATCACCATTCCGGCAGACGGTTACTATGGTGATATGCCGTCCCGTGAAGCTGGGTCTCTGGGAGGCTATATCACTAAACGCTTAGTACAGCTGGCCGAACAGCAATTATCAGGTCGTTCAGGTCAATAAGCGTCATTATTCCACATGAGCATTCCGTTATCGTAATTTACCAAAATGCGTTATAACGGGTATATAACAAAGGCGGTCTTCCTTCGGAAGGCCGCTTTTCTTTGCTCTTTTAATGTCGATGGTTATTCAGATTTAGCCGCGCGATATGTAGGCTTGTTATAGCGGATCATGAGATTCGCCATGTTGTAGTTAGACTCTAATGTTGCATCTACCAAGATTGTTCCTTGTCTGATGGCAAAATCGAAAGCAATCTCACCATGAGTCCAGCTACGCTTGTGATTTAGCGTTTCCAGGGCCATACGCCGAAAATGGTCCCGATGCTCTACAGATAAGCCTGGTTCTACTGCTGCAAATGTGCCACCTTTGCCTGCAATTGGATTATGCCGAATCCCAAATTTACCAACCACATTGTTCCGTATTTGTACAAATACGATCCCTGACGATAAACCCGCCAATTCATTATCCAATTCTTTAAAAACAATATCCATCTGCCTCACCAACGACAATTGACCTACTTCATTCATCAAAAACCCTCCTATATACCTTATATGAAAATATTTAATAGGTCTTACGGCTCAATTATATGCGAAGGTTTTTAAGCTTACAATCAAATTCAACATAATTGGGTATTTATAACTATTTTCTAAGTATACCCATCATTTTAAATTTCGCTAACAGGTAGCATCAATTGCACTTCGACATTTTGCGACTTTATTCATCATCCTCTGCAAAAATTACAAAAAAGGCCCCCCTTACGGGAGACCTTCTAAAATGTAACTCGGTTATTTTGTCATTTGCAAAAATTGCTCAATATCCTGAACAGTAACTTGTGCGGCGTTACGCCAGAAGTCAGCCTGTGTTAAATCGGTCCCCAAGTGCTTGGAGGCCAGTTCTTCTACTGTCATGCGACCTGTATCACGCAGCAAAGCATCATATTGGTCGGCAAAGCCATCCGGATTTTCCTTCGCAAAAGCGTAAATCCCTGCACTGAACATATACCCGAAAGTGTATGGGAAGTTGTAGAAAGGAGTTTCCGTAATATAGAAGTGCAGCTTGGAAGCCCAAAAATGAGGATGAGCCTCATCCAGAACCCCACAAAACGCTTCACGCTGCGCTTCTTCCATCAACTCGCTTAATTGCTGTGCTCCTACAACACCTTTTTTCCGCAGCTCGTAAAAACGGGTTTCAAACAGGAAACGGGCATGAATGTTCATAAAGAAGGCTACACCACGCTGAATTTTATCCTCCAGCAAAGCTACCTTCTCCTGACCCTCAGCAGCTTCCAGCAAAGCATCTGATACAATCAGTTCTGCCAGCGTCGATGCTGTCTCAGCCACGTTCATAGCATAATTTTGATTCAATGGATGCAATTCATTCATCACATGTTGATGATAACCGTGTCCTAGCTCATGGGCCAGTGTCGAAACGTTGGATGGTGATCCGGCATAGGTCATAAAAATACGGGTTTCTTTGCTTAGACGCAGAGATGTACAAAACCCGCCCGGACGCTTGCCTGGACGATCCTCTGCTTCGATCCAGCTTTTCTCAAAAGCCATCTGGGCAAAGTCGGCCATTCTCGAACTAAATTTACCAAATTGCTCAACAATCGTTGCGGCTGCATCGTCGTAAGGGATTTTAGTGGTCGATGTTCCCAGCGGAGCTTCAATGTCATGCCAGGACAGTTTTTCTAAGCCTAGCAGCTTGGCTTTCCGCTCCAGGTACTTGACTACAATAGGCTTTGTTTCATTAATCACCTGCCACATCGTATCCAACGTTTGGGCTGACATACGACTGATTTCCAGCGGTTCCTTAAGCACGTCAGTCCAGCCTCGGTTTTCATATAGCTTGAGGCGGAAGCCTGCCAGATGATTCAGCGTATCGGCACAGTAGTCCTCTACCTGAGTCCATGCCTCTTCCCAACGTGCAAATACGTCTTTACGTACGCTGCGATCTGCTTCATCCAGTTTATTCGCTGCCTGACCTACAGACAGGTGTACAATTTCACCATTTTCAGGCACCGGGATCGTCATATTTTTGACAATGGTATCATAAAAATCACCCCAGCCATGGTAACCATCCACTGCCAAATCCAATGCAAGGCTCTCCAGCTCAGGAGCCATTTTTTCGCGCGCTTCGTTCCGGTATTCAGTTAGGACAAAGGAAATCGGCTTGATCGCTTCGCGCTCCATCCACTTCTGCCAAATGTCTTCACTGGTTTGTGCCAGCAAGTTCTGGAAAGCGACTAAAGCACTTTTGTCTTGGGCATACAACGAATTGACACGCGCCCCCAGTTGAACAGCCAGCTTGTCATGCTGATTTTGAGCAGTTAAACAAGATACAAAAGAACCTGCCTGCGATGCTCCATTAAACAGCTCCTGTATGCTATTCAGAACACTATCCAGACGCTCGGTATCCAACACCGTTTGTGGCACTTTGGCTACTTTAAGCTGGGATTGCAGCTGTTGGACCTTGCTCTCCAGTTCTTCCAAAAATGCATGAAATGAGGCAGAGGAAGAGCCTCCGCTAAAAATAGATTCCAGATCCCATGTTTGCTTTAACGGTGTTTTCATAATAGTTCCACCTTTCTTTTTTGGCGAATTCATGTGGTTTCATATACAATAAAGCTACATCGTGATGGTACAATCACTACAATTAGGAGGAAAACAGGATGAGACCCTTACAAATTTCGCCGGAAACGGCTGTGAAATTATCCGAAAAACTCGGCATTCCGCTGGAACACCTTATGCATACACCCCAGCACATTTTGATGCAAAAGCTGGCCGAACTAGCTAAAGAAGAAGCCGCTGGCTCGAACGGCGGAGAATCGGACAAATCATGATTCCTTTTGATAAAACCTGGCCTTATGACATTGTCATGGGAGATGTTTATGTACAGTCTTGTCCGTTTTGCAACCATGATAACGTCTTGCTGCCCCTGAAGCCCAAAGAGCTTAAGCTCATTCATGAAGGCATGAAAAAGCTGCTTGTGTTTCCATGCTGCCATAACAAGGTTACTTTGGTGGATTGTGACGACGATTATTTGCTGTCAGATACCACGTTGCGCCATCATTAATTCATGAGGCAGTTGCAAGATAACTCGTTTTACAAACAAGGTGTGAACCATGAGCCTAAATTGGTCATAGTGCACACCTTTATTTCTTCAAGAGGAGCTTGCGTTCTGCATTTCCTCAGGTAGCTGGAAGTTTTTTGCCAGCATTTGTTCACGCAGGACAGACCACTGTTCACGAGAAGCTCTAATCATCGCTGCATCCATAATTTTCTTATCATTAATGACACGCGAAAACCAGCGCACTGCTTCGTTAAAGTTACCCGTACGTCGATGCAGTTCACCAATCAGATAAAGCAGTTTGGCATTATTCGCACCAACGCCCTCCAGCTCATAGACTCGAACATAGGAATCCAAACTAAATTTGAGAAAGCGAAGCTCCTGCTCCTCATTCCCCTGGTATCTGTACATCCATGCAATATGCTGCAATAGACTGGCTACTACGCGTTCCTTTTCTCCGATGACCTGTGCACAGAGTAAACCCAACTTGTACGTTTCTAACGCCTCTTCCCAGCTACGATGCCCGCCATATTCGCGAGGCTGCCAGCGATTACCGATTTTATCCTTAAATAGCTTGGTTTGCTGATCGCTTAACTGAACGGTAGAGTGCTCTGTCGAAGTAAATCCACAATGAGGACAGACCCGTACGACATAAAAATCGGGATTTTCGTTCTTATAATAAGCGCAAAAATCTGAATCGGTACGAATAGCCTTCTTTAGGCTTGGTCTGACACGGGATGTCTGAAATTCTTGTTCGCATTGCGGACAGACGATTTTGATCTGATATAACGGTTCAAGTTCCAATGTTTTTACAACCCTCTCCAAAATTCGGCAATCCCCGAAAGCTTACGGGGTATTTACAAAATGATGCGCAGGACCGGACAAACGACTAAGTATGATGGAACGAAGCGGCTCCTCAATTCCCGTATCCGTTAACGCATCTGCCATACAAGACAACCATGCCTCTGCTCGCTCCTCCGTCACGGGGAACTTCATATGTCTGGCACGTAACATCGGATGACCATATGCATCAGAAAAGAGGGACGGCCCTCCAAAAAACTGGCTCAGGAACATAAACTGCTTTTCCTTTACCGGCTCCATGTCTTTAGGAAACAGGGGACTTAACAACGGATCTTTATAAACTCTCGGGTAGAAGGCCTCAATAATAGCACGAATACCTTCCGCACCCCCAAGGTTGTCATAAATGCTCAGGCTAGGATTCACTTTTCCTCCAACTTTCTGTGCTATGGTAATAAATATACACTCGTATTATAACAAAAAACAAAAAATGACGCTAAAAATAAGCGTCATTTTATCAATTTAACATATGAAGAGGTTTGCTTCACTGCACATCGCTTCGTCATTCCATGAATACCACTAATAACTCCGCCAATCCTCTTCACCGGGATGGACGAGAGAGGCACGAATGACATACACAAAAGCACATACAAACAGACCGGCAACGATACTCATCCTGATCACTCCATCCTTAAGGTTATGGAATCGTTGTTTTCTTATTTTAACATACTCTTTACAAAAAAACAGCATTCCATGTAATCGTTTTCTTTACTTTTTTGTACTCTTTGTCCATCCTCGACATAGGTATAATAGTACAACTCCAAAGGAGGGGCCTCTATGTCGCTGTACCGCCGTTTCTCGCTTCCTTTGCTCATCCTTATGCTGTTATTCCTATTCATACTGATGGCCGCGTATCCGCAATCTTCTTTGAATGCCGGGCTTCGCGGTCTTGCCATCTGGTGGGATGTGCTGTTCCCGTCCCTATTCCCATTTTTCGTTATTTCCGAGCTTCTTCTCGGCTTTGGAATTGTCCATTTCATAGGTGCGCTACTGGACCCACTGATGCAGCCTCTATTCCGTGTACCTGGGTGCGGGGGGTTTGTCGCGGCGGTCAGTTGTGCATCCGGCTACCCTATAGGGGCCAAATTAACCGCTAAGTTGTGGGAACAAAAATGGATCACTCGCATTGAAGGTGAACGTTTGGTCGCGTTTACGACTTCCTCTGATCCGATATTTCTGATTGGTGCAGTTTCTGTTGGCTTCTTCCATCAACCCGAAATTGCACTCGTCCTGGGAGCGGCTCATTACGGTGGCGTTCTCATCATCGGACTACTCATGCGCTTCCATGGTTCCCGTTCAGAAAAAAACGATATTCGCAGCGAACGCTCTCAACCTCCTCAAAAAGCCTGGTCGAAGTCTGCTAACACATTAACAACAGGTCGCAATAAACAGCCTGGGCCACTGCGCCAAGCGTTATGTGCCATGCATACAGCACGTTTGGAAGATGGCCGTCCATTGGGTGAGTTGCTTCGTCAGGCGATTGCTTCCTCCCTACGCCTTATTATTGTCGTAGGAGGGCTAGTTGTATTCTTCTGCGTCATTTTAGAAGCTTTGACGAACTCCGGCTTAATGAGCGGGCTTCATCTGCTTACGGCTAGCCTATTGTCTGCCTGTGGTCTTCCTCCTACATTAACAGAGTCCATCGTAGGTGGTATTTTTGAAGTCACTTTAGGTGCGCAAGCTGCGGGTGAAGCCGCAGCAGCGGCATTACCGTTCAAGGTAGCCGCAGCAGCTTTTGTTCTCTCCTGGGGCGGGCTATCCGTCCATGCACAGGTTGCAAGTATTTTAAATATGACAAATCTCCGCTATATGCCATTTTTGCTGGCCCGGGCTGCGCACGGGATCATCTCTGCATTGCTAGCTCTCGTATTATGGCGCCCATTAATGGGGCAGGGAAGCTCTCCAGTCTTTTCTCCGGTCCACGATATCGCATGGTCCCCTGGCTTCTCGTCCGCTATGCTGCTGCAAAGTCTGCTGCTTCTTGCCTGCATACTGGCCGGAATGCTTGCTCTCTCCTGGTTAAGCGTGGGTACAAGTCGCTTATTCATACGATTGAAAGGAACACACCGGCAATGAACGATTGTGTTCTTGCTCATAATTGATTATGATCGATATATACCCATGACAAAGGAGCTTTTCATCTTGAGATATTATGTTCTGGATCGCGGGGATCAGCACTCCATGGACTTGAGTCAGCAATTTCACCGTCTTGCCCAAGAAAAGAATTTCAAGCTGGATGCCGAATCGCCGGAAATCGTCGTGTCTATTGGAGGCGATGGTACGATGCTTCATGCGTTTCATACCTTCATTGACCGCATTCCGGATATTGCCTTTGTTGGTGTACATACCGGTCATCTGGGCTTTTACGCGGATTGGCGTGCGGACGAGCTGGAGGAGCTAATCCACCTGATGAGCCAAAGCGGATCTAAGGGACCGCTTAACCCGAGAATCGTTAAGTATCCACTGATTGAGTTGGAAATTCACAAGAAGTCAGGCAATGCTTCTTTTATTGCCTTAAATGAGTTTACATTAAAAGGGGTAGATGGCACGGTCGTTGCCCAAGTAGATATTAACGATATCACCTTTGAGATGTTCCGTGGTGATGGTATATGTGTTTCTACACCTTCAGGAACAACCGCCTATAATAAAGCACTTGGCGGAGCTATGGTTCACCCTACCATTGAAGCATTACAGTTGACTGAGATCGCTTCCATTAATAACCGTGTGTACCGGACATTGGGATCCCCCCTGCTACTGCCAAAACATCATCATTGTGATATTTTTTCACGGAAAGATCAGCGTCTTTTACTGACTGTAGATCACCTGAACTTTCCTGTGGATGACTTGATCTCTGTTCGATGTCAGGTTGCAAGTCAGAAGATCAGCTTCGCTCGTTACCGTCCTTTCCCATTTTGGGATCGGGTACGCAACGCTTTCCTCAATTAGAATCTGTAAAAGAGCCAAATCCTGGCTCTTTTTTTAATTGATCAGAAGGAAGCGTTAGTCCCATTTTAAAATTTGCAAAAAGTTGATCATAACATGGGCAGTTGTGGAGGACTTACAAACAAAACGGCTCCTGAAAATTCAGGAACCGTTTTGTTGTGGAGATGTGAATGTTTTATTTTTTTGACGCTGGCCCTCGGGTTCACGCGAAACACGAACTTGCCGTCCCTCCCGATTTTCCTTTGGCTGGCGATCATAGCGTGGCCCACGCGATTCCTTTTTATCGAAGTTTCCTTGTGGATTGCGCTGCCTACGTGGTTCCCGGGCTTGCTGCCCTTCCCCCGAACTTCGCCCATCCTTTGCTTCACGCGGTTCCCTTGGCTGGCGCGAATCACGTGCTTCACGCTGCCGATTTCCTTCACGTCCTTCTCTGGATGGGCGACTTTCGCGAGCTTCACGCGGCTGTCGTTCACGTGCTTCCTGCGCATCCTTCGGTTCCCTACGTTGCAACTCTCGTGGTTGGCGGGCTTCTGAAGGCTGTTCCACTCTCGACTCCTCTGTAGCTGCGGAATCCTGCTGTGGTTGCGGCCATTCCGTTTGTCCAGCTGAAGGTTGCGAACCTTCTTGGCGCTCTTCAGTTTCTGACATTTCCGCTTGTTCCCTTTGAGCATCTACCAACTGCTGGATGTCGGGAGGAACGAAGTCATCACTGGTACCGTTCTTATTTTCAACTTCACGGCTTTTTTGCAGCACAAAATAGGCACAGCCAAAATTGCAGTATTCATTAATATAATCGTCCAATACCACAATGGATGTATCTTTATTGGCTTTGGGGTGCCCTTCTCGATAAAACCCCTTCAGACGAAGCTGATTGTAACCCCAATCGCCAATAATATAATCATAGCGATCCAACACTTCACTATATCGATCACGAAAGGCTTCGGGATTCCACCCGTTCTTGTGATCCTGCAACACTTCATAGTTTTTACCACCAATTTGAAACAAGCTATTCTGACCGCCTTTCCCGGATCAAACCTGCGAAAGGGCGCTTTCTTCCTTATGCTGAGCGGCCGACTTCACCTGCTCATGCGCTTGGTAGGAGCTGCGGACCATCGGACCGGATTCGACGTGGCTGAATCCTCGCTGTAATCCCTCTTCCTTTAACTTCGCAAAATCTTCCGGTGGATAATATTTTTGCACGTATAAATGTTTCTCGGATGGCTGCAAGTATTGACCAATTGTCATAATGTCACAATCGACTTTGCGCAGATCATCCATGGTTTGTAAGATCTCGTCCCACTCTTCTCCGACACCTAACATGATGCTTGATTTCGTTGGGATATCCGGATTTAATTGTTTTGCACGTTGAAGCAATTCCAGAGAGCGATGATATTTCGCTTTAGCCCGAACCTTGTCGGACATGCGTTCCACCGTTTCAATATTATGATTCAAAATATCTGGCTTGGCATCCATGACGATTCGCAGCGACTCAATGTCGCCCATAAAGTCGGGAATCAATACTTCTACACTGCAAAAAGGTAATCGGCGGCGAATCGCACGAACCGTTTCTGCAAATATTGTAGCGCCCCCGTCTTTCAAATCATCGCGGGCCACACTGGTTACGACACAGTGTTTTAAATTCATGTTCTCAGCCGCTTCTGCGACGCGTTCAGGCTCCTGCAAGTCCAGTTCCGTAGGCATTCCCGTATTTACTGCGCAAAAACGACACGCACGCGTACAAATATCACCCAAAATCATAAATGTAGCTGTCCTGTTGGCCCAGCATTCATATATATTAGGGCATCGTGCCTCCTCACATACGGTATGTAATGTCTTGGAACGCATCATGCTCTTGATTTCCTGATAGTTATCGCCTGTCGTAAGTTTAATACGAATCCAATCGGGTTTAGCTTCCTTCACTTTTTTAGACAATGGCATAGACCTTCTTTCTGATAAGCTTAAGCTGTCATTGCCATACATTATAGCATGAAAGCCATGGAAAAACCTCCATTCATTGTTCCCTTTTTGATATGACATTGATGCCGGAAAAAGTAAACTCTTGAGATGGATAAAAGCGGCGGATATGGCTCAATCTAATCAAAAGCGCCCTAATTACGCAAATACGGGCCAAGAATTTACCGGGCGCTTAAGCCCTTTTATAGGAGGTCGGTTCACGTGTCTTACCCTATGCGGGCAGTCCGCGCTGTTCGTCTGTTATCGCTGCTGTTGTGCGCTACTACACTGACAACGGCTTGTCCGCTTCCTGCTCACGCCTTTACCGAGGACACAAAGTCCTCGTCAGCCGGAAATAACCTGACAACAAATATGGATGCTTCACATGCTTCGTCTTCATCGTATACGTCCAGACTTGCCTTATATCACTCCATTGAAGCCCTGACAGGAGTCCCTTGGTACAGACTGGCTGCCATCGACCAGTACGAACGCACACTCACGGTGGCCCATCCCAAGGATCGCAAGCATGCGGAACGGATCATAGGTATTTTTGTGACGGGACCGGTATGGTCCGGTCTGTTGAACCCTGATGCCGAGGATCAAAATCCACGTTCCATTGAACTATTTTCCGGGCTGGGACAAGACGGCTCAGGCGATGGAATCGCTGACCGCAATAATGACAAGGATTTGCTGTTCAGCATCGCTTCTTATCTCGGAAAGTATGGAAATAACGAGGATGAATTTGGTATTGCCATGTGGGAATATTACCATAACAGCCGCTCGGTTCAAAGAGTTCAGCAGTTTGCCAAGCTGTATCAGAGGTATGGCAAACTTGATCTGGTCAGTCAAGCTTTTCCGCTGCCTCTAGGCAGCATTTATAGCTACCGCAGCACTTGGGGAAGCCGACGCAGCTGGGGGGGCTACCGTATACACGAGGGGACTGACCTGTTTGCTGGCTACGGAGTTCCGGTTCGCAGCACCTGCTACGGTGTAGTTGAAATGAAGGGCTGGAACCCCTTCGGAGGCTGGCGAATCGGTATTCGTGATCTCAACAACCGCTATCACTACTATGCACACCTTTCCGGCTTTGATAAAACCGTTCATAACGGAGACATCGTCACGCCTGGTCAGACGGTGGGCTGGGTCGGAAGCTCGGGCTATGGGAAACCGGGTACCCAAGGCAAATTCCCACCACATCTACACTATGGTATATACCGGGACAATGGCTGGACAGACTGGTCCTTTGATCCATATCCGCTATTAAGACAGTGGGAGCAGAGTGAACGTAAAGCGCTCAAATCAGGAAAAACCAAAGGGACTTCCTCATAGGTCCCTTTGGTTTTTTTGAGTAACTCACACTCATCCCCTCTTGTTTATGGCGTTGGGGACTGATTGAGGGAATTGGGGTCTTCCTGTATCTCTGGAACACTTTCTATGCTGGAACCTACAGCACCGCTACTCTCTATGGAATGGGAAGGCAGTGCCAACTGCGGAGCGGTTGCACCATTTTTGCCGACTGGTTTCCCCTGATTGTCATAGTAGTACATCGGGACGTTGCCCACTACCAGCAAATAAGAAACCGGAATTTCCGTCTCCACAATCTGAGGTTGCATTTCAAACGGTATAACCACAGACACTTCCGTCGTAATTCGAATGTACACTTCCACCAAGATCATGTTTATGCCCGCATCCTGCTGACGTGTATTTAAATCCACCTTGATTGCTCCATGCGGCTCCACTTTTAGGGGAACCTTGGGTCCATAAGCTGCCAGTAGCGGACTCCCCAATGCCTGACCAATCGGAACACTTTCATCAAAATGACTCATACTGTCCATCGTTGCCTTGACTGCTTTGAGCGTGTCTGACGTAATTCTCATATGCTCCGCATAATTTAGAACAAATCCAGAGGTTCTCCCTTGCGTATCCGTTCTCCATTCGATCAAATTATCAGCAGTCTTCCCCTGCTCTACCTGCGCAGTAATTGCTGAATTAATAGCCTCTGTCGCCATTTGTTTGACCCGCACTTTAGCCAGATGCATCATGGGTGGCTTCAAATGCTGTTCCACATAGGCGGCCACCTGTACGATTCCTACCAGCAGCGCCAATGCCACAATGAGCCACATCCTGCGTCTGCCACGTCGCCTTCTGTTCGGTCTGCTGTGCCATTGCGGTTTTCTATTCATTCTGATCCCCCCGCAGCGATGAGCTTACTTTAGAAGGATATGCCGCAAATAAACGAAAAAGAAGCCGCCCGTCCGGCAGCTCCTCCTGGTGGTAAACATATATGATTTCAAATACGATTCAGTCCAAGCTCAACTCATTATTTGAAAATGTGGTCAATCTTCTCGATATCCGCTTGACTCAATTGGACATTCAGCGTTTTCAGATTCGCCAGAACCTGCTCCGGTCCCTTCGCGCCTGGAATGAGGGCATCAATCGAATCACGGGTCAAATACCATGCAAGCACCACATGAGCAACCTCTGCATTCAACGCATTAGCGATCTCGCGTACCTGCTCCACTTTGTCCAAATTACGAGCAAATGCCTCTCCCTGAAACAATGGATCTTTCGCTCTGATGTCCGTGAAAGTCATGTCTTTCGTATACTTACCACCTAGTAGTCCAGAAGCTAGCGGGAAATACGGCACAAACGAAATGCCATTTTCCTTAGTATAAGGCAGCAGATCCTTCTCAGCTTCCCGTTGCAACAAATTATAATGGGATTGAAGCACATCTACATAGCCGTCACTATTCGCATCCTTAAGTTGTTCAATGGTAAAGTTAGATACACCAATAGCTTTAATTTTGCCTTCGTCCTTAAGCTTCTTCAGTTCTCCGACTGCTTCTGCCTTTGGCGTAGCTTCATCTGGGAAATGGATATAGAACAGATCAATATAATCCGTTTGTAATCTTTTCAGACTGGATTCGACGGATTCACGTAAAAAAGCAGGCGAGTTGTCAAAAACAACCTCTCCGTTCACAAATTTATGCGCTCCCTTGGTCGCTATGACAGCTTCCTCACGTTTGCCGCGCTCTTTAAGTACCTCACCGATCAACCGCTCTGAGTGCTCAGGCCCATAAATAAAAGCTGTATCCAGAAAATTGATGCCGTTATCCAAAGCTGTGCGAACGACTTCTTTGCCCGTTTCATTGTTCAAACCGGAAAAAAGATTATGTCCTCCTACCTTATTCGCACCCAAACCGATTGGTTTTACATATAAATCTGTTTTGCCAATACGCACTTGCTCTGCCAATTCACGTCATCTCCTTTTCGAAAGTTACTTCCATTTTATTATTAGATTCCAAAAAAAGCAAAGTGCGTACCTGGCAGTTGTCCTCATCCCTTGATCCCCGTTAAGGCAATACCTTCCATAAAATACTTCTGTCCTATGGCAAAAAGAATGATAGCTGGCAACACGACAATTAAAGAAGCGGCCATCAGAACACCCCATTGCGCCGAATATATTCCCTGAAACTGCTGTAGCCCAATCGCCAACGTAAATTTGCTTTCATCATTAAGATAAACGAGCGGTCCCATAAAATCATTCCATGTGTTCAAAAATGTAAACAATCCGATGACCAAAATCGCTGACCGGGATAAAGGTAAAATAATGCGAGTAAAGATAGTAAAATGGTTGCCTCCATCCACAAATACAGCTTCATCCAGTTCTCGCGGAAGAGTCATGTAAAATTGTCTTAGCAAAAAAATATTAAAAACGCCTCCACCAAAAAAAGAAGGTAATACCAATGGAACGTATGAATTAACCATGCCTAGTGCCTGCCAACCAATAAATGACGGAATCAGCGTGACCGCAAACGGCAGCATCATGCTGCTTAATAACAAGGCAAATACCTTATCTCTTCCTTTCCATCTCATTCGCGCAAAGCTATAGGCAGAAATGGTACTCGACAGGAGTACACCCGCTAAAGTACCTGCAACGACAATAAATGTGTTCACAAAATAGCGCCCAAACGATAACTCTTCAAACGGCTGAAAAAAATTCTCAAGTACAAATGGCTCCGGAATCCATTTCGGTGGGATCAAAAAAATCTGACTTAAATCCATCATGGAGCTTCTCACCAGCCAGTAAAAAGGAAACATGCAGAACAATGAGCCCACGATGAGAACTGCGTAGAGTAAAACCCTGCTCCAACTCCATCCGCGTTTTTTCATGCTCACGCCCCCCCGCCTTCGTAATACACCCATTTGCGGGCTGTCTTGAACAAAAAGGCAGTGAATACCAAAACGACAATAAAGAGCACCCAAGCAATAGCACAGGCATAACCCATATTCGAAAAAGTAAATGCCTCACGGAACAGATAAAATGTATAAAATAAGCTGGAGTTATTGGGTCCACCCTGAGTCATGACGTAAGGCTGGACAAACACCTGAAATCCACCGATGAAGCCCATAATCGTATTAAAAAAAATCGTAGGCGATGTCAATGGAATTGTAATATAAACAAGCTTATGAAGAGCACTCCCGCCATCAATTTCAATGGCTTCATAATAATGCCTAGGTATATCTTGCAAGCCAGCCAGAAAAATAATCATGGTTCCCCCAACGGTCCATAAACTCATTAAAACCAGTGTAGGAACTACCGACCCTTCACTATAAATCCATTGACTTTCCGGCAAATGCAGCGCACGCAGCACCACATTCAGTAAACCAAGATCGGGATCAAACAGCCACATCCAGATCATAGACGATGCTATGAGTGGCACAATCGTAGGCAGATAAAAAACGGTTCTGAAAAAAGCCAGACCTTTTACCTTTTGATTAAGTAATATCGCTAAAAAGAAGGCTACTATAATTTGCAGGGGCACACTCAAAAACACATAATAAAACGTAACCCCAAGGGATTTATAAAAAAATTGGTCCGTACCGTCAAATAAGTGGACGTAATTATCCAGACCGATAAAATGGGCCTGTGAAGCAACCTTATAATCGGTAAGACTGAACCAGAGACTAGCGATCATCGGTCCCAGAACAAAAATGACAAAGCCGAGAATAGCAGGGGCGGCAAAAAGCCACCCCAACCCATTTTCCTTCTTACGAATAGAAGATAATGATTGCATTCTATCCCTCTCTTTCTGTCAAAACCCTCACCTTATTCTTTCGGATATGTCCCCTTAAATTCAGCGTTGGCCTTGGCGGAAACCTCCTTAAATGCTTGCTCCACCGTTTTCTTGCCCAGCCATACCTGATCCAGCGCCGGGTTAATAATTGCATTGATTTTTTCCGAATTCTTCAAATAATAGTCGTAAGAATTGACACCGTTATGCAGCGTTTGGTTCATGACTGCATCACGATATCCATCCGCATGGCCTGGCTTGACATCTGCCCATTTGCTAATCAAGTCTGGTTCGGTGTACCACTTTTTCATGACAGGCATCCACAATCCGCTGGAATGCATGTCAAGCCCGCTTTCAGCATCCAGCAAGAATTTATAAAACATCCATGCTTCTTTCGGATGTTTGGTTTTGGCAGAGATTACTTCCGGTTCGCCAAACAGGATTGTTTTGCTGCTTTTCAGTTTGGGTAACACGCCTACACCAAAATTCACCTTCGATTCTCCGAGATCCAATTGGACCCACTGCCCATCCAGATCCATCGCTACACGTTTGCTTTGCAATGCTACGGCCGGGGAAGGGATATTTTTGGACTGCGTGGGCGACGGTGCCACATGATACTTGTTGATCAGATCCGCCATCTTTTGCACGGCTTCAATCACATCAGGGTTTTCAAGATTAAGCGAGTCCCCTTTATCTGAAATAACGCTTGCGTTGTTGGAAGGAACTAGCAGATGCCACATCCATGTGTCAAACCGAACTCCATACTGTTTGATGTTACTTGCATCGAAATTGGGGCTAAGCGCATTATTTCCCGCTTTATCAATGGTGAGCTTTTGCGCTGTCTCTAAGAACTGTTCCCATGTCCAAGCCTCTTCAGCTTTGATTGGCGGCAAGGCAACACCAGCCTCATCAAACAAATCCTTGTTGTAATAGAGCGCAAAGGCTTCCTCCGTCACCTTGACCCCTGCCACTTTATCCTTATCCCAATAGATGACTGAATTAGGAATGAGACTCTCCTTCGTTAGCTCCTTATCCTCCTTCAAAAATTCATTTAAATTATATAGTTTGCCTTGTTCAGCCCATTGCAGAGCCTGTGCTTTATAAATAGGAAATACATCTGGTGCCTGATTGGCGGCAAACATCGTCGTTAATTTGGTGACGTAATCCCCGGGGATGTGCATATAGTTGATTTTGATCCACGGATATTTGTCTGTGAATTTTTGGGCGATCTCCTGTTGAACCTTCTTCTCATTGGTGCTCCCCCAACTGGCATAGGTCAGTGTCACTTGCTCGTGCCCCTGCAAATCTACTGGCTTACTGCTGCTCTCATTTGAACTACAGGCTGACATCAGTCCAACGACCAAGCACATGCAGATGATCCATAACTTTCGTTTTAACATGAGTAACGCCCCCAAACCGTTTATTTTTTATCTTTTCGTTTGTTGCTTCGTCACTAAATTTATTTTAGCAAACGCTTACATTTTTGAAAGTCGCACTCTCATTGGATTGGTGTCATTTGATTAGATCTATGTGTTTCTCCGATTCGGATCAGGACAAATGTCCCTTTATCTTCTGGTGAGTGGAGCGCAACCCCATATTCCATCCCATATAACAGCCGTACTCTTCTGTCTACATTTTTAATGCCCGTTGACCGGATTTCTCCAGCTTGAATGCGGCGTATATGATCTTCTTGAATTCCTAATCCATTATCCTCGACTTTAAAACACACCAATTGCTTTTCGACCCAGGCTGTGATCTTAATCCGACCACCTGATTCCATTTCGGCGAAGCCGTGAATAATTGAATTCTCCACAAAAGGCTGCAAGAAGAGTTTGGGAACCTCCATCTGAAGTAAAATGGGATCAATATCATACTCCACTGTGAACTTGTTCTCAAAGCGATTTTGCATAATATAAATGTATTTTTCCAGCCAATTCAGATCGGTTTCCAGGCTCCAGGTCTCGTTTTTGTTTCGAGTCGTAATTTGCAGCATTTCCGCCAGACTAATGATCAATCGACCCAGTTCCTGTTGTTTATGTTCTAATGCGATCCAATACATTGTCGTTAAGGTGTTATACAAAAAATGGGGATTAAGCTGTAAATTAAGTGCCATTAACTCCGATTCTTTGGCTCGCAGACGTGATTTGTAATTTTCTTCGATCAAATCTTTAATTTTCTCATTCATTTGATTAAATCGGATCACCAGATCCCCCAATTCATCATAGCCGCGTTCAGGAATTCGAATATCAAAATGTCCCTTTTCCATTACCTTCATCGCCTGTTTCATATCCGTGATGGGCTTACTGATGTATACCGACAGCAAATAAGCAAGGATGACAGCAATGAGCATCATAAAGCCTAAAAAGAACAAGGTGTAGGTACGAATCGTTGACAAATGCCCCAGTACATCTTCCATGGGAATGGCTATATATGATACCCAGCCCGTCGTCTTCATCGCTTCGTAAACCAGTAGTATACTTTGACCCTTCACGTTTACCATTTTTGTCCCTTGTTCTGAAGTAATGGCATTCTTCAGCCAATCCGCCACGGGCTCCCCCGCTTGTTGCTGTCGATCTGAGCTCATGACTATCCCGTTGTTATCGTGAATCATACCGTAGGATAGATGTGCAAATCCGCTGCGGGCTGCATAATCTTCAAAACCATCCTTTAACAAATCAGGCCGGAAATTCAATATAAGTATAGGCTTTTCCTTTCCTTCAGGAAGCGTATGGAAGGTTCCAGCATCATCTAATGCAGTCAAATGAAGCTGCTTAACCACAGCAAATAAAGAGCTAAAATCATAGGAACCTTGTTTTAAATCCTGCTGATGAAAGGTGTCGGCATACGAATAGGCAGGAATCCACCTGGTAGCCCCCTCTGCTTGTACCGCCGTTGTCGCCAAGGGAGAAGAATAGAACGGCAGAACGGGAAAATACATCCGCTCTGTACTTCCGTATGCATACTTTGGCGTCATAATCTGAGAAGCGTATACTTCCTCTATATTGCCAAAGTATCTGTACAAAATTTTCGTAATGCTGCGATCAGCTCGTAAAAGCGACGAAGAATCCGTAGTATCCACGTCTGTGATGGTCTGTAAAAGATCATGATCAATTGGAATCATATCTACGGTTTTTTGAATAGCTGTCAGCTTGTTATCCAGCAGCTGGTTATTGCTACGCAATACACTTGTAACGCTATCTGTTACGTTTGCAGTAATATTTCGCGCACTGGTTTCGAAGTAGACAAAGCCCAGGATCAAAACGATAAAACCAGACAACAAAAAATAGGACAGCATCAACTTCGTACGAAAGCTACTGTCCAAAAATTTTTGATATATATATTTGACTTGGCGCATTGTACCTTCCTTTCACCTAACGATTAAATGAATTTTCTACGAAACTCCTCGGGTGTGTGCTTAACGTTTTTTTTGAACACTTTAAAGAAGTACTTGGTATCTTTATAACCAACCTGTCTACTAATTTCTGCGACCTTGGCGTCTGTATGCAGCAGTAAGTGCTGAGCCTTTTGCATTCTGAGCTTCACCATATATTCCGTGAACGAGAGCCCAAAATAGTTTTTGAACAGAATGCTAAAATAGGACGCATTATAGTGAAAGCGCCGGGCCACAATCTCCAGACTTAGTTCTTCATGTAGATGTGTATCCAGAAATTCCTTGCATTTTTTCATGATGGGTTCACCTTTGGAGCTGCCATCAAGCTCAAGAATCAGCTCTTTTAACCATGCTGCAATACGATCCTCAAGATTTTGGAGAGATGTGGCCTCTTTGACAGCTCGGTTCAACTGTTCCGAGTAACGTGAGTAGACTTCCTCACTCCACCCTATATTTAACCGTGGTAAACTAACTAGCAGAAGGTGTATTAATTTAGCTTTAAGCGCATCAGGTGGAGGATACCCTTGCGTCATTCGTCCAATGAAATGTTGCACCCGTTCCAATAGCTGATCGGGCTTCCGATTAGAGATAGCGCTTTCAATGGATTTCAGAAAGGCTATCTGTTCATGAGTGCTCATTTCCTGTATCGACTGTTCATCATCTAAAACGACAAGGTTCAAACATCTGGTGTGAGGTGTATAAAATCGCATGGAGATAAGGCGAACAGCCTTTTCGTGAGATTGGCTTATTTGCATTTCATCGAAGTCAAAAGGCTGACCCCAAGCAAACCAAATGGAGATAGCTTGCTGCTGCTCCACCTTTTTCAGTCCAGCTTGAAGTGCGCTTTTGGCCTCCTTGCCTTCAGCCCTTTCCCTCCAATTCACTACAACGACCATATGCTCTTTAGGGGTTTCAAGCGGGAACACGACAGAAGATGCCCACGGTCGCAATATTTCAACAACCGCGTTTCGTAGCTTAGAATCCCACGCATATATATCCTCGGGGCGGGATGCAGATGTCCCCAACGCGAGGACTTCTCCTACCCCCTGCCATCCAAAGTGACTCTTTAATAAGCTTTTCTCGTTAGGCTGTAACTTGTCTGTCACGCATCTACTAAACAAATGCTCCACAAAGGCAGGCATGCTTTGCTCGATCTGATTCAACGCTGTTCGATTTTCACCGAGTGCTCCCTGCTCTTCTACAATGATCTTCTCCATTTGTTGAATCACTTCAATAAGCTGCTGTGATTGCACCGGTTTCACCAAATAATCATTCGCTCCGTACCGTACCGCCTGCTGTGCATAGCTAAATTCCTGATAGACTGTCACTAAAATAACTTTGGTCTCATGCTGACCCGATGTTCTCAATTGTTGTAGATATTCAATCCCATTCATAATCGGCATTTGAATATCTGTAAAAACGATCTGGATCGGCTGGGATAATGAAATGGTCAAAGCATCTTTCCCATTCTTGGCTTCCCATACCTCGTATTCTGGACGTAAATCCCGGATCATGGCAGCCAACCCACGACGCTGCCTAGTTTCATCATCTACAACAAGCACTCCCAGCGGGATCGAATTCACAGACTCCCCTCCTGTCGGTCTTATACACGTATGTTTTTTCAGTATAACACTTACAGGCGGGGACCCATCCTAATTTCTTTTTCGCTTCATACTACGAATGGTCGTTTTTGTCGCCTGATCCACCCGGTATGATTCTGTGATTTTTTGCAAAGCTTTATTGAAAGTAAAATCGTCTAATGTATTATGACTTAAATACGCCGTCGTTACCTCTGGCAGCTTGATATAACAGATAGATATCGCCCATGCTACCGCCATTTGTACATAATAATCTTCCCGATGGGTCTGATCTAGCAAAGCAAGCACTCGGTTAATATACTGTTCCTCAATAAAAAAATTCAGAAGCATAACCACCCCAAACCGAATCTCATATTCTTTCTTGGAAAACAGATAAGGCTGAATAAAATCCCATACTCTTTCTTTATGTTGCTTCGTAATTTTCAATCCGGCACAGAAACTGTCACATACGGACCAATTATCAATTTTAGGAACAAACTTGGCGGTATAACTCAAGACTTCCTCAATATCTGCTTTTACAGAACCAATCACCATACCTTGCAGCATCACTTCTTCAAAGTGTTCACTTTCAGCGGTCTCCAGATAGAGGCGCCAATCTCCTTTGGCAATATTTTGAGCTAGCTTACGCAGCACTGGCAGACGCACACCCAACACATTATTAATCGTTGGAAGCAATGCAGCTGTAAATTTCTGAAAATCTGTATCCACATGTGACAATATCTGTTCTCTGATGGTCTTCTCCATATTTTCCACTCCCTGTTTGTTAACGAAATGAAATGCTCCACAAATAAATGGAGGCCACTGAACCATAAGGCGAATACACTCGGCGATACTCCTCAAATTGCTGCTTGGTCAGTGTATCTAAATGGTACAACTTCATCATTCCCCGCCGAATAGCCATATCGCCCCAACTGACGACGTCTGGACGTTCCATGCAATTAATCAGCATCATTTCAGCCGTCCAAGGGCCTATCCCTTGCAGCGAGGATAATTTCTGGATCACCTGTGTATCGGAAAACTCATATAATTCCTGTAAATCCAACAATCCCTGCTCGATCGTTTGGGCTATATTCAGGATACATGCTGCCTTTTTCATGGTGATGCCACAGTTTTGAATATCCTGAGCTGTCTGAACGGCTATATTTTGTGGAGTGATCGCTCCTAATTTTTCCTGCATCCTTGTCCATATGGTCTGAACCGCCTTGGCGGAAATAAGCTGCCCCACAATCGCATGAACAAGCGCTGCAAACAGGTCGGGAATGATTACGCGTTCTACCTTGCCCATTTGCGTTATAGCTGTACCAAGTACGGTATCTACCATCTTCAGGTAGTTGATTTCCTTTTCACCATAGTCAAAGTTTTTGGTCATTACCGTTTCCATTGGTTCTCCCGCTCCCCTTGTAAGGTGCACTCTTCATTTAATGACATAGGTTGCTTTCATATCAGGGTTCGAATCCTTCTTTGCTCACATAGAGCTGTTCTTTGGGAAAAACATGAAGAAAACGCTCATAAACCGCCTTATACGCAGCAGGGTGATACCATTCCTCCAGCCCCAATGACTCATACAGCACACCAATGTTCAAGCTACGCGTCCGCCTTCCCCCGCTGCCGTCTCCCATAAAATAATCATCTATACAGACACGGTTGACCAGAGACACGAGCTTGTTTGCAAAATGCTCACTGCTTGGCAGCATCGGAGCAATGGTAGCTTGCGTCGGTACACCTGCCTCTTTTAAAAGTTGCAGTGTTTGGAGACGAGCCTGGATGGGAGGAGCCTCCGGGGTGAAATGTTTGCGTATATCCTCGCGGTCTGTTTCTACAGTGATACTCACACGTACACGTTCCTTCAATTGGAGCAATAAATCAATATCCCGTCGTACAAGCGGACTACGCGTCTGTACAAAGAGAAAATCCGGTGGATCTTCCACCATCACTTCCAGCAGAGATCGGGTCACCTCTTGTTTGTACTCGGCCGGCTGATAAGGATCTGTGCTTGACGACATAAAAATCGTAACTTTACCTTTGGATTTGGCCCTACGAAGCTCCTTACGAAGAATATCAGCCGCCTCTTTTTTAATATCAACCCATGTTCCCCAAGCTTCCTTCCGAAACGTAGAGACTGGCAATTGGCGTACATAACAATACGAGCAACCAAAGGTACAGCCGGTATACGGGTTCAACGAGTGTGTATACCCTGACAAGAAGCCAGTCCCTTTATTCAAAAGAGTCTTGGGGGATTTGTAATACTCATTTTTCATACCTGACCTCACTACTGTATTGGTTTGTGTGTGTGATTCTTTTCAAGCTGCAAAAGCTTCACCTTCATGTCCAGCCCCCCACGATATCCGGTCAAAGCTCCATTCTTACCAATGACCCGATGACAAGGGATGGTGACCAAAATCGGATTAGCACCGATAGCGGTACCAACCGCACGAACAGAGTTCGGCTTTTGAATCGCGTTGGCAATGTCTGAATAGGATTGTGTCTCCCCATACGGAATATTACACAGCGCGTTCCACACAGCTATTTGAAATGCAGTTCCATGAAAGTCAAAAGGGAATGTAAAATGTGTACGCTCCCCTTGGAAATATTCAATCAACTCCTTGGCATAGAGCTGTAAAATGGTATCCTCTTCAACTAAAGGACTGCCGGGAAATCGACTTCCTGCCCATACAATCAATTCCTCAACAGTTTGATTAAGCGAACCAACATAACATAATCCTTCCGATGTAGCTGCAATGTATAAATTCCAATCCTCATGTGCCAATAATGACCAATAGATCGTTTTATTCATTTGATATACCATGCTGTGTATCTCCTTTTTGAGTTGCTATGGATTCGAGTTGGCGATATTGCAATGGAGTGTAGCCTATATTCTTTTTAAACAACGTAATAAAGTAAGGGGTATTGGACAGACCTACGTTCTCCCCCACTTCCGCAACAGATTGTTGTGAGCAAATAAGCAGCTTCTTCGCTTGTTCCAACCTCGTACGCTGTATATATTCCATCGGAGTTACATGCATGATTCGCTTGAAGGTACGATGTAAATGGTACGGACTTCCATGACTGATCTCTGCCAGGACGTTCAATGTTAATTGCTTCATATAGTTCGAATCTACGTATTCTGCAACTCCTGTGATCCAGTCGTGATCAGGCAATCGTTGTCCTGTCGGTTTACATCTTTTGCATGGACGAAAATGCTCAGCCAAAGCCTGCTCTGCTGATATAAATAAACGGATGTTCTCTCTTTTAGGAGGTCGGGATTTGCAGGAGGGACGACAAAATATTTTCGTTGTCTTCACAGCATACAAAAATACCCCGTCATACGACTTGTCATTTTCTATAATAGCTCTCCACTTCTCATCTGTTATGGATAAATCGGATGTTCTCATTTCAATCCCCCCTCTTGTGCAATGTACCCTATCTCATATCTAAATTATAAACTAAACAGTGAACATATGTACCCCTTTTGGAATGTAAAGGCAAGATAATGAAAAAAGATGACCCACAAGGAGCCATCTTAAAATGTAGTAATCTATCTTATTTAGGCTTGAATCTTACCCGGTTCAACCGTGATCGTCAACTCATCTGAAGGAAGCTGATATTCCCGTGACCAATAATCTGCATTTGAAATTCCCGCCTGCTTCGGATCAAATACCGGGTCTAGCCCTTGCCTTCGCTGCTGCTCGTAATCCTTAAGCACGAGAAACGCAGGCTTGGCCAGGAGAATCATAGCAATCAGATTGACCCAAAGCATAATACCGACGCCCATATCCCCTAGTGTCCACGCCAAGGCCGATTCTTTGACGACCGTTCCATAAAACGTCGAACCCAGAATTACCAACTTTAACAGGAACATAGGCCATTTGGCTTTACGGTCGGCAACCAGGTAAGCCATATTCGTTTCAGCGATGTAATAATACGCAATAATGGTGGTAAATGCGAAAAAGAACAAGGTTATGGACAAGAGACTTGAGCCAAAACCCGGGAATACCGATTCAATAGCAGCCTGTGTATATTGGGTTCCTTCTTCAACACCCGGGAGATGCTGCACAATATAACCCCCACCTGGTCCCTTCACGTTGTACATATTTGTAAACAATACCATGAAAGCCGTAGACGTACAGACTAAAAAAGTATCTACATATACGGAAAAGGCCTGAACCAGCCCCTGTTTTGCCGGATGGGACACTTCTGCTGCGGCTGCCGGATGCGCACCAGAGCCTTGTCCCGCTTCATTAGAATAAATGCCTCGTTTTACACCCCAAGCAATGGCTGTCCCTGCTATACCGCCGAACACTGAATCTACACCAAAAGCACTGCGAAAGATCAGGGCAAATACCTCGGGAAGCGCAGTAATGTTCGTCATCATAATATAGAAAGAGACAAGGATGTAGCCTAGTGCCATAAACGGTATGACAACCTGAGCCACATTGGCAATTCTTTTGACACCGCCAAAAATGATAAGCGCCAGCAACACGACTACTAATATCCCAGAAACCTTCATATCCATACCAAACGAACTATGAAAGGCTACGGCGATGGAGTTCGATTGAGTTCCTGGCATCAACAAACACATAGCGACCAACGCTACTACCGCAAAAATAACGGCAAACCATTTTAAGCCTGTTCCTTTTTCAATATAAAAAGCCGGGCCGCCTCGGTACTGACCATCACGCTTTACCTTATATACCTGAGCCAGTGTAGATTCAACAAACGCAGTAGCCGACCCGATAAAGGCCATGACCCACATCCAAAATATCGCTCCAGGCCCCCCCATACCGACTGCCAATGCAATCCCAGCAATGTTCCCCGTCCCTACACGTCCCGATAGCGCCATCGTAAAGGCTTGAAAAGAAGAAACGCCTGCCTCTGAGCTTTTTCCTTTAAAGACAAGGCGAATCATCTCTTTGAAATGCCTAATTTGTAAAAATCGAGTCATGATTGAAAATAATAGCCCCACGCCCAAACAGACATATACCACAGGATTGCTCCAAATGACGCCATTTACTGCCTCTGCCCACTTCTCTAACATTCCTTGCATTTCCCCCTGATCCATCAATTCATCTAGTCTATGTTTTCAGAAAATTTGCATAATTACAAAAAATTATAGATTAGTTTTTACAACCGTACAAGCTAATTTAATTGACATATTGTCAATTACAAATAGACTTATCCGGCATAATAGGACGACAAAAAAAGCTCTGATGATCCGTGAATGCGGATCATCAGAGCTTGGTCCTTACTTAAGATTTCAAGCGTTGCCTGCTTGCTCATTTGGAGCGCTAGACAGTTTCAACAACGGTGCTTGCTCCGTTACCTGCCCTTGAGGGATGGGGAGGATTTCCGTATATTCAGAAGAATTTGTAATGATAACTGGCGTAATCGTAGGATAACCCTCTGCCTTGATTTGCTCAACATCAAATTCGAGTAGCAAATCTCCTGCCTTTACTTGGTCGCCTTCTTTGATATAGGAAGTAAAATGTTTACCATCCAGCTTAACCGTATCTACTCCGACGTGAATTAGAACTTCTGCGCCATGATGCGAAACCACTGCCAACGCATGCTTTTTCTTGAACGCTACAGTAATAGTTCCGTCGAACGGAGCTACGACTCTGCCTGTTGTCGGCTGGATGGCGATACCTTTACCCATAGCTTCCGAAGCAAACGCAGGATCGGGAACCTCCGACAGAGCGACCACCGTTCCTTCAATCGGGCTTAGCACCTCTTCGTTAGAAACGGTAACTGTAGAAGTCGATTCTTTAGCCGAGTTGTCAGCGGTTTCTTCCTCTTCAACTGGATCTTCGAAGCCTAAAATATAAGTCAAGATAGCCGAAACCAAGAATGAAACAGTAATCCCTAGAATCAATCCTGGGAAGCCTTGTCCGCCAGGGCCGTAAAAGATCGGCAAAGTCAGCAACCCAGGTGCGCCGGAGGCAAATGCTTGCGTCCCCGCTTGGCCGATAATGGCACCACCGACAGCACCGCCGATAACACCAGCAATAAACGGGCGCTTCAGTGGCAGCGTAACCCCATAGACCGCTGGCTCTGTAATACCGAACAAAGCGGTAAGTGTAGCAGAACCTGCCAGCGTTTTCAGCTTTTTATTTTTCGTTTTCAGCATGACACCAAACGCTGCACCGGTTTGAGCAAAGATGGAAGCCGAAGCAGCAGGCTTAATACCGTCTCTGCCGTTAACAGCAATGTTATTAATAAATACAGGTACAAGACCCCAGTGAACACCGAAAATAACGAGCAACTGCCAGCAAGCACCAAGAATTGCTCCAGCCAGCAGCGGACTAAAGCTGAACGCAGCAACGAGCGCGGTAGCGATTGCATTGCCCACATACACCCCAACTGGACCAAAAACCATCAGAGTCAGAGGAAGCATAATTACAAGTAGAATCAAAGGTGTAATAAAGTTTTTGACGCTCTCATGGATCAGTCGATTGCACCATTTTTCCAGCTTACTCATGACGATAACGGCTAAAATAATCGGGATAACGGTTGATGAATAACTCATCATCACAATAGGAATACCGAAAAAGTCTGTTGCTGTACCTTCTGTTTTCAGCGTGACAATCGTCGGGTAAAGCAGCCCTCCGGCAATGGTCAAAGCAACGAAGATATTACCTCCGAATTTCCGTGCCGTTGTAACCGCTAACAAGAGCGGCAGGAAATAAAACAAGCTGTCGGCCGCAGCATACAAAATCATATAAGTAGTGTCTTTCGGAACCAACCAGCCGAGGTTGCTCGCAATCAGCAGCAGACCTTTCAAAATACCGGACCCCGCCATAACTCCAAGCAATGGTGCGAAAATGCTGGAAATTACGTCAATTACAGCGCCAAATCCTTTTTTGCCTTTAGTTGAGTTCTCTTCTTTTCCAGTTTCATTCAAAATGTTGGATACTTGGCCGATGGCATTGTATACTTCTGGTACTTTGTTGCCGACCACAACCTGGAACTGGCCACCGCTCTGCTTGACCGTAATAATTCCATCGGTTTTCTCCAGCTTTGCCTTATCTGCTTTCGCCTCATCTTTTAGCACAAAACGCAGGCGCGTGGCGCAGTGTACGAGCGATACTACATTTTTTTCCCCGCCTACCAGGTGCACAATTTCTTTAGCCAGTTTTTCATAACTCATGATGGACACCTCCATGTTCTAAGGGGCTTTTTACATATTTAGGCACACAAAAAACCTAAGCCTTGAAAAATGGTGGGCACTTGAGTCCCGCGATTTTTCATGACTTAGGTTTTGCCTGCATAACCAGTAACAATCCCAGTTAAAACTTATTAAATTCCTGTTACTCACATAATACATTTAATATACCATATTTGTCAACAAAAACATTTAAACATTTGTTTTGATTCTTTTCGAATAAAAAGTTTAGCTTATCTGTTCACCACTCGTTCAATATGCACAGTCAAATACAGCTTTTCTTCGTTCGTTAATTCATGATTGTATTCTTTTTTAACGAAAGTTCCGATTTTCTCCGTACAAGCGGCTGCATCCTTGTGCTTTTCCTTAATCAAGTCATATAAATGATCATAGTTATTTTCATAGTGATTTCCCTTAAATACGCGCTGAGCGAAAAATTTCAGATGCGTAATAAAGCGGAAATAACTTAGAGAATCCTCGTCAAAATCAACCTTAAAGTGGTACTTTGCGATATTGATAATTTGCTGGATAAACTTCGTAATGCTCATGGTCGTAATGACTTCCTCATTCATTTCAGCATTCACAATGTGAAGGGCAATATAAGCCGCTTCATCCACAGGCAGTTCAATACCGAGCTTTTGTTTAATTTGTTCCAGCGTTCTTAGACCAATCGCGAATTCTTCTCTGTACAGCTGCTTGATTTCCCACAATAACGCGTTTTTGATTTCTAGTCCTTCCCGGTACCTTTCAATAGCGAAATTGATATGGTCGGTCAGAGAAACATAAATATTTTCGTTCAGCTTTCTGTTCAGATTATGCTTGGCGTCATTAATGACTTCCTCCACAATCACAATCAAATCCAGCGGTACCTCGCGCAGCAGCATTTTGAAGTTATCGGATGTCTGCTTGTTTTTCAGCGCAAATACCTTCTGAATTCTGGTTTCATCTACTGTGTCTCCAGGCTTTTTCTTAAAAGCAATCCCCCGACCCATTACTACGAGTTCAGTACCGTCTGTCTGGTAAACACTAATTACATTGTTGTTGATGACCTTTGCTATATTCATCTCGATCCCCCGTTCCATATGCCAGCAAGAGCCACTCATGCTCCATCCACTTTATTGCAAACAAAAAAAACCGAAGCACGCCAAATAAACAAGACTGTAAAATCCGCTTATTCGTGGCTTAGGTTTTGCCTGCTCTGCAGTAACAATCCTAAAAATGATGGAATTGCGTCAAGTATAGCCCGAAAAGGAACGATTGTCAACGCTTTCAATTGAGAAACGAGGATCGGAAATTCCCGTTGATTCAGGACGTCCGATCCTATTTTCTTGTCGTACGACTATTCGCCGAGATTTTCACCATCGGAATGAATTACGTTTTTATACCAGTCAAAGCTTTTCTTTTTAATACGTTTCAACGTACCGTTGCCTTCATTGTCACGGTCTACATAAATGTAACCATAGCGTTTTTTCATTTCTCCAGAGGATGCGCTGACAATATCAATAGGTCCCCAACTGGTGTAACCGATAATTTCGACGCCGTCTTGAAGAGCCTCACCCATTTCAGCAATATGTCGCTTGAGATAGTCGATTCGGTAATCGTCATTCACTTCTCCTTCAGGTGAAACCACATCATTGGCACCAAAGCCATTTTCCACTACGAAAAGAGGCTTTTGGTAGCGATCATGCAATTGGTTGGCTGTGATACGGAATCCTTTTGGATCGATCGTCCAGCCCCATTCGGACTTATCCAAATATGGGTTGGCCACGGAGCCGAAAACATTACCGCTAGTCATATTTTTGACAACCTCTGGGTCTGTGCTGGTTGTCCGGCTCGAATAATAGCTAAATCCGATGTAGTCGACGGTATGGTCTTTCAAAATGGCTGCGTCGCCGGATTCCATCTCGATGTTTAATCCATGGTCCTTGAAGAAGCGTTTGGCATAACCAGGATATTCGCCGCGTGACTGTACATCAATGAAGAAGTAGGACTCGCGGTCTTTTTCCATCCCCTGATACACATCTTCGGGATTACATGTATACGGATAGAAGCTTCCAGCAGCAAGCATACAGCCAATTTTCGCATCTGGAATGATCTCGTGACATGCTTTTACAGCCAGCGCGCTTGCAACAAGCTGATGATGCGCAGCCTGGTACTGAATTTGTTTAACGTTTTCGCCTTCTTGGAATACAAGCCCGGCACCGAGAAACGGCAAGTGGAGCAGCATGTTGATTTCATTAAACGTCATCCAGTATTTCACTTTATCCTTGTAACGAGTGAATACGGTTTTGGCATAGGTTTCAAACAGACCAACCAGTTTCCGGTTGCGCCAGCTTCCGTATTTCTCGATCAGAGCTACCGGCACGTCAAAATGAGCGAGGGTTACAACCGGCTGAATGCCGTGTTTATGCAACTCGTCGAACAAATCATCGTAAAATTGCAGCCCCGCCTCATTGGGAGTAGCGTCTTCTCCAGTTGGAAAAATACGAGCCCAGGCAATGGAAACACGCAGTGCTTTGAAACCCATTTCCGCAAATAGTGCAATATCCTCGCGATATTGGTGATAGAAGTCAATGGCTTCATGGGAAGGATAGAATTCGCTTTCAAGTGGGGTTAGCGAAGGAACATTCCCTTTCATTATGCTTCTTCTCTTCTCTCCGGTAGGCAGCAGATCCACCAGGCTCAATCCTTTACCGTCTTCCAAATAAGCCCCCTCGGCCTGGTTGGCTGCAAGAGCACCGCCCCATAAAAAGTCTTTAGGAAAAATATAACTGGACATAAACGTTCTCCTTCCAAATGTGTGATAAAAGGGTGTACAGAAAGGGAGATGAATAATAAAAAAACCCAAACCAGCCTGGTTACACTTGCAGTGTAAACAAGCCGATTCAGGTTATGCCCTAACGGTAACATCCCATGAAAAGGTTATTCATATTTGATTGAAACTCTAACAAAGATTTAGGAGCCTGTCAAATTTAATAGATATGATACATACGTTATTCACTCTAAACAAAATACGAATTTTTAGTTTATTTTCGCAAAATAACTAAACTAAACAACTAATTTTTTATAAACAAGCTAATTGACAGCGGTTTACAGAGGTGATACGATGACTTTGAAAATAAAAATTTATATAATTTATCCACTACAATTTAGTTTTGTTTAGTGAAATTTTAATTTGTTTACTTCTAGTACAAGGAGAGTTATTCATGAAAAAGCTGAAACTGGGTTATGCGCCTACTCGACGATTCACCTTCAGTGCTGAAGATGCATTCCGCTACAAAGTTGCCATTCGCCAACAAATCGAGAGCTTCGGAATGAACATTGATATCGTGGATTTGGAAGGGCTTAATGAGGAAGGTTTGCTGTATGACGACCATATTAACGCGGACTTGATTATCAAACGTTTCAAGGAAGAGGAAGTGGACGCCGTTTTCTTCCCCCACTGTAATTTTGGTACCGAGGATACGGTTGCCCGTGTGGGCAAGGCGCTTGGCAAGCCGGTTCTATTGTGGGGTCCACGTGATGAGGCTCCGTTGGCCGACGGCATGAGATTACGGGACACCCAGTGTGGATTGTTCGCTAGCGGAAAGGTGCTTCGCCGCTTTAATGTCCCTTTTACCTATATCACAAACAGTCGTGTAGCCGATCCGGTATTTGAACGAGGCTTTAACAATTTTATCTCGGCTGCCAATGTAGTACGACAGTTCAAAAGTTTACGAATTCTCCAGATAGGTCCTCGTCCTGCTTCCTTTTGGACTATGATCTGCAATGAAGGGGAGCTGTTGGAGCGATTCGGTATTGAGATTCATCCAATTACGCTAGTAGATATTCAGCTGCGTTCAAAGAAAATTGCAGCCGGGAGCAGTGCTGAACTTTCAGAAGCGATTGATTATATCAAAGAGAAGCTGGACTACAGTGAAGTCACCGAAGAAGATATCAGACGCATTGCTGCACTTAAAGTAGCCATGAAATCCTACGCTATCGAAACGGGAAGTACAGCCATCGCGATCCAATGCTGGTCCTCCCTCCAGGAAGCTATGGGAATTATGCCTTGTCTGGCCAATGCCATTTTGACAGATGAACAAATTCCGGTCACCTGCGAAACCGATATTCACGGAGCAATTACTTCGGTTATGGTACAAGCGGCTGCGATGAACGAACTCCCCACTTTTTTCGCTGATATTACGGTACGTCATCCTGAGAATGACAATGGAGAGCTTCTTTTCCACTGCGGGAACTTTCCAGTATCCATGTCTATTGAGAACAAACCCAAACTACGCAAGCACTTCCTGTTCGATGATCACGCACCAGGCACACATGAAGGACAAATCAAAGGCGGCGGCATGACCATCGCCCGTTTTGATGGTGATCATGGAGATTATTCCATTTTCCTCGGCAAAGCTAAAGGAATTGAGGGACCTTATACCCGCGGCTCGTATGTCTGGGTAGAGGTCAACGACTGGCCGTTATGGGAAGAAAAGCTCGTCAAAGGTCCTTACGTCCATCACTCTGTTGGCATTCATGCTAATGTCATCCCGGCTCTGTACGAGGCCTGCAATTACCTTCCAGGTGTCACGGCAGATCCGGTAGATCCTACCGAACAGGAAATTCAACGCTGGTTGCGTGGTTCCGATCTCGCTGTCACCAAGTCGGGTATTCTGGTTTAACTATATTATTTCAGGAGGGCACTATGGAAATCCTAGACTTGAAAATCAAAGCCGCACAAATCCGTAAGGACCTGCTCACCATTATTCATCGTGCCAAAACAGGGCATACAGGAGGCTCGCTGAGCAATACGGATATACTCACCGCCCTATACTACGAAATCATGAATATTGATATCACTAATCCTAAATGGGAGGAACGTGACCGCTTTATCGCCAGCAAGGGACATTCCGTCGAGTCTTTATGGTGTATTCTGGCAGACCTTGGTTTCTTCCCTAAAGAAGAACTGGAAACCTATAGCCAGTTCGGAACCCGTCTGATTGGGCATCCGAACAATAAAGTTCCCGGTATTGAAATGAATACAGGCGCATTGGGCCATGGCCTCCCCATCTCAGTCGGTATAGCACTGGCTGCCAAGCGTGACGGGCGATCCTACCGTGTATTCTGTCTCATGGGTGACGGGGAGCAAGCGGAAGGCTCCAATTGGGAAGCTGCTATGGCAGGTGCCCATTACAAACTGGATAATCTTGTCGGTATCATTGACCGCAACGGCCTGCAAATTAGCGGTACAACCGAGGAGGTTATGGGACTTGAACCGCTGGAGGAAAAGTGGGCCGCTTTCGGCTGGAACGTGATCTCCATTGACGGCAACAGCATGGAGGAACTGATCCATACATTCCGCAATGTCCCTGAAATTGAAGGCAAACCAACGTTGGTGCTGGCAAACACGATCAAGGGAAAAGGTGTATCCTTTGCCGAGGGTGTTCCAGGCTGGCATCACCGTATTCCAAGTGATGATGAACTTGAACGCGCACTGGCGGAACTGACACAAGAAATAGACGAATTATCCGGGGAAGGACTGGTGAGATAAACAATGAACAAAATCCCAAATCGTCAGGTCATCTGTGAAACGCTGCTTAGCCTTGCCAAAGAGGATCGGGATATTATGGTGTTGGCTAGTGATTCTCGCGGCTCTGCTGCTATGGCTCCCTTTGCCGATGCCTATCCGGAACAATTTGTGGAGGTAGGCATTGCCGAGCAAAATATCGTCGGTATGTCTGCTGGACTCGCACACAGCGGTAAAAAGCCGTTCGTCACCTCTCCTGCCTGCTTCCTGAGCATGCGTAGTATTGAGCAAATCAAGGTAGATGTAGCCTATTCCGGAACCAATGTAAAGCTGATTGGGATAAGCGGTGGTGTTAGCTACGGTGCACTAGGAATGTCCCACCACTCTGTCCAAGATATTGCTGTGGCGCGAGCGATTCCTGGTTTGATGGTCTTACTCCCCGCCGATCGTCATGAAACCAAGAAAATGACCGAAGCGCTGGTTCAGCATGAAGGAGGCGCATATGTAAGGATCGGACGTAATGCTGTTGAGGATGTCTATCCGTCCGATGATTATCCGTTTGAGATTGGGAAAGCTGTTACCCTACAAGAAGGATCAGATATTACCCTGATTGGCGCTGGTGAGACCGTCCGTATCATTCTGGATGCGGCTGAGTTGCTGGGGCAGATGGGTATTAAAGCTCGTGTTCTCAATATGCACACCATCAAGCCACTTGATGAGGAAGCGATCATCGCCGCAGCCCGGGAAACGGGAGGTATTGTCACCGTAGAGGAGCATAGTGTATTCGGAGGCTTGGGTGCCGCTGTAGCAGAAGTGGTGGTTCAACATCAACCGGTTCCTATGAAAATGCTGGGCATACCGGATGAGCCGGCGATTGCTGGCAAAACAGCTGAAGTCTTTGAACATTATGGACTTACCTCTGAGAATATCAGCAAGATTGTGCTCGAATTGATGAACAAGTAAGGAGCTGTAGCTGCAATGAATATCGAGACCTATATTCTAGCGATCGATCAAAGCACTTCCGGAACCAAAACACTGCTGGTTAATCAGCAAGGTGAAGTGATTACCCGTTATTCTTTGGAGCACAAACAATATTACCCACAGCCGGGCTGGGTTGAACACGACCCGCTTGAGATATATCATAATGTACTTATTGCTGCGAAAGGCGTACTGGAGAAAGCAGGGCTTTCTCCTTCCTCGCTGGCCGCAGTAACCATTACGAATCAGCGAGAAACGGCTCTGATCTGGGACCGTTCTACTGGCTTGCCTATCTATAATGCCATTGTATGGCAATGCCAGCGAACGGCAGAGGTCTGCACACGGTTGAAGAATACTGGCTATGAAGATATTATACGCTCCAAGACAGGTCTAATGCTCGATCCTTATTTCTCTGCCGCCAAGTTCAATTGGATTTTGGAACATGTACCTCATGCCCCCCAATTGCTTGCTGAAGGTAAACTACTTGCAGGGACTATTGACAGCTGGCTGCTATGGAAGCTTACGGGCGGTCAAATACATGCAACCGATTACAGTAACGCCAGCCGGACTTCCCTTTTTAACATTCATACTCTGGCTTGGGATATGGAGTTGTGCAGTATATTCGGTGTTCCTTCCTCCCTGCTCCCTGAGGTAAAAGCATCCGATGCCTTGTATGGCTATACACAGGAAGTGGAATTATGGGACGAACAAGTAGCAATATCAGGGATAATCGGAGATTCACAGGGTGCACTGTACGGGCATCGTTGCTTCGATACTGGTGATGCCAAAGCGACATATGGGACTGGAACATCTGTACTTATGAATATTGGTTCGCAACCCGTACAGGGCGGTGAAGGCTTGGTTACAACGATTGCCTGGGGGGCTTCAGGAAAGGTATCTTATGCATTGGAAGCTGTTATACGTACAACCGGAGACAGTATAAAATGGACACGGGATAATTTAGGATTATTCTCTTCATTTGAGGAAATGCAATCCATGATCACTGAATTGCAGGACAATGAGGGCGTATATCTGGTCCCTGCTTTTGTCGGTTTAGGTGCTCCCTACTGGAATCCCTCTGCACGTGCTGCAATTGTGGGTATGACCCGTGGAAACGGCAAAGCACATATTGTACGCGCAGCGCTGGAGAGCATCGGGTATCAAGTGAGAGATGCGGTTCAATTTATACGTGAACAATCCGGTGTGCCCCTTACTAGTTTACGTACGGATGGCGGGGGCTCATCTAACAGCTGGCTCATGCAGTTTCAGGCAGATATTCTGGGTACCCATGTTACCCGCTCTACCTGTGCTGAGCTGTCTGCAATGGGTTCTGTGTATCTGGGCGGTCTCGGTGTCGGATACTGGTCAGATCCTAAAGGCATCATCACGGGAAATACCTCTGATCAGAATCTGTATGAGCACTACACCCCTAGTATGGATGAAGTCAGCCGCCAGCGGCTTTATGCAGGTTGGCAGAATGCAGTGCAAATGGTAATACGTTCAGAACAACCGCTTACACCATCTTCTTCCGCTAATTGTTGATGAATCTTCCTCATTTACTTTTGAGCTCTTACTACAAGCTTCCGATTATTTTACAGGTGTTACACTTGGATAATCGGAGGTTTTTTATGTACACTGCATGTATTCCGCTTTACAGAAAGGGGGAAACCTTGATTGAATGCACGCATGGTTTCAATTCTTCAGTACTTGCTGGCTGCCGATGCTCCCGTCAAAAGTGATTATCTGGCCAAATTGATTCAAGTTACTTCACGTACCATTCGCAGCGATATCCGGGAACTAGATGAATTTCTATCCAAGCACGGGGCAGCAATTGAACCTGTTCGTTCAAGGGGATATGAACTAAAAATTACGGATCATCGTAGCTTTCGTGCGCTGCTGCAGCAGCTGTTCCTGTCCGGCGAGCCCGATGATCCAGGTTCTCCCGGCTATCGGCAATTGTATTTAATCAAGCGTCTCCTGCTCGCTGATCATTATGTGAAGCTGGAAGACCTCGCAGATGAGCTATATATAAGCAAGTCTACGGTGCAGAATGATTTCAAAGAGGTTAAACAAACCCTACAAAGCTACGGAATCACCATTGATAAACGGCCAAATTACGGAATCAAACTGAAAGGTGATGAAGTCCAGCTTCGGTTTTGCTTGTCCGAGTTTATTGTGAGCCGTTCCGAAGAACAAGGCGGAACACTTCATGCAGCGCTACGCATCGTCACCCCGCGCGAAATGACGCTGATTTGTGGAATCGTTCTGGAACAGACTCAGAAATATGAAGTAACACTCTCCGATATCGCCTTCAGCAATTTGTCCATTCATATTGCGATCGCCTGCAAGCGCATCCGTGACGGAAACCAGGTAGCTATGCTCTCGGCGGAAATAGGAGATCTGCGGGGCACCGATGAATTTCGGGCTGCCGAGCATATTGTCGAGCTGATCGAAAAGGAATTGCAGTTGTCTTTTCCCGAAAATGAAATCGCCTACATTGCCATGCATCTTGCCGGAAACAAGTGGTTTGTCAGAATTGAAGGACACCCTATAGAGGACATGGGACCCGAGAAGCTGCTGGACTGGAACCTCTTTGAACTGGGCAAGGAAATGCTCGCCGAGATCGACAGGGATTTGAATCTGAACATCAGCTGTGATACAGAACTGCTCATAGGCATCTGCCTTCATCTGAAGCCAGCGCTGAACCGGGTAAAGTATGGAATGAACATCCGAAACCCCATGCTGGATCATGTCAAGAGCAACTACCCTCTGGCTTTTCAAGCGGGAGTTATTGGTGCCAAGCTGATCGAGAGCAAGCTGAATATTGCCATCCCGGAAGCAGAGATGGGCTATCTCGCCATTCATATCGGGGCAGCCATCGAACGACAGCGTATGAACACCCGGCCAAAACGCTGTCTGGTCGTCTGCACTTCAGGAGTCGGAAGCGCCCGGCTGCTCAAGTACAAACTGCAAAGCACTTTTGGTAGCTCGCTTGAAGTGGCGGGTACAACGGAATATTACAAGCTTCAGCAGGTTCCCCTCCATGACATTGATTTCGTGGTGAGCACCATTCCCATTCAGCTGCCATTATCGGTTCCAGTCGTGGTCGTGCATACTCTTCTTGGCGGCAGCGATATGGATAAAATTGAAAGTTTGCTGGCTGGTGAAGCCGAGTTTGATTTTCACTACATCCGGAAGGAACTCGTATTTCTGAGACAAAATTTTACCACCAAGGAAGAGGTCATCTCATTTCTGGGCCAAAAAATATATGCTGAAGGGCTGATCCGCTCTGCCGAAGGTTTTATTGGACTCGTTCTGGAACGAGAACAGGCCGCACCCACGGCTTACGGAAATTTGGTAGCCATTCCTCACCCTATCATTCCGCAAAGCAATCAAACCGTATGGGCGGTCTGCACCCTTCAACAACCTATCGAGTGGGGCGACAAACCGGTGCAGTTCATCTGTCTTCTCAGCATTGAAAGAAACGGTAAAGAGCCACCCGCTAAAATGTATAACCATCTCATGGAACTGGTCGACAATTCGGATATCGTCCAGCAGATGTTAAAATGCGAAACGTACGAGGAATTCTCCAGGATTATCGTTAAGTATAAGCTGTATTGAATCAAGCTCCGCAGTGCATCCGGCTGATATCACAGAACAGGTGCTGCTTCGGAGCTTTTTAAATTGGAAGAGTAGCAGCAATGAATGAATTTCCGCTACTGGCGGAAAAGACTTGGGTTTAGATCTTGGCAGTAAACCTATACACTGAAACTGTAAGTTAAAGAGAAAAAAGCATGAGGTGAACGAGATGGAGGAGTATCAAGAAATCATTATGGGAATTATCACCAACTCAGGTGTTGCCAAGAGTAAAGCGATGGAAGCAATCGCTCTTGCTCAAAAGGGTAACACCCAGTTGGCGGCAGAGCGGCTTGAAGAAAGCAAAGCCGAGTTGGTTAAAGCTCATAAATCACAAACGAGACTGATTCAACAGGAAGCTGGCGGAACCGCCCACGAAGTCACACTGCTTATGGTACATGCTCAAGATCACCTTATGTCAGCCATCACAACTAAAGATCTGGCGGGACATATGATTGAGCTTTATAACAGATTGAATCGCTATGAAGATATCACAAATCACACTTCCAATGGAGGGAACAACGGATGAAACAAATTACACTCGTATGTGCTGCAGGAATGTCTACAAGTATGCTGGTACAGAAAATGCAAAAGGCGGCACAAGCACAAAACCTTGAGGTTGAAATCAGGGCTACTTCCGAAAGTTCGTTTAAAGAATATGCCGACAAGACAGATATACTGCTAATTGGACCACAGGTCGGCTACCTGCAGGATGATTTCAAGGCAAAATATGAACCTAAAGGCATTAAGGTAAGTGTTATCAATATAGTAGACTATGGAATGATGAACGGCGAAAAAGTGCTAGGAGACGCGCTTAAGCTGTAAAGCTCAGAGTCAGATGCTCATCACCAGACCGAACAAGAAGGTTGGTCAAATCGGGCAACGATATATGATATTCTGCATGGTGTTTCGCCAAATGAAAGCGTTCTCTAAGTTATTATATAGGCGGATGAAAGCCTATCGTAGGAGTTGAATAAATATGGCTAACCAACAAAAATTCTCTTATAAGCTTCAAAAAGTGGCGGGTACAATTCAGCAAAACCGTTACATGAGCGCAATTTCCAACGGGCTGATGTCCACCCTTCCTTTTCTGATTATCGGAGCATTTGCAACCCTCTTCTCTGCACTTGCTTGGGAGCCTTACCAGAATCTTATTGCACCCGTAAAGGCTATAATCGGGTTGGCATCGACAATGACCACTGGCATCATTGCACTGTATGCGGTATTTTTTATCGCCTACAGACTGGCGCAAGCTTTTGACAAGGACCCCCTTGTGCCAGCGGCAACCGCTCTTCTCTCTTTTCTTATCGTTACACCGATCCAAACCTTTGATAAAGTTCGTGCCTTGCCACTTCAATGGCTCGGCGCGCAGGGATTGTTCGTTGCCATGATCGTCGGTTTGATTGCTGCACGGTTGTATATTTGGATTGTTGACCGCAATTGGACGATTAAAATGCCTGACGGGGTCCCGCCTACCGTTGTCAAAACCTTCTCAGGCTTGATCCCAGCTGTCTTAGTAGCCCTTGTGTTTGTTATCGTTGCTGGTTTGTTCATGCAGACCCCATTTGGTACAGTTCACGATTTTATCTACACTTATCTCCAAATACCACTGGAAGGATTGGGCGGATCACTCGGCGCTTTAATTATCGCGCTGATCATTATGCAGGCTCTGTGGATGTTCGGAATTCACGGTGCAATTGTTATACTCGCTATCGTTAAGCCCATCTGGATGAGTCTGGATCTGGCCAACCTTGACGCTTTCCAGGCAGGCGCTCCACTTCCGAACACGATCGGTCTGGCCTTCTGGTCCATCTACTGCAACTATGCACCGATGCTTGGATTTGCTCTGCTATTGGTTTTCCTGGCCAAGAGCAAGCAGCTTCGCACGATCGGCAAGCTTGGTCTTCCGGGTACCTTTTTCTCCATTCACGAGCCGCTGATCTTCGGAATTCCAATGGTATTGAACCCGTTGCTAGCCATTCCGTTTATCGTTGCTCCCATCATTTGTGCGGTACTCGGCTATATTGCCACCAACATCGGCTTGTTGCCTGCACCCATCGGAATTTACCCGCCTTTCGGCACCCCTATCTTTGCTCTGGGCTTCATTGAGGGCAGTTGGAAACTAGCCGCCGCACAATTGGTACTCATTCCGATCAGTATGCTGATCTACTACCCGTTCTTTAGAGCGCTGGATAAGCAGGCTCTAAAAAAGGAACACGAAGCGCAGGAGCAACTGGACAAGCAAGCAAATGAAACTACAGCAAGTCCCGTTATTTTATAATAGAAAAAAGTAGAAGCGGCGAGACGGATAAACGCTCGCCGCTTCTGCCATTACAATCGTTAGGAGAGGAAGCTTTTGATTCAACTGAGTATCGCTGAGAACAAACGATATTTCATGAATGAGGGTAACCCCTTTTTTTATTTGGCGGATACGGTTTGGAGCGCATTTACCAACATTACGCTGGAGGAATGGGCCTATTATCTGGATTACCGTAAAAGTCAGGGCTTCAATGTCCTGCAAATCAATTTGCTGCGCCAGTGGGATGCAAGTGGCAGCGATTTGAACTATGAGCCTTTCGCATATGCCGAGAATGGCAGCTTCAATTTCTATATGCCGAACGAAGAATACTTTACCAGAGCCGAGACGATGATCGAAATGGCTGTGAACAGAGGCTTTGTTCCTGCACTGGTTCTACTATGGTGTAATTATATCCCGGATACCTGGGCTGCCAAGCTTCGTGAGGAGAAAAAAATGCCACTTGGGGCAGTGGAACCTTATGTACGTTACATTGCCGATCGGTTCTCCAAATTCTACCCTATTTATATTATAAGTGGCGACACTGATTTCCCTTCCGAGCGTGCCAACCAATATTACCGACTTGCTCTCCATACCATAAAACAGCACAGCCCGCAGTGTCTGACTACCCTGCATATTCAAGGAAGATTAGCGGCACTGCCAGAGGAATTTATTGATGATCCCCATTTGGATTTTTACATGTACCAGTCAGGACATAATTCACAATTTCAACCAACGGCGTATACACTCGCACTGGATTTCTGCAATAAGCCTGTCACACGACCAGTGCTCAACTCGGAGCCCTGTTATGAACAAATGGGCTACAGTCGAAAAGTCTATGGCCGCTTCAGCCGCGCCGATGTTCGTAAGGCAGCCTGGCAAAGTCTTCTGTCCGGGGCGTCTGCGGGCATAACCTATGGAGCCCACGGTATTTTGAGCTGGCATCGAAAAGGCAAAAGGTTCGGGATAACTGGGGAGGGATTCGACAGTCCATATGATTGGCAGTCTGCACTTAAGTTTGAAGGGGCATGGGATTATGGATTGGCCAAATGGCTCTTCGGGATATATGGAATTACAGATATGCAGCCTTGGAACATAGTGCTTAAAAATACGGAAGAAATTCGTGCGGCTGTATGCACCGATTACACCAAGGTCGCCATCTACGTTCCAATCAACACGGTGCTGAAGCTAAACGTGGATTTGAGTGAATACGACTTCACGGTCATTGACCTGGAGAATCGTCGTTTTGGCACAGCTTCAATCTCTGTGCAAGAGCAAATCACGATCATTGGGATGCATGATTTTGAAGCTGATGTCTTGCTGATTGGCATAAGAAAATAACCGTGATTACTTACCGCCTTTTTCATCATTTCAACTACTATGTACAACGTACAAACAGCCCCGCAATCGAGATTTCTCATCGGGACTGTTTGTCTTACTTCTTGTTATAAAAAGCAAGCACTCCATTGTGGTCAGGAAATATATCTCAATTTAATACGTTTGGAAGCTCTGTGAAGCGAAGATTTCACTGAATTTTCACTCTTATTTAAAATTCTAGCCGTTTCTTTTATGGAGTATCCTTGGACTACACGCAATTTAAGTACCGTCCTTTGCTCGGTATTACTTGCCATCAAAAGAATTCGATCGACCTCATCCTGAATTTCAAAATCTAGGGTATCCCAGTGATAGTAGACGTGCTCCTTACGCAAGAAATATTCCTCCATCTTTTTTCGCTTTCTTATTATATCTATGGCTAAATTTTTAGCAATTCTCAAAAGATAAAATCGAATACGATCTTCGGGCAAATCAGGGGAAGCTCTTATAAACCGAATAAAGCATTCATGCAACAAATCTTCGGCATCCTGTTTGTTATGCACTATTCTCAAAAGATAGCCAAGGAGTTCTGATTTATGAGATAAATATAGATCTTCCAGATCTTTAATGTCCATGTTATTGCTAATCCTTTCTGTTTCGATGGGTTACGGTGTTCCCCTTGACTTAAATACACTAGCTACTTTATAGTCTTAAATTCATATCCCTGCTTTTTTAAATATGTTATGATTTCAGGCAAGGCTTTAGCTGTTTCTTCCTTCCCGTAAGTGTCATGCATGAGTACCACTGCTTTTTCTCTAGTCCCAATGCTCTTCATAAATTCGTGTATTAATTCCACGGCATTCTTAGATGTACCTTCCGCATCTTTAGGCAACACATTCCAGTCAATCTGATGATAATCCTTATCATGTAAAAATTTATCTAACTCTTCCATGCCTTTGGGATCCTTTCTCTGCCACGTCACATGGCCACCTGGAAATCGAATCACTCTTGTGGAAAAATCCTGTCCCAAAATTTGCTTTAAAGTTTGATTTGTTTTTTCAATATCGCTTATAAAAATGCTCGAATTCACAGTCTGATTAGGATATAAATAACCATAATCATGTGAGTAGGTATGATTTCCGATAGCATGCCCTTCTTTAACTATTCTTTTGGTTAAATGTTTAGTACCTTCATTTTCTTCGACTGCTTTTCCGACCACAAAAAACGTCGCTTTTACATTTTGTTCTTTAAGAACATCTAAAATCTTAGGCGTCACGGTTACTGATGGCCCATCATCAAAAGATAAATAGACAACCTTTTTACCGTCTATCCCATCGGGCTTTTGACCTTGGATTTGCTGATTTAAGTAGTTTTCAACAAATGCAGCATCCTCAACACCCGAAACATTTTTTACAGGGAATTCGCTCCCTTTGGATTCGTTATTTAATTTGTCGGTTGATACGGATTCTATTTTTTCTGCAAATTCAATCGTTTTGACTGGTTGTGGTTTACTACTGAAAATGTCAAAGAGTTTTAAAATAATTAGAACAATACAAATGATAATAATAAACAGTAGTCTTCTTCTCTTCCTCTTCATCCGATGAGCTCTGGTTCTATTTTGCACATAGCTTTTTTCCATAGTATATGTTCCTCCAAAATCTAGAAGCAGTTCACGTTTTATGTTGCGACCATGTGCCAATTCAATTATTCGTATCTCAATGCATCTATTGGCCTCAAACTTGCTGCTTTATAAGCCGGATATACTCCGAATAGGATGCCTGTGCCCGCAGAGCTAAGAAACGAATATATGATAGGCGAGATTGTAAATTCAATGGTCATATGCGCAGCCGCCTCAAGTATTTTGGATGCTCCTATACCTGTAACAACTCCGATTGTGCCTCCTAACAGACCAAAAATGATCGCTTCAGACAGGAATTGAATCATAATATCTCTCGGCTTGGCACCAATGGCTTTCCGAATACCGATTTCTTTTGTACGCTCTATAACTGAGACCATCATAATATTCATAATTCCGATTCCCCCTACCACGAGGGATATCGCGGCTACCCCACCCAATAGGCTGGTCATAATACTATCTACACCAGAAGCTGCACCTGCTGCCTCTGACAGACTCATAATTTGAAATTGATCTGGTTCCGAAGGTTTTAGCTGGTGTGTCACACGCAAGCTTTCCAAGATGTCTAAGCGAGCCTGATCCATCAAGGCTGGTGACTTGGCAGACACGTCCAATCCGGTAATATTCTTCTCACCCAGACGGTTCATCATGGTTGTAGCAGGGATGTAAATTTGTTCATTACTACTGTAGCTTAAGTTCGTAACTGGCTGAGTATCCAATACTCCGACTACCTTGAAAGGGATCTGCTTAATTTGAAACGTCCGTCCCAATACATTTTGGCTATCTCCACCAAAAAGACGTTGAACCGCTTGGCTTTCAAGTATGGCGACATTCATGCGTTTGTCCATCTCATCGTTGGTAAATGTTCTACCCTCGGCAAAGGAAAACTTTTTGACCTTATAAAATGAAGCGGATGTTCCTACAATAGTGGCGTTATAGTTATATCGCCCCCACGTAGCTTTTGAATTGCTCGTTATATTCGGCATTAATGCATCTATAGACTTCTTTTGTTCCAACGCCTCGACATCAGCCCAAGTAAATGATGGTGTGTGGTCATAATCTATTTCACCATCGACCATTGTCATAGCCGGCGCAACCATCAATACGTTATTTCCTAATTTATTAATTTCCGCCTTTATGCGGGCTGTAGATCCGTTTCCGATCGCCATAATGGCAATAACTGCTGCCACCCCGATAATAATACCGAGTATCGTTAAAAATGAGCGTAGCTTGTTAGTGATTAAGCTATTCATGGATACACGGATGGTTTCCATTACATTCATAGGCTTACCTTCCTTGATGAAATTCGTCTATTTGCAATAGGCTCATCTCGTTCAATATTACCATCCCGAAAGCTGATCAACCGTTTGGCATATTCAGCAATCTCCAGCTCATGCGTGACCAAGACGATGGTTTTTCCCAGCTCATTCAAGCCTTGAAATAATTCCATAATTTCGATACTCGTCTTCGTATCCAGGGCGCCCGTAGGCTCATCCGCCAGCAGAATGACCGGATGATTCACCAAGGCTCGGGCGATGGAAACCCGCTGCTGCTGACCACCAGAGAGCTCATTAGGCTTGTTATACATCCGTTCTGCAAGACCCACCATCCGAAGCGCCTCTATTGCTCTTTCCCGACGCTCCTTGGCAGGTACACCTGCATACATCATAGGCAGCTCTACATTTGCTAATGCTGTAGTTCGGGGAAGTAGATAGAATTTCTGAAATACAAAACCCAGCTTCTGGTTTCTAATCTCCGAAAGCTCGTTCTCTCTAGCATCCAATATGGAGTACTCATCCAGGTAGTACTCTCCGGTATCGGGATGATCCAGGCAGCCAATGACATTCATCATGGTAGACTTGCCCGAACCAGAGGGCCCCATGATAGCAACAAACTCCCCTTCGCTAATAGATAAATTAACACTGCGCAGAGCCTGAATCTTCTGTCCGCCTACCTCATACATTTTTTTCAGTTCTTTAATTTCGATTACAGCTTTATGGGATTGAGTTTCACTCATTGTGCCTGCCCCCCATCAGGGTCTTGACCCTCTGGACTGCCATTCGAACCAGCACTACCACCCTGAGGTGGGATCACAATGGTCTCACCGTCCTTGACGCCAGACTTGATTTCCGCCTGATCTGCTGTATAGACACCCAGTTTCACTGGTCTAAACTCATAATCCGCCGGATTCGCCGCGTTCTTCGCCACATATACTCCATCCACACCGCCTTCAGATCTCAGTGCAAACAACGGTACAGACAACGCATTTTTGTGTTCAGCTAACAGAAGGGATACATCCATATTCATCCCTGGTTGCAGCCTTATCTTTTGGCTATCCAAAGACAATTCGATTTTGTATGTAGTCACATTGGATTCGGTAACCGGCTCTGGAGAAACAAAGAGGACTTCGCCTTTAAATTGTTTGTCCGGAAATGAATTCGAGTGCATTGTCGCCTGAAGTCCAGTCTTCAATTTAGCAATATCACTTTCGTTAACCTTGGCAAGAACCTTCATAGCCCCTGTGTTTGAATTATTCATTACAATAAAAGGTGCAGTAGGACTGGTACCCACATCGCCGTTGACCTTCAAAATGATCCCGTCCCACGGCGCCGTAACCTGTAATTTACTCAGGACACTTTTCTTCTGCTCTAATGCCGTTTCAGCCTGCAATAAAGAAGCCTGTGCGGATTGGATGTTGGAAGCTTCGGGTGGGGACTGTGCAGCCTTTAATTGTATTAAAGCTGTTTTATAGCCCATTTCCGCCTCTTCGATCGCCTCAGTTTGCTTGGTCTGTGCCTTCTTGTACTGCAGCTCCACATTGCTCATATCCAATTTTGCCTTATCCAGATTTTGCTTGGCTGTCGCCAGGTCACTTTCTGCTGCCGCATCGTTCTGAACCAGATAAGCCTGGTCATCATAATCCTTCTGAGCCTTATCCAAAGTCACCTTGGCCGACTCCTTTTGAGCAGCGGCTTCCTCTAATTCCATCGTGTTCTTGGCTGTTTTAATCGCCATCTGTGCCTTTAAGACATTAGCTTTCTGTAACTCTATATCATTCGTTTTGGGTCCGCGCTTGGCTTCCTCCAGCTTGGCTCTTGCAATCGCCACATTCGATTCGGCATCCTTAATTTGCAGCCTGGCATCCGAATCATCTAATCGTGCTAGAACCTGACCTGCTTTGACGCTATCTCCTGCTTTGACATTAACAGCGACGAGCTTGGCACCCTCGACATTTGTAAAATTAATGTTTACTTCCTTGGAAGCCTGAACGGTTCCAGTGACTTTAAGCGACTCGGTCATGTTTGTCTTCTGTACCTGTACGATCTGGTTTGCAGGACCCTCCACAGGCTTTTCCTTACTCCTGTTCATATAAACAGTACCGCCAATCCCCGCTATAATGATCAGGACAAAAATGCCTATAATTCTTTTCAGCCTTCTTTTCTTTCTTACTACCTGCAATGCATCTTTCTTTTCTATTTCTGACAATGTTATATCCCCTTCAAAAGTATTTTTTCTAAATCCTATACGCTCCACGGCTTGTTCAAAGCATGTTGCAGCAACGTCATTTGAACAATCAGTTCATCCATATTCCGTTCGATTTGCTTCACTTTTAATTGATTCGTAGCGACTTCCGTACCCGTAGCAAAACCACGTTCCTTTTTTTTACGAGAAATGTCCAACACTTTATTGACGTTCTGTAGATTACTTTGCATTTGCTCGTATTGTTCAACATTTTGCTGTAAGTTAAAGTACATGCTCTTCAAGGTTTCTGCCAGTTGATCCTTGGTATTTTCCAGTCCGCCTTCTGCTGAATCTACATCAATCTGCTTAATTTCATAATCATCAGTTCCTGAGTTCCAGGTGTAATATTTAACTTCCATCTTGGCCAGCTTGACAGCTTCCTCCTGTCTCCACACCGAAGGACTCGCCGAGATTGCACGCGTCACCAACGTATCCAAATTCGTGTTGTCTATTTTGGGGTAAACAGGGCGATCAACCAGTTCATATACCGTACCTTGAGGTTGACCCATTTGCGTATTTAATGAATCCATCGCTTTTCGCAATGCAGTCTTTGCAATGTCTACATTCTTTTGTGCTTCTATACGATTCTGAATAATCGTGCTCTGGTCACCTGGTGAAATTTTCCCACGGTTGGCCTTCGCTTCAGCAGCCTTTTCCTCTAATAACGCGAGCGAAAGTGCATCCTCACTACTCTTCACTTTGTTATCAGCCAAAAGTACATCGTAATAGTTTTTCATTGCAGCGTAGTCTGTCTGATCTTGGGCAAGTTCAATTTGCTTCTTGGATTCCAGATAAGAAACCGTCGATGAAGCATACCCCTTCCAGGCTGAACTACTAGCCGCATCCTCTTCACCGTTGCCTGTACCTGCCGGAATAAAATCCAGATTCTTACCAGCATTTTTTAGGTTAATCCGGTTACGATCTATCGCTTGCTGGGCCTCCTTCAAGCTAAAGCTATTAGACCGCGCCCATTGCTGGGCTTGGCTCAGTGTTAGTTTCACGCTCGCTTTGGTAACCTGCTGCTGCGCCTCCTCTGCTTGAACAAAGGACTCTGATAAAGAACTGGCCGACAAGGCGAGCAGCAATAAAATGAACAAACTTTTTTTCATGATATCCCCACTTTTAAAATATGGTATCGACTTGAATAGAATTCACTAATGTGTTGTTATATGAATTAAATATCTTCTGATGAACAAATTCGCCCCGCACCTACTCGTCAAGGCTCTCAGCCCATTGAGACCTTATTTTGTATTTGATGAAAATTCCAGAAAGGAGGAGTCTAATCCTACCCTTCTGCAACTTTTTTTCATGTGGCTTATCGCTCTTTACAGCATCTTTAAATCCAATTGACGAAGGTACAGGAAACGTACAATAAGAAAGGAAAAGAATTGAATTACCCAAAAGCAAATCATAATTTGAATAAGCGTAAGATGAAAGGGTACTACAGATGGTTCTGACATAACTAAACAAAGCACTATTCCTATGGATGAAACAACTAATGGCAGAAGAAATAGGAATGCAATTTGTCTGGATGCAGCTCGTCTCATTTCCCTTGAGCTTAGTCCAATTTTGGATAGAGCCCGGTATATTTCCTCATCCCGTTTAAGATCTACATACAATCTGAAATAAAGCAGGCTTACTGTGCTTGCCAACATAATGATGGCGATAAATCCGCCAATAAATTTACTAATATTCAGATCCATCTCCGATGTCAGATAATCCACTGCTCTAGAGTTAAGCGATCCTTTATTCACCTTGTTGGCCAGCAGGGAATACAACCACACCTCTTCTTGGGTCTCAGAAGTTTCCAATGATACTTGGCCACTCTTCCATTTAGGCACAAAATAATAAACAGATTTGTATGCCAATGGAACATTGAAATACTGTTGTTTAACTAAATGTTCGTAAGTTTGATCTGAGACAACAAGCAACCTTCCTAGTTCAGAAATGATGTTTCCATCAAACTTTATGCTATGGTCTATCTTCTGAGTATCCACAATCTGGATACCCGTAATTCGGGATTTCCCTTGATTGTAAGTTAGCCTTTTTTCAAAAAAGGTTTTCTGTTCTTCTAATGACATCCCGTTTGAATCAAAAATGAAAAAGCCTTGATCATCTCGAAGCGCAGGTACCTGTATTTGTTTCTTTAATTTAGAAGCAAGAGGCTCATAGTTGGATTGTTTCATCACAGGTGCCAACTGTTCACGAAAGGGAAAGATCAGTACTTCACTTTTCGAATAATCCACCCCAGCCTTATAAAGATTTTGATCAATCTCATCTTCAAGATCTATGGAACTTACAACATCAGAAAAAAATGCAAATGAATAAGACTGCTCCCTAAAAAATCTATTTTGCTGCTGCATGGAGTCAAAAGTTGAAGCTGCTCCTAGAAAGGAAACGATAGAAATTAGGGTAACCAATGTGAACAGCCCGGCATTATTCCTCATTTTGTATGTGATTTCAGATAGCCATAACAAACGAGTTCCACTCCAACACCATTTCCTGTTGGCTCTAAGCAATTGAATGAACAAAACACTTGATTGGGCGTATAGTAAGTAAATTCCAATAAACCCCATTACAATCGTATATTTAAATGTGTCTCCAACTGAATAGTGCAACATATAAAAGGATAGAGTCCCCAAACGATACGGTGCCAGATAAATATATGGTGGAAAATCCAGCTTCATTAAATATACAGCCGCTCCTATTAGCGCTATTGCAAGAAAGGACAGGCTCCATGAAGCTTTAGGCTCTTTTTTGAGCTGAGTAACCTTGCTAAAAAGCTGCTGTAATTTAGATTGGCGTATGAAGAAAACAGATACAAGTGAGATCAAGGTAAACAAAAACATAAAGCCAACTACGGTGAAAGCCAGTGCTTTCCAAGGAAAATAAAATGTTAAATACAGCCCTGTGGCACTGGAGCCCAAAAGTAGAAAGAATTTTGCGGAAACAAATCCTCCCGTAATCCCGGTAATCAAGGATAAAAAGCCTATAATCAGATTCTCATAAGCAACCAAAAAATAAATTTGTCTGCGATGTGTCCCCAAAATGGTCAGTATACCGAATTCTTTTTTACGTGCAGCAATAAAAATATTGTTTGTGTATAATACGAAGAAAAAGGAAAATACAAAAATCAATAGATCAGCAACTTGTAATCCCTTTTTTACATTAAAGGCCATGATTGCATTGGAGACATCCGGGTGAAAAATAAACATCGCATATACGAAAAAAATTGTAATCATCAAGGAGCTACTTAAATAATAAGGTACATAAGCACGCGCATTATGCTTGAGATTATTCCATGCTAACAGACGAAAGCTCATGTGCATGTCTACTTCCCCCCAGAAAGGAGAGCATATCTATGATTTCCTGAAAAAATAATTGCTGACTGTGACTACGGTGGATTTCATTAAATAACTCGCCATCTTTAATAAAAATTACCCGATCACAATAGCTGGCTTCCAAGGCACCGTGTGTTACCAGCACGATTGTGGAATTGTCTACGCGATGGATGAGTTCTAACATTTCCATCACAACTCGTGAAGATTTGGAATCGAGATTTCCAGTTGGTTCATCTGCCAACAGGAGTGAAGGAGAATGAATAATAGCTCTGGCTATAGCTGCTCTTTGCTTTTGCCCCCCTGACACCTCAAGAGGCCGTTTGTCTAAAATATCTGCAATATCCAGTTTCTTCGCTACCTCTTCCAGTTTGTGTCCCATTTCCTTTAATCCTTTTTTATTCAGCATCAGAGGAAATAGTATGTTCTCTCCCAGACTAAGAGTTTCCAGCAAATTATAGTCTTGAAATACAAGCCCCAATTCTTTGCGACGAAATAAAGCGAGCTTATCCTTCTTGAGCAGATGTGGATTTTCCCCATTAATGCTAACCTCGCCAGAAGTCGGCATATCAATGGAGGAAATCATATTTAGTAATGTTGTCTTCCCACTACCAGACGGACCCATAATGCCTACAAACTCACCTTGTTGAATCGTTAAATGGATATTGTTGAGAGCTCGGTAGGGAACCTTACCATAGTATATTTTGGTGACTTGATCCATTCGTACAATCTCCATCGTTCATTCCTTTCTTTTTCCTATGTCATGATCATAATTCATCCAGAGGGATGAAGCGATCGATTAACATTACAGAAACCTTAAATGTGTTGTAAGGTTCTTATTTGTGAATTGAAAACAAGATCTCAACCGTCGTTCCTTCACCAACCGTCGATTTCAGTTGAATGTCATGACTCAGCCTTTTGCAGATTTCTGACACCATGTACAGGCCCATTCCGGTAGATTCACTATACTTCCGTCCGTTTTCACCTGTGTAATAAGCCTCAAATACCCGTTCAATATCTTTTTTAGGGATACCGATTCCTTCATCCTGTACTTTCAGCACAAACACTTTATCTCTTATCTCAGATATCAACTTCAGACTGTGGGCATGACCTGAAGAGTATTTCACCGCATTGGTCACCAATTGATTAATTATAAATCTTAGCCATTTGGCATCGGTAATCACACTCAACTGCTCGTCCACTTCATTGGAAGGATAAATTTCGTTACGAATCAATAATCTTTTGTTATCATAAATCACTTCACTAACCAGCTTTCGTAATACAACAGGCTCCACATGAAAGTCAGGTTCAAAGGCCTCCAATCGTGACATATATAAGATCATTTCCAGTCCTTTTCCCATTCGATCAATCTCATCATGAATCTGATCCGACTCGGGATCTATTTTTCCTTTGAGAATTAAATGAATAACAGAGAGGGGAGTTTTCATCTGGTGAACCCACTGGTTAATAAAAGTAATGTGATCACGCTGTTGATGCTCTAACTGATGAATTCGAGACTGATACAATCGGTAAAATTGTAAAAGCAAATTCTGTAAAGAAGAGGCAAGAGGATTAAGTACCTTCATCTGAATGAGTTCATCTAGATCTCTAATATTTGCAGTGGAAAGTAATCGATATAAACTAGAATACATGACGTACCGGAACAGTAAATAGATCAGCAATATGGAGGTCCCAAAAAAGACGGAATAAAGAGCAGTAGACAAGTTATGATAACCATCCATCCAATAAATGCTTAACACAAGAAAAAGTTGGACGATATTGAATATGATCATTGAGAAATGATCACGCCAAAAAAGCTTCACTGTTCTTCCTCCTCAGTCAAGTGCAGCCGATATCCAGCTCCTCTAACCGTCTCTATGATATCCTCCAACCCCAACTCGGCCAGCTTTTTACGGACACGAGTAACATAAACATTCAGTGTATTTTCACCGACATATTGGTAATCATCCCATAAAGCTTCTAAGAGATGAACTCTCCCTACAACCTGCTTAGGATATGTCATCAGTAGCTCCAGTAGCGCAGCTTCTTTATGGCTCATTTCTACCTGCTTGTCATGAAACACAAGCTCCATAATGTCAGGGTATAGAGTCAAGCCTGACACTGTTATGGAGCGTGATTTTTGGGCAACTGCATATAAACCATAAGCACGTCGCAGATTACTTTCTATTTTGGCTAACAGTACTTCGGGATGAAACGGTTTAGTAATGTAATCATCCGCCCCGTTCTGCAAAGCAATGACCTGATCCATCTTATCATCCCGCGCGGACACAAAAAGGATAGGACAAGTAGATTGGGTGCGAATTTGTCTACACCAATAAAATCCATCAAAATGAGGTAAATTCACATCAAGTATGACCAAATCAGGCTTTACTTCCTGAAAAGTACTCAATACCTGATCAAAATTTGAAACGACAACTCCTTGATAACCATACTTTTCAAGATAGGACTGGAGTAAAGAGCTAATTTGAGGGTCATCCTCTACGATTAATATTTTATGCATTGTGTTTTCTACCTTCTTAGTGCTTGAATTTTTAATAATATGATTTTCTCTATATAATGCCTTGATTTAATCGTCCAAGCAATAACAACAATCCATTTTCTTTAATTGTAATTAGGAAGATTCAATTGTGATATAGATTGAGTCTCGAATAATATGCATTGTGCCAAGCACCAGAGCAGTTAACGTTATAATCATCATAACGATAACCGTTACTGTAATAATGATCCCTTTATATTTTTTTAACGTCTCATCGAAGTCTTTTTTTGATTTGATTACCTTTTTTATTTTGTTCTTTGAATACTTCATATGCTCACATCTTTCCTTGCCTAGCTATTAAACATACTAACTAGCCTATACATCACAAACAACAGTCAAAGCTTACAAAAACCTTACTTTGTTGTAAGGTATATAGAAAACAGCTCAACAGTAATATATGTATTATGTCCAAATGAAGACCTACCCTTAAAAGTGATTAAGATCATGACAGATATAACATTCTCTAAAAAAATGAGTCGGGTTCTATGACCCGACTCATTTTAGTATTCATTGATGTTATAACCCAGACAAATCCGTGTTCATTCTCTTAGCTTCGCTGTCTCATCGCCTCGAATAATAACACCGTAGAGGCCATGGCTGCATTCAGTGACTCTGCTTGTCCCTGCATTGGAATGAATACTGATTCATCCACCATACTAGCGGTAGCAGCAGAAATACCTTGGCCCTCGTTGCCAATCACGAGCCAGGTGGATACACGCAAATCCACGGCATAGCATGACAAGCTTGCATCCAGCGAGGTGCTGAGCAAGCGGGCCCCTTTACTTTTGGCCTGCGGCAAAAGCTCCTCCAGACTGCCTTCGATGACCGGCAGATGAAATAACGATCCCATCGTGGAACGGATCGTTTTGGGGTTGTACAGGTCGGCGCAGCCATGACCCAATATAACGCCTGCGGCTCCAGCAGCGTCCGCGCTGCGGATAATGGTGCCTACATTGCCGGGGTCCTGTACCCCGTCCAACACCATCACCAGCGCATCTGGCTGCTCAAGTAATGCTACGAATGCGCTCTGCTCCTGCTTACGCACGATAGCAAAGACAGACTGCGGCGTCTTGGTATCGGTGCATTTGGCAATGACCGCCGTCGACACGGGAATCCATTCCACCGGCTGGTCGGCTGAATCCAGACCATTCAGCTCGGCAGGAATCCCCTTGTCCAAATCATAGGCGACGCTTTCTACTGCCGCGTTCGAACGCAACGCTTCCTGCACTAGATGAATACCCTCAACAATATATTTATGCTGCCGTGTACGATGCTTTTTCTCCAGCAATTGCGACCATTCTTTTACACGCGCATTATTCGGTGAAATGATTTCCATTCGTTTAACCTTCCGTTCTATGGTCCGTTTCTTTAAAAATAAATGATGCATCACTTGTACTTGAACATCAAATCTCTCTAAGCTGCAAAAGCCAGCTCCAGCTTGGTTAGATCGTCCTTGTGACCCACAATGACCAGCACATCACCCGCTTCAAGACGATCCTCAGCATAAGGTGAAATGTTCATCTCCTGGTTTCTGCGAATCGCCATTACATTGCAGCCGAAGCGTGCACGTATGTCTAGCTCCTTCAGATTTTTGCCGATCATGGAATCAGCGGCTCGCATCTCCAAAATACTGTAGTCCTTGGACAGCTCGATATAGTCCAGAATATTGGGAGATGTTAGATGATGGGCTACCCGCAGTCCCATATCCCGTTCAGGATAAACCACTTTATCCGCACCTATTTTTTGCAGCACTTTCCCGTGTAGTTCATTTTGTGCTTTGACCACAAGAGCGGGCACACCCATGTCCTTGAGAATCAATGTTGTTAGAATGCTGGCTTGTATATCTTCACCAATTGCGACTACAATTACGTCAAAATTGCGGATACCCAGTGCTCGCAGTGCTTCCTCATCCGTCGAATCGGCAGACACCGCATGCGTCACAATATTCGACATTTCCTGTGTACGCTGCTCGTCCGAGTCGATAGCCAACACATCAAAACCCATCTCACTCAGCGCGCTGGCAACACTGGAGCCAAAGCGCCCCATGCCAATGACCGCATACTGTTTTTTCGCCATTCCTTCTTTACCTCCCGCTCACCATACTGTCCGTCATAGTATAGCATATCATGCTACAAACATAAATTTTGGCATCCTTATTCCAAATGCTTCTCCATGAATACTGGACCACAGCCCAAGCCATAATACATTCGATCACTATTACAACATACGGGAGGTACACATGCCCATTACAATGGATTTACGACAAGCGATTGTTCACAAAGTTCACGGCAAATCAGAGGCTGATCTTACGGATATGATTATTGGGTCAGTGGATGGACCGGAAGCCGCTTTGCCTGGATTGGGTGTCATTCTTGAAATCGCATGGAAGCATATGAGTCCAAACCAGCAGCATGACTTCGTCCATTTGGCACATGAACAAATCGATAAAATCAAACCCGTGCCCTTAACCTAGCTCTAGCTACTCAACTTCCTGTTATGCTTTAATTGTGCTCATTATTTTTACCCGTATTCGAAAATGAGAATAGTCCACTCGCATTCATGTCGAGTGGACTATTCGTGGTATATATCAAATGACTGAGATCAGACTGCTCTGCATATAAAATTTTATGGAGCCATTTCCAAAAACTTAGCGGTCGGATTTTTTTCTATAGCCGTACGCATGGCATACTCATTTTCGAACAAGGCGACATAATTGCCTTTCTTATCTTTCACAAGCGTAGAGTTGATACGGAACTTGCTCGGATCAATCTGCTCATCCACAATCCAGCGAGCAAATTGGAACGGCATACGCTGAAGCTGTACATCTACCCCATATTCACCCTTCATGCGGTATTCAAATACTTCAAATTGCAGTTGGCCGACTACGCCTAGAAGCGTATCATCGAAGCTTACCGTACGGAACACCTGAATCATACCTTCTTCAGTCAACTGGTCGATACCTTTCAGATACTGCTTGTGCTTTAAAGCATTCTTTACAGTAACCTTAGCAAAAATCTCAGGTGAAAAGGTTGGCAGTTCATCAAATACAACCTCGCCACCTTGACTCAGTGAATCGCCAATGCGGAAAATACCTGGGTCAAACAAGCCTATAATATCCCCAGGGAATGCTTCTTCGACAATATCACGGTCCTGTGCCAAGAACTGCTGTGGTTGGGACAGCTTAATCTCTTTACCCATTCGAACATGTTTAACACTCATCCCGCGTTGGAACTTACCAGACACGATACGCAAAAATGCAATACGGTCACGGTGAGCCGGGTTCATATTGGCCTGAATTTTAAATACATAGCCAGTAAACTTCTCGTTCGTTGGCTGAATTTCCCCAACTGTACTGCGGCGCGGTTCTGGCTTAGGCGCAAGCTGGAGGAAGTTTTCCAAAAATGTTTGCACGCCAAAATTGTTAATCGCACTGCCAAAGAATATAGGCGTCAATTCTCCACGCTGTACTTTTTCCATATCAAAAGGGTCACCTGCGACATCAAGCAACTCTAAATCCTGGCATAATTGGTCGTGCAAATATTCGCCCGCCATCTCGCGAATAATCGGATCATTGTAACCTTCCACTTTTTGTACTTTGATCGTGGAATGGTCATCTCCCTGAAACAACTCAACCTGATTTTTGACACGATCATAAACACCGCACAGATCACGCCCAGTACCAATCGGCCAGTTCATCGGCACCGAACGGATACCAAGAACCTGTTCCAGCTCTTCCATCAGATCAAAGGGACTGCGTCCCTCACGGTCCAGCTTATTAATGAAGGTAAATATCGGTATTCCGCGCTTCGCACAAACCTGGAACAGCTTGATCGTTTGCGCTTCCACACCTTTTGCTACGTCAATCAGCATGACCGCACTATCTGCAGCTGTCAGTGTGCGGTACGTATCTTCACTGAAATCCTGGTGACCTGGGGTATCCAGAATATTAACGCGATGCCCATTATAATCAAATTGCATTACTGAGGATGTTACCGAAATCCCCCGCTGTTTTTCAATCTCCATCCAGTCACTCGTCGCATGCTTGCTAGCTTTACGAGCTTTGACTGTACCTGCAAGACGAATAGCGCCCCCGAACAGCAGCAACTTTTCCGTCAGTGTCGTTTTACCCGCATCCGGGTGAGAAATAATCGCAAACGTACGCCGTTTGTCGACTTCCTGTTGAAGTATATCTGTTGTTTTACTCATTTCACATATCCCTTCATGATCAAATCCATTGCATTTCTGCTCAAGCTATTATAAAAAGGCCATGTTGCACGCCTATTTTCATAAGTTCATCGGCTCATTGCCGTTAGTTCCAGTATTCGGCATACTCCGTCACCATATTCATGATAAATACGATCTATTTACATGTTTTAGCCTGCCTTTAACGTATAATCAGTTGCAAACTGAAAACCTGAGACTAAGCTATTATAGCATACTCCGAACGCAAAGCATCCCCTTACATCCTGAACAGGACATAGGGGGATGCTGGACAAATCGGGATTACTGAGTGCCGCCTACTCGCCAGATGACATTATCTTCATCCTGACCGCTAACCGGCCACCACTTGTAGCCATCCTGCTCCAACAGCTTGTGAGCACCATCAGGTCCCCATGAGCCTGCAGCATAGGTTTCCAGTGTATCCGGGGTTTGCTGCCATGCTTTGGCGATTCGATCAACGAATCCCCACGCTGTAGCCACCTCATCCCAGCGCGTGAAGTACGTCGAATCACCCTCGATCGCATCCATCAGCAACCGTTCATAAGCTTCCGGTGAGTTGATCCCCACCATACAGCTTTGGCAAAAATCCATCGCCAGCGGCTCAATATCTGACTCCGAACCAGGCTTCTTGGCATTGATTTTAATGTATATGCCCTCCATTGGATTAACCCGAATGACGAGCAAGTTGGGTTCGAGCTTATGCTTTTGACCGAGATATACATTGGTCGGCATGCTCTTAAATTCCACAACGATCTCCGTAGTTTTTACAGGGAGGCGTTTGCCCGTACGAATGTAGAACGGTACGCCAGCCCAACGGAAGTTATCAACAAACACGCGTGAAGCAAAATAAGTCTCTGTATTCGATTGTGGATCAACCTTGTCTTCTTGACGATACCCTGGCAACTGCTGACCGCGATAACTGCCCTCAGTATATTGACCACGTACCACGTTGGTCTTCACATCCTCAGATGATCCAAAAGGTCGTAGTGAACGCAGCACTTTTACCTTTTCATCGCGGATATCCTCTGGCAACAAACGACTAGGTGGCTCCATCGCGATCATCGTAAGCATTTGCAGCATATGGTTCTGTCCCATATCACGCAAGGCACCGGAATGATCATAATAACCTCCGCGTTCCTCTACCCCTACCGTTTCACTCAGCGTAATTTGCACATTGGCAATATGCTTGTTATTCCATAGTGGTTCAAAAAAGGCGTTAGCGAAGCGGATCACCTCGATATTTTGTACCATTTCCTTACCAAGATAGTGATCAATCCGATAAATTTCTTCTTCGGCAAATACTTCACGAATTTCAATGTTCAGTTCTTGTGCAGATTCGAGGTTGTAGCCGAAAGGCTTCTCTATAACCAGACGATTCCAGCCCTTGCCTTCCAACATGCCGCCCTCTTTCAAGCTCTTCGACACACTTCCGAATAATTCAGGAGCCAAGGCCAAATAAAACAACCGATTTCCCGGTATGTTAAACTTACCTTCTATAGCCTCCGTCTGCTGTCTCAGCTCATGAAACCCATCGACATTGTTGATATCCAGCGATTTATATTCAAAATGCTCGGCAAATGCCTGCCATTCTTGATCATTTTCTGCTTTATAGCGACTAAACTCCTGTATGGAAGCGTACAGGTCATTACGGAATTCTGCTTCTGTGCGAGGACGTCTTGCTACACCAATAACAGCAAAATCTTCAGCAAGCTTGCCTTCGCGGTACAAGCTGTAGATAGCAGGAAATAACTTGCGGCGAGCCAAATCACCCGTAGCACCAAAAATAAACAGAACTGCACCTTGTGTCACAAGAGATTCTTTAACAGGTATGTCAGCCATGAAGTACCTCATTCTTCCCATGTCAAGATTCCGCAATCCACAATCCTCGAAATCCGCATGTAGTATTGTGTATATTTATACAAGATCATACTTGATTTTCGAAAAACATGGAACTAAAGATTTGATGACATTTTAACATATTCTACATGGATAAGCTATCCGATGAATCATAAATTTACCTTATAAGTCAGTATTCAATCGTGATAAGCGGAAAACCGAGTGTTATACGTTTATCCTGCTGCTCCTTATTTTCATGTACAGCCATCTGCATCTGGACTTGATGCTCACCGCTTTGAACCATTAATGGCAGGTCTGGAGCTTCATAAGATACGGCTACTGTGTTTACATCTGTGTATCTTTCTTTAGCCTGCATAGAGATGGTCCCTGCTAAGCTCGCTTCTGTCCGTTTCATCAGTTGATCCACGCTTTCCTTTGCTTGCAGCGAACGCTGAACGGAGGTGTTCCACTGCGCTTGCACCCCTATAGAATTTAATTGCTCAGCACAAAGCTTATGAAGCTGAATCAATTGCTCACGTCCTGTATCACTGCTTTCCAGCTGAACGACTACATACCATTGTCCAGTTTGACGTTCCATCACATTTAAACGAATTTTCAAATCCTCACGATCACGAACAGAACGATAAAGTGTATGTCCATTTTCCACGAGTTTACTTGCTGTGGGTATATTCAGTTGATCAGCTATCTGTGCCGCTATATCTGCCGGATCTTCATGATTAGGAATCCAATCGCCTTGCCATTTTACAACTAGCTTATCCAGTGTACCCGGGGTTTGATCCGATAGGAATAACAACGAGCGTAAAGCCGTTTCTGCCTCGCGGGAATCAGTTCCGTTGGTCTGAAGAGTTCCGTAACGCCAGCCAGCCAGTACCAACACCGTTCCTAATACCAAAATCGCAATAACTCCCTTTTTAATCATCTCTGCTTTTAACATGGACGTTCCTTCCCCTCCATAACCATACGTTCTCCGCATATCCACGATAGAATGCTTCTTTTTTCGGCTCGATTGAAATCTATGAATCTATCAATAGCATGCCCGTTGCCAGAGGTTTTATACGCAGAGGAAGTCAGCACAACCGTTCAGAAATATTCATTCGCCTACTGGGTGTTCGACCATACACCGTAGGCACTATAAGAATAGACTATAATCACAACGCATCTTACACCAAAAGAGGTGAAATCATGTTTCCCATTTATCCAGTAAATGAAGCCAGTGTGGCACCTCATGGCGGACGGATGGTTTGTGCCGTCATGCGTGATGGTACACGACACATCGGCATCTTAAGCGGGTGTAGCAAAGGCAAGCTGATGTTGAACGGATATCCATCCTCCTTTCCTGGTAGTCTCTATGCCGGAAGCTACAGTAACAAAGGAAAACAAAAAGCTAAAAAAATCTCCTCTAAAAAGAAAAAAAGGAATTCCAAAAACAAAGCTCGCCCTTCTGCCAAGCTAAATGCCTTTAATAGACCGCCCGACGAACTTCTAAATCCATACTTTCCTTATAACGTAGGCGAATTTGGCTCAAACGGAAATGGAAATTATGCAAATGGCAGAGCAGGCTATCGCGGCAGATATGGATACGGGACAGGGCTTGCATTAGATCTGGCTTTAATCGCCTTTCTATTCCTCCTTATCTAAACGCCGTATTTCAGAACACAAAAGAACCGGAGGACCATTCATCGTCTCCGGTTCTTTTGTGTTCGTCGTTTTATAATCTACTCTGCTAAGCCGTTCTTATAGGCATAGATTGCCGCCTGTGTGCGGTCCTCCACTCCTAATTTGGCGAGAAGGTTCGTGACATGGAATTTTACCGTCTTAATCCCGATAATCAGTTCATCTGCGATATCCTGGTTAGACTTCCCTTGTGCCAACAAGCGAAGAACCTCCATCTCACGATCTGTTAGCTCTGTATGCGCGGGCGCTTCAGCCTGTGGCTGGCGGAATCGATTCATCATCTTAGAGGCCACCTGTGACTCGAGTACGGACTGTCCGCGTGCAGCTGCACGGATCGCATCCGCAATCTCGGAAGCACGAGACGTTTTGAGCAAATAACTGAATGCACCTGCCTCAATGACCGGGTACATTTTCTCATCATCCAAATAACTCGTCAGTACAATCACCTTTGTCTCTGGAAGCAGGCGTGTCACTTGGCGTGTCGTTTCAATACCATCCATGCCATCCATGACCAAATCCATTAAAATCACATTTGGCTTGTATTCTGATGCTAACCGTATGCCTTCTTCTCCGCTTCCAGCCTCGCCGACCACTTCAATCCCTTCTTCTGTCCCCAGCACTGCCGCAAGCCCGATCCGCACCATTTCATGGTCGTCTACCAGCAGTACGCTAATCGGTAATTCCGTTTCCATGATCATCGTTCCTTCCGCTTTCATCATAAATAACTGGCACAGACACCTCGATCCGTGTCCCTTTTCCCGGAGCCGTTATATACTGAATAGCTCCCCCAATTTCACTGACCCGCTCCTGCATGGTGGATAATCCATATGATGTCTGCTTTTTCTCATCCATTTCAAAACCAATACCATTATCCCGAATCGTCAGCCTAATGGAATCCGGGCGCTGCACGATACGAATTTCCATACGAGTTGCTTTGGCATGGCGCAATGTATTAGACATCGCTTCCTGAACAATGCGAAATAAGTGATTCTCAATGCCTTTAACCAACTGTACTCCGCTTTCCATCTCAAAATCAATCTCCATTGGTACTTTTGCCTGTAATTCCTGTACCAAATCACGCAAACCCTGCTCAAGCCGTTTCCCTTCCAGATAGACAGGCCGTAGATGAAGGAGTAACGCCCGCATTTCAGATTGTGCCACGGAAGACATTTCTTCAATTAATGCAACTTGACGCTGCGCTTTATCAAAATCCTTGTCCAGCGTCCTGCCCACAGCCGTCGCTGTCATTGAAATAGCAAACAATTGCTGCGATACTGCATCATGCAACTCTCTGGCCAGCCGCTGCCGTTCCTCTACGATCGCAGTCATTCGTGCCTGTTCTGCCAGCTGAGCATTATCTGTAGATAAGCGTTGTAAAGACGTAACTTGTTCCTGCCATTTACGCCCGATTCTTTCCAACTGCTCTCCCAGCCTGCCAAGCTCATCATGCCCTAGGGGGGGCAACTCACGTGCAGGGGTGCCCTTTTCCCACATCAGCAATGTCTCTCTTAACATTTCCAGTCTGCTTTTAAAGCGATAGCTTTCATAAAATCCGTACATTGCGCCTGTACCAATCAATACCAGTATAACGGCTCCTGCTACTTTCAGTATCATTCCCCAGGTTGGGAACGACTTCACATATCCATATGTATACAGCATATAAAAGACAACTACGCCCACAACAACACACAGGAGGATACCTTCACCCATACTGCGGGTTACCATGTTGGACGTTTTTTTATGATTCATCCCGGTTCCTCCTGATTCAATAAAATCGAATGCGGACATCGCCCGCCAGGTACGAAACGACAAACTTCACTTTATATTCACTCTGCTCAAAATGAGGAGACTTCCACACCAGTCGATTGAGCATCCCTGCCTCATGGTCCCGGTCGAACTGAATCTGCCCGAACAATACGAACATCTCCACCTCTACACCGTAATTATCCGGCAGCGTGATGTCAATGTCACCGAAGATCCCCTGTAAAAATATGACGGGCTCACGTTCCTCTGGAAGAGCCAGCGTCAGGTCAGCATCCACATCCCCAACCACATGCCATATGCTTGTGCTGCGCAAGCTCCACGGCACTTCATCCCATTTGTGATTGGAAATGAAATTGTGTTTGAATATGGAGCTTTGACCTTTATGCAGCTTTCTGGAACGTGAATAGAACACAGCCAGCGAAGCCAATGTGATCACCACAAACAAGAACAAATGATCCAGCACCAGTAGACCAGCACCGATGGCAAGCATCGTATAGCCCTTTTTGATTTTGGAATTGCGAATCTTATATATTCCCGCCAACATTAGGACCAGTGCAAACACGGAGAGGAACCCAATCCACTGACCGAATAAAACGATAATCCCGATGCCAATCCCTGCCAGTGCCAAGGCTGATTTTCTTCTCTCCATGCTGCACCCCCTTTTTTGTTTATACAGGAAGGAAAAGCCATAGTGGCGCAATTTATCGCCATATGGCTTCCCGAACCATACAGATTGAGCACTGTTATTGGTCAGTGTCCATCTATACAGCATATCATAATGTTTGGGTTCCGAGTAGTTAGTCCTTCTTCATATCTACAGGTTTAGCACCTGTCTGAATTTTGGACTTCAATTGTTGAAGCTGCTCATCCACTTTAAATTGTTTTTCAGCTTCTGCGGGATTAACATATGCCTCTCCCGGTGCTTGACGATAAGGGGCACGCAGTACGTCAGCTTCCGCCTCCATTTGCATGATTTTTTCCTCCATGCGGTGGAAGCCCAGCGAAGCAGACCCGCTTTCAATCGTGTGCAAGCTATTGATTTGCGACATTTGCTTTTTGGCTTTTGCCATTTGAGCACGGGATACCAGCTCATTACGCTTATTGCGCATTTTGTAGAATTCATCCTTCATTCCATGAAGCTGCTGTACCAGTTCTTTCGCTTGAAGCTCAGCTTGAGTGTGCAAGTCACGGTATTCATCCTGCTTTTGCACAAAATAAATCTTCTCGCCCAGCAGCTTGCGGGCTACTTCTTCCTGGCCATTTCGCAATGCAGATTCGGCCTGCTTTTCGCGCTCATTGGATACACGTACAGCCTCCTCCAAGCGCTGTTTCATACGACGCTCATTTGCCATTTGCTTGGCGACTGTTACCTCAGCCTCGTGAATTTCTGCCTCCATATCACGCAAGTACTGATTTAACATGATAATCGGATCTTCAACTTTATCCAACATTTCATTCACCGATGCTCTTGTCATATCCTTCATTCTTTTAAAGATTCCCATTATTTACGTTCTCCCTTCTCGAATTGCTCTACTTTTTTACGTAACTCTTCCAGTTCCTTTTTCATTGCTTTTTTCTCGATATCTTCCATCATGGAATCCAGATCACTGTTGTGTCCTGCATTAAATTTGGATGAATAGCGGGCATCCTGACCAAACGGGTTCGAGTTGCCGTATGCTCCGCCTTGATTGTAACCAGTTCCTTGTCCGTACTGTGTTCTAGTATTACTACCGCCATAATAGCGCGGATCTTGCTGGGTATAGGGACCGCTATCTGGACCGAATCCTCCATCGTAAGGAGATCTTGGTTCCTTGGAAATAACCAACGCTGCAATCACATAAATCATAAATGTGGTGCCTGCTGTAATAAAGAAACTGATCACAACCAGAATACGTATCCAAGTTGAGTCCATTCCTGTTGCGTCAGAAAGACCGCCACATACTCCAGTTAATACTCTATCCCGGCTTGATCGGTAAATTCGGGTCATAATTTACTTACTCCTTCCCGCTGTTGTTCAGCTTGCTTTTCAATCTCGCCCACTCTTGTTCGAGCAGCGATCCACCGCTGTGAGCATCCCTTGTATACTCCTCACCCCGACGCAATTCACGCAGACTCATCGTTTCTGCTTCCATATCGGCTACCCGGTCTTCCAAGCGGTTGAACATTCGGGGAACATTTCGTCCACCGTATGTACCTGCCCGTTCGTTCATTTGCTGCTGGAGTCTCAACGTTTGTACACGTGCAGCGTAATACTGACGCTTACTGTGTACCGTTTGGTATTCTGTCTTTAATGTATCCAGCTGTTGCTCCAATTCACGTAATGATTCACGGCTCTGCTCCCACAGTTCTCTATACTGCTCTTCTTTTTCTGCATACAGCATTTTTTCCTGAAGGGCTAGCTTTGCGACGTGTTCCTCATCTGCTTTCAAAGCCAGAAGCGCTTGTTCCTCCCGTTTGGCCTGCATGGACAATGCATGATCCAACTGCTGCTTCATTTGTCTTGTATGCACTGCATACTGCTGATGAAGCTTTTCCGCTTCGGCGATTTCCTGACGGGTATTATATAGAAACTGGTCAATGAGTTGTACCGGATCTTGACTTTGTTCCAAATGCTCATTGAAGGTTGCTACCGTAATATCACGCATTCTTCGAAAAACACTCATTGGCGTCTACTCCTTTCACAAGTTCGTATTTTCATCATTTCTTGCTCTTTGCTTTCGTACATTTTTCTTCATCCTCAAACTGTCACATTCAGTAGCGTCTTCTACGGTCACTCAGCATGGATACACCAAATATGATTAATCCGATTGCCAGCAGTGGTCCAATAAGCCAGGACAGCTTGCCCAGTAAAATCAGTACCCCGAGCACAAGCACGATCCAACCGAAGAGCGCATTACCTCTTTTCACACCGTAGTACCCCAGCATAATCATCGCTATCGGAATTAAGTAACCAATCAGATGTCCTACAAAGTGACCGAAAAACGGAGTAAACTTACCGAGCAGCATAATCGAACCCAACACGATCAGTACAATGGCTAACCCATTCCCTTTGTTAACTCTCATCATCTCTCACCGCCTTTCACTGTGTCTTGCTTATGTCCTTATTGTACGCTGACCTAACGTTTGACAAAACGGACCCCAGACGGTTTTTGAACCTAGACCTAAGTCGGGGGTGAATATAGACCTGCGGCTAACCACTTCTACGCTGCTCTGCTGCAAGGGTTGTTGAGTGTCGCTTTCCTGCATGCTTAGAGCGTAGTGAAAGGACGAGACAAGCAAATAAGGCTACCGCTGCCACCATATAAGGCAAATTAATATGAACATCAAACAGCAGTCCTGCAACTAACGGTCCAATTACATTCCCCAAGCTGGTATAGGACGAGTTCATACCCGCTACAAACCCTTGCTCATCCCCAGCCTGCCGCGATAGAGAAGTGCTTACTGCTGGGCGAAGGATATCCATAGCCAGAAAAATGATAAAAGTCGTCAGCATAATCATCACGTACTGCTCGGCAAATAAAGTTAGGAAAATAAACAGTCCTCCAATAGCCAAGCAAAGGTGAATTACTTTTTTCTCACCAAAACGGTTAATGATCCAACCAAATATAGTTGCTTGAACAACTGCCCCCAAAATAGACCCTGTCGTTATAATGATGGCAATATCCATCGGTGTAAAACCATATTTATGGTCAACAAACAGTCCAAATACCGTTTCAAAATTCGCCAATCCAAAAGCAACGACAAATACAATGAGCAAGCCCATGAAATACGGAGATTGATAGGACTTGGCAAATTGCTGTAAAAGGTTTTCTTTTTCACGCGGAAGCTCTCTATTGTACTGTTGTTTTTCCTTGCTCAAAGACTCAGGCAGCACGAACAGAGACAAAATAGCCGCTATTCCTGCAGCACCTGCCGCCGCAAAGAAGGGAATACGTATTCCATAGGCTGCAAGCAAACCGCCAATCCCTGGCCCGATTATGAAGCCTGTGTTAATCGCTGCATTGATCATTCCCATACCCTTGCCTCTTTCCTCAAACGAGGTCACATCAGCGACATAGGCCATTATAGAAGGTGTAAGCAACGCTGCCCCTACCCCGCCCATGATTCGTGCAACAAACAAGGTAGGAACAGAACTCGCCAATCCAAAAACAAGCTCTGACAGCATGAAAATAAACATCCCAGAAACAATCAACTTTTTACGTCCATAACGGTCAGACAACTTTCCTGACAAAGGTGATAATAAAAGCTGTGTCAGCGCAAAGGCTGCAACCATTAGTCCCATTGAAGAACCGTTCATCCCTAGCTCACTTATAAATTTAGGTAAAACAGGAACGACTAATCCAATCCCCATGAATGCTAAAAAAATGTTAAGCATCAATAACAGCATTGCTCCCCGATTTCTTGTTAGTATAGACATATTTCCACCCTTCCTTTTCAGAACCCCTTTTATTTATCAGTAGTTAATTTCAGTATCCTAGCTTCAAAAACAAAAAAACTTTAATTGTTTTATTAGTTTTCATATAAAAAAATAGCCTCTTTTAATACACACATATTATTAGGCTATTTTTGTTTTTCGACTAACCCAAATAACAATATATCTACAATGGAATAAGTTGCTTCCTCTACCGTCACACTGTTATCCAGAAAGAAACGCTGATCAAGCGTTAAATTCACTGAATCAATAATTAGCTTCATGATTAGAGCCTCATTTTTATTCACAATAATTCCTTCTCGAATACCTTCCTGAATTAATGTTCTGATCGGAGACCAATCATTTAAATCAGCATGTACTCTTTTCCATTGCTCAGGATAATACTTTTTCATCTGGTCCAAAATTCTTAAATCATAAAACTTATAATACAGCGGCATAACCCTAATCGACTGCTTAATCTTTTCTAACAAAGATAATTCATTGTTTTGGATAATTTGCTCCGTCTTTTGAATCATATCATCATTTGTACGCTCAATAAGTGTCTCTAAAATAAGAGTCTTAGACGAAAAATTTTCATACAACGTACGCTTACTGATGGCAAGTCTTTTCGCAAGATCATCCATAGTAAATTTCAATCCATTCTCATGAACTTCCTCTACGAAAGCTTCCAAAATTCTTTCTTGCATATGCATTCCTCATTTCTTTTACACTTAATAAACTATAAATGTTTTTTCAGTACCATTATCCTACTACAACCTCAAAGTCACAGTCAAATATACTATTTAGAAAAGAAACTATGTGAAGTTCTTATCTTCATTCATCTGACACCCGATTAATTATGTAGCCGAAATTGAGAATGCAATTAATAAAAAGGGTGATAAAATGCCTTTAAGCATTTTATCACCCTTTTGTGTATACCGGCGAGAGGACTGAACCTCCACGGTTTCCCACTCGATATCGAATTAAATCTTGATAATACCTTGTTTGACGAAGGGAAAAAAGCGCTGTTCGTCGATTTCTACCCGCAAGGTAATCTGTCGATGTACTTTGGTATTGAGCAGCGGGATCAACTTCCGTAGCTATGGTCTGCGACAGGACTAACTCAGTTGCTCAGTATCGAGGAATTTTAGAATACTTGTACAACTTCTTTAATATCATCAATTTCCTCAAGAATTGCGCGCTCAATAGCAACCTTTAACGTAATCGTAGCACTTGGGCAACCATTGCATGCTCCCAAAAATCTTAATTTTGCTATACCGTTCTCAACTTCGACCAGTTCAGCATCTCCACCGTCACGCAGTAAGAAAGGACGTAGTTTGAGAAGAACTTCCGATACTTCATCGAATAAAACTCCATTTTCATCCATTATGTCAACTCCTCCCATTGTTTTACCAACCGTCATTCAGACCTTTTTTCATCCTAGATCGTCTGAGTAATCCTTTGCTTTTTGCCTAAGAGTAACCTCTTGATCCGAAAGTTCCCTTATAAGCGTATGAATAGAGTCTAAAGGTATCATCACACCACAACTTGCGCTCAATCCTGACAGCATATGGAGGCAGAATTGAAGTTTTCGTATCTCTCGGGTAATTTGAGCTAGTTCTGAATCGTCCGATTTATTTTTCTTCATTACTAGCACCTCTTTAAAGAATGATAAAGGTTTGATCTATTAAATTAATGAATCAACCGATGCTTCCTTCCATCTCAAATTGAATCAACCGATTCATTTCAACGGCATATTCCATTGGCAATTCTTTGGTAAACGGTTCAATAAAGCCCATTACAATCATTTGTGTAGCATCTTGTTCTGTAAGCCCGCGGCTCATTAAGTAAAACAATTGTTCCTCAGACACTTTGGATACTGTTGCCTCGTGCTCCAAAGTAATCTGATCGTTTTTAATTTCATTGTATGGAATCGTATCTGATGTTGACATGTTATCCAATATCAACGTATCGCACTTAATATTGGACTTAGACCCTGCGGAATCGCGGCTGAAGCTGGACAACCCTCGGTAGTTTACTTTTCCGCCCTGCTTGCTGATGGATTTGGATATAATCGTAGATGTTGTCTCGGGAGCAAGGTGAATTACCTTCGCGCCAGCATCTTGATGCTGATCTTTACCGGCTACGGCAATAGACAGGATGGACCCCTTGGCTCCCCGTCCTTTCAATAATACTGCCGGATACTTCATTGTTACCTTGGAGCCGATGTTGCCGTCCACCCATTCCATTGTGGCATTTTCTTCTACCACAGCCCTTTGGGTTACCAAGTTGTAGATATTAGGAGCCCAATTCTGAATGGTCGTGTAACGGACACGGGAATCTTTCCGGCAAATAATTTCAATAACTCCACTATGCAAAGAACTGGTACTATAAATAGGTGCTGTACATCCTTCAACATAATGGACAAAGCTGCCCTCTTCGGCAATAATTAATGTCCGCTCGAATTGACCCATATTTTCAGAATTAATACGGAAATAACCTTGTATAGGAACCTCGCAATGAACACCCTTCGGAATGTATACAAAGCTACCGCCTGACCAAACCGCACTATTAAGCGCCGCAAATTTATTGTCTGCGGGAGGGATGATCGTCCCAAAATGTTGCTTAAACACTTCGGGGTATTGCTTTAATGCAGTATCCGTATCAAGGAAAATAACGCCCTGATCCTCCAGTTCTTTCCGCATGCTGTGATAAACTACTTCCGACTCATATTGAGCGGATACGCCCGCCAGGAACTTTTGCTCCGCTTCAGGGATTCCCAGCTTGTCAAAGGTTGCTTTGATCTCGGAAGGAACCTCCTCCCAGGTCTTTCCCTGTTTTTCAGAAGGGCGAACGTAATACTGGATGTCATCAAGATTTAGCCCGGTCAAATCCGCTCCCCATTCAGGCATCGGCATTTTGTAGAATTGATTCAAAGCTTTCAACCGAAAATTGAGCATCCACTCCGGCTCTTCCTTGATCCGGGAAATTTCCCGGACAATCTCTTCCGTCAGACCTTTTCCAGATTGAAAAATAGACTGGTGCTTGTCGCGAAACCCATATTTATATTCGCCCATATCTGGTGCTTTTTTAGCCATTAGTATCACTCCTTTTTAACCTTTCAAGAATCATTTTGATTTGCTATGATCTGCCGAGCTTGCTTTCCACTAAATCTTTTAGGCGACTACGAACACCTTCCAGCGGGATCTCCGAAATGACAGGAGCGAGAAATCCGAAAATAACAAGATGTTCGGCTTCACTCCTTGATATCCCGCGCGACATCAGATAATAGATTTGCTCTGCATTTACTTGCCCCACGGATGCAGCATGACCCGCGGTTACATCATCCTCATCTATCAGCAGGATCGGATTGGCATCGCCGCGAGCTTTAGGACTTAGCATAAGCACGCGTTCTGTTTGCTGACCATCACAATGGGTTGCACCTTTTTCAATCTTTGTAATGCCATTGATAATGGCCGTAGCTTCTTCAAGCATGACTGCACGCGTAATCATCTGGCTTACCGAGCTTCTGCCAAAATGCTGAGCTTGAGTTGTATAGCTCGATTTTTGATTACCCGTGCCAATAGCAATTACCTTATTGTCGGAGACCACCCCGTTGCCTTGTAGCAAAGTCTTGGTATCGCTGGCGGTATAACCATTGTTCATCTCACCGATAATCCATTCCACACCCCCATCAGCAAGAACGACCGCCCGTCGCTGGGTGAAATCTGTTGTAGTTGCAGCAAGCTGATGAACCGAAGCTACTTGCACCTTTGAGCCCGCCCCCGCGAAGACCTCCGTCACACCGTTATGCAATACCTTGACATCATCACCACTCGATACACAATTATCCACATAAGTGATCTTGCTGTTGCTCCCTGCCACAATTAAGACGTGAGGAGCAAAACACACACCGCTTGTATCGTTAAGAAAGATCGCTTGAATAGGTGCTTCAACCTCTACACCGTCTGGGACATATAGAAAAACGCCACCACTCCATAAGGCACTGTGTGCAGCAGATAAACGATGTTCTTCTGGCTTTACTGCCTGAAAGAGATAACGTTGAACCAGCTCCTCATGCTCTTTTGCCGCAGTATGCAGATCCGTTAAAATGACTCCCTGGGCGGCTAAGCTCTCGGACAATTTCGTATACACTACATCCGAGTTGAACTGAACGATTAGTCCGCCTTTCACCGGAGAAGTAACCAAACCTCGAACAACCTCCGGCGCTTCCTCCAAACTAGACCACGCATTCTCAGCTTTGTAATCTCCACTTTCGTAGATATCCCATTTTTCAAGATTGATTTTCTCCACTTTAGGCAACTCCAGCGTCCCTGCCAGTTCGAGTGCATGAACGCGGCGTTCAATCAGCCAACGAGGTTCATCCTTAGCACTTGACCATGCGCGTAAATCGTCCACATTCATTGAAACTCTAGCTTGTATATCCACGTGCTGTTCCTCCTCTCCGGCTTTTAAGCTTCCCTTACCGTCTCATCCGTAATCCCAAGTTCCTCCTTCACCCAATCGTACCCTTCAGCCTCCAAACGGTGGGCAAGCTCCGGACCGCCAGATTTAACTATCTGGCCTTGCATCATGACATGCACAAAATCCGGGGTAATATAATTCAACAGTCGTTGATAATGGGTGATGATTAAAAAGCCTCTATCCGGGCTGCGCATCTCATTTACGCCATTGGCCACAATACGCAGTGCATCAATATCAAGCCCTGAGTCCACTTCATCCAGGATCACAAACTTGGGTTCAAGTAGCATCATTTGCAAAATCTCATTCCGCTTTTTTTCACCGCCAGAGAATCCCTCATTCAAATAACGATGCACAAATTCCGGGTTCATCTCCAGCCCCTTCATTTTGCTCTCCATTTCACGGATAAAACGGATTAAGGATATCTCATCGCCTTCTTCACGCCGTGCATTGATGGCACTTCTGAGAAAATCCGAGTTGGTCACGCCAGCAATTTCACTTGGGTATTGCATAGCGAGGAACAAGCCTGCCTGGGCACGCTCATCCACCTCCATCTCCAGAAGGTCTTCATTGTCCAATGTCACCTTACCGCCAGTAACCTCATATTTGGGATGGCCCATTAAAGCTGAAGCCAATGTACTTTTCCCCGTCCCATTAGGCCCCATAATCGCATGAATCTCTCCGCCATGAATCTCCAGTGTGAGCCCTTTTAAAATTTCTTTCCCTTCAATCTTGGATCTTAATTCCTCAATCCTTAATGTCGTCATTTATCATAAACTTCCCTTCGGAGTATTCTTCGGCACGCGCCACCAAATCACTCATAAATTTTCCAATAGTCTGCAGCTCAACCTCTGAATAGGATTCAATGAATTGGTAAAACCTTTCTTCTTTTTCTTTGTGCAGTTCTTTATGCAAATGATAAACGTGTCTTCCCTTATCCGTTAAACTAAAGTAAATCTCCTTACGATTGCTGTTCAGTTGACTTTTCATAATGAAGCCCATTTCCAGCAGCTTTGCACTAATTTTAGTAATACTAGCTTTGGACAACCCCATCTTCTCCACAATCCTGGTATGATTTATCGGTTCATAATCACCAATGCAATCAATAACGTGTACACTAGTAATATTGTTGGAGAGCATGTCAATCTGGTACTTTCTGGCCTGTTGCCGAAACGAGTTAATTTCTTGTTCAGTATACAGCTCATTCAGATGTAGCATTTTAATATATTGCTCGTAAAGATGACCTTTAAAATGATTTTGAAACTCCAATTTCCCAATCTCCCCTCTTTTGTAGTAGTTGCAGACCAAGTTTAGTGTCACCATTAGATTATTTTTGTTCACTAGTAAACAAAGTTATATTAACACAATTGATATTGATTATCAATATCAATTGTGTTAAATGTGATACAATTTTGGAGGCACTTTTCACCATGGATTTGTTGTCATTGTCATCGGCCTCAGGCTGTGTTTTGACTAGGGCACGTTCTGGAAATGGTTTTGAATACCTCTGATCAATCCTGCTTTGCGGGGGTTGAACAATGGAACCAATTCGGCAGCACCCGGATGGATCTGGTAACCGAAGCCAAGAAGTCCAATACCGTTGCCTATGAACGTCATGGTACACCTGCCAAAGACCGGGGGCGCTATCGTAAAAGAGGACAAAGGTGGTGCTTGGCCGAGCTGTTTTAAAGCCGTATCGCCGCGTTTGAGTACGCTATCGTGAGCATGTATAGCAATGAATAATCAGTCAGTTACCTGTGTCTGGATATGTTATGAGGCCAAAGAGTATACCAAAAACTGTGGTTTTTGCTGGTGAATCCGAACAGGCGATGCTCCATTCTAGCCAGCACCGATCTGACACTGGAGATGACCTAGATCATCGAACTTTATCCGCCCAGTTCAAAATCAAATGCACCTTCTGGGCGCTAAAGCAATCCATCGGCGGATTAGCTACCACTTTTGTAGCAAATCCATTCCGAAGCTCAACTGGTATTTGAAAAAGGAGCGGGTTCACCCTCTGGAGTTGTTGGAAGAGGAGAAAGCGCAACGGGACATCCGCCTAACTGTAAAGATGAGAATGGTAAACGATAACCAAAATGGATCCCTACGGGGCTTAAGATAAAAGGAACCAAGAAAAGAGCCGAAATCTTGCTTCAGGAAGCCAGGAAGAATTATCATATGGAAGGACAAGCACTCGCGGTTGAAAACGAAGATATGCTGCAAGAGTAAAAGCGGCTACTCCATCCGGTAATAGCTAAAGGCTGTTCGCAGACTTTTTGCTTCAATGGCAAGAGATGATGAAAAGGACCGAACCAATAATAAAGCCAGTCGCCATATACTGCCATTGGTGAGACACGTTCTATGAGCTTCTGATTCGTATGAAGGAATAACAGGAATCCTATCGCTTATCTTCTGACAATTCTTATTGTCTTGAATACCTGGAGTATATTTATGTAGATGTATTAGGAGTAAGCATGAAAGGAGTTCAGGAATGGTTCCGCAGCGATTATGCAACAACGGCAAATATTTATTCGCATTTGGAATACAACTCAAAGGTGTCTTCAGCTCAAGCAATGAGTGGGGTACTAAAGCTCAAATAAAAAAAGTTCATTAGAGAATGTCTCTAATGAACTTTTTTAGTTAATACCGGCGAGAGGACTCGAACCTCCACGGTTTCCCACTCGATTTTGAGTCGAGCGCGTCTGCCATTCCGCCACGCCGGCATATTTAATTATGGAGGCGCCACCCAGATTTGAACTGGGGAATAAAGCTTTTGCAGAGCTTTGCCTTACCACTTGGCTATGGCGCCAGAATATAACTAAGCGGACGACGGGAATCGAACCCGCGACCCTCGCCTTGGCAAGGCGATGCTCTACCGCTGAGCCACGTCCGCATAAGATGGCTGGGGATATAGGATTTGAACCTATGCATGACGGAGTCAAAGTCCGTTGCCTTACCGCTTGGCTAATCCCCAATAAGAAAGGGCGGCCGATGGGGCTTGAACCCACGAATGCCGGAGTCACAGTCCGGTGCGTTAACCACTTCGCCACGACCGCCACAGGAAAAGAAGTAATTGGCAGGGGCAGCAGGAATTGAACCCACACCAACGGTTTTGGAGACCGTTGTTCTACCTTTAAACTATGCCCCTATAAAACTGGTGGAGGATGATGGATTCGAACCACCGAACCCGTAAGGGAGCAGATTTACAGTCTGATGCGTTTGGCCACTTCGCTAATCCTCCAAAATGGTGCCGGCGAGAGGACTTGAACCCCCAACCTACTGATTACAAGTCAGTTGCTCTACCAATTGAGCTACACCGGCACAAAAACTATTCAATTAAAAGTGGCTCGGGACGGAATCGAACCGCCGACACGAGGATTTTCAGTCCTCTGCTCTACCGACTGAGCTACCGAGCCTCACAATAAGACTCTTTACCAAGCAATGTATTACTAATGGCGGAACTGACGGGATTCGAACCCGCGATCTCCTGCGTGACAGGCAGGCATGTTAGGCCTCTACACCACAGTTCCATAATAGATTTAAATTGGTTGCGGGGGCAGGATTTGAACCTGCGACCTTCGGGTTATGAGCCCGACGAGCTACCGAACTGCTCCACCCCGCGACAGTAATAAGTATTTACTTTTTAAATGGTGGAGGCTGAGGGGATCGAACCCCCGACCCTCTGCTTGTAAGGCAGATGCTCTCCCAGCTGAGCTAAGCCTCCTCAACGGAACACTTTTCATATTATACCACAACAAACTTTTTATTGCAACTTTTTGTGATTATTTTTTTATGACCCGTAGGGGATTCGAACCCCTGTTACCTCCGTGAAAGGGAGGTGTCTTAACCCCTTGACCAACGGGCCATACTATAAAATAATTCTGGCGGAGAGAGAGGGATTCGAACCCTCGAGACGCTTTTGGCGCCTACACGATTTCCAATCGTGCTCCTTCGGCCAACTCGGACACCTCTCCATATGGCTCCCCGAACAGGACTCGAACCTGTGACAACTCGATTAACAGTCGAGTGCTCTACCAACTGAGCTATCAGGGAATATTAACATTTGTTTCAAGGTTACACCCTGAAAACTGGATCCGAAACTTCATTGCGCCTTATCTTTAGGATAAGCCCTCGACCGATTAGTATTGGTCAGCTCCATGCATTACTGCACTTCCACCCCCAACCTATCTACCTCGTCGTCTTCAAGGGGTCTTACTAATTGGGAAATCTCATCTTGAGGGGGGCTTCACGCTTAGATGCTTTCAGCGCTTATCCCTTCCGTACATAGCTACCCAGCGGTGCTCCTGGCGGAACAACTGGTACACCAGCGGTACGTCCATCCCGGTC